>NZ_JADWPD010000002.1 GCF_017308975.1 Amycolatopsis sp. MtRt-6 | reverse complement strand
GCCCGTCCTGGGGGCGTACGGGCGAGCGGGCCCGGCTGTGGGGCCGGCCACCCGGGTGTCCCCACCGGGCGCGGCCATGGGACAAGCGTATTTCGCCCACCGGCCCGCGGGCCATCAGCGATCGGCGGAAACCTTCCCGGGGGAAACGCGGAACGCGGTCACGCCCGCCGGGCGCGGCGGAGGTGGCGCAGGGCCCGCGCGGCGGCGTTCGCGCCGCACATGCCGTGCGCGCCCGCGCCGGGCGGGGTCGCCGCCGAGCACAGGTACATGCCCGGCACGCCGACGTCGTACGGCGAAAGCGTGATCCGCGGCCCGAACACGAGCTGGCGGACGGTCGTGGCGCCGGTGATGACGTCGCCGCCGACGTAGTTGGGGTTGTACACCGCCATCTGCGTGGCCGAGCGGACCGCCGTGCCGACGATCCGGTCGCGGAAGCCGGGCGCGAACCGTTCGATCTGTTCGATGATGGCTTCGGTGGCGTCGCCCGGGTAGCCGTGCGGCACGTGCGCGTACGTCCACAGTGGATGGACGGTGCCCGCCGAGCGGCCGGGATCGGCCAGGTACTGCTGCCCGGCCAGGACGAACGGTCGCGCCGGCAGCCGTCCGGCGTGGATTTCGCGTTCGCCCGCGGCGAGCTCGGCGTAGGTCCCGCCCAAGTGGACGGTGCCGGCCCGGCGGACGTCGGTGTTGGCCCACGGCACGCCGCCCTCGACGGCGAAGTCGACCTTGAACGCGCCCGGCCCGTGCCGGTACCGGCGGTAGGCGCGGGCGATCCGCGGGGGCAGGCGGTCGCCGAGGATGTCCGCGACCGCGCCAGGGGTGAGGTCGAACAGCGTCACGTCGGCGGGCGGGAGCTGCGTCGCCGAGGTGACGCGCACGCCCGTCTCGATCCGGCCGCCGAGGTCGGCCAGCAGCTTCGCCAGCGCGGTGGTGATCGAGCCGGACCCGCCGACGGCGACCGGCCAGCCGTGCCGGTGCCCGGCCGCGATGATGCCGAGGCCGATGGCCGACGTCATCGGGTGGTGCAGCGGCCGGAAGGCGTGCGCGGCGATGCCGCCGAAGAGCGCCCGCGCCCGCTCCGTGGCGAACAGCCGCGCGAAGACGGCACCGGGCAGGGTGGCGGGCAGGCCGAACCGCGCCAGCGTCAAGGGGTGCTTCGGGAACCGCACCAGCGGGCCCATAATGTCCTCGGCGAGCGCGTCGAACCGCGCCGCCGGGCGGCCGAAGGCGCGCCGCCAGCGGGCGCCGTCGGAGCCGAGGGCGGCTTCGGTGGCCGCGACGGACCGGTGCAGCAGGGCCGCGTCCCCGCCGTCGAGCGGGTGCGCGCAGTCGATCTCCGGCCACGCCCAGGACAGGCCGTACCGGTCGAGGCCCAGCTGCGCGAGGAAGGCCGAGCCGACGGCCATCGGGTGGAACGCCGAGCAGTCGTCGTGCAGCAGCCCCGGCAGGATGGCCTCGGTGGACCGGGCGCCACCGCCGATCCGCCCGGCGGCCTCGAGCACGGTGACTTCGACACCCTCGCGGGCCAGTGCCACGGCGGCGGCGAGCCCGTTGGGGCCGCTGCCGACGACGACGGCGGTGCTCATGGTCTGCTCCCGATCGGCCGGGGATCACGGACGTCCAGTTTCGGGCGCGGACGGCGGCGCGCGGGCGGAAAGACGCCGAATCGGGGAGAAGGTTCCTCGAACGGCGGACGGGCCGGCCGTGGTCGTGAGGGATTTCCCCACCCGGGCCCGCCGGGCCGGTGGCGCGGGGTCCCGGGTGGTGTCATGAGGGGAACAGGCGCAAGCCGGGAAGGAGCGGCCGGATGGACACCGGAGCACAGGTGGTCGTGGCGGCGGTGGCGATCCTGGTGGTGTCGGCCCGGCTCGCGGTGGCACTGTGCCAGGCCCGCACGGACGCCCGCATCGCGGCCCGCCGCGCCCGCGAAGACCGGCGGCTCCCGGCGAGTTAGGTTCCCCGGCCGCGGCCGAGCGCACGTCCGGGCCGGACGGGTTGGCGAAAACCGGACACCACCGACCGGACACCTGGTTGACTGAAGGCATGCCGGTCGGTGTGCACGAGGTCGAGGTGTTCGAGAGCGCCAGGGCGAGGCTGGAAGCCATCGCCTACCGCCTGCTGGGGTCGGCGACCGACGCCGAAGACGCGGTGCAGGACACGTTCCTGCGCTGGCAGTCCGCCGAACGGGACCGCATCGAGACGCCCGAAGCGTGGCTCACGAAGGTGCTCACCAACCTCTGCCTCAACCGGCTCACCTCCGCGCGTGCCAAGCGGGAGACCTACGTGGGCCAGTGGCTGCCCGAGCCGGTCTTCGCCGGCGACCGGATGCTCGGCCCGTCGGACACCGTCGAGCAGCGGGAATCCGTCTCGATCGCGATGCTCACGTTGATGGAGCGGCTCTCGGCCAAGGAACGCGTCGTCTACGTGCTGCGCGAGGCGTTCGGGTACTCGCACGGCGAGATCGCCGAGGTGCTCGACCTCACCGAGCCGAACTGCCAGCAGATCTACCGGCGGGCCAAGCAGCACCTGGCCGCCGACCGGCGCCGGGTCGAGGTCGACGCGGCAGCCGCCCGCAAGATCGTCGAGGAGTTCCTCGCCGCGGCCCTCAGCGGCCGGACCGACTCCCTCGTCAAGATGCTGGCCGACGACGCCGTCAGCATCGGCGACGGCGGCGGCGTGGTCCTCTCGGTGCGGCGGCCGATCACCGGTGCCCTGCGGGTGGCCCGGTTCCTGCGCACGCTGTTCACGCCCAGCGACGCCAAGTGGGACATGGTCGGCGGCCGCCCCGACCTGTACGCGGCGGTCGCCAACGGGATGCCCGCGCTGGTCATGGTGGTCGGGGAGCGGATCGCCGGCGTCTTCACGCTGGACGTGACCGACGGCGGCATCGCGGCCGTCCACGCCCAGGCGAACCCCGCCAAGCTCGGCCGCGCGATGCGCGGCTGGGCGGGCGCCGACCACGGGGAGCCGCTCGCCGGCGACTGGTGACTCAGGTCACATCGAGCTTCTGTCAGGTTTCGCGCCGCTGTCCGGTTCAGGGAGCACACACCGACCGGACAGGAGCAAAACCATGAAGCACCGCATCGTCGTTCTCGGGGCCGGATACGCCGGAGCCAACGCCGCCGGGCGCCTCGCGAAGCGGCTGCACCCCGCCGACACCGAGATCACCCTCGTCAACGCCGACGCCGAGTTCGTCGAGCGCGTCCGCCTGCACCAGCTGGCGACCGGGCAGGACCTGAAGCCCCGCCCGCTGGCCGACGTCTTCGCCGGCACCGGGGTGCAGGTGCGGATCGCGCGGGTCGCCGCCGTCGACGCCGAACGGAAGACCGTCGCCCTCACCGGCGGTGACGAGCTCGCCTACGACACGCTCGTCTACGCCCTCGGCAGCACGGCGGGCGACCACGGCGTCCCGGGCGTCGCCGAGCACGCCCACCACATCGCCGGCAAGCAGTCCGCGCTGCGGTTGCGGGGGCGCCTGGCCGAGCTGGCCGCGGGCGGGACCGTGCTGGTCGCCGGCGGCGGCCTCACCGGCATCGAAGCCGTCACCGAGATCGCCGAAGCTCGCCCGGACCTCGACGTCGCCATCGCCGCCCGCGCCGGCCTCGGTGACTGGCTGAGCGAGAAGGGGCAGAGCCACCTGCGCAGGACGTTCGACCGGCTCGGCATCACCGTGCACGAGAACACCGGCATCACGGGCGTCGAACCGGGCGCCGCGGTCACCGCCGACGGCCGCAGGATCCCGGCCGACGTGACCGTCTGGACGGCCGGGTTCGCCGTGCACCCCATCGCCGCGGCCACGACCCTGGAAGTCGCCGAGACCGGGCAGATCGTCGTCGACGACACGATGCGGTCGGTCTCGCACGCCGACGTCTACGCCGTCGGTGACGCCGCGTTCGCCAAGGGCGCGAGCGGTGCGCCGCTGCGGATGTCCTGCGCCTCGGGGGTGCCGACGGCGCACCAGGCCGCCGACGCCATCGCCGCCCGGTTGACCGGACGCCCGCTCCCGGAGAACAAGATCGGCTACAGCGGCCAGTGCATCAGCCTCGGCCGCCACGACGCACTCGTGCAGTGGGTGACCCCGGACGACCGGCCGAAGCCGTCCGCCCTCACCGGCAAGACGGCCGCGCGCGTCAAGGAACTCATCTGCAAGACCGCGGCGTGGAGCATCGCCCACCCGACCTCGATGGCCCCGGTGCGGCGCCGCCACGTCGTCGCGGCCGCAGAGCCGCTCGTGACCGCCGGCTGACCTCGTCCGAGAAAGGAACGATCACCATGATCCTGCTCACCGGAGCCAACGGCGTCGTGGGACGCCAGGTGCTGAAACTGCTGCCGGACGAGGCTGTCGCGGTCACCCGCGGTCTCGACGGGACGTCGCTGCCCGGCGGGAAAACCGTCCGGGGCGACCTGTTCCACCCCCAGTGGATCGAGGCGGCGCTGGACGGCGTCGAAGCGGTGCAGATCAGCCCGCGCGCCACCGGTCCCGGGCTCGGCGAGCTGCTGAAGCTGGCCGTCAAGCAAGGGGTGCGGCGCGTGGTGCTGCTGTCGGCCACCACCGTGGAGTACCCCGCGGGCGAGCCCCGCTTCGCCGCCCAGTTCACGGCGGCCGAGGACCTCGTCACCCAGTCCGGTCTGGAGTGGACGGTCCTGCGCCTGGCCGACTTCGCCGCCAACGCGCTGGCCTGGGCACCCCAGATCAAGGCGGGCGACGTGGTGCGCGGCGCGTACGGCCGGGCGGCCAGCTCGCCGATCCACGAGGCCGACATCGCCGCGGTCGCCGTCCAAGCCCTCCGCGGCGAGCTCCCGGCGGATGCGGTGTACACGCTGACCGGGCCGCAGTCGCTGGACCAGCACGAAAAGGTGCGGCTCATCGGCGCCGCCCTCGGCCGGACACTGTCCTTCCAGGAGCTCCCGCCCGAGCAGGTCCGGCAGGGCCTGCTCGCGCAGGGGCTGCCCGAGGAGGTCCCCGCCCGCCTGCTCGGGTCCCTGGCCGACTACAGCGAGCGTCCCGGTCCGACGACCGGCACCGTGGCGGACCTCCTGGGCAGGCCCGCGCTCACCTTCGCCGACTGGGCCGGTGACAACGCGGCCGCGTTCGGCCGCTGAGCACCGCGAACACGGGCAGCCGCTCAGGACAGGCCCGGCAGCAGAGCGATGAGCTGGTGCGCCGGCAGGCCGGCACCGTGCGCACCGGCTCCGCCCGCGGCGGGCGCGGGCGAGCCGGGTGGAAGCTTCCACCTCGTCACGCTCGCGCCGGGACGGCGACCGGCGTGACACTCCGCGCCATCGCGGCCCCCAGCTTCTTCCGGTGGCGCCGCACGAAGACGAACTCGTCCGCCGGCATCGCCGCGAAAAACCCGAAGGCGGCGACCGGTGCCAGCAACGCCCCGCCGTGCCCGAGCGCGCCGGCGAACGTGAACCACAGGAAGATGTTGGGCGTGCACTGGGTGATGAACAGGTCGCGGGCCTCGCCGGCCGGGAGGGCGCGTTTCCTGAGGTACAGCACGGCGATCGCGCGCAGCACGAGCAGGGTCGCGAGCACGACCGCCACGGCCGGCAGCAAGCCGGCCGGGTGCACGCCGTCCGCCGGCGTCAACGCGAAGGTGGCGACCGCGGCCAGCGGGACCAGCGCGGCGCCGCCGACCCAGGTCCAGTTGGTGCTCAGCTGCCCGGCCCGGATGGGGTCGCGGCGGCGGAGCACCTGCGCGACGATCGCGGGCAGCACCATCGCCCCGCCCAGCACCGCGACGTAGCCGGCCGCCGCCGTGCCGAGCCCGGGCAGCCGGTGCGGGAACCACGCGGCCGCCAGCACCACGACCGGCAGCACGAGCGAGGCCGTCACCGTCTGCCGGACGGCGGCGAAGTAGTCGCCGCCCCACAGCAGGGAAAGGGCCGGCGTCAGCAGTGCCGGTGGCAGGAGCAGGAACAGGCCGAGCGACGACGCGGGGCCGTCGGCGAAGAACCAGACGAGGGCCAGCCCGGCGCCGACCCGCAGCGCCGTCAACGGCAGCGCCTTCCGGATGCTCGGGCCGTATTCCCGCAGTACCCCGGAATGGAGCCGGAGCATGCCGAAGAACGTGCTCAGCCCCAGCAGTGCGACCAGCACCCCGGTGAAGACCGGCGCCGGGATCGGAACGTGCAGGGCCAGCTGGGCCGCCGCGCCGAGCGCGGCGCCGCCCGCCACGAGGACCGGGAGCCGGATCTCGACGATCTCGCCGAAGTCGTGCACCGCGGACGTCTTCGCCGAGCCGCGCACGAGCCGCCGCAGGTCCGCTTCGGACACCGGGCGCGCATTGGGGACCTTCAGGTCGTGGTAGTCCTCCGCCGCGAGGTCCGCGACGACGACGGCGAACATCTCGACCACGTACTTGTGCGCGACCACGAGGATGTTCTTCCCGGCCCGGGACCGGGGCAGCAGGACCTGCTCGTAGTACCGGCGGATCCGGTCGTGCAGCAGGCTCCAGGACTCCCCGCCGGGCGGGCACCCGGTGCTGCTGTGGAAGTATTCGGTGTAGGCGCGGAAGCCGATGCTCTTCTTCACCAGGCTCTTGTTCTGGGCGGTGAAGACGCCGAAGTCGCGCTCGACGAGCGCGTCCGAAACGACCAGTTCGGGGTGGGCGCCGAGCCGGTCGACGATCACGCCGGCGGTGCGCCGGGCCCGGTCCAGCGGCGAAACGTGCACCTCGTCGTAGTGGATCCCGAGTGCGGCGACGCGGTCGCCCGCCTGCCGCGCCTGCCGGAGGCCCAGCTCGGTGAGCGGGGTGTCCTGCCTGCCCGCGAAGAGGTTCTGCTCGTTCGCCAGCGATTCGCCGTGCCGGACGAAATGGATGACCATGCGCGCCTGCTTCCGGAAGAATGCGGAAAGGAAACCGGTCCACATCGACCGTCCGCCGATCGATGATCGGCTTCGCCAGTCTCGGCCAAGCCGGCGGCGGAATCAATTCGCATTCGGCGAAAGCCTCAGTGCCCGGATTCCTCCAGCGGCAACGGCGGGGGCGGGGTGGTGGTCGCCTCGTGTGCCGTGAGGGCCGTGCTGAGGATGTGCAGCTGGCGCAGCGACGTCGGGTCGTAGCCCGTCAGCTGTTCGATGCGCTGCAGCCGGTAGTCCAACGTGCTGCGGTGGATGATCAGCTCGGCCGCGGCCTTGGACCGGTTGCCGTCGGCCGCCAGCAGCGCGCGCAGGGTTTCCAGCAGGACCTCGTTGCGCGTGATCGGCTCGATCTTGGCGACGAGCAGGTCGGCCACCGGCCGCTGGGTCAGCACGGCGTACTCCACCAGCACGTCGCCGAGCAGGTAGCACCCCGGCGGCCGCCGGGCCGCCAGTGCCGCCGTCACCACGTCCGCCGCCTCGGCCCGCCCGGCGGGCAGCCGCCCGGTCTTCTGCCACGAGACGCCCGCCCAGGTTCCGTCGGGGAGGGACGTGTGCAGGCCGGCGCACCGGGCGAAGCCGGTTTCCTCGTCGCCGGCGGGGACCAGCACGTACCCGCCGTGTTCGCACAGTGCGGTCAGCACGCCGGTGCCCGGTTCGCCGAACACGGAGTCGTCCACAGTGGACGCGGAGACGGTCCGGAACGCCATCACGGCGTAGGCCGGCGCGAACCGGCCCTGGTCGGTCGCCGCGTCGCCGCGGAGGAGCGCCACGGCGTCGTCGTACGCCGCGGACCGCGGGGACCTCACCGCGAGCGTCGTTTCCTGGTAGCCGCGCAGCAGTTCCCGCAGGAAGCGGTTGCAGGTTTCGGTGAGCGCCTTCAGCCGGCCGGCGGTGGTGCCGGGCGTGGCCGCCAGCACGGCCACGGTCTCCTCGCCCGTCCGGCCGAGTAGCTCGAGCACCTGGTCCAGCGGCCAGCCGTCGGCGGCGCAGCCGTTGCCCATGGTTTGCATCGCGGCGATCCTGCGCGCGTCCCACTCGGTGCGGGTGTCCGCGTCGATGTCCTCGCACAGCAAGGAGATGGCCATGGTGACGAGGTCGTGCGCCTTGTTGCGCCGCGCGGGCGGTACCTGCTCGATTTCGACGGCCAGCCGGCCCCAGATTTCGGCGCGGAGGCCGTTCACCTGATTGCTCTTTGCGCGGACATCGAGCGTGGAGTCCCTTTCCCGGCCGAGGATGCACATCCGACGGCGACCATCGCCGCCCGGTTCAGTGTAAGCGTTGCACCGCCTCGGCCGCGCTTTCCTGCGCGGAATTCGGGAAGATGCGCGAGGAAACGCCGGTGGTTCCGAAAAACGCGGAAGGCGGCGGCGCTCAGACCGGCACGGGGGCCGGCCCGGTGCTGCCCCGCCGGACCAGTTCCGTGGGGAGCACCACATCCGCGGCCGGGGGCCGGCCCCGCAGCTGGTCGAGCAGCAGCTCCGCCGCGCGTTCTCCCTGGGCGGACACCGGTTGCGCGATCGTCGTGAGGTCGAGCGCGCCCGCCAGCTCGTGGTCGTCGAAGCCGATCACCGACACCTCGGCCGGGATGCCGACCTGCGCGCGGCGAAGAGTCTTCAACGCGCCGAAGGCCATTTCGTCGGACATCGCGAACACCGCGGTCGGCGGGGACGGCTGCGCGAGCAGGCGCTCCATCGCCGTTTCGCCGGCGGCGGCGGTGAACCCGCCGGCTGCCTCGAGCCCCGGCTCCGGCTCGATCCCGGCTTCCGCGAGGGCGTGCAGGTAGCCGTTCCGGCGCTTGCCGGGCGTGGCGAACCCGTGGGGCGGGGGATCGGTCTCCCCGAGCAGGCCGATCCGGCGGTGGCCGAGCCCGGTCAGGTGCCGCACCGCCTGGGCCGCCGCGGCGAGGTCGTCGATGCGGACCGACGGGATGCCGTCGGCGGTGCTGCCGACCAGGACCACCGGGACCCGCAGCGCCCGCAGCGCGTCGGCTTCGCCCGTGGTCAGCGGCAGGGACAGGACCAGCAGCGCGTCGACCCGGCGGCGTACCGGCAGCCGGTCGAAGAAGCGGGCCCGGCCGGCCGCGTCGGGCACGCCGTACACGACGAGGTCCAGGCCGGCTTCGCGCAGCACCGCCTCCGCCCCGGCGATCACCGTGCCGAAGAACCACCGGGACACGTACGGAACCACGATCCCGACCGAGTTGGTACGTCCCGAAGCCAGGCTGGAGGCGTTGAACGGGATCACGTAGCCGAGCTCGGCGGCCACCCGTTCGACCCGCGCCCGGGTCTCCGCGGTGACCGAAGGCAGCCCGCGCAGCGCGCGCGACGCGGTCGCCGTGGACACCCGCGCCTGCCTGGCGACGTCTCGGATCGAGGGCATGCTCACCTCCACCGGGCGCACGGTACCCGGTGTCCGGTCCCGTTACGCGGAGAAGCGGGAATTCCGCGGGATGCGGAAGGACTTTCGGCGGCGGGAGAGTTCCGCGGGTCAAGCACAAGTGCACGACGTGGCCCGCGGGTGCGCTCGGCGGCACGTACAAGGTCCGGGTGCCTGCCAACGCCGCCACCACGCGCTTCATCGCCTCCGACCGCGGCACGCAGATGATCGGTGTCGACCTGGCCGACACGCGGGGCTGGTGCTTCCGCGCGCCGGCGAGCTGGAACGGCCGGATCGAGGGTCCGGTCACCCCGTGCCGCCCGTGATCCCGGAAGGGCTGCGGCCCTTCCGGCACCGTTCGTTTCCGCCACGCGCGAAAGCCGGGCCGGCCGGAGCCGGCCCGGCTTTTGCGCCGGGTGGTCAGGAAACGCGCTGGGTGCGCGTCTCGAGCAGGTCCGCCAGGGAGAACTTGGCGGCCCCGGCTTCGCCGAAGTCGACGGGGTCGGGGTTCTCGTGCAGCACACCGTCCTGGCCGCCGGTGATGTTGACCCAGGCGTCGACGGCCTTGTGCGCGAAGGCGTGGAACCAGGCCTTTTCGCTCTGCGGGAGCCCCATTTCAAGCGGGGCGATCTCCTCGAGTGCGGGAACGCGGGATTCGATCGTGGCTGACGTGCTCACAGTACCTCCAGGGGAGTCGACGGGATGGGGCCGTGTGCCGGAAAGAGTAGCGAGCATTCCGCGACCGGCACATCCACCGAATGACGGGGAAGCGCGAATTCCGGTCCGCGAAGTGCGGTGATTCACCGCACACGGCCTCCACGGTGAACACTTCTTGAACACGCTTGGCCGTGCCGACCGGTCCGTGTCATCGTGGCGAAAGCGGCGGCCGGGTGAATCGAAATCTCGGCGCCGCGGGAATAGACATCCAATGTTTCCAAGAAAGGGAATCATGTCCGTGGCCACACCGTCCCGGGTCGTCACCATCGCCGATGCCACCGATTTCGGCGCGAGCGCAACCTACCTCACCCCCGCGGTCGCGCCGACCCTGTGCGAAACCGCCGTGCTGGTCGCGGCGGTCGGCGCCGGCGCCGCGGTCGCGGCCTGCGCGGGCTACGTCGCCAACGCCTGGGCCAACAACTTCGGCCACCACCGCGGGCACCACGGGTACCGCGCCGACGTCGACGCGCCCCGCGGGCTCGACGTCGCGGGTGGCTCGGTGGCCGAACTGATCGACGCGCGCGGCGGGCAGTTCGGATTCGCCGCCGAGCAGCCGGCCCAGCCCGTTTCCTGCTATGCCGCGGCGGCGACGGTGGCCGCGGGTGTCGTGACGGCTTTCGCGACCGGTGCGGTGCTCGTCACGGCCGCACACCATTTCGGCGGGCACGGCCATTTCGGCGACGATCCGGAATCCGCTGTCGCGGAGATCGGCTCCCATTCCGTGCAGGGCCTGATCGACGCTCGGCTGGGCGCGCTCCCGGCGTGAGCACGCGAGCGTAACCCGCGTTTTCCGGATTCCCCGTGCCGCGATCGCGGTTCTCTCGATCCGAGGAAGATTTTCCCGGCTTCGCGCAGTGAACGCGGCTCGGCCAGGGCCCTAGCGTGATGGCGCTCTCTTCGCCGCTTCGAGAACAGGGGAATCCTGATGGCACCACCGAGGGAAGACGGGCCCGGCCTGTCCCGGACGCTGAGCTCCCGGCACCTGTCGATGATCGCCGTCGGCGGGGTGATCGGCGCCGGCCTGTTCGTCGGTTCCGGCCAGGCGATCGCGGACGCCGGGCCCGCTGTGCTGATCACCTACGCGCTCGCCGGGGTGCTCGTGATCCTCGTCATGCGCATGCTGGGGGAGATGGCGACCGCCGACCCGCGGACGGGCTCCTTCTCGGCCTACGCCGAGGAGGGTATCGGCCGCTGGGCGGGTTTCTCGGTGGGCTGGCTCTACTGGTGGTTCTGGGTGACCACGATCGGGGTCGAGGCCACCGCGGGCGCCGCCATCGTGCACCGCTGGATCCCGCTCCTGCCACAGTGGGCGTGGGTGCTGGTGCTGATGGCGGTGCTCACGGTGACGAACCTGTTCTCGGTGAAGTCCTACGGCGAGTTCGAGTTCTGGTTCGCCTCGATCAAGGTCGCGGCGATCGTCGTGTTCGTCCTGCTCGGCCTCGCGGCGGTGCTGGGTGTGCTGCCCGGGGTCGAGGCGCCGGGGCTGCGCAACCTCACCGGCCACGGCGGGTTCGCCCCGCACGGCGCCGGGCCGGTGTTCGCGGCGATCTTCGTGGTGGTCTTCTCCTTCTTCGGTGCCGAAATCGCCACGATCGCGGCGTCGGAGTCGCCGGACCCGGTCGGCTCCGCTCGCCGGGCCGTGCGCTCGATCATGTGGCGCATCCTGGTGTTCTACTTGGGTTCCATCGCGGTCGTGGTGACGCTGCTGCCCTACGACGACGCCAGTGTCGGCAAAAGCCCGTACGTCGCCGTGCTCGACCTGATCGGGCTGCCGGCGGCCGGGACCGTGATGGACGTGATCGTGCTGACGGCCGTCCTGTCGTGCCTGAACTCGGGGCTGTACACCGCGTCCCGGATGGCCTTCTCGCTCTCGGGCCGCGGCGACGCGCCCCGTTCGTGGCGGCGGATCTCCACCGGCGGCGTCCCGCGGGTCGCGGTCCTCGTCTCGACGGTCATCGGCTTCGCCACGGTGGTGCTCAACTACTTCGTGCCGGAGGAGGTGTTCAGCTTCCTGCTCAACACCTCCGGCGCGCTGGCGGTGTTCATCTGGCTCGCCATCTCCGTGACCCAGCTGCGGATGCGGCGCCGGCTGGAAGCCGCGCACCCGGCCGGCCTGCCGCTGCGGATGTGGGGCTACCCGTACCTGACGTGGCTGTCGATCGTGGCGATGGCGGCGCTGCTCGTGGCGATGCTCTTCTCGCCGTCCGGCCGGCCGCAGCTGCTGGCGAGCCTCGCGTTGACCGTGGTCGTGGTGGCGGTCGGCATCACCCGGCAGGTCCGGGCGAACCGGGACGTTCCGGTCGGCGCCGGTCCGGAGTGACCGCCGATGCGGGAAAAAACCTTCGGCGATCGCCATTCCCGTTTCGTTGTTTCGGTGGATGTCACGGCGGATCCGGCACTTTAACCTTCGGTGCCATGAGCGAAATCAACTCCTCTGACACCGCCGTTGCCCGCTATCTGACCGACGTGCCGTCGCCGCTCGGCCCGCTCGAGTTCACGACCGCGGAGGACCCCACCACCTGCTGCATCAACCTCCTGCGGGCGGTGGCCGCCGCCGAGGACGCGACCCAGACGGCGCGGGCCGCCCACCTGGCGGACCAGGCGTACCGCCGGGCCTTCGGCCACGGCTACCACCCCGGAGTGCCGGCCGTCGAGGTCACCTCGCCGGGTGACATGTCCGCCCGGCAGCTGATCGACGCGATCATCAACCGCTGACCACCGGGAATTTCCCGGCCGATTTTCCGCAATTGAAATGGATGAAGTGAACGTGACCCGCATCGAAGAATTCGCGAACGTCCAGGGCCCGGTCGCCGCGCTGGAGGTGCCGTCGGTCGTCCAGCCGATCGGCTGCACCCTCGACGCCGCCTTCCACGCGGCCAGGGCGGCGTTCAACGCGACCAAGGCCGTCGACTACGAGGTGGCGGCCAAGTTCGCGCGTGAAGTCGTCCACCACGGTGGCTTCGCGAACGCCGACCGCGGCCTTTCCGCGGCGATCGGCGAAGACCGGTCGAGCGAGCAGCTGCTCGCGATCCGGAGCGACCTGGTCTGAGTGCTCACGAGGAAGCCGCACCGAGAGAGAGTCCTCGGTGCGGCTTCCTCGTCTGAGCTCAGCCGCCCGCGGGCAGGCCGGTCAGCGCCTCGGCCAGGCTCAGCGGGCGCATCGACAGCGTGTACTCGTACGTGGTGTCCGCCGCCACCTGGCTCTTCTCCCGCACCGGGTTCGGGGTGTCGCCGACGCCCGTGGCCGCGTGGTCGGCGTGCAGCGTGAACCAGCCCTTGTTCCGCTGGAGCTGGAACGGGTAGGCCGCCCGGTCGAGGTCGTCGTACGGCGTGACGCTGACGTCCTTCACCCCGCTGACCAGCAGGCCGGACAGCCGGCCGTCGGTCAGCAGCGCCCAGCGGGTGTCGGTGTGGTTGCCGTGGTCCTGCGGGCGGTGGTAGTCCACGTACTGCTCGTCCACAGTGGACTTGTTCACCGCGATCGGCGTGCCGTCCCTGCGATCGACGTAGCTTTCCGCGGTCCGGCCGTACCAGGAGAACCGCTTGAAGCTGTCCGGGACGCCCAGCGACACCCCGATGCGCGGCAGGTAGTTCAGCGTGCGCACCGCGCCCTGCGGCGTCACCTTGTGACCCAGGCGCAGCACACCCGTCGAGTCCACCGTGTACGTCATGATCTGGTCGAACCACGCGTTCGCCACGTCCGGCGCCGCCACCCGGCTGTCCACCACGACGCTGACGCTGCTGCCCGCGCGGTCCACGCGGACCCCGGTCACCGTCGTCTGCAGCCGGTCCAGACCCAGCTTGCGCCAGTCTTCGCCCTCGGCCCGGCCCCAGGCGAACGTCTCGTTGCTGATCGGCGCGCGCCAGGCGTCGAGCTTCGGCCCGCTCGCCAGCAGCTCCTTGCCCCACGACTGCATCGACGACAGCGTCCCGGTGCGCTTGTCCACCCGGTAGGCGACCGGACCGGCCTGCGCGGTGACCGCGTCCGCCGTCTCCCGCGCCGTCACCCGGCCCCAGTCGAGCGGTGCCTGGTCGAGGCCCGGCACCCGGGCGCCACCGAGCGAGAACTGGTCGTGCGCCAGGACGTGGCCCGCGGGCAGCGTCGGCCCGGACTGCTTGACGACCGCTTCGACCGTGAGGAAGCGCTCACGGTCACTTGCCTTGACCGGCAGGGTGATCCGGCCGGTGGCGGCCGCCGCGACGCGCAGGGGCTGCTCGCCGCTCTTGACCGTCTTCGCGCCTTCGGTGACGCGCCACCTGAGGTTCACGTCGCCGGTGTCGCTGAACTGGCGTTCGTTCGTCACCGACAGGACGCCGTCGGCGTAGGCGAACCGGAGGGGCTGGTGGGCCCACGCCATCTGGGCGGTCTCCGGCTGGGGCTTGCGGTCCGCGCCGATCAGTCCGTCCACTCCGGACAGGCTGGAGCCGTAGGACAGGTAGGTGCCCCGGTCGATCACGTTGTCGAAGTCGAGGGCGAGCAGCGCCCCCGGGGCCGGCTCCGACGCGGCGAGCTCGGCCGCGGTGAGCGCGCGGTCGTGGATGCGGACCTCATCCACCAGGCCCCGCCCCAGCCAGCCGATGGTCGAGGGGTCGTTCCACGACGTCTCGAAGTCACGCCCGATGTTCACCTCGGCCGACGAAGAGTCGATCCGGCCGGTGAACGCCTTCTGCCCGACCTCGCGGCCGTCGATGTACAGCCGCAGCATCGTGCCGTCGTAGGTGCCGGTGACGCGGTGCCAGTTGCCGTAGAAGTCGGCGGGCACCGGCGCCTGCACCGGGATCCACGTACCACTGTGGACGAAGAACTCCAGCGTGTTCTCGTTCTTCATCTTCAGCGAGTACTGGTGGTCGCCCTTGGTGATGATCCCGAACTCGCCGGTCCACTTGCCCGGCTTGACCCAGGCGTCCAGGGTCAGCGCGGTGCCGGTGAGGTCCAGCCTGCGGTCGCGGTAGACCTCGGCGAAGTCGTCCAAACCGGACAGTTCCAGTGCCTTGCCGCGGTGGCCGTCGACGAGCCTGGACAGCCCGGAGAGGTGGGTGGCGATGCCGTTGCCCGACACGTCCGGGACCGTGCGGACCCGCTGGCGGATGTTCTGCTCGGCCCAGTCCCAGATGAACCCGCCCTGGGTCTGCGGGTGCGCGCGGATGGTGTCCCAGAACTCGCGGAAGTTGCCGAGGCTGTTGCCCATCGCGTGCGCGTACTCGCCGAAGATCAGCGGTTTCGTGGTGCTCTTCGCCTGCTCGGCGAACCGCTCCGGCGACGGGTACCGCGGCCCCCAGACGTCCGCGAAGGGCGCGTCGCCGTCGGGGTTGTTGGACTGGTGGTAGATCGGGCGCGTCGGGTCGTTGGCCCGCAGCCAGTCCGCCATCGCGTAGTGGTGGGCGCCGAGGCCGGCTTCGTTGCCGGTGTCCCAGAGGAAGACGCTGGGGTGGTTCTTGTCGCGTTCCACCATGCCGATCAGCCGGTCGAGGAAGGCGTCCCGCCACTCGGGCTGGTTCGCCTGGCACCACCGGGCGCAGTTCTCGTGGTTGTGCGTCTCGATGTCGACCTCGTCGTCGATCCAGAGGCCACGGGAGTCCGCGAGCTTGTAGAAGTACGGGTCCGAGGGGTAGTGCGAGGTGCGGACGGCGTTGACGTTCAGCTGTTCCAGCAGCGCGACATCGCGTTCCTGCGCCTTGCGCGGCACGTGGCGGCCGTGGTCGGGGTCGGTTTCGGCGCGGTTGACGCCCTTGAACAGCACGCGTTTGCCGTTGACCAGCAGCTGCCGGTCCCGGATCTCGATCTCGCGGAAGCCGGTGGTTTCGCGGGTGACGTGGGTGGTCCTGCCGTCCGGGCCGGTGAGCGTCAGGACGGCGGTGTACAGGTTCGGGGTCTCGTCGGTCCACTTGGCCGGGTTGCGGACGGGGAGAGTGAGGGTGGCCGCGCCGCCGTTGTCGCCGACCTCGACGTCCTGGCGGGTGGCGCCGACCTCCTTGCCGGCCGCGTCACGGAGGCTGAGCGCGGCCGTGTGCTTGCCGGTCGTGCCGCCGGGCTTGCGCGCGACCTCGACGGCGGCGGTCAGGACGGCGTCGGTGTAGGTGCTGTCGAGGTCGGTCCGCAGCGTCACGTCCCGGACGTGGGTGGCGGGCGTGGACGTCAGCGTCACCGACCGGAAGATGCCTGCGTACCGCCACTGGTCGACGTCCTCGAGGTAGGCACCCGCGCTCCAGCGGTGCACCTGGACGGCGATCCGGTTGGGGCCGGGCTTCAGCGCGGCGGAGATGTCGAACTCCGCCGGGGTGTAGCCGCCCTGGTCGTAGCCGATGTACTGGCCGTTGACCCAGACGAAGTACGCCGACGTGACGCCGTCGAAGCGCAGGAAGGTGTGCCGCTGGTCCCAGCCGGCGGGCAGGTCGAAGTCGCGGGTGTAGGCCGCGGTGGGGTTGACGTCACGCGGCACCTTCGGCGGCGCGTCCGGCTGGATCTCGGTGGCGATGTTGCGGAAGACGGGGTGGTCGAGGCCGTCGGTCTGCCAGGTGTGCGGCACGGAGACCTCGCGCCAGCCGGACGTGTCGTACCCGGCGGCGTGGAAACCGGCGGGCACCTGGGCGGGGTTGTCCGCCATGGCGATCCGCCACTTCCCGTCCAGAGTCTGGGTGAACGGCGTCTGTTCCCGCCCCCGGACGGCGGACTCGACATCGGCGTACGGAGCGAGGAACGCGTGCGGCGGCTCCTGGTTTTCGCCGACTTTCCGCGGATCTTCGAGGTAGGCGTAGACGTCGTCGACAGCCGCGTGGCTTGGGCCGGCGGGCAAGAGGGTTCCCGCGAGAGCCAACAGAACCACACTCAGAGCGCGCAGCCGCACGGGAGGAACCTCCATGTTCCGACAAGATTCAGACAGAACCCAACAAAATGGAACAGGATGAGGCGGGGAGAGGTCAATAGGACATTCGTGCGGGAAGAGGCATCAAGCGTGACCCGGCGGGCATCACGCGTGTCTGGAGGGGCATCTCGCGTGATGCCTCCCTGATCACGGGTGATGCCCGCTCAAGCACGGGTGATGCCCGCTCAAGCACGGGTGATGCCCGCCCCGTCACGGGTGATGATCCGCGGAGGCGGGGAGGGCTACCTCGGCGGTGACGCCGCCGGGCCAGGCCAGGGTGATCCGGTGACCGCCTCGGCCGTCGGGGGCGATGGTGAGGGAGGGGTCGGGCTCGTCCGGGCCGCCGCGGTCCAGGACCACCACCGCGGCGAACACCGCTCCCGGCTCCGGCGGCCCCTCGGTCGCGACGAACGGGATCGCCGTCCACTCGCCCAGCGGCGACGTGCCGGACTCGACCGTCACCTCCGCCGTGGTGAAGCCGCGCAGGGAACGCACTTCCGAGCGCAGGTCCGGCGTCCGCGCGGCGGCCACCCCCGGCTCGGTCACCGGCCGGGTCGCGTGCGAGACCGGCCAGCCGCTCAGCCGCAGTGACCCGGCCGGAGCACCGTCGAGACGGGCGAGCCGCACCTCCACGCCGTCGCGCACCACGGACGCCACCGTCAGCGCCGGCCCCGGCACCACCGGCCCGCTGCGGCCGGAACCGTGGTCGGGGGAGTCGTCGGCGGACGTGTCGACCCAGCGGACCCGGCCCTGGGACGCCGCCGCCAGCACCCCGCCCGGCAGCTCCTTCGTGTAGCACGTCGAGAACCCGGCCCGGTGGCTCGCCCGGCCGTCCTTGTCGAGCACGTACACCGCGTTGTCGGGTAAGGAACCGAGTGGGGGGAACGTCGCCGTCGAATAGCCGAGCCGGGCGTAGAGCGGCGCATCGGACCGCGGGTCGCCGGGGCGGGCGTGGTCCGTGCCGTGGTTGACCACCAGCGCGATGCCGTCGCGACGTCGTCCGGAAACCAGCCAGCCGGGTGCGGTGACGACGCGGGCGACGTCGCCGGTCTCGATCGGCAGCGGCTCCTCGACGTCCGTCCACACGGGATGATGCGCGGGCATCGCCAGTCCCAGCAGGCCTTTGGCGGCCCAGTACGGCGAACCGGGTCCGGAATACGCCTGGCGCATGGCCGGCCAGGCGTGCTGCCAGCCGAGGCTGAGCACACCGTCGGACGTGGGGAAGTGCCGCACCATCCCGCCCGCCACCCGGCGGGTCAGGCCCGGGGACAGCCGGGACGTCCCGGTCAGCGCGCCCACCCAGAACGGCGCCGCGGCCGCGAACCGGTAGACCAGGCTGCGGCCCTGCAGCAGCGGCGAGCCGTCGCTGCCCACGAGCCGCACGGCGTCGTCGAGGTAGTCGCGCAGGTCCGCCGCCCACCGGTGCCGCAGCGAGCCGGGGCACAGGGTTCCGGTGACGTCGAAGAAGTGCGTCCACAGCAACGGGTACAGGTGCAGGGCCCAGCCCGTGTAGTGGTCGTAGGCGCGCTCGTCGCCGTCGCTGAGCCAGCCGCCGGGCCGCCGCAGCGACGCGTGCACGGCGAGGTCCTCCTCGACGTCCGCCGGCGACCACGGTCCGCCGGCCTCGCGCAGGAACGACTCCACGACGATCCGGAACCACACCCAGTTGATCGGCGGGTAGGGCTGCCCGATCACCGTCGCGAGCCAGGCGACGACCCGCTCGCGGACGACGTCGTCCAGCCGGTCCCACAGCCAGGGCCGGGTCAGCTGGAGCACCAGCGCGATCGACGCGGCCTCCACTTTGGACTGCCCGAGCTCGTCGGGCCGCGGCCACGCCTCGGGCGACGCCGGATCGCTGCCGGCGGCCAGCCCGCGGGCGTAGTGCTCGAGGAACCCGCCCGGGTCCGCGCCACCCTCGCCGGCGACGCGGAAGCCGGCGATCAGGAACGTCCGGGCGAACCCTTCGAGACCGTCCGAGACGCGGCCGTTGCGGCTGGCCGGCCCGGGCAGGTCGATCCGGGCGCCCGCCGGCGAGCGGTACTTCCCGGCCGTGGTGAGCAGCCGGTCCGCCAGCGCGGCGTAGTGCGCGCGGGTCCAGCCGGTGTACGGCGACAGCCGCCGGTCCTCGACGGCGCTCATGCCGGCACGGCCAGGTGGCGGCCCGGGCTCGCGGCGTGCTGCCCAGGCGCGGTCATGCCTGCACCGCCAGCGAATGCCGCGTCACCGGAGCCCGGGGCGGCAGGCCGGCCGCGTAGCGCTCGAGCTCGCCGAGCGCCTCGGCGCTCATCCGGCGGGTCTCCGACCCCAGCGAACCCGCCACGTGCGGCGTGAGCACCACGTTCGGCAGGTCGTAAAGCGGCGAACCGGCCGGCAGCGGCTCCGGCTCGGTGACGTCGAGGACGGCGTGCAGGCCCTCGGCGCAGGCGTGCTCCAGAGCCGCGGTGTCGACGAGCGCGCCCCGGGCGGTGTTGACCAGCACCGCGCCGGGCGGCAGCGCGGCCAGCTCGGCGGCGCCGATCATGTGCCGGGTCTCCGGCAGCGACGGCGCGTGCAGGCTCAGCACGTCCGCCTGGGGCAGGGCTTCCGCCAGCGAGACCGGCTCGGCGCCGGCCGCCCGGATTTCGGCCGGGTCGGCCACCGGGTCGACCACCACCACCCGGGCCAGGTCCAGCAGGCGCAGCAGGGCCGCGACCCGGCGGCCGACGCGGGAGAAGCCGACCAGCACCACCGTGCGGTCCCGGCCGGACAGCTCGCCCCGCCGGTCGCGGTAGCCCCAGTCCTCCCGGGACTTCCGGGCGTCGGCGGCGAGGAACGGCACCTTCTTGAACGCCCACAGGATCGCGCCCAGGGTGTACTGGGCGACCGGCTCGGCGTTGGCGTCGGCGGCCGTGGTGACGAGCAGGCCGCGGTCGAAGACCGCCGCGCCGACGTGGTCGCGGACGCTGCCCGCCGCGTGCAGCACCGCCCGCAGGTTCGGGGCGGCGCGCAGGACCGCCTCGTCGAGCGGGGGACAGCCCCACGACGTGATCAGCACCTCCACCTCCGCCAGCCGCGCGCGCACCGGCGCCGACGTCAGCTCGTCGGTGCACAGCGGCTCGCCCAGCCGGGCCGTGGCCCGCAGCCGGGCCAGTTCCGCCTCGCCGAACTGCACCTCCATCGTGTCCCGTGCCATCACCAGCAGGGTCTCGGGGCGGCGCGTCACTTGACGCTGCCCGCCGCCAGCCCGGACCGCCATTGCCGGTGCAGCAGCACGAACGCGACGACCAGCGGCAGCACGGCCAGCAGGGAGCCGGTGATGACGAGCGGGTTGTACTGCGGGAACTGGGTCACGCGTGTGCTCCACTGGTACAGGCCGAGGCTCATCGGGAACAGCTTCGGGTCGGTCAGCATCACCAGCGGCAGGAAGAAGTTGTTCCAGATCCCGACGAACTGGAACAGGAAGATCGTCACCAGGCCGGGCCGCATCATCGGCAGCCCGATGGTGAAGAACGTCCGCAGCTCGCCCGCGCCGTCGGTCCGGGCCGCCTCCAGGACCTCGCCGGGCACCGCGGCCTCGGCGTAGACGCGGGCGAGGTAGACGCCGAAGGGGTTGGTGAGCACCGGGATGAACACCGCCCAGAACGTCCCGACGACGTGCAGCTGCGAAGCCAGCAGGTACAGCGGCAGGGCCAGCGCGGTCGTCGGCACGAGGACCCCGGCGAGCGTCACGGCGAACAGCGCGCGGCGGCCCGGGAAGTCGAGCTTCGCGATCGCGTACCCGCAGGCCGCGCAGATGAACGAGCCGAGCACCGCGCCGAGCCCGGCGTAGAGCAGCGAATTGCCGATCCAGGCCAGGAAGATGCCGTTCTCCTGGGTGAACAGCGCCTGGATGTTCGTGCCGAGGTTGAACTGCCCGAGTTCGAACGCGCCGGTCGTGGAGAAGTCGCCGACGGACTTGGTGGCCGAGGTGACCAGCCAGACCAGTGGCAGGACCGCGTACAGCGCGGCCAGTACCAGCAGGACGTGCACGACTGTGCGTGATGTCCACCGCGAAGCGGCAGGGGACAGCGTCACCGGGACCTCCGGGCGGACAGGCGCATGACCAGCGCCGAGAGCAGGGCGGAAACGAGGGCCAGCAGCACGGACGCGGCGGCCGCGCGGCCGTAGTCGTTGGCGATGAACGCGGCTTCGTACACATAAAGACTCGGAGACCAGGTGCTCGTCACCGAACCGGTGAACCCGCGCAGCACCAGGGGTTCGGTGAACAGCTGCAGGGAACCGATGACGGTGAACACGAGGGCGACGAACATCGTCGGCCGGATCATCGGCACCTTGATCGACAAGGCCGTCCGGAAGCCCCCGGCGCCGTCGGCGCGCGCCGCTTCGAGGACGTCACGCGGCACCGCCTGCAGCGCGGTGTAGAAGATGATCATGTTGTAGCCGACCCACTGCCAGGTCGCGATGTTCACGATCGAAGGCAGGATGCCGGTCTTGCCCAGCGGGTCGAACGGCAGGAGCGCGGTCAGCCCGGAGTTCGGGCTGTAGAGGTAGGCCCAGATGAGCCCGGTGATCACGGTCGGGACCGCGTAGGGCAGGAAGACCGACAGCGACCACAACCGCCGCAGCCGCACGACGGCGGAGTCGATCAGCAGGGCCAGCACGAGCGCCAGGCCGAGCATGATCGGGATGTGCACCAGCACGAACAGCGCCACGTTGCCGAGGCTCGCGTGGAACGCGCTGTCGGTCACCACGTCGACGTAGTTGCCGAGCGCGATGAACGCCTGCCTCGGGCCGGAGAACCCCAGGCCGGACAGCCGGTCGGTGAACAGGCTGAGGTAGAGCGCGTAGCCGATCGGGACGAGCACCGTGGCGGTCAGCAGGACCGCGAACGGGGCCGCCAGCACCAGGCCGGCGCGGCCGCGGCCACGGCGGCCGCCTGCCGGGACGCCGGCCCCGGGCGGGGCCGGGACGCTCGCGGCGCGTTCGGGGGTGAGGACGGTCATCACGCTTTCCCTTCCAGCACGGTCAACCCGCGCTCGCGCAGCGCGGCGACGGCGTCGGCCTGCGTCTGCCGGACGGCGGTGGCCAGTGTCGAGCCGCCCGTTTTCACCCCGCTCATCCGGTCGACGACGGTGGAGAAGATCCGCAGGGCGTTGGGTCCCCACGTCCAGTCCGGGACCCGCAGGGCGGCTTCGTCGAGCACGTCGTACACCGGGGCGCCGAGGAAGTAGCCGCCCTTGTACGCCTGCCGGGCGACGTCCCGGCTCGGCAGGTAGCCGGGGAAGGGCGTGGTGAACGTGGTGCCGATCTTCGCGACGGCCGGGTCGGTGCTCAGCCAGCGCAGGAACTTCACGGCGGCGTCGGGAACCTTGCTTTCGGCGGAGACGGCGAACGCGCTGCCGCCCTGCACGCCGTTGGCCCGGACGCCGTCCCAGGTCGGCATGGTGGTGACCGCCCACCGGCCCTTGTCCTGCGGGATGGACTTCACCAGCGAACCGACGCTCCAGGACGCGCCGAGCAGGCCCCAGAGCCGTCCGGTGTGCATGGCGCCGATCCAGTCCTGGTCGCCGGTCGGGGCCGTGGCGACCAGGCCGTCGCGGATCATGCCCTGCCAGTAGTCGGCGGTGCGCAGCGTGCCTTCGCCGCTGATGTTCACCCGCCACGAGCCGCCGTCGACCCGCCACCACGGATCGCCTGCCTGCCAGCACATCCCGGCGAAGAAGGAGCCATCGTTGAGCGGGAACGTCGTCACGCGCGCCGCCGGGTCGGCCTGCTTCACGGCCTGCGCCGCGGCGCGGAACTCGGCCCACGTGCGCGGCACCGCGATGCCGTGCCGGTCGAACAGGTCCTTGCGGTAGTAGAGCACCATCGGGGCGAGGTCCATCGGCACGGCCCAGGTGCGCCCGCCGGGCCGGACGCCCTGCCAGGCCGCGGGGGAGTAGCCGCGTTCGAGGTCCGCCATGTCGTCGGTCAGGTCGCGCAGCCCGCCCGTGGTGAGCAGCTGCGGCAGGCCCTGGTACTCGGCGTGCAGGATGTCCGGGGCGTTGTGGGCGCGCAGCGCGTTCGTCTGCTGGGCGTACCCGCCCTTGAGACCGGCCGCGATCACGTTGAGCTCCACCGCGATGTCCGGGTGCGCGGCGTTGAACGCGGCGACGTACTTGTCCATGCCGGTGAGCCAGGACCAGATCCGCACGCGGGTGGCGCCCGACGCCGTGGTCGTCGCCGACGCGCAGCCGCCGAGCAGCCCGCCGGCCGCGAGCCCGGCCGTGGCCGTGATGAATGTCCGGCGGTTCAGGCCCGCCGATCCCGGAAGCGTCATTGCTCCTCCGTCGAAGTGATGGCTGTCACTGTCGGGGTGTGCCATAGTTCGAGTCAACAATTGAGGTCAAAAGCGATCACAAACGATCAGGATCGAAGGTGCTCCTGTGTTGCGCGTGTTCTTCGACGGCCGTCCGGTGCGGCGGCCGGCCTTCCCCGACGTCCGTGACCGGCAGGTCTGGGCCGCGGCCGACGGCGCCGCGGTGCTCGCCGACGCCCATGCCGTGCTCGCGCGGCCGGCCCCGGTGCTCACGGCGACGGCGTGGGCCCGCACGTTCCGCGACGGCGTCCGTACCGACTACGAAGATGCCGCCCGCGAGTTGCGCGAACGCGTGACCACGCTGGTGCTCGCCGCGGTGCTGACCGGCGAGGAGTCCTTTCTGGACGGTGCGGTCGACGGGCTGGTCGCGCTGGCCGAAGCGACCACCTGGTGCTGGGCGCCCCACGACCGGCACGCGGCCGGCCGCGCGGAGGTGCTGGCCGATCCCGACGACCCGTTCCTCGACCTGGGCGCGGCCGAGGTCGCGTCGCTGTTCGCCTGGGCCGACCAGGTCCTCGGCCCGCACTTCGACGTCCGCGCCCCCGGCCTGCGCCGGCGGCTGCGGCGCGAGGTCGAGCTCCGCGTCCTGACGCCGTTCGAGCGGATCCGCGACTGGCACTGGCTCGGCCTGGCCGGCGACGCGCACAACTGGAACCCGTGGATCCACAGTGCCGTCCTCGCGGCCGCGGTGCTGCTCGTCGACGACGAGGAGCGGCGCTCGCGGCTCGTGGCGCTGGTCGTCGAAGGCCTCGACCACTACGTCGCCGTGCTGCCCGACGACGGCGGCATCGACGAGGGCGTCGCGTACTGGTGGCACGGCGCCTGCCGCCTGCTGGAGTGCCTCGACCTGCTGGCCGACGCGACCGGCGTCGACGTGCGTGACCTTCCGGTACTGGCCCCGCTGATCCGCTTCCCGCACCGGATGCACCTGGGCGGCGACGCCTACGTCAACGCCGGCGACGCCCCGGCCCGCCTGTCGCCGGCCCAGCCGTGGCACGTCCTGCACCGCTGGGGCGAGCGGCTCGGCGACGACGACGTCCGCGCGCACGCGGTGAGCCGGGCGCGCGCCGGTGGGCGGCCCGTGTGGCCGTCGGCCGGGCTGGGCCGCGCCCTGTCCGGCCTGGCCGACGCGGACTGGCGGAAGGCGCTGGCGACGGAACCCGAAGCCACCTGGCTGACGCGCGAGGAATGGCTGCCGCGGGTGCAGGTGCTCGTCGCCCGGGAGACGGCGGGCACGCCGCGCGGGCTGACGGTCGCGGTCAAGGCCGGGCACAACGGGGAACGGCACAACCACCTCGACGTCGGGTCCTACTGGGTGGCGGTCGACGGCGTGCCGGTGGTGGCCGACGTCGGCCAGCCGACCTACACCGCGGCCAGCTTCGGCCCGGACCGCTACGAGGCCTGGCCGTTGCGCAGCGAATGGCACAACGTACCCGAGCCGGGGGCCGGTCAGGAGCCGGGCGAAGCCTTCGGCGCTCGCCACGTCCGGGTGGACCTGACCGCTGCCGCGGCCACGCTGTCCGCCGACCTCGCCGGGGCGTACCCGGGTGTGGCGCGCTGGAACCGGTCCGTGCGGCTGGTCCGGTCCCCGCACCCCCATGTCCTGGTGACCGACGACGACAGCGTCCGGCCGGTCCGGCTCCGGCACGTGCTCGCGGGCGACGTCGAGCTGGGCGACGGCGAAGCGGTCGTGTCGGGGGTGCTGCGGCTGAGCTGGGATCCCCGGCACACCACCGCGGAGCTCGAACGCCGTCCGCTGGAAGACCCGCTGCTGCGGGCCTCCTGGGGCGAACACCTGGCCCGGCTGACCCTGGTGGTGCGCGACGGCCCGGCGCGGGTCCGGCTGGAGCGGGTCCGGTGATGCTCGCGTCGGAACGGCACCAGTTGATCCTTTCCCTGGTGCGTGAACACGGAGCGGTCCGGCTCACCGAGCTGGTCGAGCGGCTGGGCGTCACCGCGGTCACCGTCCGCCGGGACGTCACCGAGCTGGCCGACCGCGGGCTGCTGACGCGCGTGCACGGCGGGGTGACGCTGACCCGGCCCCGCGGCAGCCACCCCGAGCCCGGGCGTGCCGCGTCGGTGTTCGGGCCGGCCGTGCCCGGCGCGCTGGTCGGCATGGTCGCGCCGTCGGTGGAGTACTACTGGCCGACCGTGGTCCAGGGCGCGCAGTCCACCGTGGCCGCGGCGGGCGGGCGGCTGGTGCTGCGCGCGTCGAGCTACGACGCGGCGGAGGACCGCCGTCAGATCACCAAGCTCCTCGAACGCGGCGTGCAGACGCTGCTGGTCGCGCCGGCCACCAGCGGGCGTGGTGCGCTGGACCTGCTGCGCTGGCTGGGCTCGCTGAACGTCCCGGTGGTCCTCGTCGAGCGCGTCCCGCCGCCGGAGCTGCCCACCCTGGCGCTGGACGCGGCCACGACCGCGCACGCGCTCGGTGCCGGGCTGGCCGTCCGGCACCTGGTTTCCCTCGGCCACCGCGGGGTCGGGCTGGTGACGTCGCGGTCCAGCCCGACCAGCCGCGCGCTGCGCACCGGCTGGCGCGAGACGATCGGCTCCCTCGGCCTGGACACGGCGCTCGATCTCGACGTCCCGGTCTACGGCTCCCCGGGCTGGGCGGCGGAGTACGACACGCTGCTGGCGCGCTGCCGCCGGGCGGGCGTGCACGCCCTGCTGGTGCACGCCGACCGCGAGGCCATCGGCCTGATCGAGCGGGCCCGCGACGGCGGCATCGCGGTGCCCGGTGAGCTGGCGGTGGTCTCCTACGACGACGAGGTCGCGGCGGCGTCCGACCCGCCGCTGACCGCGGTGTGCCCGCAGAAGCACCGGCTCGGCGCGGTGGCCGCCGAGCTCGCGCTGGCCCGGCTCGCCGACCCGGCCGGGCGGCCCGTGCACCGGCTCCAGCTCTGGCCGACGCTCGTGGTGCGCGAATCCTGCGGGGGTGCGGCGGAATCCGTGGCACAGTGAAATCGTCGAATTCACCGGCGTTTCTTTCGGGCTACGGCCGAAATGCGGATCCGGTTGTATCGAAGCGATAACGACCGGATCGCGATCGTGGGATTTACAAGAAGTGGATCACCTCCTAGTCTCCGCGACGGGACATGCGAGAGTTCGCATGTGGGGAATCGGAGGTGGTTCGGTTGACGCGCCCGACGGCGCCTGCGACCAGGCGGCAGATTTCGGTCCAGGAATTGATTCAGCGGTGCCAGGCGGAGAATTCCGCGCGGCCTCCGGCGGACACCCGCGGCCCGGCGGCGGCGGTCCCGGGCGTACGGCGCCCCGACCACGTCACGCGCTGGCTGCTCGCGGGCGCGGCGGGAGTGGCGGCACTGAGCGCGTTCGCGGTGATTTCGTTCGTGGTTTCCGACGAACCGGAGCCGCCGTCGGTCCGCGGCCCGGCGGCGCCGGGCCAGATCACTTTCGCCGGCACCCGGACGGTCACCGAAACGGCGGCCCCGCCACCACCGACTGTTTTCTCCCCGCAGTACGGCAGCTATTACGTGCCGTCGAGGTAGCTCGCGGGCCGCCGGTCACCGGCGCCCCAATGTGGCCTTCGTTGCGTCCAACGCACCGAACGCCACATTGGGTGCGTGAGATGCACCGAACGCCACATTGGGGTGCTTGGGTCAGGTCGTGAGGCGGCGGAAGGCCGCGCGGGTCGTCACCGCCGTGCCGAGCGCCACCACCAGCACCGTGCCCGTCACCAGGACCCGGGTGCGGGACCGGCCGCTCCGGGGCTCCGCGACCGCCACGGGACGGGAGACCGCCAGGTCGGTGAGCGTCCGCTCGGCTTCGGCCATCGACGGGCGGGTGGCCGGTTCGGGCCGGAGCAGCGGCAGCAGGGCGTCGAGGACCGGGCCGCTCGCCCGCGGCGGGACGGCCGTGCCCGGCACGCGCCCCTCGAGCGTGAAATACAACGTCGCACCGAGGGAATAGACGTCCGCGGCGAATCCCGGGCTCGCGCCGCCGGCCACTTCCGGGGCCGGGAAGCCGCCGGTGCCCAGGCCGAAGCCGGCTATCTTGGCCGTCCCGTCCGCGGTGAGGAGTACCTTGTCCGGGCCCAGCCCGCGGTGGCGGATGCCCGCCGCGTGCGCGGCCGCCAGCGCCGACGCCAGCTGAGCGCCGAGTGCCGCGACGCGGTCCGGTGGGAAGCTCCCGCGCCGCTCGACCAGCTCGGCCAGCGTGCGGGTCGCCAGGTCCTCCGTCACCACGTACGGGGTGAGGTCGTGCTCGAAGACGTCGTGCACGACGACCACGTGCGGGTGGTGCAGCCGGACCGCCACCCGCGCGTCGCGGATCGCCTTGGCCCGGACGCGGTCGGAATGGGCCGCGTCGAACGGGCACCCCGGCGGCAGCTGTTCGACGACGACGAACCGGTCGAGCAATTCGTCCCTGGCCCGCCACGCCGCGCCGCCGGGATGGTGGCCGGCCGGTTCGAGAAGCCGGTACCGCCCGGCCAATGCTCCCTTTTTCGCTGCCACCCGTAATCCCCTGTCGACGTCGACGGACCCTCGAAAGGAAATACGGCCGTCCGGCGCGACGGGTTCGATTTTCCGCGAATTCTCACCCGCGCGGCAGCGGCACCTCTTCCCGCGCGGTGGCCGCGGTGCTTTCGCCCTCGGCGAGCCGGGGGAACACGACCTCGGGGTCGGCGGCAGGCCCGCCGTCGAGCTGGCGCACCGCCCGCCGGACCGCCAGCGCGCCGAGCTCGGCCGCCGGGATCACCACCGCGGTGGGGCGGATCCGCTGCTGTCCCGCCACGGTGTCCGAGCAGACCGCGACGACCGAGACGTCACCGGGGATCTGCCGCCCGCGCTGCCCGAGCGCGGTCGTGACGAGGGGGAGGACCGCTTCGTCGTGCACGACCAGCGCGGTCGGGCCGCCGTCGGCGAACAGCTCGTCCAGGCAGCGGGCGACGTCTTCGGCCGTCGGCGCGCACGGCCGGGAAACCGTGGCCACGCCGCGCTCCGCGGCGGTGGCCCGGGCGCTCTCCGCGAAGCCCTTCAGGTACCGGAGCCGGTGGCCCGGCTGCGTCGCGGACGGCGCGAGGTGGGCGATCGACCGGTGGCCGAGGTCGGCGAGCCGGTCGAGGCAGGCGCGGCCGGCCGGGGCGAAGTCGAGCGTCACCGACGCCAGCCCGCGGTGCCGCCCCGGCGCGCCGACCAGCACCGCCGGGCGACCGGAGGCCAGCAGGACGGGCACGCGCGGGTCGTCCTCGCCGGCGTCCAGCACGATCACCGCGTCGGCCAGCGCGGCCGACGTCACCCGGTGCAGGCCCGCGGTGCCTTCGTCGTCGGTCACCAGGAGCAGGTCGAACCCGAGTTCGCGGGCCGCGCCCGCGGCCGCGGAGAAGAACTCCATCTCCAGGCCCAGCTGCCGGTCGCCGAGCAGCGGCACCGCCACCGCGATGACGCCCGCGCGCGGGGCGGGCGAGCCACTGCGCCGCCGGTAGCCGAGGGCCCGGATGGTTTCTTCGACCCGCCGCCGGGTGGCGGGGGAGATCGTCCGCTTCCCGGTGATCACGTACGACACGGTGCTCGCCGAGACACCGGCGGCGTTCGCCACGTCGGTGATCGTGACCGCGCCGCGGCCGCCGCCGGACGGTTCGTCCGCCACGTCGCGGAATTTCGTCATCTTGGTGAGGACTTTCTCGAGACCCATTGTCCGATCCGTTGTCCGGTCGGAAGTTAGCGCTAACAAGAAGGGGTGGACGTTGACCTTAATGCCGGGCAACGGCGCTGGTCAAGCCACCTTCGTCGGGTGGGGCGAAACGGCTGGACGCCGATTCATTCCCCCGGTCTGCACTCGGTCACCGGCATCCCGCGGTTGCCCCCGCGGGCCAGGGCGATGAAGCCGAAGGTGGTCGATTCGCCCTGCTTCAGCTCCGCATTCCACTCGGCGTTCACGATCACCGACGTCGCGCCGGTCCGCACCAGCCTGCCGTTCCACAGGTCGTCGATGCTCGTCCCGGCCGGCGTCGCCCAGCTGACCGTCCACCCCCGGACCTGGGCCTGCCCGCTGTTGCGGACGGTCACCAGCCCCTGGAAGCCGCCGGCCCACGACTTCACCACCTGGTAGCGCGCGGCGCAGCGGGCGGGTTCGGCCGCGACCGGGCCGGTGGCCGGGGTGCTGGACGGCGCCGACGCGAGCTGGGCCGCGGCGCTTTCGGGCTCCCGGCCGGGTGGGATGGTGGTCGCCGCGACGACGGCGGCCGCCGTCAGCACGAGCGCCGTCCCGGCGAAGGCCACCCGCGAGCGACGTCGCCGGGTGGGTACCGGCTCGGCGTCGGCCGGCGTCACCACGGGGGCCACGCCCGGCGCGGTGGCGCGGGTCAGCAACCGGGCCGCCCCGGCCATCGCGGGGCGGGCGGCCGGATCCCGGTGAAGCAGCCGGACGACGACGTCGGTGACCGGGCCGCTCGTGGCCGGCGGGGTGATCTGGCCGCCGCCGACGCGCTTGAGCAGGGCCAGCTGGTTCTCGTCGGTGCCGAACGGCGGCCGCCCTTCGAGGGCGGTGTAGAGCGTCGCGCCGAGGGAGTAGACGTCGGAGGGGAAGCCGGGTTCGTCGCCGTCGGCGACCTCCGGCGCGAGGTAGGCCGGCGTGCCGACGACCAGGCCGCGGCCGGTGGCGGTGCCCTCCCCGCGTGCGTGGGCCACGCCGAAGTCGGTGATCTTGGCCGTGCCCTCGGTGGTGACGAGGACGTTGTTCGGGCTGATGTCGCGGTGCACCACGCCTTCCGCGTGCGCCGCGGCCAGTGCCGAGGCGAGCTGGGCGCCCAGTTCCGCCACGTACTCCGGCACCAGCGGCCCCTGTTCCTCCAGCAGGTCGGTGAGCGTGCGGGCCGGCAGGTACTCCATCGTGATGTAGGCGGCGGCCCCCTGCTCGACGACGTCGTACACGACGACCGCGTGCGGGTGGCGCAGCCGGGCGGTGACCCGGGCCTCCCGGATCGTCCGCTCGCGCGTGCGTTCCGCGGCCGCCGGGTCGGCGGGGGAGTCGGGGAAGAGCTGCTTGATCGCGACCAGGCGGTCGAGCCGTTCGTCCTTCGCCCGCCACACGGTCCCCATCGCGCCGTGACCCGCCCGGCCCAGCACGCGGTACCGGCCGGCGATCACTGCCCCTTCGTGCACGGGCACGCTCCCCTCTGTCGCTTCCGTCATCAGGGGACACGGCCGGCGCGGGCACGCAGTTCGGCCCGTCGGCCCAATTCACTCACCTGGGTGGGTGCAGGAAAAAGCGTTCGACGTATTCGTTCCGGATGCCGGAAACGAAACCGGTCGCTACGGAAGAAATGCGGATCCGGTTGTGACGGAACGATAACGAATCAGTTCGTCCGGCAGCTGAGGGCCGGCACGGCGGGCAGGCCCGCCGTGATGTCCTGGTTCAGCCCGAACGACGCCGAGCCCGCCGGCTCGACGAGGGCGTTCCAGCCCGCGTCGGTGACCGTCACGGCGGAACCGCGCTGAGTCAGGGTGCCGTTCCACAGGTCGCGGATGCCGGCGCCGCCGGGCAGCACCCAGGTCACGATCCAGCCGGTGAGCCGCGTCGGCCGGTCGTTGCGCACGGTGACCTGTGCCTGGGCGCCACCCGGCCAGGCGCTCACGACCTCGTAACGCGCGGTGCAGCCCGCGGTCTCGGGCGGTGCCGCCGGTGCGGACGAGGTCGGGCGCCGCGCCGGACCGTCGGAGGCGCGGGCCGGTACCGGGGCGGCGGCCGTGGTGGTGCTGTGGACGGTGCGGTCCGCGGTGACGGTCGTCGGCGGGTGCTCGACGGGGGCCGCAGCGGTGGTCCCCGGCCGGTCGGCGAGGGCGAGGCCGGCCGCCACGCTGATCGACGTCAGGCACGCGGCGGCGCCGGTCACCGCGGCACGGCGGAGCCGGGACCGGCGGGGAACCGCGGGCGGGACCGGTCTGCCGACGGCGGCCAGGAGGTCGACCGCCTCCTGCATCGTCGGGCGCGCGGCCGGGTCGCGTTCGAGCATCCGCATCAGCACGGCGGTCAGCGGGCCGCCGTGGGCCGGCGGGGTGAGCTGGTTCTCGGTGATCCGCCGGAGCAGGGCGATCGGGTCGTCGCTGGTGCCGAACGGCGGCGTGCCCTCCAGGGCGGTGTAGAGCGTGGCGCCGAGCGAATAGACGTCGGACGGCAGGCCCGCCTCGCCGCCCCGGGCGATCTCCGGGGCCAGGTAGGGCAGCGTGCCGACGACGACGCCCTCGTCGGCGGCCGGGTGCTCGCCGAGCGCGCGCGACACCCCGAAGTCGGTGATCCGGGCGGTGCCGTCGTCGGTGACGAGCACGTTGTTCGGCGTGACGTCCCGGTGCAGGATCCAGTCGGCGTGCGCGGCCGCGAGGGCGGCGCCGAGCTGCCGCCCGAGCTTCACCACGTCGCACCGCGGCAGCGGGCCCCGCTCGACGAGCAGCTCGGTCAGCGAACGGGCCGGCACGTACTCCATGACCAGGTACATCGAGCCGGCGTCTTCGAACACGTCGTACACCGCGACGGCGTGCGGGTGCCGCAGCCGGGAGGCCAGCCGCGCCTCCCGGATCGCCCGGTCGCAGATGTCAGCGCCCGGCTCGTGCAGGAACTGCTTGACGGCCACCACGCGGTCCAGCCGCTCGTCCCGGGCTCGCCACACCAGGCTCATCGCGCCGCGGCCGAGGTGCCCCAGTAGCCGGTACCGCCCGTTGACGAGCTGTTCCTCGAAAGCCACCCATACCCCTGCGTCGGTCGACGAAACGATGCACTTTTTAGCAGAAGACGGACGGCTGGTGGGCTTCTGCGCCGACTGGATCTCCGAACCGTTATCCGGATCGGCGGCGGCGCATTCCCGGAATTCGGCACGCCGGACTCCGAATTCGACGAATTCGGCGGCGGGGCGGAACCGGCCGCCGAGGAGGCGTACGGTGTGGGGCATCGCGGTTCAGCCGGCAGCCGCTCCCCGCGTTTCCCTCGCTTCGAGGAGGTCTGTGTGCTCGGCCAGATCGCCGCTCCGCGGTTTCGCGTCGACGTCCCGTCCGCGATGACCCTGCGGGTGACCACCACCGCGGAGGCGACGACCGTCGCGGTCCGCGGCGAGATCGACCTGCCGGTCCTGGGCCGGCTCCGGGTCCGGCTGGGCGAGGAGATCGACCTCGCGCCGCGGGCGCTCGTGCTGGACCTGTCCCAGGTGTCGTTCTGCGGCGCGGGCGGGATCACCGAGCTGCTGGTGGCGGCATCGGAGGCGCACGTGAGCGGGGTGCCGTTCGCGATCGCGGCGGACGGGCGGGCGGTGCTGCGGCCGATCCGGGTGCTGGGGCTGGCGCGGGTGCTGCCGATCCACGGGAGTGTCGAGGCGGCGTTGGCGTGGCTGGCCGTGCTGCCCCGGTTGCGGGGCAGCGGGTCTGGCCGGGCTTGACCTCGACCAAAGGTGAGGTCTTACCGTCGCCGGCATGACACTCGCCGACGTCGGGCGGCCGCCGAAGTCCGTGCTCGCCGCGCTGCTCGCGGTCAGCACCATGACCATCATGGCCAGCGCCACCATCACCCCGGCCCTGCCCGGCATGGAGCGGCACTTCGCCGCCGAGCCGCACGCGCAGCTGCTGGTCCGGCTGGTGCTCACCCTGCCCGGGCTCGCGATCATGGTCGCCGCACCGCTGCTGGCCCGGCTCGGCGACCGGATCGGCCGCGTCCCGCTGCTCGCCGGCTGCCTGCTGCTCTACACCGTCGGCGGCGGCTCCGGGCTGGTGCTCGACTCCCTGCCCTGGCTGCTCGCCGGGCGCGCCCTCCTCGGCGTCGGGATCGCCGGCGTCATGACGACCTCGACGGCCCTGCTCGCCGACCACCACCCCGCCGCCGAACACGGCCGGGTGCTGGGCCTGCAGGGCGCGGCGATGGGGTTCGGCGGCGTCGTCGCCCTGCTGCTGGGCGGCCTGCTGGCCGCGGTGAGCTGGCGCGGCCCGTTCGCCGTCTACCTGCTCGCGCTGCCGCTGCTGCTCCTCGTGCTCCGGTACGTTCCCGAAGCGGCCGCGCACCCGGACACCGGGAACGTCCCGGCCGCGTCGCCGTGGCAGCCGCGCCTGCTCGGGCTGTACGCGGTGATGTTCCTCGGGGTGGTGGTCTTCTACACCGTGCCGACGCAGGCGCCGTTCTGGCTCGGCCAGGTCGGCGGCGCGGGCCCGGCCGTGACCGGCGCGCTCATCGCCGCGGTCAACCTGGTGATGACCCTGGTGGGCCTGAACTTCCGGCGGCTGCGGGCCCGCTGGGACTTCCCGGCGCTGGCGATCGTCCTGTTCACCGCGTTCGCCGCCGGGCTGGTCCTCCTCGGCTCGGCGGGCTCCCTCGGCGTCGCCGCGCTCGGGATGGTCGTCGTCGGGGCCGGGATCGGCCTGCTGAACCCGACCGTCAACGGCTGGGTGGTCGCCTCGGTCGCCCCGGGGGCGCGCGCCCGGGCCCTCGGGCTGCTGACGTCGGCGTTGTTCCTCGGCCAGTTCGCCTCGCCGCTGCTCGCCCAGCCCGTCGCCGACGCCGCCGGGCTCGGCTGGGCCTTCGGCTGCGCGGGGATCGCCGCGGCGGTGATCGCGGTCGTCATAGCGGTGACGCGCGCCACCGCGGCGGCACGACGACGTCCTTGAGGTCCTTTGTGAACTCACTGGCGAGGTGGACCGTCTCCGGCGAGCGCGACGACCATCTTCGGGAGCCGATTGTCCCACGAACAGGTCGACTCCGACGGTCACGGGTTGTGATCAGCCGGACGGCGTCAGTAGCCTGGTGCGCGGGCGGGTCGTGCAGGAGCCGCGGGTCCGGTCTGTCTCGAAGATGGGGTGTTTCACGCGTGGCGTCCTTCGGTTCCCCGACGGGGCGGCTGCGGGTCTTGTGCTCGCACGGCGATCCGGCGCTCCTGACCTTCGCCGGCGAACTCGACGTCGGCACGGTCCTCGTCGTCGTGAAGGCGGTGGCCGCCGCGCTGGCCGGTGCTGGGGAACCGCGGGCGGTCGTGCTGGACCTCGCCGGGCTGCACTTCCTCGGCGCGGCGGGAGTCCGCGTGCTGAGCGCGGCCACCGACCACGCCGCCGCCCAGAACGCCCGGCTCCGCGTCGTCACCGGCGGCAACGCGGTGGTGAGCCGCGCGCTGCGGCTGACCGGCGCCAGCCGGGTGCTGGACGTCTACCCCGACCGCGCCGCCGCGCTGGCCGCCGGAGACGACGACGAGTTCCTCCGGCTCACGGCCCGGATGCGGAACAGCTGAGGTTCGTCGTCCACCACGGACGGAGCGGTTTCCCCGGCGCCGCTTGACCCCGGCCGGGTCAGCGCTGACCCTTGGCCGCCGCGAAGAAGGCGTTCGACGGCCCCGTGAACGACAGCACCACGCCGACCACCGCCGCGAGCACGGCGACGTAACCGCCGATCGTGCTCTGCCCGGTCAGCACCGAGAGCAGCTGGAGGGCGGCGAGCACCGTCAGCACGATGCGCGCCCAGTTGCGGCCGGCGCGCAGCTTGAACGCGAACAGCAGGTACAGCCCGGCGATGACCACCGCGATCACCACCGCGGTGATCATCGTGACGGTCACGACCTGGTCGAGCTGCGCGTCGGTGAGGTTGCCGCCGCGTTGTCTGTCCGTGTCGCGCAGGCCGGCCGCGATCCGGTCCCGGTCGGCGAAGATGAGCAGGCCGCCGATCAGCCCGATGACCGGCGCGGCGATGAACGCCCAGAAAGCGCCTTCGATCGTGCCCGGACGCGGCGGAGCGGGCGCCTGGCCCAGTGAGGCGGGCGACTGCGGGTGGTTCGGTGATTCGGTCATACCGGATCAATTAGCACTCTCCCCGGTGGTTCGCACAGCGAACGGCTTGGCCGAACTTTTCCCCGTTCCTGTCCACGCGCTGGAATTCCCCTTCCGGTCGCCGTTCCACAGTGGATTCGTAAGCGATTCCCGGTCCAGGAGGCGAAAATGCGCAAGACACGGTGGGGTGTGGTCGTGGTGGCGACCGCGGCGGTCGCGGCGGTGACGGCCGGGTGCGGTACCGGTACCGCCGCGACGCCGACCGGTGCGGCGGCCGCTCCGGCACGGCCCACCGAGCAGCAGATCGAGGCGTTGTTCCCGCAGTGGAACGCGGCGCTGGCGAACGGCGACCCGCAGCGGGTGGCCGATCTCTACGCGCCGGACGCCGTCCTGCTGCCGACGGTGTCGAACGAGGTCCGCCGCAGCCGCGCGGAGATCGTGGACTACTTCACGAAGTTCCTGCAGAGCAAGCCGCAGGGCGTGATCGAGGACGAGATCGTCGACGTCCTCGACGCCGACACCGCGGTGAACACCGGCGTCTACGAGTTCACGCTGACCAAGGACGGCAAGACCGAGCGGGTGCGGGCGCGCTACACCTACGTCTACGAGCTGCGCGAGGGCAAGTGGCTGATCGTCAACCACCACTCGTCAGCGATGCCCGAGGGGTAACGCGATCCGGACGGACAGCCCGCCGCCGTCGGCGTCGCCGAGTGACACGGTGCCGCCGTCGTCGGTGACCAGCTGCTTCACGATGGCCAGGCCGAGACCGGACCCCGACGGGCCGGTCCGGCCCTGGCCGCGCCAGAACCGGTCGAACGCGCGGCTCCGCTCGGCCTCGGGCATCCCTGGGCCCTGGTCGGCGATCTCCAGCACGGCGTGGCCCTCCCGGCGGCCGCTCGACACGGTGACCGCGCCGCCGTCGGGGGAGACTTCCAGGGCGTTGGACAACACGTTGTCCAGCACCTGCTCGAGGTGCCCGGGGCTGACCATGGCGAGCAGGTCCGCGTCCGCGTCGGCCTGGCGCAGGTCGACGCCGCGGTCGGCGGCCACCGCGCGCCAGACGGCGAGCCGCCCGGCGACCACGTCGGCGACCCGCACCGGCTCGGGGGCCGCGATCGCCGCCTCGGCCTTGGCCAGGGTGAGCAGGCCGTTGACCAGCCCGCTCATCCGGACCACCTCGGCCGTCGCCTGGTCGACGTCTTCGTGGACGTCGGCGTCGGCCACGCCGTCGGCGATGTTGTCCAGCGACAGCCGCAACGCCGTGAGCGGCGTGCGCAGCTGGTGTGACGCGTCGGCGATGAACGCCCGCTGCGCCCGCACCAGCGTGTCGATCGTTTCGGCGGCGTTGTTGAGCGTGCGCGCGAGGGTGCGGGTTTCGTCCGGGCCGGTCTCCTCGGCACGCGCGGTCAGCTCGCCGTCGCGCAGCCGGCCCGCCATCCGGGTGAGCTCCCGGAACGGCCGGGTGAGGTGCCGGGCGAAGAACGCGCCGAGGAACGCGGCGACGACGAGCACCGCGACCGCGAGCACCGCCCGGAAACCCCAGATCTGCAGCTGCCGCGCGTCCAGCGGCGCCGACGGGTAGCTGACCCGGATCGCCCCGGCGACGCGGCCCGCCGCGTCCCGCGCGGGCACGGCCAGCACGAGACCGTCGGCGTCGAGCGCCGCCGCGTGGGTCCACCGGGTGGTGGCCCGCCCGGCCAGCGCGTCGCGGAAGGCCGGGTCGTCCGCGGCGGGCGGCACCGGCAGCGGGCCCGGCGCGGTGCCGTCGGCGAGGACGGCGTCGAGCCGGCCCGGCGTCTCCTTGCCGTAGGCCTCGGCCAGCCGCGCCAGCGCCTGCCGCGACGGCAGGTCCCCGGCCGAGAGCAGGAGCGCGGCGGTGTCGGCTTCCCGCCGCACCGACGTCTCGACGTCCCCGCGCAGCTGGCCGGTGAGGACGAACGCGACCGGCACGGTGAACGCGGCGATCGCGATCGCCACCAGCAGCACGTAGCTGACGACGAGCCGGCGGTTCAGCGACTCCCGCCCGCTCACCCGGCGACCACCAGCCGGAAGCCGACCCCGCGCACGGTTTCGACGACGGCCGCGTCGCCGAGCTTGCGGCGCAACGCTCCGATGTGGACGTCCAGGGTCTTCGTCGGGCCGAACCAGTGGGCGTCCCAGACGGCTTCCATGATCTGCTCGCGGGTCAGCGCCGCGCCCGGCGCGTCCGCGAGGAAGGCCAGCAGGTCGTACTCCTTGGGGGAGAGCGCGAGCTCGGCGCCGTCGACGTGGACCCGCCGCGCCCGCCGGTCGATGACCAGCCGCCCGCCGGCGAGCGCGTCGGGCGGCTGCGGCTCGGCGGCGGCCGGCCGCGCCCGGCGGGCCACCGCCCGCATCCGCGCGATCACCTCGCGCACGCCGAAGGGTTTCGACACGTAGTCGTCCGCGCCGATCTCCAGCCCGACCACCCGGTCGACCTCGTCGGCCCGCGCGCTGATCACGATGATCGGCACGTCACCGCGGGCCCGCAGGTCGCGGCAGACGTCGAGACCGTCCACATCGGGCAGTCCCAGATCGAGCAGCACCATGTCCGCGGGCTCGGCGGCCAGGGCCTCCGCGCCGGTCCGCACCCACGTCACCTCGTAGCCGTACCGCACCAGACCGCGCCGCAGCGAGTCGGCGATCGGCTGGTCGTCCTCCACCAGCAGTACCCGCACGGAGTCCGATCATGCCAGGTCAGCGGTCAGCGGCCGGTGCTGCCGTCGATCAGCTCGCGGAGGATGTCGGCGTGCCCGGCGTGGCGGCCGGTCTCCTCGATCATGTGGACCAGGGCCCAGCGCATCGACGGCGCGTCGCGGCCGGGGCGGGCGACCGGCCGCGTCAGGTCGGTGCAGGCGTCGATGACCGCGTTCGCCCGCGCGCAGGCGGCGCGGTAGTCCGCCAGGACCGAGGCGACGGTCTCCTCCGGCCGCGGCCGGAACGTCCCGGGCCAGTCGGTGGTGTTTTCGCCGAGGAACGTGAAGCGCTCGACGTGCGCGAGGTGCCGGACCAGACCCAGCAGCGACGTGCCCGACGGGACACCGGGCGTCCGGACCTGCGGCTCCGGCACGCCGTCGGCCTTGGCGGCGACGGCGGCCCGCAGGTGGTCGAGGAAGCCGCGCAGGACGTCCTTTTCGGCCGGTCCGGTGCGCGGGGGCGGGGTGTCCCGCCTCCGGGTTCGGGGCATCGTGGGTCCTCTCAGCGGGAGCGGCGGACGAGCAGGAGGTGGTCGACGACTTCGGCGGTCTGCCCGCCGGGTCCGGTGGCGGTCCGGGTGAGGGCGTCGGCGCGTTCGACGGTCCACTGCGCCGGATCGAGCGACGGCGCTTCCAGCGCCGGGAAGGCAGCGGGGTCCTGGTTCCACGACCACGGCGCGGCGGACCCGTGCTCGACGACCAGCAGCCGGCCGCCGGGGGAGAGGGCCGCCGCGGCCCGCCGCAGCACCTGCTCGCGCGGCAGCGGGAACGACGTGTGCAGGTAGTGCGCCGAAACCAGGTCGAACCGGCCCGCCGGGAACGTCGCGGCCAGGTCGTGCCGCTCGGTGGTGACCCGGTCCGCGAGCCCGAGGTCCCGGGCGCGGGTGTCCAGGCGGGCGAGGGCGACGGCGGAGATGTCGGCCGCGGTGACGCGCCAGCCGCGGCGGGCCAGCCACAGCGCGTCCCCGCCGGCGCCGGTCCCGAGGTCGAGGGCCCGGCCCGGGGTCAGTCCGGCGACGACCTCGACGAGGCGGACGTTGGCGCGCGGCTCGCCGTCCGGCACGTGGGTCGTGTGGTGGCCGTCCCAGAACCGGGACGCTTCGGTGGTTGTTTCCGTCATGGGCCCACCCTGACCCGGTCCTGGCCGGTTCGGCACGCTTTCTTGCGGTTCCGGCAAGATGGCCGGGTGGACTTCGAGGACGTGCTGCACGCGGTCGGCCCCCGGCTGCGGGCGCTGCGCCGGCACCGCGGGATGACACTGGCGGACGTCGCGGCCGGCACCGGGGTGTCGGAAAGCACGCTGTCCCGGCTGGAGAGCGGGCAGCGGCGGGCCAGCCTGGAGCTGCTGCTGCCGCTGGCCCGCGTCTACGGCGTTCCGCTCGACGACCTCGTCGGCGCGCCCCGCACCGGCGACCCCCGGATCCACCTCACCCCGATCCACCGCCACGGCATGACGTTCGTGCCGCTGTCCCGGCGGCCCGGCGGGATGCAGGCCTACAAGATGATCATCCCCAGCACGGACCGGCCACCGGTCCCGGACCATCAGACCCACGACGGCCACGAATGGCTGTACGTGCTGCACGGGCACCTGCGGCTGGTCCTCGGCGAGCACGACCTGGTCCTGCCGCCGGGCGAGGCTGCGGAGTTCGACACGACCATCCCGCACTGGCTCGGCAGCGCCGACGGCCAGGCGGTCGAGCTGCTGATCCTGTTCGGCCGCCAGGGGGAACGCGCGCACCTGCGCGCCCGCACGCGATGAAGAATGGCCGGCGATTTCGGGGAATCGTCCGATTGCGGATCAAGAAATTCAAGAAAAAGTAATGTCCGATTGCGTGTTTCCCGGATCGAATATCACCCCAATGGGTGATGGGCGCCGGGGAGTGGCCGGTTAGATTTCCCGTGGCGCCCGGGCTCCCGGTGGCCGCTCGTCCAGGGGGAGGATCTGCCGTGCCCGGTAGGGTCGTTCGCGCTCGAAGAATGTCCGGTTTCCGGATTTCGACGGTTTTGCTCGCCATTGTCGCACTGATTGGTGCGTCCACTTCTGTTGTTGCCGCGGCGCCCGCGCCGGCGGCCGCCGCGCAGCCCGCCGCCGCGCCGAAACCGGCGGATTTCGGGCCGGACGCGGCGAAGTCGGCCGACCTCGCGGTCGACGGCTACGGCGACGCGCAGGGCTACCACGTCACGCTCGGCCGGGAGGCGGCCGGATTCGCGTGGCAGGAGGTGGCGCTGATTCACCCGGCCGGGTTCGACGACGGTTCGTGGACCGGCTACCAGTGCGTCTCCGGTGACGGGAAGTACGCCGCCGTCGCGATCCTGCCCGCCTCGGCCGTGAACACCCAGGCCGCGCGCGACCACGGCGCGTTCGCCTACTCCGTCGACCTCGCCACGGGAGCCGTGCGCGCCCTGGCCGGCGGGGTCGGCCTCAAGTACTACTCGCCCGGCTGCGGCACCGGCGGCACCGCGGTGTTCACCGTCGCGCTCGACGGGCAGACCCGGCTGCTCACCGCGAACCTGGCCACCGGCAGGATCGACGCGGACGTCACCACGCCCGGGCAGATCACCTCCGCCGTCCCGGCCGCCAGTGGTGTCGTCGGCGTGACGGGCAACCGGCTGGTTTCCGTGCCCGCCAAGGGAAAGCCCGCCGTGGTGGCCACCTTGCCCGGTGACGTCTACGACGTGCGCCCGGCCGCCGACGGCGGCGTCAGCTTCCTGCACACCAAGCCGGGCACGCGCACCGCGACCGCCGCGCACGAGCTCGACGGCACGGTCACCACGCTCGGCTCCGGCGACCTGACCCGGGTGCAGCTGTTCCAGGGCCGCGCCGGGCACGCCGTGCTCTCCGGTGCCGCCCCGGCGGCACCCGGCGCGCTGGCCGCCGCGGGGGTGCGCAGCGTGGGTGACGGCGCCCTCGCGCACGGCGCCGAAGCGTCCTCTTTGGACGGCGACGCGCTGCTCGGCCCGGACGCCGACGGCCGGAAGGCCGCGCCCGCCCTGCTCGCGACGAAGACGGGCAAGGTGCTCGCGCCCGCCGTCCCCGCCGCCACGAAGGCCGCCGCCACCCAGGTGCCCACGTATTCCGCCGCGCCGAAGCCCGCCCAGGCCCCGCGCCAGAGCCGGCTCAGCCCGAAGGCCGACGCCGCGCCCACCACCCAGGCGGCGCCGAACACCGTCCAGGCAAAGCCGAACACGAGCCAGGCCGCGCCGAACACCACCCAGGCGCAGACGCCGAAGTGCGCGGTGCCGCCACTGAACGCCGACCGTCAGGTCATGCAGCCCAGCCCGGCCCAGGTCGACTGGGCGGTGCAGCTGGCCGAGCAGGGCCTGCTGACCGGCAGCGCGTACACGCGCCCGGCCGGGTACGCCAATCTCGGCCTGGTCGCCTACGCCCCCAACAGCGACTTCCCGCTGATCCCGCTGTCGCACCCCGCCGGGGCGTCGAACACCGTGCCGCGGTCGATCTTCGAGGGCATCATGGCCCAGGAGTCGAACTGGTCGCAGGCCTCCTGGCACGCGCCCGCCGGCACCGCGGGCGACCCGCTGATCGCCAGCTACTACGGCGCCGGCGGCGACATCGTCTCGATCGACTACGCCGCTTCCGACTGCGGGTACGGCATCAGCCAGGTCACCGACGGCATGCACATCGGCGACACCTCGCTGTCCGCGCACGGCCAGTGGAAGGTCGCGGTCGACTACCAGGAGAACATCGCCGCCGGCCTGCAGATCCTGGAGAGCACCTGGAACCAGCTCTACGCCGACGGGATCACCGCCAACAACGCCGACCCGCGCTACCTGGAGAACTGGTACTTCGCCGCCTGGGCGTACAACTCGGGCATCCAGCCGAACGCGGCCAACGGCAACACCACCGGCTGCACGCCCGGCCCGTCCTGCACCGGCCCGCACGGCACGTGGGGCTTGGGCTGGACCAACAACCCGGCCAACCTCGACTACCCGCCCAACCGCGATCCGTACCTGCAGGACACCTACGCCGACGCCGCGCACCCGGCGAGCTGGCCGTACCAGGAGCGCGTGCTCGGCTGGACCGCGAGCCCGCTGATCCGCTACAGCAAGCCCGCGTACGCGAAGCCGACGTACAACGGCGGGCAGAGCTGGGTGCAGCCCGCGCCCTACACCGCGATGTGCTCCCTGTCCGCCAACCAGTGCGACCCGAACAACACCAACACGTCCAACCCGGGTGCCAGCCACTGCATGCTCGACGACTTCCAGTGCTGGTGGCACAACCCGGTGACCTGGATCCCCAGCTGCGCCACGACGTGCGCGACCAGCCCGTATGCCGTTTCCGGCGGTTCCGAACCGGCGAACCCGACGCAGAACCCGCCGACGTGCAGCCAGGACACCGCGAAGGTGCCGAGCGGGTCGATCATCGTCGACGACGAGCCGAACCGGCTGAACCTGCAGGGCTGCGGCGGCGCGAACTGGTCGAGCAACGGCACGTTCACCTACACCTACGGCACGAACTCCGCCGGCGACCCGATCGGCGCGATCGACACCCACCAGCTCGGCACCGGCCTCGGCGGCCGCGTGCTGTTCACCCACACCGAGGACGGCTCGAACCCGGCGCTGATCAACACCGGCGTGTGGACGCCGAACCTGCCGTCGCTGCAGTACTACAAGGTCAAGCTGCACCTGCCCGGCCTCGGCGCGCAGGCGACGAACGTCGTCTACACCATCAACCCCGGTGGCGGGGTCGCGCCGTGGAAGATCCGCGTCAACCAGGCGTGGAACTCCGAGCAGTGGGTCACCATCGGCACGTTCGCCATGCAGAACGGCGGCAACGTCACCCTGACCAACAACGGCAGCTCGGTCGACAACGGCGGCTTCGGCTACTCCGACTTCGACGTCGCCTTCGACGCGGTCGCGTTCGTGCCCCAGGGTGGCACGCCGGGCCAGCCGATCGGCGGCCCGCCGGGCATCCAGGACGCCCCCCGCGGCTCGAACCCGGCGTTCATCGCCTGTGGCTGCGCGAAGCGCACCGCCGGCGACCCGGTCGACACCTCGACCGGCTACTTCGGCGACAGCTTCACCGACCTCGCCACGCCCGGCCGCGGCATGGCGCTGAACTTCGCCCGCAGCTACGCCGAGGGCATCGCCGACCTCAACGGCCCCAACAAGGCGCTGGCCGCGGACGGCCCGTTCGGCTGGGGCTGGACGTACTCCTACAACCTGACGGCGGCCACGGACGGCACGACCGGCAACGTGACCGTGAAGCAGGAGGACGGGTCCGCGGTCACCTTCACCCTCTCGAACGGCACCTACGCGCCCGCGGCGCCGCGGTACGACGCCACCCTGGTGAAGACGGGCTCGAACTACGTCTACACCCGGCGCGGCACCGCGATCTTCACGTTCGACGCCGCCGGCGGGCGGTTGACCGCGGAGACGGACCGGGCCGGGAGCAAGGCCGTTCCGGCGTACCAGACGACACTGGCCTACGACGGCTCCGGCCACCTGGCGACGATCACCGATCCCGCGGGCCGCAAGTACACGCTGACCTGGACCGGCAACCACATCACCGGTCTCGCCGACACGGCCGGCCGCCAGGTCACCTACGGCTACGACGCCACCGGAAACCTCACCGACGTCTACGGGGTGGGCACGACCCGGACGCCCTCGTTGAAGGACGACGACCACGCGAAGTACACCTACGACGGCAACCACCTGATGACGTCGATGCGGTCCCCGGCCAACTTCGCCGGCCCGGCGTCGGCGGTGACCTCGATGGCCTACGACAGCGCCGAACGGGTGCGCACGCAGACCGACCCGAACGGTCACGCCACGACGTTCACCTACGGCCCGGACGGCGGGCTGGCCGCGGGCCAGGTCCTCACGACCGACCCGGCCGGGCACCGGAAGCTGGACACCTACCAGAACGGCCTGCTGGTCTCGGAGACCAAGGGCTACGGCACGCCCGACGCGGGTACGACGTCCTACACCTACGACCCGGTCACCCTGGGCGTCAGCACGCAGACCGACCCCGACGGCGGGGCGGAGACGTTCACCTACGACGACCGCGGCCGCAAGACATCGGAGTCGAACGCCCTCGGCTTCACCACGAACTGGGTCTACGACGACGCCGGGAACCTGCTGGAGACGATCGACGCGAACGGCGTCGCCACCGTCGAGGGGTACGACCAGGCCGGGCATATCCCGGCCGGCGCGGCCGGGGTGCTCGACCTGACCTCGACCTCGGTCACCCGGGCGAACAACGTCGTCGAGTCGATCACCGGCAACTTCGGGCCCGCTCCCGTCCGCACCGTGAACTTCTACTACGACGACGCCGCGCACCCGGCGGACCAGACCCGCGTCGCCGACCCGGACGGCAAGACCACCACGACCGCCTTCGACGCCTTCGGCGACAAGGTCTCGGTGACGAACCCGATGGGGGACAAGACACAGTCCGGCTACGACACCGGCACCGGGTGGCTGACGTCCACAGTGGACGGCAATGGCACCGCGGCCGGCGTCGCCCCAGGCTGCACCCCGCCCGCCAAGGGCTGCACCACCTACCACCAGGACGCCCACGGCAACGTCACCGCCACCACCGACGCGCTCGGCCACACCGCTTCGGCGACCTACGACGCCGACGGCAACAAGACCTCGACCACCGACGCCAACCACCGGACCACGGTCACGACGATCGATCCGGCCGGCCAGCGGGTGAAGGTCACCCAGCCGGACAACACCACCCAGATCACCGGCTACAACCCCGACGGCACCATCGCCGACACCGTCAACGGCCTGAACGCGAAGACCACATACGGCTACGACGGCCAGGGCCGCGAGAACTCCCGCACGGATCCGGACAACCGCACCACCACGTCGCACCTGGACCCGGCCGGGCGAGTGTTGACCAGCACCGATGCCCAGGGCCGAGTCACGACGATCGGCTACGACGCGGCGGGGCGGACGAAGTCGGTGCAGTACTCCGACGGCGTGACACCGGGCGTCACCTACGGCTACGACCCGGACGGGCACCGGGTGTCGATGACCGACGGCACCGGGACGTCGACGTGGACCTACGACACCTTCGGCGAGGTCACCGCCCAGACCCAGGGCTCCGGGGCGGCGGTCGGGTACGGCTACGACGACGCCGGCAACCAGACGTCGATCACCTACCCCGGCCACCCCACCCCGGTCGCCCGCACCTTCGACGACGCCGGCCGGCTCAGGACGGTCACCGACTGGAACGGCAACAAGACCACCTTCGGCTACGACAACGACAGCGTGGTCAAGACGACCACGTACCCGAACGGCACCACGGTCACCGACGGCGTCGACGACACCGGCAGGCTGACGTCGACCACGGCAGTCACCGGCACCACGACCGTGCTGTCCGCGACCTACGGCCGTGATCCGGCCGGGCAGCCGGCCACCCGCACGGTGGGTCAGGCGTCGCAGACCTTCGGGTACAACCCCAAGGAGCAGCTGGCCTCCGACGGCTCGGCGACCTACACGACCGACGCCGCCGACAACCCGACGACCGTCGGGGCCACCACGCAGGCGTTCGACGCGGCCGGGCAGCTGTGCTGGTCGTCGGCGGCCGGGACGGTCACGAACCCGGCCTGCGCCACCACCCCCGCCGGCGCCACCGCGGTGACCCACGACGGCGTGGGCAACCGGAAGACCGCCGGCTCGGCGACCTACGCCTACGACCAGGCGTCGCGGCTGACGGCGTTCACCGGGCCGGCGACGTCGGCGACCTACCGCTACGACGGCAACGGCCTGCGGACGTCGAAGACGGCGGGTGGCGTGACCACGACGTTCGTCTGGGACAACGGCGGCACGCCGAACATCCTGAGCGACGGCACCACCAGCTACCTCTACGGGCCGGGGCGGCTGCCGATCGAGCAGATCGGCGCGGCGGCGACCTCCTGGTTCGTCCACGACCAGATCGGCTCGACGCTGGCGCTGCTCGACGGCACCGGGGCCGTCGCCGGGCGCTACACGTACACGCCGTACGGCGTCGCCACCGCGTCCGGCACCGCCGGCACGCCGCTGCGGTACGCGGGCCAGTACACCGACGCGGAGTCCGGGCTGGTCTACCTCCGCGCCCGCTACTACGACCCCGCGACCGCGCTGTTCCTCAGCGTCGACCCGCTGCTCGACACGACCCGCACGCCGTACTCCTACGCCGGCGGCAACCCGTTGCTGTACGCCGACCGCACCGGCCTCAGCTTCTGGGACAGCCTCGGCTGGGGCCTCGCGATCGGCGGCGCGATCATCGGCGGCGTCGGCTGCGCGATCCTGGAGCCGTGCGGCGCGATCGTCGCGGCGGGCGTCGGGGTCGCGGAGGTCGGGGTCGCCGCCGTCGGCCTCGGTGCCGCGGCCGGCGCGGGAGCGGCCGTCATCCTGGGCGGCACGATGTACGCTGCCGTCGGCGGCAGCGCCGGCATGGACGACTCGGTCCTGCGCAACTGGGATCCGGGCGACAACTACGACGACGACGGCAACACCACGTCGAAGAGCCGGGAGAAGCAGCAGGAGCAGGCGGACTCCGCGTGGAACCGGATCAGGCAGCAGGTGCGGCAGCTGACGGGCCGGGAGCTCACCAGCGCCGACCGGCAGGCCTGGCACCGCAACATCGGTGAGCTGCACGGCGGGTACCAGGAAATCCTGCGAGAAGGACTGCGCATGTTCGGATGTGGTGAATGACCTCGGTGACCGAAGCGGTCCAGGCGCTGCGCGGGCTGCGCCTGACCGAAGTCCGGCGGGTCGCGAACATCGTGATCGTCGTGGTGCGGCCGGACGGCGGAACGGGCTGGACGATCCACGCGCAGTGCCCGTTCCGCGTCGTGCACGGTGACGTGATCCTGCTCGGATCGCGGGACATGAACTGGCCGCGTGACCGTGGCACCGATCGCGACGAAGCGTTCGAGAACGGCACCACGAAGTTCGACGCGCAGGCGGAGTTCCTGACGGGACGGTTCGCCGAAGGCGACTTCCGGGTGACCGGCGCGAAGCTGGGGCCCGGCGGCGAAGTGGTCCTCGAGGCCACGAACGACGGCGATCCGATCCGGCTCGAGATCTTCCCGGACTGTTCGGGGCCGTGGATCGAGAGCTGGCGGTTGTTCGCCCTCGACGAGGGGGCCGGGTCCTACGTGTACCCGGAAGCCGCCGGCCGCGACTGAGTCCGATGCCGGCGGCCGACGGCCGGCCTCGACGCGGCCATCGCCCGTGCCGAGGGGGAAGCTTCGGCACCGGCGGGGAGCACCCTGCTCGGCCTGTTCGTGCTGATGGCCGTGGTCCCTCGACGGGACGGCGGTGGACATCTGGATCCGCCACCCGGCGGACCTCCGCCGGGTGGCGGATGGTTAGCCGGTGGTTTCCGCCCGGGGCCGGATCAGCCCGGGAAGGCGGGCGACCAGCCAGACCAGCCCCAGCACGGCGAAGAGGGCCGCCAGGCGGAAGCCGAGGGTGATCACGCCGACCGGCCAGCCGGTGAACACGTGCCGGCGGGTCCAGTGCGTCGTCTTGGTGATGTCGAGGCCCGGCACGGCGTTCGCGAACCCCCACAGCTGGTCCCCGATCCCCACGGCGACGGGGGCGTCGGGCGGCAGCGGCGGGACCGCCGCGGCGAGGCCGGACCGGACTGACAACAGGACCGCCGACGCCGTCAGGACCAGCGCGAGGTGCGCCCAGAGGAGCACTCCGGCGACGGCGACCAGAGCCCACCACGCCGAATTGTGCCGGAAGAACGCCGCGACGATCACCCACAGCCCGAAGAAGCCGCACAGCAACAACAGCACCGCCAGCGTCAGCCACTGCACCGCCGGCGTCACCCAGCCCAGCGGCTGCGGGACGTGGTCGCGCAGCCACCGCGCGAGCGGGGCCTCCGGTGGCCAGAGGAACCACGCGCCGGCGTAGGCGGGCACGGCGAGCAGCAGCGTCCAGACCGCGGGCACCGCGGCGACTTCGGCGTCTTCCCCGATGTCCTCGCCCGCCAGGGTGCTTTCGCGGTTGCGCACCCACCAGTAGGCGGAGACCAGCAGTCTCGCCATGGGCAGCAGCAGGACCACCTTCAGGGCCACTACGATCGTGCCCGCCGCCGTGCCGGACAGCTCGGCCGGCTCCGGCCAGGCGAACGTGTCCTCGACCTCCAGGAACGGGACCGCGTCGAGCGTGTGCCAGAGGAAATACCGCTCGCTCGCCCACAGGCCGGGGACGCTGCCCGGCCGCGCGGTGAGCCCGCCGTGGCGCCAGAGGACGGTGACGATGCCCGCGGTCGCCTCGACCGTCAGCAGGGGGGTGAGCACCGAGGCGAGCAGGCCGACGCCGTAGGCGCGGGCGGCGGCCTGCTTGACGTTCCCGAACGCCCACAGGACCGCGCCCAGGCCGGCCACCGACAGCAGGGCGCCGGGCAGCACCCCGAGGAGCGCCGTCACCGGGCGCGGGCTGGTGACGGTGAACGTCTGCAGCAGGCGCACCAGGCCGGTGACCGGGACGGCGATCAACGCCGACACGAGCACGAGCGCGGGCAGGACGTCGGTGTGGCGCTCGCCGACGGAGGTGAGCTGGTGCCAGGACCGGGCGTACACCGCGGCGATCCCCCGGGGCAGCCGCGTCCACCTGGCCATCGTTTCCCTCCGGGCGGACGGTACGTCGCCCGTGGCCGGCGTCGCCAGCCCCGGCCCCCGGCCGGGTGATCTGCCATGATCTGCCGGTCGCACACCCGGCCCCGCGGAGGACATCGATGACGGCACGTGACGCGCTCCTGGCCGTGGCCGGTCTGCTGGCCCCGGACACCCCGCAGGTGGCCGCGCACGCCGCGGCCGCCCACGACGACCCCGAAGCGTTCGTGCGGGAGCACGCCGAGCGGCTCGACGAGCGCGGCATCGACGAGCCGTTCGAGCTGCTGCCGTGGACGGCGCTGGTGGACGCCCTCACCGACCACGGCCTGCTGGCCGAGATCGACTGGAAGGAAGCGCCCGACGAGATCACGGCCGGCCTGCGGGCGCTGCGGTCCGCACCGGCGGCGGACGAGGTGTGGGCGGAGCTGGCGCACAGCGAGCTGCCGACGGACGAGTTCCTCGACGCGGCGGGAAACCGGCTGCGCGACACCGGAACGGTCCTCGCGGTCCTCGACATCGAGTCCGACTGCTATCCGTTGGTGCTGCTGCCATCGACCCGCGCCGACGACCTGGTGAGCCTCGCCGCGGCGGCCGGGTTCACGGCCGAGGTGTGCTAGGACCATGTATTGACGTCGTCCACGCTTCGGTTGCCCTGTCGTGGTTTCCGGTGTTCATGCCCGATCGAGTGATGACCCTGTGTTCGATCGCCGGTAGCTTGGAGGGGTCGCGTCTGCGCGGTCCGCCGAAGCCAACCTCCGGGCCCTGCTACACCAGCCCGACAAGACTTCGACGAAGGAGAGACGATGACCGGCGAGGAAATCGTGCTCGGCCCGCTGCCGAAGGGGATCACCCCGGCCGGCGCGGGGACGAAGGTGTGGAACGTGCTGGGGCACACCTACTTCATGAAGGCGGCGAGCGAGACGAGTTTCGCGTTCGAAACCCACGACCCGCCGGGCACCGGGGTGCCACCGCACGTACACCCGACCCAGGACGAACACATCTACGTCCTGGACGGCGTCTTCACCCTGTACCTCGACGGCGAGTGGACGACGGCCGGGCCGGGCGACACCGTGCGGATGCCGAAGGGCCTGCCGCACGCGTACTACAACCGCAGCGAAGGCATCACCCGCGGTTTGTTCTGGGTGAGCCCGGCGGGCCGGCTGGCCCAGCTGTTCGACCGGCTCCACGACCTGACCGACCCGGCCGAGGTGGTGCGGCTGTCGGCCCTGCACGACGTCGACTTCCTGCCGCCGGGTGCGGTGGAAGGCGCCTGACCCGCGGCTACCCGCCGGCCGGGCCGGTGCTGCCGCGCGGGACGTAGTGCGCGGCCGGTGACCAGCGCTCGGTGACCGCGTCGCCGTCGATCCGGTGCCGTGGTCGCCCGCACCAGCCGCCCGGGGCCGGGCTCGGCGACGGCCGCCGAGGTCGTCGCCGAGATGGCGGCGGAGGCCGCGACCCTGGTCACCGGCGCGGGGATCGACCGGACGCGGCTGCTCGGGTTCGGGCTCGTGTTCCCCGGCCCGCTCGCCCCGGCCGGGGTGTCGCCGCCGTCGATGCGCCAGTGGCTGGAGTACCCGCTGGGCGAGGAACTGCGCCGGGTGACGGGCCGGCCGGTGCTGGTGGAGAACGACGCCGCGGCGGCCGCGCTCGGCGAGCTGTGGTCCGGGGGAGCGGGGACGTCGGCGACGTTCGCGGCGGTCTACATGGGTACCGGGATCGGGGCGGCCTGCTGGTCAACGGCCTGACGTTCCGCGGCACGAGCGGCAACACCGGGGAGGCCGGCCACGTCTGCCTGGACCTCGACGGCCCGGAGTGCTGGTGCGGCGCCCGCGGCTGCCTGGAGGCTCTCGCCGGCCCGGCGGCGGTGGTTTCGCGCGCCCGGGCCGACAGCAGGCTGTCCCGTGCGGCGGGCCTGCGCGGCGCGTCGGTGCCGGCGGACTTCGGCGCGCTGAGCCGCGCGGCCCGGCGCGGTGACGCCGCGGCGGTGGCCTTGCTCGAGCGGTCGGCGCGGTACGTGGCGGTGGGGGTCCGCACGTTGGCGAACGTGATGGATCTGGAGGCGGTGGTGCTGACGGGCCCGAGTTTCGCGATCGCGGGCGCGTCGTACGTCCCGGCGATCCGCGAGGAGCTGGAGCGCGCGGCCACGGCCCCGGCCATCGGCGGCGCGGCGATGGTGCTCCAGCCGGAACTGGTCCCCCTCCACGACGGCCTGCGCCTGCCCGGCCCCTCGAAGTCACCGAGCCCCCGCTGATCGCCCCGGCCTGATCTTGTCCTGATCGGACTCCGGGCGGAGGATCGGCAGCGTCGACGTCAGTGCTCCCGTTGCCACGCCTGCGCCGACGCCGGCCCAGGCCAGCGGGCCGAGCGGGGTGCAGCCGAAGAACTGGCTGACTCCCGGCGTCTGGACGATCGCGGCCAGCGCGAGCGCCGAACCCACCGCCGTCCCGACGACCAGCGGGCTGCGGCTGCGGCCGCGCAGGGTCTGGGCCAGCTGGGTGCCGACCAGGCCGCACAGGGCCATCGTGCTCGTGCGGCGGACCGTGCCCGGGGTGAACCGGCCGATCAGCCACGCCGTCGTCGCGCCGACGCCCGTCGTCACGCCGCGGCTGGTGATCTCGCGGTTGAGGCCCTTGCCGAGGCCGCCCGGTGCGCTGCCGTCGTCGTCCGGGCGGGTGACCGCCACCGCCATCGCCGGGAACAGGTCGGTCAGCAGGTTGACCAGCAGCAGCTGGCGGGTGCCCAGCGGCGAGTCGCCCGACAACAGCGTGCCCAGCACCGAGAAGCCGATCTCGCCCGCGTTGCCGCCGACCAGGATCACCACCGCGTCCGACACGCTGCGCCACAGCGCGCGGCCCTCCGCCACCGCCTCCAGCAGCACCGTCAGGTCCTCGTCGGTCAGCGCGACGTCGGCCGCGGTGCGGGCGGCGGTCGACGCGCGGGCGCGCACGCCGATGCCGACGTCCGCGGCGCGGATGGCCGCCGCGTCGTTCGCGCCGTCGCCGACCATCGCCGTCACCCGGCCCGCCTCGCGCAGCGCCTCCACGACCTGCAGCTTCTGCTCCGGTGCGACGCGGGCGATCACGCCGGCGCCGGCGAGCAGCCGGGCCCGGCCGGCCCGGTCGAGCGCGGCCAGCTCGTCCCCCGTGACGACCGGGGCGTCGGACGGCCAGCCGAGCGACGTCGCGATGGCCCGCGCGGTGTTCGGGTGGTCGCCGGTGAGCATGACCGGGGACACGCCGGCTTCGCGCAGCCCGGTGACCAGCGGTTCGGCCGTCGGCCGCAGCGTGTCGGCCAGCCCGAGGAAGCCGAGGAACTCCAGGTCCGCCAGCACTTCTTCGTCGTCGAGCGATGGCGCCGTCTTCCGGGACGCCACGGCCAGCACCCGCAACCCCTTGTCCGCCAACGCTTCGGCGGCGCGGGCCAGTTCCTCCGCGCCGGCGCAGGCAGGCAGGACGACCTCCGGGGCGCCCTTGACGACGAGCGCCGGATCGCCGTTCCCCTCCCGGCCGATCGTGGCCGAGTAGCCCCGGTTCGCTTCGAACGGCTGCCCGGCCAGCTCGGTCCAGCCCTCGTCCGGACCCGCGGCGTCGAGCACGGCGTGGTCGGTGGCGTGGGCGCGCACGTGGGGGTCGTCGAGCGTCCCCGGGCACGCCCGCGCCGCGGTCCGCAGCACGACGTCGCCCGGTTCCGGCTCGCGTGCCTCGCCGTCGGAGCCGGTCGTCGTCACCACGCGCAGGCGGTTCTCGGTCAGCGTGCCGGTCTTGTCGAAGCACACGACGTCCAGGCGCCCCAACGCCTCCAACGCTCGCGGGGCGCGGACCAGGATGCCCCGCGCGGACAGCCGCCGGGCCGCCGCCCGCTGGGCGACGGTGGCCACCAGCGGCAGCCCCTCGGGCACCGCGGCGACGGCGATCGCGACGCCGCCGGCCAGTGCCCGGCGCAGCGGGCGGCCGCGGATCGCCGAGAGGCCCGTGACGAGCGCGCCGCCGAGCATGGTCAGCGGCAGGGCGCGGCGGGTGAGGTCCTGCAGCCGCGCCTGGATGCCGACCGCGGCGGCGGTCCGGGTGGCCAGCTCGACGGCCCGGCCGGCCACGGTCTCCGAGCCGACCGCCACGACCACCGCCGTGCCTTCGCCGCTGACCACCGTGGTGCCGGCGAAGACCAGGCAGCTGCGCTCGGCCATCGGCGCGCCCGGCACCGGGTCGAGCTGCTTGGCGACCGGCAGCGACTCGCCGGTCAGCGCGGATTCGTCGGCTTCGAGGTCGTTGGCCGTCAGCAGCCGGGCGTCGGCCGGGACGACGTCGCCGACCCGCAGCTCGATCCGGTCGCCCGGTTCGAGGGCCCGCGCGTCGACGACCCGGCCGCCCTCCCGCCGCGCCCGCTGCCGCTCGCCGTCCCGCAGCTTCGCCAGCGCGCGGCGGCCGCGGAACTGCTGGGCCCCGCCGACGAGGGCGTTGAGGCCCATCGCCGCGGCCACCAGCAGCGCGTCCACCGGCGAGCCGACCACCGCGGACGCGACCGCGCCGAGGGCCAGTACCGGGGTCAGCGGGTCGTTCAGCTCGGCGGCGACGTCGGCGGCGAGGCCCACCCCGAAACGGGCCGGCGCCGCGGCCGGGTGCCGGGCCACGGTGCCGGCCACCGCCCGCACCCGCCGGGTCGCCAGGTCCCAGTGCGTCGGCTCGGCTTCCGCGGCCGCGAGCCGCTCGACGACCTCCTCGCCGGTCAGCTCGTGCCAGGCGATCCGGGTCCGGCCCGCCGGGGGCCGGGCGGCGGCCACCCGGACCGCGGCGAACGTGCCCATCGTCAGCCCGGTCAGCCCGCCGAGCAGCACCGGGTCCAGCCGGGGAATGGCCGGGACCAGCGTCCGGCGGCGTCGGGACGCCAGCAGCAGGCCGCCGATCAGGCCGCCCGCCGTCGCCACCCGGGTGGCCCGCTTGCTGTTGGCCCGCGCGGCGCCCGCCGCGCGCAGCACGCGCCACACGCCGGTCAGCCCCGGCCGGACGATCAGGTCGGCACCCCACAGCACCGGGGCGTTGCGGTCGGCGAGGGCGACGCAGAGGTCGCCGGCGAGCAGGCCCGCCACCTCGTCGCAGTGCGGCGCGCACCGGGCGGGCGGACGGGCGACGGTGAGCACGACCCGGCCGTCGTCCTGCAAGCGCGTCACCAGCCCGAAGAACGATTCCCCGGCGACGTCGTCGGCGAGCGTGGCGAACTCGCCCAGCCGGTCGCGGGCGCCCTCGCCGGCGATGAGCACCCGTGCTTCGGCCCGGCGGGCCGCGTCCAGCACGGCTTCGGCGTGCGGGTCGAGGCCGTCCTGGCCGTGCAGCGCGTCGACGTGCAGCACGACGGTGTCCACAGTGTCCAGTGCCTTGAGCCGGTCCGGGTCGCGGACGAGCACGCCTTCGCGGGCGAACGCGGTCCCCATCGCGGTGTGGAAGGCGGTGTCGGCGTACCGGGCGGGCATCGGCGACGCCGCGAGGAACGCTTCGGCGGCTTCGCGGGGGTTGCGGCGCACGAGCAGGTCGGCGACCGCGGCGAGCAGGCCGCCGCCGACGGCGGTGCGGGCGTAGTCCTCGTGGGGGATCCGGACCCGGCGCTCGGCCGGCGTCACGCCGAGACTGGGCCGGTCCGGCGAGCAGAGGTCGTCGTGGTGGGCGTCGAAGGCGGTGAGGCGGGCGATCGCCTCGGTGAGCTGCCCGGTACGGAGGAGGGCGTCCAGCAGCAGTTCGAGGGGGTCCTGGCTCAGCCCGCGCACCGCGGCGGACACGCCCGACCGGGCCAGCTCGGCCGTGTACCAGCCGAACTGCTCGTCGAGCGCGGCGCGGACGGCCGGGTGTTCCCGGGCCGCGGACACGGCCGCGCGCACGGCCTCGTGCACCCGCGCCCTCCGGGCGCCGACCGAAACAGCCAGGCCGGCGACGTCCATCGCCAGGGCGAGCGCGGCGGTCCGCACCCCGTAGGTGTCGCCGGGGTGGGCCGGGGCGGAGGCACCGGGCTCGGCCGGCGTCAGGTCGTGCCGTGCGCAGTGGTCGCCGAGCCAGTCCAGGACGCGGTCGGCGGCGGCTTCGTCGGCCAGGTAGAGGACGACGCTGCCGAGCCCGCCGTCCCAGTAGGCCCCGGCGACGCCGTCGTGCCCGGCCAGTTCGGCGGCGAACGCGGCGCCGTCCGGACGGTCCCCGGCAGGCCGCAGCGGGACGTGCAGCCGCCGTCCCGCGCGCCAGACGGCGGTGCGCGGACCAGCGGCGTTGCGCACGACCCGCGCGGCCCGCACGGCGGTGCGGCCGCTGGTCCGGGCGGCGTCCTTCGTGGCGCCGGCCGCGCCCGCGGTGAGCTCCCCGACGAGCGGGCTCACGGCGGAAACCGCCTTCTTCGCTTGCCGCGTCACGAGGACCGGCCCGGCCAGGGCGAGCGTCAGCCCCGCCTTCGTCACCGCGAACAACCCACCGAGCACTCCGACCTCCGCCTGCCGATCCACTCCGCTCGGCGTTCCCCGGTGGACGGAGGTCAAAACTTCCCGGCCCGATCGCGCGGCGGAACTGGACCGCGGTGCGCGTACCCTCGGTGGGCGTGACCGGTTCCTTCTGGTGGGACCTCCTCATCGGCGTCGCCGCCGCCCTGCTGCTCGCGTGGGCCGCCCTGATCGTCGCGCTCGTCATCGTCCGGCCCCGTGGCGGCCTGCTCCGGGAGGCGCTGCGGCTCCTCCCGGACGTGCTGCGGCTGGTCCGCAGGCTCGCCGCCGACAAGACCTTGCCGCGCGGGGTGCGGATCCGGCTCGGTCTCCTGCTCGCCTACCTCGCACTGCCGATCGACCTGGTGCCCGACTTCATCCCGGTGCTCGGGTACGCCGACGACGCCATCATCGTCAGCGCCGTCCTGCGTTCGGTGGTGCGCCGCGCCGGGCTCGACGCCGTGCGGGCGCACTGGCCCGGCACCGAGGACGGGTTCGCCGCCCTCGCCCGGCTGACGAGGTTGCCTTGACGTCGGCGTGAACGTTTAGCTTCGCGAGCGTGAAGTTCGGAATCAGTTACAGCACCCCCTTCTTCGGCGCCGACCCGGAAACGCTCGCCGGGTTCGCCCGGGACGCGGAGGAGTGCGGGTTCGAGTCGATCTACCTGCCGGAGCACGTCGCGCTGTACCCGGGCGCGCGGATCAGGGAGATGGCGCTGCCGCCGTCCCTGCCCTACGCCGATCCCCTGGAGTGCTTGACTTTCGTCGCGGCCGTGACGAGCCGCATCCTGCTGGGCACCGGGGTCCTGCTGCTGCCGTACCACCACCCGGTGGTGCTGGCCAAGCGGCTGGCGACCGTCGACGTGCTGTCCGGCGGGCGCATGCGGCTGCTGACGGTGGGCGTCGGCGCCCTGCCCGGCGAGGCGCGCGCGGCCGGCGTCGACTTCGCCACCCGCGGCCGCCGAGCGGACGAGGCCATCGACGTCCTGCGGCTGCTGTGGGCGGGCGGCGAGGAGGGAGTCTCGTTCGCCGGTGAGTTCTTCGCCTTCGAGGGAGTCTGCAGCTTCCCGAAGCCGGTCGGCGGCCACGCGCTGCCGATCCACGTCGGCGGGTCGAGCACGGCCGCCGCCCGCCGGGCGGGCCGCAGCGGCGACGGGTACTTCCCCGGCGGCGCGCTCACGGCGGACGAGCGCCGCCGCCAGTTCGAGCTCGCCCGGGCCACCGCGCGCGACCCGGAAAGCCTGCAGTACACGCGGTGGGGGAGCCTGGAAATGTCCACAGAGGACGTGGAGGAGCTGGCCCGCCAAGGGGTGACGCGGGTGGTCGTGACACCCGGCACGGCCGAACCCGGCCGACGGCGGGACGAGATGGCGGACTTCGCCGCGCGGTTCGGCCTCGGCTGACCGGCTGGGGCTTGGGGGTGGCCGGTCGTTGGTGGTCGGCTTTGGCTGGCCGGTTGGGGCTTCAGGTGGCCTGCCTCCGGTGGCCTGCCTCCGGTGGCCGGCCTCGGCTGACCGGCTGCGGCCTCAGGTGACCGGCCTCCGATGGCCGCCCCGCCCGGGTGACCTGGCCTCAGCCGCTGGCGGTGTCCACCAGGGACTCGATGCCCGGCGGCAGGCTCGCCCGCCGGGCCGCGTCGGCCACGAAACCCGCGATCGCCGACCGCAGCGCGCGTACCGCCCGGGTCGGCTCCACGTCCGCGCGGTGCGCGAGCTGCACCACGCGCGTCATCCCCGCGTCGGGCGTGAACCGCGTCATCCGGAACCGGTCGCCGGCCACCGTGCTCGGGACCACCGCCGCGCCCACGCCCGCGCGGACCAGCTCCAGCACCGCGTCCATCTCACCGCCCTCGATCGCGAACGACGGTTCGAACCCGGCGGCCCGGCACGCGTTGACCGTCGCCTCCCGGACGTCGTAACCGCGGCGGAACATCACCAGCGGGACGTCGGCCAGCGCCCCGATGCCGAGGCGGTCACCCGTGACCGGCGCTTCCGGCGCCGAGATCACCACCAGCTCCTCGAGCAGCAACGGCGTCGCCGTCAGGCCGGCGTCCGCCGTGGTCCGGGCGCCTGCCAGCAGCGCCAGGTCGAGCGCGCCCTCGGCCAGCCGCTGCCGCAGGTCGCCCGAGCCGCTTTCGTGCAGTTCCAGCTGGATGCCCGGGTACCGGCGGCGGAACGCGGCGAGCATCGCGGGCAGCAAACCCGTGCACAGGCTCGGCGGCGCGCCCAGCCGGACGCGGCCGCGGTCGAGCTCGAACAGTTCCCGGATGGCCAGCCGGGCGGTTTCGGTGTCGGCGAGGATCCGCCGCGCGATCGGCAGCAGCGTCTCGCCGGCCTCGGTGAGCGTGACGTTGCCGCGGATGCGGTGGAACAGCGGCGCGCCCAGGTCGTGTTCGAGCGCGCGGATCTGCTGCGACAGCGACGGCTGGGCCACCCGCACCTGCTCGGCGGCGCGGGTGAAGTGCCGGTGCTCGGCGACCGCCACGAAGTAGGCCAGCTGGTGGAACTGCATAGCCATAGCCTATCGAGAACAGAGCCATCATGTCTTTGACCTCTGGTTGACGCGCTTCTACCGTCGGTCAGGTGGTGAACACCCTCGCCCCGCACCGGCGCTCGGCCGTCCGGCGCTTCTGGGCCTCGACGATCGGCAAGAAGGCCGTCATGGCGGTCACCGGCGTGCTCCTGCTCGCCTTCGTGTTCGCGCACATGGTCGGCAACCTCAAGACGTTCCTCGGCGCCGGCGAGCTCAACCACTACGCCGGCTGGCTGCGCACGATCGGCGAGCCGGTGCTCGGCCGCGAGTGGTTCCTGTGGCTCCAGCGGGCGGTCCTGCTCGCCGCGCTGGTCCTGCACGTCACCGCGGCGGTGCAGCTCGCCCGGCGCGACCGCCGCGCGCGGCCGGTCCGGTACGTCCACCGGCCGCCGGCGCGGGCGACCTTCGCCGTGCGGACCATGCGCTGGGGCGGCGCGACCCTCGCGGTGTTCGTCGTCTGGCACATCCTCGACTTCACCGTCGGCACGGTGAACCAGGACTTCGTCCCGGGTGACCCGTACCACAACCTCGTCGCGGACTTCCAGGTCTGGTGGGTGAACCTGATCTACCTCCTCGCCCTGGCCATGCTGGGCCTGCACATCCACCACGGCTTCGCCAGCGCCGCGCGCACGCTCGGCGTCACGCGCCCGCGGCGGGAGCGGGCGATCAGGATCTTCGGCAGCACGACGGCGGTCGTGGTCGCGGGCGGGTACGCCCTCGTCCCGGTCGCGATCATGACGGGACTGGTGCACTGATGTCCGAATACCGCGTCGGCGACCCGATCGCCGACACGAAGGCACCCGCCGTTCCCCTGGAACAGCGGTGGGACGACCGGAAGTTCGCCGCGAAGCTGGTGAACCCGGCGAACCGGCGACGGCACCGGGTGATCGTCGTGGGCACCGGCCTGGCCGGCGGCTCGGCCGGCGCGACGCTGGCCGAGCAGGGCTACCACGTCGTGCAGTTCTGCGTCCAGGACTCGCCGCGGCGCGCGCACTCGGTCGCGGCCCAGGGCGGCATCAACGCCGCGAAGAACTACCGCAACGACGGCGACTCCGTGTACCGGCTCTTCCACGACACGGTCAAGGGCGGCGACTTCCGGGCCCGCGAGTCCAATGTGTACCGGCTGGCTCAGGTGTCGGCGCAGATCATCGACCAGGCCGTGGCCCAGGGCGTGCCGTTCGCCCGGGAGTACGGCGGGCTGCTCGACACCCGCTCCTTCGGCGGCGTGCAGGTGCAGCGGACGTTCTACGCGCGCGGCCAGACGGGCCAGCAGCTGCTGATCGGCGCGTACCAGGCGCTGTCCCGGCAGATCGACGCCGGGAACGTCGAGCTGCACGCCCGCACCGAGATGCTCGACCTCGTCGTCGACGGCGGCCGGGCCCGCGGCATCGTCGCGCGCGACCTGGTCACCGGCGAGATCACCACGCACCTCGCGGACGCCGTCGTGCTCGCGACCGGCGGCTACGGCAACGTCTTCTACCTCTCGACGAACGCGAAGGGCTCGAACGCCACCGCGATCTGGCGCGCGCACAAGCGCGGTGCCTACTTCGCGAACCCGTGCTTCACCCAGATCCACCCCACGTGCATCCCGCGCTCGGGCGAGCACCAGTCGAAGCTGACGCTGATGAGCGAGTCGCTGCGCAACGACGGCCGCATCTGGGTCCCGAAGCGGCCGGGCGACACCAGAGCACCAGGGGAGATCCCCGAGGACGAGCGCGACTACTACCTCGAACGCCTCTACCCGAGCTTCGGCAACCTCGTGCCGCGGGACATCGCGTCGCGGGCGGCGAAGAACGTGTGCGACGCCGGGTTCGGCGTCGGCCCCGGCGGCCTGGGCGTCTACCTGGACTTCGCCGACGCGATCGCGCGGCTGGGCCGGCCGGCGATCGAAGCCCGCTACGGCAACCTCTTCGACATGTACCAGCGCATCACCGCGGAAGACCCGTACACCGTGCCGATGCGGATCTACCCGGCCATCCACTACACGATGGGCGGGCTCTGGGTGGACTACGACCTGCAGAGCACGATCCCCGGGCTGTTCGTGATCGGCGAGGCGAACTTCTCCGACCACGGCGCCAACCGGCTCGGCGCGTCGGCGTTGATGCAGGGGCTCGCCGACGGCTACTTCGTGCTGCCCGCGACGGTGAACGACTATCTGGGCAGCACGCGCCTCGACGACGTCTCCGCGGCCGCCGTCGCCGAAGCGGAAACCGAGGTGCGCGCCCGGATTTCCCGGCTACTGGCGGTGCGGGGAACGCGGTCCGTCGACTCGTTCCACCGGGAGCTGGGCCTGCTGATGTGGGACCACTGCGGGATGTCCCGCACGCGCGAAGGCCTGCGCAAGGCCCTGGAGCGAGTGCCGGAGCTGCGGGCGGAGTTCTGGCGCGACGTCCGGATCCCGGGCGGCGGCGCGGAGCTCAACCAGGAGCTGGAGAAGGCTCATCGCGTGGCCGACTTCCTGGAGCTGGCCGAGCTCATGCTCGTCGACGCGCTGGTCCGCGAGGAATCCTGCGGCGGCCACTTCCGCGAGGAACACCAGACCCCCGACGGCGAAGCCCTGCGGGACGACGAGCACTTCGCGCACGTCGCCGCGTGGGAGTACGGCACCGAGCCGGTGCTGCACCGTGAGGAACTGGTCTTCGAACACGTCCACCCGACCCAGCGGAGCTACACATGAAACTCACCGTCCGCGTCTGGCGGCAGGCCGGACCGGCCGCGGAAGGCAGGCTGGTCGCCTACCCGGTCGACGGCATCAGCCCGGACATGTCGTTCCTGGAGATGCTGGACGTGCTGAACCAGCGCCTGATCGAAGAGGGCGACGAACCGGTGGCGTTCGACCACGACTGCCGCGAGGGCATCTGCGGCTCGTGCGGCGTGGTGATCAACGGCCAGGCCCACGGACCCGAGCGCACGACGTCGTGCCAGCTGCACATGCGCTCCTTCACCGACGGCGACGTCATCGACGTGGAACCGTGGCGCGCGGCGGGTTTCCCGGTGGTGAAGGACCTGGTGGTCGACCGTTCGGCGCTGGACCGGATCGTCCAGGCCGGCGGGTACGTCAGCGCACCGACGGGCAGTGCCCCGGACGCCCACGCGACACCGGTCCCCAAGCCGGACGCGGACCTGGCGTTCGACAACGCCACGTGCATCGGCTGCGGAGCCTGCGTGGCGGCGTGCCCCAACGGCTCGGCCACGCTGTTCACGGCGGCGAAGGTGACGCACCTGAGCCTGCTGCCGCAAGGCGGCCCGGAGCGCGCGAGCCGGGTGCTGGACATGGTGGCGGCGATGGACGCCGAGGGCTTCGGCGGGTGCACCAACACGGGCGAGTGCGTGGCGTCGTGCCCGAAGGGGATCCCGTTCACGAGCATCGCGACGCTGAACCGCGAGTACCTCGCCGCGAGCCGCGCCGGCCGCCGCTGAGCGACGCACGTCACGCCCGTCGGCCGGAACACCAGCGGAGACAGGACGTTGTACAGGGTGTCGGTACGGTGGTGCCCCCGGGCCTCACCCCTTGCCTTCACGGAATACCAGTCCGGCTGGAGCCGTGTTGTGCCTTCCGCCGCGAGGCGGCCCCCGTACCGGCCTGGAACTCCCGTCTCCGCTCGCAGGTCGACCCCCCTCGGACCTCCGCTGGGCGGAGACGGGCCTCGGAACTCTTTTCCCGCCGTGACGTTTGCCGGGTTTCGCCCCGGGTACGCCGGTTCCGGCGGTGCCCCGCCCGGTGTTCGAGCTCAGCCCGTGGTCTCCACAGCCCGGGCGCCCGGGCGGGGCATCGCCGCGCAGCCGCGGTTCTGTCCACAGTCTGTCCGCTCGCAGGCGTTAACCAGGGTTTCGCCCGGCGTTAGCCTCGCTCTGCGCGCGGGTTCGCCATCGGCGACCCATACTGACCCGGCTCACCACCACGAGACCCCCGGAGTCCCCATGACGGACGTCAACCGACGACGTTTTCTGCAGCTCGCGGGCGGCACCGCCGCCCTTTCCGCACTGTCCACGAGCATCGCGCGCGCGGCGGAGATCCCCGCGTACCACCGCACCGGGACACTGCGGGACGTCGAGCACATCGTGGTGCTAATGCAGGAAAACCGGTCGTTCGACCACTACTTCGGCACGCTGCGCGGCGTCCGCGGCTTCGGCGACCCGCGGCCGGCGACCCTCGCCGACGGCAAGGCGGTCTGGGCGCAGTCGGACGGCAACCGCGACATCCTGCCCTTCCGGCCCGAAGCGGACAACCTGGGCCTGCAGTTCATCCAGGACCTCCCGCACGGCTGGAACGACACGCACGCGGCGTGGAACGGCGGCCGCTACGACAAGTGGGTGCCCGCGAAGGGCTCGACCACCATGGCCTACCTGACGCGCGAAGACATCCCGTTCCACTACGCCCTCGCCGACGCGTTCACCATCTGCGACGCCTACCACTGCTCGTTCATGGGCTCGACCGACCCGAACCGCTACTACATGTGGACCGGCTACACCGGCAACGACGGCCAGGGTGGCGGGCCGGTCCTCGGCAACGACGAAAAGGGCTACTCCTGGACGACCTACCCCGAGCGCCTCGAGCAGGCCGGCGTCTCGTGGAAGATCTACCAGGACACCGGCGACGGCCTCGACGCCGCGGGCAGCTGGGGCTGGATCGAAGACGCCTACCGCGGCAACTACGGCGACAACTCGCTGCTGTACTTCAACTCCTACCGCAACGCCAAGCCCGGCGACGCCCTGTACGAGAAGGCCCGCACCGGCACGAACGCCAAGGCGGGCGAGGGCTACTTCGACCGGCTGCGCGCCGACGTCAAGGCCGGGCAGCTGCCGCAGGTTTCGTGGATCACCGCGCCGGAGGCGTTCTGCGAGCACCCGAACTGGCCGGTGAACTACGGCGCCTGGTACATCGCGCAGGTCCTCGACGCGCTCACCGCCAACCCGGACGTGTGGAGCAAGACCGCGCTGTTCATCACCTACGACGAGAACGACGGCTTCTTCGACCACGTCGTCCCGCCGTACGCGACGGCCGGCCAGTCCACGGTGGACACGACGGGGGAGATCTTCGCCGGGTCGGCCGCGAACCCGGCCGGCCCGTACGGGCTCGGCCAGCGCGTGCCGATGATCGTGGTGTCGCCGTGGAGCAAGGGCGGCTACGTCTGCTCGGAGACGTTCGACCACACGTCGATCATCCGGTTCGTCGAGCGGCGGTTCGGCGTGCGGGAACCGAACATCTCGGCGTGGCGCCGGTCGGTGTGCGGTGACCTGACGTCGGCGTTCGACTTCGCCCGCACCGACACGCGCGTGCCCGCCCTGCCGGACACCGCGGGCTACGAGCCGCCGGACCGCAAGCGGCACCCGGACTACGTGCCCGAGGTGCCGGCGAACGCCGTGCTGCCGAAGCAGGAGCCGGGGCTGCGGCCGGCGCGGGCGCTGCCGTACGACCTCGCCGTGGACGCCCAGGCCGGGGCCGCGCTGAACCTGACGTTCGGCAACCAGGGCCGCGCGGGCGCGACTTTCTACGTCGTCTCGCCCGGGGGCGAGCCGCGGACGTACACGGCGGGCGCCGGCTGCTCGCTCGACGCCGCCCTGCCCTTCTCCGGCGGCTACGACTACACCGCCCACGGGCCGAACGGCTTCGTCCGGCAGTTCCGCGGCGGCGGCGTGGCCGGGCCGGAGGTGAGCGCGCGGCCGGAGGGCCGCAGCGGCAACCTGGCGCTGGTGCTGACCAACAGCGGCACCACGCCGGTGCGGCTCACGCTGACCGACTCCTACGGCCGTCGCTCGACGTCGCGGCTCCTGCGGCCGGGGGCGCGGGTCGTCGAGGTGGTGGACACGCGGCGCAGCGGCAACTGGTACGACGTCTCGGTCGTGTCGGACCGCGACCCGCGCTTCCTGCGCCGGCTGGCGGGGCACGTCGAGACCGGGCGGCCGAGCACGAGCGACCCGAACACGCTCACGAACTGAGCTCTAACGGGCGCCTTTGTCACCCGGCCGGGCGGGGTGGCTCACCCGGCCGTGGCGGCGTCCGTTGCGGGGCCGGGGTCCGGGTGGGAGCGTCGGGGAACCGACTGTTTTCCCACCACGGAACCAGGAGTGCGGATGACCACCACCGAGATGCCGGCCGTGCACGAGTGCACGGTCAGCGGCTGTTCCTACAACCACGACGGCTGCCACGCCTTCGCCATCACGGTCGGCGGCGGCAACGGGTCGGCGGACTGCGGAACGTTCGTCCCGCTGAACACCAAGGGCGGCCTGGACCGCGTCGTCGCCCAGGTCGGCGCGTGTTCCCGGACGGACTGCCGGCACAACGAATCGCTGGAGTGCACGGCGTCGAGCATCCGGGTCGGCCCGGGCACCGGCGGCCACGCGGCGAACTGCCTGACCTACAGCAGGTAGCGACCACGGCCGGGCTTCTCCGCGGCATCATTCGCCGCGGGGCAGCCCGGCCGTGGCATCATGACGCCTGGCCCGATCGGCAAACCGAACGGAGGGCGCCGCTGATGGACGCTTTACCGAACGATGACGGCAGTCCGTCGATCCGCGACATGCTGGCGGTCAACCTCCGCGCGACGCGGGTGGCGCGCGGCCTGTCGCTGTCGGAGCTGGCCCGGCGGTCGGGCATCGGCAAGGCGACGCTGTCGCAGCTCGAGGGCGGCACCGGCAACCCGACCATCGAGACCGTGTTCAGCCTGTCCCGCGTCCTCGAAGTGGCGATCTCCGACCTGCTCGACCACCGGCCGCGCGGCGGGCTGACCGTCGTGCGGGCGGCCGAGGTCGATGTGCTCCGCGGCGAGGGTGTCGACCTGCGGCCGCTGCGCCGGATCGAGGCGGACAACAGCGTCTTCGAGGTCTACGACCAGCTCGTCCGCGGGGACGCGCCGCAGCGCTCGCAGGGCCACGCCGGCGTCGAGCACACCATCGTGCAGGGCGGCAGGCTCCGCGTCGAGGCCGGCGGCCGGACCGTGGACCTCGGGCCCGGCGACTACGTGGCCTTCGACGCCCGCGAGCCGCACAGCTACACCGCGCCGGACGGCCCCGTGCAGTCGGTACTGCTGCTGCAGTATTGCGCGGACGAACGGCTCGACGGCAGGCCGCACCCCGTCCGGCTGGATTGACACCCGTCCCGATCGACACCTATCGTTCGCTATACCGAACGCTGGAGGGTCGATGAACCGAACGCGGGTGGTGGTGATCGGCGCCGGCATCGTCGGCGCGGCCTGCGCCAGGGAACTCGCACTGGCCGGCTTCGACGTCCTGGTCGTCGACCGCGGCCGGCCCGCGGGCGGCACCACATCGCACGGCGAGGGCAATGTGCTCGTCTCGGACAAGGGGCCGGGGGCCGAGCTCGTGCTCGCGCAGCTGTCCGCCCGGTTGTGGCCGCGGGTGGTGGCCGAGATCGCCGAAGCCGACCCGCGGGCGGCCGCCGCGACGGAGTTCGACCCGAAGGGCGGCATCGTCGTCGCCACCACGGAAGCCGGCGCCCGCGCGCTCCTCGCGTTCGCCGAGGCCCAGGCCGCGGCCGGGGTACGCACCGAGCGGCTGTCCTCAGCGGACGTCGCGGCGGCCGAACCCGCGCTGACCCGCGAGGTGACCGCCGCCGTCCGGTACCCGGAAGACGCCCAGGTCCAGCCGGCCGGCGCCGCGCTCGCCCTGATGGGTTCGGCGCTCCGCCACGGCGCCCGGCTGCGCACCGAGGCCGAGGTGACGGGCGCGCGGGTCCGCGGCGGCCGGATCACCGGCGTCGGTCTTGGTGGCGAAGTGGCCGAAGCGGACGTGGTGGTGAACGCGGCGGGCCCGTGGTCGGGCCCGGTGTCGGCCCGGCTGGGCGCGCCGATCGCGGTCCGCCCCCGGCGCGGCGAGGTCCTGGTGACGACGCCGATGCCGGGCGTGGTGCGGCACAAGGTCTACGACGCGGACTACGTCGACGCGGTCGGCATGGGCAGCGGCGAGCTGCAGACATCGGCGGTGGTGGAGTCGACGTGGGGCGGCACGGTGCTGATCGGCTCGTCCCGCCGCCGCGTGGGCTTCGACGACACGATCCGGCCGGACGTGCTGAGCGCGATCGCGGCCAAGGCGGTCCGCCTGTTCCCGGTGCTGGCCGACGCCGCGGTGATGCGCGCGTACGGCGGTTTCCGGCCGTACGTGGACGACCACCTGCCGGTGCTGGGCGAGGACCCGAGGCTCGCCGGCCTCTGGCACGCGACCGGCCACGAAGGCGCGGGGATCGGCCTGAGCCTCGGAACGGCGAGGCTGCTGCGCGAACTGCTGACCGGCGTGGCGCCGTCGATGCCGGTGGTGGAGTTCACCGTGGACCGCCCGGCGGTGCTCGCGTGAGCGGCCACCCGATCACGATCACCGTCGACGGCGAGGCCGTGACCGGCACCGCCGGGCAGACCGTCGCCGGCGTGCTCCTCGCCGCCGGGCGGGTGTCCTGGCGCACCACCCGGTCCGGCGCGCCACGCGGTGTCTTCTGCGGCATCGGTGCCTGCTTCGACTGCCTGCTCACCGTCAACGGCGTCGCCGACGTCCGCGCCTGCCGTCGCCGGGCCGCCGACGGCGACGAGATCCGGACGCAGTCGCGGGAACGGGAGGAAAGCGCGTGACGCACGTCGTCATCGTCGGCGCGGGGCCGGCGGGGCTCGCGGCCGCCGAAGCCGCGCTCGCCGCCGGGGCCCACGTCACCGTTCTCGACCAGTCCGACGTGCCCGGCGGCCAGTACCACCGCGGCGCGGGAAACCGGTTCGAGGCACTTCTGGACCGGTGCGCGTGGTGGCCGGAAAGCACTGTCTGGGCCCTGGAAGGCAAGCGGGTCCACGTCCTGCGCGGCCCGGCCGACGGGACGAACCGGCGGCGCCACACCCTCGATCCCGACGCCTTGGTGCTCGCCACCGGCGCGCACGACCGCGTCCTGCCGTTTCCCGGCTGGCAGCTGCCCGGCGTCTTCACCGCCGGCGCCGCGCAGGCGCTGGCCAAGGGGGAGCGGGTCGCCGTCGGGCGGCGGGTGCTCGTCGCCGGGGCCGGGCCCTTCCTCCTGCCGGTCGCGCAATCCCTGGTGGACGTCGGCGCCGAAGTACGAGCCGTCCTGGAGGCGAACCCGGTTGGCACTGTCCTCAGTGGATGGTCCTGGCGCGCGGCCGCGCACCTCGGCAAGATGAACGAACTGGTGCGTTACTCGGCCAAGCTGGCCCGGCACCGCATCCCGTACCACTTCGGCCGCACGGTGGTCGAAGCCCGCGGCGACGACCGGGTGCGCGAAGCCGTCACCGCACGCGTCCGCGCGGACTGGTCGGTCGTCCCCGGCACCGAACGCACCTACGAGGTCGACGCCCTCTGCGTCGGGCACGGCTTCGCGGGGCAACCCGAACTGGCCGTCGCGGCCGGCTGCGCCCTCGACGGCGGGTTCGTCCGGGTCGGCGACGACCAGCGCACCAGCGTCACCGGGGTGTTCGCCGCGGGGGAGATCACCGGCATCGGCGGCTCGGCCGCGGCCGCCGCGGAAGGCGCGGTCGCCGGGTGGGCCGCCGCCGGGCGGACGCCGGGCCCCGCCCTGGTCAAGCGGCGTGACCACGCCCGCGCGTTCGCCCGCCGCCTCGCCGCCGCCCACCCCATCGGCGCGGCGTGGCCCGGCTGGCTGCGCGCGGACACCGTCGTCTGCCGCTGCGAGGAAACCACCTACGGCGACCTGAGAACCGCCGCCGCGGACCCGGCCACGCCGGGCCCGCACGCGCTCAAGCTCGGCACCCGCGCCGGGCTCGGCCCGTGCCAGGGCCGGATGTGCGGACCCAGCGTCGCCGCGCTCTGCGGGGGCACCGAACGCCACCACCGTCCGATCGCCCAGCCGATCCGCCTGGGCGAGCTCGCCGATCCGACGAAGGAGTCCCCATGAGTCCCCGCGACCTCGGCGGCGTGGTCGTCGCCGCCGCGTTGCCCTACCGGGCCGACGACGCCGCGCCGGCCGGGCTGGCCGTCGACTACGACGCCTACGCCGAACACTGCCGGTGGCTCGTCGAAAACGGCTGCCGCGGCGTCGGCCCGAACGGTTCCCTCGGCGAGTACTCCTCGCTCACCGACGACGAACGCCGGCGCGTCGCCCGCACCGCGATCGAGGCCGTCGGGACGGACGGGATCGTCGTCGTCGGCGTCCACGGTCCCGGCGCGCACCAGGCCCGGTACTGGGCCGAGGCGGCGGCCGAGGACGGCGCGCACGGCGTGCTGTGCCTGCCGCCGACGCTCTACCGCGCCAACCGCGGCGAGGTGCTCGCCCACTTCGAGGCGGTGGCGTCGGCGGGCCTGCCGGTGATGGTCTACAACAACCCGTTCGACACCAAGGTCGACCTGACACCGGACCTGCTGGCCGAGATCGCGCAGATCGACAACGTGGTGGCCGTCAAGGAGTTCTCCGGCGACGTCCGCCGCGTGCTGGAGATCCGCGAGCGCGCGCCGGAGCTGGCGGTGATCGGCGGCGCCGACGACGTCGTCCTGGAAAGCCTGCTGATGGGCGCCACGGGGTGGTTCGCCGGGTTCCCGAACGTGTTCCCGGCCGAGTCGGCGCGGTTGTTCGAGCTGGCCACGGCGGGCAAGCTCGAGGAGGCCAGGGCGCTGTACGAACCACTGGTGGCCGCGTTCCGCTGGGATTCGCGCACCGAGTTCGTCCAGGCCATCAAGCTCGGGATGGACATGGTGGGCCGCCGCGGCGGGCCGTGCCGTCCACCGCGGGGGCCGCTCTCGGACGTCCACCGCGAGCAGGTCCGCGCCGACATGGGCCGCGCGCTCGCGGCGCTGGGGGTGGCGTAGATGCGGTCTTCGCGCGCGATCACGGCGGTCGACTCGCACACCGAGGGCATGCCGACCCGGGTGGTGACCGGCGGCGTGGCGCCCATTCCCGGCGCCACGATGGCCGAGCGCCGCCGGTACTTCATGGCACACCTGGACCACCTCCGGCAATTCCTGGTGAACGAGCCGCGCGGCCACTCGGCGATGAGCGGCGCGATCCTGCAGCCGCCCTGCCGCGACGACGCGGACTGGGGCGTGCTGTACATCGAGGTGTCCGGCTGCCTGCCGATGTGCGGCCACGGCACGATCGGCGTGGCGACGGTGCTGGTGGAGACGGGCATGGTCGAGGTGACCGAGCCGACGACGGTGGTGCGCCTGGACACCCCGGCGGGGCTGGTGCACGCCGAGGTGACGGTCCGCGACGGCCGTGCTGTGAGCGTGAAGCTGCGCAATGTGGCCTCGTTCCTCGCCGAGCGCGACGCCGTGGTTTCGGTGCCGGGACTCGGTGACGTCCGCTACGACCTGGCGTACGGCGGGAACTTCTACGCCATCCTGGAATTGTCCTCTGTGGACATCCCGTTCGACCGGGCGGAGAAGGACCGGATCCTCGGCGCGGGCCTGTCGATCATGGCGGCGATCAACGAGCAGCGGCCGCCGAAGCACCCGGAGGACCCGCTGATCGGCGGCTGCAAGCACGTCCAGTTCCTGGCGCCGGGCTCGGACGCGCGCGCGTCGCGGAACGCGATGGCGATCCACCCGGGCTGGTTCGACCGGTCACCGTGCGGCACGGGAACGTCCGCCCGGATGGCGCAGCTGCACGCCCGGGGCGAGCTGCCGCTGCACACGCCGTTCGAGAACAGTTCGTTCATCGGCACGACGTTCACCGGCTCGCTGGTCGCGGAAACCACGGTCGGCGGCGTGCCGGCGGTGGTCCCGGAGTTCGCGGGCCGGGCCTGGATCACGGGAACGGCCACGTACCTGCTGGACCCGGACGACCCGTTCCCGACGGGGTTCGTGCTCTAGGCGGGTTGCCGAGCCGCCGGGAACTACTGATACCGGGGATTGGTGGCGTGCCAGGTGAAGCCGCCGCCCATCCAGGAACGGACGCCCACCAGGAAGCGCTGCAGTTCCGGGGACGGCACGGCCAGCAGCTCGCGGTGGCCGTCCTCGAACTCGTGGACGATCCGGTTGTGCAGGGCCACCGTGGCCTCGACCGCCTCTTCGACCGGGCAGCCCCGGTCGGCGGCGATCTGCAGCACCATGTTGCACACCGGCTTCTCGTCCGCCGCGTCCTTGGCCACCGAATGCAGGTCGTTGACCAGCACCGACGCCGTTCCGGCCCGCATCATCGCCTCGCGCACGCGCGGGTCGTAGTAGAACGGGGCGGCCAGCTCGTAGCCGCCGACGGCGTCGACGAGCGTCATCGACGTGTAGAAGCTGTCGTGCTGGCGGGCTGCCAGGTACTCCCACGCCGGGGGGTAGCTCCCGGTGTGGCGCCACGCCGCGTAGGCGTCCCAGCTGACGAACATCGAGAACGTCGCGTAGCAGACGCGCTGCACGAGCACCGGGGAGCCGTGGCGGCCCAGGTGGTCGATCGCCGAGTGCAGCCCGACGAGGATCGGGTCGCCGCGCAACGCCTCTTCGAGGGGCTCCGAAAACTCCCCGGCCGGGGCGACCGGGTCCATCGCCGCCATGACGAGCGCCAGCCGCGGCGGGAGCTCGGTCGGGGCCGCGCCGAGCGTGCTGTCGTCGGCGTAGTAGTCGTCGGCCGCCCACCAGACCGCGTTGAGCTGGGCCGCGACGAGCAGCCGGTCCGGGTCGTCGCAGTCGGCGTGGGCGAGCATCGCCAGCCTGCCGAACCCGGCCCCGGCGATCTGCGCCAGGCCCTTGCCGGTGAACCCGCAGCCGGCCGCCCAGGTGACGAGCCGCCGGTCGACCTCCGCGGCCAGGCCGTCGTCGACGCGGCCCACGACCGGGCAGTACAGCGGCGAAGCGCTGCCGTCGCCCCACGGGAGGTACGCGTACGCCGGATCCTGGCCGGGCGACGGCGCGAACCGGGTCGCGATCCGCGCCGCCGACGTGCCGAGCCCGAACGGTCCCGCCGGCAGCCCGGCCGTGGTCCACTGTGGACACTCAGTCACGGTGTGCCTGCCTCAGACGCGGTCGGCGGCGATGAGCAGGTAGTGGAAACTGCCTTCGCGGTAGGCGGTCAGGAACGGCTTTTCGACGCCGGTGGCGACCGACGACTTCTCGCGCAGTTCCCAGTAGGGGATCGTCGCCGCGGTCAGGTCGACGACGTTGATCGGCACGAACCCGTTGGCCACCATGGCCTTGAAGTAGTCGCTACGGGCGTGGATGTTGCAGATGTAGTGCTGGTCGATCTGGCTCACCGCGCGCGACCGGCCGCCCGTGACGTCGTTGTAGCACCCGGTGATCGTGACGTACCGGCCGCCGGGCTTGAGCTGCCGCGCGTGCTCGGCGAACAGGTCGTTCAGGTCCACGTACATCGTGCTCTCGTTGTTCCAGATGCCCTGGAACGACCCGGATTCGAACTCGGTGTCGAGCATGTTCCGCAGGTGGTAGCGCACCGAGCCGTCGATCCCGCGCTGCCGCACGTGCGCGTTGGCGAACCCGACCTGCTGCTCCGAAATGGAGATGCCGTCGACCTGGCAGCCGAACCGCAGGTGGGCCATGACGCTCGTGCCGCCGCGGCCGCAGCCGGCGTCGAGCAGCCGGTCCTCCGGCGCGATCGGGCCCAGGTGGTCGAGGAGGACGTCCGCCTGCGCGGTCTCGAGCCGGTGCATTTCCGCGATGATCGCCTCGTCGCGCCGGTCGGCCGGGGTCTCGAGCACGGCCGGGTCGTAGTCGCCGAGGCCGTAGTGGTGGTGGTACAGACCGTCGACGTCGCCCAGCCGGAGGTTCACCGGATCCTTCTCCGCGTTCCAGTAGTCGGCCACCGACTGCTGGTACGCGGTGCGGGTCACGGGCTTCTCGAGAGCGGTCATCGATTGAACTCCTCGGTCGTTTCCCTGGCAGAAAAGGGTTTCCCCTCGCTCGAAACGCTAGTGGTGGGAGTTTCACAGGGAAAGGACCTTCACTCGGGCTCCGCCGTCGTGGCCCGTCCGGCCCAGTGGCGCCCACGCCCGAGGTGGTCGGTGCGGAAGCCGCCGCCCCTCGTTCGGCACCCGCGGCGCCACGACCGGGTGACGGCACGCGACAGCCCGTATCAGGTGATTTCGAGGTTCGCCATCATGCCCATGTCCTCGTGCTCGGCGTTGTGGCAATGGAAGAGGTACCGGCCGCGGTAGCCGTCGAAGCGGGCGACGATCTCCGCGGCTTCCCCCGGGCGCAGCGAGACGGTGTCCTTGAGCCCGGCGTCGTGCGGCAGCGGCGGCCGCCCGCCGCGCGAGCGCACGCGGAACCCCGCGAGGTGCAGGTGCACCGGGTGGTGGACGTCGGCGACCAGCCGCCACACCTCGACGTCGCCGAGGGAGACGGTGACGTCCGTGCGGGCCGGGTCGAACGGCCGCCCGTCGATCAGCCAGCCGCGCCCGTGGTCCAGGTGCCCGGCGCGGAAGGCGAAGTCGCGCACCCGGACCGGCCGGTCCCACGACGGCAGGTCCGTCGAGAGCACGGCGGGCACGCGGCTGTCGTCCCGCGCGCGGCGTGCGACCCGGAAGGCCATCACCTCGGCGGTGCGGCCGGACCCCAGCCGGTTGAGCAGCCGGACGCGGCCGCCGACCGGGACGTCCGCGAAGTCGACGACGACGTCGTAGCGTTCGGCCGGCCCGATCGGCAGGGCCGCGTGGGTGACCGGGGCTTCCAGAAGTCCCAGGTCCGCGCCGATCTGGACGAGCGGGAGCCGGCGCCCGTCGTCGGCGACCGCCTCGAGTTCGTAGTGCCGGGCGTTCGACGCGTTGAGGACGCGCAGGCGGTACCGGGCCGCGTCGACCTCGTGCACCGGCCACGGCGCGCCGTTGACGAGGATGACGTCGCCGAGCACGCCGCCGAGGAAGCTCTCGCGCACGCCCGGCCGTTCCCGCAGGGTGCCGTCCACGGACGGGTAGTCGAGGCTGCCGTCCGCGGCGAACGCGCGGTCGGCGATCAGCAGCGGCAGTTCCCGCGGACCCGACGGCAGGCCGAGCGCTTCTTCGGCGTCGTCGCGCACGATGTGCAGCCCGGCGAGGCCGCGCCAGAGCGCCGGAGCCGTGAAGTCCATCCGGTGGTCGTGGTACCAGAGCAACGCCGGCCGCTGGTCGTGCGGGAACGTGTAGTCGCGGGTCAGGTGGGTCCGCACGGCCCGCGGGTCGGGCATCGCGTGGTGGCCGTCGGTCCAGTTCGCGGGCAGTACCAGGTCGGTCGGGTAACCGTCGGAGTCCGCCGGCGTCCGCCCGCCGTGCAGGTGCACCACGGTCGGCACGGGCAGCTCGTTGCGGTGGGTCACGGTGATCGGCCGGCCCCGCCGCGCTTCGATCGCCGGGCCCGGGAACGTGCCGCCGTAGGTCCACATCGGCGTCCGGATCCCGGGCAGGATCTCGATTTCCGCGACGCGCTGGGTGATCTCGTAGCGGCCGGGGGCCACCGGCGCGAGCACCCGCGGGAGCGGCAGGGGCACCTGGAACGCCGGCGGCAGCGGTACGGCGCTGCGGAGCTCGGCGCCGGTGACCGGGGGACGCCGCGAGAGCGCGGCCGCCGTGGACAGCGCTGCTGTCCCAGTCAGCAACCCATCGACGGCCTCCAGGGGACGGCGCCACAGCGCGACGACCAGCGTGACGAGCCCCGCGACGGTCAGCACACCCAGCGGGAGGTGCAGCCACAACGCGCCGTCCAGCCCGGCGAAGTACTGGACCGTCTCCGCGGCCGCCACCGCCGCTGTGGCGAGGAACGGCCACACCCGTCGCAGCCGGACCCAGACCACGATCGCCACGATCAGCTGCGCGTACCCGAGGGACGTGACGACGTCGGCGCCGGTCGCGTGCAGGCGCAGCCCGTCGTAGTCGCCGCTGAGGTACACGCCGGCGAACACCGGCTGACCGGCGATCGCCACCAGGTGCGCGGCCGCCACGACCCGCAGCGCCCAGCTCGTTTTTCCTTGTCTCTCCACACTTCGAAGCTATGACCGGGAATGCATTGTGTCTAAGATCAATATCGCTATGGCGTTATGATGCGGGAGGCATGACGTGGATCTGGGGACCCTGCGGCAGTTCCTCGTGGTGGCCCGGCTGGAGCACCTCAGCCGCGCGGCCGAGGAGCTGCGCGTCGCCCAGCCTTCGCTGAGCCGGACCATCGCCCGGCTGGAGAACGAGCTGGGCACGCCGCTGTTCGACCGGGCCGGTCGGCTGCGGCTCAACGACGCCGGCAAGCTCTTCCGCGGCTACGTCGAACGCGCGCTCGGGGAGCTCGACGCGGGCCGCCGCGCGGTCGCCGACGCGACCGGCGAGGGCTTCGGCACCGTGCGGCTGGCGTCGGAAACCTTTCTCACCCTGACCCGGCCGCTCGCCGCGTTCAAGCGGGCCCACCCGGACGTCGAGGTCGAACTGCACCAGCTGCCCGCCGAGGCGATGGCGCGAGCCTTGCGTGCCCAGGAAGTCGACCTTTGCGTGGCGTCGCAACCGATTCCCGACGAGGGCCTGGCCGGGGTGCAGCTGCTCGACGAGCCGGTGCTGGTGGCCACCTCGCTCGGGCACCGGCTGGCGGACCGCGCCTCGGTCGGCATCGACGACCTCGCCGGGGAGCCGTTCGTCACCGCCCGCCGCGGGCACTGGCACCGGCGGCTGCTCGACCGGCTCTTCGCCGCCCGCGGCCTGACGCCGAAGATCGTCTTCGAAGGCGACGAAACCGCCGCGATCCAGGAACTCATCAGCGCGGGCCTGGGCATCGGGCTGAACCCGGCGATGGCCCGCCAGGTCTCCGCGCAGGTGCCGGTCGTCTGGCTCCCGGTGGACAGCCCGGACTGCCGGCGCACGATCACGCTGTTCTGGGCCGCGGGCGACCGCCTGCCCGCCGCGGCGCGGCTGATGCGCAGCGCGCTCACCGCCTGGGAGTGGGGCCCTCCGTCGTGATCCCGGCGAGGAAGTGGCGCTGCGCCACGAAGAACACGATCAGCAGCGGCACGGTCGTGATGACGCTGCCGGCGAGCACGATCTCCCACCGCTGTTCGCCCGCCTGGCCGAACTGGTCGGACAGCGCCTTGAGCCCGCGGGGCAGCGTGTACAGCACCGGGTCGCGCAGGTAGATCAGCGGCTTGAGCAGGTCCGACCAGCTCGCCTTCAGCTCGAACACGAAACTGACGATGAGCGCCGGGCGGCACAGCGGCACCGCGATGCGCCAGAACAGCGTCCAGTGGTTCGCGCCGTCGACGCGGGCGGCCTCGAACACCTCGCGGGGCAGGCCGAGGAAGAACTGGCGCAGCAGGAAGATGTAGAACGCGCTGCCGAACAGGTTCCCCGCCCACAGCGGCACCTGCGTGTGGGCCAGGCCGGCGCTGTTCCAGATCAGGTACACCGGGATCATCGTCACCGCGGCCGGAAGCATCATCGTGGCCAGCACCAGGCCGAAGAGCGCGTTGCGGCCCGGGAAGCGGAAGTACGCGAAGCCGAACGCCACCAGCGAACTGGTCAGCGTCACGGTCACGGCCGCCGCGAGCGACACGACCACGCTGTTGAGCAGCCAGGCCGCGACCGGCGCGGCGCGCCAGATCTCGACGTAGTTGTCCCAGGCCCAGCTGCGGGGGATGAGCACGTTGTCGAAGACCTGGGCACGCGGCTTCACCGACGCGCTCAGCAGCCAGACGAACGGGTAGAGGAACAGGACGGTCGCCGCGGCCAGCGCCGTCCAGCGGACCACGCGCCGAGCCGTCACCGGTCACCGCCTTCGTAGTAGACGAACCGGCGGCTCAGCCGCACCTGCACGAGCGTGATCGCCAGGATCACGACGAACAGCAGCCACGCCATCGCCGACGCATACCCGAGGTGGAGGAACTCGAACGCCTGCCGGAACAGGTAGATCAGGTAGAACAGGGCCGCGTCGTTGCTGTAGGTCGCCGAGGCCGCGGAGCCGTAGAAGGCGGTGTAGGCCTCGTCGAACGACTGCAGGGCCGCGATCGTCTGGACGATGAGGGTGAAGAACAGCGCCCCGCTGATCATCGGGACGGTGATCCGCCGGAACCGCTGCCACGCCGACGCGCCGTCGAGCTCGGCGGCTTCGTACAGCTCGCGCGGCACGCCGCGCAGCGCGGCCAGGTAGATCACCACCGTGCTGCCCACCGACCACAGGTGCATGAGCACCAGCCCCGGTTTCACCCACGGCCCGTCGGTGCTCCACTGTGGACCGTCGATGCCGACCAGCCCCAGCGCGGCGTTGACCAGGCCGGCCTGGCCGTTGAAGAGGATGAGGAACAGCACGCCGACGGCGACCTTCGGGGTGATCTCGGGCAGGTAGAACACCGTGCGGAAGAACCCGGCCGACCGGCGCCCCGCCCGCGTGAGCAGCGAGGCCAGCGCCAGCGAGACGGCCATCGTGGCCGGCACCGACATGACGGTGTAGACCAGCGTGTTGACCAGGCTCGTGCGCACGGCGGGGTCTTCGAGGAGCCGCTGGTAGTTGGCCCAGCCGACGGCATTCGGCGACCGCAGCGCGTCGTAGTCGGTGAAGGAGAGGACCAGGCTGGCGACCATCGGGAGCGCCATGAAGATCACGAAGCCGATCATCCACGGCGACAGGAAGGCATAGGCGGCCCAGGTTTCCCGCGTGCGGCGCTTCACCGGGCGGCGTCCAGCGCGCGCTGGGCCTCCTGCTGCGCCTGGCGCAGGGCCTCGGCGGGCTGCTGCTCACCCGAGAGCACCCGGTTGACGGCGTTCTGCCAGGCCGTCTTGAACTCCGATCCGGCCGGGGACGCCGGCATGGTGAAGGCACTTTCCTGGGCTTTGAGCACGGTCCGGACGGCGGCGTCGAACGCGGGCCGGTCCTTCAGCTGCACGATGCTGCCGAAGATCTCCTGGTCGGCGACGCGGTTGCCGGTGTAGACGCCGGTGAACGCCTTGCCGCCCGCCTTGCGCTTCTCGGCACGGGCCTTGGCGGCGGCGATCCACGTCGGCGCGTCGGTCATCGTCTTGATCCAGGCGCAGGCCTGCTCCTTGTGGGTGCTCCCGGCGGGGATGACCCAGGCGCTGCCGGTAACCCAGTCGATCGGGGCGCCGGCCGTGTCGGTGAACGGCGCCGCGGTGACCCGCACGTCGGGGGAGTGGTTGGCGAGGACGTTGAGGTACCAGTCGTCCATCAGGGTGGCCGCCAGCTGGCCCTGCTTGAACGGGTTCTTCTCGCCGAAGAAGTCGAAGGAGTCCCGGAACGCCTTCACCGCGCTCCAGCCGCCCTGGGCGTCGATCAGCGACTTGGCGTACGCGAGGGCGTCGGCCAGCCGCGGGTCGTCGAGGTGCGCCGTGCGGCCGTCGTCGCTGAGCATCTGCACGCCGTTGGCCCTGGCCCACAGCGGGAGGAACTCCGGGATCTTGGGGTCGAAGCCGATCCGCGACAGCCCGCCGCCGGTGCGGACGGTGAGTTTCCGCGCGGCCGCGGCGAGCTTGGTGCGGTCGGCGAGGTCCTGGGGCGTGAACCCGCTCCCTGCGACGACGGCGTCGTTCACCAGCAGGACGCGGTTGTCGTAGAACTCGGGCAGGCCGTACACCTTGCCGTCCAGGGTGACTTCCTCGAGCGCGGCGGGCCGGTACTGGGAGACGTCGATGCGCTGCTTCGCGATGCAGCCGGTGAGCGGTTCGAGGGTGCCGCGGGCGGCATAGGTGCCGAGCAGCTGCCGGTCGAGGTAGACGAGGTCGGGCGGCGTGTGCGAGGCGACGGAGGCGAGGAACTGCTGGGCGTCGAAGGCACTGCCGCCGACCTTGACGGTGGCCGGCGCGATCGCCTTGCCGGCCAGGTCGGCCCGCGTGGTGGCGATCTCGTCGCCGAGGCCGAAACCCATGGTCGTCAGCGTGGCCGGGTCGTCGTTGCCGCTTCCGACACCGCCGCACCCGGCGAGGAGCAGGACTGCCGTCGTACCGGCCAGAAGCTTCCGCACCATCGCACACCCCTCCCGAAGGCGGCGCGAGTACCCACTGGACGGCGGTATAAACCAGTTCAGCGCGGCCAGGGGTTGGGGCGGCAGACGGCGCCGTCGGGCTCGACCTTGCCGGCGGCCCCGGGTTCGGCGCGGTTGAGGTGCGCCAGGTAGGTGTTGGAGAGCCCGAAGGTCTGCTGCATCATCACCGGCGCCGGCGCGCCGGGGGCGGGGCAGCCGACGTGGCCGTGGCCGAGGGCGTGGCCCAGCTCGTGGTTGATGGCGTAGGCGCGGTAGCCGGCGAGGTCGCCGTCGTAGGAGTGGGCGCCGCGCAGCCACCGGGCGAGGTTGACGACGACCCGGCGCTCACGCGCGAGCCGGCACGAGGAGTCGTAGGGGATGGTGAAGCCGCAGAGGTCCGGGCGCCGGGCGGTGCCGGGAGTGGTGAGGCTGATCCGCACGGCAGGGTTGGCGTCGACCCGCCGGAAGGTGACCCCGGCCCAGCCCCGCGGGTCGGCGAGGATCGTGTCGACGTCGTGGTCGAAGCCGCGGAGGTCGACGCCGTCTTCGACTTCGACGGTGTAGGTGAGGATCTTCGGCCCGGCACCGATGTCCCGGCCCGGCCCGGGAACGACGTGCCAGCTCCCGGCGCCGGTCTCGGTGACGGGAACGCCCTCGGGCAGGGCGGCGGGCTCGGGCTGGGGCGTGGCGGTTGCCTTGACGGTGGGCTGCGCGGAGGCGACCCCGGAGACACGTCGCGGCTCGGCGGCCTTCGGCGTGAGGAGAAGGGCGAGGGCAAGGGCGACGGCGAAGACGAGGACGGCGGGAGGCCACCAGCCGGTGGTCGCGGGTGATCCGGGTTCGGTCGTCGGGGCCGGTTGCGGCGTCCGGGGTGGGATACGAGGCGCCTGCGCCTGCCGCTCCGGCCGGCGCCGTGGCTGGGGCAGCCAGTCCACGCGGGCCATCGGGTGCCGTTCAGTAGGCAAGGCCCACGCTCGCACACTCCGGTGCCACGGCAGCCGCCGACCGCGGGTACGCCACCGTCGACGGGTCGCCGTCGGACGTGTAGCGGTGGCCGGTCGGTGTGGCCAGCTCGTCGAGCCAGCGGGCCGATCCGTACTTCGCCTCCGGGCCCGTCGATTGGGAACGGATCCGGGGGATCGCGCCCGGCTCGAACCCGGCCGCGCACGGGGACGGCGCCGGTCCCGATCCCACCAGGAGCACGCCGCCGTACGAATAGCCCGGGCCCCGCAAAGCCAGTTCCGGGCGGCGCGGGCTGCTTCCGTACGGCAGTGCCAGGGTCGCCGGCCGGTAGCCCGGGACCGCCCGGCGGATCAGCGCGTCCTCCTCTGCGATGGCCGCCGTCGCCGCCGGTTCCGTTGCCGTGCGCAGGTTCGTGTGGCGGCGCGTGTGGTTGCCGATCTCGAAACCGTGCTCGGCCAGCCAGCGCAGCGCGCGGCCATCCGCGTCGCCGCCGAAGGGGTGTTCGTTGACGTACAGGCTGGCGACCGGGCGGAACCGCGGGTGCGCCGCCGCGACGTCCAGCAGGATGCGGACCGCCGTGCCCGGCGCCGGTTGGCCCTGCGGCGTCAGGCCGAACACGCTCGGGTCGCCGTCGTCGAAGGTCAGGACCACCGGGTGCGCGCCGGCCGGCAGGTCGAGCCGGCGCGACACCAGTTCCGCGGTGGTGACCGGGACGTAGTCCTCGGCCGCGAGCCGTTCGAGCTCCGCGGTGAAGTCCGCGGGCGTGCGGTCGTACACCGACCGCGGCTGCGCGACGATGCGGTGGTACATCAGGACCGGCACCCGGCCGAGCTCGTCGGCGCCCAGCTGCCGCGCGGCGGCGGGCGTGATGCGGACCGGCGCGGCGGCGGGCGCCGGCCGTGGTGCCGGGACGACCGGTGCGGGACCGCCGCAGGCCGCCAGCGCGAGGAGGGCGGTGAACCCGGCACCGAACCGGAAAAGGCAACGCATGCCGGAAGTGTGCGTCCCCTCGGCCGCCGGTGCGGGCCGGGCCACCGGGTCGGGTGAGCCCGGAATTTCCCAGCACAGCGCGGAAAACGGCGTTTCCGCAGGCCGGGGCCATGGGCCCGCGACCGGCTCCGGCACGATGTGGTGATCCCCGGGAAACGCGTTTGCCGAAGATCGGCTACGGGTAATTTCCCGCGATGGTCCCGAAAAAGGCGGTCACCGCCGAACGAACCTTCGATCGACGCCTGGTCCTCACCGCCGCTTTCGCGGGCTTGGCCGCGAGCGCGTGCGGGGCGAGGCAGCTGGGGCGGGCGCCGGCCGTGCCGGCCGCCGTCGCCGCCCCGCCGCCCCCGCCTCCTCCGAACCCGCTCGAGAAAAGCCTGCTCGTCGGGTTCTGCGGAGCTCCGGGCGCGAAAGCGCTCGGCCGCATGACCGGCGATCTCGCCGAAGCGGGCCGCGCGCTGCGCCGCCAGATCGGGACGTTCCCGCCGGGCCGTCCGGTCACGCCGGTCGTCGAGCTGATCGCCACCACCGTGCACCGCTCGCCGGGCGAGGACGGCATGTTCCGCAGCCGCTGCGAGGACTCGACCGTGCGCGACTACCTCGACGCCGCGCGGGCCCTGAACGGCTTGCTGCTGCTGAACATCCAGCCCGGCCGCGCCGACTTCCTGCCCGAGGTCAAGGCCTACGAGCGCTGGCTGGCCGAGCCGGACGTCGGTGTCGCGCTCGACCCGGAGTGGGCCGTGGAACCGGGCGTGGTCCCGGGCCGGAAGTTCGGCCGCACGACCGGCGGCGAGCTCGACGAGGTGGCCCGGTACCTCGGCGGCCTGGCCGAGGCGCACCACCTGCCCGCCAAGGTGATGATCTACCACCAGGTGGCGGCGTCCGTGGTGCGCGACGAGCAGCTTCTGCTGCCGCACAAGGGGGTTTCGGTCGTCAAGGTCGTCGACGGCATCGGCTCGGCCGCCGCCAAGAAGGCGACGTGGAAGACGCTGATGAAGACGATTCCCGGCCACGTGCGGCCGGGCTTCAAGCTGTTCTTCGAAGAGGACACCCGCCGCGGCGCGGACCTGATGACCCCGGCGGAAGTCCTGGCGCTGAACCCCACGCCCGCCTACGTCGTCTACGAATAGCCGTACCTTGGCAGACGGCGAAAGCCCGGCGCGGGAGGGGATCCGCGCCGGGCTTTCGCCGGCTTGCCCGTCCGGGGGTCCGGCCGGTCTAGCCGACCGGGACGGGCAGCCCGCCGAGAAGGTCGTTCACGAGCGCGGAAAGGCTGATCAGCACGCGCTGCAGCAGCGCGTTGAGCAGGGCCGACACCGGGGGCAGCGACTGGCGGGAGGCCACCTTGGCGGCGAGTTCGTCGACGCCCTTGCGCGCTTCGGCGGCGTCCTTCTGCGCGGTGGCGGCGCTGTCCTTCGCCGCGGCCTGGACGGTGTACCGCTTGCCCTGGGCCAGATCGACGAGCAACGGGTCGAGGTCGCCGAGGGTGGCCTGCGTGCCGGGCACGTCCCCGTCGTCCGCCCGCGACACGAGCTGGTCGCGCAGGCCCTGGACCTCCGCCGCGGCGCTCGTGGTGCTCGACGACCCGCTGCCACCGGGCCCGTCCGCCGTCGCCACACCCACCCCCGCCAGGGTCACCGCGGCGGCGGTGGCGAACACCGTGAGCGCTCGGGTCAGTGCACTTTTCATGTCGTACTCCTCGGGATTGTGCGATGCCGACTGCGATCATGGTGATCGCCGATCCGCGATAACGCGAGCGGATGCCGACGGCGGGTGAAGTGGTTTGATTTCGCACGGTGTGCGGCGTCGCGGGTTCCCCGGAACAAACATCGACATCGCGTGAAGTGGCTATTCGACGGTTTTACGCATCGGTTACGGCGTGTGATGTCCTCACGCGGTCGTGTCGCGCGATTACGGTGGACGGCTGAATCGACGGGGTTTTCTTCACCAAAGGTGCGAGAGGTGGCAGATTCGGGTGACGGTGAACGTTCACCCGATCGTGAGGTTTAAGAGAAGAATTGATGGGTAATCAAGCGCATTTGCCAGGCGGTGGGAAAGCCACTCTTAAGTAGGGTACGATGCGAAAAGACTTCTTGCGCGGCGAACGCTCCGCTAATCTGGGTGGCGGCCACAGGGCCGGTTTTTTCGGCTGTTGCTGTGGTCTCCTCGGTGCCGAGACCTGACAACTGGGCGCCATTCGGAGAAGGAAACGCAGAACGTCCCGGCGCCGACGGCGCCGGGACGTTCTGCGCGAAGAGGAGGGATTCGCGGTGCGCGGCACCAGGGTGACCCGGGGGTTCGGTGCGGGTTTGCGGGAGGAGCGAGGTGCCGGGTGCCGGTGGCGCTGGTGAGGCGGAGGGGAGACCTGGCGCGCGGTGCCGGCGGTGCTGAGATGCGGGGCACGGGCCTGCTGTGCGACGCCGGCCGCGCCCCGGCCCCCGTCGGATGCCGGGGCTGCTGTGCCGCCGGTGCTCGACTGCTTGTGGCTCGTGCCGCCGGCCCTCGATCACTCGGCGCGTCAACACCCGGTGGGGATTGGAGCGGCGGCCGCCGTGCCTCTCGGGCGCCTGGCGGGTTGTGCCGGCCCGGTGGGGATTGGGGTGGCGGCCGCCGTGCCTCTCGGGCGCCTGGCGGGTTGTGCCGGCCCGGTGGGGATTGGGGTGGCGGCCGCCGTGCCTCTCGGGCGCCTGGCGGGTTCTGGCGGCCCGGTGGGGACCGGAGCGGCGACCCCCGCGTCCCTCAGGCGCCCGGCGGGTTCTGCCGCGGCTCGGCCGGCGGGTACGCGTTCGCCGGCGGCTGGTTCGACCCCGCGGCCGGGTATCCCGCCATTGCCCCCGCCTTCGGGCCGCGCCGTACCAAGCCCGCCAGGCCCAGCAGGCCCAGGAGGCCGAACAGGCCCCACAAGCCGTTGTCGTCGTTGTCGTCGCGGGCGTTGTCGTTGTCGTCGGTCTGCTGGCTGTACATCGGTGCCGGTGGGGCCGCCGACGCCGGCGTCGCCGCCGTCAGGGCGAATGCCGCCGCCGCCACTCCGGCACTGAGCAGGTTCTTCATCTCGGCTCTTCCTTCCGTTCGGGACGTGGCGTTCGCGTGTACCCCCGATGGCCGCCTTCACTCCTTCCGTCACGGGAATGGGCGAAGAGGCCCGGATTCCGGGGCGCCCGCCCGCTTCGTAAGATGGCTTCCGGTTCAAGCCGGAGCCGTGCAAGGGCGCGCCGCGTGCGCACGTCCGCCTCCGGCCGTCCTTCCTCATCTCACGCGCAGCAGCGCATCCGAGCCGGGCAACACCGTCCACTCTCGTGGACCGGGGGAGGAATGAACACTGAACTCGTCGTCGCGCCGCTCGGCGCGACCTACACGCCACGCCTGATCTGCACCACCGGCGACCGCCTGATCCACCCGGCGGACGGCCGCAACGACCTCGCCAGGATCGTCGTGCGCTGGGCCCGCGCCTGGGTCCCCGAAACCTGGCCCGCCCGCCAGTACTTCGCCGCGCTGGGCATCGGTGACGACGAAAACCCTTGCTACACCGACGAAGACGTCGTCGGGTGGCACCTGCTGCAGCCCCGGCCGGACTCGCTCGCGTGGCGGGTGCGGTCGGGCGAGATCGACGTCACCACCGCGCTCACGGCCGAAGCCGAGGCCTGGCCCGAATAGGAAATCCCGCCTGAGAGCCTTGCGTCATCCGGCGCAGGGCTCTTTGGCGTGCCCGAAACATTCCTTGCTCCGCAAGCGATCTCCCGAGGTGGAGCAGGAAAGGTCCTGGCAGCAAAGGGAACCCGATCGGGCCACACCTCGCGCGGTCAGGGGCCCGCGGTACCCACACGATGGTGGCACGAAGTGGAAACGCCGCCGCGGCATCAGTACGTTTCCCCTCACACGGGACGCCGAACACACCTGCACCGCCGTCCCGTTCTCCGAAATCGTTCACCGAGGAGCAATCCATGCTGAAGAAGATCGGCTTCGTCACGGCCACCGCGGCGGCCGGCGCGTTCCTGGCCGGCGGCATCGCCGCGGCCGACACCCCGGACGGCCACCACCACGGCCACCACTACGGCGGCTACGACCACACCGGCCAGGTCGGCCTGGTGAACCTGAACAACACCGACGTGCTGCACAACGTCAACGGCACGCTCGGCGTGTGCGGCAACGACGTCAACGTCCTCGGCGTCCAGGTGCCGGTCCACGACTCGCTCAACGGCATCGGCGTGCCGATCCTCTCGCCGGGCTCGCACGAGGCCGGCGGGGAGTCGCCCTACAACTGCGCCTCGGGTGGTCTCGCCGACGGCGGCACCAGCCAGGGCCACTGAGTTTCCGTGCCCGGAGCCGTCCGTGCGTGCGGAAAACGGCTCCGGGCACGGGAATCCGGCGCGGACGTCGCACCGCGCGCCCGGAACACGGAGCGAGCTGCACACTCCGGTTCCGCGTCCCGGGCACGCCGCGACGCCGAATGGCGCCGACCCGGGTGGGACCGGCCGCGACGCTGGAGAAGTGCGCCGGTCCCACCCGGCCTGACCGCACCTTAACGGACTTTTCCGGGCCCGGCGAACCGAAGCCGGGCCCGTTCCTTTCCCCCGATCCCCCGCCGGATGGTCCGGTGGGTACGCAGAAGGAGTATTTTTCTCGTGATCAAGCAGCTCGGCTTCGTCGCCACCGCCCTCGCCGCCGGGATGGCGGTGTTCGGCGGATCCGCGTCCGCGGCCAATGTCAGCGTCGCGGGCCACCCGGTCGACTCCACCGACCAGTTCGGCCTCGTCGGCAACGTGCAGAACCTCGACGCCGTGCACAACCTGAACGTCGTCGGCGGCGTCTGCGAGAACGACGTCAACGTCCTCGGCGTCCAGGTGCCGGTCCACGACACCGCCAACGGCATCGGCGTGCCGGTGCTCTCCCCGGGCGCGCACGAGGCCGAGGGCCAGAACCCGGACAACTGTGCCGCCGGTGAGATCGCCGACGGCGGGACCGCCCAGGGCAACTGACCTCCGGCCGGACCGCCGCGCGGGGCGCACCCCGCGCGGCGGTCTTCCTAGGTCCGGTCGAGGCGGTGCACGGCCACTTCCCGCACGACGAGCAGCACCGCGGCCGCGACCGGCACCGCGACGAACGCGCCGACGACCCCGAGCAGCTCGAACCCGAGCAGCACCGCGACGACGGTGACCAAGGCGGGAACCCGCACCGCCCGGCCGACCACTTTCGGCAGCAGCACGTAGTCCTCCACCAGCCGGTAGCCGACGAAGAAGCCGAGGGTCGCGAGCCCGACCGGCACCGACACCGTGAGCGCGACGAGGGTGGTGCCGGCGCCGGCCACCACCGAACCCGCCACCGGCACCAGGTCGAGCACGGCGACCAGCACGGCGAGCACGAGCGGGTAGGGCACGCCGAACGCCGACAGCCACGCGAACGCCGCCGCGCCCGCGATCAGCGACACCACGACGTTGCCGACGAGGTAGGCGCCTACCTTCCGGAAGACCGCGTCGCCGATGAGGATCACCCGCGGCCGCCGCGACCGCGGGGCCAGCCGGTAGAGCGCCGCGCGGATCCGGGGGAAGTCGGCGACGAAGTAGGTGGCGAGCACCACGACGATCACGGCGTCGCCGAGCAGCGCCGCGAGCGACTTCGCGACGTCGGACAGCCGGATCGCCCGGAGGGCGGCTTCCAGGCCGAAGGTTTCGTTGGCCTGGCCGAGCAGGGTGCCGTGGTCGCGCAGCAGCGTCAGGTACCGCGGTGCGCCGTCCCGCAGCCGCGTCGCCTGGTCGGCCAGCGGGACGGCGGCCGCGGCGAGCGCGCCGCCGAGGACGGCCAGCCCGGCGACGACGACCACGGCGGCGGCGAGCGGACGCGGCACGCGGCGCGCGAGGCGGGCGGTCAGCGGTTCGAGCCCCACCGCGAGGAAGAACGCGATGCCGATCAGGAGCAGCACGTCCGAGGCCGCGAGGAGGAGCTCGACGACCGCGACCGTAACGAGCACCCCGGCCGCGGCGAGCAGCCCGGTGAAGAACGGCGAGCGGCGGTCGAGCGGCTTTCCCGGGGCACCCAGCGGCTTTTCCTGCCGCGCCGCCGCGCCTTCGGACTCGCCGACGGGATGGCCGGCGCGGTACGCCCCTCGGCCGCTCGTTGCGTGCATGAGTCGGCGGCTACCCCGCGCGGCGCGGTCGAATCCACCCGATCCGGGCACGCGGGCAAGTCCACGCTTCCCGGTGACGACGTCCGCCTGCCGTTGCCGGAACCGTTGGGGTGTCGACAAAATCGCCTATGGGATTCAAGAGTCTCGTGCCCGTCATCGCCGTCGCCGCCGCGTTCGCGGTGGCCCCGGAAGCGGCGGCCGTCAGCGCGCCGCGGCTGCTGATCAACCAGGACTTCCCCGATCCGGACGTCGTCAAGACCGCGTCCGGCTACTTCGCGTTCGCCACCGGCACGAAGACCACGCGGATTCCGGTGGCCGGCGCCGCCGCCGCGGACGGGCCGTGGCGCGTCACCGGTGACGCGCTGGGCGCCGTGCCCGCGTGGGCGAAGCCGGACGGCGGGTTCTGGGCCCCGGACGTCACGCAGCTGGCGGACGGCACGTTCGTGCTGTACTTCGCGGCCGCGCAGACGGCGGGCGGCGAGATGTGCCTCGGCGCGGCGACGGCGAAGAAGCCGGAAGGCCCGTACACGCCGGCCGGCGACCGGCCGCTGGTGTGCGAGCCCGGCGACCACGGCGACATCGACCCGCAGACGTTCGTCGACGCGGACGGGTCCCGCTACCTGCTCTACAAGAGCGACGGCGCGGCGACCGGGCCGCCGTCGGCGATCTGGGCGCAGAAGCTGCAGGCCGACGGACGCACGCTCGCCGGCCCGCGCACCGAGCTGCTGCGGGCCGACCTCACGGCGGAGAAGTCGGTCGTCGAGGCGCCTTCGGTGGTGAAGACGGCGTCCCGGTACCTGTTGTTCTATTCGGCCGACACGTTCGAGAGCACGGGCTACCACACGTGTTACGCGTCGGCGCCGACGCTGGGTGGCGCGTTCGTGAAGGCGGACGGCCGGTTCCTGTCGACGGAGCTCCTCGGCGGCAAGGTGGACGCCCCGGGTGGTGCGGACGTGGTGGACGGCCGCATCTTCTTCCACGGCTGGCTGGGCGGCGGCCGCACGGCACGGGGCCTGTATTCGCTGCCGATCACGTTTCCGGGGGACGTGCCGCGGCTGGGGTGACGGTGTCACCCACCCGGGTAACGCTCGGATTGGGCGGGCCGGGTCCGGATATCCGGGGAGCGAGGAACGGAGGAACGTCATGACGGTGTGGTGGGGATTGGCGGGTTTGCTCGGGCTGCTGGGGTGCTGCGGCCTCCTCCGGAGCCACCGCCGCGACGGAGCGGCAATCGAGAGCGACCCGTTGGCGCGCTATCCGGCGGCCCGCGAGCCGGCAACGCCCAACGCGGACGCGGCGCACACCCCGCTCATGACGCCGGCGATCACGCCGGAGATGCTCGGGCGCCCGGCTTTGCCGCGGCCGGAGGAGGTCCCGGAGTCGGGGAGGATGGCGGGGGAGATCCCGGCGCCGCGGCCGCAGGCCGGCGAGGCGGGAACCGGTGTGCCGGCCGGGGTTTCCGCGGCGGTGCGTGGAGGGGTGCGGCCAGTGGGGCGGGGAGTTGCCGAGGGGCCGGTTTCGCCGGGGCGGGACTCAGGACTGCCGCGAGCGGCGGCGGAGCAAAAAGTTGCCGGGCTGCCGGCTGTGCCGGAAGGGCGGCCGCGGCCGGTGGAGGTTGCGGCGCCGCCGGCTCGGGTGCCGGTCATCCCGCAAGGATCGCCGCAGCCGGCGGCTGAGCGGGCTTCGGCTGCCCCGCGCGCCGTGCAGCCGGTCGCCGGCCCCGCACCGGAACCGTCTCCCCTCGCGGCGCAGGAACATCCGGCCGAGGAGCGCGTTCCGCAGCAGCCGAAGCACGCGCTTCGGGCCGAGGCACCGGAAGCCCAGCCGGAGCCCGAGTCGCCGGCGAAACAGGGTTCCTTTCGGCGGCGCAACCCGGTCGGAACCGTCGTCGGCAAGGTCAAGCGGCTCCTGCGGCGCCACTGACCGTCACCCCAGCGGCGCGCTGTCCTTGCCCAACCCGGCGAGCAGATCTCCGTACTCGTCGATCCGGTCGAGTACGTCGTCCGCCGTGAAGGTCAAGTGCGTCACGTGGCGGCACGCGCGGACCTCTTCCCACGTCACCGGTGCCGAGGCCGTCGGGCGGTCGCGGCCGCGCAGGGAATACGGGGCCACCGTCGTCTTCGCCGGGCTGTTCTGGCTCCAGTCGATGAACACCCGGCCCGTTCGGTGCGCCTTCGCCATCGTCGCCGTCACCGACTCCGGTGTCTCCGCGGCCAGGCGCTGGGCGATCCGCTTGGCGTACGCCGACGGTGCCGCCGGGTCGTCCGTGCTGATTCCGCAGTAGAGCTGCATTCCCTTCGAGCCCGACGTCTTCGCGTACGGCGTCAGCCCGTCCGCGACCAGGAGGTCGTGGAGGCGCTCGGCCACCCGGCAGCAGTCGACGATCGTCGTGCCCGGGCCCGGGTCCAGGTCGAACACCAGGCGGTCCGGGGGGCGCCGGGTGCCCGACTCCACCGTCCACTGGGGAACGTGCAGCTCCAGCGCCGCCATGTTCGCCGCCCACACCAACCCCGGGAGGTCGTCCAGGAGCGGGTAGTCGATCGTGCCGCCGGTGCCGGCCACGCGCACCGTGCGCAGCCAGTCCGGGGCGCCCTTCGGGACGTTCTTCTCGAACCACTTCTGGCCCTCGACCCCGTTGGGGTAGCGGATGAACGTCACCGGCCGGCCGGCGAGGTGCGGGAGCAGCACCTCCGCCACGCGGGAGTAGTAGTTGATCACCTCGCCCTTGGTGAACCCGTCCGCCGGGTACAGCACCTTGTCCAAATTGGACAGCGTGAGCCGGCGGTTGCCCGCCTGGACGGTGATCCGCTGCGGCTCGACCGCGGGCGCGGGCGGCGCGGCGGGCTCGTGCGGCACCGCGCGCGGCGCCAGGACCTCCGCCGGGTCCTTGTCGTGGCGCAGGCCGCGCCACGCCGTGTGGCGGACGCGGCCCGCTCGCGTGAACTGGCGGTAGACGATTTCGCCCACCAGCCGCGGCTCCACCCAGCGGGCGCGGACGGTGTCCTCCCGCGGCGGCGTCGTCACGAACGGGTGCGTGCGCCGCTCCATGCCCTGCAGCTGCGCCTGCAGGCCGGCGCGGGTGGCCTGGCTGAAGCCGGTGCCGACGTCGCCGATGTAGACGAGGTCGCCGGTGGCGGGGTCGTGCGCGCCGAGCAGCAGCCCGCCGAGGGTGCCGGTGAAGCTGCGCTGGCCGGGCCGCCAGCCGCAGACGATCACCTCCTGCGTCCGGATCAGCGGGTGCTTGAGCCACGAGTCCGGCCGCTGCCCGGGGGAGTAGGCCGACGAACGCAGCTTCGCGACGACGCCCTCGTAGCCGGCGGACGCGGCGTCGGCCAGGAAGTCCGCGGGCGTGCGGCGGTCGGCGGCGAGCTCGTCGAACGTGACCGCGCGCACCACCGAAACGCGGTAGGGATCGGGCATCGGCAGCTCGGCCAGCAGGCGGCGGCGCTCGTCGTACGGCGTGGCCAGCAGGTTCCGGTCCCCGAGCCGGAGCAGGTCGAAGGCCAGGAACCGGACCGGGACGTCCCGGAACTCCAGCCCCTTCGGCCCGCTCTGGTGCCGGACGTAGCGGCCGCGGCGTTCCTGCATCCGCTCGAAGTCGATCCGGCCGTCTTCGCCGTAGACGACGATCTCGCCGTCCAGGTAGGCGGCGCGGCCGTCCAGCGCGGGGGTGAGCACGCCGGCGAGATCGGCGAACTCCGCCGTGAAGTCGATGTTGTTGCGGCTGGTGAGCACGGTCGTGCCGTCCTGGCCGATCCGCATGGCCGCCCGGTACCCGTCCAGCTTGTACTCGTAGGCCCACTCCGGGCCGCTGCGCAGCCGGCCGCCGTCGGCCTTGGCGAGCATGGGCTCGATCCAGGCCGGGACGCGCGCCGCGTCGGGTGCCGCCATCTCGGTCCTCCGTCACCTTCCGTGCCCAAGGTAACCCGTTCGGCCTAGGTTTGCCCGGTTTGTGCAGGTGAAGACGACCCCGGGATCAGGCGGGCAGGAAGTCGTCGACGGCCCGGCGCAGCGTCGTGCGCACCTTTCCGGGTTCGTCGAGTTCGCCGCCGTGCAGGGCGCCGTCGCGCAGCAGGACGAGCACCCGTGCCGCGTGGGCCGGCTCGGGGTGACCGAGTGCGGCCGCCTGCTCGCGCAGGACCTCGAAGAACCACTTCCGGTGGTCGTCGATCACCTGGCGCACCCGGTTCTCCGGATCGGGGTATTCGGCGGCGGCGTTGAGGAACTGGCAGCCGCGGAAGTCGTCGCCGCAGGTCGCGTTGCCGACCACGGCCATCGTGTCCGCCAGGGCGTCGCGCGGCGGTTTGCCCGCCCGTGCCTCGGCGACGGCTTCGCGGATCTGACGGCTCGTCTCGGCGAGGTAGGCCGCGACCAGGTCGTCCTTCGTGGGGTAGTGCCGGTAGAAGGTCGCCCGGGTCACCGCGGCTTCGGACACCAGGCGCTCGACGCCGACGGCGTGGATGCCCTCGGCGTAGAAGAGGCGGGCGGCGGTCGCGAGCAGCCGGTCCTTCGGGTGCGGCTCGGCAGTCCTCATCCCCGCAGCTTAGAGAAAGACCGATCGTTCTGCCAGATCGGCTTCGTCACATTGCGGCGGCGGCCCGGGCGGTCCAGAGTAGCTAGCAGAAAGACCGATCGTTCTCTCTGAAGGAGCCAGCCATGAGCAAGCCCACCATCGTCCTGGTCCACGGCGCGTTCGCCGACTCGTCGAGCTGGACCGGGGTCGTCGCGAAGCTGCAGGAGCAGGGCTATCCGGTCCGGGCGGTGGCGAACCCGCTGCGCGGCGTCGAGTCCGACGCGGCCTACGTCGCGGACGTCGTCAACGGCGTCCCCGGCCCGGTGGTCCTGGCCGGGCACTCCTACGGCGGCGCGCTGATCAGCCGCGCGGCCACCGACGCGCCGAACGTCCGTGCGCTGGTCTACATCGCCGCGTTCCAGCCGGACGCGGGCGAGAGCGTGTTCGAGCTGTCCGGCCGCTACCCGGGCGCGAAGCTCGGCCCGGAGACCACGGACGTCCTGGAGCACGACGGCGAGCCCGAGCTGTCGATCAAGCCGGCGGACTTCGCCGAGGTCTTCGCCGCCGACGTCCCCGCGGCCACCGCGGCGGTCCTGGCGGTGACGCAGCGGCCGGTCGCGCAGCAGGCACTGGCGGCGCCGTTCGAGGGCACCCCGGCGTGGACCAAGCTGCCCTCGTGGACGCTGATCGCCAACCAGGACAACGCGATCCCGGCCGCCGCGCAGGAGTTCATGGCCGAGCGCGCGTCCTCGACGGTCCGCCGGATCGACGCTTCGCACGCGGTCGCGGTGTCGCAGCCCGAGGTGGTCGCCGAGGTCATCCTCGCCGCGGCGGCGCACGTCGAGTAGCCGTCGTCCGGGCCGGCGGCGCCGATCCGTGCTTCGCTGGAGGACATGACGAAAGCGGAGCGGTGGCGTCGGTACTGGGACCGCAAGTCCGCGGGCTACGACGCCGAGATGGGCGTCTGGGACCGCCGGCTCTTCGGCGACTCGCGGGAGTGGGCGTGCGGCCAGGCCGACGGCGAGGTGCTCGAGGTCGCGGCCGGGACCGGGCTGAACCTCCCGCACTACCCCGCGGAGGTGACGCTCACCGGCCTCGACCTCAGCGACGGGATGCTCGCCATCGCCCGCGACCGGGCCCGGCGGCTCGGCCGCCCGGTGACCCTGCGGGTGGGCGACGCCCACCGCCTGCCCTTCGCCGATGGCTCGTTCGACGCCGTGGTCTGCACGTTCGGCCTCTGCGCCATCCCCGACCCGGCGGCCGCGGTCGGGGAGATGGCGCGGGTGCTGCGCCCGGACGGGCGGCTGATCCTGGTCGACCACGTCGCGTCGTCGTCGCGGCTGGTGCGGGCCGTGCAGTGGCTGGTCGAGCTGGCAAGCGTCCCGCTGGCCGGCGAGCACTTCCGGCGGCGGCCGCTGAAGCTCGTCGAAGCACTCGGGCTGCCGGTGGAGCGGCGGGAGCGGTTCAAGCTCGGGCTGGTGGAACGGCTGGTCGCCCGCAAGATCAGCTGATCAGCACGCTCTCGTCCAGCCCGGCCAGCAGCGCGGCGGCGTCGTCGTAGACCGCGACGGCGCCGGCGTCGGTCAGCTCCGCCGCGCCGACACCGCCCGAGAGCACTGAGACCGTGCGCACGCCGGCCTTGGTGGCGGCGTGGACGTCCCAGACCGCGTCGCCGACGAAGATCGTCTCCGCCGGCGCGGTGCCGGCCTTCTCGAGCGCGGCGAACACCGGCTCCGGGTCGGGCTTCGTCGCTTCGACGTCGTCGCCGGAGACGATGCCGGCGACGACGTCGTCGACGGCGAGGACCTTGCGCAGCGCGTCGAGCTCGTCCGGCCCCGCCGACGTCGCCAGCACCACGCGCACCCCGCGCCCGGCCAGCTCGCGGACGAGGTCGGGCGCGCGGTCGAACGGCCGCAGCAGGTCGGCCGTCTCCAGGTAGAAGCGGCTGTGCAGGTCTTTCGCCCGCTCGCCGACGCGGTCGGCGTCTTCGTCGCCCAGCAGGGTGCGCAGCAGCTTGCCGGACCCCTTGCCGATCGCGCGGTGCACGCGCCAGGAGTCGACCGGCCGGTCCAGCGCATGGAACGCCCGGTGCCAGGCGTGGACGTGGAGGTAGTTGGAGTCGACGAGCGTGCCGTCGACGTCGAACAGGACCGCGGTGGCGATGGCCGGCTCCTCGAGGTCGGTGCGGTTTCTCCGGGCTCCGCACGGGTATCGGGTGGGTGATCCGATTACCCCGGCCCGGAGGGCAGTACACATGACCGGTCTCGTCTCGGTGGCGTTCCGCGGGCTGGCGGCGCTGCGCCGCGCTCCGGCCTTCCACCCCGCGGGCGTGGTGCTGCGCGGGGAACTCCGGGCGGTCGCGGACGACCTGCCCTGGCCGTCCGGGCCGGCGCCCGTCGTCGCGCGGCTGTCCAAGGGCGCCGGCACGCCCGGGCGGCTGCCGGACGCGCTCGGGCTGGCGGTGCGGATCCCGGGGGCGGGCCGCGACGGCGGGCCGTGGGACATCCTGCTGACGACGGCGGGCCGCGGCCACCTCGGCCGGATGCTGCCCCGGCCGGCGGCCGCGTGGACCGCCGGCGCCTACAGCAGCCTCGCGCCGTACCGCCGGGCCGACCGGCTCGTCTGGCTGGGGGCGCGGGCGTCGTCGTCGCAACCGCGGGTCGAGGCGTCACTCGACGCGGCACGCGCGGCGGGGAAGTGGGAGTTCGTGCTCCGGACCGGCCGCGAAGACGGGCGCTGGTGCGACAGCGCCGTGCTGACGCTGACGGAGACCGGCGGGGCCGCGCCGGCGTTCGACCCGATGCGGAACCGGCCCGGCGGACTGGAGTTCGCGCCGGGCTGGCTGGCGCGGCTGCGGGAGCGGGCCTACGCGGGGAGCCGGGCCGGACGGCCGTCGTGAGCGCACCGTCCGGCCCGGCACCCGGTCACCGCGAGCCGGCGACGGGGCCGCGCGTGGCGCCCAGCGGGATCAGGCCGAGCGCGATCATCCCGACGCCGAGGCCGAGGTGCAGCCAGTTGTCGGCGGTGTTCACCGGGACGAAGTTGGCCGCGCTGCCGTGGTCGATCAGCAGGCCGTAGAGCCACAGGACCAGGTAGATCACCCCGCCGCCGACGAGGAACGCCCGGGCGCCGCTCGCGGTCCGCGCCAGCGCCAGCCCGGCGACGCCGAAGGCGAGGTGCACGATGTTGTGCAGGATCGAAACGGCGAAGACGCCCAGCAGCAGGGCGCCGGAATCGTGCCCGGCGAAGGCCATCATGTCGTAGTTCGTCGTCACGCCGGGGATGAACCCCAGCACCCCGACCAGCAGGAAAACCACTCCCACGATCGCGGCGAGAAGCTGGCGCGGGGTTCGCCGGACCTCGGTCTCCATCGATGCCATGGTCGCTTCCTCCGAATTCGGTGAGCAGGCCCCTCGGCCGGGGGACCCGCCCGGCGGCATGCCCGGCGGCGCGGCAGGCAAACGCGTTTCGCCGCTCCCGCTGCCGGGTATGCCCCGGTTTCGCCCGATCGGAGGAAGCCATGAGCACTCCCGAAATCGACCCGGTGACGGCCGAGAGCCTGGAAGCCGACGCCGACATCGCCGGCGAGCACACCGAGCCGACGTTCCGCGACCAGGAGCCCCGCGCGAACGACAGCGACGAAGCGGACGCCGACCGCGGGGGCATGCCTCCGTCGTGAGCGCGGGTTCGCCCGTTCGGTCGCGTCGATCGGGGCTCGCCGGGTTTGACGGGTTCGGGCCGGGTTATCCGATCGGGTGATCGTCGCGGAGGAGGTGGTCACCGGTGCTCGCCCGGCACAATTCGGTGTGGCTGGTCCCCCGGCACGGCGCACCGGCGAAGGCCGCGGTCGTCGGCGTGCTGGACCGGACCACGTACCCGCAGCTGCGCGACCGGCTGCTCGAGTTCGCGGTGGATTCCGACGACGGCGTGCTGATCGACATCGAGCGCCTCGAACTGCGCGACCGCGCGCTGGTCAAGGTGTTCGCGCTGGTCGCGCTCCGCGTCGGCGACTGGCCGGCCATCCCGTTCGCGCTGGTGACCGGTCGCCCGGAACAGCGGGCGGCGCTGGCCGCGAGCTGCGTCCCGGTGTACCCGGACGCGGCCACGGCGGAGGCGGCGCTGACCCGCCCGGCCCGCAGGCGCGTGGGTCGCCTGCTCGACCGGTCACCGCGCACATCGGCCCGCGCCCGCGGCTTCGTCCGCGGCGTCTGCGCCGAGTGGATGGTGCCCGAGCTGGCCGAGGACGCCGAGCTGGTCGCGACGGAGCTGGTGGAGAACACGCTCCGCCACACGGATTCGGTGCCCCGCCTGCGGCTCGAGCTGCGCCGCCGGACCCTGGCGGTGGAGGTCGCGGACGAGAGCGCGCGCCCGGCGGTGCTGCGGGAGGGCCTCGACCTGGCCGACGCGGGCCTGGGGCTGCGGATGGTCACCAAGGTCGCGAAGTGGTGGGGGAGCAGCCGGTCGCGGGCGGGTGGGAAGACGGTGTGGGCCCTGCTGGCCCGTGCTTGACCCGGCCGGGCTCCGCGCTCCGGTGCGTCCCGGCCGCGGCGAGCCCGGAAGGTCGCGGATGGCTCATGGGGGACCTCCGACGTCGCGAATGAGTCATTCGCGACGTCGGAAGCCCCCGTCGGCCGGACCGGGGTGGCCTGCGGACGCTGAGCGGGTCCGGTCAGGCGCCCGGGCCCGAGTACATCTCCGCGGCCGGCGGCTCCGAGACCGTCGTCGGCTTGTTCCAGTCGCTGAACTCCATCGCGCCGTTCTTCGGGTCCGCCATGCGCAGCAGGTAGTGGGGCTCGGCCGCCGCCACCGTGGCCGTGCCGTCGGTGCTCGAGAACGTCAGGGCCGGCGTGCCCGCGTGCGTGGCCGGCTCGCCGGGCTTGAACTTCGCCGTCGCCAGCTCGCCGAGCGTGCCCTGGGTGAACGACTTGTAGTCGAGGAACTCCTTGAACGCCTCCGCGATGCCCTGGCCGATCTTGGCCGTGGACGACACCCACTTGCCGGTGATCTGCTTGGCCGCCGACGCCGGGACGCCCGCCTGCTTCACCAGCGACTCGGTGAACTTGAAGAAGTACTTGTCGCCGATCCGGATCACCGGGATCTCGAGGCCGTCCTTGACCACCGTGCCGCTCGCGCTGTCCGCGTTGAGCTGCAGGTCCAGGTTGATGGTGCTGCCCTCCTGGGCCATCGTGCCCTTGACGCGCACCGCGGTCGCCTGCTTGGCGGCGTCCGCGACGGCGGTGCCCACCTTGGCGGCGTCGAGAGCCGGGGGAGCCGGCGTCGACGACGGCGCGGCCGTCGGGGTGCCGGCGGCGGCCGGGGCCGGCGTTTCGGTGCCGGCGCAGCCGACGAGGGCGAGGGAACCGGCCGTGAGGAGCGCGGCCAAGCGGAGTCGAGCCATGGATAGTCCGTTCGTGAAGGCCGGGGCGTCCCCGGACACGAATGGGCTATCGTCCGAACGGGTGAGTCGTTACACCCGATGTGTCCGGAATCATCGGCCCTGGTCCGAGCGCCGGGCGCGGGGCCGGTAGTCACGCTCGGTCTCGACTTCGCCTTCCGGCGTGTGGACGAAGTGCCCGACCCGGCGCTTCCGGGCGATCTGCCGCCCCGCCAGGACGGCGTCGACGCGGCGGGGGGAGGTGTTGGACGCCCGGCGGCCGCCTTCGACGCGGTTCTTCCACAGTCCGTCTTCGTAATAGGTGTGCACGTCACCCTCCGCCACGACTCCGCCTCCCATCGTGAGACCCGAAGGGATGCGGATGCCCGGGGACGTAGCGGACAAACTCACGCCAGTCCGAGTACTTCGATGGCGTTCTCCTTGAGGATCAGCGGCCGCACCTCGTCCTTGAGCTCCAGTTCGGCGAAGTCGGCGAGCCAGCGGTCCGGGGTGATCACCGGGAAGTCGGACCCGAACAGCACTTTCCGCTTCAGCAGCGTGTTGGCCGCGCGGACCAGCTGCGGCGGGAAGTACTTCGGCGACCAGCCCGACAGGTCGATGTACACGTTCGCCTTGTGCGTCGCGACCGAGATCGCCTCGTCCTGCCACGGCACCGAAGGGTGCGCCAGGATCACCGTCAGGTCCGGGAAATCGGCGGCGACGTCGTCGAGCAGCATCGGGTTCGAGTAGCGCAGCTTGATGCCGTGCCCACCCGGCAGGCCGGCGCCGATGCCGGTCTGCCCGGTGTGGAACAGCGCCGGCACGCCCAGCTCCGCGATCGCTTCGTAGAGCGGGTAGTACCGGACGTCGTTGGGCTCGAACGCCTGCAGGCTCGGGTGGAACTTGAAGCCGCGCACCCCGTGCTCGCCGGCCAGGCGCCGCGCGCGCAGCACGGCGGCCTTGCCCGCGTGCGGGTCGACCGAGCCGAACGGGATGAGCACGTCCGCGTGCTCGGCGGCCGCGTCGGCGATCTCCTCACTCGACAGCGCGGGGTGCCCGGTCGCGGCCGGCGCGTCGACTGTGAAGACGACGGCGGCCATGTTCCGGGCCCGGTAGTGCTCGGCGATCGCGGTCACCGTCGGCGTGCGGTCCTGCCCGGCGCGGAAGTACTTCTCCGACGCGTCCAGCAGTTCCTGGTCGAGGGCGAAACAGCCGTGGCCGTCCTGTTCGACGTGGGTGTGGACGTCGATGGCGGTCAGGGAGGAAAGGTCCACGAAGAGCTCCAGGTCAGGGCAGGTCGGGCTGCGCGGCCTTGGCGGCCAGCAGGTGGTCGAGGACGGCGTCGCGGGCGGCGACGAGCCGGTCGGGGTCGGTGCCGGCCAGCTCGGCGTCGACGCCGGCGACGAGGCGTTCGGCGAGTTCCGGCGTCAGGTGGACGCGGCCGAGGTCGCGCCACCACTCCTCGGTCGGCGGGCCCAGGTGGCGCAGGATGTGCGCGAGGCCGCCCGCGCCGCCGGAGAGGTGCTGGTTGACGAACGGGCCGAGCACGGCCCAGCGCAGGCCGGGCCCGTGGGCGATGGCGGCGTCGATGTCGGCGACCGTCGCGACACCGCGTTCCACCAGCGAATACGCCTCCTGCCACAGGGCGGCCTGCAGCCGGTTCGCGACGTGGCCGGGCACCTCCCGGGTCAGCCGGATCGGCCGCTTGCCCGCCGCGGTGTAGAACGCGACCGCGCGGTCGACGACCTCGGGCGCGGTGGCGGCGCCCGGGACGACCTCCACGAGCGGGATCACGTGCGGCGGGTTGAACGGGTGCCCGACGATCACGCGCTCGGGGTGCTTCGGGCAGCCCCGCGCGATGACGCTCGGCAGCAGCCCCGAGGAGCTGCTCGCCAGGATCACGTCCGGCCGCGCGGCCTCGTCGAGCACGGCGAACAGGCGGTGCTTGACGTCTTCGCGCTCGGGTCCGTTCTCCTGCACGAAATCCGCCTCCGCCGCGGCGGCGCCGGCTTCGGTGGCGAAGCTCAGCCGGTCCTGGGACGCGCCTTCGGCGAGGCCGAGCCGGATCAGCGTGGGCCAGTGCGCGGCGACGGCGGCGCGCAGCCGGTCTTCGGCGCCGGGCGCCGGGTCGGTGGCGACGACGTCGAAGCCGCGGGCGAGGAAGTGCGCGGCCCAGCCGGCCCCGATCACGCCGGTCCCGACGATCGCCACGGTGGTGATCGGGCCGGGCTTCGCCGCGCGACCGGCCGGGGACGAGGTGATCCGGACGGTCATGCCCGCTCCCCGAGGAAGGCGTCGAGCGCCGCCGGATCGGCCAGCACGTCCCGGCCGACGACGTCGTCGGCCGGCGCGCCGCGGAGCAGTTTCTTCACCGGCAGCTCCAGTTTCTTCCCGGTGCGGTTGCGGGGGATCGCCGGGACGGCGGTGATCGCGTCCGGCACGTGCCGCGGCGACAACGCGGTCCGCAACGCCGAGGCGATCTTGCCGCGCAAGGAGTCGTCGAGCGAGAAACCGTTGCGCAGCGCCACGAACAGCCGGAGGTCGCCGTTGCCGCCCGCCGGGTCTTCGAGGTGCACGACGAGGGAGTCCTCGATCTCCGGCAGTTCCTCGACGACGGCGTAGAACTCGGCGGTGCCCAGCCGGACGCCGCCGCGGTTGAGGGTGGCGTCCGAGCGGCCGGCGATGACGCAGCCGCCCTCGGGCGAGAACCGGATCCAGTCGCCGTGCCGCCAGATCCCGGGGTAGGTCGAGAAGTACGTCTCGCGGTAGCGCTCGCCCGAGTCGTCGCCCCAGAACCCCACCGGCATCGACGGCATCGGGGCGGTGATCACCAGCTCGCCCAGTTCGCCGACGACCCGGGCGCCGTGTTCGTCGAACGCCTGGGCGTCGACGCCGAGGCAGGGGCCGGAGATCTCGCCCGCCACGACCGGCTGCAGCGGGCCGCCCTGGACGATGCCGCTGCACACGTCCGTGCCGCCGCTGCCGACGTTGAGCAGGACGCCCGGGAACTTCTCGTGCACCCAGTGGAAGCCTTCGGCGGGCAGCGGGCTGCCGGCCGCGCCGAGCTGCCGCAGCGCGGAGAGGTCGTGCTCGGCGGCCGGGTCGAGGCCCGCTTTCCGGCACGCCATCAGGAATCCCGGGCTCGCGCCCATCAGCGTCGCCCGCGTTTCCGCGGCCAGCCGCCACTGCCAGGCCAGGTCCGGGTGCAGCGGGTTGCCGTCGACCAGCACGATCGACGCGCCGGTGAGCAGCCCCGACACCAGCGCGTTCCACATCATCCAGGCGGTGGTGGAGAACCACAGGATCCGGTCGCCCGCGCGCAGGTCCCAGCTGAGGCCGTGGTTCTTGAGGTGCTCCAGCAGGATCCCGCCGTGGCCGTGCACGATCGCCTTCGGCTTGCCGGTGGTGCCGGAGGAGAACAGCACGCACAGCGGGTGCGCGAAGGCGACCGGCTCGAACCCCGGCTTGCTTTCGGTGAGCAGGTCGTCCCACGTGAGCGTGCCGGGCAGGTCGTGGCCGCCGTAGGGCACGTGCACGACGTGCTCGGCGGTGGGCAGGCCCGCGCGGATCTCGGCGACCTCGGCGCGGCGGTCGACGTCCTTGGTGCCGTAGCGGTAGCCGGACACGGTCAGCAGCACCCGCGGCTCGATCTGGCCGAAGCGGTCGACGACCGACCGGGCGCCGAACTCCGGGGCGCAGGAGGCCCAGATCGCGCCCAGGCTCGCGACCGCGAGGTAGGCGACCACGGCTTCCGGGATATTCGGCAGGTAGGCCACGACACGGTCGCCGCGGCCGACGCCGAGCCGGGCCAGTCCCGCGCGGGCGCGCGCGACCTGGTCGCGCAGCTGCCCCCAGGTCAGCTCGGTGCGCTCCCGCGTCTGCGAGTAGGCGATGACCGCGGCCGCGTCGTCGGGCCCGTGGCCGAGGGCGTGCTCGGCGTAGTTGAGGGTCGCGCCCGGGAACCACTCGGTGCCCGGCATCCGGCGGTCGGGCACCACCGCGGTGGCCGGGGTGTGCAGGCGGACGCCGAAGAAGTCCACGATCGAGGACCAGAAGCCGTCGAGGTCGGTCACCGACCACCGGTGCAGCTCCGCATACCCGTCGAAGAAGTACCCGCGGGCTTCGAGCCACCGCAGGTACCGGCCGATCTCGGTGGTCTCGCGGACGTCGGGCGCGACCGGGCGCAGGATCATCGGCCGACCTTCCCGGCCCGCTTTTCGAGGAACGCCTGCATGCGTTCCTTCGCCTCGGCGCTCCCGCCGGCCACCGCGGCCATCAGCGCCTCCATCAGGTAGCCCTCGGCCGGGTTGGCCTCCGCGATCCGGGGCAGGGCCTGCAGGACGGCGAAGTTCGTGATCGGCGAGTTCGAGGCGATCTTGCGGGCTAGGCCGATCGCGTGCTCCAGGCCGTTGTCTACGCGGTAGTGCGACAGCCCGGCGGCGTGGCCCTCGTCGGCGTCGAGCACCCGGCCGGTGAGCATCATGTCGGCCATCCGGTGCGCGCCGATCAGCCGCGGCACCCGCACCGACGCGCCGCCGCCGACGAACAGCCCGCGCTGCCCCTCCGGCAGCGCGTAGAACGCCGACGGCTCGGCGACGCGGATGTGCGCGGCGGCCGCCAGTTCCAGGCCGCCGCCGACGACCGCGCCCTTGAGCACGGCGACCACCGGGACCCGCCCGCGTTCGAGCCGCTCGAAGGCGCGGTGCCACATCATCGAGTGCTCCAGGCCCTCGAACGCGTCGCGCTCGGTGAGCTCGGACAGGTCGAGCCCGGCGGAGAAGTGGTCGCCGACGGCGTCGAGCACGACGGCCTTGACGCCCGGCGGCGGGCTGCCGAAGAACGACTCGATGCCGAGCACGGTCGCGTCGTCGAGGGCGTTGCGCTTTTCGGGACGGGCCAGCCACAGCACGGCGATGTCGTCCCGCAGCTCCAGGCGCAGCGAAGGGGGCAGCAGAGGCGTGGTCATGCGGGTCCGTTCGTGAAGGTTTCGGCGGCCAGCGTGCGCAGGTCGACGCGGCGGATCTTGCCGGTGGCGTTGCGGGGCAAGGTGTCGGTGAACAGCACGTGCTTGGGGATCTTGTAGCGCGCCAAGTGCTGTTCGAGGTGGGCGCGGAACTGTGGTTCGTCCAGCTGTGCCCCGGGCCGGAGCACGACGAAGGCCGCGCCGGCTTCGCCCCAGCGCTCGTCGGGCACGCCGACGACGGCGCAGGCGTCGACTTCGTCGAGCCGGACGGCGACCGCTTCGATCTCGGCCGGGTACACGTTTTCCCCGCCGGAGATGATCATGTCCTTGACCCGGTCGACGACGTGCGCCCAGCCGTCGTCGTCGACGCGGACGACGTCCCCGGTGCGGAACCAGCCGTCGTCGACGAAACTCGCCTTCGATTCCTCGGGCCGGTTCCAGTACCCGTCGAAGACGTGCGGGCCGCGCACGAGCAGCTCGGCCGGGGTCCCGTCGAGCGGCTGCGGGGTGAGGCCGGGGCCGAGCGCGGCGACGTCGGTGAAGAAGTGCGGCACGCCGGCGGCGACCGGGTGGTCGAGCGTGCCCTCGTGGGTGGCCATCGAGACGCCCGGGGCGGCTTCGGTCATGCCGTAGCCCTGCAGGAGCTTCACGCCGCGGTCGAGCCACGCCTGCGCGACGCGTTCGGCCACCGGCGAGCCGCCGTAGAGCACGCAGGTCAGCGAGCTCAGGTCCGTGCTGTCCCAGGCCTCGTGCCGCCACATCATCTCGAGCATGGTGGGGACCGCCGAGAAGCTCGTGATCCCGGCTTCGCCGATCCGGGCGAGGATGGTGCCCGGGTCGAACTTGGCCACCGGCTCGACGCTGCCGCCCTTGAACAGCGTCGGCAGCGTGATCTGGCCCAGCCCGACGCAGTGGAACAGCGGCGCGATGCACAGCGCCTTGTCGGTGCCCAGGACGTCGAGGTGGGCGAGCTGGTTGACGGTGTTCCAGGTGAGGTTGCCGTGGGTGAGGACCGCCGCCTTCGGCCGTCCGGTGGTGCCGGAGGTGTAGAGCAGCAGGCACGGGTCCTCCAGCCGGACCGGGGTGTCCGGCGCCGGCCCGGCCTCGGCGATCTCCGCTTCGAAGTCCCCCTCGGTCGCGATGACGGCGCCGTCCGGCAGCGCACCGGCCGTCGCCACCAGGGCGGCGGTGTCCGCGCTGTGCACGAGGACCGACGCGCCGCTGTCGTCGAGCATGTACCGGATCTCGGTGGGGGAGAGCCGGTAGTTGAGCGGGACGAAGATCGCGCCGCAGCGGGCGGTGGCGAAGAGCGTCTCGAACACCGTGATGGCGTTGACACCCAGGTAGGCCACGCGGTCGCCCGGCCGCACGCCGCGCCGGGTCAGCGCGCCGGCGAGTCTTTCCACCCGCTCGGCGAGCCCGGCGTAGGTGAGCGATCGGCCGTGTTCGACCAGCGCGGTGCGGTCCGGGGAGATCCGGGCGCGCCGCGCGGGCCAGCTGCCCAGGCCGAAATCGGGCCGGTTCACGGTTTCCTCCTTCACCAGCGGAGCACCGGCTTGATCGTCGTGCCGGCGAGCATGTCGTCCACTGCCTGCTGAATCTGCCCGAACTCGTAGTGCGTGACCAGCTTTTCCAGCGGGAACCGGCCCGCGGCGACCAGCTCGGCCAGGGTCGGCACCAGCGCTTGCGTGTCCGCGTCACCCATGGTCAGGCCGACGACGTGCCGTCCGGGCAGCAGGAAGTTGACGTCCACGCCCACCTCGGTGCCGAACGCGGGCGCGCCGACGACGACCGCGGTCCCGCGGGCGGCCAGCGCGCCGATCGCCGTGCCCAGGACGCCGGCGTTGCCGGTGGTCTCGACGACGCCGTCGACACCGCGGCCGCCGGTCAGCTTCCCGACCGCCTCGGCGAGGTCCTCGCCGCTGGTGTCGATCGTGTCGGTGGCGCCGAGTTCGCGGGCCAACGCCAACCGTCCTGCCACGCGGTCGACGGCGATGATCCGGGTCGCCGGGGTCAGCCGGGCGGCCATCACCGCGGACAGGCCGACCGCGCCCGCGCCGGTGACCAGCAGCGTGGCGCCCGGTCGCGGCGCGAGGACGTTCCAGACGGCGCCGGCGCCGGTCATGATGCCGCAGCCGAGCGGGGCGAGCAGGTCCAGCGGCGCGTCGGCGGCGACCTTGACGACGCTGCGTTCGTCGGCGACGGCGTGCCCGGCGAAGCTGGACTGGCCGAAGAAGTGCCCGCCGATCGGGGTGCCGTCGCGGGAGATCGGGGTGGTGCCGTCCGGGCGTTGCCCGCCGAGCAGGTTGGCGGGCAGCCACGTCTCGCAGTAGGCGGGGTGGCCGTCGCGGCAGTTCGCGCAGCGGCCGCAGGAGGTGTAGCTGAGCAGGACCCGGTCGCCGGTCCGCACCCGGGTGACCGCCGAGCCGGTCTCTTCGACGATCCCGGCGCCTTCGTGGCCGAGCACGCCGGGCAGCGGGAACGGCAGGGCGCCGGCGGCGACGCCGAGGTCGGTGTGGCAGACGCCGGTGGCGACGATCCGGACCCGGACCTCGTCCGGGCGAAGCTCGTCGAGGGCCACTTCACCGAGGGTGAACCCGGCTCCGGCGGACTCCACGACGGCCGCGGTGGTGGTGGGCATGGGGCTTCTCCTGGGTGGGCTCAGGCGAGGGAGATGACGACGGACTTCGTGCGCGTGTAGGCGTCGAGCGATTCGGGGCCGTATTCGCGGCCGAAGCCGGAGTCCTTGACGCCACCGAAGGGGATCGCGGGGTCGAGCATCGCCCAGTCGTTGACCCAGACGATCCCGGCCTGCAGCCGCGCGGCGACGCGGTGCGCGCGGGCGAGGTTCGTCGTCTGCAGCCCGGCCGCGAGGCCGTAGGGCGTGCTGTTGGCGAGCGCGACCGCTTCGTCTTCGGACGTGAAGCGCTGCACGGTCAGGACGGGCCCGAAGATCTCTTCCCGGATCACGCGGGAGTCCGCCGGCAGGTCCGCGATCACGGTGGGCTGGAAGAAGAACCCGCCCTCGATGTCCGGCCGGCCGCCGCCGGTGACGATCCGGCCGCCGTCGGCGCGGGCCTGCTCGACGTACTGCTCCACCTTCGCCCGGTGCCGTTCGCCCGCCATCGGGCCGACCACGGTCGCGGGGTCGAACGGGTCGCCGACCGGCACGTGCGGCACGGCTTCGGCGAGCGCGCCCAGGACCGTGTCGTACAGCGCGTCGGCGACGAGCAGCCGGGGCCCGCCCATGCAGAACTGGCCGGTGTTGAACACGAACGCCTTGATCGCCGTGGCGACCGCCTGCTCGACGTCGGCGTCCTCGAACACGATGTGCGCCGCGTTGCCGCCCAGCTCCAGGGTGACCGGCTTGAGGTGCTCGCCGGCCACGCTCGCCGCGTGCCGGCCCACCGCGGTCGAGCCGGTGAACGCGATCTTGTCCACGCCGGGATGGCTCAGCAGGGCTTCGCCGATCTCCGAGCCGAAGCCGGTGACGACGTTGAGCACGCCGTCGGGCACGCCGGCCTCGGCGAGCAGCTCGGCCATCAGCAGCGCGCTGAGCGAGGTGTCCTCGGCCGGCTTGTGCACCACGGCGTTCCCGGCGGCCAGCGCGGGCGCGATCTTCGAGGTGGACAGGATCAGCGGGAAGTTGAACGGCGTGATCGCGGCGACCACGCCGAGCGGTTCGCGGCGGGTGTAGGCGTGCGAGGGGATGGGGATCTGCCGCGTCGCGCCGTCCACGCCCTGCGCGAGAGCCGAGTAGTACTCGTACTGCTCGGCGACGGTCTCGACGTCGACCGCCCGGCACAGCGAGATCGGCTTGCCGACGTCGGCGCTCTCGAGGGCGGCGATCTCGTCGGCGCGGGCCCGCACCAGGTCCGCGACCCGGTGCAGCACCCGGGCCCGCTCCCGGCCCGGCGTCGCGGCCCAGCCGTCGAACGCCTGCCGGGCCGCGGCCACCGCGGCGTCGACGTCGGCGGCGCTCGCGCGCGCGAGGGAGGTGAGGGTGCGGCCGGTGGCCGGGTCCACGGCGTCGAAGCGGCCGTCGGTCTCGGCCCACCGGCCGCCGATGAACAGCCGGCCCGGTGCGACGTCCGGGCGTGGCCGGGTGCCCGGACGCTCCTCCACTGCGGTCATCGGCCGACTCCTCACTGAGCGACGGTATATCAGGAACCCTGAGATAATTCCAGGATGCGGCGAGGCGCCCGTCCGTGTCAAGAGGCCGCGGCGGTGCGCCCGCTGCGGCCGGGGTCCGATGTGGACGGAAGCGGGCGATTCACCCGGATGGGTGGTTTGAGTCGCGTGCGTGCGGGCCGCGTGCGGAGGTGCCGGGTTCGGCCGTTGGCGGGGTTGCGCCGTTCGGATCAAGGACTACGCTGCGAAGTGCGGTTCAGCAGCACCCGTCCCCCGACTTGCCAGCGACCCCCTGCCAGCGACCGAGCGGGCCGGTCGACAACGGCCCGCTCGTCACGTCATCTGCGAATGAGGCGTGGAAGAATGTTAGTCGTCCAGCCCCCCGCGACGGCGATCCCCGTAGCGCCGTCGAAGCGCGAAGAGCGCAGTGCGTTCGACATCCAGGTCATCCGCCCGTACTTCGGCGCGGTCATGGTCCGCATCCGCGGCGCGCTCGACGCGGACAGCGCGCCCCAGGTGCGGTCGGCGCTGAGCACGTGGGCGCACCGCAGGTTCCCGGTCCTGGTGCTCGACCTGTCCGGGGTGGACTTCCTCGACGGAGCCGGCCTCGCCGCGCTGGGCGGCATCCAGGCCAGGGTGGTCCGCGAGAACGCGACGTTGCGCATCGTGACGGGCGACAACCGGGTGGTGCGCCGGGCGTTGTCGGCCAGCGGGCTCGACCACGCGCTCAACGTCAGCCGCCTGCCCTCGGGCTGGGAACGCGCGACGGAGATCCCCGGCCAGAGCTGACACCGTCCGCTCAGAGCTGGTCGAGCGGATCCAGCTCGGCGAACGGCCGCCGCACGAGCACCTGCCGTCCCGACGCGTCCAGGTCTTCCCAGGCGACGTATCGGCTGTGGCGGTGCAGCCGGCGGATCAGCGCCACCAGCGGCGCCGGCCCGCGCTGGTCGTGGCGCTGGTACCCGAACAACCGCACCCGCGTGCGGCCCACGATCACCCCGCGCACCACCAGCTCCGGCATCCCGTCCGCGTTCGGGACCACCTCCGCGCGGATCTCGCGGACCGCGCCGAGGTCGCGGCCCGTCGCGTCGCGGACCGGGCGGCCGATCAGCTCACCGGCTCGCACGGCCCGCTCCCGGGATGCGGCCGATGACGCGGCGGCGCAGCCAGTCCTCCGACGGGCTGTCCGTGGCCTGGGCGACCGCCGTCGTCACGACGATCGTCGGTTCGAGGCGGCGGATCGCGGTCAGCGGGATGCGCTGCGGGGCCCGGGCGCGGAAGCCGCGGCCGATCCGGCGCAGGAGGCCGCCGATCGGGCCGCCGAGGCGGTCGGCGAGGGCCTCCGGGCCCACCAGCAGCGCGTCGACGACGTACGTGCCGCCCTCCGCGCGGAGCTCGAGGTCGTCCACCTTGCCGACGACCGTGCCGTCCTCGCCGGTGATCTGCCGGTCGAGCAGGGAGTCGCCGAGGTCGATGCGGCCGAGGTCGGTCCACGGGTTCATTGGCCTGCTCCGGTGAAGATCATCAGGGGGATCGCCGCCAGCGCCGCGATGGCGATGACGACGAGCATGACCATGCCGACGATGTTGCTGAAGTGGCCGTTGGCGTGCTCCCCGAGGTACTCGCGGTCGTTGGCGACGATGAGCACCGGCAGGTAGGTCAGCGGCAGCGCCACCGCGGAGAAGATCAGCGAGATCTCGGTCAGGCCGACCGGGTCGATGCCCGTCTGCACCACCAGCACCGCGATCAGCAGGCCGGCGCCGACGGTCAGGTGGAAGCGGGCGGCGTTGCGCGGCGCGCGGCGCTTGCCCCAGTCCCAGCCGAAGTACTGCGCCAGCATGTACCCCGACGACAGCCCGGTCTCCAGTGCCGCGCCGAAGGTGGCGGCGAAGATGCCGATCAGCACGATCACCAGCCCGGCCGTGCCCAGCGCCAGCGTCACCGGCAGCACGATCTGGCTGACCTGGCCGACGTCGACCCCGGCCGGGAACAGCACCGTCGCGGCGCACGCCATCACGGCGATCGCGAGCAGGCCGCCGAGCGGGAAGCCCAGCAGCACGTTGGCGCGCTGCACGGGCAGGTCCTTGACCTTCCAGCCCTCCTCGACCCCGCCGGAGGAGAAGAAGAACACCTCGTACGGCGTCATCGCCGACGCGAACAGGGCGACCGCGTGGTAGGCGTAGGTCGGCAGCGCCTGGTCGGGCGGTGGGCCCAGGCCGGCGATCTGCGCCCCGAGCGACGACCAGTCGGGGTGCAGGAAGAACACCGCGACGGCGAACACCCCGATCGCGAGCCCGCCGAGGCCGAAGCCGGTTTCCATCCGCTCGAAGCCGACCCGCCAGACCACCAGCCAGATGAGCACGCCGATCGGCAGCACCCAGACGAGCCGGTCGACCCCGGAGGCCAGCTCGATGACGATCGCGACGCCGCCGATCTCCGCGCACACGGTCAGCAGCGTGATGAGGAACGACCCGGTGAGGTTGAGCAGCGCCATCCGCGGGCCGAGGCGCTCGCGGATCAGGTCGAACACCGGGCGCCCGGACACCGCCACGATGCGCCCGGACATGTCGGCGTAGACGCAGATCCCGAGCACGCCGAGCACGGTCACCCAGACCATCGCCATCCCGTAGCGGGCGCCGACGACGCCGCTTTCGACGAGGTCGCCGATGTCGACGAAGCCGCCGACCGCGGTGAGGATGCCGAGGGTGACGGCGAGGAGCTTCTTGCTCACGACGTCACGCCCCAGCGGGCGAGCTCGCCGATCAGGCCCTGCAGTTCGGCGTCGATCTCGTCGAGCCCTTCGTCGGTGCCGTCGCCGAGGCCGTCGTCGAGCCGGTGGGCCACCGCGACCGCGCGGTCGGTGATCGACGCCAGTGCCGCGCGGGCGCGGTCGTCGGTCAGCTCGCCGACGTCCTTGCCCGCGGCGCCGAGCTCGTCGGCGGCGTCGCGGACGGTGACAGACAGGCTGGGCACCGGCGGCACCGCGTCGCGGTCGGCGGTCACCACCAGGCGCAGGAGCTCGAGCTGTCCCCGGATCTCCCGCCCGGCGTGCACGGTCTCGGCCCGCGGGTCGGTGCCGCAGCCCGCCGCCAGTGCCGCGACCGCGACGACCGCGGCCACCGCGCGGAGCGGGGCTCGCCGCAGCGCAATCACAAGACGGGTGTACCCGCTCGTCGCGCGGACAAACGGCGGGATGCTCCACCGTGGACGGATCGGGTGGTTGAACCGGTGCGAGGACGGGCAGTTGGGGGCCATGCCGAGCGAAGAACTTTTTCGTGCGGAGGACGGACCGGACGACAACGACCTTCCGGTCAGCCGGCCGGCGTGGCCGGTCACGGCGCTCAGCGCGGTGGCCCAGGGCGGCCTGCTCTGGGTGCTGGTGGCCGGCGTGCTGGCGTGGCGCCCGGGCGGCCGGCGCCGGGCGGCGGGCCGCGGGCTCGTGGCGGGCGCGGCCGGCATGGCGTCCGGTCACCTGGTGAAGGCCCTGGTGCGCCGCCCGCGGCCGCCGGCGCGGAACCTGCCGGCCCACCGCGCGCTGCTGGAAAAGCCGAAGTCCACGGCGTTCCCCTCCACGCACGCCACCACGGCGGCCGCGTTCACGGTCGCCGTCGCGCTCACCGAGCCCCCGGCGGGCGCCGCGATCGCGCCGCTGGCGGCGGCGGTGTGCTACAGCAGGCTCCGGACGCGGGCGCACTGGCCGACCGACGTGTACGGCGGCGTCGCGCTGGGCGCCGTCGTGGGCGGCCTCGTGCACCGCCGGCTCAGGCGCGGAAGTACGCCCGGAAGGTGACGCCGTCGTCGTCGGTGTGCAGGCGGACGAGGTCGGCGAGGTGGTTGACCAGCAGGAGCCCGCGGCCGCGCGGCTGGTAGGGGCTGGCGGGGTGGCGCCCGGCGAGCGGATCGGTGAGCCGGCCGCCGTCGTGGACCTCGCAGACGAACTCGCCGTCGCTGCCCCAGAACCGGACGGTGCCCGACCCGCTGCCGTGTTCGACGCTGTTGGACAGCAGCTCGGTGACGACCACCTCGACGTCGGCGACCTGGTCTTCGCTCAGCCCGCAGGCGGCCGCGCGGACGTGGGCCAGCGCCCGGGCCGCGGCGAGGTCGGTGGTGTCGGCCAGTTCGAACGCGCCGTCCGGCACGGGCAGCGGCTGGTTGTACCGGCCGACGACGCCCGCGGGGTCGTAGGCGGTGCTGGGGCGCCGTCCGGTGCCGTCGACGAGGACCGGGTGCGTGGCTTCGGCGTCGGCGAGGACGTCCGGGGCGAGCGTCTCGACGTCGTAGGGGCAGAGGATCGTCCCGGCCCGGCCGGCGAAGGCGAGGTTGATGAGGGCTTCGTGCTGGGCGCAGGCCGGGTATTCGACGGCCGAGCGCGCGGCCCAGATGGGTTCGCCGATGATCCGCACCGGCCGGCCGGGGTGGCTGTCGGCGAAGGCGCGCAGCACGCCGGGGATGATCCGCCCGGGGTTGCGCCCGGCCTCGGTCATGTCCAGCAGCCGGACCCGCGCGGCGTCGGCACCGAGTTCCCGCCGCAGCAGCGCGAGGTTGTCCCCGGGGACGGCGACCGCGACGGGCTCGTCCGCGGCGAGGCCGCCCCACACGAACGGCACGGTGCCGGCCAGGTATTCGGCGGCACCGCGGTAGAACAACGCCGGGTGCCCGAACGCGCCGGTATCCGTCTCCGCGGTTGCGCTCAAGCCGCCTCTCCTTCCGCCGGGACGTCACCAGTATGCGGCAACGCCTCCTCGAACGGGCGACCCCCGGTAACTGGGCGCTACAGTGCCTCGCGGCGACGGCCGGGCGGGCTGCTCACCGGCGCGCCGGCTTTGCCGGGTTTCGGCTCGGGGAAGGCGGGATGCGTCGATGCCCGCGTCATGAAGCGGCCCTGGACCACGCGGACGTGAGCCCCGAGGACCGGCTCGCGGCCGGCGCCAAGCGATCCCCAGCGCCGGCCACGCGGTGCCGGATATCCCGGTCAGCCTCCGATGCGGGCGCCGACCGCGGCCAGTGCCGTGGTCACCGGCTGGAAGAACGTCACTCCGCCCGTGCGGCAGTTGCCGCTGCCGCCCGAGGTGAGGCCGATTGCGCTGTCGCCCGCGAACAGGGAACCGCCGCTGTCGCCCGGCTCTGCGCACACCGTCGTCTGGATCAGGCCCGTCACGCGCCCTTCCGGGTAGTTCACCGTCGCGTTCAGGGCCGTTACCCGGCCGCTGCGCAGGCCCGTCGTGCTGCCCATGCGGGACACCTGCTGGCCGACCTGGGCCGCCGCCGCGCGGGTGATCGCCACCGTGCGGCCGCCGCCCGTGTCGACGGCGCTGGGGGCGTTGGTCGCCGGGTTGTTGTACGTCAGCAGGGCGAAGTCGCCGTTGCCCGGGAACGTCGACTGCCTGACCGTCGCCACCGGGCGGCCGCCCTGCGTCGTCGACCACTGGCGGCCCGCGGCGGTGCAGTGGCCCGCGGTGAGGATGGCGGGACCGCTGTTCGTGGTCACGTTGAACCCGAGGGAGCAGCGGGCGCCGCCGGCGAAGATCGCGTCGCCGCCTTCGGCGAAGAGGCTGAGCACGCCGGGGGTCCGCTCGACGCGGACCTGCCGGCCGCGCGTGGCCGCCATCAGGCTGTCCCACTTGGCGCCCCGCACGGTGCTGTCGGCGGTGACGACCGTTTCCCCGGTCCGCTCGTCGACCGCCCACGCGGTACCGGTGATGGCCCGGGCCGCTGCCTGTGAAGCAGCGTCGCCGCCGGCCGCGTTCGCCTGGGGGAGGGCGATGGCCGCGGTGCCGGCGGCCAGCACGGCGGCCGCCGCGGCCAGGATCTTGCCTCGGCTGATCTTCCTGTGTCGGGAGCGCATGGCGGGGTGACCTCCGTAGCCGTTGACCCACTTCCTGTAGTGGTGCACGGCTCAGCGCGGTGGCCGGTTCACCCGAATCGGGAGCAACCGGGCCCGGCCTGCAGCCGGGCCCGGCGAGCGTCCCAGATCAGGGCGTGGTCAGGTCGAACCGCTGGAGGGTGACCGAGCCGCCGAGCGCCTGGGTGGCGTGGTTGAAGACGGCGAAGCGGTAGCCCATGAAGAACTGCCAGGCGTTGTTGAGCGTGAACGCCGGGCCCAGCGGGGTGAAGTTCACCCCGTCGGTGCTGTAGGAGAACCGGGCCTGCCGTCCGGTGCCGGGGCGGATGTCGGCGTTGGCGCGCAGCCAGACCCGGCTGCCGGACAGGGCCGCGCTCGCCACCTCCGTTCCGGTGCCGGTGGTGTTCCAGCTGCTGTTCATGGTCAGGCCGTTGACCATGACGATCCGGTTGCGGCCGCCTTCCCGTTTGACCCCGATGTACGCCGACGAGTCGCGCAGCATCGCCAGGCCCGTTCGGTCGCCGTCGCGCATCGACGTCAGGTCGAGCGTGGCGGTGCCCGTGGAGGTCGGGCCCTGGATCCGGCGGGTCAGGGTGTTGCGGGCCGCGTACAGGTCGTTGGTGACCGTGGCCGTCGAGAGCTTGACGCCGTTGGCGACGGAGAACTTGGTCGTGTCCGGGTTGTGGTTCCACTCCCACTGCGGTTTCAGGGCCGGGCCCGGGAAGGTGTCGGTGCCGGTCATCGGCTCGACCTGCCGGGGTGGTGGCGGCAGGTTCGGCTTCGGGTACGTGACGCCCCAGCGGCCGTTGACCGTCTGCAGCCGCGGCCAGCCGTCGGCCGTCCAGCTGATCGGGGCGAGCGCGGGGACGCGGCCGCCGGGGTAGGCGTCGACGAAGGACATGTAGTACCAGTCGCCGTTCTGCGTCTGCACCAGCCCGCCCTGGTGCGGGACGCCGCCGCCTTGGATCGGGCCCGGCAGGTCCAGCAGCAGCTGCTGCACGGTGTAGGGCCCCCAGGGGTTGCTCGCCTTGAGGATGTACTGGCCGTTGGCCGGGCGCGTCACGAAGATGTAGTAGCTGCCGTTCCGCTTGTAGAACCGCGCTCCTTCGAGCGTGCCGATGTTCGACGGCGTCTGGAAGACCTGCTGCGAGCGGACTTCGGTCTTCCCGTCCTTGGACAGCTGGGCGACGCTGAGGGTGGTGTTGCCGTAGGCGACGTACATCGTGTCGTCGTCGTCCACGAGCATCCCGGCGTCGTAGTAGCACTTGTCGATCGTGGTGTGCTTCGACCAGGTGCCGTCCACGGCGGTGGCGGTGTAGATGTGGGTCTTGGCGAAGTCGATGCAGCCACCCCAGTAGAAGGTGTTGTTGCTGGCGCGGTGGCTGAGGAACGACGCCCAGATGCCGCGCACGTACCCGCGCCCGCCGTTGAGGTCGTACTTCGCGCCGAAGTCCAGCTTGGGCACCGAGTGGCCGGCGAACTCCCAGTTCACCAGGTCGTAGGAGCGCAGGATCGGCGCGCCGGGGGAGTAGTGCATCGTCGAGGCGGAGTAGTAGTAGGCGTTGCCGACCCGGATGATGTCGATGTCGGCGAAGTCCTGCCACAGCACCGGGTTCGTGAAGGTGTCCGCCGGGGCGGGGGTGGTCGTGGTGGTCGGCGTGGTCGTCGGCGTGGGATCCACGTCGCCGGTGCACAGGGTGCCGTTGAGCCGGAAGGACGCCGGAACCGGGTTGGCGGAGGTGAACGAGCCGTTGAAGCCGAACTCCGCCTTGCCACCGGTGGGGATGGTGGCGTTGTGGGCGACGTTCGTCGCGTTCACCTGGGTGCCGGCCTGGGTGATCGCCGCGTTCCAGTGCTGGCCCACCTGCTGGCCGGCGGCGAACGACCAGCCCAGCGTCCACCCGCTGACGGCGTCACCGAGGTTGGTGACCGACACGGACGCGCCGAAGCCGCCCTGCCATTCGGAGGTCTTCGTGTAGGTGACCGAGCACCCGGCCGCGGCGTGCGCGGCCGGGGTCGCCACCAGGACTGCGCCGGCGAGGCCGGTCGCGGCGAGCAGGGCCGAGACGGCGGCCCGGGTTCGTCGGCGTGACACGGGTGTCCTTTCGGGTCGGTGGGGGAGCTCAGGCGGCGAACTGCCACCAGTTCACGTTGAACAGGTAGCCGCTGCCACCGGCGAAGCGCAGGACGACGTCCTGGGTGCCGGTCACGCCGCTCACCGGGCAGGAGACCGACGTCCACGTCTGCCAGCCGCCGGTGCCGGGCACGGTGCAGCGGCCCACCACGGTGCCGGTGGCGCTGCCCAGCCGGACCTCGATCGTGCCGCCTGAGCCGGCGGAGGCGACGCGGGCGGTGAACGACTTCGCGCCCGCGCCGAAGGCGACGTTGCGGACCTTGACGGTGTCGCCGTTCTCGATCCACCCGATGTTCATGCCGCCCTCGGAGGCCGGCTCGGTCTCGATCCCGGTGCCCCAGGCGATGGTTTCCGCTTCCTGCCGGGTGTAGGGGTTGAGCGTGTCGGCCGGCGGCGGGCCGCCGGTGGTCATGTTCATCGTGGGGATGCTGCCGTCGGCGTTGTAGGCGAACTTCTCCACCGCCACCGAGCGGGTGAAACCGCCGCCGCCCGGCAGGGCGCCGTTGTGATAGAAGAAGTACGAGCTGCCCTTGTAGTCGATGATCCCGGGGTGGTTGGTGAAGCTGCTGCCCTGCGTGGGCATGACCGTGCCGCGGTAGGTCCACGGGCCGGTCGGGCCGGGCGCGGTGGAGTAGCCGATGAACTCCGAGCAGCACTTGGCCGCGAACACGTTGTAGTACGTGCCGTTGCGCTTGTAGACCCAGGGCCCTTCTTCGTACAGCGTCGGCCGGTTGCCGCCGTTGGGCCGGGTGCCGAACCCCGCCGTGGTGAGCGGGATCTGGGTGACGCCGCCCGAGTACGACGTCATGTCGGCGTTGAGCCGGACGTACCACAGGTTCGGGTTGCCCCAGTACAGGTACGCCTGCCCGTTGTCGTCGATGAACACCGTGGGATCGATCTCGCCGTTCTCGACGAGCGGGCGGCCGATCGCGTCCCGGAACGGCCCGGTGGGGCTGTCCGCGACGCCGACCCCGATGGCCATCCGGCCGGTCGCGCGGTTGACCACCGGGACGTACCAGTAGAACTTGCCGTTGCGTTCGACGGCCTGCCCGGCCCACGCGTCCTGTTTGGCCCAGCTGAACGTCGCCAGGCTCATCGGCGAGCCGTGGTCGGTCCAGTTGACCATGTCCGCGGACGACCAGACCCGCCAGTCCTTCATGGTGAAGTAGGTCGAGCCGTCCTCGTCGTGCCCGGTGTAGAGGTAGACGCGGCCGTTGTGCACGAGCGGGGCCGGGTCGGCGGTGTAGATGTGCTGCACGATCGGGTTGTCGGCGTGCGCGGTGCCGGGCAGGAGTGCCGTGGCGCAGAGGGCCGCGGTCAGCCAGGCGAGCAGGCGCCTTCGGTGGGGCACGGTGGTCTCCGTTCGTCGGAAGGGGATCAGCTCGCTGCGCAGGTCGCCGACATGCCTTGGGCGCTGCCGGTGCCCTGGAAGCCGAACTCGGTCGACTGCCCGGCCGCGACGTTGCCGTTGTAGGAGACGTTCGACCAGGTGACGCTGCCGGTGGTGCCGCTGTTGGTGGCGCTCCAGGCGTTGGTCACGGCCGCACCGCCCGGCAGGCCCGTCGTCACCCGCCAGCCGCTGAGGGCGGTGCCGCCCGCGGTGACCTTCACCGTGGCCACGAAGCCGCCGTTCCACGAGTTCAGCGACACCGAAGCGGTGCAGCCGCCCGGGTTCGGCGTGGTGGGAGTCGTGGGCGTGGTCGGGGTGGTCGGCGTCGTGGGCGTGGTCGGCGTCGTCGGGGTGGTGGTCGTGGAGGGGGTGGCGGCGTTCAGTGCGTCGAGAACGCTGTTGTAGGCGGCCTTCTTGTTTCCGTTGCCGTCGAACAGGAGCGGGTTCTCCCCGGTGCGCCACGAGTCGGTGTCGCGGATGCCCCAGACGGTGATGCCGGCGCAGCGGGCGACGGCCAGGCAGGCGCGAGTCACCGCGGCGTAGGCGTTGGCCTGGTTGGCGCCGGCGATGTCCAGCTCGGTGATCTGGACTTCGACGCCGAGGTCGGCGAACCGCTGCAGGTTGGCCTGGTAGTCGCCGGGAGCCGAGTTGGTGAGGTGGGACTGGATGCCGACGCAGTCGATCGGGACGCCGCGGGCCTTGAAGTCGCGGATCATGTTGTAGATGCCGGTGCTCTTGGCGTTGATGCCGTCGGTGTTGTAGTCGTTGTAGCAGAGCTTCGCGGCCGGGTCGGCGGCCCGCGCGGCGCGGAACGCCGCTTCGATCCAGTCGTTGCCGGTGCGCTGCAGATTGGAGTCGCGGCGGCCGCCGCTGCCACCGTCGGCGAACGCCTCGTTGACGACGTCCCAGGCGTAGATCTTGCCCTTGTAGTGGGTGGCGACCTGGGTGACGTGGTTCATCATGGCCTGGCGCAGGTCGGAGCCTTCCATGCGCTGCGCCCAGCCCGGTTCCTGCTGGTGCCACAGCAGCGCGTGCCCGCGCACCCGCTTGCCGTTGCTCACCGCCTGGTTGAGGATCTGGTCGCCGCGGCCGTAGCTGAACTGCCCGCGGTTGGGTTCGGTGGCGTCCCACTTCATCTCGTTCTCGGCCGTGACCATGTTGAACTCACGGTTGAGGATGTTGACGTAGGTCGAGTCGCCGAGCTTGCCCGCCGAGACTGCGGTGCCGAAGTACCGGCCCGTCTGGGCCGCCGCGGCGCCGAGCGTCGAGGCCGCGCCGGCGGCGGACGTGGCGAGCACCAGCGAGACCCCGAGCGACGTCGCCAGGAAGGCCGAAGCCAGTGCCGCGCGGGAGAAGGACCGCGATGTCGTCTTCATGTGCACACCTTCATTCGTGGATACGGGTGCCCGCGTCACGGGCTGGTGCAGGTGGCCGCGCCGACGCTCGCCGCGCCGGGACCGGACACGAGGAAGCCGAAGGTCGTCGAGGCGCCGGCGCCGAGCGCGCCGTTGTAGGCGGCGTTCTTCACGGTCACCGGGCTGGTGCCGCTCACCGTGCCGTCCCAGATCTGGCCGACGCTCTGGCCACCGGCCAGTGCGAACCGCACGGTCCAGCCGTCGAGCGCCGCGGTGCCGGTGTTCGCGACGGTCACTTCGCCCTGGAAGCCGCCGTTCCAGCTGCCGACGACCCGCGGGGTCGCGGTGCACGGGCCGTCGCCCGGCTGCGGCTCGCCGCCGATGCTGCCCGGCACCGCCTTGAGCGCGTTGTACCAGGTGGTGGCCATCTTGCTGTAGCCGGTCGCGTTGGGGTGGATGCCGTCGGGCAGGTCCGCGATCGGGACCGCGGGGTACATGTCGACCAGGTGCACGCGCTTGCCGGCCGCGGCCTTGGCCCGCATGTCGGGCGCGATGGCCGCGTTGAAGGTGCGGACCGTCTGGTCGGCGAACCGGATCGGGATGATGGTGGCGACGAAGACGTCGGTGCCCGGCAGCTGGTTCGTGATCTTGTCGACCAGTGCCGACAGCCGCCGCGGCGCCCCGGCCGGGTCACTGCCGTACATGTCGTTGGTGCCGATGTGGAGCAGGATCGTGCGCGGGCGGTACGTGTTCAGCCAGCCGGTCACGGATCCGTCGATCTGGGCGATGGTCCAGCCCGGGTGGCCTTCGTGGTTGCGGTCGGGCATGCTCGACGGCCCGTCGGCCAGCGAGCCGACGAAGTCGACCGAGCGCCCGTCGGCCCGCAGCTTCGCGCCGAGGTCGAGGCGGTAGCCGCCGATCGACCCGCCCTGGGTGATCGAATCGCCCAGCGGCATGATCGGCACCGGGGCGGCGGCGGTCTCCGCGGCGGCGGCCGCCGGCACCGCGCCGAGTGCGGCGCAGGCCGTCAGCACGACGGCGGCGATCTTCGCGAGTTTCATCGGGAATCCTTCGTGTGCCGCGGGCCGGGGAGGGTATTCCGCGCCGTATTCCGCTCGGTGAGCCAGCGTATCCGGGCACCGGCACCTCTGACCACGGCTTCCCTGTAAGTTACATTTCGCCCGCCGCCCGAAACTTTCGACGGTAAAAGTTCCGGACGGCGGAATCCTTTGTGGACGGAACAGTTCCCGCGCTAGTTGACGCTCGCGGAGAACGAGTTGACCGCGAGGCCGACGCCGCCGCTCCACGGCTCGAAACCGGCCTGGATGCTCGTGAGGTACCAGGAGCGGTCGACGCGGGTGCGGTTGTCGACGTCGTTGACGAAGTCCATGACGTTGAACGACCAGCCCGAGATGGTGGGCTGGGCCACGTAGGACACCACGTCGTTGCCGCCGTTGTTGCCCTGCCACACTTCCCAGCTCCGGCCGCCGATGCTGGTGGTGCCGACCCGGCCACCGATCGGCTGGATGTTCCCCGTGCGGGTGAACCAGATCATGATCTCCATCTGGTTGACCCCGTTGGTCTTCGGCGTCGGGTCCAGCCAGATGTCGTATGAGGCGTTGAAGACGCCACTGGTGTAGGTGTAGGAGATCGACGACGGCGCGCTGCCGATCCGGCTGAGCTGCCGCGGCAGGTTCGTGCCGGGGGAGCAGTTCGTGTAGTGGCACCCGATGTAGACCGCCGGGTACGACAACGGTGCCCCGCCGCTGGTGGACCCCTGCTGCGTCTGGATCCGGAACCCGCTGCCGGTGACGTTGATGCACTGCTGCGCGCTGCTGCCCCACCGGTTGTTCATGACGACGTACCGGCCGCCGATGGTGGTCGAGCCGTACTGGTCGCAGATCAGCGTGTCCGCGTGCGCGGCCGGTGCGACGGCGACCGGGGCCGCGAGACCGGCCGCGGCGAGCAGCGCCGCGGACAGGGCGTTCCTCAGCTTCATGGTTTCCTCCACGTCGTTGTGGCATTTTCTGGGAGCGCTCTCAACCGGAATCGCTTTCGATGTAACCACAGCGGGCGGCCGGAGCAAAGAGGGTGGCCGTGATCGATTTTCCGAATGCGTTCCCGTGGCCCGGGCACAATGGGGAACGAGCCGGTCAGCCGGCCGCTCGCAGCGTCCACTTCTGGTTCGCCTGCCCGTGGCAGGTCCACAGGATCAGCCGGGTGCCGGCGGTGGTGCCCTGCCCGGTCGCGTCGAGGCACCGGCCGGACTGCACGCCGGTGATCGTCCCGTCGGCGTTGACGTTCCACTGCTGGTTGGCCTGGCCGGAGCAGGTCCAGATGATCACCGGCGTCCCGTCGGCCGTGCCCTGGCCCGACGCGTCCAGGCACTTGTTCCCCGCGGTCGTCAGCTGCCTGCCGGTGCGCGTCCACGGCGCTCCGGCACAGTCGGCCAGCTGCACCGGGGTGCCGTCGGCGGCGGAAGGGACGTCGGCGCACCGGCCCGACTGCACACCGACGAGCTGTGTTGTCGAGGACTGTCCCGGGGTGCCGATGCTGCCCGGAACCGACTGCAGCGCGGCGTACCACTTCGCGGCCATCTTGTCGTAGCCCGTGGCCGTGGGGTGGACGCCGTCGATCAGGTCGGCGGTGGTCAGTGCGGCGTGCATGTCCACCAGGTGCACGTGCTTGCCGGCGTTCCGCTTGCTCTGCACCATTCCGGGGATCGTGGCGTTGAAGGCGCGCCCGGCGGCTTCCTGGCCGCTGTTGGCCAGCGGGATGATCGTCGCGACGAACACCTCGGCGTCCGGTGCGGTCGCGGTGATGCGGTCGACCAGGGCCGACAGGCGGGCGGGGGCGCCCGCGACGTCGTGGTTCTGCAGGACGTCGTTGGTGCCGATGTGCAACAGGACCGTGTGCGGGGTGCTGGTGCGCAGCCAGGAGACGATGTTCGCGTCGATCTGGTCGATGCGCCAGCCCGGGTGCCCCTCGTGGTCGCGATCGCCGAGGGTGGCGGGGCCGTTGGCCTGCGAGCCGGTGAAGTCCACCTGGTACCCGCCCGCCGTGACCCGCTGCCAGAGCCCGATCCGGTACCCGCCGGGCACCTGCGTGCCTTCGGTGATGGAGTCGCCCAGCGGCATGACCCGGACCCCGCCGTTCGAATCGGCGGTGGCGGTGCCCGGCAGGACGGCGCCGGCCAGGACCGCCGCGGCCGCGGCGAGCCACCTGAGCCGTGTTCGCATCTCGTCTCCTCGCTGGTCGGCCGTCACACGCCGGTGATGGTCCACTGGTTGTTCGTGCTGCCGTTGGGTGCCACTGCTGGCTGGTGGCGCCGGTCCACCCCAATGTGGCCTTCGGTGCGTTCAACGCACCCAATGTGGCCTTCGGTGCGTTCAACGCACCCAATGTGGCCTTGGGGCGCTAGCCGAGAGTCCACTTCTGGTTGTTCGCGCCGGTGCAGGTGGCCAGCTGGATCAGGGTGCCGTTCGTGGTCGCGGAGCCGGTGACGTCGAGGCACAGCCCGGACTGGACACCGGTGATCGTGCCGTTCGCGTTGACCTGCCACCGCTGGTTGCCCTGGCCGTTGCAGTTCCAGGTCACGATCCGGGTGCCCGGGGTGGTGCCCTGGCCGGAGGCGTCCAGGCAGCGGGTGCTGTCGCGGCTGTAGACGGTCAGCTCACCCGCGGTGGTCCGGGCCCAGGCCTGGTTGGTGCCGCCGTGGCAGTCCCAGATCTGCACCTGGGCGCCGGGGGTGGTGCTGGCCCCGCTGACGTCCAGGCACTTCCCGAGCGCGCGGACCGGGCCCGCGGCCGGGCCGCTCCCGCCGGTGCCCGCGGCGGCGATGACCTGCCGCGCTTCCGGCGGCCAGTTCGTGCCGCTGACCTGGACGTTCCCGGTGAGGACGTTGTTGTGCGGCGGCCCGGTGGCCACCTGGGTCGCGCCACCGTTGTACCAGTTGCCGCGGAACGTGTTGTCGTTGGTGTTGTTGCTGCCGTTGGCGTTGGTGAAGGCCCAGACCCCGGCGTCCTGGATGACGTTCGCCGACACCGTCACGTAGCGGGAGCCTTCGTCCAGGTACAGGCCGACCGTGCGGTTGTTGTCGAAGATGTGGTTGTGGTCGATCGAGCTGCCGGGGTTGGCGGAGAGGTTGTAGATGCTGCCGCCGTCGTGCATCAGCTTCTTCGTGCCGTGCACCCGGTTGTAGCTGACGACCGTGTCCCGCAGCGTGGTCGGCGTGCTGTAGACGGGCTGGTAGTCGTACAGGCCGCGGTTGCGGTAGTCCTGGCTGCCGCCCTGGTCGTTGGCGCCCCAGCCCCAGCCGACGTCGATGCCGTCGTAGGTGAGTTCGGAGACGTCGTTGTGCGTGATGACGGTGTGCGTCGCGTAGGTCGAGAGGATGCCGGCCATTTCCTTGTAGTCCAACGCGACCCGGCGCACGGTGTTGTACGAGATGGTGACGTCCCGGTTCGTCATCGCGGGGTTCGACGGGTGGTGGGCGTCCGGGCGCACGCCGCCGACGATGACGCCGCCGCCGGAGACCTCGGTGAACGTGTTGTGGTCCACGGTGATCGACGACGCGCCGAGGCCGATGCCGGAGCCGTGGGCGTTCGCGTCGTTGCCGATGCCGAGCGCGACCTGGCCGAGCCGGGTGAAGGTGTTGCCGCTGAAGGTGATCCCGGTGGCGGCCGAGACCTGGACGGCGGCGGGGGCCTGCGCCCAGCTGTTGCGGGCGCCCTCGAACTGGCGGCAGCCCGACTGGCAGGAGGTCAGGAAGTCGCCCGGCATCGGGGCCGCGGCCGGGAGGAACGTGCCGGTCTGCTGGTTCGCGTAGCCGACCGACGTGCTGGGCGTGAGCCAGGTGGTGTGCTCGAAGCTCAGGCCCTTGAAGGTCAGGCCGCGCACCGGGTTGTCGTAGCTGCCGCTGATCTGCAGCAGCGACGTCAGCCGCGGGAGCTCGACGGCGTGGCTGCCGGGCACCCAGCCGCTCGGTGCCTTGTAGTACAGCTTCCCGGCCTGCGGGTCGAGGTACCACTGGCCGGTGGTCTTGAGGAACGAGTAGGAGTTCTGCAGGAACATCCGGCCGCCGCCGAACGGCTTGGCCAGGGTGTCGTAGCCCCAGTTGTTGTTGTTCCACGCGGGTTGCTGCATGACGATCGAGTTCCCGCTGATGCGCTCGACGGGGGAGTACCGGTCGGTGAAGGAGTTCTGGCTCTCCACCTCGATCCGGTTCTGCTGCGGCAGCGTGGCGAGGTAGTTCAGCGCCGGGTTGGTGATGGTCATCCCGGTGGTGGTGAACTGGACGTCGGTGCGGGCCAGCGGGATCGACGCGCGCGGGGCGAGCGCGCCGTCGACGAACAGCTGGCGGGAGTCGGCACCCGGCGGCACGGACGCCACCCAGATGTTCTGGCCCGCGTCCTGCACCGCCCAGCCGGTGACCGGGCTGCCGCCGGAGAGGACCGGCGTCTGGCCGGGCGCGGCCTGCCAGGTGACGGTGTGGCCGTTCTGCCCGGAGTCGGCGTTGGTGAACTTCAGCGGGGCCGGCAGCCGGTACGTGCCGCCGGCCAGCTGCACGACGACGTCGTTGGCCGCCGACTGGGCGCGGGCCAGCTCCTGGGCCTTCGCCGGGGTGGCGACCGGCTGCTCGGGCGTGCCGGGGTTGGCGTCGCTGCCGTTCGGCGCCACGGCGATGGTGACGGTCGCGGCGTGGGCGGGTGGCGTGGCGAGCGCGGTCACCACGAGGGCGGTGACGAGCGCGGCAACGGTGCGCGACAGCATGGCGGGGACCTCTCCGGAGACGGGGCGGCGGTCAGCTGCGCCAGACCGTCCACTGTGTACTGAAACCGGTACCCGGCCGGCCGGCGCGGTGCCGGACCGGCCACCGGTCGGCGGTGGACCGGGCGGGATGTGTCGGACTCATCCGCCGGCGGCGGGGCTCGGCCGGCGATCGAAAGTTTCGAGGGTGCTTGACGGTTTTCCGTTGGTGGGTCGGTGATCCATGAGAACAGCGCGCCTCCACGGCGTCAAGCGATGAGCATGCTCATTGCTCCGTCCCGGTGCCGCGGCGGGCGCCGGGGATGTAATTTTCAGGTCGGTCTGACAAAGATTGACCGGATGGCGGGTGAGCGAGGTAAGGTGCTGCCCGGAGTTATTGGTCATACTCATTGCGTGACCCGTGACGAGGAAGTAGTAGCACCGCCTGTCCCGTACCGCCCCGGCTACGAAGTCGTGGCGGAGCAGATCCTCCGGCTGATCGCCGAACTGGAACTGCGGCCCGGCGATCGGATGCCGACCGAGAACGAGCTGGCGGCGCGGATGGGAACGAGCCGGACCATGGTGCGGGAGGCCGTCAAGATCCTCTCGGCCATCGGCCGGGTGCGAGCGCACAAAGGACGTGGGCTGTATGTCTCCGACGACGAGGGCATGCTCGGCGGGTCCCGGTGGGGCGCGTTCTTCCTGCCCACCGATCTCGACCACGTCTACATGCTCTTCGAGTTCCGCCGGATCCAGGAGACGGCGGCCAGCCGCCTGGCCGCGGCCAACGCCACCCCCGCGGAGCTGCGCGCGATCGAGGCCGCCGCCGAGACCTGCCGGCACGGCCACCTGAGCGGGCAGTACTCGCTGTTCGACGCCGGCGACGACGACTTCCACGCCGGGATCGCCGCCGCGTCGCACAACCAGTTCCTCGTCGCGGCCGTGCGCGAAGCCCGCCGCCTGCAACGCCAGTCGAACATCATCGGGATGTCCGGCGCGATCGGCGGGCACGCGGCGGGCGCGATCGACGAGCACGCCGCGATCTACCGGGCGATCCGGGACGGCGACCCGGACGCGGCGGCCCACGCCGCCGGTGTCCACCTGGACAACACCCTGGAGGACTACCGCCGGGAGATCCAGCGCCGCCTCTTCGGCCGGTGACCATCCACTGTGGACCAGCTTTGCTCCGGGGTCCCCCGCCCCGGAGGACGACGACGTCCGAACACCGAGGGAGCCATGTGATGGTGAAGCGCAGATCCCTGTTCGCCTCCGCCGTGATCGGAGCCGTGCTCGCGCTGGGGGTGAGCGGCACCGTGCAGGCCGCCCCCGCCGGCGCCGACCGGCCGGCCTCGGTGGCCGCCGGCACCGCGGGCTGCGGGAAGGCCCCCGGGCTGGCGAGCGGCAACCACACGATCTCCAGCGGCGGCCAGAACCGCAGCTACATCCTGCGGGTCCCGGCCAACTACAACAACAACCACCCGTACCGGCTGTTCATCGGCCTGCACTGGCGCGGCGGCACCATGAACGACGTCGACTCGGGCGGGAGCGACGGCTACAACTGGTCGTACTACGGCCTCCGCCGGCTGGCCGACAGCTCGGGCAACAACACGATCTTCGTGGCGCCCCAGGGCAACGGCAACGGCTGGGCCAACCCCGGCGGCCAGGACGTCACGTTCATCGACGACCTGCTGCGCCAGGTCCAGGCCGCGCTGTGCGTCGAGACGACCCAGGTGTTCGCCGGCGGCTTCAGCTACGGCGGCGGCATGAGCTACGCCCTCGCCTGCGCCCGGCCCACGGTGTTCCGCGCGGTCGCCGTCTACTCCGGGGCGAACCTCAGCGGGTGCAACGGCGGCACCCAGCCCGTCGCCTACATCGGCATGCACGGCCTCGGCGACAACGTCCTCCCCATCTCGCTGGGGCGCTCGCTGCGCGACCAGTTCGTCCGGAACAACGGCTGCACCCCGCAGAACCCGCCGGAGCCCGCCGCCGGCAGCCGGACCCACATCGTCACCGCGTATTCCGGGTGCCGGGCCGGGTACCCGGTCGTCTGGGCCGCCTTCGACGGCGGGCACGACCCGGGTCCGAAGGACGGCGGCGGCAGCGGCTGGCAGACCTGGACCTCGGGTGAGGTGTGGAAGTTCATCACGCAGTTCGGGTCCACGCCCTCGACGCCGCCGGTGCAGGTCGGCGTGAACTACCGGCTGACGGCCCAGCACAGCAACAAGGCCGTCGGGATCACCGGCGCCTCGACGGCGGCCGGCGCGCTCATCCAGCAGGAGCCGGCCAACGGCGGGCTCAGCCAGCAGTTCGACTTCGTCGACTCCGGTGACGGCTACTACCGGGTCCGGGCGCGCCACAGCGGGCTGGTGCTCCAGGCGGCCAACGCGAACAGCGGCGCCGACATCAGCCAGCAGGCCGACACCAACGCCCAAGCCCAGCAGTGGCGGGTGGTCGACCAGGGCGGCTCGGTGAGCCTGGTCAACCGGATGAGCGGCCTGGCGCTGGACGTGTGGGGCGTCTCGACCGCCGACGGCGCGCGGATTTCCCAGTGGACGTTCACCGGGAACGCCAACCAGCGTTTCGCGCTCCAGCGTGTCTGAACCGGTGTCCGTCGCCGATTCGCGGGACTTCCGTCCCACCCTGGCCGACGTCGCCCGCGCGGCCGGGGTGTCGATCGCGACGGCTTCCCGCGTCCTGAACGGGTTCCCGCGGGTGAGCCCGGAACGCCGCAAGCAGGTGGAGTCCGCGATGCTGGCGCTCGGGTACGCCCGCCAGCGGGCGGCGCGGGCGCCCAGCGCGCGGCACACGGGCTCGATCGCGCTGGTGGTCTGCGAGGAAGTGCCGCGGTTGTTCACCGACCCGTACTTCCCGCGGATCGCCGCGGGGGTCGGCCGGGAACTGACCGCGGTGGGGGTGCAGCTCGTGCTGCTCACCGTGCCGGCCACCGACGACTACCAGTCGCCGGTGGTCCGGTACCTCGACGGCGGGCACGTCGACGGCGCGCTGGTCGTCGGCATGCACGGCCGCCGCCCGCTCGACCTCGACTGGCTCGGCATCCCGGTGGTGTTCGGCGGGCGGCCGGTCCAGCCGGGGCGGACGGGCCGGCTGCCGTACGTCGACGCGGACAACGAGGGCGGAGCGCGGCTGGCGACCCAGCGGCTGCTCGACGGCGGCCGCCTCACCGTCGCGACCGTCGCCGGGCCGCAGGACATGACCGCCGGCGTGGACCGGCTGCTCGGGTACCGGCAGGCGATGGCGCGGACCGGCCGGTACGACGAGAGCCTCGTCGTGTGCGGGGACTTCGGGCAGGCGTCCGGCGAGTACGCGACGTCCCGGCTGCTGAGCCGCCGTCCCGACATCGACGGGATCTTCGCCGCGTCCGACATGATGGCCGTCGGGGCGTTGCGCGCGCTGCGCCGCGCGGGGCGGCGGGTGCCCGAGGACGTCGCCGTCGTCGGGTTCGACGACCTGCCGATCGGCTGCTGGACGGACCCGCCGCTCACCACCGTGCGCCAGCCGGTCGAGGAGATGGGTGCCCGGATGACGGCCGAGCTGCTGGCGATGATCGACGGCGCGGCCCCGCGCCGGAGCACGGTGCTCGACACGGAGCTGGTGCCGCGCAAGTCGGCGTGACTGTCCACAGAGGAGGAATCGTGCGCGTGTTCGTGGTGGTGGCCGCGATGCTGCTGACGACGCTGGCCGGGACGGCCCCGGCCGCGGCGGCCGCCGCGCCCCTGGTGGGCGAGGCGTCCGGGCGGTGCCTGACCGTCCGGGACGGTACCGGCGCGCTGGAGATCCGGGACTGCTCCGGCCAGGCCGGGCAGGCGTACGAGTTCACCGCTGCGGGGGAGCTGCGGACGCTGAACGGCACCCGGTGCGTGGACGCCTACGGCGGCCAGACGTCGGCCGGGACGGCGGTGATCAGCTGGTCGTGCCACGGCGGCGCGAACCAGCAGTGGCGGCAGAACGCCGACGGGACGATCAGCGGCGGCCAATCCGGACTGTGCCTGGACGTGACGGGTGCCGGCACGGCCAACGGCACGGCGGTCGTCCTGTGGACCTGCCACGGCCAGGGCAACCAGCGGTGGAGCACCGGGACGACACCGCCGGACCCGGGCGGGACGGCCCCGTGCGACATCTACGCGTCGGGCGGCACGCCGTGCGTCGCGGCGCACAGCACGGTCCGGGCGCTCTACGGCAGCTACGCCGGAAGCCTTTACCAGGTAAGGCGTTCGTCGGACAACACGAGCCGGAACATCGGCGTCCGGGCCGCGGGCGGCACCGCGGACGCGAGTGTCCAGGATTCCTTCTGCGCCGGGACGTCGTGTGTCATCACGGTGGTGTACGACCAGTCCGGGCGCGGGAACGACCTGTGGTACCAGGGCTCGAGCGTGGTCCCGGGCTCCAGCCAGAGCAGCCCGGCGAAGGCGACGTCGGAGTCGCTGACCGTCGGCGGCGCGAAGGCGTACTCGCTGTACATCAACCCGGGCAACAGCTATTGGCGCGACGGGCACCTGACGGGCGTGCCGACCGGCAGCGCGCCGGAGGGGATGTACATGGTGACGAGCGGAACGCACGTCAACAGCGGCTGCTGCTTCGACTACGGCAACAGCGAGACGACCAGGAAGGCCGACGCGGCAGGCGCGATGGACGCGATCAACTTCGGCACGCAGTGCTGGTTCGGCGGCTGCCAGGGAACGGGTCCGTGGGTGCAGGCCGACCTCGAGTGGGGGCTGTACCCGGGCGGAAGCCAGCAGTGGAACCCGAACCAGCGCGCGCTCCCGAGCAAGTTCGTCACGGCGATGCTGAAGAACAACGGCACGTCCCGGTTCGCGCTGAAGGGCAGCAACGCCCAGGCGGGCAGCCTGATCACGATGTGGGACGGAAGCCTCCCGACCGGCTACAGCCCGATGAAGAAGCAGGGAGCGATAGTGCTCGGCAGCGGCGGCGACTGCTGCAAGCCGGGCGGCGGCGCCAACCTGAGCGCGGGAACGTTCTACGAGGGGGCGATGGTGGCGGGCTACCCGTCGGACGCGACGGACAACGCGGTGCAGGCGAACGTGGTGGCGGCCGGCTACCGCTGAGCCGGGGAGGGGTGGGGAGGGGGCTTTCCTCGCGGGGACGGGAGGAAGCCCCCTTTCTGCTGCGCGCCGGCGGGCGTCGGGTCGGGGTGCGGGCTCGCCGGCGGGGCTGCGCTGGACGGCGGGGTGGCTGCTCCAGCCGGCCGGGCCTGCGTCACCCGTACGCCCGCTGACAGCCCGCTGCCCGGGCCCACCACCCCGGCCGAGCCCACCACCCCGGCCGAGCCCGCCATCCGCCACCCGCTCCCGCCACCCCGGCCCGCGCCCACCCGCCGGCCCGGCTCCCGCAGCGGCGTCCACCCTCCCGCCGAGGCCGTCCTCGACCAAGCCCACCCCGCCGAACCGGTTCGCCTCCATTTGGCCGATTGTCGGTGAATACCCTGCGGCGTACGTTCCTTGGTGGTCGAACCGGTTCGATGACGGTGATCGACCTCCGCACGTCCACCGCCAAAGGAGCTGTTCGTGGACACCTCGCGTCAGCGGCCCCGCGTCCGCCGTGGCCTGGCCGCCCTTCTGATCACCGGTGCGCTGACCGGTGCCTCCGCCGTCGCCCTCTCCGTGCCGGCCCGGGCCGCGGACGAGTCGATCTCCGTCGACTTCTCCGTTGCCGGTGGCGCGCCCACCCACCGGGCTTCCGGGTGGATCTACGGCATGACCGAGAACGCCGCGAACCCGCCCGACCACTTCTTCCGGGACGTCGGTTTCCAGGCGATGCGGGCCGGCGGCGCGCAACTGGACAGCCCGGGCGGCTGGGTTTCGGGCAAGTACGACCGGCGGTGGAACGCCACCCGCGCCCAGCTCCTGCGCACCCGCGCGCTCGGCGGCCAGTTCGTCCTGCTCGTCCACGACCTCTGGGGCGCGGACGGCTACCCGATCTCCCGCTTCCCCGGCGACAACGGCGACTGGTCCGACTACGACGCCTTCCTCACCCGCCTGATCAACGACGTGCGGGCGACGGGCGCCCCGGTGGAGTGGGACATCTGGAACGAGCCCAACATCACGCTGTTCTGGAACCGGCCGCAGAGCCAGTACTTCGCCATGTGGCAGCGCGCCTACCAGCGCATCCGGGCGGCCTTCCCGGCGCAGCCGATCGTCGGCCCCAGCCTCGCCGGGGTTCCGGCGACCTCGGCGAGCTGGTGGACGCAGTACCTCGACTTCGTGCGCGGCTCGAACACCGTTCCCGACATCGTCAGCTGGCACTCCCTGCCGGGCGATCCGGTGGCGAACGTCGCCGCCGCCGACGCCTCGCTCGGCTCGCGCGGCATCCCGCACCCGCGGCCGTACCAGATCAACGAATACGGGGCGACGAACGAGCAGAACCCCGGTGACGGCGCCTGGTACATCGCCCGCCTCGAGCGCGCCGGTGCCGACGGCCTGCGTGCCAACTGGGCCAGTGGCGGGAACCTGCACAACGACCTCGCGAACCTGCTCGTCCGCAACTCCGCGGGCCGGTACCTGCCCAAGGGCGAGTGGTGGGCCTACCGCTTCTACGGCTCGCAGACCGGCCAGATCGTGGCCTCGAAGCCGAGCCCGGCCTACGACCCGTTCGCCACGAAGGCGGCCGGGGTGGCGAAGGTCCTGGTCGGCGGCGGTGGCACGACCGGGAACGTCGCGGTTGCCCTGCAGCGCCTGGACACCACCGCCGGCGTCGTCCAGAACAATCAGGTGCGGGTCGTCGTCCAGCAGTTCCCGTTCAACGGCGGGGCCGCGGTCCAGAGCCCGGTGACCATCCGGGACTCGGTGGTGGCCGTCTCCGGCAACGCCCTCACCGTCAACCTCCCGCACACGGCCATCGACGACGCCTTCGGCATCACCCTGCTGCCGCCGTCGGACCAGGGTTTCCAGTCCGTCGCCGTCGCCCAGCATTCCCAGCAGTGCCTGGACAACACCGACGGCGGCACCGCGGACGGCAACCGTCAGCAGCAGGACGTCTGCGAGGGCGGCGCGCAGCAGCTGTGGGACTTCCGGCCGGTGCCCGGCGTCGCCGGCGCCTACACCGTCGTCAACCAGCAGAGCGGCAAGTGCCTCGAGGTGGCCGGCGCCTCGGCCGCCGACGGCGCCGCCGTCCAGCAGCGGACCTGCGCCGACGGTGCCACGAGCCAGCAGTTCTCGCCGCGCCGGGTGACCTACGGCGGCAACGATTCGCACGACTACCAGCTCGTCGCCCGGCACAGCGGCAAGTGCGTCGACGTCAACGGCGTTTCCACCGCCGCCCGCGCCGCGGTGATCCAGTGGACGTGCCGGCCGGTCACCCAGAACAGCCCGCTCAACCAGACCTGGCGGCTGTGGGGCCGGGGCCCGGCCTGACGCTCCGCCGGTCCGGCGCTCCTCAGGCGCCGGGCCGGTTGCCGGTCGGGATCGTGATGGGCGTGCTCGTCGAGGACGTTCCCTTGTTGAGGAACAGCATGGCGAGCGCGCGGACGAACTGGTCGAAGAGGTAGAAGCCGGCCGGGGCGATGGGCAGCAGGCCTTCCCGGAAGGCGATGTACGCGGGCCACCCGGTGCGGATCAGCGCGGCCGCCGCGTAGTCGCGCGGCAGGCCCAGCCAGTCGCCGACCTCGTTGCTGAGCACGTACCGCACGAACTCGTCGAGGAAACCGCGGGTGACGCCCAGGTCGATCTGCGCGGTCAGCCCGAGCAGGTCCGCGGCGAGCTCCTTGCCTTCGGGCGTCGGGGCGAGCAACGGCGTGAGCACCTGGGCCGACTGGGCGTCCGCCGCGGCCCACGTCTGCGGGATGAACTCGTCCCGGACGCCGAGCAGGTGCATGGCGACCTGCCACTGGTGCAGGAAGGCGGCCTCGTCGGCGGGCGGCATCGGGACGCGCCACTCCTTGAGCTTCCGGTGCACGAAGGTGCCGAGGCTGTGGAAGGTGACCAGGATGTCGCCGTTGCTGATCGGGATCCGCTCGTCGGCGACCGCCCGCCAGCGCGGTGACTGCGGCAGCAGGTGCCGCACCGCCGCGTGCACCAGGCGCGTCTTGTTGGCCGTGACGACGAACTGGCCGCTCGGCTGGAACGCGTTCAGGTCGCCCAGGTCGTAGCCGAAGGTGAACGTCTTGGCCGCGCGGTCCTGCATGTCGGCCCCGCCCGCCGACCAGTAGACCGACCGGGCCTCCCGCGGGATGACCGTGCTCATGATGCCGCTGCCGAGGCCGTAGAGCATGAAGAGGTAGGTGTCCTTGCGCCGGTTGAAGTCGGCGGCGCGGCGCAGCTTGGCGGGGTCGGCCCAGGAGGGCAGCCGGTTGACCCGCTGGAGCCAGGAGGCGAGGTCGGCGGGCAGGCCGGACGGCAGCGGGTCGGCGTTGTCCACCCACGACCGCAGCGCGGTGTTGACCGCGGGGACCCGGCCGCCGTCGACGATTCCCGCCATCAGGGCGTCGACTTCGTCGTCCCACACCCACCACGGGTCGGCGCCCGCGGCCGTCGCCGTCGGCGCCCAGGCCGGGACGACGCTCGCCGCACCGGCCAAGCCCAGCGCGACGCCGAGCGAGAGCGCGTTCCTCCTGCTGAGATTGCTCATTTACTTACCTAGCTTCCTTGATAGGTAATAGGCGCTTCGCGAGGAGATTCCTCATTAACATAGAAGGTGACTCGCGGGTGGGCAAGACCCGGCGGTCCTGTGGTTGACTGGCACGCATGGCCCGTCGCACCCCGCTCCGGCCGCCGCGGTGACCGCCGAGCCGGCCGCGGCCGTCCGGCCGCGCAACCGCAGGCAGCTCATCGTCGAGGCGGGCGCCGCGGTGTTCAGCGAGCGCGGCTACCACGCGGCGTCGATGGAGGAGATCGCGGCGCGCGTGGGCATCACCGCGGCCGCGCTGTACCGGCACTTCCCGAACAAGTACGCGTTGTTCGCCGAGTGCGCGAACGTCATGGCGGACCGGCTCGTCGCCGCGCTCGCCGAGGTGCCCCCGGCCGCGTCCCTCGACGCGATCTTCGCCGCCGTCACCCGGGTGACCGTCGCCCACCGGGAGACCGGTGGCGTGTACCGCTGGGAGGCCCGTTACCTCGAGCGCGAGGACCGCCGGCTGCTGGCGGGCAAGTTCGCGCACGTCGTCGACCGCGTGGCGGACGCGGTCCGGCGCGAGCACCCGGGGCCCGACGAGCACCTGCGGGCCGTGGCGGCCCTGGGCGCCATCGGGTCGGTCACCACGCACCACAACGCGATCGCCCAGCGCCGGGTCGAGGACCTGCTGCGGACGGCCGCCCTGCGCGTCGCCGCCACGGACCCCGCCGCGGCCGGGCCGGTCTTCGCCGAGATCCCCGCCCCGCCGGTGCCGCGGACCCGGCGTTCGGAGATCCTCGCGGCGGCCGTCCCGCTGTTCGAACGGGACGGCTTCGCCACGGTCACGAACGGCCGGATCGCCGAGGCGGTGGGGCTGGTGCCGTCCGCGCTCTACCGCTACTTCCCGGGCAAGGCCGACATCCTGGCCGCGGCGTGCCTGCAGGCGGCGGGGCTGCTGGCCCAGGCGGTCGACCACAACCTGCGCGGCAGGACCGGCCCGCACGACGCGCTGAGCGCCCTGACGGCGACGTACGTGGCGTACAGCTTCGAGCACAGTGCCCTCAACAGCGTGGCCAACGCGGAAATCGCCGGCTTGCCGGAGGCGCTGCGCCGCCCGCTGGTGGCGGCGCAGCGCGAGCACATCGCGGTGTGGGAGCAGCACCTGCGGCAGGCCCGGCCGGACCTCGACACCCGTGGCGCCCGGGTCCTGGTGCACGCGGGCTTCGGCGTGGTGGTCGAGGCCGGCCGGCGGCTGCGGTGGGCGGACAGCCCGGGGCACCGTGCCGCGGTGGCCGCCTTGCTGGTCAGTGCGCTCGGGGTGTGACCCTCACGTCGCGCTGATCACCTCGCGGGCGGCGTGGTCTCGCACCGCACCTGCGGCGCGGCTTCGGTCCCGGAGGCCACGCAGCCGACGACCCGGCCGGGCGCGGGAACGGGATAGCTGAAGAAGATCGGCCCGTCGGCGTCCGAGCCGGCGGAGAACTTGACGACCGTGTGCTGCCGGTTCCCGCTGCCGTGCAGGGTCTTCGAGTAGTACGTGGTGTGCGGTCCGATGGCGGTGCTGACGCCTTCGCCGTCGTCGTCGAGTTCGTGGACGTTGAGCACGTAGTTCCCGGTGGTGTACTTGCCTTCGGTCTCGTGCCCGGCGTCGGCGGGTGTCGCGCCGGCGACCTCGGGCGAGACGGGATCGGCGGCTGTGGCGATCACGGTGGCCCCGGCACCGACCACGGCGACCCCGGCCGCGGCCGCGGCGACGACGACTCGCTTGGCGGTGAACTTCATGGCCCCTCCTCCCCGCCTGCCGATCAAGCTAGGGGAGGGAAGGGCCCGGTCACCTCGGCCGAAGGGGCGGTTCGCGCGCGGCGGCCTCGTCCTTTCGGCCGATGCCCGGCGGCACCGGCCGGATCGCCGTCGGGCTTCCGGCCGGCCTGAGCCCGGTCACGACCGCGCCCGCCGCCACACCGCCAGCGCCGTCGCGGCCAACGCGCCTCCCGCCGCGGCGACGACACCGTGGTGCCGGCTCGCCCACAGCTGCACGCTCCGCGGCGTCGCCTGCCCGTCGAACTGGCCGTGCGCACCGAAATCCCGCCCGCGGTCCGCCGGAGCCCACAGGTTCTCCGGCTGCCCGGCCGGCTTCTCCGCACCCGTCTGCTGGGAGCGGTACCCCGTCCGCGCGAGGTACCGGTCGAGCACACCCGGGGCGACGGCGTTCGCGAGCAACGTCCCCACCGTGCTCCCACCCACCCAGTACTCGCGCCGGCGCGGGTGGCCGGCCGCGTGCACCACCGCCCGGGCCGCGACCTCCGGCTGGTAGATCGGCGGCACCGGCTGGGCCTGGTGCGGCAGCTTGGAGCGGACCCACGAAAACTGCGGCGTGTTGACCGCGGGCAGCTGCACCATCGTGGTGCGGACGTGGCTGCCGTCGTGCAGCAGCTCGCAGCGCAGGGCCTCGGTGAACCCCTGGATCGCGTGCTTCGCGCCGCAATACGCGCTCTGCAACGGGATTCCGCGGTACGCCAGCGCCGAGCCGACCTGCACGATCGTGCCGCGGTCGCGGGGCTTCATCCGGCTCAGGGCGGCCATCGTGCCGTGGACGTACCCGAGGTAGCTCACTTCGGTGACGCGCCGGAACTCGTCCGGCCCGATCTCGTCGAACGGCGCGAACACCGAGGTGAACGCCACGTTCACCCACACGTCGATCGGGCCGAGCTCCTGCTCGGCCCGGGACGCGGCGGCGTCGACCTGGTCGAAGTCGGCGACGTCGGTGGGGAGGGCGAGCGCCGTCCCGCCGGCGCGGGTGACGTCTTCCGCGGCCGCTTCGAGTCCCCGCTTTCCGCGGGCCAGCAGGGCGACCCGGGCCTGCCGGGCGCCGAACGCCCGCGCGACGGCGCGGCCGATGCCGCCGCTGGCCCCGGTCACGACGACGACCTCGGCGGTGCTCACGGGGTGCGGCTCTTCCCGCCCGGCAGGAACTCCTGCAGCTTCGTCTTGACGCCCTGCGCGACGACGTGGAACGCGTCCGGGTCGCCCTTGAGGACGGCCTCGGTCGCCGACTTCACCTGCTCGAAGGTGGCGTGCGGCGGGATCGGCGGCACGTCGGGGTCGCAGCGGACGTCCAGCACCGCCGGCTTGCCCGCCGAGAGCACCGTCTCCCACGCCGTGGCCAGCTGGTCCGGCTTGTCGACCGTGACGGCGGCCAGCCCGAGCGACAGCGCGAACCCGGCGTAGTCGACGTCCGGCAGGGTCTGGGACTCCTCGAACTTCGGCGCGCCGCCCATCGCGCGCAGCTCCCAGGTGACCTGGTTGAGGTCGTTGTTGTGGAACACGCAGATCACGCAGCGCGGGTCGCTCCAGAGGTGCTGGTAGCGCGCGATCGTGATCAGCTCGGCGAGGCCGTTCATCTGCATGGCGCCGTCGCCGACGAGGGCGATCACCGGCCGGTCCGGGTGGGCGAACTTGGCGCCGATCGCGTACGGCACACCGGGACCCATCGTGGCCAGGGTGCCCGACAGCGACCCGCGGATGTCACCGCGGATGCGCAGGTTGCGGGCGTACCAGTTGGTCGACGAGCCGGAGTCCGCGGTGACGATGGCGTCCTCCGGGATCCGCTTCGACAGCTCGGACACGATGGCCATCGGGTTGACCGGCTCGGCGGCCACCGCCGCTTCCTTCTCGACGGTCTCCCACCAGGAGGCGACGTTCTTCTCGATCGTCTCGCGCCACGAGGAGTCCGGCTTGCTCGCCAGCTTCGGCAGCAGCGCCCGCAGCGTGGCCGCGCTGTCGCCGACCAGGTTGACCTCGGTCGGGTAGCGCATCCCGATGAACCGGCCGTCCAGGTCGATCTGCACCGCGCGTGCCTGCCCGAAGTCCGGCAGGAACTGGCTGTACGGGAAGTTCGAGCCGACGATCAGCAGCGTGTCGCAGTCGCGCATCAACTCGTAGCTCGGCCGGGTGCCGAGCAACCCGATCGAGCCGGTCACCCACGGCAGGTCGTCGGGCAGGACGTCCTTGCCCAGCAACGCCTTCGCGACGCCGGCGCCGGTGACCTCGGCGACCTGGCGGACCTCCTCGGCCGCGCCGCGCGCGCCCTGGCCGACCAGGATGGCGACCTTCTCGCCGGCGTTGAGCACCTCGGCCGCCGCGTCGAGGTCCGCCTCGGCCGGGACCGGCCGGGACCACGCCGTGCTCGGCGGGCTGGAGGGCACCTGCTTGAACGCGTGCTGCGGCGGCGAGTACGCCTCCTCCTGCAGGTCCGCGGGGATGATCAGGGCGGTCGGGCAGCGGGACGACTCGGCCGTCCGGATCGCCCGGTCGAGCGCGTTCGGCAGCTGCTCGGCGACGTTGACCTCGACGAGGTATTCGCTCGCGACGTCCTTGTAGAGCGCCTGGAGGTCGACTTCCTGCTGGTAGCTGCCGCCCATCGCGCTGCGCGCGGTCTGGCCGACGATCGCGACCACCGGGACGTGGTCCAGCTTGGCGTCGTAGAGCCCGTTGAGCAGGTGGATCGCGCCCGGGCCGGACGTCGCCATGCAGACGCCGACCTTGCCGCTGAACTTCGCGTAGCCGACGGCCGCGAACGCGGCCATCTCCTCGTGCCGGGCCTGCACGAAGCGGGGCTGGTTGTCCGCCTTGCCGAACGCGGTGACGAGCCCGTTGATCCCGTCGCCCGGATAGGCGAAGACCTGGTCCACGCCCCACTCGCGCAGGCGCTGGAGCAGGTAGTCACCGACTGTCTGGCTCATGAGTACTCCCTTTGGCGTGCGGTGCCGCTTCGGTGCGCGCCACGCCTCCTCTCGTGATCGCCCACGCAGGCGCTGTACCCGCTATCGGCGGTTGTCATGCCGATCGCAGGTCCTGACCGCCTGGGTTAGCCGCCGGACGCCCGGGTACTGCGTGATCATGCTGCCCACGGTGAAGGATCTGGCCGAGCTGGCCCGGCTCTTCGGAGCCGAAGGCGACCTGTATGTCCGCTGGTCCCGCGGCCCGGAGACCGACCTGGCCGACAGCGCGTCGAGCCGTGACGGGCTGACGGGGATCGCGCTGCCCGGCCTCTCGGCGAACTCGCTGCGCCGCGAGCCCTGGTGGGGCGACCGGTCGGTCCGGCTGTGGCTGGCGCGCCGCCTGTACGACTACGAGCACCTGCGCGACCTGCGCGGCCCGGGGGTGCGGCCGTGGGTCCTGCGCGGCCGCGAGATCGCCCGCGGCCCGGACAACGAGCCGCTGGTCGTCGACGTGGAGCCGCTGGCGTGGGTGGCGGACGAGGTGCTGCGGGAAGCCCGGCGGCTGGTGGACGAACAGGAGTCCCGGGAATGGGGGCCGCTTGACCGCCGGGCGCACCGCTGAACGAATTCGCCCCGGCGGGCGCGGAGCCGAAGCCCGCCGCGGTGTGAATCAGGCCGGTCCGACCCAGCCGCGGTAGGCGTGCGGGTCGACGTTGCCGCCGCACACGATGGTCACCACCTGCCGGCCGGCGAAGCGGTCGCGGTCAGCCAGGATCGCCGCGATGCCCAGCGCGGCCGACGGTTCGGCCACCAGCCCGGCGTGGTCGAGCAGCAGCCGCATCCCGGCGATGATCGACGCCTCCTCGACCAGGACGGCGTCGTCCGCGACGACGAGGAGGTCGGCCAGGACCTCCGGGATGGGCCGCCGCCCGGCGACGCCGTCGGCGATGGTGTTCGTCGGGCCGGTCGTGACGACGCGCCGCGCGTGCCAGGAGCGGGTCATCGCCGGGGCACCCGCCGGCTGGACGCAGATCACCTCGGCGCCGGGGGCCAGGGAGCGCACCACGTGCCCCACCCCGGTGGCCAGCGCCCCACCGCCGAGGGCGATCAGGACGACGTCGAACGACGGCACGGCCGCCACCAGCTCCAGGCCGATGGTCGCCGCGCCCTCGCAGGTCTCGAGGTCCAGGCTGTCTTCGACCAGCCGGATGCCGTCGTGGCGGGCGATGGCCGCGGCGCGCTCGCGGGCCAGCTCGTGGTCGCCGTCCACCAGTTCCAGCCGGGCGCCCAGCGCGCGGACGCGGTCGAGCTTGGCCGCCGTCGCGTGCCGGGAAGCGACGACGGTGACGTCGAGTCCCCGGCCGCGCCCGGACCACGCGAGGGCCTGCCCGAGGTTGCCCGCGCTGGCGCACACGGCCGCCCGCGGTCCGTTCCGGACGAGCCCGTCCGCGACCACTTCGGTGCCGCGCCCCTTGAAGCTGCGCACCGGGTTCGCCGTCTCCAGCTTGATGCGCACCGAACACCCGAGCACGGGATCCAGTGCTTCGCAGCGGTACAGGGGCGTGTCGCGGAAGACCGGATCGATCACCTGGCGGGCCGCCTGGATGCGGGCGAGGTCGAGGCGCGTTTCCGGCACGGCCGCAGCCTAGTGCGCGGGCTGGAACAGCTCCACGAGGTTTCCCGCCGGGTCGGCCAGGAGGATCTGCCGTCCGCCGGGGCCGGACACCACGTCGGTGCGGAAGGGCACGCCGGCGGCGGTCAGCCGCGCCACCTCGGCATCGAGGTCGGCCACCACCAGGTGGATGCGGTTGCGCCCGGCGGCGGCGAAGTCCGCGGGGGTGGCGCGGGCACCGGAACTCGCGGGCCCGGACAGCAGCAGCCGCAGCGGGCCGCGGACGACGTCGGCGAACGCGGGGCCGGGGCTCGTGCGCACCGTGAACCCCAGGTGGGTGGTGTAGAAGCCGATGGCCGCCGGGACGTCGTCGACGACGTACCGGACGCTGGCGTGCTCCTCGTTCACGGCCGGACCTCCTTGTGCTGCCGGAGGCCCGAGAATACATCAATCCGGATTGATGGAAAAGCGGGCGAGCGTGGTGGGGGGGGGGGGGGGGGGGGGGGCGGGGCCCCCCCCCCCCCCCCCCACACACCCCGCCCCCCCCACGGAGGACCGGGCGGTCTTGGGGGGAGGGAACCGCCCGGTCCCACCACGTCTACCGGGCCACGCGAGGTGGCGGCCGCCGGCCCGGCTGTTGGACCGGCCCCACCGGAACGGGCGTGGCCCGGTCGTCCCCCGGGCGGAGCGCCCAGGACGGGGCACCGCACTGCGGACGCCAGGTGCCGACGTGGACCCACTGGCGTCCCCAGGCGTGGGAGACGAGGACCGTCGGGCGACGGCACCGGGGGCACGTCTGCGGCGCCGAGTCGATGGACACTCGTCCTCCTCCCACTGTGAGCGGTCGCGGGGAAGAGGATCGTCCGAACAGGACCGGAGGGGACCGGGGAAACTACCCGGATCGCCACCCGGGTTGCCCGGCGAGCCACGAGGCCACCTGGGTGCGGGAGGTGAGCCCGAGCTTGACCAGGATGTTCTCGACGTGCCCCTCCACGGTCCGTCCGCTGAGGACGAGGGCCGCCGCGATCTCCTTGTTCGTCATCCCGCGCGCCACCAGCTCGGCGATCTCCCGCTGCCGCCGGGTGAGCCCGCCGGGCTCGGCCGCCTTGCCCGCCGTTCCGGGGGCGGGCCGCTCGCCCAGCGCGTCGCGGATGACGTCGTCGAGGCCGGAACCGGCCGCCTCGGCGAAGGCCGCGTCGAACGCTTCGTCGCCGAGCGCCGTGCGGGCCGGCGCCGCGCACTGCTCGTCGACGCCCTGGTAGGGACTCATTTCGCCGACGCGGGCGCCGCTGAGCCGCCAGACCGCGGCGGCGCCCCCGAGCAGCCGCGCCACCCGGTCGTGCGCGCCTTCGGCGGAATGGCACCAGGCGAGCGCCTCGACGAGGAACGCGAGCAGCGTGCGGTCGGTCAGCCGCAGGGCGATGGCCTCGCGCAGCAGGTCCGCGGCTTTCCCGGGCTCGCCCGCCCGCCAGCGGTGGACCGCGACCGCCCACAGCGCGTAACCACGGGACCAGCGCGCCTGGTGCTGCTCGGTGAGGGCCAGCGCCTCCTCCGCGGCGGCCGCCCCGCGCGGATCGCCGAGGAAGAAGCGCACGGCGGCGAGCAGGATCAGCGTGTCGAACACCAGCAGCGCGTCCCCGGCCGTGCGGTACCCGGCCAGCGCCCGCTCCAGCAGGACGGCACCGCCCGCCAGGTCGCCGGCGAAGAACGTCGCCATGCCGGCGCACTCGGCGTGGCCGGCCCGCAGCCGTGCGTCGTCGAGCTCTTCGGCGAGCTCGGCCAGTTCCGCCAGCAGGTCCGCGTGCGGCGCGCCGGTCTGGATCGCGAGGAACGCCATCGCGTACAACCCCCGGGCCCGGACCACCGTGCGCTCGCGGCACAGCTCGAGACCGCGCCGCAGGTAACCGCAGCCCTCCGGCACCAGACCGCCGCCGTACCAGAAGTTCCACAGCGAAGCCGCGATGTCGAGTGCCTGGCCCGCCTGCCCGGGGCCGGACAGGCAGTGCTCCAGCACCGCGCGGAGGTTGGCGTGCTCGCGCCGGAGCCGGCCGAGCCACTCCGACTGCCGCGGGCCGAACCCCTCGGCCCGGTAGCGCCGCGCGAGCTCCGCGTAGTACGCGGTCTGCCGGGCCCGCACGGCGGCTTCGTCGCCGGTCAGCTTGCCGCCGCCGTATTCGCGGACGGTCTCCAGCATGCGGTACCAGGCGTGCCGCCCGAAGGTGCCGTTCTGGCGGCTGAGGACGGACTTGTCGACCAGGCCCGTGACGACGTCCAGCGTGCTGGGGGCGTCCCCGGGCGCGCAGACGTGCTCGGCGGCGTCGAGGTCGAACCCGCCGGGGAACACCGACGCCTGCGCCCACAGCCGCTGTTCCGCGGGGGTGCACAGCTCGAAGCTCCAGCCGACCGCCGCCTCGAGGGTCCGGCGGCGGGGCTGCGCGGCGAGCGGCCGTTCGGTGAGCAGGCCGAGCCGGTCGTCGAGCCGGTCGAGGATCTGGTCGGCCGACAGCACCCGGACGCGGACCGCGGCGAGCTCGATGGCCAGCGGGATGCCCTCCAGCCGCCGGCAGATCCGGTGCACCGCCGCGCGGTTGCCGGGGGTGAGCTCGAAGCCGGGGGCGACGGCGGCCGCGCGTTCGGTGAACAGCGTCACCGCCTCGGCCGGGCCGGCGGCGGTGTCGTCCGCCGGCGGGACGGGCAGCGGCGGGACGTGCAGGATGTGCTCGCCCTCGACGTGCAGCGTGTGCCGGCTGGTGGCCAGCACCCGGAGCCCGCCGGAGGCCGCGAGCAGCTTCGCGGCCAGCATCGCGCACTCGTCCCCGACGTGCTCGCAGTTGTCCAGCACCAGCAGCAGCTGCTTGTCTTCGAGGTACTCGGCGAGCCCGGCCGCCTGGTCGCTGGTGCCCCGCAGGCCGAACGCGGTCGCCACGGTGTTCGGCACCAGGTGCGGATCACCCAGGTCGGCGAGCTCGACCAGCCACAAGCCGTCCGGGAAGGCCCGGCGCACGTCGGCGGCGACCCGCAGCGCCAGCCGCGTCTTGCCGACCCCGGCGGCGCCGGTCAGCGTGACCAGCCGGGCCGCCGCCAGCAGGCGTTTCGCTTCCGCGGTTTCCTGCCGCCTGCCGACGAAGCTGGTCAGCTCGGCGGGCAGGTTGCCGGCGCTTCGTCGGGAACGGGCACCCATGCGCAGAGTCTAGGTGCGGAGGGACGCGCACCCATGACAAACTTCGTCGTAGATATTGTTAACAATGTCATCGACGATTACTGTGCGACCATCGGAACCCGAAGCGACGAGGAAGCACCTTGATCATCGACTGCCACGGCCACTACACGACCGCGCCGCCCGCCCTCGCGGCGTGGCGCGACCGGCAGGTCGCCGCGCTGACCGGCTCCGGTGCCGCACCTGCCCGCGCCGACCTGCGGATCAGCGACGACGAACTGCGCGAGAGCGTCGAACCGAACCAGCTGCGGCTGATGGACGACCGTGGCATCGACCTGACGATCTTCTCGCCCCGCGCCTCCTTCATGGCCCACCACGTCGGCGGCTTCGAGACGTCGGCGGCGTGGGCGGCGATCTGCAACGAGCTCTGCCACCGCGTCAGCACGCTCTACCCGGAGCGGTTCGCGCCCGCCGCGATGCTCCCGCAGTCCCCGGGCGTCGACCCCGCCACCTGCCTCCCGGAGCTGACACGCTGCGTCGAGGAGTACGGCGCCGTCGCGCTGAACCTCAACCCCGACCCGAGCGGCGGCCACTGGACGGCCCCGCCGCTGACCGACCGGTCGTGGTACCCGATCTACGAGAAGATGGTGGAGTACGACGTCCCGGCGATGGTGCACGTCAGCACCAGCGTCAACCCGGCGTTCCACACCACCGGCGCGCACTACCTCAACGCCGACACGACCGCCTTCATGCAGCTCGTGCAGGGCGATCTCTTCACCGACTTCCCGGCGCTGCGGCTGATCATCCCGCACGGCGGCGGCGCGGTGCCCTACCACTGGGGCCGGTTCCGCGGGCTGGCGATGGCGCTGGGCAAGCCCGAACTGGAGGAGCACGTGCTGGGCAACGTCTTCTTCGACACCTGCGTCTACCACCAGCCGGGCTCGGACCTGCTCTTCGACGTCGTCCCGGCGCGCAACATCCTGTTCGCGTCGGAGATGATCGGCGCTGTCCGCAGCGTGGACCCGCGGACTGGCCACCACTTCGACGACACCCGCCGGTACGCCGAGGCGGCGAACCTGTCCGAAGCGGACTGGGCGGCGATCCGGGAACACAACGCCCGCGCCGTCTACCCGCGCCTGGACGCGCTCCTGAAAGGCCAGGGCCGGTGACCGCACCGAAGACGCCGGGCTGGCTGGACTGGTGCGCCGCACCGTCCACACCGGACTTCCGGCTGCCGCCCGGCGCGGTCGACGCGCACTGCCACGTGTTCGGCCCGCAGGCGGAGTTCCCCTTCGCGCCCGAACGCAAGTACACCCCGTGCGACGCGGGCAAGGACCGGCTCTTCGCCCTGCGCGACCACCTCGGCGTCTCCCGGAACGTCATCGTGCAGGCCACCTGCCACGGCGCGGACAACGCCGCGATGGTCGACGCCGTCCGCGCGGCCGGCGGCCGGGCGCGCGGTGTCGCCACCGTCCGGCCGGACATCGGGGACGCCCAGCTGCGCGAACTCGACGCGGCGGGCGTCCGGGGCGTGCGGTTCAACTTCGTCAAGCGGCTGGTCGACGCCTCGCCCCGGGAAGACCTGGCCGCGATCGCGCGCAAGATCGCCCCGCTCGGCTGGCACGTCGTGCTGTACTTCGAGGCCGCCGACCTGCCCGAGCTGGCAGGCTTCTTCGGCACGCTGCCCGTGCCGCTGGTGATCGACCACATGGGACGGCCGGACGTCACGAAACCGGTGGACGGCCCGGAGTTCGGCCGGTTCCTCGAGTTCGCCGGCCGCCACGACGTCTGGGTGAAGGTGAGCTGCCCTGAGCGGCTGACGGTCACCGGGCCCCCGGCCTACAGCGACGTCGTGCCGTTCGCCCGCCGCGTCGTCGAGGCGTTCCCGGACCGGGTGCTGTGGGGGACCGACTGGCCGCACCCCAACCTCGAGCACCACATGCCCGACGACGGCCTGCTCGTCGACCACGTGCCGCGGATCGCGGACACCCCCGAACGGCAGCGGAAGCTGCTCGTCGACAACCCGATGCGCCTCTACTGGCCCGGCGAAACCGCCTGAACCCCTTGAAGGGCCTGCCATGCAGCACGCCAACGCACTGAACCGGCTGAACCGCCTGCCGATTTCCCGGTTCCACAAGTTCACCCTGTTCGCCGTCTCGTTCGCCTACTTCTTCGAGTTCGCCGACATCAACAGCTTCGCCACCACCGCGCCCAAGCTGATCAAGCTCTGGGGCGTCACGGTCGACCAGGTCGCGTACGTGACGTCGCTGTCGTTCGTCGGCATGTTCTTCGGCTCGATCATCGCGAGCACGATCGCCGACCGCTGGGGCCGCAAGAACGCGCTCGTGCTGACGACCGTGTGGTTCGGCGTCTTCTCGTTCGCGGCGGTGTTCTCCTGGGACATCGTGTCCCTCGGCGTGTTCCGCGTGCTGACTTCGGCCGGCCTGTCGGCGATGACGGTCGTCGCGGTCATCTACGTCAACGAGCTGTACCCGGCGGCCAGCCGCGGCAAGTACCAGGCCTACGCCATCGTGATCGGCATCTGCGGCACGCCGGTGACGAACCTGATCGCCAGCGTCGTCGTCCCGCTCGGCGACTGGGCGTGGCGGCTGGTCTACCTGTGGGGCGCGCTCGGCGTCCTGCTGGTGCTGTTCACCCGGCGGCTCCAGGAGTCGCCCCGCTGGTACGAAAGCCGCGGCGAGCACGCGAAGGCCGACGCGGTGCTGCGGGAGATCGAAGCCCAGGTCGCGGCGGAGAAGGGCCTGCTGCCGGAGCCGGCGCCGCCGATCGAGGAGGCCCCGGTGGCCAAGGCACCGCTGCGGCTGCTGCTGAAGAAGAAGTACCTGCTGCCGACGCTGCTGCTCACGGTCCTGTGGGTGACGCAGACGATCGGGTTCTTCGGCTATTCCAGCTGGGCGCCGACGCTGCTGGCGAAGGAGGGCTTCAGCGTCGAGAAGTCGGTGTTCTACGTGGCGCTCACGACGGTCGGCGCGCCGCTGGGCTCGTACCTGGCGGCCCTGGTCACCGACCGCTTCGAGCGCAAGTGGTGCCTGGTCGCCTTCGGCACGGTGATCGCGCTGTGCGGGCTGTTCTACGGGCTGACGTTCGACCCGGTCCTGATCGTGGTGTTCGGCTTCCTGGTCAACATGTTCGAGCGCGGCTACACGGCCTTGGGGTACGCGTACTCGCCGGAGCTGTTCGACACCCGGGGCCGGTCACTGGGCACCGGCGTGTCGTACGGCTTGGGCCGGCTGTCGAACGCGGCGGGCCCGCTGATCGTGGCCGCGCTGTACAACGGCAGCGGGTACCGGAGCGTGTTCTTCTTCATCGCGGGGACCTGGCTGGCGGGCGCGCTGGTGCTGGCGGTGTTCGGGCCGCGGACCCGGCAGGCGCGGCTCGGACGCGTCGCCGTGGAACGGGCCGGGGTCTGACCGGGGTCAGCCATCCTGGGCGAGCCGGCGGAGCTGGTCGCGGGCCGCGGCGGCGACGTCGGCCGGGACGCCGAGCTCGCCCAGCATCTCCGCGGCGGCCGCCATCTCGGCGGTGCGGCGGACGGCGTGCCGGTACGAGCCGCCGACCAGCCGGTCCACAGTGGACGCGTCCGCGGCGGTGAGCTCGGCGACGACGACCTCGCGCAGCCAGTCTTCGCAGCCCGCGGCGCGGGCGGCGCGCAGGGCCTCGACCACGGCGGCGGACATCCCCTTGAAGAAGACGCTGCGCAGCAGCTTGCGTTCGGCGGCGAGCCCGGCCTCTCCGGGCAGGGTCCCGACGGCCGCGCCGAGCGGGTTCAGCAACGCGGCGACGGTGTCGGCCGCGGGCCCGCTGGCCAGCATCGGCACCCGTAGCCCCCGGCCGGGGACGGGCGCCATGATCGCGACGTCGGCGAAGGGAATTCCGCGCCCGGCGGCGTGCGCGGCGAGCTGCCGCTTGGTGCCGGGGGAGGCGGTGTTCAGATCGGCCCAGACCGCGCCGTCCGGTAGCCCGGCCAGCCCGGCTTCGAGCGCGTACAGCGCGGCCGACGCGCTGTTGACGCTGAGGACGAGATCGGCGCCCCGCGCGGCTTCGGCTTCGGAGCTCGTGCTGACGACCCCCTCCGCGATGGGGACCGCCGGGTCGTAGCCGCGCACCACGGCCCCGGCCGTCACCAGGTCGCGGGCCAGCGCACTGCCCGCTTCGCCCAGTCCGAGTACCGCGATGGTTCCGGTCATAGCAGAATCCTCCTCGCCAGCTACGATCGAGTACACGATGTGCTCGACAAAATTGTCAACAAACGGAGCCGAGGGTATGACCGAGAGTGCTGCGGACCGGCAGCCGGGGGAGCGTTCCGTGGTGGCGGCCATCCGCGACGCCATCGTCCGCGGCGAGTTCGTGCCCAACCAGCGGCTGGTCGAGGCCGACCTGTCCGACCAGTTCGCGGCGAGCCGCGCCACCGTCCGGGCCGCGCTGATCGAGCTGACCAACGAGGGACTCGTCGAGCGGGTGCAGAACCGCGGCGCCCGGGTGCGCGCGGTGTCGCTGGAGGAAGCCGTCGAGATCTCCGAAGTGCGCATGATGCTCGAGTCGCTGTGCGCGGCGAAGGCCGCCGAGCGGATTTCCGACGCCGAGGTGGCCGAGCTGCGCGAGCTGGGCGAGCGGATGCGGGCGGCCGTGGCGGGCGGTGACGTGGTCGGGTATTCGGCCCTCAACCAGCGGCTGCACGGCCGCATCCGCGAAATCGGCGGCCAGCGGACGGCGGCCCAGGTGCTGGAACGGCTCCGCGGCCAGAGTGTCCGTCACCAGTTCCGCCTGGCCATGCGCCCGGGCCGGCCGCAGGTGTCGCTCCCGGAGCACCTGGCGATCATCGACGCGATCTGCGCCCACCGCCCGGCCGAGGCCGCCGAGGCGGCGCGGGTCCACCTGGCCAGCGTGATCGAGGCGCTGAAGTCGGCCGACGCCGAGGTTTCGCCGCTGCACTCCTGACCGGACTGCTCTGCCGCCAAAATTGTTGACAATTTCGTCGACCGGATCGTACGGTGGCAGCATGAAGCCCGTCATCGTCACCGATCCGCCGCGCGCCGACCTCGACCAGGTGACCCGGCTGGCGGACTACGGCGTCGCCACCGTGCACGAAGCTCTCGGGCGCACCGGCCTGCTCGACGCCGGCCTCCGGCCGATCCAGGACGGCGTCCGCGTCGGGGGCACCGCCGTCACCGCGCTGTGCTGGCCCGGGGACAACCTGATGATCCACGCCGCCGTCGAGCAGTGCCGGGACGGCGACCTGCTGGTCGTCACGACCACCTCGCCCTGCCGGGACGGCTTCTTCGGCGAGCTCTTCGCCACGGCGCTGCGCCGGCGGGGCGTCCGGGGCCTGGTGACCACCACCGGCGTCCGTGACGTCGCCGACCTGCGTGCCCTCGGTTTCCCCGTCTGGTCCGCCGCGGTGAGCGCGCAGGGCACCGTCAAGGCGACCGCGGGTGCCGTGAACGTGCCCGTCGTCGTCGGCGGGCAGCTCGTCCGGCCCGGTGACGCCGTCCTCGCCGACGACGACGGCGTCCTGTGCGTCCGCCGCGAAGACGTCCACAAGGGCGTCGAGAAGGCGCGGGCCAGGCTGGAAAAGGAAGCCGCGGCACGGGAAGCGTTCGCGAACGGCCAGCTCGGCCTCGACCGCTACGGCCTGCGCGAGAAGCTCGGCGCCCTCGGCGTCCGGTACCTCACCGCCGATGAGTACGCGAAGGAGCAGGCATGACCGGCGTGCGCTGCATGCTCATGCGCGGGGGGACGTCGAAGGGCGCGTACTTCCTCGCCGAAGACCTCCCCGCCGACCCGGCCGCCCGCGACGACCTGCTGCTGCGGATCATGGGCACCCCCGACCCGCGCCAGATCGACGGTCTCGGCGGCGCGCAACCGGTCACGAGCAAGGTCGCGATCGTCTCGAAGGCGGCCGACGCCGGTCACGACGTCGATTACCTCTTCCTGCAGCTCGGCGTCGCGGAGCCGACCGTCTCCGACCGCCAGACCTGCGGCAACCTCCTCGCCGGTGTCGGGCAGTTCGCCGTCGAACGCGGGCTCGTGGCCGCCGGGCCCGAGCGCACGACCGTCCGCGTGCGGCTGCTCAACACCGGTTCGATCGCGGTCGCGACCTTCGCCACCCCGGGCGGCGAGGTCGACTACCGCGGCGGCACGGCGATCTCCGGCGTGCCCGGCACCGCCGCCCCGGTCGAGCTCGGCTTCGCCGACACGGAAGGGTCCGTGTGCGGCAGCCTGCTGCCCACCGGCCGGGTCCGCGACGACGTCGGCGGCGTCGAAGTGTCCTGTGTGGACAACGGGATGCCGGTCGTCGTGGCCCGCGCGCGCGACCTCGGCGTCACCGGGTACGAGCCGGTCGAGGAACTCGCCGCCGACACCGCGCTCGCCCGCCGGATCGACGCCCTGCGCACCGAAGCCGGGAAGCTGATGGGGCTCGGCGACGTCGGCGGCAGCTCGGTGCCGAAGACGACCCTGGTCGCGGCGCCCCGCGACGGCGGCGCCGTCTGCACCCGCACGTTCATCCCGGTCAAGCCGCACCCTTCGATCGGCGTGCTCGGCGCGGTGAGCGTGGTGACGGCGTTGCTGCTCGACGGCGCGGCCGGCCGGGAGCTGCTCGTCGCCCCGCCCGCGGGCGAGCCCGTCGAGGTCGAGCACCCGAGCGGCAAGCTCGCGGTCGGCATCGAGCTGGACACCACGGTCACCCCGCCCCGCGTCAGCCGGTCGACGGTGCTCCGCACGGCCCGGAAGCTGTTCGACGGCACCGTTTTCCCCCGGCCCTGACGAGCGCGAACCGGCGCGCTCCGCCCGGCGGCGATGGTGGACGGCCGGCGCACGCGCTACCGTGAGCGTCTTGGGCAACGCTCTGCGTGACAGTGCCTGGGGGTGGGGATGGCTGCGACGTGGTCCGCGTGCGCGGTGCGCGGGTTCCGGGCGCTCTGGCTGGCGGGCCTGCTGTCGGTGGCCGGCGACCAGCTGGCCCGGGTCGCCTTGTCGATACTCGTCTTCCAGCGCACCGGTTCCGCCGCCCTGAGCGCGGCGACCTACGCGCTGTCGATGCTGCCCGCGCTCGTGTCCGGCGCGCTGCTTTCGTGGCTGGCCGACCGGTACCCGCGCCGCCGGGTGATGGTGGCCTGCGACGCGGTCCGGGCGGCGCTGGTCGCCGTGATGGCCGTGCCCGCCGTGCCGTTGCCGCTGCTGGCCGCGCTGCTCGTGCTGGTGCAGCTGGCCGAAGCGCCGTTCTCGGCCGCGCAGGGCGCGGTCCTGCCCGAGCTGCTGGGCGGCCGTTACGAGGCGGGACAAGCGGTGCAGCAGGTCACCACGCAGCTGTGCCTGGTGCTCGGGTTCGCCGCGGCCGCGTTCGTGGTCACCGGCGTCGGCGCGCACGCCGCCCTCGCCATCGATGCCGCCACGTTCGCCTTCTCCGCCCTGCTGATCCGCGCCGGCCTCGGCAGCCACCCGCCGCCGGCCACGGCGGAAAGCGAAAGCGGGACGACGTGGTGGCGGCGGATCGCCGCGGGCGCGGTGGCCGTGCGCCGGGACCGGACGCTGGGCACCTTGGTGTGGCTGGGCTGGCTGGCGCTGTTCACCGTCGTCCCCGAGGGGCTCGCGGTCCCGTTCGCCCACCAGGTCGGGGCGGGCGGCGAATGGATCGGGGTGCTGCTCGCCGCGGAACCGGCGGGCGCGGTCGCCGGCGCGCTGCTGCTGCGGCGGGTCGCCCGGCCGGTGCGGGTGCGCGCGCTCGGCGTGCTGGCGGTCGGGACGTCGGCGCCGCTCGTGGCGTTCTGGGGCGGCCCGAGCCTGGGCGCGGCACTGGCGCTGCTGTTCGTGTCCGGGCTGTGCTCGGCCTACCAGGTCACCGCGGGGGCGACGTTCGTCCAGCTGTCCCCGCCGCGGGTGCGCGGGCGGACCCTCGGCTTCGCGCGGACCGGCATGATCGCCGGGCAGGGGCTCGGCATCGTCGCCGGCGGCGTGCTCGCCCAGCTGGTCGGCCCGGCGGCGGCGATCGCCTGGGCGGGGACCGCGGGAGCGCTCGTCGCGCTCGCCGCGGCCGCGGCCTGGGCACGTCGCCGCCCGGACACCGTTTCGGCCGCGCTCCCGGCCGAGGCCTGAGGGTTCACCAGCCTTTGTCGCTCATCGCGGGCTCCTTCCCGGTGGCAGGGGAGTGGGACATCGAGTTCACCAGCCCTTGTCGCGCATCGCTCGCCTTTCCGTGCGGTTCGTCCGGTCCGGGATACCCGGGAATGGTCTCAGCCGCCCGGTCGGGTCGCGGCGGCGGGAAACGCCTGACATCCGGCCGGGAGGCGACTACCCTGGGCGACCGGGGGATCACCGGCGCGGGGGAGGCGCTGCGATGGGGGAAAACGTGGTCTGGGCACCGTGGAAGCTGTGGTCGTTGCCGAGGCGGGTGCGGATTCTCGTCCTGGGCGTGAGCCTGCTGGCCGTGGGCCTGCTGGCACTCGCGGCCCGGGTGGCACCGACGCCGGAGCAATGGGTGACGGCCGGCTGGCTCGCGGCGGCGGCCCTGCCGCACCTGCACGCTTCGCACCTGATCGAGCGGCGGCGCCGCGACCGCGCGGGCACGCCGTACGTCGACCTGTGCAGCGTGTGGATCTTCGCCGGGGTGATCGTGCTGCCCCTGGTGCTCGAACTGGCGCTGGTGGCGGTGATCTACGCCCACCGCTGGGCACTGGTCAACCGGTTCGACGCGGTCCGGCCGGCGCACCGCACCGTCTTCACCGCCGCCACGCTCGCGCTGGCCGCGGCCGCCGCGGCCGCCGTGCTGCGGTCCACCGGCGTCCAGGAGCACCTCGCCGGCGGTGCCCGGCCCGGCTGGGCCGACCTGGTCGCCGTGGTCGCCGCGGCCGCGGTGCAGTGGGCGGTCAACACCGGGCTGGTCGCCACGGCCATCGCCTGGACGGTCACCGTCGACCACCCCCGGCGGCTGCTGGGCAGCGCCTCGGACAACCTGCTGGAGGTCAGCCAGCTGGCGCTCGGCGTGTTCGTCGCGCTCGCGCTCCTGTGGTGGCCGCCCGCCGCGCTGCTGATGATCATCCCGACGTTCGCGCTGCACCAGTGCGTCCAGCTCGACCAGCTCAAGCTCGCCGCCCGCACCGACCAGCGCACCGGGCTGCTCAACGCGATCGCCTGGCACGAGCAGGCCGAGCACGTGCTCGAGCGCACCCGCGGCCGGATCGGGGTGCTGATGATCGACCTCGACTGGTTCAAGCGCATCAACGACACCCACGGCCACCCGGTCGGCGACGACGTCCTCGCCGAGGTGGCCTCGGTCCTCACCCGGGCCGTCCGCCGCGGGGACACGGTCGGCCGGTACGGCGGCGAGGAGTTCGCCGTCCTGCTGCCCGACGTCGACGAAGCCGAGGTCCGCGCGATCGCCGAGCGGATCCGCGTCCGCATCCGCGCGTTGCGCATCACGGCACCGACGGGCGAACCGGTGACACTGTCGGCGACGATCGGCGCGGCCCTGCACCCGATGGAGCCGGGCGCCGGTCTGGACGAGATGATCCGCGCGGCCGACGACGCGTTGTATGCGGGCAAGAAGGCGGGCCGGGACCGGGTGGCGGTGGCCGGGCTGCGGCCGTGACCACGCTTCCGGCAGGCGCCACGCCCAGCGACGTCGCCGCGACCGTGATCGAAGGGGCATCTCGCGTGATCGGAGGGGCGACACGCGTGATTGGAGGGGCATCGCGCTGATGCCCCTCCAATCACGCGTGATGCCCGGCTGATCACGGGTGATGCCTCCCCAATCACGCGTGATGCCCCTTCGCGCGCGGTTACCCGGACGGCGCCACCCCACACGCTCAGCTCGTCTCGCGCACTTCCAGGTGGTGCGGGGCGACGATCGACCTCGGGGGACCCGGGGCGGCGGTGAGGCGGTCGAGGGCGAGTTCGGCGATGCGGTCCTTGTCCGGCGACACCGTCGTCAGGGCCGGCACGCTGTAGCGGCCGTCTTCGATGTCGTCGAATCCCACCAGGGCCAGGGCTTCCGGCACCGGGACGCGCCGGTCGGCGGCCGCCCGCAACGCGCCCAGCGCCAGCTCGTCGGTGAAGCAGAAGACGGCGTCCGGCGGCTGCGCCAGGTCCAGCAGCCGCAGCATCGCCCGGTGGCCGTCGGCCCGGTGCAGGCGCCGCACCGGGACCTCCAGCTCCGGTTCGGCCGGCAGGCCCGCCTCGGCCAGCGCCTGGCGGTAGCCGGCGAGACGCTGCCGCGCGGTCGCGTTCAGCGAGCGCGGCTGGATACCGAGCGCCGCGACGCGGCGGCGGCCCGAGGCCAGCAGGTGCGCGGTGGCCTCGCGGGCGGCGGCGACGTTGTCGATGGCGACGTGGTCGACGCCGGCGGTGCCGTCGTGCTCGCCGAGCAGCACCAGCGGCACCGGGTCGGTGCGCGCGGCCAGTTCCGCGGGGGCCACCGCCCACGGGCTGAACAGGACGCCGTCGACCAGCTGGCCGCGCCGGCCGTGCAGCAGCTCCTTCTCGCGCTCGGCGTCGCCGTCGGTCTGGTCGATGAGCACGGTCAGGCCCCGGGCACCGGCGATCCGGACGGTCCGCGCGGCGAGCTCGGCGAAGTACGGCGAGTCGATCTCCGGGATCACCAGGGCCACCAGCCCGGTCCGGCCGCGCCGCAGGGTGCGGGCGGCCAGGTTGGGCCGGTAGCCGAGGGCGTCGATGCTCGCCTGCACGCGCTCCCGGGTCGCCGGGGCCACGTACCGGAACCCGTTGACCACGTTGGACACCGTGCGCACCGAGACGCCGGCGTGCTCGGCCACGTCACGCAGTTTCGGGTTCACCGCCGCAGCGTACCTCTTGCAACGTGGCATGCCACGTTGCAAACTGAGCTGCCACGCCGTCGTGCCCCTCAGGAGGCCAGGATGACCGTGCCCGCCCCGCTGCCCCCGGCCGAACTCGCGGCGCTGACCGCGCGCCTGTACGCCGACGGCATCATCGGCCTGCCCCGGGCGTTCCCGCGCGACTGGGTCCGGCAGCTCGGTGAAGACATCGACGCGGCGTTCGCCGAGGCACGCGCCCGGCCGGACGGTGCCGTCGGCCGCGGCCCGAACCGCTTCTACGTGGAGATCCACCCCGAGCAGCTGCGCGGGTTCGCCGACCTGGCCGGCCACCCGTGGATCACCGCCGTCGCCGAGGCGGTGCTGGGGCCGGGCTACCGGATCGTCGAGGTCGGCTTCGACGTCCCGCTCGCCGGCGCGGTGGACCAGCCGTGGCACCGGGACTTCCCGATGCCCGCCGAGACCGCGCGCGAGCGCAGGCTGACGTCCTTGGCCGTCAACGTCACGGCCGTCGACACCGAGCCGGACATGGGGCCGTTCGAGATCGCGCCCGGCACGCACTGGGACGACGGCAGCGCGTTCGAGCACGGCATGTTCCCGCCGAAGCCGGCCTACCCGCGCTACCGCGAGCTCGCGACGCGCAAGTTCCCGCGGCGGGGCGACATCTCGATCCGGTCGGCGTTGACGGTCCACCGCGGCACCGCGAACCACTCGGCCAAGGCGCGTCCGGTGCTGGTCCTGGGCCTCGACGCGCCGGGCGCGGGCAACGACGAGCGGCACGACACCGCGGTGACCCGGGAGTTCCACGCGTCGCTCCCGGAATCCGTGCGCGCGCACCTGGTCTGCCCGGTGGTCGACGTCCTGCGGCCGATCACCCAGAAGCACACGATCGAGGGACTCGTGATGGGGGCTTGATGTTTGGCGGCTCGCGAGGCGGGCACCTGGTGGCCATGACTGAAGCGGGAATCACCGAAATGTCGGGCCGGCCCGGGGTCATCGCGGGGCTGCGGCGCGTCCTGCTCGCCTTCGGCGTCGGCGGGGCGCTGGCGTGCCTCGCGTGGATGGCGTTGTGGCTCGCCATGCGCGTCTAGGTCTTCAGGCTCCGGCCACGCGGGTTGCGCCGTGGCCGGAGCCTGATCTCACTGGCAGGCTTCGCAGTCCGGGTCGTCGATGCGGCAGGCGGCGCCGTCGGTGAGCGGGAAGTCGAAGTCCTCCAGCTCGGGCACGGCGACGGACTCTTCTCCGGTGATGGCGGCGGACATGGCCCTCCCTTGTGGACGAACGGTTTCTCCTGTGTGTAGCGCCGAAGATCGCCGGGCATTCCGTGACGCGCGCCACACCGCCGCTCAGGCTTCGAGGTGCCGGACGAAATCGGTGATCGGCGGCAGCGCGGTGACGCCGTCGCGGAACTCGCGCGCGGCCGAGCGGTAGGCCGGCTCGCCGAGGACCCGTTCCACCGCGGCGGCCAGCCCTTCCGCCGTCAGTCCCGCGGCGTCGAGCCGCACCCCGGCGCCCAGTTCGTGCACGCGCGCGGCGTTGGCCGGCTGGTCGGCGAACAGCGGCACCGCCACCATCGGCACCCCGGCCGACAACGATTCCCGCACACTGCCGAACCCCGCGTGCGTCACGAACACGTCGCTCGCGGCGAGCAACGCGCGTTGGGGCACGAAGCCCGCCAGCTCGACGTTGCCCGGACGCGGACCGGTCCACGACGCCACCGCGTCGTCGCTCCCGAGCGCCATGACGGCCGGTTTGCCCAGCAAACCCAGCGCTGCCACGGTGATCGCGGTCAGCCGCGAGTCCGCGGCGAGCAGGGACCGCACGTTCGAGCCGAACGCGGCGAGCACGACCGGCCCGGCCGCGGGCGGCGGCACGGGCGCTTCCGGCACGCGGTAGTACCGGTGCCCCGGCGTGCGGAGGCCGGCCGGATACCACGGTTCGGGCAGCAGGCCGGCGGTCAGCCGGTCGGCCACGGCACCGGACGGCGCCGGCCCGAAACCCTGCCGGAGGACGTCGAGCCGGCCGGCGAGCCCGGGTACGAGCGGCGGCACCGACGGCGCGATGTCGACCACGGCGGACGGGACACCGAGCACTTCGGCGGCCACGAGCCCGCCGAAGGCGTTGGTCTCCCGCACGATCACGTCCGGGCGCCACCCGGCGCCGACGACGTTCGCGGCGAACTCCGCGGTCATGGTGGCGTGGAAGAGCGGCAGGTCCAGCGGCCCGGAGACCTCCGGCCGCCAGTTCCGCAGCCGCCGGACCAGCGACGGATCGACGAGCTCCGGCCGCCGCCCGAGTTCCCCGGGCGCGAGCACGTCCGGCAGGACCACGACGGGCACACCGAGCCGTTCGAGCTCCCCGGCCATCGCCGTCCCGGTGGCGATGGCGGTTTCGTGGCCCGCTTCGCGTGCGGCGCGCGCCAGCGGGACGAGGACGGGCAGCAGGTGGGAGGGGATCGGCAGCCCGGTCAGCAGCAGTCGCACAGCGCCCCCCTTGATCGACTGCGGCTCAGCGTAGCGAGGGGTGAGCCGGCCGAGGGGGCGGATTTCGCTGCCCGCTCCGGCGGTTCGCCGGCGACGGGAACGCTACGGAAGCCCGATGCGCCACCGGAACGCCGCGCGCAACGCCTCGATGAGGGCTTCGTCGTCGACTTCGCTGGGGCGCTCGCCCATCGGCAGCCAGGTTCCGCTGTCGGGGATGCCAGCGATGACCCGGGTGAGCGTGACACCCGGGTAGGTGAGCGTCTCATGGCTGCCGTCGGCGCCGGAAACGACGACGCGGCGGGATTCCGCCCGGACGAGTACCTGCCGCTGGTCGTTCATGTCGCGCGTCTTCCCGGAACCGAAAGTCCTGCCGCCGTCCAGCATAGACACGCGAAGCGGCGAACACCCTCGTGCGAACAGCGGATTCTCGTTCACACCAGCTCAAGAACCAGTGCGGGGCAACATCTCCGCTGGCGGACACGGCGTGCTCCGAGGGGGAGGAGAGCACGCCGTGCCCGTGGTTCGAACGGTACGCCGTGGGCGGCCCGGCGGCGCCGGAACCACTCGTACGCCTCAGTGGCGCACCGTGACCGGCGGAGTTGCAGTGCGCGAAAAACACCGGTGGGCGAAATGCCCGGTACCTATCTTTTGTCCCGTGCGACGAAAGTCGGTACCGCCGATCCCGGCGGCGGACCACCCTCGACCCACCGGATCACCGGTGCCGGCCCCGTGGGCCGGCTCGTCCGGCGCGGCCATCCCCTCGCGCCGGCTTCGCCCGCGATCGCGAAAGTGAGTTACCGGCATGCGCAGAACGTCCCCGGGACACCACCTCCTCGCCCGCTCCGCCACCACCCTCGTGGCCGCCGCCGCGGCCATCGGCTTCTTCACGCCCGTTTCCGCCACCGCGACCACCATCGACGGCTACTCCGCGACCGTGCAGCAGGAGGCCGTCGCTTCCCTCGCCGCGGAGGCCGGGATCAGCGAATCCGCCGCCGTCGCCCTGCTGCGCACGCAGGCGGCGAGCGTCGGCACGCTGCAGCGTGTCACCGCTTCCCTCGGGGCCCGCGCCGCCGACGGCTACCTCGACGCGGCCGCCAAGCCCGTGGTCAACGTCCTGGACCAGGCCGCCGCCGAGCAGGTCGAGCAGGCCGGCGCGCAGGCCCGGCTGGTCAAGCACTCCAGCGCCGCGCTGGCGAGCGCGCAGGACGCCCTGCAGGCGCTGCCCGCGGTGGCGCACACGGCGATCGGGCTCGACCCCAAGACCAACCAGGTCGTGCTGACCCTGGCCGACGCGGCCAAGGGCACCGAAGCCCTGCTGAAGGCGGCGGCCTCGCTCGGCGACCGCGTCCGCGTGGAGCGGGTCGCCGGCGAGATGCACACCGCGATCTACAACGGCGAAGCCATCACCGGCGGCGGTACCCGCTGCTCGGCGGGCTTCAACACCAACCGCGGCGGCCAGAACTACATCATCGACGCCGGTCACTGCACCCGCGCGGTGTCGCAGTGGAACGTCGGCCCGTCGCAGGGCGCGAGCTTCCCGACCAACGACTACGGGCTGATCCGCAACACCACCGGCAGCGCGCCCGGCGCGGTCACCCTGTGGAACGGCTCCACCCAGCGGATCACCTCCGCCGGCACGGCGACCGTCGGGCAGCGGATCAGCAAGAGCGGCAGCACCACCCGCCTCACCTCGGGTTCGGTGCAGCGGACCAACGTGACGGTGAACTACGCCGAGGGCTCGGTGTACCAGCTGATCCAGACCAACGCGCTGGTCAACCCCGGCGACTCCGGCGGCTGCCTGTTCGCCGGCAGCGTCGGGCTGGGCATCACCTCCGGCAAGGGCGGCGGGAGCTCCTACTTCCAGCCGGTCGGCGAGGCGCTGAGCGCCTACGGCGTCACCCTGAACTGAGCCGGCGCCGGTGGGGCACCGCGCCGGTGCCCCACCGGTACCTCAGTCGCGGCGGCTGAAGACGAGCCGGTAGCCGGCCAGGATGATCAGGGCGCCCAGGATCGCCAGGCCCCAGGTGCGCAAGTCGAAGAACGTGCCGAGCTCGGTGTGGAACAGGGTCTTGCCGACCCAGCCGCCGACGAACGCGCCGGCGATGCCCAGCAGGACGGTGATGATGCAGCCGCCCGGGTCCTTGCCCGGCATGAGGGCTTTCGCGATCACCCCGGCGATGAGTCCCAGCACGATCCAGGCGATGATGCCCACGAAGTGTCCTTTCGTCCGCGCCTTCCGGCCGGCCCAGGATGGCACACGTCCACTGTGGAACGCAGCGCGACCTGCGGAGGTGGGCGTTTTGTCGGACCCCCGGAGTAGCTTCGGCCGCATGGCGCTTTCGAAGGAAGAACGCGAAGAGTTCCTGGCCCAACCGCACGTCGGTGCGCTGTCGGTGGTCGAGCGGCCCGGGCGTGGCCCGCTCACGGTCCCCATCTGGTACCAGTACACGCCGGGTGGAGAGCTGTGGGTGCGCAGCGCGCCCGGTTCGCGGAAGACGCGGGCCATCGAGGCGGCCGGCCGGTTCAGCCTGCTGGTGCAGCGAACCCGGCCGACGGCCCGGTACGTCTCGGTCGAGGGGCCGCTGGTGGCCACCGGCCCGGACGACCCCGAGCGGGCCCGCGAGATGGCGGCGCGCTACCTGCCGCCGGACAAGGTCGACGATTTCGTGGCGTACGAGCGCGAGCAGCTCGGCGAGCACATCACCCTGGTCATGCGCCCGGAGCACTGGCTGTCGGCCGATCTCGGGCCGGCTTGACCGGTGACCCGTCGGATCAATCCCGCTCTCGGCGAGCATTCGACACCTTCACACGCCGAGAGGAGGGCCAAACCGGACACTTTCCGGCGACATTCCTTGTCATCTCGTCAGGTCTAGACATCCGATGGCTGGCCGACCTAATCTGGCGATCGTCCACCCCAGCTCGCCGCCGCCGGGTCAGTGGCCGCGGTCCGTCACGAGGAGCGTCATGCCGATCCGGACCCCGCTCGGTTTCCTCCTCGCCGTCGTCGCGGCCGGAGCCCTGCCCACGGTGGCACCGGCCGCGGCGGCCGCCTCGGACGACGGGTGTGGCGGTCCGATCCGGCCCGCGACCGTCATGACCGTCCAGGCCTGCGACAGCCCGGCCCGGATCGTCGCGAAGGCCGCGGCGGTCGTCCCGCGCGCCGGGCAGCTGGCCTGGCAGCAGCGGCCGGTCACCGCGTTCACCCACTTCGGGATGAACACCTTCACCGACCGCGAATGGGGCTCCGGCGCCGAGAAGGAATCGACCTTCGCGCCGCCGGCCGTCGACACCGCCCAGTGGATGCGGTCCCTGAAGGCCGCCGGGGTCACGCAGGTGATGCTCACCGCGAAGCACCACGACGGCTTCGTCCTCTACCCGACCCGGTACACCAACCACTCCGTCGTCGCCAGCCCGTGGTGGCTCACGCCGGGCTGCACCGACCCGAGCCGGGACGCGGCGCAGGCGAACCGTGCCCACGACCCGTCCGCGTACTGGCAGACGCGGAACACCGCGTGCGCGAATCCCCGCGGCGACATCCTGCGCGACTACGTCGATTCGGCACGCGCGGCCGGGCTGAAGGTCGGCGTCTACCTCTCGCCCGCCGACGGCGCCGAGCTGCCGAAGCAGTTCTTCGGCGACGAAGTGCGGCGGATCGAAGCGAAAGTCGCCGCCGGGCAGCCGTTGAGCATCGAAGAGCAAGCCACCTACGAAGACCGGGCGAGCGCGCCGCAGGGGCAGGGCCGCTACGGCACGAACAGCGCCGTCACCCGCCGGACGATCCCGACGCTGGTGCCGCACGACGACCGCGCCGCCGCGCTGGCAGCGGGGAAACTGCCGAAGTTCACCGTCGACGAGGACGACTACAACACCTACTACCTCAACCAGATCTACGAGCTGTTCACCCAGTACGGCCCGGTCGACGAGCTGTGGCTCGACGGCGCGAACCCCTGGCGCGACCACGGGATCGGCGAAACCTACGACTTCACCACGTGGTTCCGGATGATCCACGCGCTGTCCCCGGACACCGTCACCTTCGCCGGGCCGGCGGGCGTGCGCTGGGTCGGCAACGAGGCCGGGCAGGCGCGCGAGACGGAGTGGAGCCCGCTGCCCACGACCGGCGACCCGGCCACCGCGCACAACGAGGAACTCTTCGTCGGCGGCGCGACCGCCGAAGACCTCGGCTCGCGGCAGGTCCTGGCCGACCCGTCGGTGCGCTACCTGCAGTGGGCGCCCGCGGAGTCCGACGTCTCGATCCGGCCGGGCTGGTTCTTCCACCCGGACGAACAACCGAAGCCGCCCGCGCAGCTCGTCGACATCTACCGCCGCACCGTCGGGCGGAACTCCTCGCTGCTGCTCAACGTGCCACCGGGGCCGGACGGCCGGATCGCCCCCGCCGACACCGCCGCGCTGGCCGGCTTCGGCCGGGCCATCGCCTGGACGCAGGCCCGCAACCTCGCCCAGGGCGGCCCGGCCGCCGTCACGGATTCCTCGCTCACCACGGCGGAACCACTGGATCGCCCGCTCGACGTGCGGCTGCCCAGGCCGGTCACGTTCGACCAGATCCGGCTCGGCGAGGACATCACGCGCGGCCAGCACGTGGAAGGCGCGCTCGTGCAGGCCGAGATCGGCGGCAGCTGGCAGACGCTGGCCACCGTGACGACCATCGGCTACACCCGGCTCGTCACCCTGCCCGTGCCGGTGACCGCAGGTCACCTGCGCGTCGTCGTCACGCAGTCCCGCGCCACGCCGTACCTGGCCACCTTCGCCCTGTACCGCACCGCTGCCTGAAAGGGAGCCATGACCGCCCGCCGCAGAGCCCTGTTCGCCGCCGCCGTCACCCTCGCGGCCACCCTCACCGCCGCCGGACCCGCCGCCGCGAGCGGCGCGTTGCCGCCGGTTTCCCCGACTCCGCAGCAGATCAGCCGTACGTCCGCGGACGTGCGGCTGCCGTCGTCGGTCGCGCTCGTCACCGACGCCGGCACCGACCCGGCGGCCAAGGACCTGCTGACGTCGTTGTTGCGCGACCACGGCGTCACCATCGGCGGTCACGGCCTGGCCATCCGGCTCGGCAGCACCGGGAAGGACATCCCCGAGCAGGCCGAGGGGTACGCGCTGAGCGTGTCCCGCGCCGGGATCACGATCGGCGGGCGCGACGGCGCCGGGCAGTACTACGGCGTGCAGACGCTGCGGCAGCTGTTCGTCCGGTCGGGACCCGGCTGGGCGGTCGGCGGTGCGGCCGTGCGCGACTGGCCGAACATGGCGTTGCGCGGCTCGATCGAAGGCTTCTACGGTCCACCGTGGACGACCGCGGACCGGCTGCGGCAGCTCGCGTTCCTCGGCGAGGTGAAGGCCAACACCTACATCTACAGCGCCAAGGACGACACCTACCTGCGCGCCCGGTGGCGTGATCCGTACCCGGCCGGCGAGCTGGCCACGCTCGGGCAGCTGGTGCGCGCGGCGACCGCGCACCACGTCGACTTCACCTACGCGCTCTCGCCCGGCGTCTCGATCTGCTTCTCGTCGCCGGCCGACATCGCCGCGGTCGAGGCGAAGTTCCAGGCGGTGTACGACCTCGGGGTGCGCTCGTTCTCGCTGCCGTTCGACGACATCTCCTACACCAAGTGGAACTGCGCGGCCGACCAGACGGCCTTCGGCGCGCCCGGGCAGGCCGCCGCGGGCACGGCGCAGGTCTCCCTGCTCAACACGATCACCGAAAAGTTCGTCAAGACCCACGACGGCGTCCGGCCGCTGCAGACCGTGCCGACGGAGTACAGCGACCTGAAGGACTCGCCGTACAAGACCGAGCTGCGGGAGCACCTCGATCCGTCGGTGGTGGTGCAGTGGACCGGCACCGACGTCGTCCCGCCGAGCGTGACCACCGACGAGGCCGAGCAGGTGTCCACAGTGTACGGACGCAAGGTCTTCCTCTGGGACAACTACCCGGTCAACGACTACGAGCAGTCGGCCGGACGGCTGCTGCTCGCGCCCTACGCCCAGCGGCAGGCCGGGCTTTCGCGCTACCTCAACGGGATCGTCGCCAACCCGATGAACCAGGAGGCGGCCAGCGAGGTCGCCGAGTTCGGGGCCGCGGACTTCGCCTGGAACGACGCGGGCTACGCGCCGGAGCGGTCCTGGCCGCGGGCGCTGGCCCGGCTCGCGGGCGGCGACCCGCGCGCGACGGCGGCGCTGACGGTGTTCGCCGACCTCGAACACCTGGCGCCGACGTTCGGCCCGACGCCGTGGCAGCCGCAGGCGCCGGTCCTGGCGGCGAAGACCGCCGCGTTCTGGCAGCGCTGGAACGCGGGGGACCACCGCGCGCTCGCCGACCTGCGTGCCTACGCGGTCCGGATCCGCGACGCGGCAGGCGTGATCCGCGCCGGCCGGGTAGAGCGCGCGTTCGTCACCGAGGCCGGCCCCTGGCTGGACGCCACCGCGTTGTGGGGCGACGCGATGGTGACCCGGATCGACGCCCTGGCCGCCGCGACCCGAGGCGACCACGGGAAGGCGCAACGCCTCACCTCGGTCGGGGACGCCCTGGTCACGCGGGCGCAGGCGGTCAAGACCGGCAACACCAACCGTTGGGGCATCAGGCAGGCGCTCGTCGGCGATGGTGTTCTTGACTCGTTCCTTGTTCAGGCTCGGGCTGTGACGGTCGGGTCTTCGTGAACCCGGTGGCTGGGTTTCAGGCACGGCTTCGCCGTGGCGTGGGAAATCGGCGCTCCAGGGGTTGGGTTGCGTCGTTGGTCGGTAGCGCCGATTCCCCACGCTTCGGTTGCCCTGCCGGACTTTTCGGTGTTCTCGGGTTCGGACAGCGGCTTTACCTTTTGTTCCCACCGTATCGAGTGATGACTCTGTGTTCGATCGCCGGTAGTTTGGAGGCATGACCAACGACGTGGCTCTCTCCTCCGAGGCGGTGGCCTTCGCCGACCGCATCGGCGAGTTGGTCACGCGCATGCGGTCCGCCGAAGCCGAACTCGGGGCGGTCCTGGTGGAAATCGAGCAGCGCGGGGTGATGGAGCTGTTCGGCTACCGCTCCGCCGCCCGCCTGCTGGAACACCTGGCCGATATGCCGAAGCCGGCCACGGAACGGCTGATCAAACGCGCCCGCCTGCTCAACCCCGGCCGCAACCTCGACGGCAGCCCGATCCCCGCACTCGCGCCCGCCACCGGCGCCGCGGCCCGTGCTGGGCGGTTGAGCAACCCGATGATCGACGTGATCACCAACGTGCTGGCCCAGGTTCCGCCCGAGCACTGCGCGAGCGCCGAGACCAACCTGCTGGCTTTCGCCGAGGAGGCCGGGCACAAACAGGTCGCCGCCCTCGGTGCCCGCATCCTCGCCCACCTCGCCCCCGACGGCCCCGCACCCGACGACACCGAACCCGTGGTTCCCACCCGGGAACTGTTCCTCCGCCACAAAAGAACCGGCATCTGGGAACTGAGTGGCCGGTTCGATGATGAGACCGGCACCCGCGCCCACGCCCTGCTCGACGCTTTGGCCGAGCGCCGCACCGGGGATGAGGGTCCCGACTTCCGCACCACCCCGCAGCGTTACGGGGATGCTTTCTCCGACGCCGTCGACCTGGCCCTGAATTCTCCGGAGTTGCCGATGCAGGCCGGGGAACGCGCCCACGTCATGGTCGCGGTCTCCCTGAACGACCTGAAATCTGGTGTTGGCAAGGCGACCCTTGGCGATACCGGGACGATGACCGCGGCCGAAGCGCGGGTGCATGCCTGCGACGCCATGATCATCCCCGCCGTGCTGGGCGACAAAAGCGAACCGCTGAACCTGGGCCGCCTCCGCCGATTGATCTCCGCCGGACTCCGCCGCGCGTTGTTCCTCCGGGACCGGGGTTGCGCCTTCCCGGGCTGTCATCGGCCACCCCGGCACTGTCAAGGTCACCACATCCGGCACTGGGCAGACGGTGGCCCCACCGATCTCACCAACCTGGTGCTGATGTGCGCCCACCACCACCGGCTCCTGCACCGATCCGGCTGGGAAGTCCGCATCGCCCCCGACGGGTTACCGGAGTTCCTGCCACCGGTATTCATCGACCGGCGCCGCAAACCAAGGCGCAACAACCTCCACGAACCACTCCCATTCACAGCCTGAACACGGGACGGGCCCGCAGCCCCACGGCTGCGGGCCCACACCCACGCGCGCACCACAAGCCACCCGTTGATCGCCGCGATTCGCCGGCCAGGCCGGACTCCGGTGTTCAGGTTCACCCCAGTCCAGACCAGCTCGACGTGGCGCCCGGACTGACGAGCGGGCTGGTCCCGAGCCCGCCCGGCAACGGCTCGTCGTCGCGGAACTGACCAGCAGGTCGACGGTCACCACGACAGTGGCGGTCAGCCGAATCATCACGAGAGCAGGCATTACCAGATCCTTTCGCTCGACGCGCGAGCGCCACGAGGTCGCGGGCGCGCCGAACGAGGGCGGCGTGATCGTGACCGGCACGCGCAGTGCGGCGTGCCGGCCGGAGGCGAGGTCGGGGTGGCCGGCGGGTGCCGGCCCGAGGAGCAGCGGGACCGCAAGCGGCAACCCGAGGCGGTGGCGCCGCCCCGGGTTGACGCTGGTCACGCTGCCTCAGCCACCGCCGTAGGTGGCCTGGGTGACCGCGAAGACGTTGCGGTTGCCCACCCCTTCCTGCATTGTCCACAGCAGGTCGGCGGCGGTGGCGTCCTCCCAGTAGGAAATGCTCTCGCCGCCGCTGACCCAGGCGAAGGTCTGCGCGGCAGCCGCCGGCTTCCAGTAGTAGAGCTGTTTCGAACCGGACGACTGGAACCACCAGCGGCCGTTGTGCGACGCCACGCCGTTGAGCTTGTACCAGGGCAGCTGCAGTGCCTGGCTCGCCGTGGTCGTGGCCGCGAAGGTGCCGGTGGCGGCGAACGGGTAGCGGATCGCCCGCGGTGCCCGGTTCGGGTAGCTGGTGCAGCCGGAGGAGCACGTGTACTCGGTCATCACGATCGACTTGCTGACGCGGTCGAGGGAAATCGACGACCACGCGAGGTTCGTGCCCGATGTCGTTTTCGACGAGATGGTGCCGACCTGCGGCAGGACGTAGGCGTAGTTGTGGGCGTAGTACGTGCTGCCGCTCTGCCGGCCGATCTGGTCGGCGGTGCCGCCGGTGCTCGTCTTGAGGATCTTGCGCATGTCGAACACGCGCATGCCCTTCCCGGTGTCGGCGACGTAGAGGTAGTCGCCGTACCAGGACATGCCGCCCGCGTGGATCGGGATGTCCTTGAAGTCCGGGGCGTCCGCGGTTCCGGTCGGCTCGACCAGCAGGATCTTGCGGTAGGCGTTCGGGTAGTCGGCGTCCCAGTCGACGAGGGTGATCCGGCTGCGCTGCTGGCCGCCGTCACAGCCGTCCTTGGTGTACCAGCTCACCGCGATGAGCTGGTGGCCGTCGTAGTTGCCGCCGTTCGCGGTGCCGACGGCGTCGCGGCTGGTGGTGATGCCCTGCGGGTAGTTGGTGCAGTCGGAGTTGTCGCCGCTGTCGAACCGGAACCCGGTCTCCAGCCCGGCGACGGAGAACGACGACGGCAGCGCGGTGCGGTTGTGGTTCGCGTTCTCCATCACGGTGTGGACGGCGGCGGTGCCCAGCGTCGACACCAGGGCGCTGTTCACCGCGTCGAACTGGTTGTAGTTGGCGGTCAGGGTGTACTGGTCGGCGGGCAAGGTGGACGGCGCGGCCGCGGCGGCGGACGCCGGCGCGGCCGCCAGGCCCGCCAGCACGCCGGCGGCCAGCGCGGCCTTGGCCAGACGGTGGAGTGACATGGGAGCCATCGTCGGACGGGCACGTACAAGAGTCGTACAACTCACCGGTTAATACTTTCCGCCTATTCCGTGCCGTCCGAACTTCCGATGTGCGCGCCCGCCGGACCGGCGATCGTGGACGTACTCACCCGTTGCGAGTCCGAAGTGGAGTACGAATGTCCGTGGCACACGAGACGACGCAGGCCTGGATCTTCATGGGTGTGGCCGGCGCCGCCGTCCTGGCCTTCGCCGTGCTGTTCCTGGCCGCGCTCGTCAGCATCCTGCGGTCCCCGCTGACCGGCGGGATGAAGCTCGTCTGGGTGGTCTTCGCCTTCTGCGCGCCGTTCCTGGGCAGCCTGCTGTGGTTCGTGGCCGGCCGCCGCGACGCCGTCGTTCCGGTCCGGCGATGATCGTCGCCGAAGGACTGGGCAAGTCCTATCGGGACGGCGCCGGGGTCGAGGGGCTGTCCTTCACCGTGCGCCCGGGCGTCGTGACCGGTTTCCTCGGCCCGAACGGCGCCGGCAAATCGACGACCATCCGGCTGATGCTCGGCCTCACCCGCGGCCGCGGCCACACCACGTTCGGCGGGCGGACCTACGCCGAGGTACCGGGTCCACTTCGGACGGTCGGTGTGCTGGCCGACGCCGCGGCGGTCCACCCGGCGCGGACGGCCGCCGCGCACCTGCGCATGGTCGCCGCGGGTGGCGGCGTGCCGTTCCGCCGGGTCCGCGAGGTGCTGGCGGCGGTGGGGCTCGCGGACGTCGCCGGGAAGCCGGCGGGCCGGTTCAGCCTGGGCATGAAGCAGCGGCTCGGCCTCGCCACCGCGCTGCTGGGCGACCCGGAGTACCTGATCCTCGACGAACCGGCGAACGGGCTCGACCCGCAGGGGGTCCGCTGGATCCGCGACCTGCTGCGGCGGCTGGCGGGGGAGGGCCGCACGGTCTTCGCGTCCTCGCACCTGCTCGCCGAGACGGCCCTGCTCGCCGAGGACCTGATCGTCATCGCCGGCGGCCGGCTCGTCTCGGCCGGTCCGCTGGACGAGTTCGTCCGGCGGCACGCCCGCGCGGACGTGGTGGTGCGGGCCGAGAGCCCGGGAGCGTTGCTGGTGGCGCTGGCCCGCGACGGCCTGCGCGTGCGGCAGGAGGCGAGGGAACTGGTGGTGGACACGGCCGACACCGCGCGGGTGGCCGCGGTCGCCGGCCGCGCCGGGGTGCCGGTGCGGGAGCTGTTCGTGCGGCAGAGCGGCTTGGAGGACGCGTTCCTGGCAGCGACCGCGGACGCGGCGACTGCGGGCGCGGTGGCCGCGGGGGCGATGACTGCGGACGCGATGACGACAGACGCGGTGACCGACCGGAGCCGAGGCGGGTTGCCGTGAAGCGCGCACTGGCTTACGAATGGGCCCGGGCCCGCTCCCTCCGGTCCACCTGGCTGCTCGTCACCGCCGCCGGCGTGCTGCAGTTCGCTTCCGGCCTCTACTGGGGCATCCAGCACGATCCCGGCGCCTTCGTCGCCGCGCTCGGGCTGGCCGGGAAGCTCGGCGCCCTCCTGCTCGCCGCGGTCGGTATTGCGTCCTTCGCGGCCGACCACCAGCACGGGACCCTGGCCACCACCCGTCTCGTGCTCCGGTCGCCCGCGCGGATCGTCGCCGCGCGGGCGCTCGTCAGTGGTGGTGTCGCGTTGCTCGGCGGCCTGTCGATGGTCGTCCTGACCGCTGCCGGCGTGGTGGGGGGGGGGCCCGCCCTGCCGGCCGTGGGGGGGGGGCATGGCGGGGCGGCCGGGGCGATCCTCCTCCTGGCCGTCCTTTCCGGACTCGCCGGCGTTGCGCTCGGGGGGCTGCTGCGGCACTCCGGCCTGGCTGTCGGTCTGTTCGGCGGCTGGGTGTTCGCCGGGGAGGTCACGCTGGCCCTGCTCGCCCACGTGCCCGCCACCGTCTTGCCCGTCGCCGGCACCGCCCTGCTCGCCGCGCCCGGCGTCGCCGTCTTCGCGGGCCTGGTCGCCGTGGCGCTGGCCGCGACCACGCGGACGCTAACCTGACCACGATGAAGCGATGGCTGAGCTGGTGGGACGGGCGCCCCGCCCTGCTGGCGCTCGACGTCGCGGTCGCCGCGGCCGTGATCGTCGTGTCCCTCACCGGCGGCGACCCGCGTGACCCGCACCCCGCGCTCTACGTGCCCGCCGTCGTCGTTTCCGGGCTCGCCCTGCTCGCGCGGCGGCGGTGGCCGTTCCTCGTGTTGCTCGTCGCCGTCGCCTGCATGCCCGCCGGGGTGACGCTGCTGCCGCTGATGGTCGCCCAGTACTCCGTCGCCGCGCGGCACGGGGTCAGCGTCCTGACCGGCGTTGCCGTGGTCGTCGCCGGGATCGCCGGCAACGTGCTGCCCGTGCTGCGCGACCCCGGGAGCTTCACCCTCGTCGTGGTCGTGCTCGGCACCTACGTGCTCGGCCCGGTGCTGGCCGGCCTGTGGATGCACCAGCGGGCCGTCCTGCTCGGCGTGCTGCGCGAACGCGCGGACGAAGCCGAGCGCACCCGGACGCTGCTGGCCGACCGGGCCGTCTTCGCCGAGCGGCGGCGGATCGCCCGCGAAATGCACGACGTCGTCGCCCACCGGGTGACCGCCGTCGCGCTGCAGGCCGGGGCCTTGTCGCTGCGGGCGCCGGACGAACCGACCGGGCAGGCCGCCGAGACGATCCGGGCCACCAGCGCGCTCGCGCTCGACGAACTGCGCGGGATCCTGCGGGTGCTGCGCGACGCCCCGGTCGGCGACGCCCCGGCCGAGGACGCCGGGCCGGGTGTCCTCGCGTCGCTGGAGGACCTCGTCGACGGCGTCGCCGCGACCGGGGCGCGGGTCGAGCTGAGCCTGCCCGACCCGCTGCCCGCGGTGCCCGACCAGGTCGGCCGGGCCGTCTACCGGGTGGTGCAGGAGTCCCTGACCAACGCCGGGAAGCACGCCCCGCACGCCGCGGTCGACGTCCGGCTGGCGGTCACCGGTGACCGGCTGACGGTCGAGGTGACCAACCGGCTGACCCCGCACGGCAGCACCGTCCCGGGGTCCGGCTACGGTCTGGTCGGGATGCGCGAACGAGTCGAGCTGGCAGGCGGTGACCTGCGGACCGGGCCGACCGGCGACGGCCGGTTCCGGGTGCTGGCGCGGTTCCCGGTGGGGGTGCGGCCGTGACGGTCAAGGTCGTGCTGCTGGAGGACGAGGAGCTCGTCCGCAGCGGCATCCGGATGATCCTGGAGTCGGCGGGCGACGTCGAGGTGGTCGCCGAGGACACCGACGGCGCGCGGGCGGTCGAGCTGACCGACCGCCACCGGCCGGACGTCGTGCTCACCGACGTCCAGATGCCGAAGGTGGGCGGCCTCGAGGTGGTCAAGCGGCTCGCCGGCCACCCCGCGGCCCCGGCGGTGGTCGTGCTGACGACCTTCGACGTCGACGAGTACGTCTACACGGCGCTGCGCCACGGCGCGGCCGGCTTCCTGCTGAAGGACACCCCGCCGCGCGAGCTGGTCAACGCGGTGCGCGTCGCGGCCCGCGGCGAGGCGATGCTGTCGCCGAAGATCACCAAGCGGCTGCTGGCCGAATTCGCCCTCGGGGGCGGCACTTCGCGGGCCCAGGCGAAGCTGTCGGTGCTGACCCCGCGCGAGCACGACGTGGCCGTCCACATCGGACGCGGGCAGAGCAACGCGGAGATCGCGCGCGCCCTGGTGCTCAGCGAATCCACCGTTAAGGTCCACATCGGACACATCATGGCCAAGCTCCAGGCGGCGAACCGGACGCAGGTGGCGATCCTCGTCCACGACGCCGGCCTAAGCTGACCCGCGCCGCCGGTCGAGCACCTTCAGCGACTGCTCGCACCACCGCAGGTTCTCCCGCTCGAACGACAGGCCCCGCATCAGCGTCAGGTACGGGCCGATCCGCTCGGCTTCGGCGAGGTAGTCGTCCTCGAAACGGCCGTCGAGCAGACGCGCGCGAAGCCGTTCGTAGCCGGCGATCTTGGCCTCCGCCCGGGCCATCCGCTCCGCCAGCGCCCGCCGGACCGCCGCCTCGTCGCCCGCGTCCACGGCCTGGACCTGCACCAGCAGCTCGTCGCGGATCACGCTCGGCCGGGGCGGGCGCGCGGTGAACGCGTGCAGCTCCCGGTGGCCGGCTTCGGTCAGGGAGAACAGCCGTTTGTCCGGGCGCCGCTCCTGGCGGACCAGCTGCGCCTGCACCAGGCCGTCGGCCGCCATGCGGTCGAGCTCCCGGTAGAGCTGCTGCGGGGTGGCCGCCCAGAAGTTCGCCACAGAGGCATCGAACCCCTTCGCCAGGTCGTAGCCCGACGCCTCGCCTTCGAGCAGCGCCGCCATCAGCGCGTGCCGCAGTGCCATACTCAACTAGTTGACTGCTTCACGCTGGATCCGATCGAACTGCGCCGCCATCGCCTCCGCGAGGGCCTGCGCCGCCGACAGCGGCCGGACCATCACTGTGAACTCGTCGATCAGGCCGGCTTCGTCGAGGTGCAGGAAGTCGCAGCCCTCGACCTGCACGTCGCCGATCCGGGCCTCGAACACGAGCGCGTGGTCCCGGCCTTCGCCGCCGGTCAGCTCGCGCACGTACCGGAAGTCCTCGAACACGCGCAGCACGCCGCGCAGGATGGCGGCGGTGATCGCCTTGCCGGGGTACGGCTTGAACGCGACCGGGCTGCGGAACACGACGTTCTCCGCCAGCGTCGCGGCCATGGCCTCGGGGTCGCGTGCCTCGACGGCCTTGCGGAAGCTGTTCATGCCCACCTCACCTACTCAATTTTTTGACTATTCCGGGTGAGCATACCCCGGCCCGGCGATCGATCGGCAACGGATAGCTTCGTCACAGGCCTGTCTCAGTTGCCGTCGTGACGCTTGGCCCCAAAGCCGGGTCAAGCGGAAGCCGGCCGGCCATTACCCACCACGGGAGGACGGGCATGGGGAACGACCACGAGGGCCGGCGCGTCAGCCGGCGCCGGCTGCTCGCCGGCGTGAGCTCGATCGGCTTCGGGGCGCTCGTCACGGCGTGCGCCGGCAAGGGCGCCGGCCCGAGCACCGTCACGACGTCCACCGGCGAGACGGTCACGCTGGAGGCGGTCACCGACGCCGACCTCACCGCCCTCCTCTCCGGCGCGCAGACGTGCACGCTCACCGCGTCCACCACGCAGGGGCCGTACTACTTCGACGCCGGCAAGATCCGCAGCGACATCCGCGAGGACAAGCCGGGCACGAAGCTCCGGCTCGCCCTGCAGGTGCAGGACAGCGAGACCTGCCGGCCGATCCCGAACGCGGTCGTCGAGATCTGGCACTGCGACGCGGGCGGCCTGTACTCCGGCGCGGAGGCGGCGTCCGGCGGCAGCGGCGGGGCACCGCCGCCGCCGGGTGGCGGCGACGGCGACCTCGTGCCGGCCGACGACACGCGCTACCTGCGCGGCGCCCAGGTCACCAACCAGGGCGGGATCGTCGAGTTCACGACGATCTGGCCGGGCTGGTACCGCGGCCGGACCGTCCACATCCACGTGATGGTGCACGTCGGCGCCGAGAAGACGCTCACCACACAGCTGATGTTCGACGAAGCCCTGAACGCGCGGGTGCTGGCCACCGAGCCGTACGCGCGGCACACCGGACGGGACACCTTCAACGACGACGACTCGATCTACCGGCCGAGCATGCTGCTGAAGGTGGCCCAGGCCCGCGACGGGTACGTCGGCGGCATCGTCCTCAACGCCGACCCGGACCACGACGGCGCGTAGTGCCTCACGCCCGGGCGAGCCACTCGGCGAGCGTCGTCTCCGAGAGCCGCGCGCCCGCTCCCGGCAGGAGGTCCGCCCGTCCCGGCACCGCGCCGAAGTACGGTGCCCGCGGGTCGGTGACCACCTGGCGCGGATCCGAGCGCGCGGTCAGCACGGTGCGCACCCACTCGTCGAGCCCCAGGACCTCCGGCCCGGCGACCTCGGTGACACCCCCGACGGCGTCCCCGGTGGCGACCCGCCCCACGGCGGTGGACACGTCGGCAGCGGCCATCGGCTGCACACCGGCGCCGGGCAGCCGCACGACGCCGTCGGTGACCGAGGTGTCCGCGATCCCGCCGGCGAACTCGAAGAACTGCGTCGCCCGCACGATCGAAAACGGCAGCCCCGACCCCGCGATCAGCTCTTCCTGCGCGACCTTCGCCCGGAAGTACCCGACGTCGGGCTGCCGGTCCGTGCCCACCACCGACAGCGCGACGTAGTGCCCGACGCCCGCTTCCTTCGCCGCGTCGACGAGGTTGCCGGTCGAGGTGCGGAAGAAGGCCATGACGTCGTCGTCGGCGAACGACGGCGAGTTCGAGACGTCCACCACGACGTCGGCGTCCCGCAGCACCTCCTTCAGCCCTTCGCCGGTCAGGGTGTTCACGCCGGTGCTCGGCGCCGCGGGCACCGCTTCGTGGCCCTGCCCGGCCAGCCAGGTCACCAGGTGCCTGCCGATCAGACCGGTCCCGCCGATGACGACGACCTTCATGTGTCCGTTCCCTCCGTTCGGCACCGCCCGGCGGCGCTGCTCATCCCTGGGGACGAGAGTGCTCGCCGATTCGTGACAGCGGAGGTTGTCGGATCAAACGGCCTATACGTCGGCGCTGTGCCGCGCGTACTGGGCGCGCAGGGCCTTCTTGTCGGGCTTGCCCAGCCCTGTCATCGGCAGCGACTCGGCGACGACCACCTGCTTGGGCACGTGCACCGGGCCCTTGCGCTCGCGGACCGCCGCCTGGATCTCGGCCGTGAGCCGCTCGAGGCCGGTGTCCGCGTCCTGCCGCAGGACCACGACCGCCGTCACCGCTTCGCCCCACTTGTCGTCCGGGGTGCCGATGACACCCACCTGCGCGACCGCGGGGTGCTCGGCCACGACGTCCTCCACCTCGCGGGGGAACACGTTGAACCCGCCGGTGACGATCATGTCCTTGACCCGGTCGACGATGAACCAGAAGCCGTCCTCGTCCTCGCGGGCGACGTCGCCGGTGTGCAGCCAGCCGTCGCGGAAGGTCTCGGCGGTGATCTCCGGCAGGTTCCAGTAGCCGCCGGCGAGCAGCGGGCCGGCCACGCAGATCTCGCCCGGCTCGCCCGGTGCCACCGGGGCGCCGTCCGGGCCGAGCAGCGCCGTGCGCAGGAACGCCGACGGACGCCCGCAGGAGGCCAGCCGCGCGTCGTCGTGGTCGCCCTTGGCGAGGTAGCTGATCGCCATCGGAGCTTCGGACTGACCGTAGTACTGGGCGAAGATCGGGCCGAAGCGGTCGATCGCCTCGCGCAGCCGCACCGGGTTGATCGACGCCGCCCCGTAGTACACCGTCTGCAGTGAAGACAGGTCGCGCGTGCGCGAGTCGGGGTGGTCCATCAGCGCGTAGAGCATCGTGGGCACGAGCATGGTCGCGGTGATCCGCTGCTCTTCGATGATCCGCAGGGTTTCGGCGGGGTCGAACTTCGGCACCACGATCAGCGAGCCGCCCTTGAGCAGCGTCGGGGCGAAGAACGCGGCGCCGGCGTGTGAGAGCGGGGTGCAGATCAGGAACTTCGGTGACTCGGGCCACTCCCACTCGGCCAGCTGGATCTGCGTCATCGTGGTCATCGCCCGCGCGGTGCCCATGACGCCCTTCGGCTTGCCGGTGGTCCCGCCGGTGTAGGTGATCGAGACGACCTGGTCCGGCGGCAGCACCGCGGGCTCCAGGGGTTGCGGCTCGAACTTCGCGGCGGCCGCGGTCAGGTCCGTGCCGACGTGGGCCAGCGGTTCGGGCACCGGCCCGATGGTGAGCACCTGGGTCAGGCCGGGGACCTTGGCCAGGAGGCCGAGCGCGCGGTCGACGAAGGCGGGCACCGGGTCGATGATCAGCGTGGTGATGCCGGCGTCGGCGAGGATGTAGGCGTGGTCGTCGAGCGACCCGAGCGGGTGCAGCGCGGTGCGCCGCGAGCCCTGCAGCTGACCGGCGGCGATGATGAGCAGGACTTCCGGCCGGTTCAGCGACAGCAGCGCGACCGGCGCGCCGGTGCCGGCCCCGAGCGCCTCGAAGGCCTGGGCGTACTGGCTGACCTGTTCGGCGGTCCGGGCCCCGGTCATCGTGGTCTCGCCCAGCACCATGACCGGCTTGTCCCGATGCCGTTTCAGTGCGGAGACGACCAGGTGGCCGAGGTGGTTCGGATACCGCATCGCCTGCTCGTCCATCCCGGTCCCTTCCACGGCGCCAGACTAGAACACGTTACTGTTTTGGACAAGATACGGCGATCCGGCCGGGTTTGTCAGCTGGGGTCGTGGTGGAACAGGTTTCAGGGGCCGCGCCGACGGTGCCCGGGGCGGCCCGGGCACCGCTCCTTTGTGGACGGTTACGGCACCGGCACCGGCGCCGCCTGCGCCCTGGCCACGGCCTCGTCGCGGTCGGGCCGCAGCAGGTAGCCCGCCCGCACGGCCCGGTCCGCCGCCGCGGTGAACTTCGCGACGTACGTGGCGTGGTCCGGGTACAGCTGCCGGATCCGGTCCGGCGTCAGCGGCATGGTCGTGCCGAGCAGCAGGCACGCGCCGGGCACGTTGCCGCCGGTGTTGTTGGGCGAGTAGGCCGCCACCGGGACGTCGAGGTCGGGCAGCCGGACGCCGCCGAGGGCGTTCTGGTCGCCGTCGCGCAGGATGATGAGGTTGAACAGCATCGAGATCGGCGGCGCCGTGGGCGGGGCGGCGCCGCCGCGCGCCCAGCGGTCCAGGTGGCGGAACGCGGCGTTCTCCGCGTAGCGGAACGTCATGCTGTTGACCGGCTTGTCGCAGGTCGTCGGAGCGCCGTTGTTGATCGACTTGTCCCGGGCGTTGGCCGCGTTGTACAGGTCGAGGCCGTACTGGTCGGCGTGCGCGGTGCCGGCGACCTCCCACGTGCGCACCCGCGCGGTGTCCTGCCGGACCGAGGCCGACGCGACGACGTCGGTCTCCGCCTGCAGGACGAACACCGGGACGCCGAGGTCGGTGCGGATCCGGGCCGACAGAGCGCCGACGACGCCGTCGCCGATCGGTGCGGCCAGCGCGGCCCGGCCGTGGATCAGGAAGCCGTCATAGCTCCGCCGCACCGGCTGGACGGCGTTCGCGAAGGTGGTCAGCCGCAGCGCGGACTGCGAGTGCCCGCTGCCGAGCACGATCGACGGCGTCCGGCCGCCCAGCAGCTGCGGGTTCGCCCGGATCGCCTGCGCGGCCTGGGAGAACACGTCGTAGGAAAGCGCGTCGCCGCCGAGGTTCACCGCGGCGTACCGCGCGGGGTCGAGGCTCTTGAGCTTGTCGGCACCGGCTTTCTGGGTCGTCAGGCCGACGTAGGCGTGGCCCTCGCGGACGAAGTGCTCGTAGGACTGCGAGAAGTCCACCGGGATGTCGACGCCGAAGCTGACGTTGAGCCATTCGACCACGACCGTGCCGGTGAACCGCGCGGCGTCGCGCGGTCGCACCACGACCATCCGGGTGGTGTACGGGGTGTCCGTGGTGGCCACCCGGGTGGTCCAGCGGCCGTCTTCGGTCCACAGTCCCACCTGCTCGAACGTGTCGGCCTGGCCGGACAGCAGGTATTCCTCCTCGACGTACCCGCGGGCGGCGAGGTCGAGGACGCCTCGGGCACCGCTGACCGGCCAGCCCCGCCCGGCGTTCGCGGGCACCGCCGCGACGGCCGGGGCGGCGGACGGTCCGGCGTGGGCGGCCGGGGTGATCGCGAAGGTGGGCAGGAGCGCGGTCAGCAGCACGAGCAGGGCTCTGCGCATGGGGAAACCCTTCTGGTCGTCGACGGCGCGCGAGCGGCTCCCGGCTCGTGTACCGTCCACATCGGACACTGGGTGGTGACCGGCCGGTCACCGCCGTTTTCTTTACTCGCCGGTAAAGGCCGGGGCAACGCCGGGTCGGCGAACCGGGGAGAATCCACCCGGGACCGCTCAGGGATGTGACAAGTCAACGCGCCCGTCACTCGCTTGGCGCGAAATCGGGAAAGTCCTTTCGGCGCCGCAACCTTGCGCAGGTGTCACTCGTTGCGCGACTATCTCGGGACGTTCTGCACGTGCACGCGCACGGCGAGGGGGAGTGGTGACCGATGTGGCGCCGGCGGTGGCCGGGACGACGGACGTCCCGAGCGACGCGGCCTTGATCGCGGCGGTCCGCGGTGGCGACATCGCGGCCTACGGCGAGCTCTACGACCGGCACCTCGTCGCCGCCCGCCGGGTGGCGGCCGCGATCGCGGCCGACCGGGCGGAGCGGGAAGACCTCATCGCCGAAGGATTCACCCGCGTACTCCGGATTCTGCGCTCCGGCGAAGGCCCGGACGAGGATTTCCGGCCGTACCTGCTGACGACCATCCGGAACACGATGATCAGCTGGCGCCGCCGCGACTCGGCCGTCTCGGTGGTCGCCGAGGTCCCGGACGTGACGCCGGGTGCGGGGAGTGACGAGCCGGTCGGCAGCCGGTTGCACGCCACGGTCGCCGCGGACGCGTTCGCGAGCCTGCCCGAGCGGTGGCGCACGGTGCTGTGGCGGACCGAGATCGACGACGAGTCACCCGCGGAGATCGCCGAGGACCTCGGGATGACGCCGAACGGCGTGGCCGCGCTGGCCTACCGCGCCCGCGAGGGCCTGCGCCAGGCCTACCTCGACCAGCACGTGCCCGAGGCGCGGCGGCGCAACTGCAAGAACGTCTCCGGTCAGCTGGCCAAGTTCGTGCGCGACGGCATCTCCGACCACAAGGCGCACCGGGTCGCCGCCCACCTCGACCGCTGCCCGGACTGCCGGGAGCTGGCCGACGGGCTCCGGCAGCTCAACCAGGAACTGCCCGCCACGGTGGCCCCGCTCATCCTGGGCATCCCGATCGTCTCGCAGTGGTTGTCCACCACCGGTTCGATCGCCTCCTCCGGGGCCGCCGCGGGTGCCACCGGCACGGGCGTGTCCGCCCTGTCGTGGGCGACGGCGGCGAAGGTGGCGGCCGCGGGCGCGGCGCTGGTCACCACGGTGACGATCGGCGCGAGCACGTCGAGTGACGCCCCGCCGCCGTTCTCCGGCGAGGGCACGACGACCCAGCCCGTGCGCACCGGACCGCAGGCCGGCTCCCGCGCCGGCGTCCCGCCGGGCGGCGTCGCACCGACCTCGGACGCGGCGGGCACGGCGGTACCGGGCGTCCCGGGTGGTGTGGAACCGACGGGCGTGCCGCCGGCGGGTGAGACAGCGGGAGCCGGGGAATCCGGGGAATCGGGAGCGGCCGGAACCGGAACCGGAACCGGAACCGGTAACGGCAACGGCAACAACGGAAACGGCAACGGGAACAACGGCAACAACGGGAACGGCCTCGGGAACGACCCGGCCGCGAAGGAGTCCAAGAAGGCGGCCAAGGAGTCGTCGAAGGCCGCGAAGGAATCCTCGAAAGCGTCGAAGAAGGCCGAAAAGACCCAGAAGAACGGGGGATGACCCGGCGCCACGCGGCGCCGGGTCATCCCGCTCAGCAGGGCTGCAGCAGCCAGCAGAGCCGGTAGTTCGCCTGGTAGGACGCGCCCGTCGCCGGCGCGACGACGTTCTGCGTCCGCGCCCCGCCGTGCGCCCAGCTGGTGAAGGCGTACTTCATGTTCAGCGGGGGCAGGTTCTGCGGGCTGTTCGCGCTGATCGAGTTGACCGACCCGGCGATCACCGTCCGGGAGAACGGCGTGCGCTGCTGGGTCCCGCCGACGGTGAGCATCGCCTGGCTGGGGCTCGACGTGAAGTTCAGCGTCACCGTCTTCGGCTGGAGGTCGATCGTCCTGGACCCGGTGCGGCCGGTCGAGTCCGTCGCGGTCAGCGTCAGCTGCAGGTACGACGGGTATTCGTGGTCCGGCGCGACGAACGAGCCCGCGGCCACGCCCGGGAAGTCCTGGACGTTGTGGGTGTGGCAGGTGCCGTTGGCCGCGCAGTGCCGGATGGCGAGCCGCCACGACAGCGCCGAAGGCGGCAGCTCGCCGTCCTGGGCGTCGACGGCGCGGCCGGAGAAGGACACCGTCTGTCCGACCGACCAGTTCAGCGTGGCGGCCGGGGTGTCGATGACCGGCACCGGGTCGAGCCCGGCCGGGGTCCCGACGGTCACCCGGACGGTCGTGGCCGCCGTCGCGCCGTGGGAGTCGGTCACCCGCAGCCCGGCGTCGACCGCCGCCGCGGTGGTGTAGGTCCGGGTCGGCCGCGGATCCGCCGAGTCGTCGTAGGCGCCGTCCGCGTCGAGGTCCCACGCGTAGGAAAGCGTGTCGCCGACGTCCGGGTCGGTGGAACCGGTGCCGTCGAACTGGACGGTCAGCGGCGCCGGTCCGCTGGACGGCGTCGCCGTGGCCACCGCGACCGGCGGCCGGTTGGTGCCGCCGGCGTAGCTCACCCGGCGCAGTTCGCCGGCGCCCAGCGCGACGTAGAAGAGGTCGCCGCCGGGACCGGTGAGCACCTGCACCGGCGTGCTCACCCCGGTCACGAACGGCACCAGCCTGCTCGAACTCGGCTGGCCGGAGACGGTCTGCATCGCCCAGATGCAGCCGCGGGAGGAATCGGCGAAGAACAGCGCGCCGGCGTACTCGGCGGGGTAGTTGCTGCCGGCTTCGAAGGCGATCCCGCTGATCGAGGAGCCGCCGGTCGGACACGGGTCGGTCGCCACGACCTTGGCGTTGTGGTTGTAGGCGAAGTACGGCGCGGTCTGCCCGCCCGCGGAGTACAGCGATTCGCAGCGGTCGAGGTTGGCGCCGTCGTAACCGGCCTGCCGGGCGCTGCCTTCGAAGCAGGGCCAGCCGAAGTTCTCGGCCACGCCGTCGCCGGCGTTCGCGACGCGGTTGATCTCCTCCCAGGTGTTCCAGCCGACGTCACCGGCCCACAGCTCGCTCGTGCCGGGCCGGAACCCGAACCGGAACTGGTTGCGGAAGCCGTAGGCGATCACCCGGCGGGCGTCGGCGTCGCCGCTGCTCGCGAAGGGGTTGCCGGGCAGGCCGGCGCCGGTGTCGGGGTCGATGCGCAGGAGCGCGCCGTTGAGCAGCACAGGCTGCCCGGCCGCGCGGCGGGGCGACTGCGACCGCAGCGCGCCGCCTTCGGCCGACGGCGGCGCGAGGTTCGTGCCGGCCGGCGCGGGCGGGTCGGCGCAGGGGTTGCCGACCTGGCCGTAGTCGGCGAAGTTGAAGCTGGCGCCGTCGCCACCACCGGCGTACAGGGCGCCGTCCGGGCCGAAGGCGAGCGCGCCGACCGAGTGGCTGGGGTACTGCTGGCACCAGCCGGTGACCAGGGGTTTCTCACTGACCGCCGTGCCGGCCGGGCCCATGGTCAGCTGGGAGACGCGGCCGGTCACGACGCAGCCGGCGTCGGTCGCGCCCGGCGGGGTCGGGCAGGTGTCGCCCCACCTCGGCGCGGTCCCGCCCGGCAGGGCGTCGAGGGTGTAGGAGACGTAGACGTACGGCCGCGCGGGGAAGGCCGGGTCGACCGCCAGCCCGAGCAGGCCGCGGTCCCAGAAGTCCTGGGTCGGGGTGCGCAGGTCGGCGAACACCGTCGCCGTCGGGTCGGCAAGGGAGTCGAACACCTTGACCAGGCCGCTCTTCTCCGCGACGAACACCCGCCCGTCGGGGGCGAACGCGGCGGCGGTCGGCGAGCTGAGGCCCCCGATGGCCAGCGTGTCGGTGAAGCCGGTGGGCACGGCGGCGGCAGCGGGTGCAGCGGTGGCGACGGCGACCGCGAGCGCGCCGGCGAGGGGCACCACCAACCCCGCGGCCGGCAGGCGTCTCGATCTTCGGGGCAGCGGGAAACGGCGAAAACCCATCACGAACTCCTCGTGCGGCGGGGACCGGACTGGCGCGAGCGCCGTCCGGTATGGCGCGCGAGGCCGGAAAGTTGTTACACCACACACAAGAAATGCGCACGAACAGCTCAATCCCGTTAGGGGTCAACGACTTACCGGCACTCGCGCGGCCGCCGCGGTGCGGCCATGCTGGGGACACCAGGGGAACGAGGAGGGTGCCCGTGACACAGCTGCCGACGACGATGCACGCCTGGCGCGTGCAGCGGCCGGGTCCGATGCCGACCGGGCCGGTGGACCTGGTGCGGGCCCCGGTGCCGCGCCCCGAAGCGGGGGAGCTGCTGGTGCGCGTGCTGGTGTGCGGCGTGTGCCGGACGGACCTGCACGTCGCCGAGGGCGACCTGCCGGTGCACCGGCCGGGGGTGACGCCGGGTCACGAGGTCGTCGGCGAGGTGGTCGCGCTCGGCGCGGACGTCACCGGCTTCGCCACCGGCGACCGGGTCGGGATCGCGTGGCTGCGCGCGACCTGCGGGCGGTGCCGGTACTGCCTGCGGGGCCGCGAGAACCTGTGCCCGGAGTCGCGCTACACGGGCTGGGATGCCGACGGCGGGTACGCGGAGTTCGCGGTCGTCCCGGCGGCGTACGCGTTGCCGTTGCCCGCCGGCTACACCGACGACGAGCTGGCGCCGCTGCTGTGCGCCGGGTTGATCGGGTACCGCGCGCTCCTGCGGGCAGAGCTGCCCGAAGGCGGCCGTCTCGGCATCTACGGGTTCGGCGGCAGCGCGCACCTGACCGCCCAGGTCGCGATCGCGCGGGGAGCCGCGGTGCACGTGCTGACCCGCAGCGCCGAAGCCCGCGAGCTGGCGCTGGCACTGGGGGCGGCGTCGGCGGGGGACGCGGCCGAGCCGCCGCCGGAGCCACTGGACTCGGCGATCCTGTTCGCGCCGGTGGGAGACCTGGTGCCGCCGGCACTGGCCGCGCTCGACCGCGGCGGGACGCTCGCCGTCGCGGGGATCCACCTGTCCGATGTGCCGCCGTTGGACTACCAGCGGCACCTGTTCCAGGAACGCCAGCTGCGCAGCGTCACCGCGAACACCCGGGCGGACGCGCGCGAGTTCCTGGCCTTCGCCGGTCACCACCACCTGGAAGTCAGCACGGTGCCCTATGCGCTGGACGCGGCGGACCGGGCGCTGACCGACCTGGCCGCGGACCGGGTGACCGGAGCGGCGGTGCTGCGGGCGACGTGATTCCACTGGTAACCCCATTGTGATATCACTGATGCTAACGTGGTTAGTATCAGCGTGAACAACACGAAGGGGTGGACCATGATCGTCATCACCGGGGGTACCGGGAAGCTCGGGTCGGGCATCGTCGACCGGCTGCTCGAGCGCGTTCCGGCGGCCGAAATCGGGGTCAGTGTCCGGGACCCGGCCCGGGCGGCGGACCTCGCCGCGCGGGGCGTCCGGGTCCGGCGCGGCGACTTCGCCGACCCGGGCTCGCTCGCCGCGGCGTTCGAGGGGGCGGCGCAGGTTCTCGTCGTGTCCACGGACGAAACGGGCGAGGAAGCCGTGGCGCACCACGTCTCGGCGATCGAAGCCGCGCGCGACGCGGGCGCCAAGCGCGTCCTCTACACCAGCCACCAGGGCGCGGCCGCCGGTTCGCGGTTCGCGCCCATGGCCGACCACGCCGCGACCGAGCGCCGGCTCGAAGGTGCGCCGTTCACCGCGCTGCGCAACGGTTTCTACGCCGCCACGGTGCCGCTGCTGCTCGGCGGCGCGCTGGAGACCGGCGAACTGGCCGCGCCGGTCGACGGGCCGGTGTCCTGGACCGCGCACGCCGACCTCGCCGAAGCCGCGGCGATCCTCCTTGCGGACGAGGGGCGCTTCGACGGGCCCACGCCGCCGCTGACCGCGCCGGTGGCGCTCGACCTCGAGGACGTCGCCGCCCTGCTCACCGAACTCACCGGCCGCCGGATCCGGCGGGTGGTGGTCTCCGACGACGCCTGGGTGGCGGGCCTGATCGGGCACGGCGTCCCGGCGGCGCGCGCGGAGCTGCTGCTCGGCATGTTCCGGGCCGCGCGCCGCGGCGAGTTCGCCACGGCCGGGCCGGACCTGGAAGCCTTGCTGGGCCGGTCGGCGACCCCGCTGCGGACCGTCCTGGCCGAGGCGCTCACGCGGTAGCCGGGGGCGCGAGGAGGTCCACAATGGACTGTCCGGAGTACAAGAGCCGTACAAGGCCGGTGTACGAATTTTGGATTGCCCGCTGGCGTACTGCTCCCATGCGAACTCCGAAAGTCCTCCTCCTCGCGCTGGCCGTGGCGGCCGGCGCGCTGGCGCTGCCCGGGACGGCCAGCGCCGCGTACAGCGATCCGCTGACGACGACGACCAAGCAGAACCTGGTGTGGCACGCGACGCCGGCCTCCGCGCTGACCGCGCTGGACAGCGCGCTGCCGAACGTCAGCCTCAACACCGTCGTCAACGACACCAGCTACGCCATGACCGGCTGTACCACCGCGGAGAAGGCCTCGCTGCCCAAGGCGCCGGTGGCCACCAAGTCGATGTGCTGGGACGCCGACCGCGCCGGGACGAAGACGTGGAGCCCCCAGGGCATCACGACCTCCGGCGACGCCGACGACGACGGCAAGTGGGGCGACGACAAGATCATCCTGTCCGGCTGGCACGGCACCGACGAGCTCGGCCGCTACAACGACGCCCGGATCCAGGCGATCAACTACAACGACCCGGCCAAGCCGTCGTACCGGATGCTCTACCTGGCCGTGCCGAACAGCACCGGCTCCAGCTTCTCCGCCGCGCAGGCCCACATGGGCGGGATGGCCTGGTACGGCGACAAGATCTACGTGACGGCGGAAGGCAACACCTCGACCGCCATCCGCGTGTTCAGCACCAAGCACATCCTGCAGATGACCGACACGACGTCGAACTCCATCGGCAAGACCTCGGGCGGATACGCCGCCTACACCTACAAGTACGCGATGATGCAGGTCGGCTACTACACCTACGCGGGCGGCACCTGCAGCATGGCGTCCGACACGGGCGTGCCGTGCTTCTCGTCGATGTCGCTGGACCGCAGCACCACCCCGGCGTCGGTCGTGACGACGGAGTACTTCTCCGACCAGAGCCTCCACGGGCGCCTCTACCGCTACCCGATGGGCACGGACTTCCTGCTGTCGGCGTCGTCGTCCGGCACGGTGGGCGCGACCGAGGCGCTGCGCAGCTCGGTGGGCAACATGCAGGGCGTGCTGTCCAACAACGGCAAGTACTACGTCGCCCACAGCTCGGCGACGATCAACGGCCAGCTCTGGACCCAGACGACGGCGAAGAGCAGCTCGGCCACCTGCGGCACCGGCACGACGGCCTGCTGGGCGGTCCACCCGGAGGCGCTGACCTACGACTGGTCGACGGGCCTGGTGTGGTCGCAGTCGGAGTGGTCGACGGCCGACTGCTCGGCGAAGAACCAGGTCTGCGGCCGCGCGGTGTTCGCGGTGCCGCTGTCCTCGCTGCCGGCGTGAAAAGTGTTCAGGTGACCGGCGCCGCCGGCTCGGGTTCCCGGGCCGGCGGCGCCGCCGCGGCGCGACGGCGGCGTTGCCACAGTTCCCGGCCTCGCCGCAGCAGCACCGGCGCCACCATGACGCCCAGCGCGAGCGCCGTGACGTCGAGCAGGTAGGCCGCCAGCCAGACGTGCTTGGCGATCTCGAAGTACCCGTCACCCACGACCGACATCGCCGCGATGCCCAGCGCGCTCGTGACGGCGACGCCGGCGACGATGCCGTAGCGGGTCGTCGACCGGCGGCGGCGCACCAGCGCCACCACCGCGGCGGCCAGGCCGAGCAGGACGAGCAGCGCGGGCAGCCACGGCAGGCCCATCCCGTCGAGCCACTGCTGGAACGTCGCCGCGTCGCCACCCATGTCGCCGCTGACCGGGGCCGAGTTGTCCGGCGGACGGCTCACCGCCGACCACGGCTGGTCCGGCAGGTACGGCAGGCTCCGGCCCAGCGTCGCCTGCAGGCCGACGCCGATCGCGTGCGCCAGCACACCGGGGTGCTCCAGCAGGAGGTCCCACGCCTTGTGCTTGACCGCGGTGGGGTCTTCGAGCAGCACGTCCGAGCCGGCGAGCGCCTCGGGGCCGTCCGGGTAGTACGCGTGCCCCGCGCTGTCCTGCGCGGCTTCGGGCAGGCCGAGCCGGGACGCCGAGCCCGGCACCTCGGCCAGCGCGAGGGTGTAGACGACGTTGACCGCGTTGACGTCGGCGTAGTTGCGTTCCTGCCACGCGAGGTTCGCGCGGATCGGGGCGATGATCTCCAGTACGAGCAGGACCGCGAGCACCGGCCCGACGATCCGGCCGGTCCACCACTTCCCGCTGCCCGGCCGCGCGGCGGTGACCGCGCAGACGAGCACGGCCAGCACGAACAGCGGCAGGAAGCCGATCTTCGCCAGCCCGCCCACGACCCCGCCGACGGCGACGAGCACGAGGGCGGCCAGCCGCGCGAAGCCGTCCTCCGCCTTGGTCGCGGCGATGACCGCGAGCCCGCACATCAGCGTGTACGCGCCGAACAGGCCGGCCGGCTCGGCGAACGTCGAGAGGAACAGCCGCGCGAAGGCCGGCTCGAGCAGGGGGAGCAGCGGGGGTACCAGGAACAGCAGCCGCTTCGGGCCGCGGGCCTGCAGCGCCCAGGCCGCGAGCAGGGTGACCAGGAAGACCAGCAGCACGTACAGCCAGCCGAGTTCGAGGAGGCTGAACGAACCCTGCCCGTTGGCGACGGACCCGAACAGCACCGCGGCGCTGGAGGGCTGCGGATCCGGGCACGGTGTCCCGCGCCCGAAGTCGAGCACGACCCCGCCCAGCCAGCTCGCCTTGTGGTTCGGCGTCGCGGGCGTCAGCCCGGGCCCGCAGAACAACCGATAGCCGTCCCCGTTGTCCCCGGCGCCGGTCGGTGTGCCGCCCAGCAGACCGAGGACGAGCGCCAGCACGAGCGCGGCGACCGCCGCGGTCGCCGTGGCGATCCCCACCCTCTTCATTCCGGTCAGCGTAGGTGGTCGGGGCCCGAACCGGTTCCGGAACACCCGATTTGCGGGGTGTGATCAGGCTCCCGGGTGCCCGCAGGCGTAGACGTCGGCCGACGCCAGCGCGACACAGGCGGGGCAGGTGTTGACCGAGCGGTCGCGGCGGCCGTAGTACGGGTGGCGGGCGCCGCACAGCGCCGTGATCACGTCCCCGGGCCGCGGATCCGGGTGGCACCGGGGGCAGTAGGCGTGCGCGGCGCGTTCGACGTCGGCGGACATGTCACCCGGGTACCCCCGGCGGTGGCGCGCCAACCCGCCGCCACGCCCACACCGACCGGCCGCCGGTGAAGCACCAGATCGCGATGACCGGGTCGCAGATCGCGCAGCCGAACGACGAATCATGGGCGAACGGCAGGATCGGCTGGCCCTTGAGGTGGTGGACGACGTCCCAGCCGGTGTGCAGCAGCCAGCCGATGCCGATGAACGTCCACGAGTCGAGCCCGCGGAACGCGACGTAGGTCAGCACCGCGCAGAACGCCAGTTCCCACGGCCCCAGCGCGCCGCCGGAGAGGTAGGCCGCGCCCGCGCCGCCCACCATGACGGCGTTGAACCGCTGCCGGTGTCGCTCCGGGATCAGGGAGTTGAGCAGGACGTAGCCGAGGCCGACAAGGATCGGCGCCAGGATCTCGATCACGGGATCCGAGGTTAGAAACGGGCCGCCGGGGCGGCCAGTGGCTCGATGGTCAGGGGGCGCCGGGATCTCGCCATCAAATTAACTCAAGCGCTTGACTTAAACTGAGGTACGCTGTCGCCGTGACCACCACGGAACGGCTCACCGCGGACAGCCCGATCGGCGAGTGGGTCGCGCACCCCGACGGCGGCCCGCTGATCCGCGCCCTGCTCGCCGAAGCGGGGGTCGACGAGACCGTCCTCGCGCCGGTCCGCCTGCTGCCGCTGCGGCAGCTGGTCACCCTCAGCCAGGGACGGCTCGCCCAGGACGTCGTCGACGACATGGTGGCCCGCGCCAACCACGGCGTCGTCCCGGCGCCGGTCTCCGGGCGGACCGGCTGGCGCGAGCGGATCGTGCCCGGCCGGTTCGCGGGCAAGACCGTCGTCGTGACCGGCGCCGCGTCCGGGATCGGGCGGGCCACCGCGTCCCGCATCGCCCGTGAAGGCGGCCGGGTCGACGTCTCGGCGGACCGGCTGGACGAGTTCGCCGCCGGCCTCGGCTCGTCCGAACTGGTTGCCGTCTCCGCCGACATCACCGGAGAGCACGGCGTCGCGCGGATCCTCGCCGCCGCGGGCTCGCGCATCGACGGGCTGGCCAACGTCGCCGGGATCGTCGACGACTTCTCCCCGGCCCACGAGGTGAGCGACGAACTGTGGCAGCGCGTCTTCGCCGTGAACGTGGACGGGACGTTCCGGCTCATCCGCGCGGTCGTGCCGTCGATGCTCGAAGCGGGCTCCGGCGCCATCGTGAACGTCGCTTCCGAAGCGGCGCTGCGCGGCTCGGCCGCCGGGATCGCCTACACCGCTTCGAAGCATGCCGTCGTCGGCATCACCCGCAGCTGCGCCTTCATGTACGGGCCGCACGGCATCCGCGTCAACGCCGTCGCGCCGGGCGGCGTCGCCACCGGCATCGGGCTGCCCGCGGAGCCGTCGGAATTCGGGCAGGGCCGGGTCGGGGAGTTCCTCGGGCTGATCCCGCCGATCGCCACGGCGGAACAGCTGGCCGCATCGATCACCTTCCTGCTCGGCGACGACGGCGTGAACGTCAACGGCGCCCTGCTGCCGTCCGACGGTGGCTGGTCGGTGCAATGACCGTGCCCCTGTCCGCGGTGGCGCCCGAGCTGCGCGCCCGGGTCCGGCGGCTGCCGCGCCTGCCGCTGGAGCGCGCCTGGGCGCGGCGGCTGATGCGGGCGGCGACCGGGCGGATGCGGCCGCGGCCGGTCCCGGACGTCGACGTCGAGCTGCGGCCCGGCCTCCGCGTCTACCGGCCGCGGACGCCGCGGTCCGACCTGACGCTGCTGTGGATCCACGGCGGCGGCCTGGTCATCGGCGGCGCGGCCCAGGACGACCGGTTCTGCGCCGGCACCGCCCGCGAGCTCGGCATCACCGTGGTGTCGGCCGAGTACCGCCTCGCCCCGGAACACCCGTACCCGGCCGCGCTCGACGACTGCCACGCCGCCTGGACGTGGCTGCGGGCCGGCGTCGCCGCGGAGCGGGTGGTCGTCGGCGGGCAGAGCGCCGGCGGCGGGCTCGCGGCGGCCCTCGTGCAGCGCCTGCACGACGAGGGCGAGCGGCCACGCGCGCAGTGGCTGTTCTGCCCGATGCTCGACGACCGCACCGCGGCCCGGCGCGCCCTCGACGCCGCCCGGCACCGGGTCTGGGACAACCGCCTCAACCGCTTCGGCTGGCGCGCGTACCTCGGGACCGAACCCGGCGCGCCGGTCGTGCCGCACTACGCGGTGCCCGCCCGCCGCGACGACGTCACCGGGTTGCCGGAGACGTGGATCGGCGTCGGGGACATCGACCTGTTCCACGACGAAGCCGCCGAATACGCCCGCCGGCTGCGCGCGGCCGGCGTCGGCACGACGTTCCACGTCGCGCCCGGCGGGCCGCACGGGTTCGAGGCCTGGGCGCCGTCGGCCGCGTTCACCCGCCGCTACCTGGACGCGGCGCGGGCGTGGCTGGGACGGCTCCGGTGAGCGGCTCCGTAAGGTGGGAGCCGGCAGGGCGTCGGGTGGACCGGGTGGGTGGATGAACGTCAAGGCGGATCGCGCGAGTGCCACGCGGGAGAGCATCCTCGTGACGGCGGAGCGGTTGTTCGCCGAGCACGGCGTGCACGCGGTGTCCAACCGGCACATCAGCGAGGCGGCCGGGCAGGGCAACAACGCCGCGGTCAACTACCACTTCGGCACCAAGGTCGACCTGGTCCGCGCGATCACCCGCAAGCACTCCGTGCGGATCGAGCGGCTGCGCGAGGAACTCGTCGAGGCCGTCGACGGCGACGGCGACCTCCGCGACTGGGTGGCGTGCCTGGTCCGGCCGAGCACGAGCTACCTGCACGAACTGGGCGCGCCGACGTGGTTCGCGCGGTTCAGCGCCCAGGTGATGACCGACCCGGCCCTGCGGGCGATCCTCGCGGAGGAGTCACTGTCCTCGCCGGCCCTCGCCCGCGTGGTCGAGGGCCTGAACCGCTGCCTCGGCGGCCTGCCCGCCGAAGTCCGCGCCGAGCGCGGCGACATGGCCCGCCAGCTGATGATCCACATGACGGCCGAGCGCGAGCGGGCACTGGCCGAGGGCACGGCCACCCCGCGGGCGAGCTGGAACGACGCGGGCACGGGCCTGATCGACGCGATCACCGGCCTCCTCCTCGCCCCGGTGACCCCGCCCTCCTGACCCCGCCGGCGCGGGACTCAGTGCACCGAGGTGGACGGTGTGGCCGGGCGGCCGCGCCGGACCAGCCAGCTGCCCGCGAAGGCGACCAAGCCGACGACCCCGGCCACGACGAACGCCGTCCGCAGCCCCGCGGCATCCGGGCTGGTCGCCGTCGTGTCGTGGCTGCCCAGCGTCGCCACGCTGACGAACATCGCCGTGCCGAGCGCGCCGGCCACCTGCTGCAGCGTCGAGAGGATCGCGCTGCCGTGCGAGTACAGGTGCTCGGGCAGCACCCCCAGCGACTCGGTGAACAACGGCGTCATCATCAGCCCCAGCCCGGCCATCATCAGCACGTGGATCCCGATCACCGCGACCAGCGGCGAATCCGGCCCCAGCGCCGCGAACAGCCACAGCGAAGCGGCCATCGCCGCCGCGCCGGGGATGACGAGCGGGCGCCCGCCGACCTTGTCGAACAGCGCGCCGACCGGCCGGCCCAGCAAGCCCAGCACCAGACCGCCGGGCAGCACGGCCAGCCCGCTGACGAACGTGCTGGTGTGCAGCACCGTCTGCAGGTAGAGCGGCAGCAGGATCGCCGCCGCGCCGATCAGGCACACGAACACCAACGCCGTCAGCGCCAGCGCGACCACGAAGCTGCGGTGGGTGAACGGCCGCAGGTCCAGCAGGGCCCGGTCCTGCCGCTGCAGCCGCACCTGCCGCCAGGTGAACACGACCAGCGCGGCGACGCCGACGACGATCGGCACCCAGCCCGGCACCAGCGGCTCGGCCCCGGCCTGCTCCCCGCTCGACGACAGCCCGTACAGCACCCCACCGAACCCGATCGCCGACAGCAGCACCGACGGCAGGTCCAGCGGCAGCCGGCGGCGTTCGCCGTCCAGACGCAGCAGAACCGCCCCGGCCACCAGCGCGGCCACCGACAGCGGCAGCACGATCCAGAACATCCAGCGCCAGCCCAGCGACGACAGCACCGCGCCGCCGATCGTCGGCCCGATCGCCGGCGCCACCGCGATCACGATCGTGATCGTGCCCATCGTCGCGCCCCGCCGCTCCGGCGGCACCAGCAGCATCACCGTCGTCATCAGCAGGGGCAGCATCACCGCCGTGCCGCACGCCTGCACCACGCGCCCGGCCATCATCAGCCCGAACCCGGGCGCCAGCGCGCACAGCACCGTGCCCACGCTGAACGCCGACAGCGAGAACAGGAACACCTGCCGCGCCGAGAAGCGCTCCAGCATGAACCCGGTCGTGGGAATGACGACGGCCATCGTCAACAGGAACCCGCTGGTCAGCCACTGCACTGTCGTGGTGGGGACCCGCAGGTCGACGGTCAGGTCCCGCAAGGCGACGCTCAAGATCGTCTCGTTGAGGATCATCACGAACGCGGAGAGCACGAGAACCCCGATGAGGAGTCCCGAACGCGCCGGGGCGCGGTGCACGTCGGCGGGCGGGGTGGACACGGTTTCGGTCATCGGGGTGGGACTTCTCCTGGTCGGTCGGGACGGCCGCGGCGAACACGGACGTCCTTCGCAGTGTGCCCGTTTCCGGCCACTTCTGTCAGGAGGTTTTCCGTACAGCGGACCCCCTGCAAAGCCGTTCGAGGCATCCGATATGCTTCCGCCAGTACGAAGTTCCGCAGCGCGCGATTAGCTCAGCGGGAGAGCGCTTCCCTGACACGGAAGAGGTCACTGGTTCAATCCCAGTATCGCGCACCACGAAGACCACCCCCGGAATTCGTGAAGTTCGTACCACGGGCGATTAGCTCAGGGGGAGAGCGCTTCGTTCACACCGAAGAGGTCACTGGTTCGATCCCAGTATCGCCCACGAGATTCGTAGGAGAGCCCTGTCCGCGGAAAGCGCGGACAGGGCTCTTCTCGTCGTGTCCTGTGGGGGCCGAGCCCCCACGCCCCCGCCGGGGGCAAGCCCCCGGACCCCCGCGTGTGGTCACCTTTTCGTGTTGGCTGCTGTTTGATCCACTTTGGACTGTTGGTCTGGTTGGTCTGGTTGGTTTGGGTCAGAGTAGGCGGCGTTGGAGGGGGTCTGCCATCACCGTGTTGACCATTTTCTCCAGCTCTGTGGGGTCTGGGAGGGATTGGCGGGGGCGGCCCGCGAAGATCAGGTGGGCTGCTCCGATCAAGGAGACCGCCAGGGCGCTCAGGTCCGCGTTCGGTGCTATGCGGCCCTGTTCGCGCTCGGCTGACAAGTAGGTCGCCAGCATGGCCTGGGCCTCCGACAGAATCGGGAGGCCCTTTTCTCCGCTTTCCCCGCGTAGGCGGGTGCGGAGCTCGTCGCGGAAGAAGATCAAGCTCGTCAGGGCTACCGAGATCGGGTCGAACAGGTCTGTCAGTGCGTCGACGAGGTTTTCGGTGACGCTTCGGGTTCCCGCCGCTGCTTCCAGGAGAGCCGCCTGGTCTGCCAGGCGGGCCAGGCGGTCGCGGACCAGCTCCGCCAGGAAGTCGTCGAAGTCGGCGAAGTGACGGTGCAGGACCCCTTTCGCGACGTCGGCTTCGGTTGTCACCGCGCGGCTCGTCAGGGCGTTCGGGCCGTCGCGGAGGAGAACCCGCTCCGCCGCGTGGAACAGCTGCCCGCGCACGTCGCGCAGGTGGACCCCGGTTGGCATGGCGCCATTCTCCGGTACGCCCGCGGCGAACGCTCGCGCGGTTGCCCTAGTGGGCGACTGCCCACTAAAGTGGGCGCATGCCCACTCAACCTCATGAAGCCCGGTCCGTGGCGGAGTCCTTCGGTGCCGACGTCGAACGCTACGACCGGGCGCGGCCCGAATATCCGCGCGACCTCGTGGCGGGGATCGTCGCGTCGAGTCCCGGTGGCGACTTCCTCGATGTCGGTTGTGGCACCGGGATCGAGGCGCGGCAGTTCCGCGCCGCGGGGTGCCGGGTGCTCGGCGTCGACCCCGATCCGCGGATGGCCGCCTTCGCCCGCCGTGGCGGGATCGACGTCGAGGTGGCCACGTTCGAGGACTGGGACCCGGCCGGGCGGACCTTCGACGCCGTCGTCGCCGGGCAGGCCTGGCACTGGGTCGACCCGGTTGCGGGGCCGGCGAAGGCGGCCGCGGTGCTGCGGCCCGGCGGGCTGCTCGCCGTGTTCGCCCACGTGTTCCAGCCGCCTGCCGAGGTGGCGGACGCGCTGGCCGCGGCCTGCCGTCGCGTGCTGCCCGACGTGCCGTTCGCGGCGGAGTCCCGGCCCGCCGGGGAGATCTACGACGTGATGTTCACCGGTTTCGCCGACGCGATCCGGAAAGCCGAGGGGCTCGGCGAGCCGGACCGCCGCCGGTTCACCTGGGAGCGGAGGTACGCGCGCGAGGAGTGGCTCGACTTCCTGCCCACGACCGGCGGCCTGACGCGGTTGTCACCGGACGCGCTCGCCGAGGTGCTGGCCGAGGTCGGGGCGGCCATCGATCGCGTCGGGGGGAGTTTCGTGCTGCCGTACGCGACCGAGGTAGTGATCGCGAGGAAGGCTTGACAAAAAAAGTTGTCGGTGAGACGGTGATGCCCGCGAGGGCGAGGACCGCGACGACGAGGTTCGCGCGCGGCGACGCCTCCCCGGCGGCTCTGGATGGCTCGGGCACGGGCGGTCCTCCGAAGATTGAAATTAAATCAGTCGCTTGACTTAGCGTAGCAGGCTTCGGTTGACTACTCACGAACCGATGGCCACCGCGGAGGAATGATGACGACGACCGCCGAGCTCCCCGAGTTCCCGATGACCCGGGCCGCCGGTTGCCCGTTCGACCCGCCGCCGGCCGCCCGCGCGCTGCAGGGAGAAGCCCCGCTCGCGCGGGTCCGGTTGTGGGACGGCAGCACGCCGTGGCTCGTCACCCGCTACGCCGACCAGCGGGCGCTGCTGGCCGACCCGCGGGTCAGCGCCGACGTCACCCGGCCCGGCTACCCCAGTCCCGCGCCGCTGCCGAAGGGTGGCACCGGCATCAGCTTCATCCTGATGGACAACCCCGAGCACGCGCGGCTGCGCAAGATGGTGACGGCGCCGTTCACGATCCGCCGGGTCGCCGCGATGCGCCCGGCCGTGCAGCGGATCGTCGACGACCAGATCGACGCGCTGCTGGCCGGCCCGAACCCGGTCGACCTCGTCGAGGCGTTCGCGCTGCCGGTGCCGTCACTGGTGATCTGCGAGCTGCTCGGCGTCCCGTACGCCGACCACGACTTCTTCCAGGACAACAGCAAGGTCATCATCCGCCGCGACGCCAAGCCGGAAGAACGCGCGGCCGGGCACCGGGCACTGATCGGCTACCTCGACGACCTGGTGGCGGCGAAGCCGGCCGCGCCCGCCGACGACCTGCTGTCCGGGCTCGCGGCCCGCGTCGCGACGGGCGAACTGACCCGGCTCGAAGCGGCGCAGATGGGCGTCCTGCTGCTCATCGCCGGCCACGAGACGACGGCGAACATGATCGCGCTCGGCACGCTGGCCCTGCTGGAGCACCCGGACCAGCTGGCGCTGCTGCGCGAGAGCGACGACCCGGCGCTGGTCGCGTCGGCGGTCGAGGAACTGTTGCGCTACTTGAACATCACGCACAACGGACGTCGCCGCGTCGCGCTGGCGGACATCGAAATCGCCGGCCGGGTCATCCGCGCGGGCGAGGGCCTGATCATGGCCAACGACATCGCCAACCGCGACCCGGAGGTCTTCCCCGACGGCGACCGGCTCGACCTGACCCGCGACGCGCACCGCCACGTGGCCTTCGGCTTCGGCGTCCACCAGTGCCTCGGCCAGCCGCTGGCCCGGCTGGAGCTGCAGGTGGTCTACAGCACGCTGTACCGGCGGATCCCGGCGCTGGCGCTGGCCACCGACGTCGGGCAGATCCCGTTCAAGCACGACGGGTCGGTGTACGGCGTGTACGAGCTGCCCGTCACCTGGTGAGTCAGACGCTCCGCAGCACCGACACGACCGCGCCGAGGATCACCGCGCGGTCGCCGTCGATGACGTCGTAGGCCGGGTTGCGGGGCTCGAGGTACACGTGGCCGTCGCGGCGGCGGTAGACCTTGACCGTCGCCTCTTCGTCGATCATCGCCGCGACGATCTGGCCCGAGTGGGCTTCGGACTGCTGCTTGACCACGACGATGTCGCCGTCGCAGATGGCCGCGTCGATCATCGAGTCGCCGCGGACGCGCAGGCCGAACACCGTGCCCCGGCCGGTGAGGTCGCGCGGGAGCTTGAGGACGTCGTCGGTGTGCTCGACCGCCGAGATCGGCGTGCCGGCGGCGATGTCGCCGACCACGGGCACCGGCACCGAGTCGCCGTCCTCGGCGGCGGCCGAGCCGTTCAGGAACGCGCGGACGTCGATCGGGCGCGAGACGGTGGCGCCGCGCCGCAGGAAGCCCTTGTCCTCCAGGCTCGCCAGGTGCTTCGACACCGACGACGTCGACTGCAGGCCGACGGCCTCGCCGATCTCGCGCGTGCTGGGGGAGTAGCCGTGCTGGACCACCCAGTCCCGGATCGCGACCAGGATCCGCTGCTGCCGCTCCGGCAGGGCCGAGGGGTCGAGGTGCTCGAAGGTGTCGTCGTAGGTGGTCACGGGCGTGATCCTAGGGGGAGTGGACTGCCCGCCGCCGCCCGGTCCCCGGGTCGCGGTCCCGCTCAACGGAACAGCGGGTGACAGTTGGCGCCTTACCAACATCAACCGTGACTTTGCCGAACGTTGACCTGGGCGGCGAACCGACGTATGGTCTAGACCACAAATTTCCTTCGCTCGTAACCCTTCCCGTCGCGGCGGACCTCCCAGCGAGGCCGGGGCCGCGGCCTCGCCGTGCCCGGCGGCGGGAGGCGAGCCCGTCCCCGAAGGAGCTGGTATGAACCGCAAACTGGTCGCCGCCGCGGCGGGTGTCCTCCTGGCCCCGGTGCTGGTGGTGCTCAACCCCGCCGGGATCGCGAGCGCCCACGGCTACGTCAGCTCACCGGCCAGCCGGCAGGCGCAGTGCGCCCAGCGCGTCGTGTCGTGCGGGTCGATCCAGTACGAACCCCAGAGCGTCGAAGGGCCGAAGGGCCTGCGGTCCTGCAACGGCGGCGTGGCCCGGTTCGCCGAGCTCAACGACAACAGCAAGGGCTGGCGCGCCGCCAAGGTCGGCCGCACGGTGACCTTCACGTGGACGTTCACGGCCCGCCACCGCACGTCGAACTACCAGTACTTCATCGGCGGCCAGAAGATCGCGGAGGTGAGCGGCAACGACCAGCAGCCGCCGGCCACGGTCGCGCACCCGGTGAACCTGGGCGACCGCACGGGCCGCCAGACGGTCCTCGCGGTGTGGAACATCGCCGACACGTCAAACGCCTTCTACGCCTGCATCGACCTGCAGGTGGGCTGAACCCGGCGCGGCCACCGGGGCGCGTTGTCCACTGTGGTCGGGCGGGCCGGCGGCTGCCACAGTGCGCCGGGCGGTCCGGCCATTGTGGACGTCGGATCAGCGCGGTGGCGGTGCCGGGAGGCCCGCCGCGGCCAGTGCGGCCCAGAGCGGCCGCGCGTCGAACCGGCGTGGCCCCAGTCCTTCGACGAACTGGCAGCCGTAGCCGGCGGCAGTGACGGTGGTCGTGCGGCCCCGGGCGTCGAGGAACCTCAGTTCGAAGCCGGGACCCATGTCGGCGGTGCAGGCCAGGTTCGACGGCGGTTCCGGCAGGCCGCACGCGGCGGCGACGATGCTCCTGATCGCCGCCGCGTCGGTGGTGCGGTCTTCGGCCGGAGCGCGTCCCGTGGCGGAGGGCAACGCGGGGTACAGCGGCCCGCGGACCACGAGTTCCCGAGGCTCGTAGGACGGGGTGCACAGCGCCTCGGCCGTCCGGGGCACCTGCTGGTTGCGGCCGCAGGCCGCGGTGCTCAGGACGACGAGGAGCACGAGAGCGGACAGCCTGCGCACGGGCGGTGCCTCCTTCGATCCGGTGCCTTCCGGACGGAACGACCCGGCCGCCCGGTTGCACGGTTGCCGCCGGTGCCGGGGCCGGCCGCCGCCGAGATACTGATGCGAACTCGGCGCGCGACCGCCCGCTGAAATGGCGACCCTGGTCAACCGGACGATCCTGGTTGTCGGGGCGCAGCGCGCTGCCGTAGCCGTCGAGGTAGGCCAGATAACTGCCGGAGTGCGCGGCCTCGCTGCTCGACGCCGTGGTGATCACGCCGCTGGACGCCGTCCACGACGTCGCGCCGCTTTCGAAGCCGGGGTTGGCCGGCTTCTGGCCCGAACAGCCGCTGCCGCCCGGTGCCGTGATCGTCCACGAGAACGTCGTGCTGCCCGTGGCGCCCGAAGAGTCCTTCGCGGTCGCCGTCACCGAGTACGTCCCGGCGGTGGCCGGCGTGCCGGAGATCAGGCCGGCCGCGCTGATCGACAGGCCGGCGGGCAGTCCGGTGGCGGTCCAGGTGTAGCCGCCGCTGCCGCCGGACGCCGACAGCTGCAGGCTCGCCGCCGTCCCGGTGACGCCGCTCTGGCTGCCCGGGTTCGCCGCGGTGACACCACCGGACGACGTGCCGGCGGTGAACGCCGCGGTGCCGTTGGGGGTGCCGAGCCCGGTCGGGCCGTCCCAGCCGGTGCCCGCCTTGCACTGCACCGCCGTCGAGCAGGTGCCGTTGCTGCCGGAGGTGACGTCGTTGAGGTTCCCGGCGTGGGAATACGGGTAGGCGGCCGGGGTGTCGGCGGCGCCGGGGGTGCCGGCGAGCGCGTAGACCGAGGCGATGATCGGCGCCGAGGCGCTGGTGCCGCCGTAGACCACCCAGCCGCTGCCGCCGTAGGTCTGGTAGACCGCGACCCCGGTCTGCGGGTCGGCGACCGCGGAGACGTCGGCGTTGGCGCGCTTGGCGCAGCCGGTCGGCACGTCCTGGAACGCCGGCTTGGCCACGCTGGTCGAGCAGCCGCTGCCGGCGCCGCTCCAGGCGGTCTCGGTCCAGCCGCGGGTGCCGCCGCCCTGGGTGAGCGACGTGCCGCCGACCGCGGTGACGTACTGCGACGACGCCGGGTAGCTGATGCCGTAGCCGTTGTCGCCGGTGCTCGCGGTGATCGCGACGCCGGGGTGGTGGAAGTAGCTGGTGTCGTAGCTCGGCTCGCTGCCGTCCTCACCGCCGCCGTAGCTGTTCGAGACGTACTTGGCGCCCAGCGCGACAGGTCGAGCGGTAGGTGGCGAGGTCGCTTTCGGCGTTGGGTCGTCGTTGGAGTCCACAATGGCCACCGTCGCGGACGCGCTGCCGCTCGCGGTGAGGTTGTACGCGGAGCGCAGCCCGGACGGCCCGAACCCGCTCGGCAGGGCGTCGGGCGCGAGGGCGGCGTGCATGGTGTCGGTCCGGCGTTCGGCGAAACACGTTGCCATGCCGGGCCGCGCGGTCTGGGCGCAGACACGTGCGGTCGGGTGGACCGCGGCCGCGCCGGCGGGCGACGCGGCGGCGGGGAGCGCGGGGACGGTCAAGGCCAAAGCCGCGAAACCGGCTACGGCGAGGACTCTTCGACGCATGGATCACTCCTGGAGAGAAGCTGCGAAGTGGCGGAGCCCCATGGGTGTCCTGTTTATACAGTCGGGCCGCCGCCGGTGACCCCGTTCCGGCGCGGGCAAAGCAATTGGTACCCGCCGCCCCGGCCGTCGTTGCGCCGAATGGCCCGCGGACCAACCGGCCGGCGCGCCACGTTCGGCCCCGATCGGGACGAATCGGCCGGTGCGCCCGTCCGACTTTCGTCGTGAACCGCCCCCGACTTTCGTCGGGCGGAAGTGAACCGGAGGGGCCCATCGTCCGTGTTCAAGGGCGGGTGTGGAGCGGAAGTACGGGAGAAAAACCTGGTGACTGCCATCGACGAAGCACGGCGCGGCGCCGGCCGCCGGGATCGGGAGGGGCAGGGCTGGAACGTCGATCCCGTCCTCGTCCTGACCTTGGTGCTGCTGGTCGGGTTCCTGGCGCAGGGCCCGGTCCGGCGGCTGCTGTCCGCTCCGGCCGTGCAGAGCTGGCTGACGGTGTTCGTGGCGGTGGTCGTGCAGGCGCTGCCGTTCCTGGTCGTCGGCGTGCTGCTCTCGGCCGCGCTCGCGGTCTTCGTGCCACCGTCGGTCTTCACCCGCGTGCTGCCGAAACGGCCCGCGCTGGCCGTGCCGGTCGCCGGGCTGGCCGGGGCGGTCCTGCCGGGCTGTGAATGCGCGTCGGTGCCGGTGGCCGGCGCGCTGGTGCGCGGCGGCGTCCGGCCGTCGGCCGCGGTGGCGTTCCTGCTGTCGGCGCCGGCGATCAACCCGGTGGTGCTGACAGCGACGGCGGTCGCGTTTCCCGGTCAGCCGCGGATGGTCGTCGCCCGGTTCGTCGCGAGCCTCGCGGCGTCGTGCGTGATGGGCTGGCTGTGGCAGCGGCTCGGCCGTCCGGACTGGCTGCGTCCCCGCCCGCATGACCACGGCGAGGGCGCGAGCCGCGGCGAGGTGTTCTGGGGTTCGGTGCGGCACGACGTCCTGCACGCGGGCGGGTTCCTGGTCGGCGGCGCGATGGCGGCGGCGACGCTCAAGGCCGTGGTGCCCGCGAGCTGGCTGGCGGCCGCGGCCGGCCATCCGGTGGTGGCGGTCCTGGCGCTGGCGGTGCTCGCGGTGCTGCTGTCGATCTGTTCGGAGGCCGACGCGTTCGTGGCGGCGTCGCTGACGCAGTTCTCGCCGACGGCGCGGCTGGCGTTCCTGGTCGTCGGCCCGATGATCGACCTGAAGCTCTTCGGCATGCAGGCGGCCACGTTCGGCCGCGGGTTCGCGCTGCGGTTCGCGCCGGTGACGTTCGCCGTGGCCGTGGCGGCCGCGGTCCTGACCGGGGCGGTGCTGCTGTGAACCGGACGGTGCAGGCGATCCTGCTGTTCCTCGTCGGCGGCGTCCTGATCCACGCGGGCGTGAGCGGGCTGTATCTGCGGTACGTCAAGGCCGGCTTGCAGCCGCTGGTCCTGGCGGCCGGGGCGGTGCTGGTGCTCGCGGCCGGGGCGACGGCCTGGTACGCCCGCCGCCGCCCGGCCGGGCACCCGGGGCCGCGGGTCTCGTGGCTGCTCGTGCTGCCGGTGTTCGCGCTGGTCCTCGCGGCGCCCCCGGCGCTGGGCTCGTACAGCGCGATGCGCACCGGCACGGCGGTGACGGCGCCCCGGATCGTCGCCCCGCTCCCGGCGGGCAACCCGGTCCGCCTGCCGGTGATCGACTACGCGGACCGCGCGGTCTACGACCACGGCCGGTCGCTGGCCGGCCGCACGGTGACGCTCACCGGGTTCGTGGCGTTCGACCACGCGGGAGCGCCGTACCTGGTCCGCATGCTGCTGAACTGCTGCGCGGCGGACGCCCAGCCGGTGAAGGTCGGCTTGACCGGGCGGGTGCCGCCGGTGCTGCAGCCGGACTCGTGGCTCGAGGTCACCGGCGGCTATTCGGCCGAGTCGGTGCGGGATCCGGTGAACGGCGGGACGATTCCGTTCGTCGAGGTCGCGGAGGCGCGGCCGGTCGCGGCGCCGGCCGATCCGTACGAAAGCCTGGGATAGGGCGTTCCGCGACTGGTTCCGAGTCGCGGAGTGCGGTACAACCGGAAGCGTGGCCGAGCGCGTCCGGCGCCCTGACCCGCACGTTTCCGTCGAGCGTGACGTGCTGGTGCGGTACCTCGACGCCTGGACCGCGACCGTGCTGCGGTCGCAGCGCGGCGGCACCTACGTCGAGTGCGGCGGCTTCGCCGCCGATGCCTGGCGCGTCTTCGGCGAGTTCGCCGACCGGCTCGCCGACCACCGCCTGGAGGCGGTGCTCGTCGGGCGGGAGTCCCCGGGCGAGGCGCCGGCGGGGCTGGTCGTCCGGACCGTCGCCGACCTGGGGGAGGTCGACGTGGCCGGGCCGATGCTGGCGCACCTGTCCGGCGCCTGGCCGCCGTCGCTGGTGCGGGGCAGGGCACACGAGGTCCTGCTCACCGCCGACCCGGGCGCGGACCACCGCGAGCGGCTGCGGGCGGCGGGGCTCGGGTGCGCGGTGGCCGTCGACCTGGTGGCCGACGACGGCACCGCCCGGACGCTCGTCTTCGCGACGGCGGACAGCCGCCACCTCGCGACGTTCAAGACCGAGCTGTGGGCGGTGGACGAGTTCGCGGGCATCCGTTACCGCGACCCGCACGACGCCGAGCGCACGCTGGTCGACATCTCGCTCACCCCGCAGCTGCTGCCGTTGCGGCGCGCGCTGCTGGCGGAACTGGACCGCCGGGGTCCCCGGACCGTCGCCGAGCTGCAGCGGTTCGCCCTGCTCGAAACGATTTACCGGGCTGAGGACGCCGTCGGCGCGCTGTCCGCCGCGGTGGCTGCCGGGCAGGCCGCGCGGGAACCGGAGAAGGGCCGGCTGGGCTCCCGCACGGTCCTCTCGGTGAGCTAGTCGATCGCCGCGGCGGCGACGGTGCCCGGTGTCAGGGTCGGGCGGAGCGCGGCGACGATCGCGGTGGCGACGACCACGTGCATCAGCATCAGCCCGGCGACGTTGGCGGCGGTGGCGCCCGCGGTGAGCAGCAGCAGGTCCGGGACCCAGGTCAGGACGAGGACCGCGGGGACGACCACGCGCAGCGCCTTCGGGGCCGTGCGGGCGAGCACGAACCAGCCGATCGTGCCCAGAAGCAGCCCGACGGCGGTGAAGGGCAGGTAGATCGCGGGGGACAGGCCCATGTGGATCCCGCCGTCGTCGAGCGCCGTCGCCGCCAGCGCGATGACGGTGTTCGCCGCGGCGGCGGCCAGCAGGGCGATGCCGAGCCGGACGGCGGTGGCCGCCGTCGGCTTGGGGGTGGGGGTCATCGAGGTCTCCTTGGGTTGCGTGTTCAACCCAAAAGGTAGGTTGGGTTGCGTGTTAAAGTCAAGACGTGTCCGACGAAGAACTGGTCCGCTGGCTGGACGAAGACGAGCGACGCGCCTGGATCAACCTGGCGAAGGTCCTGCTCACGCTCCCGGGCGCGCTGGAGAGCCAACTGCTGCGCGACGCCGACCTGACGCTGCTGGGTTACATGATCTTGGCTCGCCTGTCGGCGTCGCCGGGGCGGAGCCTGCAGATGAGCGAGATCGCGAAGATGGCCAACGGCTCACTGCCCCGGATCTCGCACGCGGTCGCGCGCATGGAGGACCGCGGCTGGGTGAAGCGCGAGGTCTGCACGGGCCAGGGCCGCCGCTTCACGACGGCGACGTTGACCGAAGCGGGCCTGACGCACTTGGCGGCGTCGGCGCCGGGGCACGTGGAGACGGTCCGCCGCCTGGTGATCGACCCGCTGGGTGAGGACTTCCTGCGGCTCGGGGACGCGGTGGAACGGATCGTCGAGACCCTGGGGGTGCCCACGGAGGTGCTCAAACCCCGGTAGCGGCGGGAGTGTTGTCCACAATGGACAACACTCCCGGCGCGCTCAGCAGCTGAGGTACGGGGACAGCCAGTCGCCCCAGTCCCCGGCCGACCCGTCGCCCGCGTCGTCCACCGCCAGGGCCAGCACCTGCACGCCCGTCACCGGCACGACGAGGCGCTGTGCCGCGTCCCCGTGCCGCATGTCGCCCGTGGCCTCCAGCTCCACGCCGTCGCCCAGGACGCGGAAGCCGAGCGTTCCGTTCGGGCCGCGGTCGTCCACGCCGACCGTCGCCGTGAACTGCTTGCACTTGCCGCCGAGGTAATAGCGGACCACCGAGGGGGCGTGCGCGCCCAGGCCGCCGTGGGTGTCGGTCTTGCCGTTGATCGTCAGCGGGTGGCCGTTGTCGGTGCTGTCGCGCTCGACCGGGCCGAGGCCGTTCTCCGACGACATCCACGGCTGCGTGTTGAGCAACCCGTTGGTGTAAGGCGGGTTCGGCGCGAGCAGCAGTGGCGCTTCGGCGGACGCGGAAACGCTCCGCGCGCCCTGTGCGGTCGTGTAGGTCACCGTCGCCGGCATCTTGAACGGCTCCGTGGCCGTCGAGGCCGGGTGCAGCGTCACCGCCGTCTCCCAGGTGGCGCCCGGGGCGACGGTCGCCGTGTCCGCCTCGGCCGGGCTGTCGAACTGCCACTGCGCGGGGGCGGTCAGCCGCAGGTGCGCGCCGGTGATCGGGGTCGAACCGGCGTTGGTGAACTTGACCGTGGCCGTGACCGGCTGGGCCGGCGGCACCGAGTCGGGTAGCTCGACGGTCAACGACGTCCGCGGCGCGGCTGCCGTGCCCGTCGGCCAGACGCGCAGGACGGTGGCCGCGTGCCGGCCGACGGTGCCGCCGAGCGCGCCCGTCGTCTCGGTTTCGTCGCCCGTCCACAGGTCGCGCACGCGGTAGGTGGCCGCGGCGGGGAGCCCGGCGTCGGCGACGGACGTGGTGATCGGCGCGGCCAGCTCGCCGCGGTTGAACAGCACCAGCACCGCCGAGCCGTCGGACATCGGCTTCGTCCACACCTCGGTCCAGCCGGTGTCACGCACCTTGTGCCCGGCGACACCCGCCCAGTCCTGGTTGACGGCGATGATGTCGGGGTTGCCCAGCTCGGCCGCCGGCAGCGTGGCGTCGGCCGCCAGCGCCATGTCGGCCACCAGCGGGGCGTTCAGCACCGCCCACAGCCCGAGTTTCGCCTGGCGCTCCGCGGTGTCGAGGTAGCTGAAGGTGAACGAACCCGGGTTGTTCCAGCCGCCGGGGCCCTGGTACCCGTCCAGGCCGTACTGCTTGTCCAGGCTGCCGGTCGAATAGCCGAAGTTGAACGTCGCGTTCTTGTACGTGCGCCACACGTTCGCGCCCGCCGCCCGTGCCCACAGCCACGGGCTCTGGGAGCGGTCGTAGTCGTCGACTTCCAGGGTGATCGGCCGGCCGGTGCGCTTCAGCGCGTCCGCCATCTTCTTGACCCGCGCGGCCGCGTCGCCGTTGACGCTGTAACAGGTGTCGTAGCGCAGGTAGTCCGCGCCCCAGGCGGCGAACGTCTGCGCGTCGAGGTCCTCGTTGCCGAGCGAGCCCGCCGCCTGGCCGCTGCACGTCTTCGCGCCGGTGCCGCTGTAGAAGCCGATCTTGAGCCCGCGCGAGTGCACGTAGTCGACCAGCGCGGGGATGTCCGTCGAGAAGGTGCTGCGGGCGGTCAGCTTGCCCGCGGCGTCGCGCTGGGCGGCCTGCCAGCAGTCGCCGAGCATGACGTACTCGTACCCGGCGTCCCGCAGCCCGGAGCTGACCAGCTGGTCCGCCGCGGCCTTCACGACGTTTTCGCTCGAGTTGTAGAGGCAGTAGGGGTCCCCGGTCGCCCAGGTGATCCCCAGCGGGGGTCTGTCGCCCGGGACCGGGTCGGGTGGCGTATCGGCCGACGCCGGGACGGCGGTGGCGGTGGCGGCCAGGAAAAGTGCGCAGAGCAGCACGGAGAGTCGTCGCATTTTGGTCCCCTCCAGAAACGGACAAGACTCCCAGGATCACCGGGCCGTGCGATCGGGTCAAGGCGGGTAAAACTGCCCTGGCCGGGAGTGCCGCTCCGCGGAGAATCACCGCGGGCTTGAAACGTAACAACGCATCGTAGTAGCGTCAGCGAGACAGCGATTTGAAACCTTTCAGTCAGCGGGAGCGGGTGGACGCATGAAGGTTGCCGTGCTCGTCACCTGCATCAACGACTCGCTGTTCCCCGACACCGGCAAGGCGGTGTTCCGGCTGCTGCGCCGCCTGGGCGTGGACGCGGACTTCCCGCAGGCGCAGACCTGCTGCGGCCAGCCGATGGTCAACACCGGCTACCTCGACGAGGCCGTGCCGGTGGTCCGCGCGTTCACCGAGGCGTTCGCCGGGTACGACCACGTCGTCACGCCGTCGGGCTCGTGCGCGGGATCGGCCCGGCACCAGCACGGCCTGGTCGCGCGGCGCGCGGAGGAGCCCCGGCTGGCCGAGACCGGGCCGAAGGTCCACGAGCTGAGCGAGTTCCTCGTCGACGTGCTCGGCGTGACGGACGTCGGCGCCTACTTCCCGCACCGCGTCACCTACCACCCGACCTGCCATTCGCTGCGCATGCTCGGCGTCGCCGACAAGCCGTTGCGGCTGCTGCGCGCGGTACGCGGCCTCGACCTCGTCGAGCTGCCCGCGGCGGAGGAGTGCTGCGGGTTCGGCGGCACGTTCGCGGTGAAGAACGCCGAGACGTCGACCGCGATGGGCGCGGACAAGGCCCGGCACGTCCGCTCCACCGGCGCGGAGGTGCTGGTCGCGGGCGACAACTCGTGCCTGCTGCACATCGGTGGCCTGCTGTCGCGGCAGCGGTCCGGGGTGCGCGTGCTGCACCTGGCCGATGTGCTGGCTTCGACGGAGGAGGACGCGTGAGTGCCACGTTCGTCGGTATGCCCGCTTTCCCCGCGGCGGCGCGCGAAGCGCTCGCCGACACGCAGCTGCGCCGCAACCTCGCCCACGCCACCGGCACGATCCGCGCCAAGCGCGCCGCCGTCGTCGGCGAGGTGGCCGAGTGGGAGGAACTGCGCCTGGCCGGCGCGGCGATCAAGGACAACACCCTGCGCCGCCTCGACGAGCACCTGCTGACCCTCGAGGCCGCGTTGCAGGCGCGGGGGACGACCGTGCACTGGGCGCGCGACGCCCGGGAGGCCTGCGACATCGTCGCCCGCATCGCGCGGGACCACAGGGTCGACGAGGTCGTCAAGGTCAAGTCGATGGCGACCCAGGAAATCGGCCTCAACGAGGCACTCGCCGAACACGGCGTCACCGCCTGGGAAACCGATCTCGCCGAGCTCATCGTCCAGCTCGGCGACGACCTGCCCAGCCACATCCTGGTACCGGCGATCCACCGCAACCGCGCGGAGATCCGGGAGATCTTCCGCCGCGAGATGGCCGCCGCGGGCCGTCCGGCGCCGGACGGCCTGACCGACGAGCCCGCCGAGCTGGCCGGTGCCGCCCGGCTGCACCTGCGCGAGAAGTTCCTGCGCGCCAAGATGGCCGTCTCCGGCGCGAACTTCGCCGTCGCCGAGAGCGGCACCCTCGTCGTCGTCGAGTCCGAGGGCAACGGCCGGATGTGCCTGACCCTGCCCGAGGTGCTCGTTTCCGTGGTGGGCATCGAAAAGATCGTCCCCACGTGGGCCGACCTCGACGTCTTCCTCCAGCTGCTGCCGCGCTCCAGCACGGGGGAGCGGATGAACCCCTACACCTCGACGTGGGCGGGCGTGGTCCCGGACGACGGGCCGCGGGAGACGCACGTGGTGCTGCTGGACAACGGCCGCAGCCGCGCGCTCGCCGACGAGGTCGGCCGGCAGGCGCTGCGCTGCATCCGCTGTTCGGCGTGCCTGAACGTCTGCCCGGTCTACGAACGCACCGGCGGGCACGCCTACGGCTCGGTCTACCCCGGGCCGATCGGCGCGATCCTCAACCCGCTGCTCAAGGGCGTCGGCGTGGACGAGCAAACCGACTCGCTGCCGTACGCCTCCAGTCTGTGCGGCGCCTGCTTCGAGGCGTGCCCGGTGCGCATCGACATCCCGGAAGTCCTGGTGCACCTGCGTTCCCAGGTCGTCGACGCGCATCGCGGCGGCACCCCGAAGCCCGAGGCGGTGGCGATGAAGGCGGCGGCCTGGACGCTGTCCGACGCTCGCCGGCTCGGCGTGGCCGAACGCGGGCTGGGCGCCGCGAACCGCGCGCTGACCCGGTTCGGCCGCCGCCTGCTCCCCGGCGGCCGCCGGGCCCTGTCCCGCCTGCCGTGGCCGGGTTCACTGTGGACGGACACCCGGGATCTGCCCGCCCCGCCGCGCGAGTCGTTCCGGTCCTGGTGGCGAAGGGGCGGGCGATGACCGCGCGCGAGGAGATCCTGGCGGCCGTCCGCGGGGCGCTGCGGACCGCGGACCGGACCGAAGCCGTGGTCCCGCGGGGGTACCGCGCCGCCACCGTCGCCTCGGTGGTCGACCTGTTCGCCGACCGCGTGACCGACTACCGCGCCGTCCTCACCCGGTGCACCGGCGCCGGGCTGCCGGAAGCCATCCGCGCGGCGCTGGGCCCGGCGCGGAAGGTCCTGGTGCCCGAAGGGTTCCCGATCGACGTCGAAGGCTCGTCGCCGGACGGGGTCGCGGCGGAGTTCGAGGCCGTCGTCACCACTGCCGCGCTAGGCATCGCGACCACCGGCACCCTCGTGCTCGACCACGGCCCCGGTCAGGGGCGGCGGGCGCTGAGCCTGCTGCCGGACCTGCACGTGTGCGTGCTCCGGGCGGAGCAGATCGTGGCCGGGGTGCCCGAGGCGGTGGCCGCGCTGGACCCGGCCCGCCCGCAGACCTGGATCAGCGGTCCGAGCGCGACCAGCGACATCGAGCTGACCCGGGTGGAAGGCGTGCACGGGCCGAGGAACCTGCACGTCATCGTCGTCACGGGCGGAAGTTAGCCGACCAGGCGGGGGAACAGCTCCCGCACTCCGCGCCGCAGGTCGTCGAGGGCTGTTTCCTCGCCGGCGAGGTGGCGCAGCAGGGCCTGCTGGAACAGCCCGTCGAACAACGCATACGCGTCGGCCTCGGAGCAGGTCGGCCGGCTCTCCGCCAAGTCGGCGTACGCGCTCACGTTGCGCCAGATCATGTCCCGCAGGCTGGCGTCGATCTCGGCGACGTCCTCGCGGAACGCCGGTTCGAACAGGGACTGCGTGCGCAGGTCGTACCACATGCGGTGCATCAGCGGCGCCTCGGCGAGCGCCGTCGCCAGTCCGTCCGCGCAGGCGGCGGCCAGCTCTTGCGGGGTGGCCGCCTCGCCGACGCCGCCCTCGTAACGCTGGACGCACGCCGCCTTGTAGCGCCGTACGCAGTAGGTGATCAGCTCGACCTTGTCGGCGAAGTAGTAGTGCAGCAGCCCGTGGGAGAACTTCGTGTGCTCCGCGATCGTGCGCAGGCTGGTGCGGGCGTAGCCGAGGTCGGCCAGTGCCAGCAGCGCCGCGTCGGCCAGTTCCCGGCGGCGGTCCTCGAACTTGTCGGCGGGGGTCCGGCGCCTCACGGCGGCTGCGCTGGTCACGCCCCCGAAGATACCATCGCGCGCTTTTCTGACCAATCGTCCAAGAAAATCTTGACATTCGTCCAAACGGCGGTCATGGTCTTCACCAGCCACCGGCGAAGTCGGGAGGGACGACGATGTCTCTGTTCTTCTACCTGGAGAAAGGCGCCTCCCTGGACCCCGGGGCGCCCTGCTTGACCCTCGACGGGGTCTCCCGCAGCTACGGCGAAGTCGCCGACCTCGCCGAGGCGGTCGCCCGCGCGTTGCGGCGCTCGGGCGTCGCTCCGGGGGACAAGGTCGGGATCCTCTCGGCCAACGACCCGACCGCGTTCACCTGCGTCTTCGGCATCTCCCGGGCCGGCGCGGTGTGGTGCCCGATCAACCCGCGCAACGCCGCGAGCGAGAACGCCGAGCTGCTGGACCTCTTCGACTGCACCACGCTGGTCTTCCAGCCCGCCTTCGAGGACCTCGTCCGCCGGATCGCCCCGCAGCTGCCGAAGCTGACCACGCTCGTGCGGCTCGGGGAAAGCGACGACTTCGCGCCCGGGTTCGACGCCTGGCTCGACGCCGCCCGCGAAGACCCGCCGGCCGCGGCCGCCCCACCGGACGACGTCGTCGCCCTGGTCGGGACCGGCGGCACCACCGGCCGTCCCAAGGGCGTCATGCTCACCGGCCGCAACCTCGAGACGATGTCGGCGATCACGCTGATGAGCTACCCCTTCGAGGGCCGCCCGGTCTACCTGGCCCTGGCGCCGCTGACGCACGCGGCCGGCGTCCTGTGCTTCCCGGTCCTGGCCCGCGGTGGCGAGGTCGTGATCATGGCCAGGCCCGACGTCGGCCGGTTCCTGGAGCTGATCGAACGCCACCGCGTGACTCACACGTTCCTGCCGCCGACGCTCATCTACCTGGTGCTCGGCCACGAAGCCCTGAACGGCACGGATCTCTCGTCGCTGCAGTGCTTCTGGTACGGCGCGGCCCCGATGTCGACGGCCCGGCTGGCCGAGGCCCTCGACCGGATCGGGCCGATGGCCCAGCTGTTCGGCCAGTCCGAAGCGCCGATGATGATCTCGACGCTCTCACCCGCCGAGCACCGCCGTCCCGACGGCACCGTCCACACGGGACGGCTGGCGTCGGCGGGCCGTCCCGCGCCGCTGGTCACGGTGGCGATCCTCGACGGCGACGGAAACGCCGTCCCGCAAGGCGAACGCGGCGAAATCTGTGTCCGCGGCTCGCTCGTGATGGCCGGCTACTACCGCAACCCCGAGGCGACCGCGGAGGCGTCGGCGCACGGCTGGCACCACACCGGGGACATCGGTTTCCTCGACGGCGAAGGCTTCCTCCACATCGTGGACCGCGCCAAGGACATGGTCATCACCGGCGGGTTCAACGTCTACTCCGCCGAGGTCGAACAGGCGGTGCTGGCCCACGACGCGGTCCGCGACTGCGCCGTGGTCGGCCTGCCCGACGACAAGTGGGGCGAGCGCGTCACCGCCGTCGTCCAGCTGCGGCCCGGCCGGGAACTGGACCGCGCCGAGCTGATCGCGTTCGTCAAGGACCGCGTCGGGAGCGTGAAGGCCCCGAAGCAGATCGAGATCTGGTCCGACCTGCCCCGCTCGACCGTCGGCAAGGTGCTCAAGGCCGAAATCCGCACCACCCTCACCGCCCGCTGAAGGGAACCACCATGAAACTCGCGCTCTACCTGCCGAACTTCCGGGACAAGGTGACCGTGCGGGAGCTCGAGGACCTCACCGCGCTCGCCGAGGACCTCGACTTCGACTCCGTCTGGACGCTCGACCGGATCATCGTGCCGGAGACGTCGGACACCCAGGAGATGCAGTACTCCTTCGGCATGATCGAGGGCTTCCCCAAGGGGCTGCCGGTCAGCTCGCGCGGCGAGTTCCTGCAGGGCATGCCGCTCATCCCGTGGCTTGCGGCGAAGACGTCGAAGGTGCGGATCGGGATGAGCGTCATCGACACGCCCTACCGCGCGCCCGGCGTCCTCGCCGCGGAACTGGCGACCATCGACCACCTTTCCGGCGGCCGGTTGAACGTCGCCGTCGGCTCCGGCTGGATGCCCGAGGAGTTCGCCGCCGCGAGCGCGTCGCACCTCTTCCCGAAGCGGCACAAGCACGTCCGGGAAACCCTGGAGATCATGCAGGGCATCTGGACCAACGACGTGTTCGAGTACCACGGCGAGTTCGCCGACTTCCAGCGCAGCGGGTTCGGCGCCAAGCCGGTGCAGAAACCGCACCCGCCGATCTTCTTCAGCGGCCTCAAGGACGCCAAGCGCTCGGCCGCCCGCATCGCGAAGTACGGGCTGTCCGGCTGGATCGGCATCCAGGACTCGCCCGAGGACATCCGGCGCTGGCGCACCGAGATCCAGCGCGAGCTCGAAGCCCTCGACACCCCGCGCTCGGTCGACGACCTCGAGATTTCGAGCATGATCTGGTTCGTCGTCACCGACCAGGAGATGGACCAGAGCCCGCTGGGCAAAGGCACCAACCTGCTCGTCGGCTCGCAGGCGCAGATCACCGACCAGCTCAAGCGCTACCGGGAAGCCGGGCTGACGATGCCGTTCCTGTGGCCGCCCTTCCAGGACGTCCCGGTGGCGAAGACCCTGGACGACATGAAGCGGCTCAAGGAAGAAATCCTCCCCAAGATCGAAGCGATGTGAAAGGGACCAGCATGTCCGAACTCGCGGGAAAGCGCGTCTTCGTCACCGGCTCCGGCGCCGGCATCGGCAAGGCGATAGCGGCGCTGTTCACCGAACGCGGCGCCCGGGTCGTCGTCAGTGACCTCGACACCCTGGCGGCCAAGCAGGCGGCCGGCGAAATCGGCGCGGCCGGCGTCGCCAACTGCGACGTCACCGACGAAACCCAGGTCCAGGCGGCGATCGAGCAGGCGGTCGACCTCCTCGGCGGCCTCGACGTCCTGGTGAACAACGCCGGGATCGAGGTGTCGTCGCCGCTGCTGCAGCAGCCGACGGAGAGCTTCGACCGGATCTTCGCGGTCAACGTGCGCGGCACGTTCGTGACAATGAAGGCGGCGACCCCGCACCTGGTGGAGTCGAAGGGGAACATCGTCAACATCGCGTCGATCGCGGGCCTGGGCGGCAGCCCGCTGCTCGGGTCGTACTGCGCGACGAAGGCGGCGGTCATCCAGCTGACCCGCGTCGCGGCGGTCGAGATGCGCCCGACGGGCGTCCGGGTCAACGCCGTCTGCCCGGGCTTCGCGGACACGGCCATGGTCGAGCGCCTGGTCCCGGATTTCGAGGCGGCGACCCAGGTGCCGTTCGGCGACCTGGTCGCGGCCAAGCAGGGCAGGCTGGGCACCCCGCAGGACATCGCGGAGGTGGCGGCGTTCCTGGCGTCCGACCGGGCGAGCTGGATCACCGGCAGCCACTACGTCCTCGACGGCGGGCTGACCGCGTCGCTGGTCTGAGCCGGTCCGGACTCCCCGGGCGGGCAGGCCCGCCCGGGGAGGACTCCTCACGCGTCGAGCGGCGCCAAGCCCAGGTGGTCCCGCAAGGTCGTCCCCGGGTACTCGGTCCGGAACGAGCCGCGCTCCTGCAGCAGCGGGACCACCTTGTCCGCGAACTCGTCGAGACCGCCCGGCGTCACGTGCGGGACCAGGATGAAGCCGTCGCTCGCGTCGGCCTGGACCAGGTCGTCGATGGCCGCCGCCACCGTTGCCGGTGCGCCGATGAACGTCTGGCGGCCGGTCACCTCGATGATCAGGTCGCGGGTCGACAGGTTCTTCGCCTCGGCGAGCTGCCGCCACTCGCGGGCCGTCGCGAGCGGGTCGCGGTACATGCGGACGCTGGCGCGGCCCGGCGCGATCGTGGACCCGTCGACCACCGGGTCGGTCGACGGCAGCGGGCCGTCGGGGTCGTGGCCGCTCAGGTCGGTGTTCCAGACCTGCTCGAGGAACTTGATCGCGGTCTGCCCGCTGACCTGCTGCCGCCGCACCACGTGGGCGCGCTCGTGGGCGTCGACGTCGGTGTCGCCGAGCACGAACGTCGCCGCGGGCAGGATCACCAGCTGCTCCGGCTCGCGGCCGTACTTCGCCAGCCGGCCCTTGACGTCGGAGTAGAACTTCTGCCCGGCTTCGAGGGTGCCGTAGCGGCTGAAGATCGCGTCGGCGGTGGCCGCGGCGAACTCGCGGCCCTCTTCGGAGTCGCCGGCCTGGATGATCACCGGGCGGCCCTGTGGGCTGCGCGGCACCGGGAACCGGCCTTCGATGGCGAAGTGGGCGTCGTGGTGGGCGAAGGCGCCCGCGGCGGGATCCCGCAGGAACACCCCGGTTTCCGGATCGGCGGCGACCTCGTCGCCGTGCCACGAGTCGAACAGCTCCCAGGCGGTGCGCAGGAACGTCTCGGCGCGGTCGTAGCGCTGGTCCTGTGGCAGGAACCCGCCGCGGCGGAAGTTCTCGCCGGTGAAGGCGTCCCACGACGTCACGACGTTCCACGCGGCGCGCCCCGCCGAGAGGTGGTCGAGCGAGGCGAACTGCCGCGCCACCTCGAAGGGCTCGTTGAACGTCGAGTTGATCGTGCCCGCCAGGCCGAGCCGCTCGGTCACCGCGGCCAGTGCCGACAGCACGGTGAAGGTGTCCGGGCGGCCGACGACGTCGAGGTCGTAGATCTGGCCGCCCTGCTCGCGCAGCCGCAGGCCTTCGGCGAGGAAGAAGAAGTCGAACTTCGCGCGCTCGGCGGTCTGCGCGAGCTTGACGAAAGAGCTGAATTCGATGTGGCTGCCGGCTTCGGGGTCGCTCCACACCGTCGTGTTGTTGACGCCGGGGAAGTGCGCCGCGAGGTGGATCTGCTTCCGGGACATCTCGGCCTCCTCAGACGGCGGCGTAGCGGTTGGCGGGCCGGGGAAGACCGAGCAAGCCGCGCAGGGTGCTCGCCTCGTACTCGGTGCGGAAGGCGCCGCGGGACCGCAGCACGGGGACCAGGCCGCGGGTGATCGCGGTCAGGTCGTGCGGGACCGCGCCCGGCCGCAGCCGGAAGCCCGAGAGCCCGGCGCGCTGCCAGTCGAGCAGCAGGTCGGCCAGCCCGGCCGGGGTGCCGGTGAAGACGAAGGCGTCGGAGGTGTACTCCGCGCCGAACCGGTCGTCGAGCCGGGCCTTGCGGTCCGCGGCGGCCCGCTCGGTCTCGCCGAGGAACACGACGACGTCGCCGAACACGTGCAGGGTCTCGCCGGCGCGGCCGGCCCGCTCCTGCTCGTCGCGCACCGCGGCGACGATCGTGGTGGCCTGCTCGCGGTCGAACGGCGTCACGTAGCCGACGTCGGCGGAGCGGGCGGCGAGCCGGTAGGGGACGGCGGCGTGCGCCAGCGCCGTGACCGGCGGCTGGCCCTGCGGCGGCCGCGGCGTGATCGACGGGCCCTTGACCGAGAACCAGCGCCCGCTGAAGTCGATGTAGTGCAGCTTCTCGCGGTCGACGAACCGGCCGGTGGCGACGTCGCGGATCTCGGCGTCGTCCTCCCAGCTGTCCCACAGCCGGCGCAGCACCTCGACGTAGTCGGCGGCCTCGTCGAACAGGTCGGCCGGCGGGCTCGGCCGGTCCGGCTCGGCGGAGTCCGCGAGCCGGAACTCGCCGAGCTCGCGGCGGCCGAAGTGCCGGTTGTCGTCGGCCCGGCCGGCGACCTGCACGCGGACGCCGGCCCGGCCGGCGCTGACGTAGTCGAGCGTGGCGATCGCCTTCGACAGGTGGAACGGCTCGGTGTGGGTGACCACCGCCGTCGGCACCAGCCCGATGCGCGAGGTCAGCGGCGCGACGCGGGCGGCGATCAGCACGGCGTCGAGGCGGCCCTGAACGATGTCGGTCCGCTCGCCCGGCCGGTCGAGGGGGTTCACCGTCTGCAGGGCCAGCGAGTCTTCGAAGGTGACGAAGTCCAGCTTGGCGGCCTCGGCTTCGCGGACCAGGTCGGTCCAGTACCCGGCGGTGAGCAGGTCGCGCGGCCGCGCCCCGGGTTCGCGCCACGCGGCGGGGTGCCACCCCGTTCCGTCCAGCGCGACGGCGATCCGTGGTCCTGTCATCCCGGCGTTCCCTTCTCTTCGGCCCGTCTCCGCAGTGTGCGCCGGATTCCGCGGGCGGGGCGGAAGCGGCCAACTGCTGGGACGGCGCCGGTGGCGGGAATAACGGCGGGCACCCGCGCCGGTTCAGGCACCCGCGTCGAGGGCCGCCTGCAGGTCTTCGGCGCGCTCGGGCAGCCCGATCGCGCGCCACAGCTCGGCCGCCAGGCCCAGGTGGCGCCGGGCCGCGGCCGGGTCGCCCAGTTCGCGCTCCAGCTCGCCGAGCTGTTGCCAGCACGCGGCTTCGTTGCTGCGGTCGCCGTTCATGCGGAACACGTGCGCCGCGCGGTGGAGGGCCGAATCCGCACGGGACCGGTCGCCGAGCTCCGCGTAGATCACGCCGAGCCGCTGGTCGGTGTAGGCGCCGCACCGCTCGTCGCCGATTTCGTTGAAGATCGTCAGCGCTTCGGTGAGGTCGCGCAGCGCGGCCGGGGTGTCGCCGACGCCCAGGTGGTAGCGGCTGAGCGTGCGGAGGATGACCGCCTGCCGGTGCCGGTCGCCGAGCTGCCGGGCGATCCGCAGGCCCTCCTCGATCCACCGGCCCGCGTCGTCGGCGCCCTGGTCGAAGCCGATGATGCCGATGGCCGTCCGGATCTGGGCCTCCGCCTGGCGGTGCCCGGCGGCCACCAGGTGGGCCAGCGCCTCCTTGTCGACGGCCAGTGCCGCGTCGAGTTCGCCGCGGACGCGGTGCACGGTGCCCAGGCTCGCCAGGGCGAGCCCTTCGCCGCGCCGGTCGCCGACGGCCTGGTACAGCTTCACGCAGCGGCGCAGGTCGTGGCGGGCCTCGGCCATCTCGTCGAGGTAGATGTGCACCTGGCCGAGCCCCTGCAGCAACGCCGCTTCGCCGTGGGCGTCGCCGGCCGCGGCGGCGGCCTCCAGCGCGATCCGGTGGCTGCGGTTCCAGTCCTGGTAGAGGCTGCGGTGGTCGTAGTACGGCACCGCGGCCACCGCCAGCTCCCAGGCGAGCTCGGCCATGCCCCAGTCCGCCGCGAGCTCGATCGCCCGCAGCAGCGTCCCGCGTTCGGCGTCGAACCAGGCCAGCGGGTCGACGACCCGGTAGTCCGGGGTCCAGCGCGGCGCGCGGCCCGGCGTCGGCCGGAAGAGGCTGGGGTAGCAGCGGTCGCGGGCCTGCTCGGCGAGGGCGAGCCAGGCGGACAGGACCCGCTCCACCGCCGCCCGGCGCTCCTCGACCGGGTAGCACTCCTGCGCGCCTTCCGCCGCGTAGGTGCGCAGCAGGTCGTGCAGCCGGTACCGCGGCTGGCCGACGCGGTCGGTCGTCACCAGGCGCACGAGGTAGGCGTCGACGAGGGCGTCCAAGACGTCGTCGCCGGCCGGGCGGCCGAGGAGCGGGCCGATCACCCACGCGGGGAGCGTTTCCGCGCCCAGCAGCCCCAGCAGCCGGAACGCCCGGACGGCGTCCTCGGGCAGCAGGCGCAGGCTCAGGTCGAAGTTGGCCCGCACGTCGAGGTCGCCGACCCGCAGCTCGCGCAGCCGCCGGGACTCGTCCGCCAGCCGGTCCCGCAGCACCCGCAGGGTCCACGCGCGCCGGCCCGCGAGCTTCGCCCCGGTGATCCGGATGGCCAGCGGGAGGCGGCCGCACAGCCGGACGATCGCGGCGGCCTGCTCCGGTTCCCGCTCGACGCGCTCGGCGCCGGCGACGCGGGCGAGGAGGTCGCGGGCGTCTTCCGCGGACAGCACGTCCAGCTCGACGTGCTCGGCGCCGGCCAGGTCCGCCAGCCGGTGGCGGCTGGTCACCACCACCGCGCACCCCCCGGACGGCGGCAGCAGCGGCCGCACCTGCCGGGCGTCCGCCGCGTCGTCGAGCAGCACCAGCATCCGGCGATCGGCCAGCCGCGACCGGTAGAGCGCGGCTCGTTCGTGCAGGCCGGGCGGCATGACCGCGTCGGTGACGCCGAGCGCGCGCAGCAGTTCGGCCAGCATCATCGCCGGGTCGCGCGGGACGGCGGAGGTGCCGGCGAGGTCGAGGTAGAGCTGGCCGTCGGGGAACGCGTCGCGGGCGTCGTGGAGTGCGCGCACGGCGAGCGCCGACTTGCCGGTCCCGGGCGCGCCGGCGACGACCACCACCCGGCGCTCGGCCAGCAGGCCCAGCAGCTCCGCGAGCGGCTCGGCCCGGCCGGTGAAGTCCGGGATGTCGGCGGGCAGCTGGGCGATCGGCCGCTGCTCCCGGGTCGCGGTGACCAGGTCGAGACCGGGGTCGGCGCGCAGGATCTGCGCGTGCACGCGCTGCAGGCCGGGCCCGGGGTTGGCGCCGAGCTCCCGGGCCAGCAGCTGCTGGATGTCGTGGAACACCGCGAGCGCGTCGCCTTGGCGGCCGCTGCGGTAGAGCGCGATCATCAGCAGCTCCCGTACGCGCTCGCGGTACGGGTGCTCGCCGGCGAGCCGGGACAGCTCCGGGATGGCCGGCGCGTGCTCCCCGCGCAGCAGGTCGAGCTCGGCGAGGTCTTCGAGCGCGCCGAAGCGGTACTCGTCCAGCCGGGCCCGCTCGGTGGTGGCCGCGGGGGTGTCGATGCCGCTGAAGGCGGGGCCGCGCCACAGCGTCATCGCCTCGGCGAGGTGGGCCCGGGCCGCGGTCAGGTCACCGTCGCCGCGGGTCTCGCGCGCCCGGGCCAGCCGGGCCGCGAACTGGGTGCTGTCGAGCTGATCGGGGGCGACCCGCAGCAGGTACCCGGTGCCCACCGTCCGCAGGGCGCCGTCGTCGAGGTCCAGCGACCGGCGGACGTCGCCGACGTACTTCTGGACGAGGTTGACCGCGCTCCGCGGCGGCTGCCCGCCCCAGGCGCCCTCGATGATCTGCTCGCGGTCCACCCGCTGGTTGGCGTGCAGCAGCAGCATCCCGAGCACCCGGAGACCCTTGCCGGAACCGACGTCGACCGGGTCCGCGCCGCGCCAGGCCGCGATCGGCCCGAGCACGCCGAACCGAACACCAGGCATGCGAACGCCCCCTCCCCCCGGCGAGGGTACCCCCGACCGGCCACGTTCCGTAAGACTGCAGTGCCACTGCAGTGGACGCTGCCAGGCTCCCCGTTCGGCCACTGATCACGTGCCGGCGGGGGAGGTCCACGATGGGAGTCGGCACTGTGCTGCGCCGCGGCGGTACGGGGCACCGGGTGACGGCGATCGTGGCCGTGGCGGCCACGGTCCTCGCCGGGACACCGGCCGCGACCGCGGCACCTGCGCCGTCCGGCGTCGACGTGCCGCGTACGCCCGGCCCCGGCCGGGCGGGTCCCGCCTGTGGGCCGGGCCGCTGGGTCAGCATCACGCTGGCGACGGGCAAGCCGGGCGGGACCCGCCGCGTGTTCATCGAGCTGACCGACGCGGCGCACGGCACCAAGGCGTCCGGCGCCTGCCGGCGGCCCGGGTCCGGGGAGCGCAGCCGATCCTGACGGGGGAGAACCGCCGGACCGCGTCGGTTGCGCCTGCTGGGCGGGCAACGCCGGGGTGCCGGAGGGGGCGGATCAGGAGTGGGTGATGGCGACCTTGCTGAGGGGCCCCGCGCCGAACGCGGCGAACGCCTCGCCGACGCGGTCCAGGGGATAGGTGGCGGTGACCGGGATCCGCAACGCGCCCGACGCGCCGGACCGCGCCGCTCTCGCCCGGGCGATGTCCCGCTCCGGACGCGCCGTCCCCGAGCCGTGACCGGGGTTCGTGCCAGACTGTCAGCCTGTCCGACCGGGAAGGGGATCGGGTGACCGTGCCGTTGCGGGGCATCAGCACGCGCGACGCCCTCGTCGCGGAAATCCGGCGGCACATCCTCGGCGGCGAGCTCAAGCCGGGGGAGCCGCTCACCGAGGTCGGCCTGGCGACCATGTTCGGCGTGGCGCGCCCGACCGTGCGGTCGGCGCTGCAGGAGCTGCTCGCCCGCAACCTCGCCGAGCGCACGGCCGGGCGCTCGCTGCGCGTCCCGGTGTTCACCGCCGACGACGTCCGCGACCTGTTCTTCGTCCGCGCGCCGCTCGAGCTCGAGGCGGTCCGGCGGATCGTCGCCGAGCAGCGTCCGGTCGACGCCGCGGAAGCCGGGCTCGCCGCGATGGAGGCCCTGGCGCCGAGTGCGAGCTGGGGTGACCGGGTCGACGCGCACACGAAGTTCCACGTCGCGCTGATCGGCTGCGCCGGCAGTCCGCGCCTCGACCGGATCTACCCGGCGATGCAGGAGGAAATGCAGCTCTGCCTGGCCCAGCTCAGCGACTCCTACCCGGGGGCGGGCGACCTCGCGGCGGAGCACCGCGTGCTGCTGGACGCCGTGCGGTCCGGGGACGGGGAACGCGCGGTCACGGCGATGCGCGAGCACCTGGACCACGCTCAGCGCAGCTTAATCGGCTGACGGCCATTGTTATACTGTCATACACTGACCGCGTGACGGATCTGACGAAGTTCACGGCGCTCAGCTTCGACTGCTACGGGACCCTGATCGACTGGGAAGCAGGCATCACGGCGGTCCTGTCGCCGTGGGCCGAGGGGCTCGGGGTCTCCGACGAGGAACTCCTGGTCGCCTACGCCGGCAACGAGGCCGCCGTCGAGCGCGAAGCCCCGGCCACGCGGTACCCGGAGGTGCTGGCGGAGGCGTTCCGCCGCACCGGCGCCGGCCTCGGGCGCGAGGTGACCGGCGACTGGGCGCGCCGGCTCGGGGAGTCCGTGCCGGACTGGCCCGCGTTCCCGGATTCGGCCGGCGCGCTGGCGCGGCTGGCCGAGCACTACCAGCTGATCATCCTGTCCAACGTGCACCGCGCGGGGTTCGCGGGCAGCAACGAGCGCCTGCGCGGGAGGTTCGCCGCGATCATCACGGCGGAGGACGTCGGTGCCTACAAGCCCGCCCCGAACCACTTCCGCGCGCTGGACGAGACGTTGCCGTCCCTGGGCGTCGCGCGCGAGGAACTGCTGCACGTGGCGCAGAGCTTGTTCCACGACCACGTGCCGGCGAAGCGGGAAGGGCTGCCCTCGGTGTGGATCAACCGCCGTCACGACCGGCCGGGCTGGGGTGCCACACCCGAGCCCGGTGGCGACTGGTCCGCCGACCTGGAGTACCCGTCGATGGGCGCCTTCGCGAACGCGGTGGACCACGCGTTCGCCGGCAGGGGACTTCGATGACCATCGACCAGGTATCCACCACCGACTACCACACCGGCGGCGAGCCGTTCCGCATCGTCGCCGAGCCGCCCGTCGCCATTGCGGGCGCGACCGTCGCCGACCGCCGGATGTCCGCGATCCACGATTCCGATGTGGACACCCTGCGCAGGCTGCTCTGCTCGGAACCCCGTGGCCACGCGGACATGTACGGCGGGTTCATCACCCCGCCCGACGACCCGGGTGCCTGCTTCGGCGTGCTGTTCTGGCACCAGGACGGGTTTTCCACCGCGTGCGGGCACGGTTCGATCGCGCTCGCCGTCTGGGCGCTGGACACCGGCCGCGTCGCCCGGGATCCCAGTGGGACCACCGAGGTCGTGATCGACGTCCCGTCCGGCCGGGTCACGCTGCGCGTGCACCCGGGCGGCGTCGACTTCGTCAACGTCCCGAGCTACGTGCCGGCCGAGCAGGTCGCCGTCCCTACGGCACGCGGCGAGGTGCCGGTCGACGTCGCCTATGGCGGCGCGATCTACGCCCACCTCGACGCGGCGAGCGTCGGCCTTTCGGTGACGCCGGAGCACTACCGGGACCTCATCGCGATCGGGCGCGAGGTCAAGTGGGCGCTCAACGACTCCGAGCACGCCCGCCACCCGCTCGACGACCGGCTGGGCGGCATCTACGGCACGGTCCTCTACGACGACCTCGGCACCGGACCGGCGAGCACCGGTTCATCCTCGACCCCGCAGACCCGCTCGGCACGGGCTTCGTCCTGCGCTGAGCGGACCGGAGGAAAACACGCCCGGTGTCGTCGCGCCGCAGGCCGATCACGTAGTAGTGGCGGCGTCTGCTAAAAGGAAAAGTCGCCCCTGGCGACGCGCCGGTTCGACCACAGCATCAGGCCCACCGACAATCCCGTCAGCGCGAGGCCGAGTGCCCACGCCAGTGCGCCCAGGACCACCATGGGCGTAGCCCAGGACAGGTTCGTCCCGAAGAACCACACCGCCTCCGCGCCCAGGGCCAGCGACGCCATCGCCGGGTAGATGAGGACCATCGGCTGGATCCAGGTCTTCGCCAGGACGCGTCTCAGCCGCAGGTCGCCCCGCCGCTCCGTCAGCCACTGCTCGTAGCCGAGCCCGCCGGGTACCTTGGGGCCGAGCTCGGTTCTTATGTAGTGCGCCGCCCGGTTGATGAGGTCGTGGCTGTGGACCCATTGGGTGCAGAGCAGGTAGGCGGCGAACGGGATGATCAGCAGCAGCGGCATGCGTCCGCTGCCGGAGAGGGCGAACCCGAACACCGCGCCGGTGGTGGTGATCAGCACCGTGGTCGTCTTCCACTGCTGCTCGGAATGCAGCACGATTTCGGCGCGCAACGCGGTGAATTCGGCCAGGGGCCCGGCGTGGGTCTCGGCGGCACGTCTGCGAAACATCATTCCCTCTCCATCCACCAAGCGGACAAGAACTGACCTGTATCGCCGTTACCGTGAGGTCACCAACTCGAAGGGAACTCACGATGACCGCTACCCCCGACGGCTACACCACGGTCGCCCCCTGGGTCGTCACCAAGGACACCGGTGCGCTGCTGGACTTCGTCGCCGCGGCCTTCGACGGCGTCGAACTGGGCCGGGTTCCGCTGGAAGACGGCAGCATCGGGCACGCCGAGATCCGGATCGGCGACACGGTCGTGCTCGCGTTCGACCAGCACGACGACTGGCCCGACCTGCCGTCGCTGCTGCGCGTCTTCGTGCCCGACGCCGACGTCGCGTTCGACGCCGCGCTGCGGGCGGGCGCGAGCGAGGTCACCGCGCTGTCGGACAACGCGTTCGGCCAGCGTGGTGGCCGGGTCCGCGATCCTTTCGGCAACATCTGGTGGATCACCGCCGCCGTCGAAACCGTGGCGGCGGACGAGGGCATGCGCCGGCTGGGTGAGCCTCGGTACCAGGAACAGATGCGGGTCGCGCAGGAAACCCTCGACGCCGAGCTCAGCGGCCGCGCCCGCGGGCGGGCGAGTGCGGTGCTCACGTCGTAGGCGTTTCCCCGGGCCGGCCTCGCTCTGTCCACTGAGGACAGGGCGAGGCCGATCGCGCGACGCCGGTCCGCGAGTTCGTGTGCGGCTCGCCGACAGGTGGTGGAATACGCCCTCGCCCTGCTGGGGGTCAGCGACTCCCGCGCCTTGGTCGCGGACGACGTCACCACACCGTCGATGGCCATTGTGGTGTCGGCGATGGAGCGGGCGGCCGGCGGCGCGGGCGCTGGTGCTCACCTCCGGCCGGGTCGAGGCCGGCGCGCTGGCCGGACGGCTGCTCGCGGAGCTGCGCGCGTACGAGCACGACGGCGGCCGCGTGGTGATCGTGGGGGACACGGACCTGCCGTTCCACTCCGTCCGGTTCGACAACCGCGGGGCGGCGGCCCGGCTCGGCCGGTACGTGGCCGGGACGGGGCACCGGCGGGTCGTGATCGTCGCCGGCGCGCCGGGGCAGGCCGCGCCGGAGGCTCGGACGGCGGGGCTGGTCGAGGGCCTGCGCGCGGGCGGCGTCGACGAATCCGCCGTGCGGATCGTGCCCTGCGCGGTGAGCCGGGAGGGCGGGTACGAGGCGGCGCACCGCCTGGCCGCCGAAGGGCTGCGGGGGACCGACGCCGTCCTGGCGGTCAACGACCTGATCGCCGTCGGCGCTGCGCGCGTTGCGCGAGGCCGGGGTCGCCGTGCCGGCTGACGTGTCGCTGACCGGGTTCGACGACATCCGGCCGGCGGTCAACGTCACGCCGAGGCTGACCACGATGGCGCTGCCGCTCGCCTACGCCGGCACCGAGGCGATCGGGCTCGCCCTCGGCGAACCCGGCGCGATCACCCACGTGACCGTCGAAGGGCGGCTGGTGGTCCGGGACAGCACACGGGACCGGGCGGCCGGCTGATCCGGAGCGCGGAATGCGTTTTCCGCCGAAGCGGGCGAAGTCGCGCGGTGAAGCGGGTCAGGCCGGCTCGGCGTCGGCCATGAGGGCGCGCAGCCGCGTGCCGTGCTCGGCGACCTCGCCGAGCAGAGCGTGGCCGGCCTCGTCGCCCCACAGCTTGCCGACGAGCCGGCGGTACTCCGGCAGCCGCGGGAGCTTGCTGTCGAGCCGGAAGAGGATGGCCAGCGGGCGCCGCTGCCACCAGCGGCGGATCCAGTCGACGGGCTGCGTCACCAGCAGGGCGCCGTAGCTCGTCGGCAGGGCCGGGCCGGCCGCCGCCTTCACGGCCTTCTCGGTGAGGTTGAGCATCTCGGTCAGCGACACGGTTTCGCGGTCGGGGCCGCTGGCTTCGGCCAGCAGCGTGCGGTACCTGGCCAGCAGCTTCCGGCGCTCCCGGACCGTGTCGGCGGTGCGCAGCGCGGCCTTGAAATCGCCGAAGTAGCGGCGATAACGGCGGAATTCGTCGCGCACGCGCAGCAACTGCTCCGGGACGTCGTCGAGCGACGACGCCCGCGAGAGCACCAGCGCGCTGATCGGCGGGATCGGGACGGTCGACATCGCCGCCCACTCGGCGACGAGATCGCCGCCGTTGAGCGGCTCGTCGAGCGATTCGCTGACCTTGTCGTACAGCTGACGCGGCAGCGACCGGTACGTCTTCTGCAACGTGCCCGCGACGAACGGCACCCGGTCGAAGTCCGGGAAGTAGTCGAGGCCGTGCGCGGCGGCCACGAGGAGGTAACCGTTGCCGCGGTACATCCGCTCCTTGACCGAGCCGTCCCGGCTGCGGCTGCTGGCGTACCCGCCGAGCGCGTCGACCTGGGCGAGGAGGTTGTTCAGCCCGGTCGTGTAGTCGAGGCCGGTCACCGCGCCGGTCGCGTCGACGGTGGGGCCGGGACCGCCGGCGTCGAGGGTGATGCGCTTCGCGAGCTCGTCCGGCAGCCGCAGCATGACGCGCCGGAGCTCGTCGGCGGACAGGGCCGGCCGGAACGTGCGGTAGAGCCCTTCCCCGCCGAGCCGCCGGCCCAGGACGGTTTCGCGTTCGTCCGCCGCGTCGAGCGCTTCCAGCCGGTCGAGGAGCACGACCGCTTCGCAGAGCGCGCAAAGATCGAGGAAGAACGGCAGGGTGAGGGCGTCCGGACGAGTCAGGACCGTGCTCGCGTTGCCGACCAGGGTCTGGGTCACCAGCGCCACGTTTTCCCCGGTTTCGGCCACGTCGCCCATTCTATGCTGGGGCGGTGACGTTCCTCCTCGAACTCGGTGCGACGCGCGTCGAAGCGACCGAGTTCGCCGGCACCGACCTCCCGGCCGTGCGCGCACTGGTGGAGCGGGGCGAAATCGTGCTCCTGCGCGACGAAATCCCCCAGGACGGCACCTTCGACCAGTGGCCGCGGGACGTCGCGGAGTCGATCGGCGAGTGCGCGGTGGTGCCGCTGTCGGCCCTGACCGGGGCGGGCGGCCCGCGGTACCCGCTGGTGGTGGGCCGGCGCGAGAGCATCCGGTTCCTGTGTTCGTACGCCGATCGGGTGCCGGTGCCGTGCGAGGCCCAGCCGGTGGTGACGGACTACCGCGAGTTCCGGCACCTGTGGGTGAGCGACCCCCAGCCACCCGACCCGGACGGCTGGGCGATCGGCACCACGCTCGCCCGGATGCACGCCCGCAACGTCCTGCACGGCGACGCGCACCGCGGGAACTGGCTCTTCGACCGCGACGGCACGGCGCTGGTGCACGATCCACGGCCGGTCTTCCTGCACTGCCGGCCGAGCGCGGAGCAGTGCGCGACGGACATCCGCCCGCTGCTGCCGTCCCTGACGCCGGCCGGGTGGCAGAGCTTCCGCCTCGGCTACCGCCGGTCCTGGCCGGCGGAGGGGCGGGTCATCGACCTGATCCAGCTGAGCGACCTGACCGGCTGGGCCGCCGCCTTCCGCGCCGGTGAGTTCGCCCGGGCCGTCGAACTCACGGCCGGCCAGCTGGAGACCGAGGACACGCCGATCGTGCGGGTCATGCTGCTGGCGAACCGCGCGATGGCGCTGAGCCGCACCGGACGGCACGACGAGGCACTGCGGGACTGTCGCACGGCCTTGGAACTGGCGAAACGACGTTGCCCGCACGTCGGCAACGGGCTGGGGATCACCTTGGCCATCGTGCTGGCGGGCCAGGGGCACCGGAGCGAGGCGGTGAACGTCCTGCGCTCGGTGAGTGGTGAGCCGGAGCGGATGCTGGCGCGGCTGGAGCGGCCGGGCGTGCAGCTGCCGATCATGAACCTGTGACCGGCCGGCGGAGGATCGTGATGGAGTGGCCGACCTCGTCGATCGGGGTGCTGGTGCGGATCAGCGCCGCCAGGCGGTCGTCCGCCTTGGCCAGCGCGGAATCCGAGACGACGAGCAGCCCGTGCACGGACTCCGGCGGCACCGCGAGCGGGTCGGCGGCCTGGATGCCGTAGAACGACGGCACCCCGCTGCCCTTGTAGACCAGCCACGCCCGCTCACCCGGGTACCGCTGCCGCAGGCGGTCGGCCAGCCGGCCCAGGTCCTGGCCCCAGTCGACGTTGGAGTCGTGCAGCTGCCGGTGGGTCCGGGCCGGGCCGCCGAACGCCTCGTTGGAGTACGGCAGGTAGTACGGGAACGTCCGCAGCGAGCTGACCGCCACCAAGGCGACCAGGCCTGCCACGAGGCCGTGCGCCCACCGCCGCCGGACGGTGACCACCCCCGCCGCCGCGACCGCCAGGAACATCGGCACGAAGATCGCGTACCGGACGCCGAGGTCGCGGCTGCCCGTCATGGCCGCGGCCAGCAGCACGGCCGCGGGGACGAGGACGTAGGGGGCCGCCGGGCGCAGCCGGGGCACCACCACCATCGTGACGGCGCCGGCCGCCCAGAGGGCCAGCGCGCCCAGCGGTGTCTTCACCAGGAGCGCGGCCGGCAGGTAGTACCACAGCGCGCCGACGTGCGGCTCGCCGAACAGGAACGTGGTCCACACCTGGTCTTCGAAGCCGAACTGGACGCGCATGCCGCCGAGGTACGGCTCGGGCAGCGGCAGCAGGCCGGCGAGCGCGCGCAGGCCCTCGACCGGCGGCAGGCCCGGTGGCGCAACCCAGCGCAGCCGCGGATCGACGGCCAGGTAGGAAATCCACACGACGGCGACCGCGAGCAGCCCGACGCCGAGGGCGGCCGCGACGCCGGTCCCGAGGCGCCGGACGGTCCGGTGCGGACCGGTGGCCCGCCAGGCGGAAAGCACGGTCAGGAGCAGGACCACCGGAACCGCGGCCAGGGCGCTCATCTTCGTGGCCACGGCCGCGCCCAAAGCGAGCCCCGCCAACGGAAGGTAAAGAACGGGACGTCGCCGGGCGCGCCACAGCAGCCACGCCGACGTCACCAGGAACCCGGCCATCGGCACGTCCAAGGTGGCCAGTGAGCCGTGCGCGATGATGTCGGGAGAAAGCGCATACAGCGCCAGCGCGACGACCCCGCCGGCCGGGCCGGCCAGATCGCGGGCGAACGCGAAGACGACCAGCCCGAACAGCAGCGTCAGCACGATCACCGGCAGCCGGGCGGCGAGCAGCAGCCGGCCCGGGTCCTGGCCCGACTCGTACAGCAGGTGCCGCCCGAGCTGAGTCTGGTCTCCGGTGAACCCGGCGTCGACGTGCGCGCCGGTGAAGGCCAGCCCGGTCGCGATGATCAGCTTGCCCAGCGGCGGGTGCTCGGGGTTGTACCGCAGGCTGTGGTGTTCCAGGGAGAACACCGCCGCGCCGGCGTACACCGGCTCGTCGATGGTCGGGGTCTGCTCGACGGCCGTCGTGATCATCGCGACCGCCATCTCGGCGAGCAGGACGACCACGGCCGACGCGAGCAACCACCGCCGCCACCGGCCGGGCGGACGCACGCCGGCCCGCGGCGGGACGTCCGCCCGGATCGCTTCGGTGATCATCTCCTGAAGACGTCCGGCGGCGGCGATGGTTCCGTGCGGAGAGCCGGCCGGGGCGGCAAGTAACTTTCACGGGTTCCGCCAGGCCGGGTGCCAGTGTTCCGAAAGTCGGCCGAAACTTTTTGCGCGGCGCTCCGGCGGCGTGTTGTTCTGCTGGCACGGGGGGAATTCACCGAAGGAGAACACGGATGGCGGAAAGTTCGTCGGACCTGCGCCGCAGGCGCTGGTGGCGGTCGACGACCACTCGAGTGCTGGCGGGCGTGGCGAGCGTGGCGGCGACCGCAACCGTTCTGGTGACGGCGCCGGCGCCCGGCGCGGACGCCGCGGCCAGTACCCTGGGCGCCGCGGCCGCGCAGACCGGCCGGTACTTCGGCACGGCGATCGCCGGCAGCCGGTTGAGCAACTCCGCCTACACCACGATCGCGGCCCGCGAGTTCAACATGGTGACGGCCGAGAACGAGATGAAGCCGGACGCGACCGAGCCCAACCAGAACCAGTTCAACTTCTCCGCGGGCGACCAGATCTACAACTGGGCGGTCAGCCGCGGCATGAAGGTGCGCGGGCACACCCTCGCCTGGCACGCGCAGCAACCGGGCTGGATGCAGAACATGGGCGGCAGCGCGCTGCGCAGCGCCATGATCAACCACATCCAGAAGGTGATGGCCCACTACCAGGGCAAACTCGCGCACTGGGACGTCGTCAACGAGGCCTTCAACGAAGACGGCAGCCGGCGGCAGTCGAACCTGCAGGGCACCGGCAACGACTGGATCGAGGTCGCGTTCCGGACCGCGCGCGCGGCGGACCCGTCGACCAAGCTCTGCTACAACGACTACAACATCGACAACTGGAACTACGGCAAGACGCAAGGCGTCTACCGCATGGTGCAGGACTTCAAGGCCCGCGGCGTGCCGATCGACTGCGTCGGCCTGCAGGCCCACTTCACCGGCGGCAGTTCCGTGCCGAGCAGCTTCCAGACCACGATCTCCAGCTTCGCGGCGCTCGGCGTCGACGTGGCGCTCACCGAGGTCGACGTCACGAACTCGAACACCTCGCAGTACCAGGCGCTGACGCAGGCGTGCATGAACGTCGCGCGCTGCGTGGGCATCACGGTGTGGGGCGTGCGGGACAGCGATTCCTGGCGGGCCAACGAAAGCCCGCTGCTGTTCGACGGCAACGGCAACAAGAAGGCCGCCTACAACTCGGTGCTGAACGCGCTCAACGCCGGCAGCCCGACCACGACGCCCACGACCACCCCGACGGGGCCGACGACGTCCACCACGCCGACGACACCCACCACGCCGGGCGGCGGCAGTTGCACCGCAACGCTTTCGGCCGGGCAGTCCTGGGGTGACAGGTACAACCTGAACGTCTCGGTCAGCGGCTCGTCCACGTGGACGGTCACGATGAACGTGCCCAGCCCCGCGCGGATCAGCGCGACCTGGAACATCAACGCCAGCTGGCCCAGCAGCCAGGTGCTGATCGCGAAACCGAACGGCAACGGCAACAACTGGGGTGTCACCATCATGCACAACGGGAACCGGAACTGGCCCAGCGTCAGTTGCAGCGCCTCCTGAGTGGCGCGTTCCCGCCCCGCTGGGGCGTGGTGGGTGCGGCGCTGGGGTTCCGCCGCACCCACCACGGGACCGGTGTTGCCGGTGCTTCACCGCCCCAAGGGCACGGGCACCGGGCGCACCGCGACATCGCGGTAGACCCCTTCGAACGTGTCCACTGTGGAATCCAGGTCGTGCGCGGCGATCAGCTCGAGACTGGCCCGGCCCATCGCCGTCCGGGCCGGCTCGTCGGCCAGGACCGCGGTCAGCCGCCGGGCCAGTTCTCCGACGTCGCCGGGCGGGTAGAGCCAGCCGTTGTGCCCGGGCCGCACCAGGTGGGGCAGCGCCATCGCGTCCGCGGCCACGACCGGCTTGCCCGCGGCCATCGCCTCCATCGTCACCAGGCTCTGCAGCTCGGCGGTGCCCGGCATGCAGAACACCGCGCACCGCCGGTAGGCCCGCACCAGCTCGGCGTCCGGGACGAAGCCGTGGAAGGTCACCCGGTCCGCGATCCCCAGCCGCGTGGCGAGCGCTTCCAGCCTGCCGCGTTCGCTGCCGTCGCCGACCAGCTCGACGTGCGTCTCCGGGGGCAGGGAGACCGCCGCTTCGAGGAGCTCGTGGACGTTCTTCTCCGCGTCCAGCCTGCCGACGAACAACACCGACGGCGCTCCGGCGGGTTCGGCGGGCGGGCCGGCGTAGTGCGCGCGGTCGACCCCGCAGGAGATCGCCAGCACCGGCCGGTTCAGGCCGTTCCGCTCGAGCAGCCGGGCCGCCCGGGGCGTCGGGGTCGTGCACACCGTGGCGCGGTCGAAGACGCGGACGAGGTCACGCCACGCCAGCCGGGTGAGGGGGCGGTGGGTCCAGCGGGGCAGCGGCCCGTAGCCCAGCAGGTTCTCCGGCATGAAGTGGTTGGTGGCGACCACCGGGACGCCGGTCGCGACGGCCGCGCGCACCGCCCGGCGGCCGACGAGGAAGTGCGCCTGGGTGTGCACGACGTCGGGGTCGATCGCGGCGAGCAGCGCCGGCACGGCCTGGGCCGTCCGCCACGGCGGGCAGATCCGGAACGTCGGGTGGAAGGGCGTGCGCCGCGACCCGATCCGGTGGACCGTCACGCCGGCCGTCGTCTCGGTGAAGGTTTCGCCGCTGGGTGACGGGCAGAGGACGTGGACGTCGTGTCCGCGCGTGGCCAGCCCGGACGCCAGCCGGTAAGCGAAGTTGGCGGCGCCGTTGACGTCCGGCGGGTAGGTGTCCGCGGTGATCGCGATGCGCAGCGGGCCTTCGCGCCGCTTCGGGCGGGCGGGCGCGGCGGGTGACGGCAGTGCGCGGGTCAGCAGCACGAGCCCGGCCACCGCGACCACCCCGGGCAGGGCCAGGCCGCCGAGCCGGCCCGGAGTCAGCTCGCCGTAGGCGAAGACGCCGATGAGGACCGCGCTGAGCGGGTCGACGATCGTGGTCGCGCCGGCCACGACCGGGGCCGGTCCGCTCGCGTAGGCCTGGTGCAGCAGCCACGCGCCGGCGAGGGTCGCCGCCACGGCCTCGGCCACCACGAAGACGGTGAGGCCGCCGCCGAGCGGGGCGACGGCCGCCGCCCGGATCAGCGCCGAGGTGAACCCGAAGAGCACCGCCGTCGCCAACGCGGACAGCAGGGAGCGGGCCCGGCCGCGGGTGGACCGGGCGGCCGCGGCCAGCCCGGCCGCGCCGAGCAGCGCCCACTGCGCGGTCCCGAGGCCGGGGGCCGGCAGGGCGGCGTCCGTGGCCGTGGCGGCCAGGGCGACGAAAGCGGCCAGGCCGGCGACGCTCATCGCGAGCGCGGTGAGCACGGCCCGCGTCAGTGGCGTCCGCGCGAGCAGGACCGTGAGGACGAGGGTGAGCACGCCGATCGGCTGCACGACGGCGAGCGGGGCCAGGGTGAGCGCGAGGACGTGCAGCAAAGCACCCAGCCCGGCGAGCCCGATCCCGGCGTACCAGCCGGGCGTGCGCAGGACCGCCCGCAGGCCCGGCAGCCGCAGCACCGGACCGGTCACCGCCCGGTGGACGGCGCGGTGCTGTAGGTGGACGGTGCCGGCGAAGCAGCACGCGCCCGCGGCGGCGAGGCCGATGGCCAGTGTCAGCATGGTTTCCTCCCGGAACGCAGGACGGCGAGGGCCGGCTCGCCGAGCAGGACGAGGTAGACGACGAAGACGAGCCGCTCGGCGAGCCCTTGGAACAGCGGGCCGTCGAAGCCGCCGGGCGGCGCGAGGAGCACCGGCAGCTGGCTCAGCAGGAAGACCGCGAGGGCGGCCCACGCCCAGCGCGTGTACCGCCGCAGCCGGCCGGCCAGGCCGCGGTGCCGCGGGTGGTGCGCGGCGCTCCGGGCGAGGAGCCCGGCCGCGGCCGGCAGGCTGACGAACAACACCAGGCCCGCGTAGCGGTGGACCTCGGCGGAGAAGGTCATCGGCGCGCCGGTGGGCGTGGTGGGGAAGAACGCGCACAGCGTCAGCCCGGCACCCCAGCAGCCGGCCAGCGCGACGACGGGCCGGGACACGGCCAGCCCGGCCCGGTCGAGGCCGGCCAGCAGGCAACCGGTCCCGGCGGCGAGGGCCAGCACGCAGACGGCGAATCCCCCGGCGGCGGGGGACAGGGCGTAGTCGCTGATGACCTGCCGGACCGGATCGACCACGGCGGCCTGGGTGACGTGCAGGACGAGGGCGGTCACGACGGACAGGCCGAAGCACGCGATCGCGGCGGTGGCCCACACACCCGCGGTGCCGTGCCGGAGGCCCGCGGGGGCGGGACGGATCGTTTCGACGGTGGACACGATTCGAACTTCGGGTCCGCGGATGAAAGAACCTTAAGAACCGCCGCCGAGCGGATTAAGAAAAGCGGGCGGCCTCCGACGGCAGCCACACCCGCAGCTCCGCGCCGCCGCCCTCGGCCGCCCCGGCCACCACCGTGCCCGCGTGCGTCGCGACGATCTGGGCCACGATCGCCAGCCCGAGACCCGAGCCGGGCATGGACCGGGCCGCGGTGGCCCGGTAGAAGCGCTCGAAGACCTTCGGCCGGTCCTGTTCGTCGATGCCCGGCCCCTCGTCGGCGACCGTCAGCTCGGCGTGTCCGTCCGTTGTGGACAGAGCCACCCGGACCGTGCCGCCCGGCGGGCTCCACTTCGCCGCGTTGTCCAGCAGGTTCAGCACCACCCGGGACAGCCCGCCCGCCTGCCCGGTCAGGGGCGCGGGCGCGGCCGCGACGGTGAAGACGACCTGCGGCCAGCGGGCCCGGGCGCGGATGACGGCGCCGTGCACGACGTCGGCGAGGTCGAGCGGGCCGGACGGCTCGGGGTCGGTGTTCTCCGCGGCCAGTTCGACCAGCTCGGTGGTGAGGGTCGTCAGCTCCTCGGCCTGGACGCCGAGATCCCGCAGCAGCCGGGCGCGGTCGTCCGCGGCGAGGGACCGGCCGGACGCGAGCTGCTGCTCGGCGTAGGTGAGCAGCTCGACGTTGGTGCGCAGGCTGGTCAGCGGGGTCCGCAGTTCGTGCCCGGCGTCCTGGACGAGCTGCTGCTGCGCGGCCTTCGACGCGGCGAGCGCGGTCAGCAGGTGGTTGACGGCGGTGGCGAGCCGCGCGATCTCGTCGCGGCCGGACACCGGGATCGAGCTGTCCAGGTCCTGCGTCTCGGCCACCTTCTCGACGGCCCCGGTGAGCCGGTGCACCGGCCGCAGGCCCGTGCGCGCGACAGCCCAGCCGACCACGCCCGCGAGGGCCGTGCCGACGAGCCCGATCCAGGTGAGCAGCGTCCGGAGGTCGTCGAGCGTCTCCTCGATGCCGAGGACGCGGGTCGCGACCTGGACCGCGCCGCCGGGCCGGGGTGTGGTGCTCACGCGGTAGACCGTCTCGTCCCCCGGACCGGCGTCGGCGAGGTCCTGGCCGCTCCCGCTCGTCGCGACGCGGGCGGCGGGCGAGGACACCGGCCCGAGCCACGCCGCTCCCGCGGTACTGGAGACGGCGTGCCCGCGGTCGTCGAGGAACCGGACGACCGCGGGCGGCGGCAACCCGGCCAGCCGGAGCAGCCGCCGGATCTCCGAGGGCGGGTCGTCGTCGTCGGACCAGGTCCGCGGCAGTTCGTCGGCACTGCGCAGCGCGCGCAGCGCTTCGTCGGGGGTCGCGGCCGACACCGCCGCGGCGGTGTCGGCGCTCAGCCGGCGGTCCAGGTCCTCGTACATCCGGCCGTGCATCAGCCACCAGCCCGCCAGCGACACGACGACGACGGCGAGCGCGACCCCGAGCGTCGAAAGGAGCGCGACCCGCGCGCGCAGGGTGAGCTTGCGCCGTCCCAGGCCGCGCAGCAGCCTCACAGGGGGTCCTCGCGCAGGACGTAGCCGACGCCGCGGACGGTGTGCAGCAGCCGCCCGCCGCCGCCGGCTTCCAGCTTCTTGCGCAGGTAGCCGAGGTAGACGTCGAGGCTGTTGGAGCTGCTGCCGAAGTCGAAGCCCCAGACGTGTTCGAACAGCACCGACCGGGTGAGCACCTGCCGCGGGTGGCGCAGGAACAGCTCGAGGATCGCGAACTCGGTCCGCGTCAGCCGGACCGGACGGCCCGCGCGCACGACCTCCCGGGTGGCCGGGTTGAGCGCGAGGTCGGCGAAGCGGAGGTCGGCGGGGGATTCGGGGACGGCTTCGTACCGCGCGCGCCGCAGCAGGGCACGGACCCGCGCGAGCAGCTCCTGGAGGGAGAACGGCTTGGCGAGGTAGTCGTCGGCCCCGGCGTCCAGCCCGGCGACCCGCGCGGTGACGTCGCCGCGCGCGGTGAGCATCAGCACCGGCACGAGGTTTCCGGCGGCCCGCAGCCGCCGGCAGGTTTCCAGCCCGTCGAGCACCGGCATGGTCACGTCGAGGATGACGCCGTCGGGCTCGCGGTCCCGGATGACGTCCAGGGCCGCCTGGCCGTCCTTGGCGATCTCGACGGCGTAGCCCTCGAACCGCAGCGTGCGCGACAAGGAGTCGCACACGGCGTCCTCGTCGTCGGCGATCACGATCAGCACCCTGCCGATTGTCCGAGGCAGCGGAGCCGGCGGCCAGGCGCGGTGCTAAGAAACGGTTAAGAACCGGGCCGGGCGGTCCCGGTGGCGGGCGCGACCCCCAACGCCGCGCCCGCCACCGGGTCGCCCCGGCATTCCCCCTCGGCCACCGTGCCCCTAGGGTTTCCGACGCCGTCCTCGTTTCGTCCTCGCGCCGGCATCCGCCGCTCCACCTGCGCGTTTCGAAGGCCGGGCGCGGGGCTGGGCCGTGACGAGGTGGGGGGATGCGATGAGGTTCCGGATTCTCGGGACGCTGGAAGTGCGGGCGGACGGGGCTCGGGTCGGCCTGGCGAGCCCGCGGCAGCAGCGCGCGCTCGCCGTCCTCCTCCTCAATCCCAACACGGTCGTCCCGGTGGAGCGCATGATCGACGCCCTCTGGGACGACGAGCCGCCGGCGACGGCCGTGAAGCAGGTGCGCAACTGCGTCTCCGCCCTGCGGAGCCGGCTCGGCGAGGCCGGCGGGGCGATCGTCACCGACGGCCCCGGGTACCGCCTGCGCGCCGACGCCGACGAGCTCGACTCCCTCCGCTTCCGCCGGCACGTCGCGGCCGCGCGGGGACTCGCCGCGCAGGCCAAGCTCGCCGACGCCGTCGAAGAGATCCGTGCCGGGCTCGCCCTGTGGCGGGGTCCCGCGCTCGACGGGCTGCGGACGACCACGCTGGCCGGCCGGGCCGCGCTGCTCGACGAGCAGCGCGGCGACGCCGTGGAGCTCGGTGCCGGCTGGCGGCTGCGGCTCGGCGAAACGGGCGAGGTCGTCCGCGAGCTGACCGAGTTCTGCGGCGAGCACCCGACGCGCGAGCTGTCCCACCTGCTCCTGATGCGCGCCCTCGCCAAGGAGGGCCGCTACGCCGAGGCTTCGACGGTGTTCCACGGCCTGCGCCGCCGGCTGGCCGGCGAACTCGGCGTCGACCCGAACCCGGAGCTCCGGCGGCTCCACGACCGCATTCTCGCCGAGGCCGCGCCCGAACCCGCTGACCCCGAGCCGGAAGCCGAGCCGCCCCACCGGCTCGATCGCGCGGTGACCGAGCTGGCCGAAGCCGTCACGTGGCAGTGGCGTGCCGAGGCCGAGCTGCGTTCGCTGCACCGCCCCCAGCCGATCATGCTGCGTTGGTCGGTGGCCGCGCGCCCGGGAAAGCGCGTGCTGCGGGGCGATCTCCACGACATCGCCGGGACGTTCGCCGCGTTGCCCGTGCGGCAGCTGGTCGTGCTCGGCGACCCCGGCTCCGGCAAGTCGGTGCTCGCCCTGATGCTGACGCTGGAGCTGCTGCGCACCCGCACGCCGGACGCGCCGGTACCGGTGCTGCTCTCGCTGGCTTCGTGGGATCCGCGGCGGGAACACCTCGACAGCTGGCTGGCGGGCCGGCTCGCCGAGAACCACCCGGCCCTGCTCAACGCGCGCGAGTACGGGGCCGGCGCGCCGACCCGGCTCGTCCTCGGCGGCCACGTCGTCCCGGTCCTCGACGGCCTCGACGAGATGCCCGCCGACCTGCGCGTCGTCGCGCTCGACGCACTGGACCAGACGATGGCGGTGGGGCGCTCGCTGGTGCTGACCTGCCGTTCCGCCGAGTACGAGCAGGTGACGCGCGAATCCGGCGCGGTGCTGAGCGCCGCCACCGTGGTCCGGCTCGAACCCGTCGCCCGGGAGGAGGCGATCACCTACCTGTCCGCGCGGCAGGGCGAAGACCGCTGGCTGCCCGTCGCCGAGCGGCTGCGCCGCGATCCGGACGCGGCACTGGCCCGGGTGCTGCGGACGCCGTTGATGGTCGACCTCGCGCGGATCGGCTACGGCCGGCCGCACGCCGATCCCGCGGAACTGCTCGCCGCCGCGGACGCGGACGCCCTCGAAGGGCAGTTGCTCGATTCCTTCGTCCCCAACGCCTACGCGCGGGTGCCGCAGCCGCCGGGGCGGAACCCGAAGACCAGCCCGACCGGGCGGTACACCGCGGAGCAGGCGACGCGCTGGCTGGGGTTCCTGGCCCGGCATCTCGAGCGGGCGCGCAGCCGGGACCTCGCCTGGTGGCAGCTGTACCGCGCGGTGCCCGCCGGCACCCGCGCGAGCTTGATCGGCGTGCTGATCGCGGTGTTCTTCGTCGTCACCGGCTGGGTCGCCGACGGACCGGAGCTGGCGGCGGTCTACGGCCTGTCGTTCGGGGGCGCCGGCTACCTGACCCACCGCTTCGGGCGGCCGCCCGAGCCGCTGCGCACCGAGCTGCGGTTCGCCGGCGCGGCCCGGAAGTTCGCCGGTCGCTTCGCGATCGGCGCGGCGGTGGGCGTCCTGCTCGGCCTGGGCTGGTCGCTGGCGGCCGGCCTGGTCGGCTTCCTCGCGCTGGTGTTCGGCCTGGTGTTCGCGGTGCACGTGTGGCTGGCGAAACCGGTCGACGCCAGCCGCGTGTCGAGCCCCCGGACGATCCTGCGCAACGAGCGGACCGGCGCGATCGCGTTGTCCGTCTCCTTCATGGTGTCGCTGGGGCTGTTCGACGGGATGGCGTTCGCGTTCACGGCCCAGACGCGGTTCCTGCCGGTGCTGGGCGGTCACTACGACCTGGCGCTGGCCGTCGCCGGCGGGGTGGCGGGCGTGGCGTTCGGGTTCTTCATGGCCCGCGGCGTCGCGGCGGCGTGCTACGGCGTCGCGGGCGCGCTCGCGGGCGGCCAGGTGTTCCCGGCGGCGACGAACGCGGTGCTGCCGATCGTGGCGGGGGTGTGCTTCGGGGCCGGGATCGGCCTGGCGGTCCTGGTGACGCGGGCCTGGGGCAACTACTTCGTCCACCACCTGTGGCTCGCGGCCACGGGCCGCCTGCCGTGGCGCCTGATGCACTTCCTCGACGACGCCCACCGCCGCGGGGTCCTGCGGCAGGCCGGGGGTGTCTACCAGTTCCGCCACGCCCGGGTGCAGGAGCGGCTGGCCGCCGTCACGGGCGAGGACTAGCGGGCACGGCGGCGCGTTCGGCCTCGGCGACCGCGCTCGCGCGCACCTTCGTCGCGCCGAAGGCGGTGGCCGCGGCCAGCAGGCCCATCACGGCGAACACCGCCGGCAGGCCGAAAAGCTCGGCCAGCAGACCACCCGCGAGGGCGCCGAGGGGCTTCGTGCCGTACGCGACCAGGCGGTGGGAACTGTTGGTGCGCCCCAGCAGCCGGTCCGGGGTGACGCGCTGGCGCAGGGAGACGGTCGTGACGTTGGCGACGACCAGCCCGGCGCCGCCGGCGAAGAAGGCGGCGCCGATGATCACCGGGTTCGTCGTCACCGCCGGCACGCCCAGCGAGGCGGCGCCGACGAAGAACGCGATGCCGATGGCGCGGGCCGTGCCCAGCAGGCGTTCGGCAGGCTCGGCGAAGAACGAGCCGGCCAGGCACCCGGCGGCGACCAGGCTGAGCAGCCAGCCGTAGCCCGCCTCCGACAGGCCCATCGCCGAAGCGGGGCCCACCGCGTACAGCACCAGCACGGCCTGAGTCGCGCTGCTGGCGAAGTTGAAGACGCCGGTCATCACGGTGAACGTGCGCAGGATGCTCGTCCGCCACACGAACCGCAGGCCTTCGGCGATCTCGGCGCGCAGCGCGGGCCGCCGGGCGGGGGCCCGCACGGTGAAGGACCCGCGGACGAGCAGGAGGACGGCGACCGCGGCCGCCCAGAGGGCGATCGGTGTTCCCAGCGACAGCGTCGCCGCGGCGGCGACGAGCAGGCCGGCCGCCGGGGGACCGGCGAGTTCGAGCGCCGTCGTCTCCGCCGCGTACAGCCGGCCGTTCGCCCGCGGCAGCTGGTCGCGCCCGACCAGCTGGGGCACGATCGCCTGGGACGCTGTGTCATAGAAGGTTTCCGCCACGCCGGTGCCGAGCGCGGCGACGTAGAGGAGCCAGACGGAGCCGGCGTCGAGCAGGACGGCCACGAGGAGCCCGGCGAGCAGGGTGGCGCGGGCGACGTTCGCGAGCAGCATCACCGAGCGCCGGTCCGCGCGGTCGGCGATCGCGCCGGCCGGCAGGGCGAAGAGCAGCCACGGCAGGGTGAACGCGAGGGTCAGTCCCGCGATCAGCGCCGGCGACCGCGTGTAGCCGATCGCCAGCAGCGGCAGCGCGAACTTGAGGATCCCGTCGGCGAGGTTGGACAAGGCGGCCGACGTCCACAGCCGCCAGTACCCGCCCCCGAGCGATGTCCGCATTGATGGAGAGTTTCACATCGATGGAGAAAAGTCCATCAGTCCGGTGTACTAACCTGCGGCCATGGCTGATCACGCTTCGTCCCCGGTTTCGCGACGCGAGGCCACGGTCAGCGAGGCCAAGGCCCTGGCTCATCCACTGCGGCTGCGCATCCTGCGGCTCTGCTGGCAGGGCGAGCTGACCAACAAGCAGCTCGCCGACCGGCTCGGCCGCGACCCCGGAACGGTGCTGTACCACGTCCGCCAGCTGATCGACGCGGGCCTGCTCGAACCGGCGCCCGTCCGCACCGGCGAAAGCGGCGCCCTGGAGAAGCCGTACCGCGCGAAGGCCCGCTCGTGGTGGCTGGACGACCCGCCGAACACCGAAGCCGACGCGGCACTGGCGCCCATCGAAGCGGTCCAGGACGAACTGCGCGCGGCGGGCCCCGGCTCAGTCCGCATCTTCCTCCGGTTCGCCGCGCACCTGTCCGCCGAGGACGCCGCCGAACTGGAGCGCGGAATCCTCGAGCTGGTCGACCGGTACGTGTCGACCGACGCCGAGCGTTCCGGCGAGCCGGCGTACGGCGGGATGATCGTGCTGCACCGCCTGGCCGAGTAGCGCGGCGGGGCCGTCCATCCCGGGTGCGTCTGCGTCGCCCTTGCCGCGAACACCACAAGCTCCGGGAATACCCGGCCGTTCCGGGTGACCCGGCTGCGGTCTTCGAAGGCCCTGCCCGCCGCGGTGGGGGCCCGCTGACCAGTGAGGTGGGCACCCGGCCCGCGCCCGCCGTGGCGGTGCTCGTCGCTGATCGGCACGTTGCTCGCGTTGATGCGCATTTCCGGTCGTGATCGGCGACCTGGCGCGGGCGCTCGACCACCCCGGCACGCCCGCACCAGGGCCTTTGTCGACCGAGTCCCGTGGCGACAGTCCATTGAGGAGTCATGAGACCGAAAGCGCTCGCCGCGTGCGGCGGCCCCGGAGGCCGCCACGCCAGTGGACCGGCCCAGCGGCAGGCCTCGGACACGGTGATCGGGAACGGTCGGTACGCGGAGGCCGCAAGCGCCGGAACCTGCCGAAGGCCTTCGAGGAGCCGCCCGCCTGCGGCGGGCCGCCGAATGGAGGTGGCCCCGCCGGTGGATCTTGGCTAGCGTGAGCCTCGCCAGACTGCACGCGAGGGGGACGCAGGAGTGCTGGGAGTTCGACCTGCCGTGGGGCGCGCCGCCCCGGACGGCCGGGCGCGGGCGCCGCCGCCGCGCCGTGTCACCGTCGTCCTCATTTCCCAGCACCAACAGGGGGAACCCCATGCGAAGATCCCGTATTCCGTTCGTCGCCGCCGTCGTCTGCGCCGGGGCGGTCCTCGTCCCCGCGTCCGCCGACGCCCTCGCCGGCGGGCAGCCGGTCACCGACGGGGCCGACCGGTTCGCCGTCAAGATCACGACGGGCGCCACGGCCTGCTCCGGCGCCCTGATCGCGCCACAGTGGATCGTCACGGCGGCGGCCTGCCTCCCCGGCGCCACCGCGCAGCCGGCCGCGCCCGCGAAACCGGTCACCGTGTACGCCGGGCAGGCCGACCTGCGCTCGGCGAGCGGGCAGGTCCTCCGGGTGTCCACTGTGGTCGCCCGCGCCGACCGGGACGTGGCGCTGGCGAAGCTGACCCACCCGGTCCTGGACGTCACCCCGCTGCGGGTCGGCAGCCGCGAACCGGCCGCGGAGACCGTGCGGATCACCGGCTACGGCCGCACGGCGACCGAGTGGGTGCCGAACCGGCTGACGACCGCGTCGTTCTCCCTCGGCACCGCCACGCCGACGACGGTCGCGGTGTCGAGCCCGACCGGTCAGGACCCGTGCCTCGGTGACGCGGGCGGGCCGCTGCTGCGCACGGACGCCACCGGCGGGCTCGAGCTCGCCGGCGTCCTGAGCCGGTCGTGGCAGCACGGCTGCCTTGCGGTGACGGAAACGCGCCAGGGCGCGGTCGCCGCCCGCACCGACGACCTCGCGGGCTGGATCGCCGGCCAGGTCACGCCGCGGTCCGTCCGGTTCGTCAACCACTACTCGAAGCGCTGCCTGGCCGTGCAGGGCGCGAACACCGGCAACGACGCGCCGGCGTTCCAGTTCGACTGCCCGGCCGCCTACGCCGACCAGGCGTGGGACGTCGAACCGCAGGCGACCGGCGGCGCGTTGCTGCGCAACCAGGCCACGAAGAAGTGCCTGATCGTCCACGCGGCCGGCAGCGGCAACGGGACGCCGCTGCTGCAGTACGACTGCCTGCCGCAGTTCACCGACCAGCTGTGGGACATCGTGGGTGTCGACGGCGGTGTCCAGCTGAAGAACCGCGCGACCGGCGCCTGCGCGGTCGTGTTCGGCGCGAACAACACCAACGGGGCCGGCGCCGCCCAGTACGAGTGCCTCCCGCAGTTCTCGGACCAGGTCTGGGAAATCACCCCGGTGCCCGACCCGGTCCAGGTGGTCAACCGCGCCTCGGGCCGCTGCCTGATCGTGCACGGGGGGACCAACGTCGACGACGCGCCGGCGTTCCAGTACGAGTGCCTGCCCCAGTTCTCCGACCAGGCGTGGGAGATCGACCCGCAGGCCGGCGGGGGCGTGCTGGTGCGCAACCACTACACGAAGAGGTGCCTGATCGTCCACGCGGCCAACAACGTCGACGGGGCGCCGCTGCTGCAGTACGAGTGCCTGCCGCAGTTCACCGACCAGCTGTGGGACATCGTCGCGGCCGACGGGCACGTCCAGCTGAAGAACCGGGCCACCGGCCGGTGCGCGGGGGTGCCGCCGTCGGGCACCGGCAACGACGTCGCCGCCGCGCAGTACGACTGCGGCCCGCGGTCCGGGGACCGGGTGTGGGATCTCCTCCCGTTCCCGGCGACGCGGTAACCGTTTCCGGGTAGGGGTTCGCCCTCGGTGTGGTCCGCCACGCCGAGGGCGAACCCGTTTCCCGGCGGCGGCAGTTTCCTGTTTTCCGTGATATCCTGGTCGCGATCGGACCACTCGATTACCGAGATATCCCGCCCGGCCGGCGAGATCTGCCTGATTCGACGACAGTCTCCGGTTTCCGACGGCATCGCCCAGCTCTGATCCCTGTCCGGTGTGACGCACGAGCCCGCTGTTCCACGCGAGCGTGCGCGTGGACCGATGTGAAGGGGAATCTCCATGAGTGACGCAGTTCTGGCACAGGCAGTCAACATCAACCCCGGCCTCGCCGCCATCGGCTACGGCTTGGGAGCCATCGGCCCGGGAATCGGCGTCGGCCTGATTTTCGCGGCCGTCATCAATGGTGCCGCACGTCAACCGGAAGCGCGGGGGAAACTGCAGACGTTGGGGTATTCGACCTTCGTGCTGAGCGAGGTGCTCGCGTTGATCGGGGTAGTGGTGTATTTCATCGCGTCCAATCGCTGAACCGGCCACTGAACCGGCCGCCCGCGTTCGGCTCGGTGAGAAGGGCCGAGCGCGGGCGGTGGCCCATCGCCGGCCACGCGGCCGCGCCCGAGCTCGGCCGGCCATCCGGCCGAGCCGGGAAAACCGCCGAAACCGGGTAGGATCGTTCCGGTCCGAACGATGGAGGTGCACCGTGCCCTCGCGTCACCTGCTTTCCGGCTACCTCGGCACCGAACCGGCCCGGGATGCCGTCGTCGTGCACGCCGCTCGGGCGCCGCGGGTCGTGCGGAAAGCTCGGCTGGGGCCGCTCGGGCTGTGCGTCCTCGAAGGCGGCCGGCTCGATGCCACGCCGCTCGGCTCGCCGGCGCCCGGCGGGCTCGTTGTCGGCTACCTCGTCGACGGGGAGATCGCCGTCGAACAACCGGGCCACACCACGCGGCTGCGGCCCGGCGAGTTCGTCGTCTACGAGACCGCCTCGCCCTTCCGGGTCCGCGCCGACCGGCCGCACCGGTACATGGTCCTCGGCCTGCCGCTGCCGGCGACCCGGACCGTCGCCACGCGGTGCGCCGGGGAGCGCCCGTCCGCCCCGCTGCTCACAGCGCTCCTGCACGGCCTCGCCGACCAGACCGACCCCGTGCCGCCCGCGTCCGCCGCGCTGATCGGCGAGGCTACCGCCGCCTGCCTGCACGCTGTCCTGCTCGAAGGGGCGCCGGCGACCGGCGCGCTCTTCGACCGGCTCACCCGCTGGATCGACGCACACCTCGCGGACGCCGACCTGACCGCGGAAATGGTGGCCCGCCACAACTTCCTCTCCGCCCGGTACGTCCGCCGGATCTTCGCGGCCGAGGGGACGACCGTCTCCGGCCACGTCCGCGACCGCCGCCTCGACCGGATCCGCCACGACCTGCTGGACCCGGCCCAGGCCGGCCGGTGCGTGTCGGCGATCGCCGCGAACTGGGGACTGCGGGAGCCGAGTGGGTTCGGCCGGGTGTTCTCCCGGCGGTTCGGGGACAGTCCCGAGCGCTACCGCAGGGCGAGGCTGCCGTCGGCGACCAGCGAACGGTAGTGCGGGTACCGGCCGCCGAGACCCAGGAGCACGACCCCGGTCAGCCGCCCGTCGCGGTGGTAGCCGACGGCCACCTCGCCGTCCACGTCGCCTTCCAGGACGCGGACCTCGTCGCCCAAGCCCACCGCGCCGTAGGACTGGAGGCGGTAGTCGTACTGGTCGCTCCAGAACGACGGCACCGGGGTGAACGGCGTCTCGTCCGCACCGGCGCCGGTGAGGTGGCGGCCGAGGGTCGCCCCGGCTCGCTTGCCCGTGTCGGTCGCCATCGTCCAGTGTTCGACGCGGCGGGGGACCGCGTCGAACAGCGGGTTCGGGAAGCGGGCCAGGTCGCCGCACGCCACCACGTCGGGACGGCCGCCCGCGCGCAGGGCGTTGTCGCACAAGACCCCGTCGGTGAGGTCGAGGCCGGTGCCCGCCAGCCAGTCCGTCGCCGGCACGCACCCGACCGCCTCGACCACCAGGTCCGCCGGCAGCTCGGTGCCGTCGGCCAGCACCACCGACGAGTCCCGGTACGCCACCGGCACGGTGCCGAGGTGGAACCGGACGCCGTGGGCCTCGTGCCGTCGCCGCAGCGCGGCCCCCAAGAGCAGCCCCAGCGGGCGCTCGACCGGGACGCGCTCCGGGGCGACGACGTCGACCGAAGCCCCGAGCGCCCGGGCGGCCGCGGCCACCTCGCACCCGATGAACCCGGCGCCGACGACGACCAGCCGGGCTCCCGGCCGGAGGCCCGCGCGCACCCGGGCGGCGTCCTCGATGGTCCGGATGACGCAGCGGTCCGGCCCGGGCAGCGGGAGCCGCCGCGGCCGCAGGCCGCTGGCGATCACCAGCCCGGACCAGTCGAGCACCTCCCCGCCGGCCGACGTCACCGTCCGCGCGGCGAGATCCGCCGCCGTCACCGCCTCGCCGAGCCGCCAGGTGACGTCGCGGGCGTGCCGGGGGATCCGGAACGCGAGATCGGCCGGCTCCGCGCCGAGCGCGGTCTTGGACAGCGGCGGCCGGTTGTACGGCATGTGCGGCTCGTCGCCGATGACGACGACTTCACCCGCATACCCGGCTTTCCGCACGGCTTCGGCCGCGCGCAGCCCGGCCATCGACGCGCCGACGACGACCACCCGGTCCGTGGCCACGTCAGTCCTCGACCGTGATCGCCTGGAGCGGGCAGACGTCCGCGGCCTCTTCGACGTCGTCACGCCGGTCTTCGTCCAGTGGCGGCGAAACGTAGGTCGCGGACGCGTCCGCGCGGAAGGACAGCTTGCCCTGTCCGTCCAAAGTGAACACCGACGGCGCGGAGAACACGCACTGCCCGTGGTCCTGGCACTTGTTCAGATCGACGACGATGTGCACCTTCACTCCTACGATCGGCGGGGCGGCCGGACGCCGCGGAACTCCCAGTCGCCGCCCAGCGCGGTCGAGAGCACTTCCTCGCTCTCCGTCGGCTGCGCGCCGACGTCCGTGCGGATCGGCACCGGGCCGGAGACGATGTCGTTGGTCAGGGTCCCGAGCCCGTCGACCTCCACGGAAACGACGTCGCCGGGCCGAACCGGGCGCGAGCCCGCCGGGGTGCCCGACAGCAGGACGTCGCCGGGGAAGAGCGTGATCGTGCGGGCGATGTCCGCGACGAGGTAGTGCATGTCCCACTCCATCTCGTCGGTGCTGCCCTCCTGCCGCACCTCGCCGTTGACCAGGGTGCGGATCGCCTTGCCGCGGAAGTCCCAGTCCTCGACCAGGCCCGGGCCGAGCGGGCACAGCGTGTCGGACCCCTTGACGCGCAACATCGAGCCGGCGTCGGTGTCGCGGAAGTCGTGCAGCCCGAAGTCGTTCGCGATCGTGTAGCCGGCGATGTGGTCCGCGGCTTGCTGCGGCGAGACGTTGCGGGTGACGCGGCCGATCACGATGGCGATCTCGCCCTCGTAGTTGAGCCACTTGCAGCCTTCGGGCCGCACGACCGCGCCGTGGTGCGCGTTGAGCGAGGACGTCGGCTTGTGGAAGTACGTCGGCGCCGCCGGGAGCTTCGTGCCGAACTCGGTCACCCGGCTGCGGTGGTTGAGGTGCACGGCGATGATCTTCGACGGCACGACCGGCGGCAGGTGGACCGCGTCGTCGGCGAGGACCTCCCGGCCGTCCGCGGCACGCAGGAGGTCGCCGTCGCGGACGACGTCGACGATCGCGCCGTCGAGCAGGATGCGGCGGTGTTCGGTCACAGCGACACCTCAGTGCGTCGGGGGCGGGGGAAGCCGTCGGCGGGCCGGTCGAACCACAGGTGGACCTGGCCGGTGCCGACGGAGTTCTCGTATTCGCCGTACTGGCGGGCCTTCGCGGTGCAGTCGCCTTCGCCGAGCGCGCCGATCATCATCAGGTAGTGCCCGAACCGGGCCTCGGGCTTGAACCGCAGGAACTCGGGCATCGTCGCGAGGACGCGCTCATGGTCGCCGCCGGCGAACCACTCGAGCCGTTCGGCGTCGGCGGCCGCGGCCTCCGGGCTGAAAATGTGCTCGACGCCCGCGGCTTCGTGGTCCCGCAGCTGCCGCAGCGGCCAGAACGTGTGGCTCATCGCGCCGGAGGCGATCAGCAGCACCTTGCGGTCGAGTCCGGCGATCGCGTCGCCGAGGGCCCGGCCGAGCCGCAGGCTGTCCTCGGTGTCGGCGGTCTGGCACATGCCGATCGACACCCAGCGCTTGTCCGGCAGGCCCTGGCCCAGGTATTCCCAGAGGTTGGTGGTGGCGTAGAAGATCGGCAGGTGGTGGTCGTCGATCGCGGTGATCCACGTCCCGTGCGCGCCGGCCTGGGCGGCGACGGCGTGGGCCAGCTCCGGATCGCCGGGGAAGTCGTACGGCCGCCGGCACATGCCCCGCGGCAGTTCCTCCGACGTGAACAGGCCCGAACGGCGGTCGTGCGCGGTCACCACGAATTCGACGGTCGTCGCCCAGTGCGAGTCGAGCACGACGACGGTGTCGTAGTCGAGCGTCTCGAAGACCTCGGCGCGCAGCTGCCGCAGCCCGGCGACGAGGGTGGTGTCCTCGCCGTGGTTGAGCGCCCGCCGGTCGGCTTCGGGCAGGGCGATGGTGGGGACGTGGGCCAAGAGCCCGGCGCCGACGATTTCACCCATCACGACCTCCAGCCAACCGGTGCGAACACGGAGTTCTTGACCTCGCAGTAGAAGTCGAACGACCAGGTCCCGCCCTCCCGGCCGATCCCGGACTGCCGGGCGCCGCCGAAGGGGGCACGCAGGTCGCGGACGAAGAAGCAGTTCGCCCACACGGTCCCGGCGACGAGCCGGGCGGCGACGCGCCCGGCCCGCTCGGGGTCGCCGGTGAAGAGCATCGCGGCCAGCCCGAACGCCGAGTCGTTGGCGGCCGCCACGACCTCGTCCTCGTCGCGGAAGGTGTGCAGCACCAGGACCGGTCCGAAGACCTCTTCGGTGGCGATTTCGCTGTGCGGGTCGACGTCGGTGAAGAGCGTGGGCCGGTAGTAGAGCCCGCCGAGGTCGGTGTTCGGCCCGCCGCCCAGCAGCACCTTCGCCCCGGCCTGCTTGGCACGCTGGACGAAACCGTCCACCCGGGACACATGGTCGGGGTGGATGGACGGCCCGATGTCGGTCGCCTCGTCGCGTGGATCGCCTTGCTTCAGCTGTCCGGCGCGGTCCAGGAAGCGCCGGACGAACTCGTCGCGGACGGACTCTTCGACGTACAGCCGGGTCCCGGACAGGCAGACCTGCCCGGCGTTGTCGTACTGCTCGACGGCGTTGGCGACGGCGAGGTCCAGGTCGGCGTCGGCGAACACGAGGAACGGCGACTTCCCGCCCAGCTCCAGGGAAAGCGGCGTCAGGTTGGCCGCCGCCGCGCGGGCGATCACCTTGGCGGTGGGCACCGAACCGGTGAAGGAGATGCGCCGGACGCCCGCGTGGGCGACGAGCGCGGCGCCCGCCTCCTCGCCGATGCCCTGGACGACGTTGAGGACGCCGTCGGGCAGCCCGGCCTCGGCGGCGATGTCGGCGAGCAGCGACGCGGTGAGCGGCGACCACTCGGACGGCTTGAGCACGACGGTGTTCCCCGCGGCCAGTGCCGGCGCGACCTTCCAGGTGGCCAGCATGAGCGGGGCGTTCCACGGCGAGATGAGCACGCAGACGCCGGCCGGGTCCCAGCTGACGTGGTTGCGGTGGCCGCGGGTCTCGAAGTCCGGGTGGCCGAGTTCCTGCGCCACAAAAGAACCGGGGTCTGGGAACTGAGTGGCCGGTTCGACGACGAGACCGGCACCCGCGCCCACGCCCTGCTGGATGCTCTGGCCGAGCGGCGCACCGGCGACGAGGGTCCCGACTTCCGCACCACCCCGCAGCGCTACGGGGATGCCTTCTCCGATGCCGTCGACCTGGCTCTGAATTCTCCGGAGTTGCCGATGCAGGCCGGGGAACGCGCCCACGTCATGGTCGCCGTGTCATTGGAGGACCTGAAGTCCGGCGTCGGCAAGGCCACCCTCGGCGACACCGGGACGATGACCGCGGCCGAAGCGCGGGTGCATGCCTGCGACGCCATGATCATCCCGGCGGTGCTGGGCGACAAGAGCGAACCGCTCAACCTCGGCCGCCTCCGCCGCCTCATCTCCGCCGGACTGCGCCGAGCATTGTTCCTCCGGGACCGGGGTTGTGCCTTCCCGGGCTGTCATCGTCCACCCCGGCACTGTCAAGGCCACCACATCCGCCACTGGGCAGACGGCGGCCCCACCGACCTCACCAACCTGGTCCTGATGTGCGCCCACCACCACCGGCTCCTGCACCGCTCCGGCTGGGAAGTCCGCATCGCCCCCGACGGGCTCCCCGAATTCCTCCCACCGGCGTTCATCGACCGACGCCGCAAACCAAGGCGCAACAACCTCCACGAACCACTCCCATTCACAGCCTGACCACGGGACAGGCCCGCAGCCCAACGGCTACGGGCCCACACCCACGAGCACACCAGCTCGACACGACTTCAATACCGGCCTAGGCGGTCAGTCCGGCACCGCGGTGGACCTGTTCGGCCAGACGGCAGCAGCACAGCCCCTGCTGGAGGCAGCTCGTCGCCTGGCTGTGGCTGAGCACCGCCGCCGCTTGCGCTACCGACGATCCGGCGTCGTACACGACGTCTCCGCCGACGATGGTCGCGCTGATCTTCATGCCTGGCAGGTCGTGCGGGTCCGCGCCGAGAATGTCGCCGTCGACGATGGTGATGTCCGCGGTGTTGCCCTGCTGGAGCGTGCCCTTCCAGCTCTCCGCGCGGTCCTGCCAGGCCGGGGTGCGGATGTAGCTGACGAGCGCCTCCTCCACGGTGATCCGCTCGGCCTCGCCGGCCACGCCGCCGAACTGGCCCTCGCGCAGCACCGACCCGGCGACGCCCTGAAGCCAGTTCGCCGGGGTGACCGGGGCGTCGGAGGCACTGCACACGCGGACGCCGGCGTCGAGCGCCGTGCGGTACGGCCACTGGTAGTCCACGCGCGCCGGCCCGATCGTGGTGTCGAGGGTGCGGCCGAGCAGGTACTTGATGGTGGCGTTCATGGTGACGCCGATGTCGTGCCGGGCCATGGTCCGCAACGTCTTCCGCGGCGTGAGGTCGCCGTGGATGACGTAGTGGCGCAACGGGTTCCGCCCGGACGGCCCCAGCGCGGCGAGGTAGCCGGCGACCACCGCGTCGATGGCGGCGTCGCCGGTCGAGTGCGTGCCGACCTGGAACCCGTGCCGCGTGGCGACCTTGATGAGGTCGTGCAGGGTGCGCACCTGGTCCTCGATGGTGGCGCCGTCGAGCAGCGGGACGCCGTTGGTGCCGTCGAGGTAGGGCTCGTGCAGCCAGGCGGTCCGGGCGGCGGTCGGGATGCCGTCGGCGATGAGCTTGATCTGGCTGACGCGCAGCCGCCGCGGATCGACGTCCCGCAGTGGCCGGTACTGCGCGAGGAGCGCGTCGAGCTGGCTGCGGGCGGTGCCGCCGCGCAGCATCATGGTGAACCGCAGCGGGAGCTGCCCGGCGTGGTACTTCTCCGCGTAGAGGTCGAGCAGGTCGAGGCCGATGCCGGGCTCGGTGACGCTGGTGATGCCGAGCGAGTGCAGGGCGGCGGCGGCCGCGTCCATGCCCTTCGAGATCTCCGCCTTCGTCCAGGGCGGGACGATCTTCGCGACCAGCCCGATGGCGGGGCCTTCCCGGAACACCCCGGTCGGCTCGCCGTCGGCGTCCCGTTCGATCCGGCCGCTGGGCGGGTCCGGGGTCGCTTTCGTGACGCCGGCCAGCCGCAGCACGGGTGAGTTGACGGCGACGGCGTGGCCGGAGAAGTCCATCAGGTAGATCGGGTGCTCGGTGGAGACGGCATCGAGGTCACGCCGATCGGGTGGCTTGGGCAGCCGGTTGTCGTTCCAGCCGCCTCCGCGCACCCAGGCACCGGGCGCCGCCTCGGCGACGGCTGTGCGGAGGACGTCCTGCAGCTCGGCGATGGTGGCGGTGTCGACGGGATAGCTGAACGGCGGCGCTTGCAGGCCGACGGCGTTGAAGTGCAGGTGCGAGTCGTTGATGCCGGGCAGCACGGTGCCCCCGGCGGCGTCGACGACCCGGGTGTGCCGTCCGGCGAGCCGCCGGATCTCCCGGGTGGTCCCGGTGGCGAGGACCCGCCCGTTCTTCAGCGCGACGGCTTCGGCCCGCCGGAACCGCCGGTCGAGCAGGAGCACATTGCCGCGCACGACGATGGTGTCGGCGGCACGCGACTGTGCTGCGGCGACGGAGGGCCGGGCCACACCGGCGGCGACGACGGTGACGGCGGCGGCACCGAGCAGGCTCCGGCGGCTGATGCCGTTGTCGTTCATGAGCACTCCCACGGGGCTGGGGAAGGGGACCCCGGGGATGCTGTTTGGATCCGAAAGGCCGGTCAAGGGGCGGGCCGGGCAAGTGGGCCGCTGCGGTCGAGAGGTGGGCCGCTGAGGTCGATCGGGCAGGTGGAGTCAGCTCGACCGCATCAGGATGAAGTCGCCGTGGCCGCCGTAGCCGAGGACGTCCTCCGCGTACTGCGTTCCGTCGAACGTCGGCAGCCACCAGCTGCCGCCGATGCGGACCAGCATCGGGTGCGGGATGTTCGTGCCGTACGGTGCGTTCAGCTTGCCCAGCTTGCGCATTCCCAAGTCGTACACCGGGTACTCGCGGGCGTCGCCGTCGCTGGCGAACACGTACCAGCGGCCGCCCACCCGCTGCAGGATCGTGCCCTCCGTCTGCTTCACCGACAGGTCGGCGCCCAGCAGCGTCAGCCCCTCGTCGTAGTCCGCGCCGCGCGGGGCGGCCGCCAGGGCCGGGTGGAACACGAACGCCGGTTGCTGGGCGGGGCTTTCGACGAACGCGAGGTGCCAGCGGCCGTCGATCTTCGTCAGGGCCGGGTCCCACGAACTGACCGTCGTCGGCAGCGGCAGCCGCTCGGTGGGCAGGACGTGCACGCCCGACAGCACGTCGGCGCGGGTGACGGCGTGGCGCACGTGGACGCCGTTGAACGAGAAGTCGCCCCACGAGCTCATCAGCAGGACGAAGCGGTCGCCGTCGCGGATGATCTGGCCCGCGTGGTCGCCGAGGACGACGCCGTCGCGTGCGAAGAACAGCGTGGCCACCTGCTCCAGCTTCGCCGGGTCGGCCAGGTCCAGCGTCCACACCGCCCAGTGCGCCTGCTGGAAGAACCCGAGACCGGCGTTCGTCATGGTCAGGTACAGCTTGCCGTGCCGGATGTAGGGGCGGCCGTCGGCGTACTGGACGACGTGCGGATCGCGGACGCCGGCCTGGCCGAAGTAGCCGGCCCGGACCCGGCCCAGCCGCGCCGGGCCGCGGCTGCCGTAGGTGTAGCCCAGCCGGCCCAGCACGGCCGGGTCGCGCAGGTCCACTCGGGCGCGGACCTGGTCGCGCTCGGTCAGCAGCGGCTGCCAGCCGGTGCCGCGGTCGGCCAGCACCGTGACCGCGTTTTCGTTGACCACCACGGCGAAGCCGAACGGCGCCCGCAGGTCCGCCGGCGCGGTCTTGACCACGGTGGTGCCGCCCGGCGTGGTGATCTCGATCCCGGCCTGCCCCGCGGCGGCGTCGTAGGTGCCGAGCACCGAAACCCCGGCGCCGGCCAGCCCGGCGACGACCGGCGCGCGGTCGTCGAGCACCTGCACGGTCTCCCGTAGGGCGCCTTCGGCCGGATGCCGGTCTTGACGAGCGCGCCGGGCCGGGCGGGGGAGTCGAGCTGGACGAACCTCGGCGCGATCAGGTCGAACGGCCGGAACTGCTCGGTGACGGCGAACTTCAGGTCCAGCGGGCTCGTGCCGGCCGCCTCGGCGGTCCCGCCGAAGAGGCTCGCGGTCACGCCGGTGACCCCCAGCGCGGTGAGGGCACGGAGCACGTCGCGTCGATCGAAGCCGGTCACCTTTGACCTCCGAGGGGGGACGGCGGGGGCCCCAGTTTGCAACGTGGCATGCAACGTGGCAACCGCCGTCGGGTGTCAATCCTCGACGAGGAACTCGAGGAGCCCGCCCGCCAGTTCCTCGGCCGGCCGCGTCCACTGGCGGCGCAGGGCGCGGAACAGCGCCGCGGCCCGCGTGCCCGGCCAGTCCGGCGGCAGCAGGGCCGGCGGCAGGACCGGGTCGCGGCGGATCAGCAGGAGCCACTCCGCGCCCAGCCGGATGCGGCAGGACAGGGCGTCGCCGAGGTCGCCGGGCGCGCGGCCGCCCCAGCGGCGGAGGAACTGCTCGTAGCCGGCCGCGATCCGGGGCAGGTCCCAGGCTTCGCGGGCGATCCGCGCGGGGTCGGTCCACATGAACGGTTCGGCGCGGAACACCTCGGCGTGGTCGATGAGGTCGAGCTCGGCCAGTGCCGCCGAGATGTCCGCGGCCGACGCCGAAACCCACAGCCCGCTGCGCAACGGGCCGAACCCGAACCAGCCCAGCCGGGTGCGCAGGGCGTACCGGTCCGCGCGCCGGGATTCCGGTACCGAGAACGTCAGCAGCGTCCACCGGCCGTCCCAGTGCCGGTCGACGACGTCGCCGTCGAGCTTGCGCTGCCCGTCGCGCAGGACCGCCGTGCCGTGCGCGGTCAGCGCCAGGAACGCCTGACGCCCCCGGCGCACGGTGCGGAGCAGATCGCGGCGGGTCATCCGGCTGAGCGTGGCCCGGGTCGCGTGCGCGCCGACGCCGAGCCGGTCGAGGACGGCGATGACCCCGCCGGTCGACACGGCGACCCCGCGGTCCAGCACGTGATCGCCGAACAGGGTGAGCAGCAGGGCCTCGGGCCGCACGCCCGGCGCGCTTTCGTCCTCCGCCCGGCCGACCGCTTCGAGCATGCGCCACCCTCCTGCCATCGCCGGATTCTTCGCTGTTTTCGCGACGATCATCAATAGATTGTTCGGCATTTCGAGGGTATCACTGAGTTCGAAAGTTTCGGTACCGCAGAATAGTCGATGAATCGTTGACGGTCGTTGTGAATCTGCCTAACCTCGGTGAGCGAGGGGGATCGCCGACCGGAGGTCACCGATGAGTGGATTCAGAACGGCGTTCGTGACCATGGCCAGTGCCCTGCTGATGGCCGTCACCTCGGCCGTCGTGCCGTCGACGGCATCGGCCGCTTCGCTGGTGGAAGTGACCGGCTTCGGGAACAACCCGGGCGGGATGCGCATGCACATCTACGTGCCGGACGCGCGGCCGGCCAATCCCGCGATCGTGGTCGCCATGCACGGCTGCGGTGGTTCGGGGCCCGGCTTCTACTCCGGCAGCGAGTTCGCTTCGCTCGCCAACCGCTACGGGTTCCTGGTCATCTACCCCAGCGCCCAGCAGCAGGCCGGCTTCGGCAAGTGCTTCGACACCTGGTCGGATGCCGCGAAGCGCCGGGGCGGTGGCAGCGACCCGGTGTCGATCGTGTCGATGGTGACGTACGCGCAGCAGCGCTACGGTGGCGACCCGAACCGCGTCTTCGCCACCGGGTCGTCGTCGGGCGGCATGATGACCAACGAAATGCTCGCGCTGTACCCGGACGTGTTCAAGGCGGGCGCGGCGTTCATGGGCGTTCCCTTCAACTGCTTCGCGAACGCGGCGGACTTCCCGCCGTGGAGCAGCAAGTGCACCGGCAGCGGCGGCGCGAACCGCACGCCCCAGCAGTGGGGTGACGCGGTCCGCCAGGCCTACCCCGGCTACACCGGCGCTCGCCCGCGTGTCCAGCTGTGGCACGGCACGAACGACACGCTCGTGCCGTATTCGTTGCTGCAGGAGGAGATCGAGCAGTGGACGAACGTGTTCGGCCTGAGCCAGACGCCGACGTCCACGGACACGCCGCAGGCGAACTGGAACCGCCGCAAGTACGCCGACAAGGTCGAGGCCTACAGCATCCAGGGCGCCGGGCACAGCCTGCCCTCGACCGGGATGGCGGCCGCCGCCATCGCCTTCTTCGGCCTGTCCTGAGACCGGCGCTCAGCCGCGATTCACCGTGACGCAAGGGGGGCAGCCGAGGAGTGCTGCCCCCCTTGCCTCAGCGGTGGCCCGCGCCGGTCAGGGGTGCCGGGCTGTAGCGGAGATAACGGCCCGGCGCGCCGAGTGCGGCCGCGGCCGCGTTGAGGCGCTCCGGCCTCAGGTCGGGCCAACGGCCCGTCTCGATCCGGGACTCCAGCGCGTGCAGGGCCGCGATGGTCTCCGAAGGCCGGAACGCGCAGTGCCCGGCCGCGCCGACGTACGCCTGACGCAGCAACGGTTCCCGCCCCGCCGAGCGGACCCGGTGGGCGTACCAGTTCTCCTGCTCGACCGGGACCAGGTGATCCGCCGTGGTGTGGATGGCCAGCGAGGGCACGCGAAGCCGCCCGGTCGCCTGCGACGTGCGGGCCAGCGTCGCGACCGCCTGCCGGTCGGGCGTGATGTCCGCGTGGCGGGTCAGCTCGCCCAGGTCGGCGTCGAGGTCGAGGCCCGCCGCCCGGTACAGCGCCCGGACCTGGCGCGCCAGCGGGCTGCCGGACAGGAGTGCCCGGTAGTCCACGCCACGGTTGTACGCGCTGTTGCCGCCGGCTGCCAGCTCGATGTGGTAGCGGCCGGAGACGACGAAGCCGAGCACGAACTGGGCCAGGGCCTGCTGCTGTTGCTGCTGCTGGCCCACGTAGTCGGCCGGGCCGGGCGGGGTGTCGCCGGTCAGCCAGGCCGGCATGTTCAGCAGCGCCGCGCCGAGGGCGATCCGGGCCCGGCCGGCCGCCGTGCCCTGGGCGTCGGTGACGAGCTTCGTCAGCGCCGCGCCCGACGCGGTCGCCTCGTCGGCGTTCGCGAAGCGGACCAGCTTCACCGGCTGGGCCGGGGCGAGCAGCCGCGACAACGCGTATTCGCCGTCGAGCTGGTAGTTGTTCAGGTTCAGCGCGCCGGCGACCAGGCCGCACGTCGTCAGCGCGCCGTCGAGCCGCCGGTGGCCGGATTCCGCTTCGAGCGCGCTCACGAGGCCGCCCATCGACGTGCCCCACGCGATGGTGCGGCGGGGCTCGCCGATCTTCCGCACGAGCTCGTCGAGGGAGGCGAACTGGTCACGCGGGGCGGAGGCGAGCGCCCACCACGACGGCCCGCTGTAGGACGAGCCGATGAGCGCGTAGCCGGCCTCGAGCAGGGCCTGCCCGGTCGGCTCGTCCGGCGCGTTGCGCGCTTCCAAGGGGCCGAAGCCGTGGCTGTAGAGGATGACCGTCCCGTTCCAGGCGGCCGGCACGTCCGCCACCCAGGTCGCGCCGTCGGGCAGCTGCCCGGTGTAGTGCGTGGGGGTGGCGGCCTGTGCCGTGCTTCCGGTGGTGAGGCCGATCGCGGTCAGTGTCGTGACGACCAGGGCGCCGACCCGGCGGAGCCAGCCGCTCATCCTCGGTTTCCTTCCCGCTGGGCGGCCGCGGGGACACCCGGCTCGGGGGTGAGGTCACGGCGGTGGGTCTCCCGCAGCGCCAGCACGCAGACCGCGGACAGCAGGCAGAACGCGGCGATGGTCCACGACACGGGGGTGGTCGAGCCGCCGCCGTTGACGCGCTGGAGCTCGGCGAAGATCAGCGGGGCGAACCCGGCGCCGAGCCCGGCGAGCTGGTAGCCCAGCGACGCGCCGGTGTAGCGGCTTTCGGTGTCGAACAGCTCGGAGTAGAGGGCGGCCAGCGGGCCGTACATCATCGGGTGGATGACGCCCTGGCCGATCACCAGCGCCAGGACGAGCAGGAACCCGCTGTCGCTGCGGACCATCGGGAACAGCAGGAACCCGAACACCGCCATCGCGGCCACCCCGGCGAGGACGACCGGGCGGCGGCCGATCCGGTCGGACAGCGCCGACCACAGCAGGATTCCCGCGACCGCGCAGGCCGACGACAGCGTGAGCGCGTTGAGCATCTCCGGCCGCGGGTGTCCCTGCTGGACGCCGTAGGCAAGCACGAAGGTGGTCAGCGTGGCCTGGACGACGAACGCGGCGAGCCCGACGCCGACACCCAGAAGCAGCACGCGCGGGTGGTCGCGCAGCACGGCGACGACCGGCAGCCGGCGGCGCTTTTCCTTGCTGGCGGCCAGGAACGCGGGCGTCTCGTCGACGCGGGAGCGCACGAACAGGCCGACCGCGAGCAGGACGATGCTGAGCAGGAACGGGATCCGCCAGCCCCAGGCGAGGAAGTCCGCTTCGGACGTCAGCGCCGCGGTGGCGGACATGGCGAGCGTGGAGACGACCATGCCGCTCGGGGCGCCGGCGTTGGTGAAGGCGGCCCACAGGCCGCGGCGGCTCCGCGCGTGCTCGGCGGACATCAGCACGGCGCCGCCCCACTCACCGCCGACCGCGATGCCCTGGACGACGCGGAGCAGCACCAGGCCGAGCGGGGCGATCGGGCCGATCTGGGCGTAGCCGGGGAGCAGGCCGATGAGGAAGCTCGCGACGCCCATCAGGCTCATGGTGAGGATGAGCATCCGCTTGCGGCCCAGCCGGTCGCCGAAGTGACCGAAGATCAGGCCGCCGAGCGGGCGGGCGAGGTAGCCGGTGGCGAACGTGCCGAAGCTGGCGACCGTGGCCAGTGCCGGATCGAGGTCGGCGAAGAAGACCTTGCCGAAGACCACCGCGCTCGCCGTGGCGTAGAGGAGGAAGTCGTAGTACTCGATGAGACTGCCGAGGTAGCTGGACGCGACCGCTCTGCGGAGCTGAGTGCTCATGAGGTTCACCCTCGTCTTTGGGGGCAGGGTCTTCGGGGCGCTGCGGAGGGAGCAGGTTCGTCCGGGGCGGACGACGGGGGAGCGGGCCCCAACGTTAGTCATGGCCATGACGGCCGTCAATAATCTGCACAACATCAAGTGATCGCCCGCCGGGTTACGCTGACGCTCGTGACGTCATCCGCCGAGACCGGCTCCGGGCCACGCCCGAAGTCCGTCATGCTCACCTTCCTGGGCATCCACCTGCTCGGCCGGGCGAGCGCGATCTATTCGGGCAGCGTGATCGACGTGTTCGGCCGGGTCGGCGTCTCGGAGGAGGCGGTCCGTTCGACGCTGACCCGCATGGCGGGCACCGGGCTGCTGACCCGCCACCGGCACGGGCGGAAGGTCTACTTCGGTCTCAGCGAGCGCCTCGCCGCCGTCCTCGAGGACGGCAGGCGGCGGATCTGGGAGACCGGCGCGGTCAACCGATCGGCCGACGGCGGCTGGACGCTGGTCGGCTTCTCCCTGCCGGACACCCGCCGCGGCGACCGGCACGACCTGCGCCGCCAGCTGACCTGGGCCGGGTTCGGCCTGCTGCAGAACGGGTTGTGGGTCGCCCCGGGCGTCCGGGACGTCACGGCCATCGTCGAGCAGCTCGGGCTCGACGGGCACGTCACGGTCTTCACGGCGCACCCGGCGAAGCCGACGGAAGCGGCCGAGCTCGTCCGCAAAGCCTTCGACACGGCGACGATCGCTTCGCGCTACCACGACTTCATGGAGAAGTGGGACGCCGGGAAGCCGCCGTTCCCCGACGACCTCACGCGCCGGCTGATGCTGCACTCGGACTGGCTGCACGTGGTCCGTCGCGACCCGCACCTGCCGGCGGGCCACCTGCCGGCGGACTGGCCGGCGATCGAGGCCGAGACGTTGTTCCGCAAGCTGGACGCGGACTTCCGGGAGGGCGCGGACCGGCTGGCCGCCGAGACGCTCGAACTGCTGCCGACGGCAAGCTAGCTTGCGGGGTAGGAGTGCAGGCCCCGGCCGGTTTTCCGGCCCAGCCTGCCGGTGCCCACCAGCTCGGTCAGCAGCGGGCACGGGCGGTACATCGGTTGTCCGGTGCACTCCAGCAGCACCACCAAGGTGTCCAGGATGACGTCGAGCCCGATGAGGTCGGCGGTGCGCAACGGGCCCATCGCGTGCCCGAAGCAGTTTTCGAAGACCCGGTCGACGGTGCCGGCGTCGGCGATGCCGTCGCCGACCGTCGCGATCGCCTCGTTGATCGTGGCCATCAGCACGCGGTTGGCGACGAACCCGGGGCCGTCGGCGACGACGATCGCCCGCTTGCCGAGACCGGCCAGCACGTCCGTGGTGGTGCGCAGGGTTTCCTCGCCGGTCGCGGCCGCGCGGACCACCTCGACGGCGTCCTTCAGCGGGGCCGGGTTCATGAAGTGGGTGCCGATGACGCGGTCCGCGCGGGCGGTCGCGGCGGCCAGCCTGCCGATCGGGACGGCGGAGGTGCACGAGGCGAGGACCGTCGCGGCGGGACAGAGCTCGTCGAGCTCGGCGAACAGCTTTTCCTTCAATGCCAGCCGTTCCGCCGCGCACTCGACGACGAACTCGCTGCCGCCCAGGTCCTCGAGCCGTCCGGTCCAGCGGATCCGGTCCCCGGTGGCGGCCGGTGGGCGGGCGCCGAGCAGCGCCGCCATCCGCAGGCCGGTCCGGATCCGCTCCGGGCCCCGGTCCAGGGCCCGCGGGTCGGTGTCGGCGACGACGACGTCGTGCCCGGCCGCCGCGAAGCACTGCGCGACACCGGTGCCCATCACTCCGGCACCCACGACTCCGACCTTCACCGGGCCCTCCCGTCGACGATCCGGACGTGCGCGGGTGTCGCGGGTGGTGGCCGCCGCGGGTCGAAGGCCAGGGTCTCGTCACCCGCCGGCTCGAAACCGGCGAAGCGCAGTGTCACCAGCATGATCCGGTTGGCCGCCGTCGGCACGAAGCGCGCGACCGGACGCCGTCCGCGCGCGAGGATGTCCCGGACCAGGTAGCCGAGCAGGACCGTGCCGATCCCGCGGTTGAGCACCCGGCACGAGGTCAGGAGCAGTTCGAGAACGGCGTCAAGCCCGTCGTGGTGCAGCACCGCGAGCCCGACCGTGCCGTGCGCTCCGAAGCGGTCGGTCACGTCGGCGACGAGCACCTCGTGCTCGCGCGACGCGCACAGCTCGCGCAGCTGCCCGGCGTCGAGGGTACGGCCGGTCGTGTTGAGCTGGCTGGTCCGGAGGGTGAGCTCGTGCGCGCGCGCGAAGTCGTCCTCGGTGGCGGCGCGCACGGTCATCGTGAGCCCGAGCGAGGCGAGGAATTCCGGCGGTGAGCCGGGAAAAGCGCGTTCGGCCGCGGCCCGCGAGCGTTCGGCGAGGTACCGGTGCCGGCGGCGGCGCGACTCGCCGGTCACCAGCTCCGGCCGGAACTCGGCGAGGCCGGCGAGCTCGCCGACCCGCGCGGCGGGGTAGCAGCGGACCATCGGCAGCGCGGCGGCGACCTCGGCGCGCTCGGCCGGGTCGTTGTCGGCGAAGGCGATGGTGTCCAGGCCGATGTTCAGCTCCGCGGCGATGCGGCGGATCGCCGCGGACTTCTCGCCCCAGCCGACTTCGACCGCGCAGAACAGCTCCGCCAGGCCGTGTTCGGCGAGGTGGCCGGTGGCACGGCCGGGCTCGCCGCGGCCCGCCACGGCGTGCAGGATCCCCCGCCGATCCAGCGTGTGCAGGGCCTCGATCGCGGCGGGGAACGGCCGCGGCCGGTCTCCTTCGAGGACGACGCCGTCCCAGAGCGTGTCGTCGAGGTCCCACACCAGGCACTTGACGGTCTTCACGGCCGCCACCGCAGCGCGTACTCGCCGAGCCGCTGCTCGGCGACCTCGTCGGCGCCCTCGATGATCCGCATGACCTTGGCATCGCGGAAGAACCGGCCCACCAGGCTGTCTTCGGCACAGCCCGCCGCCCCGAGGACCTGCCCGGCCCGATCGGCGACCGCGGCGGCGGCCCGCGCCGCGACGTACTTGGCCAGCACGGTCGCGGCCACGGCTTCCGGATCGCCGGCCGCCCGCAGGGCCGCGGCGCGGGCGCACAGCTCGCGCGCGGCACTCGTGTCGGCCAGGCTCCGGCCGAGCAGGGCGCGCACGGTCTGGTGCCCGGCCAGCCGCACCCCGCCCTGCATCCGGTCCGCCGCGTGCTCCGCGGCCGTGCGCAGGCACGCCTCCGCCATGCCGGCGCAGCCCCAGGCGACGGTGAACCGCCCGTGGTCCAGCGCCGTCGCCACCACGTGGGAGAGGCCGAAACCCGGTGGCGCGAGCAGGTTTTCCGCGGGCACGAGCACGCCGTCGAACCGGACGTGGGCGAGCTGCGCCGCACGCATCCCGAGCTGGCCGCGCACCGGCTCGACGGCGGTACCCGGCCGATCGGCTTCGACGAGCACCGTGACGGGACGCCCCGCAGCCGTGGCGAGCACCAGGAAGACGTCGGCGACCTGCCCGAAGGTGACCCACAGCTTCCGGCCGCGCAGGCGCACCTGCCCGCCCTCGCGCTCGGCGGACGTCGTCACGGCGGACAGGTCGCTCCCGGCGCCGGGCTCGGTGGCCGCGAACCCGGCGAGGACGTCACCGCGCGCCAGGGCCGGCAGCCAGCGCTCGCGCTGGGCGGCGGTGCCCCAGCGCCGGACGGCGGCGGCGACCATGTCCTGCACCGTGATCAGGGCGCGCAGCGAACTGCACACCCCGCCGAAGTCGGCGCACAGCCTCCCCAGCTCGGCCGGCGAGCGGCCGGTGTCCAGGAAGCCCTCGTGGGCCACGGCTTTGACGACGTCCGGCGGAAGGCCGCCGCGGGCGTCCCACTCCGCCGCCTCCGGCCGCACCGCCGCCGCGAACGCCGTGGAGTCCATTATGGTCACGGAATTCCGGCCGATCGTTTCCGGAGCACGAAGGCGGTGACGCGGTTCATGGTCCGGAAATTGTCGAGGTCGAGGTCTTCCACCGCGACTTCGATGCCGTACCGGCGTTCGATGTGCGCCACCAGCTCCAGGGCCAGCAGTGAATTCACCAAGCCCAGTGCGAAGTAGTCTTCGTCGGGGTCGGGGGTGTTCCCGGCCGTGGCGGTGGCGAAGAACCCGGTCAGTTCGGCCAAGATCTCCTCGGCGGTGATTTCCGCGCCCACCGGCTGCCCGCCTGCCACGCATCCTCCCCTCGACGAATGCCACCCCCGTTCGAAGCTAACACGGCTTCCGGTGCACGGACGGCGCCGAACGGCGTAATCGCTTGCCCGTGATTTGAACGTCCTTAGTGGACGATCAATTCAAGTGGTGGTCAGCGCCAATTATGGACAGTGATCGCCGGTCCCTCGATCGGCGGCTTGCCGTCGGCGCGAAGCCGCTGGAAGTATCCGGAGTTCGTCACCGCCGGGATTTCCGGCATCGTGCACGGGGGAATTCTGGGGATGACTACCACGACTGGACCATTGAGCAGCGTGGGCGATCTGCTGGCCCACCGGGCGGCCCGCGACCGCGCGGAGACCGCGGTGGTGTGCGGCCGCACCCGGTGGAGCTACGCGGAACTGGCGGCCCGCAGCGACGCGGTGGCGGCCCGCCTGGTCGAGCGGGGCGCGGGGCTGGAGACCCGGGTCGGGCTCCTGCTCGAGCGCGGGGCCGACATGGTCGTGGCGGTGTTCGGCATCCTGAAGGCGGGTGCCGCGTACGTGCCGCTCGATCCGGCGCATCCGCCGCGGCATCGGGCGTCGCTGGTCGAGGACGCGGGGATCACGCTGGTGCTGACCCGGCCGGAACTGGCCGGCGGGCTGCCGCCGGAGTGCGAGCCGGTGTTCGTGCCGGGCGGCGGCAACTCCGCTGCCGCCGTGCTTCCGCGGGTCCGGCCCGACAACCTCGCTTACGTGCTCTACACCTCCGGATCGACCGGCCGGCCCCGGGGCGTGCTCGGCACCCACCGCGGCCTTCTCGCCCTCTTCGCCGCCCACCACGCCGGGATCTTCGCCACCGCGGGCGAGCGGCGGCTGCGGGTGGCGCACACCACCAGTCTTTCCTTCGACGCCTCCTGGGTTCCGCTGCTGTGGATGCTCGCCGGGCACGAACTGCACGTCGTCGGCCAGCCTGCCCGGCTCGACCCGCGGGAGACCGTCGCCGCACTGGCCGCTTCACGGATCGACGTGCTCGACGTGACCCCTTCGTACCTCCGCATGCTCCTCCTCGCCGGGCTCCTGGACGGTCCCGCGCGACCGCGGATCGTCGTCACCGGCGGCGAGCCCGTGGATCCGGACCTCGGGAGCGCGCTGGCGGCCGCCGGAGTCGTGGTCCGGAACGCCTACGGCACCACCGAGACCACAGTGGACAGTCTCGTCTGCGGCACCGTGCCCGAAGGCCGCGCGGTGCTCGGCCGGCCCGTCGCGGGAACCCGCGCCCAGGTGCTGGACGCCGGGCTGCGGCCGGCCGCGGAGGGAGAGCTCTGCCTGGCCGGGGCCGGTCTCGCCCGCGGCTACCTCGGCCGGCCCGGGGCGACCGCCGCCTCCTTCGTCGCCGATCCGGCCGGCCCGCCCGGGGCGCGGATGTACCGCACGGGCGACCGGGTGCGCCGCCGGGACGACGGGCTGCTGGACTTCCTCGGGCGCGCCGACGACCAGGTCAAGATCCGCGGCATCCGCGTCGACCCCGCCGAAGCCGAAGCCGCCCTGTTGAGCCACCCGGGGCTGGCCGCCGCGGCCGTCGTGGCCGGCCGGAACGGTCACGGCGATCGGTTGGTCGCGTACGTCGTGCCGAAGACCGCACCGGTCACCGGGCTGCGGGCGTACCTGCGCGACCGCGTTCCGGACCACCTGGTCCCCGCGCGGTTCGTCGAGCTGGCCGCCTTGCCGCTGACCGACAGCGGCAAGGTCGACCGCCGTGCCCTGCCCGAGCCCGGCCGCCTCGGCGGCACCGCTCCCCGCAACCCGGCCGAAGACCTGGTCGCCGAGGTCTGGCGCGAGGCGCTCGGCCTGGACCACGTCGGGACCGATGACGGCTTCGTCGAGCTGGGCGGGGACTCCATCGTCGCGATGCGGGTGGCCGGCACGCTCAACCGCCGCCTGGGTACCGCGCTGCCCGCCCAGGCCGTGTTCGAGCACCGGACCGTCGCCGGGCTCGCGGCCGCCCTGCCCGCCGCGCACGGCAGTCACGCGCCCGCGCGTTCGACGCCGGGAGCCGCGTTGCCGCTGTCGTCCGGGCAGCAGCGGCTCTGGTTCCTCGACCAGCTGGCGCCGGGCAGCGCCGAGTACAACACCAGCGCGGGATTCCGGCTGCGCGGACCCCTCTCGCTCGACGCGCTGACGAGCGCGCTGACCGCACTGGCCGAACGCCACGAGTCGCTGCGCACGACGTTCCCCACCGTGGCCGGGCGGGGTGTCCAGGTCATCGGGCCGCCACCGGAGATCCGGCCGGACGTCCGCGCCGCCGTGGACCTCGAGCGGGAGCTGATCGCGGAGGTGGAACGGCCGTTCGACCTCGCCCGCGGCCCGTTGTTCCGGGCGACGGTGTTCGAGCTGGGGCCCGGCGACCACGTGCTGGTGCTGGTGCTGCACCACATCGTCACCGACGGCTGGTCGATGGGCGTGCTCGCCGGCGAGCTCGGCCTGCTGTACTCCGGGGCGCCGGCCGAGCTGCCCCCGTTGCCGTTGCGCTACGCCGACTTCGCCGCCTGGCAACGGGAGCGGCTCGCCGGACCGGAGCTCGACGACCGGATCGCCTACTGGGAGCGGCAGCTGGCGGGGGTGCCGGTGCTGGAGCTGCCTGCCGACCGGCCGCGGCCCGCGGTGCGGGGGACGGCGGGCGCGACCCACCGGTGCACCGTGCCCCCGGCCGTGACCGCCCGGCTGACCGAGCTCGGCCGCGCGCGCGGGGCCACGCTGTTCATGACCCTCGTCGCGGCCGCGCAAGTGCTCTTCGCGCGCTACACCGGGCAGCGCGACATCGCGCTCGGCACGGTGACGGCCGGGCGGTCCTGGGCCGAGCTGGCCGATCTCGTCGGCTTCTTCGTCAACACCGTCGTGATTCGTTCCCGCCTCGACGGCGACCCCGCGTTCGCGGACTTCCTGACCGGCGTCCGCTCGACCGTGCTCGACGCGATGGCCCACGACGACGTCCCGTTCGGCCGCCTGGTGGAGCTGCTCGCCCCGGACCGCGACGCGAGCCGCTCACCGCTGGTGAACACCATGGTTGTGCTGCAGAACGCGCCGGCGGCGCTCCCGCGGCTCAGCGGGCTGGCGGTCGAGGAGCTCGACCTGCCCCGGCGGTCCGCGCCGTTCGACCTCACGCTGGAGTTCGAGCCGCGCGACGGTGGCCTGCGCACCACGATCGAGTACCGCACCGAGCTCTTCGACGCGGACACGATCCGGCGGCTGGCCGAGAACCTCCTGGTCCTGCTGGAAGGCATCGCCGAAGACCCGAGCCGGCGGTTGTCCCGCCTGCCGTTCCCGGCGCCCGCGCAACGGCGCGAGCTGCTGGCGGCGGGCCGCTCGACGGCGGACGGGCCCGGCCTGACCGTCCTCGACGTCTTCGCCGAGCGCGTCGGCGAGCGCCCGGACGCGATCGCCGTGACCTGCGCCGGCACCGCGTCGACCTACCGGGAGCTGGACACCCGGGCGAACCGGCTCGCGCACGGCCTGATCGCGCACGGCGCCGGCCCGGACGTCCGGATCGGCCTGTGCGTGCCGCGGGGGATCGACGCGATCACCGGCATGCTGGCCGTCCTGAAGGCCGACGGCGCCTACGTCCCGCTCGACCCGCGCTACCCGGACGAGCGGCTGGCGTGGCTGCTGGCGGATTCCGGGGCGGCGACGGTGCTCACGACGCGGGCGGCCCGCGACCGGGTGCCCCGCGGGGCGCGTGTGCTGTTCCTGGATGACGACGGGGAGCCCGCCGGGGCCCCGCCGTCCCGGGTCCGGCCGGCGAACCTGGCCTGCGTGCTCTACACCTCCGGCTCGACGGGCCGGCCGAAGGGCGTGCTGATCGAGCACCGGGCGGTGACCCGGTTGTGCGCCGACCCGTACGCCCGCCTCGGCCACGACGACGTCTCGACGCAGTACGCGCCGCTGTCGTTCGACGCCTCGACGCTCGAAATCTGGGGTGCGCTGCTCTCCGGCGCGCGGCTGGCGATCGACCCGGAGGACCTGCCGTCGGTCGACGCCCTCGGTGCCTTCCTCCGCGCCGAAGGGGTGACCTCGCTCTGGCTCACCGCGGGGATGTTCCACGAGGTGGCGGCGGCCGACCCCGGGGTGTTCGCCGGGCTGCGGCGGCTCGTTTCCGGCGGTGACGTCCTGTCGCCACGGCAGTGCGCCGCGGTCCTGGACCGGTGGCCGGACCTGGAGCTGGTCAACGGGTACGGGCCCACCGAGGGCACCACCTTCACCAGCGGCCACCGGGTCCGCCCCGGCGACGCCGGGCGGCCGGTGCCGATCGGGCGGCCGATCACCGGGACGCGCTGCCTGGTGCTGGACCGCCACCTCGAGCCGGTGCCGGCCGGCGTGCCCGGTGAGCTGTACATCGGCGGGAGCGGGCTGGCCCGCGGCTACCTGGACCGGCCCGGCCTGACGGCGGACCGGTTCGTCGCCGACCCGTTCGGCCACGGCACCCGGCTCTACCGCACCGGCGACGTCGTGCGCTGGCGGTCGGGGGAGGAGTGGGTGCTCGACTTCCTCGGCCGGTCCGACGACCAGGTCAAGATCCGCGGCTTCCGGATCGAGGTCGGCGAGGTCGAGGCGGCACTGCGGCGGCACCCGGACGTCGCCGAAGCCGTCGTGCTGGCGCGGGAGGACACCCCCGGCCACAAGCGCCTGGCCGGCTACGTCGTGCCGCGCCGTCCGGTCGAGCCCGGCGCGATGCGGGAGTTCCTGGGCCGGAGCCTGCCGGGGCACCTGGTGCCCGGCGCGCTGGTGGTCCTCGACCGGTTCCCGCTGACACCGCAGGGGAAGATCGACCGCCGGGCGCTGCCGGCCCCGCGGCCGCGGACCGCCGGCGCCCGCACCGCGCCCCGGGGGCCGGCCGAGGAGCTGCTGACCCGGGTGTGGGCCGAGGTGCTCGGCGTCGAACAGGTCGGGGCGCAGGACAACTTCTTCGAGCTGGGCGGGGATTCGATCCTCGGCATCCAGGTCGTCGCGCGGGCCCGGCAGCTCGGGCTGCGGCTGAGCGCCAAGGACGTCTTCCTCCGGCAGACCCCGGCCGAGCTGGCCGCGGCGGGCTCCTGGGCGGAGCCGGCGGCGCGCGCGGCGCCCCGGCCGGCCGGGGCGGTGCCGCTGTCGCCGATCCAGCACTGGTTCTTCGAGACGGTCACCGAGCACCCCGGCCACTTCACGCAGTGGGTGTCGGCCGAGCTCGCCGCGGACGTCGACCGCTCGGCACTGCGCACGGCCGTCGAGGCGCTGGCCGCCCACCACGACGCCCTCCGGCTGCGCTTCCGGCGCGTCGGCGGCGAGTGGCGGCAGGAGTACACGGAGTCCATCGCGGCGTTCCGCGCCGGTCCGGCGTCCACTATGGACTTCTTCGAGCTGGACGGCGGTGCGTTGTTCACCGCGGTCCTGGACGGCTCGCGGCTGCTGCTGGCGGCCCACCATCTGGTCGTGGACGGCGTCTCGTGGCGGATCCTCCTCGCCGACCTGCGCACGGCCTACCACGCGGCCCGCGCCGGGCAACCGGTGGAGCTGCCGCCACGGACCACGTCGTTCGGCGACTGGTCCCGGCGGCTGGCCGGGCACGGGTTCGGCGACCAGCTGGCGCACTGGCGGAGGCCGGTCGAGGGCGCGGGGCCCGACGGCGACCCGCGGCCGCCCCGCACGGTGACGGTCCGGCTGGGGGCGGAGGAGACGGCGGCGCTGCTGCGCGACACCCCGGCCGCGTACCGGACGCGGATGGACGAGGTGCTGGTGAGCGCGCTCGCCCGGGTCCTCGGCGGGTGGCTGGACCGGGACCGGGTGCTGCTGGAGCTGGAAGGCCACGGTCGCGAGGACATCTTCGACGACGTCGACCTGTCCCGGACGGTGGGCTGGTTCACGACGCTGTACCCGTGTCCGGTGGAGGTGCCACGGGACGGCGGCTGGGGCGCGGTGCTGAAGTCGGTGAAGGAGTGCCTGCGGGCCATCCCGGACCGCGGCCTGGGGTACGGGGCGCTGCGGTACCTCGGGAAAGCGGAGTTGCCGGCGGTCCGGCCGGTGGCGGCGTTCAACTACCTCGGCCGCTTCGACGCCGGGCGGGAGACCGGCGAACTGTTCCGTTCCGCGCCCTCGGCGATCGGCCTGAGCCGCGCACCCCACGTCACCGGGACCGCGCGGTTCGACGTCACCGCGGCTGTCACCGCCGAAGGCGAGCTCGAGTTCGAGTGGACCTACTCCCCGGGCGTGCACGAACATCACACGGTCACCCGCCTCGCCACCGACGTGCTCGCGGCACTGCGGGGAATCGCCGCCCACTGCGCCGAACCCGGCGCCGGCGGCGGCACCCCCTCCGACTTCCCGCTCGCCACCGTGGACCAGGCGGAGCTCGACCGGCTCCTCGGCGACGGCCGCAACGTCGAGGACGTCTACCCGCTGACCCCGATGCAGGCCGGGATGCTGTTCCACAGCCTGTCGGAACCCGGCACCTACCTCGAGCAGATCTGCTTCACCCTGGCCGGCGTCGACGACCCCGCCGTCCTCGAACGGGCCTGGCGGCGGGCCGTCGCGGAAATCCCCGCCCTGCGCACCGCTGTCCGCTGGACCGGGCTGCGCGAACCGGTGCAGGTCGTGCACCGGACCGTGACCCTGCCGGTGACCGTGCACGATCCGGGCCCGTACGACGAAGCCGCGCTGCTCGCCGCCGATCGCGAAGCGGGGTTGGACCCGGCGGTGCCGCCGCTGCTGCGGGTCACCCTGATCCGGCTGGCCGGCGCCCGGATCCGGGTGCTCTGGACGTTCCACCACGTGATCCTCGACGGCTGGAGCGTCTTCGAGGTACTCACCGACGTCCTGGCGCACGTCGCCGGCGTGCCGGTCCGGCGGAGACGTCCGTTCGCCGACCACCTGGCCTGGCTGGCCCGGCAGGACGTCGGTGAGCACCTCGAAGCCCACTGGCGGCAGGCACTGGCCGGTCTCACGCCCACCCGGCTGCCGTTCGACCGGCCGCCGGGCCGGGCCCACCGCACCCGCTCGACGTCCACAGTGGACAGGAAGCTGTCCGCTGTGGACTCCACCCGGCTGGCCGCGTTCGCCCGCCGCCACCGGCTGACGGTCAACGCGGTCGTGCAGGGCTCGTGGGCGCGGCTGCTCGCCCGCCACGGCGGCGATCCGGACGTCTGCTTCGGCGCGGTGGTGGCCGGCCGCCCGCCCGAGCTGCCCGGCGTGGCCGCGATCGTCGGGATGTTCGTCAACACCGTGCCGGTCCGCGTCACCGTGTCCGAGGCGGGGGACCGGCCGGCCTGGTTCCGGCGGTTGCAGGCCGACCAGGCCGAGGCCCGCCGGTTCGGGCACGTCTCGCTCGCGGCGCTGCGCCGCTGGAGCGGGCTGCCCGCCCGGGAGAGCCTCTTCGACAGCATCGTGGTGTTCGAGAACTACCCCTTCGATTCGGCCGGCCTCGCCGCGCGCGGACTCCACGTGGCGGAGCTGACCGCCATCGAGATCACCAACTACCCGTTGGCCCTCGTCGCCCACGGCGGCACGCGCGAGGACGAGCAGCTGACGCTGCGGCTCGGCTACGACCCCGCGCTGTTCGACGGCGGCACGGCCGAGACCCTCGTCGGTGAGCTCGTCGACCTGCTGCGCGACCCGGCCGGCCCGTCCGCGCGGCCGGCCGTGGCCGAGCCGGCCGTGGCCGAGCCGGCCGGGCCGGGTGCACCCCCGGGCGAACCGCACGCCCCGGCACCCGGCGAGAGCGGGCCCGCCTACCTCGCGCCCCGCACCGCGACCGAACGGGCGCTGAGCCGGATCTGGGCCGAGGTGCTCTCCGTCGACCAGGTCGGCGTCAACGACGACTTCTTCGCCCTCGGTGGCGATTCGCTGCTGTGCCTGCGGGTCACCGCCCGGCTGCGCGCGGACTTCGGCGCTGCGCTGCCGCCGCGGGCGCTGTTCGACAACCCCACCGTCGGGGCGCTCGCCCTGATGCTGGAGCACCCGACGCTCGCCGCGCTGGGCCGGGCGGTGGACCGCGGCCTCAACCCCCCGAAGGACTACGAGCTCTAGGAGGTCGGCGCCGGTGCGCAACGACGACGTGGCGATCATCGGGGTGTCCGCCCTGCTGCCGGGCGCCCACGGGCTGGACGCCGTGCACGAGCTGCTCGCCGAGGGCCGCGACGTGGTCGGGCAGCCCGATCCGGAGCGGCTGCGGGAAACCGGCTTCGCGGACGGCCCCGGCTACCTGCCGATGGGCTACCTCGACCGGATCGACCGGTTCGACCACCGGTTCTTCGGGGTGCCGCCGGCCGAGGCCGCGTGGATGGACCCGCACCAGCGGCTCATCCTGCAGTTGGCCCACGAAGCCCTCGAAAACGCCTGCTACGCGCCCCGGGCGCTGCGAGGCTCGCGCACCGCCGTCGTGCTCGGCAGCTCGCGCTCCGACTACGACGACCTCTTCGAAGAGGAGGACCCGCAGCAGATTCTCGGCATCCTGACCGCTTCACTCGCGGCGCGGATCAGCTACCGCCACGACTTCACCGGGCCGGCGCTCGTCCTCGACACCGCGTGCAGCGGCAGCCTGGTCGCGATCGCCCACGCCGTCGCCCTGCTGCGCAGCGGGACCGCGGAACTGGCGCTGGCGGGCGGGATCAGTGTGCGGCCGGTGCCGATCCGGGAGGCCGGGCACGTCCCGGTCCGCGGGGTCGAGTCGCCCGAGGGCCGGTGCCGGCCGTTCGACGAGAAGGCCACCGGCGCGGTCGGCGGCGAAGGCGGCGGGATCGTCGTGCTCAAGCCGCTGCCCGCCGCGCTCGCCGACGGCGACCACGTGCACGCGGTGCTCAAGGGCATCGCGGTCAACCACAACGGCTACCGGATGGCCAGCATGAGCGCGCCGAGCCGGGCGGCGCAGACCGAGGTGATCACCGCGGCCTGGCGGGACGCCGGCGTCGACGCGGCCACCGTCGGGTACGTCGAATGCCACGGCTCGGCCACCCCGCTCGGCGACGTCGTCGAAGTCGAGGCGCTGCGCCAGGCGTTCCTCGACGCCGGCGTGACGACCCCGCACTGCGCGATCGGCTCGATCAAGGGCAACATCGGCCACCTCGACAACGCCGCCGGGGTGGCCGGGCTGGTCAAGGTGCTGCTCAGCGTGCGGCGCGGCGTCCGGTACCCGACCGCGCACTTCGAGACGCCCAACCCGCTGATCGACTTCGACGGCCCGGTGCGGGTCAACCCGGCGTTCGGCCCGTGGGACGACGACGCGCCGCGGCGCGCGGGCCTCAGCTCCTTCGGGCTGAGCGGGACCAACGTGCACGCCGTCGTCGAACAGGCCCCGCCGGCCCCGGTGCCCGACCAGGAAACCGGAACCGAGCACCTGGTGACGGTCTCGGCGAAGACGGCTTCCGCACTGCTCCGCTACCGCGACGAACTCGCGAAGTTCGCCGAAGGGAGCGGCCACGGCGTGCTCGCCATCGGGCACGCGATGAACCGGGGCCGCGACGACCACCCGTTCCGCGTCGCCGTCGTCGCCGGCGAACCCGAGGCCCTCGCCGCGGCCCTGCGGTCGGCCGCCGTCCCGGACGCGCCCGCGGCGGACGACCCGCCGGTGGTGCTGCTCTTCTCCGGTGACGGCGGGGTCGAACCCGAGCTCTGGCCCGAGCTGTGCGCGGCGTGGCCGGTCCTCGGCACCGTCCCGCTGCCCGACGAGCCGGGCCCCCGGCTGGTCGCCGTGCACCACGCCCTGCACCGGCTGGCCCGGTCGCTGGGCATCCCCGACACCCACCTCGTCGGGTCGGGCGCGGGCAACCTGTCCGTGCGGATCGCCCGCGGCGAACTGTCCTATGCGGACGGACTGGCCGCCGCGGCGGGCCGGGACGTCGGCGCCGCACTGGACTCCGGCCGGCTTGCCGAGGCGGTGCGCGGGTTCGTCCGGGACGGCGCGGTGCTGGTCGAGCTGGGCACCGGCGGCGTGCTGTCGCGGACGATGCGCCGCCTGGCGCCCGAGCTCGGCTGCGTCGAGCTGATCGCCGGTGCCGGACGGCGGGCGGTGCTGCGGCAGGTCGCGTCGCTCTACCGGCTCGGTGTCCGGCTCGACTGGGACCGCCACTACGCCGACGTGGCCGTGCCGCGGATCGAAGCGCCGGTGTACCCGCTGGAGAGCGTCCGGTGCTGGTGCCGCCCGCCGGGCGCGCCGGCCGCCGAAACCCGCGCGCCGGAACCGCCGGCCGCCGTGGTGCCCGACGGGGACACCGAGCGGCGGGTCGCCGAGATCTGGGCCCGCGCGCTGGGCGAGGACGAGCTCACCGCGGAAGCCGACTACTTCGCCCTCGGCGGGACGTCCATCGCGGCGATCACCGCGCTGCGCACCATGGAACGCGACTTCGGCGTCGAGCTGACCTTCGCCGACCTGTACGCCCACCCGACCGTGCGGGCCTTCGCCGGCCGGATCCACGCCGCCCGGGCCGAGCGCGGCCCGAGCGCCGACCTGCCCGCCATCGAGGTCCTCCCGCGCGGCGGGCCGCTGCCGCTGTCCGCCGGCCAGGAACAGCTGTGGTACGTCGACCGGCTGAACCCCGGCACCGCGCTCTACAACATCCCGCACGACCTGCGGCTGACCGGCCCGCTGGACGAGGCCGCGCTCACCGGCGCGGTGCAGGACCTGCTCGACCGGCACGAGGTGCTGCGCACCTGCGTCCCCGACGACGACGGCGTGCCGTTCACCCGTCTCGCCGAACCCGGGCCCCGGCTCGTGGTGCACGACCTGAGCACGCTGCCCGGACCGGAGCGCGACGCGCTGGCGCACAAGCTGGCCGACGAGGAAGCCGTCCGCCCGTTCGACCTGGCCACCGGCCCGCTGGTGCGCATCACCCTGCTGCGCCTGGCCGCCGACGACCACGTCCTGCTCTGGACCTACCACCACATCGTCTTCGACGGCTGGTCGCCGACGATCTTCTTCCGCGACTTCACCGAGCTCTACCAGGCCCACCTGGCCGGCCGGGCCCCCGAGCTGCCGGAGCTGCCCTTCCAGTTCGCCGACTTCGCGGCCTGGCAGCGGAAGCGGCTGACGGGGGAGACCCTCGAACGCGGCCTGCGGTTCTGGCGTGCCGCGCTGGCCGGCCTGCCGGCCGCGCAGCTGCCGCTGGACCGGCCGCGCCCGCCGGTCCAGACCTTCGACGGCGGCCTCGTGGAGTTCTCCGTCGCCGAACCGGCGGCCGAGGCGGCCCGGGCGTTCAGCCGCGAGCACGGCGTGACGACGTTCGTCACGATGCTCGCGCTCGTCGACGCCCTGCTGCACCGCTGGGCCGGGTTCACCGACGTCGTCGTCGGCGTGGCCACCTCCGGCCGGACGCACCCGGCGACGCACGACCTCATGGGGTACTTCAACAACCTGCCGCCGTTCCGCACCCGGGTCGAGGGCTCGCTGTCGTTCACCGACCTCGTCCGGCGCTGCGCGGACACCGTCGCCCAGGTCCTCGACCACGAAGAGATCCCCCTGGAGAAGATCGTCTCCGCGGTGTGCGGGCCGCGCGATCCCGGCCGCCAGCCGCTGTTCGACGTCGGCTACACCTACCAGAACGTCCCGCAGGACACCGCCGAACTCGGCGGTCTCGAGTGCTCGCGCTTCTCGGAGAGCGGCACGGTCGCCGGGATCGCGCCCGGCACCGCGAAGTTCGACCTCACCGTCGGCGTCATCGACCAGCAGGACGGGCCGATGGACGGCTACTTCGAATACGCGACGGCCCTGTTCGACCGCGAGACGGCGGAGGCACTCGCCCGGCTGCTGCCCGGTCTGCTCGACGCCGTGCTGCGCGAACCCGGCCGCCCGCTCGACACCTTGCCGGCCGTCGACGGCGAGCCGGTCCCCGCCACCACCCACCGGGAGCCCGCCATGCCCGCACCTTCCTTTGTGGACAATGACACCGTCGCCCACGCCGAACGCGTCCTCACCGCGCTCTGCGTGGACCTGCTGGCCACCGGCCCGGTCTCGCCGGAGGACAACTTCTTCGACCTCGGCGGCGATTCGGTGCTCGGCGTCCGGGTGGCGGCGCGGGCGGCGAAGGACGGCGTCCACTTCACGCCGCAGCAGCTCCTGCAGTGCCGCACGCTCGCCGAGCTGGCGCGGGCCGCGGTCGTCGACGGCCCGGCGCCGGTGTCCGCGTCCGTGCAGCCCGTCTCCCCGGCCGCCGCCGCACCCGAGTCCCCTCGCGCGATCCCGCCGACCCCGATCATGCTCAGCTTCCTGCGGCAGCTGCCGGACGACGTCGGGGACTTCGTCGACGTGCACACCGTGGAAACCACGCCCGAGATCGGCGCGGCCGCGATCCGGACGGCGATCGGGCACCTGCTGACCCTGCACGAGCCGCTGCGCTACCGGTTGCGGCGCAACGCACTGGGCGCCCGCCTCGAGGTCGCGGACGTCACCGTGGCCGACGTGTTCGACGCGAAAGTGCTCCCGCCGTTGAGCGACGACGAGGAGCTCGGGATCGTCGCGGACGACTGCCTGGCGCTGAAGGCCGAGATGGATCCCGCGCGCGGCCCGCTGTTCCGCGTCCGCCACTACGATCGCGGCCGCGCCCGCGGCGGCCTGCTCGTCCTGCTGGTCAACCACTTCGTCTTCGACAACATGTCCACTGTGGTCGTGCTCGACGACCTCGACGTGCTGCTTGCCGACCTGACCGCGGGCCGCGCCCCGGCCCCGGTGCCGCGCCCGCCGCGGTGGCGCGAATGGGCCGAGCACCTGCGGGCGATGGCGGTCTCGGACGAGCTGTCCGGCGAGCTGACCTACTGGACGGCAACCCTGCGGGCGGGGGGAGCCGCCGGAACGATCGGCGGCTCGCCCGGCGACGGCATCACCGCCCGCACCCTCGACGACCCCGCCGTCGCCACGTTGTTGTCCGCCGGGGGCGCGGACGGCCGGGAGGCGGCGCTGTGCGCGGTGTCCTGCGGCCTGGCCCGGTGGCAGGACGCGCCGAGCGCCTTCGTGATGACCGAGGGGGAAGCCACCCCCAACCCGTACCGGCTGGCCGGGCGCGGGCCGTCGGTGGGCTGGTTCACCACCCTGCACCCGCTGGTGCTGCCGGTCGGGCCGGGCACCACGGCCCGGGACTGCCTGCCGGAGATCACCGACCGCGCGCGGTCGGTGCCGAACGACGGCGTCGGCTACGGGATCCTGCGGCATCTCTCGCCGGACACGCCGGGCACCGCGCAGCTGCGCGCCCTGCCCGAACCCGAGGTCCTGGTCCTGCACGGGCCGAGCGACACCTCGGCGTTCGACTCCGGTGTCCGCCTGCTGCGGACCCGCTGGGACCTGTCGATGAACCTCAAGCGCGCGGTCGCGTCCTGGTTCCCGCTGGTCGTCACGAGTGCGGTGCGCGACGGTGCGCTGCGGCTGGCGGTGTCGGGCGGTGTCGGGCAGGAGCGTCTCGAAGCGCTCGCCGACGAGATCTTGGGCGCCTTCACCGAGCTGCCCGGCGCGTGATCGCGCTCGCCGCGTCGGCGTGGTACCTGCCCGAGACGTCCCTCGCCGTGGCCGAACTGCCGGAGCTGGCCTCGCTGTCCGACGCCGAACGCGCGACCTGCGCCGCGCTCGGCATCGACCGGGTGCCCGCCGACGACACGCTCACCGCGGCCGAGCTGGCCGTCCGGGCGGGCCTGCGGGCGCTGGCCGGCGCGGGCCTCGACGCGGATGACGTCGACGTCGTCCTGACGGTGGAGCCGCGGGCGCCGCAGACGCTGGTCAGTTCGGAAGCGACCCGGCTGCAGGCGATGCTCGGCGCCGGCCGGGCGATGGCGTTCTCGGTGGGGGGTCTCGGCTGCGCGTCGCTCACCCCGGCCCTGCTCGCGGCAAGCGGGCTGCTGCGCGCCGACCCGGATCTGGCGAACGTGCTCGTCCTGCACGGGAGCAAGCCCGCCACGCCGGGGCGGTACCGCCACCCCGTCACGGTCAACGGCGACAGCGGCGGCGCGCTCCTGCTGCGCCGGCAGGGAGACCTGCGGATCCGGGACATCCTGCTGGAGACGAACGGGGCCTACGCGGACCTGTTCCGCGTCGAGTACCGCGACGAGGGCTTCGCGCGCTGGCGGGAGGAGTGCACCGATCCGGCGGTCTATGCGTTCCGGCTGGCCGTGGAGACCCGCAACCGGCTGCGCGCGCTGGTCACCCGCCTGCTCGACCGCAACGGCCTGAGCCCGGCCGATGTCACCTGCTGCCTCGCCCAGAACCTGTCCACGGCCGCGTTCCGGAACTGGTCGGAGGCGATCGGTGTCCCGATCGCGAAGGCGTGCTTCGACAACCTGGCCCGCTACGGCCACCTCGGGCCCAACGACGTGTTCTTCAACCTCTCGAGCGCCCGGGAGACCGGGGAGTTCGATGGCCGCGCGGTGCTGCTCAACATCAGCCCGGCCGCGGCGTGGAGCGCGTTGCTGGTGACCACCGGCGAGACGACGGTCCACGAGCTGTGAGCCCGGGGCGGGCGGCGAGCGCCCGCCCCGGGTGGTTCAGCGGATCACCGCTTGCAGGGGTTGCCCGCCGGGTGCGCGGCGGTGCCGTGCACGTCGGCCTGGGACTCCGCGAGGACGATCTTCGCCAGCGGGGTCTCCAGTGCGACGGCCTGCTGCTTCACGACGCCGTTGGAGATGGTCTGGCCGTTCAGCTTCAGTGAGCCGATGACCAGCGCGATGGTCAGCGGCGCCGAGCCCACCGTGACCGAGACGCCGTTGATCTTCAGCGAAGCGACGTTCGAGCTGCCGGTCAGCGCCGGGGCGAGCCCGCCCGGGGTCGGCTGGCAGGTCGCCGCCGCCTGGGACTGGATCACGCCCAGCTCGATGGTCAGCCCGAGCGTGCTGATCACGGTCTTGTCGATCTTGGCCGTCGCCTTCGCCTGGTCACCGGCCGCCGGCGCCGCGGACTGGTTGTCCGGCGTCAGGTCGGTCGACGAGGTCAGGGCGTGGGTCTGCACCTTGATCAGACCGGCGTTGAGCGTCGCGTCGAGGACGGTCTTGCTGTCGTCGGCGCAGGGCAGGTTCGCCGGGTTCGCCACGGCCGCGGTGACGCCGATGACGTTCGCGGCGGTGCCGGTGCAGGAGAAGACGCCGTCGCGGTCGTCGTCGACGATCGTGCCGACGCCGGTCGGGTCGACCAGCCCGGCGCCGACCGGGGCCGACAGCGTGACGGTGAACGTCTCGTTCGGCTCGTCGACGGTGTCCGGGTTGACCAGCACGGTCACCGGCTTGGTCGTCTCGCCGGGCGCGAAGGTCACGTCACCACTCGCCGCCTGGTAGTCCGCCGGTGCGGTCGCCGTGCCGTTGGCGGTGGCGTAGTGGACCGACACCGGGTTCGGGCTGGCGCCGCCGAGCAGCGACACGGTGAAGGTGGCCGGCACCGGCGCGCCGCCGGAGCCTTCGTTCACCGTGACGTCGTTGATGCTCAGGCCGAGCACGCGCACGGTCGTCGTCTCGACGTACCCGCGGGACACGCCGTCTACCAGGTAGTCGACCGTGCAGTGGTAGGTGCCGGGCGCGGCGTCGGCCTTGGCGGCGACGGTCTCGGTGAACGTCGCGACGTCCCCGCTGGGGACCTTGACGCTCGCCGGGGCGTTGGTGACCGTCAGCTGCGGGTCGCAGGTCGTGACCTTCGGCGTCACCGTGACCTCGATGGACTTGATGCCGTCGAGGATGGCCTGCGAGACCTGGCTCGAAGGCACGTTGTTCAGCAGCACGCCGCCGGTGGCCGTGGCGATCGCGCTGGCCTGGCCCTGGGCGTCCAGGTTGCCGACGTTGACCGCGACCACCCGGATCTTCGCCGCCTTGAGCGCGTCGATGGTCTGGGCCAGGGTGTGCCCGCCGCTGGGGTCGTGCGACGGCGCGTCGCCGAACCAGGCGATGATGCGGGTGCCGTCCGGGCGGAAGGCGACCGCGCCGGTGGCCAGCTCGTAGAGGGCGTTGAGATCGGCCTCCGGGAAGTCCCCGCCGCCGGACGCCGTCCACTGGTTGATGCCGGCCTGGACCGCGGCCGTGTCGCCGGTGATGCCCTGGTTGACCTTGAACGGCACGGAGTCGGTGAAGTCCTTGTACTCGGCGACGCCGAACTGGGCGGTCGGCTGCGCGGCGAGCACGTCCCCGGTGATGGCGTTGGCGTTGGTCCGGACGTTGGCGATGGCGCCGCCCATGCTGCCGGTCGTGTCGGCGAGCAGCACGAGGTCGGGGTTCGGCGGGACGGCGGAGGTGGTGACGCGCTTGGTGACGGTGGTGCTCTGCCCGGCGGCGAGCGTGAGATCGACGGTGGCCGGATCCACCCCGGGCGGCGCCGCGGCCGCCACCGCGGCCGGGGTGAGCAAGGCGCTGACCGTGGTCAGCGCGACGAACAAGGATCTCCGCGACATGACTTCCCTTCCGAAGGCCGGATTACTGCGGGTTGCCTCGGGAAGACGGAAAAACCGGGAATTCGTTAGCGAGCCGGGAGAACGTCACTCGGAGCGCCCTGTGTCAAGGCGCTCAACGGGGCACGGCGGGGGACCCGGGCTACGGAAACCATGGTTTTGCTGGGCTGGACAACCGAAGACCGCGGTGGGGGCTTCACTCTTTCCGGCGACGCTCCGGCACGGCGGGTGCCGGGTGATCTTCGGGATCTCGGCGGTTTTCGCAGCGCGGGGAGCGAATTTCCGCCCGGATGTCGTAATGCGCCGGGCCTTCAGCTGTCCAGATCGGCCAGTACCGCCCGGGCCGCCCGGGCACCGGAGGCGAGAGCGCCCTGGAGCGAACTCGTGTCGCGGTGATCGCCGCACACGTACCGCCCGTCGCCCAGCCGCACCTCGCGCCGAAGCTCGTGGGGAGGCGGCATCGCCGGCAGCGCGTGGGCGATCTCGTACCGGGCGACCACCGGCCAGCGCGTCGCGTCCGTGCGGTACAGCCGGCCCAGCGCCCGCCGCACCTCGGTCTCCGGCAGGGCCGTCAGGGCCGACGCGCTCACGAGCGCGGCCCCGGGCGGGGCGTAGGCCGGGCACACCTCGCTGACCACGCTCGTGTTGACCACCGGCCCGCCGCGCGCGTCGATCACGATCACGGGTTCGCGCAACGGCGACCGCGGCGGGGCGAAGTACCAGGTAGTCCCACTGTTCCAGCGCGGCTCCGCGACACCGGTGAGCCGGGCGGCCGTCGAGCCGTCGGTGGCGACGACGACCGCGCGGGCCGGCCAGACCTCGCCGCCGGCGGTGCGGACCCGTCCCGGCCGGACCTCCTCGACGGGGGTGTCCAGGTGGATCGCCGACGTCGGCAGCGTCCGGGCGAGCTGCCGGGGCAGCTCGCCCATGCCCAGCGCGGGCAGCGACGGGGCCGACCGCAGGAAGCTCCGCCACACCAGCTGGAAGAAGCGGGCCGACGTGGTCAGCTCGCGGTCCAGGAACACCCCGGAGAGGAACGGCCGCAGCACGGTTTCCACGGCCCGCGCCGAGATCCCGGCGTGACGCAGTTCGTCGAGCGTCGTGCGGTCGGCCCGGGCGGCGATCGCCGGGGCCGGTCCCGCGGCGACGCGCGCGGACAGCGTCCCGAGTGCGGCCAGGTCTTTCGCCGACAGGTAGCGGCGCGCCGCGATGTCGCGCAGGGCCTTGGGCGTGTCGACCGGGTGGCCGAGCAGTGAGACGCGGTCGTCGTCGGCCACCCGGACCGCGCGCCAGAACCGGCCGAGGTCCAGGGCGTCGACGTCGGCCAGGCGCCGGATCGCCGGGTAGGCCGGGTTGAGGATCTGGAAACCGCGGTCGAGCCGGAAGCCGTCGACGACGTCGGTGCGCACTCGGCCGCCGACGTCGTCGGAGGCCTCAAGAACCGCGCATGGAACTCCGGCCCGGTGCAGCGTGACGGCCGCGGCCAGGCCGGCGAGCCCGGCGCCGACGATGACGACGTCGGTCATGTCGCACACCTGCCGAACCAGCGGGTCGCGGCGAGCCGGTTGAGCAGGCCGATCCGGCCGCGGTTGGGCACCGACCGCAGTGGGTGCCCGGCGAGTCCCCAGCTCCGCAGCAGCGTGTTCGCCGCGGCCCAGCCGGTCGTCGCCGCGCGTTCCATCAGCGCCACCGGCAGGTCGATGCGGACTCCGTCGCCGGCCAGCGCGAGCGCCGGGTCCGGCGTTTCCACCGTCGGCCGCCGGGCGAAGCCGCCCAGCCCGAAGAGCGGGCAATCCTCGCGCCACAGGGAAATCGACGCGGTGACCCGCGCGCCGAGGGTCTCCGGGTAGATCGCGTGCAGGCGGTCGTCCACGGCCTTCGCCAGCGTCTCGCGGTCGTCGGTCGCGGCCGCGTAGGCGTGCAGCTCCACGACCGAGCCACCGGTGCGGGCCACCCACCGCCGCGCTTCGCCCTCGTAGCGGTCCAGCACGCTGATGTTGTCCAGCGGCGGCACGCTCCCCGTGCCCAGGAAGGCCGGCCGGGCCGCGTCGACCGGCCGGTCGAGCCAGAGCCGGCGGACCAGGAACGGCGGCGCGGTGCGCAACCCGGCCACGGCGGCGCGCCACTCCGGCGTACCCAGACCGGGGGACGCGGCGACGATCTCCCGCAGCCCTCGCACGTCACAGGCGAGCACGACGGCGTCGAACCGCTCGGTCCCCTGAGCCGTCGTGACCGCGAAGCCGTCGGCGGTGCGGTCGAGCGACGTCACCGGGGTGCCGGTCCGGAGGGTCACCCGGCGGTCGGCCAGGTAGCCGGCCAGGGGATCCCACAGCGCCTGCGGGAACGGCTCGGCCGGCACGTCGAACACCAGGCCTTCGCTGGAGCCCAGGAAGTACAGGTGGAACATGGTCGCCAGCTCCGCCGCGGACAGCTCGCGCGGATCGGCGAAGAAGCTGCGCGAGAAGACCTCGAACGCCAGGTGCTTGGCGGCCGCGGGGAAGTTGATCGCGTCGAGGAAGCTCGCGGCGTCGGTGCCGTCGAGCCGGTGGTAGGTCTCCGGGACGCTGACCGTCGCCAGCGGCAGGGCCGCGCGGCCGTTGAGGCGCGCCAGGTCCCGCGGGGTGAACGTCGGGCTGCGCCAGGCGAACGCCAGCGCGTTCCACGGCGGCGTCCGGGGGAGTCCCGCGAAGGTGTCCGTGCGGCCCTCGGCGTCCAGCAGCGGGTAGTCGGTCAGCGGGGTCAGCCGGTCGAGCCCGGGATCGGTGCGCATGAGCAGCGCCCGCAGGTTGTAGTACTGGCGGAAGAAGGCGTGGAAGCCGCGGCTCATGGTGACGCCGGTGCCGTCCGGCAGCCGGTCGGCCCAGCCGCCGACGCGCCCGCCCAGGTGGCCGTCGCGCTCGAAGAGCGTCACCGTGACGCCCCGCTCGGCCAGCCCGGTGGCCGCGGTGAGGCCCGCGATGCCGCCGCCGACGACCGCCGCGGCCGGTCGCTTCCCGAGCAGCCCGGCGTCGGTCAGGCCGGGCGGGGCGGGCCGCGTCTCGATCCGGCGGTCCGTGCCGACGGGGCGGGTCAAGGCTCCTCCCGCGGGTTGGTGCCGAGGACGGTGTGGACGACGCCGTGCTGCCAGCCGGGCATCGTGCCGGTGCGGACGTCGGTGAAGCCGGCCTCGGCGAGCCGGGCGGCGAGCGCGCCGAGGCCGTCGAACTCGCTCACGCTGCGGCGCAGGTGGCGGTAGAGGGTCGCGTCGCCGGTGGTGACCTTCCCGAGCGGGATGATCACGCCCGCGCAGACCGCGTTCCACACCCACCGGGCGCGCCGCGAGTCCCGGACGGAGTACTCGTGCACGGCGATGCGGCCGCCGGGACGCAGCAGTCCGCGCAGCCGCCGCAGCTGCCCGGTCGGCTCGGCCAGGTTGCGCAGCAGGTACGCCGCCAGGATCGCGTCGAACGGACCGGAAACGCCGTCGAGGTCCTCGACCGGCGTGTGGACGAAGGTGACCCCGTCCGGCCAGTTCTTGGCCCGGGCCCGCGCGAGCATCTCCCCGGAAGCGTCGAACGCGGTGATCTCCGCCCCGGGCGCGACCGACAGCAGCGCCGCCGTCGACGCGCCGGTGCCGCAGCCGGCGTCCAGCAGCCGCAGGCCCGTGCCGTCCGCCGGCAGCCCCAGCCGCCGCGCGGAGAGCCGGAGGTGCTCGTGGTAGCCCGGGTTGGCGCCGACCAGCCGGTCGTACCACCGCGCTTCGGCGTCGAAGGCCGACGGCACCGCCCCGCGGGGCAGGCCGTCCTTCGCCATGGCGTTCACGCGCGCTCCCGCCGGGGGCCGGTGCGTTCCCACGCCAGCAGCACGGCGGTCACGAGCGCGTAGCCGAAGAGGAAGTCTTCGAGGGGGATGTCCCAGGGCACCCGCCAGTTCGTGATGTGCTGCGGGTCGTACCGCACGATCGGGTCGGAAAGCTTGGTGAGCCAGCCGTCCACCGGGATCTGGAACGCGGTCACGATGGCCATCGTGATCCAGTACGCGGGCCGCCGGAACAACCCGGTCCGCAGCAGGAAAAGCTCGGCCAGGACGACGACGGCCACCGCGGCGACCGCGGGCACGGTGTACCCCCAGGGGATCACCGGCGGGCCTCCTTCCGGGCGAGCCGCTTGACTACCGCGATGGTGAGCTGGACGCCCTCGTAGGTCAGCAGCCCGCAGATCGGGATGACCACGAAGAACAGGATCTCCTCCAGCGGCACGGCGAAGGGAGCGCGGATGCCGGTGACGTGCTCGGGCGCGTAGTCCCAGACACCGCCGGCGATCGCCAGCACGTCCCAGGCCAGGAACACGAGCGCGACCGGCAGCACCGCGCGCGCCAGCCGCCGGGGCTGCCGGTAGACGCGCGCTCCCGCCAGCTCCAGCGGCAGGGTGACGAGCACGCACGCGGCCAGCACGACGAGGTATTCGGCCTTGCCCACGTCAGCTCACCGCCACCGGGAGCGCCGGCGCGGGGTGGCGCCGCCGCGCCCACTGCGTCCGCGCGACCGCCCCGCACGCCACGGCCAGCCGCTGCCCGCGGGACACCGCCGCGCGCCCGGCGAAGACGTCGTGCCCGGCGGCTTCGATGCGGTCGAGGATGCCGCCGTACAACCGCGCCGCCGTCGCCACGCACGGGCGGGAAACCGGGTGCAGCATGCCGATCCCCGGCCGGGCCTCGGCGTAGCTCTCGCGGGTGACGGCGATCTGCGCGCGGATCGCGGCTCGCACCGGCCGATCGGCCCGGCCTTCGCGGGCGCACCAGGCCAGCCGGTCGCGGTCGACGCCGTGCGCGGCCAGCTCGTCGGCCGGCAGGTAGACGCGGCCGCGGCGGAGGTCCTCGGCGACGTCGCGCAGGAAGTTGGTGAGCTGGAAGGCTTTCCCGAGCGCGGCGGCCCGCGGCTCGGCCTCCGCGCGGGGCGCGACGGTGCCGAGCACGGGCAGCACCTGCAGCCCGATCACCTCGGCCGAGCCGTGCACGTAGGTGTCGAGCTCCGCGCGGTTCGCGTAGCCGGAGACGGTGAGGTCCATCCGCATCGAGGTGAAGAACGCCTCGAAGTACGCCTTGGCGAGCGTGTACCGGGCTGCCGTGTCGATCACCGCGGTCAGCAACGGGTCGTCGCTCGCGCCGGCGTCGAGGTCGGCGAGGAAGCGCTTCTCGACGTCCTGCAAGCGAATGTCGAGCGTCTCCGGGGTGGCGTCGTCGTCCGGTTCGTCGACGATGTCGTCGAGCCACCGGGCGAAGCCGTAGAGCGCGTGGATCGCCGGCCGCTGCGCCGGGGTCAGCAGGCGGGTCGCGAGGAAGTAGGTGCGGCCGTGCCGGGCGTTGAGCTCGCGGCACCACGTGTAGGCCGCGCGCAGCCCGGGTTCGCGGATGCCGGCGGCGTCGAGTTCGCGTCGGGTCATCGGGTCCCTCCGGTGATCCGGTCGGCAGCCAGTCTGCCGGAGATGAGCACGGTCGGCACGCCGACGCCCGGCACGGTGGCGCCGCCGGCCAGGACGACGTTGTCCGTGCCGCGGGGGAGGTTCCGCGGCCGGAACGGCCCGGTCTGGGCGAAGGAATGGGCGTAGCCGAACGGCGTCCCGGCGACCAGGCCGCGGCTCGCCCACTCGGCCGGGCCGAGCACGTGCGTGAATTCCGGGGTGAAGCCGGGGAGCAGCCGCGCACGGGCCACGTCGAGGACCTCTTCGGCGTAGGAATCCGTTGCGGTGGCCCAGTCCGCGGGTCCGCGGTCGAGGTTGGGGACCGGGGCGAGCACGGAGTAGAGCTGGCGCCCGGGCGGGGCGAGCCCGGGATCGGACGCGGTCGGCCGGGTGACGAGCAGCGAGGGGTCGCTCATCCGCCGCCCCTGCGAGATGAGCTCGTCGAAGGTCGACCGCCAGCCGTGGCCGAAGGAGATCGTGTGGTGGGCGATCGCGGGGTGCGTGGCGGGACCCCCGGCGTGCACGACGACCGCCGACGGCGCGGCCCGCAGCGGGACCGGCCGCCGCGGCCGCCGGCCGAGCAGCCGGTAGCTCTCGGGCAGTTCGGTGGTGAGGACGACGGCGTCGCACGGGTGGCGGGCGCCGGCGGCGGTGCGGACGGCGGTGACGCGCGAGCCGGCGCGTTCGAGTTCGCTGACGGCGTCCCCGTAGCCGAACTCGACCCCGGCACCGGCCGCGACGCGGGCGAGCGCCTGCGGCAGGGCCGCGACGCCCCCGGGCGGGAAGTACACCCCGCCGACGGTGTCCATGTACGAGATCACCGCGTACAGGGCCAGCGCCCGCATCGGGGATTCGCCGGCGTAGAGGGCTTGGAAGGTGAACACCCGCTTCAGGCGTTCGTCGCGCAGGAACTCCCCGACCTGGTTGTCGAGCCGCCGGAACCCGCCCAGCGCGACGAGCCGGGCGAGCTCCGGCCGGAGCATGCCGAGCGGGGAGTCGATGTTCGCGTCGACGAACCGGTCGAACTCGGCGCGGTACAGGCGGGTCAGCCAGTCGCGCAGGCGGACGTAACCGGCGGCCTCGGCCGGCCCGGCGAAGTCGCGGACGGCGTCGGTCATCGCGGCGGCGTCGGTGTGCACGGGCAGGGTGCTGCCGTCGGCGAACTGCGCGACGTACGCCGGATCGAGCCGGGCGAGCGGAAGTTCCGCGGTGAGGTCGGCCCCGACGGCGGCGAAGGTGTCGCGCAGGATCGACGGCATGGTCAGCACGGTGGGCCCGGTGTCGAGCAGGTAGCCGTGCCGTTCGACCCGCCCGGCGCGCCCACCGGGCCCGGGATCGCGTTCGAGGACGGTGACGTCCCGCCCCCGGCCGGCCAGGTGCAGGGCGGCGGCCAGGCCGGCCAGCCCGGCCCCCACGACGACGACGCGGTTCGCCGGCCCCGGGACGGTCTTCATCGGTTCGGCTCCGCGCCGGGGAGGGTGAGTGGGGCGCCGGTGTGGGGCGGGGTTGTGGCGGTGTGGGTTGGGTGCGAGCGCCGGGTGTGGGGCGGGGTTGTGGCGGCGTGAGCTGCCTGCGAGCCGCCGGTGAGCGGCAACGCTGCGGGCGGGTGGCCCGCGAGCGGTTCGCCGCCGCGGGGCGGGGTCGGGCGCTGCGGGTACCTGGTCGCTGGGGCGCGGATCGGCCCGCCCCTCATCGGTCCCGCTCCGTGCAGCGCGCCGCGAGGGCGGTGAGCAGGTCGGCGGCGTGGTGCGGGACGACCGCCGGGTCGATCGCCGCGAGGGCCTTGTCCGCTCGCTCGCGGATCAGCTCGCCCAGGCGCTCCCGCGCGCCCGTCGCCACGATCAGCTCCCGCCAGCGCGTGACCGCCTCGTCGTCCACCGTGTCCAGCTCGAGCAGCTCGTTCAACTCGGCCCGGCGCCGCCGGCCGGCCATCGCCGCGGCGAGGACCACCACGCTGGATGCCTTGCGGTCGCGCAGGTCCTGGCCGGCCGGCTTGCCCGTGACCGCCGGGTCGCCGAACACGCCGAGCAGGTCGTCGCGGAGCTGGAACGCCTCACCCACCAGGCCGCCGAACTCGCCCAGTGCGGCCCGCAGCTCCGGGCCGCAGCCGGCCAGCGCCGCGCCGAACTCCAGCGGACGGCGGACCGTGTAGTTGCCGGACTTGCGGCGCAGCACGTCGAGGAGGGTGTCCCAGCCGGGCAGCGCCCGCGCGTCGTTGACCAGGTCGCCGAGCTGGCCGACGGCCAGTTCGGCCCGCATCGCGTCGTAGTGCGGCCAGCCGCGGGCCAGCTGCTCGGCCGCCAGCCCGCTTTCGCGCAGCAGCTGCTCGGACCACACCAGGAACAGGTCGCCGAACAGGATCGCGGCGGACTCGCCGAACCGCGGTGCCGAGCCCGCCCAGCCCTGCTCCTCGTGCCAGCGGGCGAACCGGACGTGCAGGGCGGTGCGGCCCCGGCGCAGCGCCGAGCCGTCCATCACGTCGTCCTGGACCATGGCGAAGCAGTGCAGCAGCTCCAACGCGGCGGCCGCGCGGATCGCGGCGTCGGATTCCGGCTGCCCGCACCGCCAGCCGACGTAGGCGAAAAGCGGCCGAAGACACTTCCCGCCCGCCACGAACTCCGGCACCGCGGTTTCCGCGAGCGCTCCTTCGGCGCGGCCGGAGAAGTGCTCCTTCGCCCGCGCGCTCACGAAACCGTGCGCCTCGGCGAGGCAGCGACGGGCCAGCGTGTCCAGCCGCTCGGCGGAGACCGGCTCGGTCGTCGTGGTCATCCGCGCCCTCCGCTACCCTCTCGGCCTATTCGATTCGCAACCGTTTCACACGAGCGGTAGCTTGTCCACTTGACCGTGGTGCACCCGAGCGGGCTCGCCGTGGATCGATGCGGATTCGCACGGCATAGCCCGCGGCGAGCCGGCCAAATTGTGGCGTGAGTCACAAACAGCCGTCCGCGGAGTGTTTCCGGGCGTGCCGTACGTGCCCGGCGGGTGCCGGATGGAAACGTGGTGTGGATGGACGTCGACGCGGTGAGCGGCCGGCCCGGCGGGGCGTGGACACCCGGCAAGGTCGCCGAACTGCTCGGCGTCTCGCCGGTGACGCTGCGGACCTGGGCCGCGCGGTACGGCGTCGGCCCGACGCTGCGTGACGACGGGCGGCACCGGCGGTACTCCGACGCCGACGTCCGCCGCCTGCAGTACATGCAGCGGCTCATGGACCGCGGCATGCGGGCGAGGGAGGCCGCCGCGGCGGCGTTCTCCGACGCCGGCGAAGCGGCCCCCGAGCTGTCCGCCGAACGGCGCGCCGAGGAGCTCGAGCGAGCCGCGGAAGGCCTCGACTTCGCGGCGCTGGCCGCGCTGCTGGACGAAACGCTGGACGCGCTCGGCCCGGCCGCGGCCTGGACCGAGGTGCTGGTCCCCGTGTTGCGCCACCTCGGCGGCCGCTGGTTGCGCGGCGACATCTGCTTCGCGTCCGAATGGGCCCTCACCGGAGAGATTTCGCTGGCCCTGCAGCGCTACAGCGCCGGGTTCGCGAACACCCCGCCCGGCCGGGCGGTGCTGCTCGCGTGCTGCCCGCAGGAGCGGCACAGCCTGCCGATGGAGGTGCTGCGGGCCGCCATGGTGGAGGTCGGCATCCCGGCGGTCTACCTCGGCCAGCTGGTGCCGGCCGAGACGACCGTCGCCGTCGCGGCCAAGCTCGACCCGGTCGTGGTGTTCCTGTGGTCGATGTCCGCCGCCACCGCCGACGACCTGCTCGTCCGGCGGCTGCGGCAGCGCGGTTTCGACAGCGCGACGGCGGGCCCGGGCTGGGCGAACCTGGTCGAGCGGGACGTCCCCTGGGTCAACGACCTGCCCGCCGCGCTCGAGCTGGCCACCGAACGCCTGAAGGCCTGAACCCGTGGCAAAGCGTTGCGCAACCGCTCCACATGCCCGACGATGGCTCTCGTGCCGGTCGCGTCGGCCGGCCGGGACAGGCGGGAGCGCGACCGGTGGATCTCAAGCGGCAGGTGATCGAGCGCTGGCCGGCCCGGTGGCCGGTGCGGCCGTTCCGGGAGCCGGCGTGGGCCCGGCAGGAACCCACCTACGCCGCCTGCAGCCCCGCGCTGATCGAGGCGGCGGTCAAGCGGGCGGGTGCCCGGCCCTCGGGCAACTGGTACGTCTTCGCCGCGGCCCGGGACATCCGGGCCGACCGGCCGTTCGGGGCGCGGGTGGGCGGGCGCGAGCTGGTCGCGTGGCGCGGCCCGGACGGCGCGCTGCTCGTCGGCCCGGGCGCGTGCCCGCACCTCGGCGCGCCGCTGGACCAGGCACGCGTGCACTGCGGCGAGCTGGTCTGCCGGTGGCACGGCCTGCGCGTCGGCGCGGACCGGCCCGGGTGGACGGCGCTGCCGTCCCACGACGACGGCGTCCTGGCGTGGGTCCGCCTCGACCGCGCCGGCGGCGAACAGCCGACCGAACGGCCGGTCGTGCCGGTCCGCCCGGACGGGACCACGGTCGACGCCGTGGCGACGCTGGCCGGCGTCTGCGAGCCCGAAGACGTCGTCGCCAACCGCCTCGACCCGTGGCACGGCGCGTGGTTCCACCCGTACTCCTTCGCGCGGCTGCGCGTGCTCTCGGCCCCGCAGGGTGTCGACGTCGCGGAGGCCGACGACCGGTTCGTCGTCGAGGTGACGTTCCGGCTCGCGGGCAAGCTCGGCGTCCCGGTGGTCGCCGAGTTCACCTGCCCCGGCCCGCGCACCGTGCTGATGACCATTGTGGACGGTGAGGGGGCCGGCAGCGTGGTGGAGACCCACGCGACCCCGCTCGGCCCGGGCCCCGGCGGCCGGCCCCGCACGGCGGTGATCGAGGCCACGATCGCCGCCTCCGACCGGCCGGGGTTCGCCGTGGCGGCCCGGCTGGCGCCGGCCCTGCGGCCGCTCATGCGCCGGGCCGCGGCCCGGTTGTGGCGGGACGACCTCGCGTACGCCGAGCGCCGGTACGCCCTGCGTGAAGATCGCCGCTGACGGGATTTCGCTTTCTCAGCGTCCTGCCAGCCGCGGGTGGCTAGCTTGGCGTGGCCGGGAACGGAACCGCCGTTTCCCCGAGCGGGGAGAGGTTCGCGCCATCGACGTCAAGGAACGGGAAGCCGGCCGCCGTCCGCGTGCGGGGGAGGCGCTGACCGGGTGGCTGACGCGGCCGCTCGCGTCGTTCCACCTCGTGCTGGCACTCACCGGGATCCTCGGGCTCTTCGGGGTGGTGATGGTGCTGAGCGCGTCGTCGGTCTCCTCCTACGACCCGCGCACCGGCGGCGGTCAGTACGACCTGTTCTTCAAGCACCTCACGTACCTGGCCCTGGGGGCCGGCGTGTTCTGGCTCGGCCTGCGCCTGCCGCTGCGCAAGATCCGGGCACTGGCGAGCAAGGCGATGGCCGCGGCGCTCGGCATGCTGGTCCTCGTGCTCACCCCGCTGGGCTCGGCGGGCGGCGGGGCCCAGCGCTGGTTCGTCGTCGCCGGGCAGTCGATCCAGCCGATCGAGTTCGCCAAGCTCGCGCTGGTGCTCTGGGGCGCGCACGTCCTGGTGGCCAAGGAGCACCTGCTGCACCGGTGGCGGCACCTGCTGGTGCCCGTGGTCCCGGTGACGCTGCTGATGTTCGCGCTGGTGATGGCCCAGCCGAACCTCAGCGGCACGATCACCCTCGGCGTGGTCGCGCTGGGCCTGCTGTGGTTCGCGGGCATCCCGGCCGGGCTGTTCGCGGCACTGGTCTCCGGGGCGGCCGCGGGCTTCACCGTGCTCGCCCTGTCCGCGGACTACCGGCTCGGGCGCGTCCTGACGTTTCTGTCCGATTCGCCGGGCCCGGATTCCGGTGCCTACCAGACGACCCAGGCGTTGTACGCGCTCGCCGACGGCGGGGTGTTCGGCCGCGGGCTCGGGCGGGGGAGCGCCAACTGGGGCTACCTGCCCGGCGTGGCGAACGACTTCATCTTCGCGCTCGTCGGCGAGGAACTCGGCTTCGTCGGCTGCGTCGCGGTGATCGCGCTCTACGCCGGCGTCGCCGTCGTGGGGACGCGGATCGCGCGCCGCGCCCTCGACCCCTGGATCCGGCTCGTGGCGGGCACGCTCACGCTGCTGGTGGTCGCCCAGGCCGCGATCAACATCGGGTACGTCGTCGGCCTGCTGCCGGTCACCGGCGTCACGTTGCCGCTGATCTCCTACGGCGGTTCGTCGTTGCTGGTCACCCTGGGGATGTTCGGGATCCTCGCCAACTGCGCGCGCCACGAGGCCGACGCCGTCGCCGCGCTGCGCGACCACGGGCCGGGCCGGTTCGGGGGACTGCTGCGCCTGCCGGCACCGCCGGCGTACGCGGGCCTCAAGCGGTCGCGCGGCTGATCAACGAGACCGGCAGCGAGATCCGGTGCGCGGTGTCCGCCAGCAGAGCCCGGACGAGAGCCTGCCCGTGGCCGTGCTTGTCGATCCGGACCGTGCTGAGCGGTGGGTCCAGGTACGCCGACAGCTCGAGGTCGTCGAAGCCGACCACGGCGCAGTCCCGCGGGACCGCGCCACCGCGCGCGAGCACCGCTCGCACCGCCCCGGTGCCCATCAGGTCGTTGAAGGCGAAGATGCCGTTGACGCCGGGCCAGGCGTCGAGGAGCCGGTGGGCGGCTTCCGTGCCGCCCGCGACGGTCGGCGGCCCCGGCACGATCCGGGCGGTGACGTCGCCGAACCCGTGGGCGGCACAGGCGGTGGCGAAGGCGAGGCGCCGCTCGTCGACCGCGACGCCGGCCGAGCCGGCCACCATGCCGAGGCAGGCGTCCGGCCGCCGCGCGAGCAGCCCGACGGCGGCCGCGGTGCCGGTCGCGAAGTCGTTGCTCACCGACGCTGCCACGTCCGCCGGCAGCTGCCGGTCGGCGACGACCAGCGGGACCGAGCGCGCGTAGCCGGCGAGGACGTCGTCGGGCAGGCCGTAGAAGAAGCCGACGACGCCGCGTGCAGAGCGGGCCAGCGCGTCCTCGAGGGCGTCGCGTTCCCGGTCGGCGTCGGCGTCGGTGTTGTACAGCACGACACTGCACCCGGCCGCGGCCGCCGCGTCGTACACCCCGCGGGCCACGGCCGGGTAGAAGGGGTTCGCGATGTCGGAGACGATCAGCGCGATGACGTCCGACCGCTGGGTGCGCATGGCCTGCGCCAGCGCGCTCGGCCGGTACCCCAGCCGGGCCGCCGCGGCCAGCACGCGCTCGCGGGTGTCCGGGGCGATCTCCGGCAGGTCGCGCAGGGCACGCGAAACGGTCTGCCGCCCCACGCCGGCTTCCCGCGCCACGTCCTCGATGGTCACGCGCTTGACCCGTGGCAGGCGTCCGTGTCCGGACACGCCGTCACCTCCCTCCGCGATCCGCCGAAGAGCCTAGGGGGCACCGCCGGAGGACGGTCAGCGGGCGGTGCAGGCGAGCTCGGCCAACGGCTGGGAAGTGCCGGTCACGACGGCACCCCACGTCGTCGTCGCGCCGGCCGCCACTGTCCCGTTGTAGGCCTCGTTGGCCGCTCGCACCTGCCGGCCGGACTGCGTCGGCACGGCGTTCCACGAGCTGGTCAGCTGCTGGCCGCCCGCGAACGAGAACGCCGTGGTCCAGCCGGCCAGCGCGGCCGAGCCGGTGTTCCGCACGGTGAACTCCAGCTGGTACCCACCGTTCCACGAGGACGTGACCGCGGACGTCACCGCGCACGACGCCCCGGCCGGCGTGGTCGGCGTCGTCGGCGTGGTGGGGGTCGTCGGAGTGCTGGTCCCGGTCGTGTAGCTGATGCCGGTGTAGGCGGCCGCGCACCCGGACAGGCACTGGTCCGGCAACGTGAAGCGGTAGACGCGCCCGTCGTTGACGAGCGCGTCGCTCGCGTCCCGGACCCGGATCGCGTACGCGGTGCCGGCCGTCGCGGTCGGGCCGATGACGAAGGCCTGCCCGAGGTCGCTGTTCGGTTGTGCCAGCTGCCAGCTGCCGTCCGCGCCGAGGAACTCCACGCCGTGGACACCGTTGGGCAGGTGTGACACGGCGATCGCCGGCCAATACCGTTGCGCGCCTTGGAGGAAGCCGAGTTTCAGGTCGCCGGTGTAGTTCGGGGCGGGCACGTAGGACCACGAAACCCGCCGGTTGTTCCAGTGCGCCGGGTGCATGTCCCCGACCGGGACGCCGTTCTTCACGAACCGGTTGAGCGACGCCGTCGACAGGTCGAGGTGCCCGGGATCGTCGCGGCACCAGGCGTTCGCGTCGCCGCAGCTGTCGGCCACGACCATGGTCAGCTGGGCGCCCGCGTAGCCGTCGGTCACCCAGGACCCGTTGCGGCAGAACGGTTGTCCCGGCGCGCCGTCGTTGACGCCGGTGCAGAAGTCGCCGATGGTGACCTGCACGAACCGCCCGCAGTTGCGGCCGTTGTCCCACAGGCCGATCTTGGCGGCCTGCGCAGGCGGGATCGGCCGCGGGTAGAAGCTGTAGTCGCCGGGGGTGTGGTAGACGTTGAGCGCGACGAAGTCGGGCGAGTCGAGCATGTCCTGCGGCAGGCCACAGCCGCCGTAGGGCGCGCCGAGCGCGTCGAAGTGGGTGGCGTTGCCGGTGATCGGCGCGACCGGCGCGGCACCCGATTTCCACGGCCACAGCACGGAAACACCCACGACGAGCACGGCGATCACGGTGAGCACACCCGGGCGCGCGGCCGTCCGGCGGGAGGCGGACCCCATGGACTCTCCTTCCGCCTTTCTCCGGCCGCGAGCAGGCGGAAGCGACCCCGGCGGCGTTGTCTGGAAGCGCTCCCAGAGTCCTCCGCGCACCCGCTGTTGTCAATCACGTCCGTGCCCGGTCGGTTATCCTCGGGGCCGTGCACCGCAGCCGGATGTTCGGGATCTTCGTCGACACGCCCGCCGCCGAGGCCGGCCGGGCCGCGGCCTTCTGGGCGGCCGCGCTGGGCGCGACGGCCCGTCCGGTGGCGGGCGAGGAGCAGTTCACCGCGCTGGACGGCGCTCTGCCCGGGTTGACCATGGACGTCCAGGCCGTCGACGACGCACCCCGCTACCACGTCGACATCGAGACCGACGACGTCGCCGCGGAGGTCGCGCGCTTGACGGCGCTGGGCGCGGAGCCCGTGTCCCGATGGCTGGAGTGCCACACGCTCCGCGCCCCCGGCGGTCACCTCCTGTGCGTGGTGCCCGTGCACAGCGATCCGGCCACGTTCGAGGAGCTCGCTCGCACGTGGCCGTGACCGCCGGGCCTCAAGGCCGCCAGGCGGGGTCGCGGCCGAGGAAGCCCATCAGCTTGTCCTGCGCCGACGCGCTGTCGTCGACCGGCACCGCCGGGCCGAACTGGCCGCTGTCGCGCAGCACCTGCTCCATCGGACGCATCGCCGTCAACGCCTCGGCGCAGCGCTCCTCGCCGAGCTCGGGCTCGCGGCCGAGCGCCTTGGCGAGATCCCACGAATGCAGCCAGATGTCCGCGGTGTAGAACTGGTCGAGCGCCGCGTCCACCGGCCGGTCGCCGGTGTGCGGGTTGCTGAGCACCCGCCCGGCGGGGTGGTCGAGGACGGCCTGGATGTCGGCGACGTGCTGCTTCCAGGCCCCGGCCGGATCGGCGGCCACGGCCAGGGCCGGCAGCTCGATCCCGGCGCCGCGGAGGAAGCCGCGCGGCCACTCGACGAGGTGGCGCACGACGTCGAGCGCCGTCCACCCCGCGACCGGCGCCGGCCGCGCCCAGTCGCCGGGGGCGGCCGAGGAGACCAGCTCGGTGAAGCGGGCGGCGTCGGCGACGTGCTGCTGAGCCGGCGATGTCATCAGGCTTCCTTCGCGAGCAGGGCGTCGAGCTTGGCGTACCCCTCGTTGATCCCGACCTCCATGCCGCTGGCCAGCATGCCGTCCCGGGTCGCGAAGTCCTGCACCACGCTCAGCACCCGCAGCCGGGTGCGCCCGCCCTCGATTTCCTCCAGGGTCAGCGTTTCCAGGGCGACGCCGTCGGGCTCGCCGTCGTAGGTGAACGTCCAGACGATCCGCTCGTCCGGCCGCACTTCGTGGAAGCTGCCGTGGAACGTGGCGATCTCCTCGCCGTCGCGGTCGTTCGCGAAGGCCCATTCGCCGCCTGTGCGCGCGTCCCACCGGGTGATCCGCGTGGTGACCGAGTGCGGCCCGACCCACTGCGCGTACAGCTCCGGGTCGACGTGCGCGCGGAACACCTGCGCGGGCGGGGCGTCGAACTCCCGGACGAGCCGGATGGTCGGGACCTTTTCGTCGGCCAGGATCTCGGTTTCGTGCTTCGCCATGGTCATGATGCGTCCTTCCGGGGTCGGGTTGCGTCGCCGGTCATGCGGCCCAGCAGGGCGTCGAGGCGTCGGTAACGCTCCTCGGCCTGCCGCCGGTACCGCTCGATCCACTTGGTCATCAGGTCGAACACCTCCGCGTCCAGGTGGACCGGACGGCGCTGGGCGTCCTTGCTGCGCGTCACCAGTCCGGCCTCTTCCAGCACTTTCACGTGCTTGGAGACCGCCTGGAGGCTCATGTCGTAGGGCTCGGCCAGTTCGCCCACGGTCGCGTCCGCACCGGCCAGGCGCGCCACCAGGTCACGCCGGGTCGGGTCGGCCAGTGCCGCGAACACCCGGTTGAGCCGCTCGCTGTCTTCGTCCACCGGTCTTCCTCAACTCTTCGGTTGAATAAGACGGTAGAGCGCGTGCCGGTCGTTGTCAACCTGGCAGTTGAGAAAGAGAGGAGGACATCCGGTGGCAGGGGGAGAGGGGTGTGTGCCGGGCGGCCACTCCCGCCTGCCTCAGCCGCGCCCCGAACGGGCCAGGCGGCAAGCGACTTCTCCGTCCACTATGGACGAACTCACCCTTCGGGTTCCCCCTGGAGGGCCCGGTTGAGGCGACGCGCTTCGTGGAGCTGGTCTTCGAGGGAAACGATGCGGCAGGCGGCGTCGATGGCCGTGCCCTGGTCGACCAGCTCGCGCACCCGGGCGGCCAGGCGCAGCTGGTGGCGCGAGTAGCGCCGGTGCCCGCCGGCCGAGCGCTGGGGGGTGATCAGGCCCGTTTCGCCGAGGCTGCGCAGGAAGGCCTGGGTCGTGCCCAGCATGTCCGCGGCGCGGCCCATCGTGTAGCCGGGGTAGTGCTCGTCGTCGAACTTTCCGGGCGCCGCCGGTCTTTCCCCGTCGGGGATCATTCCACCTCCACATCAGAAGGACCCCGATCGCCGTGCGCACGGCGATCGGGGTCCTCGAAGGTTGGGTTTCACCATTTCCGGCCGGCGTGACCGCCGGCTTCCCGCGTCCGGCACTGCGCCGGGTGACGCGGGGATCGCGCATCCGTGACCGAGCACCACCTCCGAACTCGATGGGCCTACGGCACCCGCGCGGCGCTACCGGGCCGCTGCGGGCGATCCATGATGGTCCCGTTCCCTTCCTTTCTCGTCTTTCCTGGTACACCCAGAACGTTACCCGCGTTCGCAGGCGAATGTCTACCCTCGCCACTGGAGATTTTCTCTCGCGGCCGGATACGAGCCGGGTTCTGGCACAGTGGGCGCATGGGGGAGAACCTTGCTGCCGCCGTGGCCGCCGCCGTGCCGGTCGTCCGCGCCGTGATCCCGCCCGCGCCCGCCGCCGCGCTGGGCCGCCTGCGGTTCCAGCCGGAACGCCGGACGTTCCCGGACATCCCCGAGCCCGAGGTGCTGAAGTCGCTCCGGACCCTGCCGGCCTGGGTGGTCGAGCGCGTGCACGGCGCGGTCGAGCTGACGCTGGGTTCGCTCGACGTCCCGGCGCCTCCGGTCGCGTCCGAGCTGAAGCCGCCGCCGGACGGCACGTTCGGCTTCCTCACCTCGGACAGCGAAGCGGAAGCCCTGCGGGAGACGCGGCTGCTGCACCAGTTCCGGCCCGGTCTCCTGGACCTGGTGGCGGACCTGACCGCGCGTCTGGTGGCCGGGGAAACGCTGACCGCCGAGGGCGACGAAGCGGCGATCGCGGCCGCGCACGGCGCCCACCACCTCGCGATCGCACTGGTGGCCGCCACGATCGCCGCGCGCGAAGCCGGCAGCCCCGGTGTCGCCGGCATCGTCGGGACGGCGCTCGGTGTCGCGGCGAATCTGCTCCGCGCGGCACCGATGCCCGACGGCTACGCGGCGGCGCTGCGGGAGAAGGAGCGGGCCGAGTACCGGCTGCCGCAGTCCGGGAGCACGTCCGTCGAGGTCCGCGACCACGTCTTCGCCCTGACCGAAGGCGGTTTCCCGGCCTTCGGCAGCTTCGCGGACAACGGCCTCGCGGAGTCCGCGGACGGTGGCGTGGTCGTCCGCACCGGTACGGAGAACGGCCCGGTCCGGGTCGGCATCCGGGTGCTGGCCGAGCCGCCCGCGACGGCGGAAACCCTGGGCTGGGAAGAGGTCGTCGACCTCAGCTGGCGCGCGAAGCACGGCTCGGCCGGCGTGGGGGAGGAGCCGGCGACGCCGTCGTGGCCCGGCGACCACCGCGTCCGCGTGACGACGCCGCCGTGGCCCGGCGACTACCGCGTCCGCGTGCACGCCTATGGCCGCGACGACCCGGAGACCGAAAGCTACGACCTCTGGATCTGGGCGGCGCCGCCCGAGCCGCCCGTGGTGCACGCCCGGGCCGACCGCCTCGGCCACCGCCTGCGCGGCGAGCCGGAGCCGCCGGTGGTGGACCGGCCCGAGGTGGCCTACCGCTGGATCGGCCGGTCCCGGCTGACGGTCGCGGCGACGGTCACGGTGGCCACCGGCCTGTCCGCCGAGGAGGTCGTCCGCGCGTTCGGCGCGGATCCGGCCCGCCCCGAGCCGGCGGAGGAGCTGCGCGAGGCGTACGGCGATCCGTGGGTGGAGGTCCTGGACCTCGACGGGGTCGTGGTGGCGATCGAGGAAAACGGCTTCTACGGCTCCCGCGCGCCCGTGCTCACCGCGGCGTCCCGCGCCGGCCGGGCGGCGAGCATGTTCTGGAACGTCAACGCCCTGACGCGCCTGTCCTTCGCGCGCGCGGGCGAAGTCCTCGCTTCGTTCGAGCCGGGCCTGGGCGAGCCGTCCGCGGACGAGGAGGTCGGCGCGGCGCTGGCGGGTCTCGACCTGCGGGACTACCGCGACCGCACCGAAAAGTGCCTGGTCGCGGTCGAGCGGTTCACCGGCCGGGGCCTCTACCCCGAAGACCTCGAGGACCTCGACCGGCTCGGCGTGGCCTACCGGATCAGCGGCCGCGGTTGACCGCGCTGATGTCGTCCTGGAGCCGCTCGCGCACCGGCGAGTCGGCGTCCCGGGGCGCGGGCGCGGCCGGCTGCGACGGCTCGCCCGCCGGGCCTGGCACCGGGTAGACCTCGCGCTCGCCGGGCAGCGGCACGCCGGGGCAGATGGTGGCCGCGGGCCGCGCGCCGCCGAGGAAGAAGCCGTTCACCAGTTTGTCCACACAGGAATTGCCGCTCACCGCGTACTGGCCGTGGAAGGGCGAATCCGCCACCGAGATCATCGGGATGCCGGCCGCCCGCGCGCCCGCCTCGGCCTGCTCGTAGCCGGTCTGCGGATCGAACTCGCCTTGCACCACCAGGATGTTCTTCGCCGCCCGCGGGGAGAGCCTCGGCAGCTCGTTCCGGGGCGGGTCGGACCAGAAGCCGCACGCCTCGCTGAGGCCGTACGCCCAGCCGAACAGCGGGTAGGCCGGTCCCTGCAGGTCGCTGAGCAGCTTGTACCAGCTCGCCGTCCGCGTCGGCTGGTCGCCGCACGCCACGGCCAGCCGGGTACCCGGGACGTCGGCGTAGTCGGGCTCCGGCGGGTCCGCCGCCACGTCGGCGGCGGTCAGCCGGTCCGCCGGACGCCCGAAGACGGCTCGCGAGGCCCGGTCGAGGTCGCCGCGCAGCGCGACGGGCGGCGGCGTGGCCTTGCCGTCGAGCGCCGCCGCGCCCTTGGTGAGGATCAGCGCGCCGGTCATCCACTGCCGGGTGCTGCCGTTGCCGACGAAGACCGAGTCGAAGACGTCCGGCGGCACGCCCTGCTCCTTGAAGAAGACGCGCAGCCGCTCCCACTTGGCCCGGACCTCCGTGGCAGTCTTGCCGAGCTGCTCCGGGAACCGGCGGGCCAGCCACGGCGCGTAGACGCGGTCGAACTGGCGCTGGTCGATCTTCGGGAACGCCTCGAACGCGGCCTGGAGGCGGCCTTCGAAGTTGACGCTGGAGTCGAGGACCAGCTTGCCGGCCCGGTCCGGGAACAGCGACGCGTACTTCGCCCCGAGCCAGGTCCCGTAGGAGAAGCCGAGGTAGTTCAGCTTCTCGTCACCCAGCAGCGTGCGGATCAGGTCCATGTCGTGCGCGGTCTGCCAGGTGGTGATGAACGGCGCGAGCGCGTCGCTCTGGCACGCCTCGGCCAGCACGCGCGGCGTCCGCTGGTGCAGCGCGATGCTGGCCGCCGAGCGGTCGCGGGCGTCGAGGTTGTCGTCCGCGGGCAGCCGCCCCAGCGGCACCCGGCACACGTACCCGGCGTCGGTGCCGCCTTCCTGGCCGGTGCCGCGCGGGTCCATGCCGACGATGTCGTAGTGCTCGTTCACCGACGGCTGGAGGCCGGCCAGCGCGCCGGCGAGCGCCGTGCCGCGGCCGCCGGGCCCGCCGGGGTTGACGAGGATCGCGCCCTGCCGGGTGCCGGTGGCCTTCACGCGGCTGATGGCCACCTGCAGGTCGGTGCCGGCCGACGGAGCCGCCCAGTCCCGCGGGACGGTGATCCGCGCGCATTCGGCCTGCGGGGGCTGGGCCCGCTGCTTGAAGGGGCAGGCACCCCAGGCGACCTGCTGGCCGCGGTACGGCGCGAGCGGGTCGGGCGTGGTCGCGGCGGCGGGCGCCGTGGCCACCACCAGGACCGAGACAGCCGCCACCAGCCCTGCTCGAGACGTTCGCACCGCAGTTTCCTCCCTCGCGCACCGGCCGGGCAAGATCAAAACACGGCGGGCGCGGCGGCAGCAGCGCGAAAACGGCGGCTCGCCGGAGGGTTCCTTCGATCCGGTGAACGCCGAAGGGGCAGGTCAGGTGCGGTACGGGCCGTGGTTGCCGAGATCGGGGCTCACCCGCGGCCGCGGGCCGTCCTGGCCGGGTACCGGGGTGACGGCGGGGTGCCACGCCGGGTCCGTCGCCGCCGGCTCGACGACCACCTCGGTGCCGGGCCGGACGAAGGTTTCGGTGCCGGCTTCCCGCTCCTGGAAGTGGTTCTCGACGATCCGGTCCTGCCGGCGGCGGGCGAGCACGGCCAGCGTGAGCACGTGGGCCACGGCCATGAGCAGGAGGAAGATGCCGAGCCGGCCGACCAGCGCGGCCGTCGAGCCCGACCACTGCGGGCCGACCACCGAGAGCAGGGCGAGCACGCCGAACGAGACCAGGTGGAAGACGGTGACCACCATCCACGCCATCGAGCCGGTGCCGTCCTCGCCGTCCGGTCCGCTCAGGTAGCGACGGCCGCCGCGGTAGAGGACCTGGCCGTCGGCCACCACGAAGATCAGGCCGATGATCAGGAATCCGGTGAGGTCGTTGTCGGGCATGCGTCTCCTCCTCGTTTCCGGCGGGGTACCCGGCCCGGCCGGACCCGGGCAGCGATTCACCGGAACGAGCGAGCGACCGGATCACACCCGGGAATCATTCGCGGCCGCCGGACGTCTGAGGTGGCGTGAAGAAGATTGGCTTCCTCTCGTTCGGCCACTGGTCGGCGGGCGCCCACTCCGAGACCAGGTCGGCCGCCGACTTCCTGCACCAGTCGATCGACCTGGCGGTGGCCGCCGAGGAGCTCGGCGTGGACGGCGCGTACTTCCGCGTGCACCACTTCGCGCGGCAGGCGGGCAGCCCGTTCCCGCTGCTGTCGGCGATCGGCGCGCGGACGTCGAAGATCGAGATCGGCACCGGCGTGATCGACATGCGCTACGAGAACCCGCTGTACATGATCGAGAACGCGGGCGCCGCCGACCTGATCTCCGGCGGCCGGCTCCAGCTCGGCATCAGCCGGGGATCCCCCGAGCAGGTCATCGACGGCTGGCGTTACTTCGGGTACGCCCCGGGCGAGGGCGAGACGGACGCCGACATGGCCCGGCAGCACACCGAGGTGTTCCTCAAGCTCCTCGACGGCGAAGGCTTCGCGCAGCCGAACCCGCGGCCGATGTTCGCCAACCCGCCGGGCCTCCTGCGGCTCGAACCGCACTCCGAAGGCCTGCGCGACCGCATCTGGTGGGGCTCCGGCTCGAACGCGACGAGCGTCTGGGCCGCGAAGCTGGGCATGAACCTGCAGAGCTCGACGCTCAAGGACGACGAGACAGGCGAACCGCTGCACGTCCAGCAGCGCAAGCAGATCGAGGCCTACCGCGAGGCGTGGACGGCCGCCGGCCACGAGCGTGAGCCGCGGGTTTCGGTCAGCCGCAGCATCTTCGCGCTGACGAACGACACCGACCGCGCGTACTTCGGCCGCGACCGCCACTCGCGCGACCAGGTCGGCATGATCGACGAGAACACCCGGGCGATCTTCGGCCGGTCGTACGCCGGGGAGCCCGACGAGCTCGTGCGGCAGCTCAAGGAGGACGAGGCCATCCAGGCCGCGGACACCCTGCTGCTGACCATCCCGAACCAGCTCGGGGTGGACTACAACGCGCACGTGCTGGAGAACATCGTGCAGCACGTGGCCCCGGAGCTGGGCTGGCGCTGAACAGCCGAACGGGCCCGGCCGAAGCTCGGCCGGGCCCGTCGGTGTCGATATCAGGCGAGGTCGAAGCGGTCCAGCTCCATGACCTTCGTCCACGCGGCCACGAAGTCGGCCACGAACTTCTCGCGGGCGTCGTCGCTGGCGTAGACCTCGGCCAGCGCCCGCAGCTGCGAGTTCGAACCGAAGATCAGGTCGACCGCGGTGGCGGTCCACTTCACCTCGTCGGTCGTCACGTCGCGGATCTCGTAGACGTTCTCCGCGGACTCCGACGCCTTCCACTTGGTGCCCGGCGCGAGCAGGTTGGCGAAGAAGTCGTTGGTGAGCACGCCCGGCTGGTCGGTGAGGACGCCGTGCGCCGCGCCGCCGTGGTTCGTGCCGAGCGCGCGCAGGCCGCCGACCAGGACCGTCATCTCCGGCGCCGTCAGGTCGAGCATGTACGCGCGGTCGACCAGCAGCACCTCCGGCTGGCGCTTCTCGCCCGCCCGCAGGTAGTTGCGGAAGCCGTCGGCACGCGGCTCGAGGACCTTGAACGACTCGACGTCGGTCTGCTCCTGCGAGGCGTCGGTGCGGCCCGGGTGGAACGGCACGGTCGTCTCGACGCCGGCGTCGCGCGCCGCCTTCTCGACGGCGGCCGAACCGGCCAGCACGATCAGGTCGGCCAGCGAGATCTGCGCGCCGCCGGCCTCGTTGAACTCGCGCTGGACGCCCTCGAGGACCTCCAGGACCTTGCCGAGCTGGTCGGGCTGGTTGACCTCCCAGTTGCGCTGCGGCTCCAGGCGGATGCGTGCGCCGTTCGCGCCACCGCGCTTGTCGGTGGAGCGGAAGCTCGCGGCCGAGGCCCACGCCGTGGAGACCAGTTCCGAGACGGAGAGCCCCGAGTCGAGGACCTTCGCCTTGAGGGCGGCGATGTCGGCGTCGCCGACGAGCTCGCCCTCGACGGCCGGGACCGGGTCCTGCCACAGCTGCGGCTCGGCGACCCACGGGCCGAGGAAGCGGCTGACCGGGCCCATGTCACGGTGCAGCAGCTTGTACCAGGCCTTGGCGAACGCCAGCGCGAACTCGTCCGGGTTCTCCAGGAACCGGCGCGAGATCGGGCCGTAGATCGGGTCGAAGCGCAGCGACAGGTCCGTCGTGAGCATCGTCGGCTTGTGCTTCTTGTTCGGGTCGAACGGGTCCGGGATGATCTCCGGCGCGTCCTTGGCGACGTACTGCTTGCCGCCGCCGGGGCTCGTGGTGAGCTCCCACTCGTAGCCGAAGAGGATCTCGAAGAAGCGGTTGCTCCACTCGGTCGGCTTGTCGGTCCAGGTGACCTCGAGACCACTGGTGATCTGGTCCGGGCCCTTGCCGCTGCCGAGCGTGTTCAGCCAGCCGAGGCCCTGCGCCTCCAGCGGGGCACCCTCCGGCTCCGGGCCCACGTGGTCGTCGGCCACGCCGGCGCCGTGGGTCTTGCCGAAGGTGTGGCCACCGGCGATGAGGGCGACGGTCTCCTCGTCGTTCATCGCCATCCGGCCGAAGGTCTCGCGGATGAAGTGCGCCGCGGCCTCGAAGTCCGCGCTGCCGCGGGGACCCTCGGGGTTGACGTAGATGAGGCCCATCTCGGTCGCGCCGAGCTCCGGCACCATCTCGGTGTCGCTGGCGTAGCGCTCGTCGCCCAGCCAGTCGTCCTCCGGGCCCCAGAAGATCTCCTCGGGCTCCCAGGTGTCGACGCGGCCGAAGCCGAAGCCGAAGGTCTTGAAGCCCATCGATTCCAGGGCGACGTTGCCGGCCAGGACGAGCAGGTCGGCCCACGAGATCTTCTGGCCGTACTTCTGCTTGACCGGCCACAGGAGACGGCGGGCCTTGTCGAGGTTGGCGTTGTCCGGCCAGCTGTTCAGCGGGGCGAACCGCTGGCCACCGTCACCGGCGCCGCCGCGGCCGTCGTAGATGCGGTAGGTGCCCGCCGCGTGCCAGCTCATCCGGATCATCAGGCCGCCGTAGTGGCCGAAGTCGGCGGGCCACCAGTCCTGCGAGGTGGTGAGCACCTCGGTGATGTCCCGCTTGAGGGCCTCGACGTCGAGCTTCGCGAACTCCTTGGCGTACTCGAACTTCTCCCCGAGCGGGTTGCTCTTCGACGAGTGCGCGCGCAGCGGGCTGAGGTCGAGCTGGTTGGGCCACCAGTCCTGGAGAGTGCGCGGACGCCCGCCCGTCTTGGGGGCCGGCGAGTCGATCGCCGGGTTCTCGCTCTCGCTGCCCTGCGAAGTCACCGAGTCGTGCGCGACCGGGCAACCGGCCGCCGCCTTCTTGTCCACGCCCTGCGCGCTGGACGGGTTGTCCTGGGTGGAGCTCATTTACTTCCTTCCGGGAGCGGCGAATCATTTCGGGGACGGTCGGCCGCGCAGTCGGGGCAGGTGCCCCAGTAGACGACCTCCGCTTGGTCGATCACGAAACCGTGGTCGTCCGAAGCGGTGAGACAGGGGGTGTGGCCGACGGCGCAGTCGACGTCGGCTATCGCCCCGCACGAACGGCACACGACGTGGTGGTGGTTGTCACCCACCCGTGCCTCGTAGCGGGCGTTCGCACCGGCCGGCTGGATGCGCCGGATCAGCCCGGTTTCGGTGAGCGCCCGCAGCACGTCGTAGATCGTCTGGTGCGAAACCGTCGGTTGCTCGGCCCGCACCAGGTCGATCACCGTTTCGGTGTCGACGTGGGGATGGTCGCGCAGCGCGGACAGCACGGCCAGCCGGGGTCGCGTGACCCGCAGCGAGACCGCCCGCAGCTGTGCTTCGAAGTCTGACATCGCCGCCGACCCTAGGGCCTTTTCTGGAATGGGTCAAGTTAAGAACTCGTGCGTGTCGGCCGTCCGGGGGTTCACGCTGAGTCAGCGGGTATGGCTTAGGCTCCCGGACATGCCGGATACCCAGTACGAAGACCTCCTCCGCCACGTCCTCGACACGGGCACCCGCAAGGGCGACCGTACCGGCACGGGCACGAGGTCGATCTTCGGGCACCAGCTGCGGTATCGCCTGTCCGAGGGTTTTCCCCTGATCACCACGAAGAAAGTCCACTTCCGGTCGATCGCCTACGAGCTGCTGTGGTTCCTGCGTGGCGACGCGAACGTGTCGTGGCTGCGGGAGCACGGCGTCACGATCTGGGACGAGTGGGCGGCGCCGGACGGCGACCTGGGCCCGGTCTACGGCGTGCAGTGGCGGTCGTGGCCGACCCCGGACGGCGGACACGTCGACCAGATCGCCGAGGTGCTGCGCACGCTGCGTGAGAACCCGGACTCGCGGCGGATCATCGTCTCCGCGTGGAACGTCGCCGACATCCCGCGCATGGCGTTGCCGCCGTGCCACGCGTTCTTCCAGTTCTACGTCGCCGACGGCGAGCTGTCCTGCCAGCTGTACCAGCGCAGTGCGGACCTCTTCCTCGGCGTGCCGTTCAACATCGCCAGCTACGCGCTGCTGACACACATGATCGCCGCGCAGGTCGGCCTCGGCGTCGGCGACTTCATCTGGACGGGCGGCGACTGCCACATCTACGACAACCACGAAGAGCAGGTCCGCACGCAGCTCGCGCGCGACGCGCGCCCGTTCCCCACGTTGGACCTGAAGCCGGCGGACAGCCTGTTCGACTACGTCTACGAGGACTTCGCCCTCGATGGCTACGACCCGCACCCGGGCATCAAGGCGCCGGTGGCGGTGTGATCGGGCTGGTCTGGGCCCAAGCCGCGAACGGCGTCATCGGGCGCGACGGCGCGCTGCCGTGGCATCTGCCGGAAGACCTCAAGCACTTTCGCACGCTGACCTCGGGCGCGGCGGTGCTGATGGGCCGCCGGACGTGGGAGTCGCTGCCGCCGCGGTTCCGGCCGCTGCCGGGGCGGCGCAACCTCGTGTTGTCGGCGACCCTGCAGGACGGGGTCGAGACGTTCGCGGACCTGCCTGCCGCTGTGGGGGCCGTGGACGGCGACCTGTGGGTGATCGGCGGCGCGGCGGTGTACCGGGCGGCGCTGCCGTTCGCGGACCGGATCGTCGTCACCGAGCTGCGGGAGTCCTTCGAGGGCGACACCCACGCGCCGGAAGTGGGGCGGCCGCCGGAGTCGGTGGGGGAGTGGCTGGAGTCGTCGACCGGCCTGCACTACCGCTTCCTCACCTGGGGCTGACGACGCCGGGCCGTTGCGCTCCCCAGGGTCCGCGCTATACGGTTGGCTCGAACTAGAACACGTTACAGTTCTAGTGGCCGGTCGTAGCGAGGAGCGGACATGGCGAAAAGGGCGGCGCGCGGCGACGAGGCCGATTACGTCGTCGTCGGGTCGGGGAGCTCCGGGGCAGCGATCGCGGGGCGGCTGGCACAGGCCGGGGCCAGCGTGATCGTCCTCGAAGCCGGGAAGAGCGACGAGCAGCTGCTCGTCAAGAAACCCGGGCTCGTCGGGCCGATGCACGCCGTGCCGCAGCTCAAGAAGCCGCTCGACTGGGGCTTCTACGGCGTCCCGCAGAAACACGTTCTCGATCGGCGGATGCCGGTGCCGCGCGGCCGGGTCGTCGGCGGCTCCAGCTCCATCAACGGCATGGTCTACGTCCGCGGCAACCGCGCCAACTTCGACTCCTGGGCCGAAGAGGGCAACACCGGCTGGGACGCCGACAGCGTCAACGCCGCCTACAAGCGCATGGAGGACTTCGAAGACGGCGAGAACGCCTTCCGCGGCGCCGGCGGGCCGATCCGCGTCACCCGCGCGAAGAACCCCCAAGAGGGCTCGCTCCAGTTCGTCGACGCCACCGCCGACGCGCTCGGCTGCAAGATCCTCGACGACTACAACGCCGAGTCCCAAGAAGGCGTCAGCCGGATGCAGCAGAACGCCGCCGACGGCCTGCGCTACAGCGCCTCGCGCGGCTACATCCACCACCTCGCGCCCTCGACGCTGCAGCTGCAGGACCGGGTGGTGGTCGAGAAGGTCCTCATCGAGAACGGCCGCGCCGTCGGCGTCGAGGTCCTCGACCGCGGCCGCCGGCGCACCATCCGCGCCGGCAAGGAGGTCATCCTCTCCGCCGGCGTCATCGGCTCCGCGCAGCTGCTCATGCTCTCCGGCATCGGCCACGCCGAGCACCTCAAGGAACACGGCATCGACGTCGTCGCGGATCTGCCGGTGGGCGACAACATGCACGACCACATGTTCCACGCGCTGACGTTCCACGTGACGACCAGCAAGAACAAGGGCACCGCCCCGTACTTCGCCCGCGGGCTGGCCCGGGAGCTGCTGCGCCCGGGCACCACGTTCCTGGCGAACTCGGTGTTCGAGGCGGTCGCGTTCCTGCGGACGTCGCAGGCCGGCGCGATCCCCGACCTGCAGCTGCACCTGCTGCCGTGGGCGTACGTGTCGCCCAACCAGGACGCGCCGATCCGGCACGACGTCGACAAGCGCCCCGCGCTCACCGTGCTGACGACGCTCATCTACCCGAAGAGCCGCGGCACGCTGCGGCTCGCCTCGGCCGATCCCGCCGCCGCGCCGGTCATCGACTTCCAGTACCTGTCCGACCCGGCCGACCTGGAGCTGCTCGGCGAAGGCTCGGAAATGGTGCGCGAGATCTTCGCGTCGAAGGCGTTCAAGGGCGCGGTCAAGGAGGAGATCCACCCGGGCGCGGGCCTGCAGGGGCAGGCACTGCGCGACGCGATCCTCAACCGCGCGACGTCGGTCTACCACGGCGTCGGCACCTGCCGGATGGGCGTCGACGAGCTCGCCGTCGTCGAACCCGACCTGCGGGTGCGCGGCGTCGAGGGCCTGCGGGTCTGCGACGCCTCGATCATGCCGTCGATCACCGGCGGCAACACCAACGCGCCCTGCATCATGATCGGGGAAATGGGCGCCCAGCTCGTCCTCGGGAGCCGGTCATGACGCTCACGCCGCTCGAACTCACCCGTCCGGCGTCGGTCACCGACGCGTTCCTGCGGCAGCTCGTGGCGCGGGTGCCGGGCTCGGCCGGGGCGACCTGGAAGCTCACCGAGGTCTACACCGGTGACGTGCTCGTCGAGCTGCCGCAGTCGACACCGGAGGACATCGAGCGGGCGTTCGCCGTCGCGCGCGAGGCCCAGCGCAAGTGGGCGGCCACGCCGGTCAAGGAGCGGCTGGCGGTGTTCGACCGGGCGCACGCGCTGTTCGTCGAGCAGGCGCGGACCGTCGCCGACCTGATCCAGGTCGAGAGCGGCAAGAACCGGCGGATGGCGATCGAGGAGACCTGCGACCCGCCGATGGTGATGAGCCACTACCTGAAGCGGGCGGCGCGACTGCTGGCGCCGACCAGGCGCGGCGGCCCGGTGCCGCTGCTGACGACGTCGACCGAGGTCCGGCTGCCCAAGGGGGTCGTCGGCATCATCGCGCCGTGGAACTTCCCGTTCGCCACCGGCGTTTCCGACGCCGTGCCGGCGCTGATGGCGGGCAACGCGGTGGTGCTGAAGCCGGACAACAAGACGGCGCTCTCGCCGCTCTACGGCATCCGGCTGCTGGAGCAGGCGGGCCTGCCGGAAGGGCTGTTCCAGGTGGTCTGCGGCGAGGGGCCGGACGTCGGCCCCACGCTGATCGACCACGCGGACTACATCATGTTCACCGGCTCGACGGCGACCGGCCGGGTGATCGGCGAGCGGGCGGGCCGCAACCTCATCGGCTGCTGCCTGGAGCTCGGCGGCAAGAACCCGATGATCGTCCTCCCGGACGCTGACGTTCCGGAGGCGGTGAAGGGCGCGATCTTCGGCGCGTTCGGCAACACGGGCCAGATCTGCATGCACATCGAGCGGATCTACCTGCCGGAGTCCCGGTACGAGGAGTTCAAGACGGCCTTCGTGGCGGCGACGTCGGCCCTCGACGTCCGCGCGGCCTACGACTTCGGCCCCGACATGGGCTCCCTGGTCTCGGTCGACCACATGCGCCGGGTGAAGTCCCATGTGGACGATGCGGTGGCGAAGGGCGCCACGGTCCTGTGCGGCGGCAAGCCGCGCCCCGACCTCGGCCCGGCGTTCTTCGAGCCGACGATCCTCGAGGGCGTCACGGCGGACATGGTCTGCGGCGTGACGGAAACGTTCGGCCCGGTGGTGGCGCTGCACAGCTACCGCACGGTCGACGAAGCGGTGGCACTGGCCAACGACACGGACTACGGCCTCAACGCGTCGGTCTGGAGCACCGACGTCACGGCGGCCCGCGCGGTGGCGGCCCGGATCGAGTCCGGCAACGTGAACGTGAACGACGTCCTCGCGACGGCTTACGCGGCCAAGGGGACGCCGTCCGGCGGGGTGAAGAACTCCGGCGTCGGGGCTCGGCACGGTGACCAGGGGTTGCTGAAGTACACGGACGTGAAGAACCTGGCGGTGCTGAAGAAGCAGGTCATGGGGCCGCGGCCGGGGCAGGCGTACGAGAAGTACGTGGAGAGCATGCTGTCCGGGCTGAAGCTGATGCGGAAGCTGCGGATCCGGTAGCGCTCAGCCGTCGACGAGCAGCCCGCGCAGCGGGCCCTGCAGCCGGGCGACGCGGCGGGAGACCCCCGGCAGCAGCACCAGCCGGTGGGTTCGCTGCTCGCCGCGGCGTTCCCGCTCGGCCTGCTCCTCCGCGAGCGGCCGCCACAGGTTGTCCACGATGTCCGCGGTGCCGCGGTCCGCCAGCTCCGGCACCGGGCGCCCGAGGTGTTCGGCCCACAACCGCAGCCGCGTCGTCCGGACGACGTCCGGGTCGTCGGTGGCGATGTTGACCTCGGTGTCGTTGAACAGCGAGTGCTCGTTGAGGTTGGCCGAGCCCACGGTCAGCCACGAGTCGTCCACGATGCCGAGCTTCGCGTGGACGTACACCGGGGCCGCCGAGTCGCCGTCGTGGGCGCTGATCGTGGTGGCCAGCAGCCGCCGGTTGCCGTCGTCGGCGTCGAGCAGCCTGCCGAGCTGGCCGCGGGTGGTGTCCGAGCCGTTGCTCGGCTTGCGCGGTAGCAGCAGGACCACGCGGAAGTCGTCGTCAGGCGGGGTGCGGAGTTTGTCGAGCAGTACTTCGGCGATCTCGGGCGACCACAGGAACTGGTTCTCCAGGTAGACCAGCCGCCGCGCCGATCTCAGCGCGCGCAGGTAGCCGTCGAGGACGGTGAACTCGCCTTTCGGCAGGAAGTCGTAGGTGTCGTTCGGCACGGTCCGCAGCAGCTGGACGCGGCTGCCGCCGGCCGGCTCGGGGACCGCGGGTGCCGGCAGGTCCTCGCCGGCGACCTCGGTCCACCGCCGCCGGAAGTGGTCGGCGACATCGGCGACGACGGGCCCGTCGAGCCGAGCCATCAGGTCGTGCCACCCGATCGGCCGCGGCGGGTGGTCCGGGCTGTCGTGCCGGTCGCCTTCGAGCGCGGTGAGGTCCACCCCGCCGACGAAGGCGACGGAGTCGTCGACGATCACCAGCTTTTCGTGGTGGCAGTGCAGGGTCCGCTCCCGCGAGTCCAGCACGCAGCGGACGTCCGAGCCTTCGGTGAACTTCCGCCGTTCGGCCCGCGCCAGCTTCCGCGACGGCTGGAACGCGGGAAAGGGCGGCCCGGCCCACAGCAGCACGCGGACGTCGACCCCCCGCCCGGCGGCCTCGGCCAGCAGCGCCCGCAGGGTGGGCGACCCGGGTTCCCGCGTCAGCCGGAAGTCCGCGCTGGCGTGCCAGTTCGCGATGTGCACGTGGGATTTCGCGCCTCGGACGGCCTCCGCGACGGCGGGCAGCGACTCCTCACCGTCGATCAGGACTTCGACCCGGTTGCCGTCGCGGACGGGGGCTCGCCCGCCGAGCGGATCATCGGCGCCACCCGGGTCGAGCACGGCACCCCAGCCGAGCCGGTGCAGCCGCCGCCGGTGGTGGGCGCACAGGAGCCCCTCCAGCCCGTCCCCGAGCCGCTCGTCCACCTTGTCCACGAAAGAGTGAAAGCTCTTCACCCGTCCCATATCACTACAGATCGGCGTGGTTCGCCGTGCAGTGACGCTGCGTCAGAGGTCGAGTACCAACCTGGGGGAGCACGCCCGCGACACGCAGAGCATCATCACCTCGTTCTCCAGCCGCTCGTCCGCGGTCAGCACCGAGTCCCGGTGGTCCGGTTCGCCGCCCAGCACACCCGTCTCGCAGGTCCCGCACGTGCCCTCGCGGCACGACGACAGCACCTGCACCCCGGCCGCCTCGACCACCTCCAGGATCGACCGGTCCGCCGGCACCGGCAGCACCCGGCCCGACCCGGCCAGTTCGACCTCGAACGCCGTCCGCTCGCCGTCGTCGGGCAGCGCGGTGAAGCGCTCGACGTGCAGGTCTTCCGGGCCCAGCGCCTCCACCGCCGCCAGCAGTGGTTCCGGCCCGCAGCAGTACACCGCCGTGCCCGGGCCTGCCGCGGCCAGGAGCGCCGGGAGGTCGAGGAGCCCGTGTTCGTCCTGGGGCCGGAACGTCACGCGGTCGCCGTGGCGAGCCAGCTCCTCCGTGAACGCCATCGACCCGCGCGTGCGGCCGCCGTAGACCAGGTGCCAGTCGGTGCCCGCGCGGTCGAGCATCGGCAGGATCGGCGTGATGCCGATGCCGCCCGCGATGAACAGGTACCTTTCGGCGTCCACCAGCGGGAAGTGGTTGCGGGGGCCCTCGACCGAAACCCGGTCCCCGGGCGACAGCGCATCGTGCACGTACGCCGAGCCGCCGCGGCCGTCGGCCTCCCGGAGGACCGCCACCCGGTACGCCGACGCGTCCGACGGGTCGCCGCACAGCGAATACTGCCGCACGAAGCCGGGCAGGACGAGATCGACGTGCGCCCCCGGCTCCCACGGCGGCAACGGCTCGCCGCCGGGCGCGCGGAGGGTGAGCGCCACGACGCCGTCGGCGAGCTTTTCCTTGGCTTCCACCAGCAGTTCGAGCGTCATCGGTGTCCTTCGGGGTGGGCGAGCAGCCAGTCCCACAGCTGCACGGGGTCTTCGAACTCGCGCTCGGCTCCGCAGTGGCAGACCGCGCGCAGCCGGTCGGTGCCGAGCACCCAGTGGATGCGGTTGACGCGGTCGCCGGTCAGCATCGGGCGGGTCATGACGCCGCCAGCCGCTGGAGCATCCGGCGGGCCGCGAGGCCGCCGGTGTCGATGTTGATCGACAGCTCCTGGTAGCCGTCCGGCTCGGCGGCGATCACCCGCTCGAGGACGTCGAGGGCCTCGACGTCCTGCAGCACCACGGTCCGGTTGTTCTCCGCCAGGAACGCCGAAACGCCTTCGTCGTCGAGGGCGAAATCCCGGGCCACCGCCCAGAAGTCGTGCGTCGAGTGCTCGGTCTCCGGCGTGATGGCGTAGACGACCTCGACGTGGAAGGCGTCCGGGTCGGTCCCGTCGGGGTTCGGCACGGACCCGACCGGCGCGATGCGGCTGTGCAGCTTGTACAGGCACGGCGGCGTGTACTCGATGTCCTGCCAGCGCGTGATGCGGCCTTCGAGGCCGGTCGACTTCGAGTAGAACGGCGGGCACGCCGCGTCGGCCATGTGCCGCGACACGTAGACGATGCCGGCGTCCTCGTCGACCTCGGTCGTGATCGGCGTTTCGGCGACCTCCGGGGTGCCGATGTAGCCGCCGTGCAGGTAGGTCTCGTGGGACAGGTCCAGCAGGTTGTCCACCAGCAGCGAGTACCGCGCCTTGAGCGGTTCCATCCCGCGGACGGTCGTGTAGTCCGGCGAGGCGAGCCAGGGCGCCCGCGGGATCCGCGCCGCGTCCGCCTTCGCGGGGTCGCCGATGAACACCCAGACGAAGGAGTCCTGCTCCACCAGCGGGTAGCGCGTCAGCCGCGCGGTCCGCGGCACCCGGGTCTGCCCGGGCACGGCCACGCACTTGCCGTCGACGCCGTAGGTGAACCCGTGGTAGCCGCAGATGACCTGGTCGTCGACCAGCCGCGACGGCGCCTGCGACAACGGGAACCGCCGGTGCACGCACCGGTCGGCCATCGCGGTGACGCTGCCGTCGCGGGTCCGCCAGAACAGGATCGGTTCCCCGCAGATGGTGCGGCTGAACAGTTCGGTGCCGATCTCGGAGCCGTAGGCGGCGACGTACCACTGGTCGCGGGGAATGGCGCTCATCGGGTCGTCCTTTCGTGGTGGGCCGGGTCACAGCGTGGGGGAGCGACCCGGGCGCCACGAAGGGCTATTTCATAAGACGGAAAGCGCTCGGGAAATCGCGCGCGCACTCGTCATGACCAGCGGGGCGAGCGCGTGCGGCGACACGCTCCCGTACCGCACGACCAGCGACACCGCGGCCACCACGCGGCCCCGGGCGTCGTGGATCGGCGCGCCGACCGACAGCGAGTCGAGGGTCACCTGGCGCTCGCTGATCGAAAACCCGTGCGTGCGCACGTCAGCCAGCATGTGCCGGAGCCGGTCGGGGTCGGTCACCGTCTCGCTCGTGTACCGCTCGATCGGGCTGCCCAGCACCTCCTCCTGCACCTCCGCGGGCGCGTGGGCCAGCAGGACGAGCCCGACGCCCGTCGCGGTCAGCGCGAACCGCCCGCCGACGCGGGTCAGCACCGGGACCGCTCCGGTCCCGGCGATCCGCTCGATGTAAACGACCTCGGCGCCTTCGCGGACGGCGAGCTGGACGTTCTCGCGGGTGATCTGCGAGAGGTCCTCCAGGAACGGCAGGGCGAGTTCCCGCAGGCCCAGGCCCCGCGGCGCGAGCGAGCCCAGTTCCCACAGCCGCAGCCCGACCCGGTAGACGCCGGCTTCGTCGCGCTCCAGCGCGCCCCACTCGCAGAACTCGCGCAGCAGCCGGTGCGCGGTCGCGGCCGGCAGCCCCGACCGGCGGGCGACCTCGCTCAGCCGCAGCGCCGGCCGGTCCGGCGAGAACGCCTCCAGGACCCGCAGCGCGCGCCCCAGCACCGGCCCGGTGGCGCCGGGAACGCGACCTCGGTGCGGCACGGCGACCTCCGGCGGCTACGCAGGCTCAGAGGTCCACTATGCCCCGCGCCGCCCGGCGCGCGGCGGCGGCGTCCCGGCGTTCCTCGAAGCGGGACGCCTGCGTGTCGAGTCCCTTGAGGAACGTGGCGAGCTCCTCGCGCGCGGCTTCCCCGACCGCGCCGAGGCCGGTCAGGTCGAAGACCTTCCAGTACCGCAGCAGCGGCTGGACGACGTCGTCGTGGTGGATCCGCAGGTCGTAGATGCCGGCCTTGGCCATCAGTGCCGCCTTGCGCTGGAAGCTCGGGATCACCGCGCCCGGCATCGCGAAGTTCAGGACCTCGTCGGTGATCGCCCGCATCATGGCGTCGGGCGAGATCTCCAGCGCCGCCTTGACGAGGTTGCGGTAGAAGACCATGTGGAGGTTCTCGTCGGTGGACACCCGGGCCAGCAGCTTCTCGGCCAGGGGGTCCTGGGTGTAGCGGCCGGTGTTGCGGTGCGAAAGCCGGGTGGCCAGCTCCTGGAACGAGACGTACGCGCAGACGTTCAGCAGCGGCTTGTCACCGGTGTCGTAGCCCGCCTGCATGGTCTCCATCCGCATCCGCTCCAGCTCGACCGGGTCGACGGCGCGGGTGACCAGCAGGTAGTCGCGGATGCAGATGCCGTGGCGGCCCTCTTCGGCCGTCCACCGGTGCACCCACGTGCCCCACGCGCCGTCGCGGCCGAACGCGCGCTCGATCTCGCGGTGGTAGCTGGGCAGGTTGTCCTCGGTGAGCAGGTTGACTTCGAGAGCCGTCCGCGCGATCGGGCTGACCCGAGACTGCTCCGGGTCCCACGCCTCCCCGCCCAGCTCGGCGAAGTCGCGCCCCTGGCTCCAGGGGACGTACTCGTGCGGCATCCACTCCTGGGCGGCGGCGAGGTGCCGGTTGAGGTTCTCTTCGACCGTGCCTTCGAGTTCGTGCAGCAGGCGGGTGGTTTCGGGGACCGGCATGGAACGTCCTTCCGTACCTACGCAACCGTAACTTACGGTGCCGTAGGATACGACAACGGACGCCGCCGCCGGGAGGTTCCCCGAAGCCTTCAGCGGGTGAAGTCGAACACGTAGTCCTTGAGAATCGGGCCGAAGGAGCTCTTCCCGGTGACCCGCACGACGGCCCGCCCGGGCACGCCTCCGGCCTGGGAAAGCACTTCGCACCGCACGGCGGGATCGGCCGGGATGACCTTCGTGATCCTCGGCGAGGTGCCCGCGGCCAGCGGGATGGTGACCGACGGCGCTCCGGCGTCGAACCCGCCGATCGTCCGGCCGCCGGCCACGATCCGGATCGAAAGGGGGCCGTCCGTCGGGATCGGCCGGCCGCTGAACTCCTGCCAGTAGCGCACGCAGGTGTCGCGCCAGCTGCCGGCGTCGGCTTCGTGGGCGGCGAGCTTGGCCTTCACCTCGGCGAAGCGCCGCGCGTCGACGTGCGGTTCGAGCGCGTCCCAGGCCTGGCGCAGCCAGGAGACGTAGTGCACGCCCGTCTGGTAGCGGTACACCAGCTCGTCCCAGAAGATCCGGCCGCTGCGCATCGGCCGGTCCCACGGCACGTGGTGGAACCACATCAGCAGGTCTTCGGGCACGGTTTCGATGTCGCCGTACCGGGCCGTGAGCACCGGGAAGTACTGCGCGACGAAGTTGCTGCCCGTGGGGGAGCGGTCGTAGCCGAGCCCGGCGCGGTCGGCCTTGTTGTAGTACACCGGGCTCCAGTCGTCCCGTGCCAGCTGTTCGCCCGGCGCCGGGCCGTAGTGGTCGCTGGTGCGGAACTGGTGGGCGACGCCGAGCGGGGTCTGGTAGCTCACCAGCGCTTCCCGGGAGCCCATCATCATCGCCTCGATCGTCCGGACGACGAAGTCGCGGTTGCTCCAGGTCAGCCGGACCCAGTCTTCGGCGATGCCGCGCGTGTCCAGGGTCCAGTCCCAGGCCAGCCTGCCGAAGGCGTACAGGTTCGCCTGCGCGAAGTGGTGCCCGGTCAGGTTGTCGGCGTTGCCGAAGTTGGCCACGCCGACGATGGCGGTGTCCGGGTGGCCCTGGGCGGAGCCGTCGACCACGTGGCCGACCAGGCGCCGGGCCAGCAGGCGGCCGTCCGAGCCGGTGGCGTACGTGTCGGACTTCAGCACCTCTTCCCACAGCGGGCCGAGGTAGCACAGCATCGTGTTCTGCCCGGTGTACTCCTGGGTGATCTGCAGTTCGATGGCCTGGTTGGTGTGTTCCAGCCGGCCGAAGAGCGGGTTCGCCGGCTCCCGGGGCTGGTAGTCGAGCGGGCCGTTCTTCGTCTGCAGGAACACGTTCTCGGCGAACCGCCCGACCGTGCCGTCGGGCTGGGGCTCGTCGTCGATGGGGCCGAACTCCAGGTAGGCGCGCTTCAGCCGGTCCGCGTCGACGTCGGCGTTGTAGACGAAGGTCCGCCAGAAGATCCGCATGCCGAGCGGCGCCACCGCCGCCGCCATCCCGTTGGCGCCGTCGCCGTGGTCGTAGCCCAGGTCCTGCGGGCCGGGCTGGCCCTCGGAGTTCGCCTTGACCGTGAAGCCCATGAAGTCGGGGATCGCGGCCTGCAGCTGCCGCGCCCGCCGGGTCCACCAGTCCCGGAACTGCGCGCTGTAGGGGTCCAGCTGTTCCCGGGTGAGGGTGTCGGGCGCGAACCGGGCGTCCGTCGGTGCCGCGTAGTTGATGGACACCGCCAGCTTGATCCCGTACGGGCGCAGCGCGTCCGCCAGCGCGGCTTCCTGCTCGATGGCGGCCGGGGTGAGGTAGAAGCTGTTGGCGTTGACGTTGTTGATCGTGATGCCGTTGATGCCCAGCGACGCCATCGCGCGCGCGGCCACGAGGTACCGGTCGAGGATCACCGGCAGGTTCAGCCCGGCCGACGCGCCGGTGGCGGTGAAGACGAAGATCGCGCCGTTCTCGCCGTTCAGCCCACCGGTTCCGGCCGGGTCGTTCCCGGCGTAGAGGCGTTCGGTCTCCCAGTAGTTCAGGTACCGGTGGTTGATCCGCGGCACCGAGGAAAGTTTCAGGTCGGTGATGGGGTGCTGCGCCTGGAGCCGCCGGAGGAACGCGAACGTCCCGTACAGCGCGGCGAGATCGGTGTTGGCGGCGATGACGATCGACCGGTGCCCGCCGCGCGTCAGCGAGCGGATGAGGTAGCCGTCGCGCCCGAGCGGCGCCAGGTCGCGCGCGGGCACGAGCCGGCGCACCAGGGGCGAGCTGTCCGGGGTGCCCACGACCACCGCGCGGTCCGGGAACCCGTCCCGCACCGGCACGGACCGGCCCAGCAGCCCGCCGAGGCCGCGGACGAGCTCGTCCCGCGCCGCTTCCAGGGTGGTTTCCACCAGGTGCTCGGTGGATCCGGGCGCCATGCTCAGGTTCGCCGTGTGGCGGTGGACCTTTGTGCGGCCGGCGTTCTCCACGACGATCGCGCCGAGCGCGGCCCGGTACCGGGCGAGGAGGCCGGGATCGGCGACCGGCTCGTAGCGCAGCCACAGGTCCGAGCCGTCGTAGTCGCTCGGGAAAGCCGGCGCCGGCGGACTCGCCTGGGCCGGCGCGGCCACGAACATCGAGGTGGCCACGGCAGCTCCGCTGCCGATCAGGAAGGACCGCCGGCGCAGCCGGCTCTGCTCGTTCTCGTCGCTGAGAGACACCGTGCCCCCATCGTGTTCACGAGTATTTAGTTCGGTTCCCGCACTATTGCGGGCGGGAGTCCGAGCTGTCAAGAATTGGCGATATACCGGGAAAATCCCGAAAGTTTCGGCGTGTCGGCGACGTCGTTCTCCGGCCCGTTGATCGGCCGTGTCAGACTGCCCGGCGATGCTCACCCCAGCCGATCTCGCCGACCTGCTCGACTGCGAGCACCGCAGCGTCCTCGTCCAGGCGCGGGCCGCGGGGCTGCCGGGAGCGCCGCGGCCCGAGCCCGGCAGCCACCAGACCGCCGGCGTCGAAGACCTCACGCTCGCCGCGAAGGCGACCGAAGAGGCATTGCGGTCCGGCGTGCCGGTGATCCACCGGGCCGTTTTCCTCGACGGCGAGTTCGCGGCGCAGGCGGACCTCCTGGTCTCCGACGGCGGAGGCCGCTACGAGGTCCACGACACGACCCCGGTCCGGCAGGCGACGCCCGCCGCGGTGGTCCGGCTGACGGCCTGCGCCGACGCGATCACCCGCGCCGGGTGGCCGGCCGGGCCGCACCTGCACCTCCGGCTGACCGACGGTGGCACCCGGACCCTGCGCGTCGAGGACTTCCGGCCGCTGGTGGACCGCCTGCGGACCCGGCTGGCGGGCCGGCCGCCGCGGCTGCCGGTCCCGCTGTGGGCCGACGAGCGCCCGGCCTGCGCGGGGTGCGGGTTCGCCCAGCACTGCGCCTCCGCGCGGGAGGCCGACCGCGACCTCTCGCTCGTGGCCGGGATGCGCGGCGACCAGCGCCGCAAGCTCGTCGCCGCCGGGCTCGGCTCGATCGACGCGCTGGCCGCCGCCGGTCCGGACGACCGCCCGCGTGACCTGTCCGCGACGGCGTTCGCGACCCTGCGCGCCCAGGCCGCGCTGCAGGTCCGGCAGGACAGGACCGGCGAGGTCGCCTACGAGATCGTCGACTCCGGCGAGCTGGCCGCCCTGCCGGTCCCGGCGCCGGGTGACGTGTTCGTCGATCTGGCGGGCGATCCGCACGCCCTCGCCGGCGAAGGCCTGGAGTACCTCTTCGGCGTGGTCGCCGACCGGCAGTTCACGCCGTTCTGGGCGCACAGCCGCGCCCAGGAGCGGCGCGCGTTCGAGGAGTTCGTCGACTTCGCCGCGGCACGCGTCGCCGAGCACCCGGGGTCGCACGTCTACCACTACGCGCCCTACGAGGTCACCGCGATCAAGCGGCTCGCGGCGGTGCACGGCACCCGCGAAGAGACCGTCGACCACCTGCTGCGCAGTGGCGCGGTCGTCGACCTGTCCGCGGTCGTGCGCAAGGCGCTGCGGGTGTCCCAGCGGTCGTACTCGATCCGGCACCTCGAGCCGCTCTACCAGCCCGGCGCTCGCGCGAAGACCGCCGTGTCCGACGTCGAGGCGTACGAGGAGTACCTGGCGTTCGCGCAGGCCGGGGAGCCGGAACGCGCCGACGAGGTCCTGCGCCGCATCGGCGAGAACACCGAGGACGACTGCGGCTCCGCCCAGCGGCTGTTCGAGTTCCTGCACCGCGTCCGCGCCGACGCGGGCATCGACGTCCCGGAGCCGCCGGCGGAGTCCGCCGAGGACGCGCTGCTGCGCGCCGCCGAGGAGGACGTCGCCGCCGAGCGGCGTGCCGAACGGGCCGCGCAGGTGGCCGCGCTGGTCGACCCCCTGCTCGAAGGCCTGCCGGACGACCCGGGGCACTTCACCGCCGACGAGCGGGCCCGCGCGCTGCTGGCGGCGTCCGTCGGCTACCACCGCCGCGAGACGAACCCGGCCTGGTGGGAGTACTTCCGCCAGCTCGCCGCGCCACTCGGCGACCTCGAGGTGGACACCACCTGCGCGGTGCCGGTCGCCCTGGAAGCGGGGGAGTGGGTGCCCCCGGCGGGCCGGACGCGCACCGCGAAGCGGACGCTGCAGCTGGCGTGCGACCCCGATCGGCCGCACCCGTTCGCCCCCGGCGACGACGTGCGGCTGCGCTACGGCGACACCGCCCGCGACGCGAAGGTCGTCGCCGCGTCGGCCGTGGAGCTGACCCTGGAAGAGAGTTCCCCGCCGGAGGCGACCACGAACGACCGGCCGAGCGCGGTGCTGCCGGGCAGCCCGGTGCGGCCCTCGCCCAAGGACGAGGCGGTCGCCGACCTCGCGCGCCTGGTCGTCGACGCGCTCCCGGAGCTGCCACGCCACCCCGGCGTCGACCTGCTCCGGCGGACCCCGCCGCGGCTGCGGGGTGGCGCGGCGCTCCCGTCGCCGGGTGCGGACCTGGTGGCCACGGTGATCGAGGCGGTCGACGCGCTCGACGGGTCGGCGCTGGCCGTCCAGGGGCCACCGGGCGCGGGCAAGACCTATCTGGCCGGCCGGCTGATCGCCCGGCTCGTGCGGGCGGGGCGGACCGTCGCGGTCACCTCGACCAGCCACAAGGCCGTGGAGAACGTGCTGAGCGCGGCCAAGAAGAGCGCGCCGGAGCTGCCGTGCGCCAAGCGCGCGAAGAAGACGCCGGACCCGGACGCGTTGTGGGACCAGCCGAAGAGCAACCCGGCGCTGGTGAAGTGGCGGGCGGAGCACGACACCGGGCACCTCGTCGGCGGGACGGCGTGGACGTTCGCCAACGCGGCGGTCCGCGAGGAGCCCTTCGACCTGCTGATCATCGACGAGGCCGGCCAGTTCGCCCTGGCCGACGCGCTCGCGGTGTCGATGTGCGCCCGCAATGTCCTGCTGCTGGGCGACCCGCAGCAGCTGCCCCAGGTGGTGCAGGGCACGCATCCCGCGGGGGCGGAGGCCTCGGCGCTCGGGCACCTGATCGGCGAGGCCGACATCATGCCGGCGTCGCTGGGGTACTTCCTCGACGAGACCCGGCGCATGCACCCGGCGGTGTGCGAGCCGGTGTCGAAGCTGTCCTACGCCGGACGGCTGCACGCCCACCCGTCGGCCGCCGAACGCGCGCTGGAGGGCGTCGACGCGGGCCTGTACCTGGCCGAGGTCGACCACCAGGGCAACACGACCCGCTCGGTGGAGGAAGCCGCGGCCGTCGTGCGGATCGTGTCCGAAGTGCACGGTCGCTTGTGGACGGACCACGGTCCGGCGCGGCCGCTCGGCGACCACGACATCCTCGTCGTCGCGCCCTACAACCTGCAGGCGCGGACGGTGACGCGGGCCCTGGCGGAGGCCGGGTACCCGGGCGTCCGGGTGGGCACGGTCGACCGGTTCCAGGGCCAGGAGGCCCCGGTGGTGATCGCGACGATGACGTCGTCGTCGGCGGTCGACCTGCCGCGCGGCCTGGACTTCCTGTTGTCGCGCAACCGGCTGAACGTGGCGCTGTCGCGCGCGCAGGCACTGGCGGTCCTGGTGTGTTCACCCCGGCTGGTCGAGGCCGACATCCGGACGGTGGACCAGATGCGCCTGGTCGCGGGCATGATCGGCCTGCTGACCGGCGCGCGGCCGTGGCTGTCCGGTCAGCTCGGCGGTTCGATTTCGCCGGCGTCCTCGTCGACGTCCTGAGAGCCGGGCCGCGTCCGGTCGGTCTCGGGGATTTCGACGTCGAGGTCCAGCTCGGGCGTGCCCGGAGGCGCCGGCACGTCGGGGGTCAGGGGACGGTTCTCGGATTCGCTCATGCGGGCCGGTTACCCCGGCGGCCGGTGCTCAAAGCGCGCCCGGGTCCGGCGTGCGGTGGGGTCAGGCGGGGTTGCGGGGCGCGGCCGGGTCGTCGCCCGCGAGCTCGGCCGGAGCCACCTCGGCCAGGGACTGCCAGCGGAACACCCCGGCACCCTGGGCATACGCCAGGTGCCCGCCGAGCGCGCCGCCCACGCCGGCCGCGGTCAGGCCGAGCAGGCCGAAGAGCCGTCCGCCCCGGCCGCCGCGGCGGGCCAGGTACGAGGCGCCGAACAGCGCCGTCGCCGTCGTGTTCGCCGCCGCGTGGATCAACCCCACCCGGCGTTGGCGCCGGTCCAGGCCCGTGTAGTCGGCCAGGCCGAGCACCACCGCCGCCGGGGCGGTCAGCAGGCCGGCCGCGACCAGGCGGCGGGCCGTGCCGGCGCCGTCCGGGAGCAGGTCGAACGCCGCCGAGCACAGCCAGGCGCCGATGGGGACCGTCACCGCGATCGGGTGCAGCGGGTGACCCAGCCCGTGGCCGCGCAGCTGCCGCGTCACCCGGCTTCCGGCGACGGCGCCCAGTACCCGCCCGAGGCCGGAGGCCGGTCCGTCGAGCGCCTCGGCCTCTTCGGCCTTCCGCAGGGCCCGGTGCGCCCAGGCGGGCTTCGACCGGGCGTGACCATCGCGTCGGGGATCCATACCGCTGCGGCTACCCCGCCGTGCGCCGGTCAACCGTGCCGGCGCGACACCGCCGCGGTGAGCAGGTCGCCCGGCCGGGGCAGCGTGCCGATCAGCTTCGTGAACGCGCTGCGCCGGACCACCTTGCCGGCGTGGCTGCCGTGGACCTGGCCCGGTTCGTCCACAGTGGAGTCGACGTTGTCGGTTCCGTTGTCCGGCAAGGCGTTCCGGAAACTCCGGGAGCCGATCCGGCGCAGCGACAACAGCGCGTCGGTCAGCGCGGGGGAGAGCCGTTGCCCGAGGAAGAAGCCGGCCGCGGCGCCGCCGACGGGGATTTCGCGGCGCGGGTGCGTCGAGGCGAAGACGATCGTGTCGGCGACCGTCTCCGGCGCGTACACCGGCGGCGGGGGTTTCGGCAGCGCGCCGAGCTTGCTGCGCGCGTGCTCGAAGAACGGCGTGTCGATGGCCCCGGGCAGGATGGTGGTGACGGCGATCGGGCACCCTCCTGCGCGAGTTCGATGCGGAGGCAGTCGTAGAAGCCGCGCAGCGCGAACTTGCTGGCGGTGTAGGGCGCGTGCAGCGGCACCGCCCGCACGCCCTCGACCGACGCGACGCCGATCACCGAGCCGCCGCCCGCGCGGCGCAGGGCGGGCAGCACCGCGCGCACGCCGTGGACGTGGCCCAGGAAGTTGACCCGCAGCACGCGGTCGAACTCTTCGTCGGTGATGTCTTCGACGCGGCCGAACACCGACACACCGGCGAGGTTGACCCAGGTGTCGATCCGGCCGAACTCCGTTTCGGCCGCCTGGACCAGCGCGCGGACGGCGGCCGGATCGGCGATGTCGGTGGGCATGGCCAGCGCCGTCCCACCCGTGTTCGTGATCTCGTCGACCAGCGTGCCGAGCGCTCGCTCGGTGCGTCCGGCGCACACGACACGCGCTCCCCGTGCGGCGAAGGCGAGCGCCGTGGCGCGCCCGATCCCGCTCGACGCGCCCATCAGCACGACCACCTGGTCGGACACCGGTCGGGGCATGACGCCTCCCTGTGTTCGGGGATCCGGAGCCACCCGGATACCGCCGGCGGTGTCGCACAAACGCCGGGGCCTCGACCGGCTGCCGCCGTCCGGTGTTTCGCCGTCGCGGCGGCGTGGAAGCCCGGGGAACATGACCGAACCGGACCAGAGTTACGACCCGCCGCAGGACACCGGCGAACCCGACGCCGTCGAGACGGACCCGGCGGCGCTCAACAGCGCCGAGGACCTCGACGAGGACCGGATCCGCGCCGACCCGCTCGAGGAGGGCCTGGATCCCCCGGAGCACTGGTCGGGCGTGACGAAGTACGGGATGACGCCGTGGGAGCAGGCCCACCCGCGCGGGCTGGGCGACCGGATCGCGGAGGAGAACCCGGACCCGGCGGCGGAGGTGCCGGCCGGCATCGACGACCGCGCGGGCGAGACCGAAGACCCCGACACCGGAGCCCGCCCGGAGCGGCCGCTGCAGGTCGAACCAGTCGACGGCGACGGCCCACCGGTGGACAGCGAGGCCGATCAGGTCGGCGTGGACGCGGGTTCGGCGCCGGCCGCGGGGCCGGAGCAGGCCGCGCTGCACGTGGAGGATGAGCGGGCGCGCCGCTGAGCTTGCGCCGGGGCATGGGGGCAGGCACCGGGCGCCCGGGCACCGGGGCATGGGGCAGGCACCGGGTGCCCGGCCGCCGGCGCCCTGCCATCGGGCACCGGCCGCCGGGCACTGGGCACCAGGGCTCCGGGTGCCAAGGCGCCGGGCACTGGGCACCTGGGACCGGGGCGGCGGGGCCGGGGCGCCGGGCATTGGCAGCGGGCACTGGCAGCGGGGGCCGGGCTGCGGGTGCCGACCGCCGGGCGCCGGGCACTGGCCACCGGGCCGGCTCCGGCGCGCTCGTCCTGCCTGGACGGCCGCGATGCCGCGGTGATCCGAGCCGCCCCCGCGCCCGGTTCGCCGAACCGGGAAGCGTGTCCGGCCCCCGAGCGGGTAGCCCCCGCCCATGCCTCAGCACGAAACCAGGTCCGCCCACGCCCGGTCGGCGTGGGCGGGGGTGCTCGCCGGGATCGGGGTTGCCGCCTTCGTCGACGAGACCGTCTTCCACCAGCTGCTGCACTGGCACCACTTCTACGACCGCTCGACCACCGACGCCGGGCTCGTCTCCGACGGCCTCTTCCACGCCTTCGGGTTCTTCGCCGTCGTCTTCGGCCTGGTGCTCGTCGCCGACCTGCGGCGGGGCGACCGCCTCTCCGGCCGGGCCTTCGCCGGCGGTCTGCTGACCGGGGCCGGCGCCTTCCAGCTGTACGACGGCACCATCCAGCACAAGCTCCTCGGCCTGCACCAGATCCGCTACGCCGTCGACCTCACACCCTACGACTGGACGTGGAACGTCGTCGCGGTGCTCCTGATCGTCGCCGGGGTGGTCCTGCTGCGCCGCGCGCGGGCGACGGCGTGAGCGTCCACGCGGGCCTGGCGCTGCTCGCCGTCGCGGCCTACGAAGCCGGCGCGTGGCGGCTACGGCAGCGCGGAGACCGATGGCCACCCGTCCGAGACGTCGTCTTCGGTGCCGGCGTCGGCGTGGCGCTGGTGCCGGGTGCGGCCACGTTAACCGGGCACATGCTGCAGCACGTCCTGCTCGGCATGCTCGCGCCGCTGCTGGTGGTCCTCGCCCGCCCGGGGACGCTCCTGCTGCGTGCGGTCCCGACGGTGGCCCGCCGCCGTCTCAAGCGGGTGCTGGGGTCGTGGCCCGCCGCCGTGCTGGTCTTCCCGCCGGTTGCCGCCGTCCTCGAAGCGGGGAGCCTGTGGCTGCTCTACCGGACCGGCCTGTTCGCCGCGATCGGCGACGAGCCCTGGCTGCACGTCCACGTCTTCCTGACGGGCCTGCTGTTCACGACGGCGATCTGCCGGCTCGACCCGCTGCGCCACCGGGCCGGGCTCGGCGTCCGCGCGGGCGCGCTGATCGGTGCGGCCGCCGCGCACGCCGTGCTGGCCAAGACCTTGTACGTGACGCCGCCGCCGGGTGTGGTGCTCGCCGTCGCGGACCGGCAGGCCGGGGCGCAGCTCATGTACTACGGCGGAGACGTCGTCGAACTCGGGCTCGCGCTGGTCGTCGCGCTGCAGTGGTACGCCGCCCGCGGCCGCGCCGAGGTGCGGAGCAGCCGCCGAACGGGGGTGCCCGGCGGCGCCCGATGCTGATAAGCCTCTGCGCGTGACGATGGACACGATCGACCTGCACAGCATCAACCCGTGGGAGGTGTCGTTCCTGCGCGAGGAGGTCGGCGCCTACTTTGCCCACGGCGTCGAGCTCGCCCCCGGCGCGACCGTCCTCGACGTCGGCGCCAATGTCGGGGTCTTCTCCGCGGCCGTGTACGAGCGCCTGGACGGGGACGTGCGGATCTACGCGTTCGAGCCGCTCCCGCCGCTCCACGCGACGCTGGAGCGCAACGGCCGTGACTTCTTCGGCGGCCGGCTGACCGCGTTGCCCTACGGGCTGGCGGCCGCCGAGGACGAGATCGACTTCAGCTACTTCCCGGCGGCGACCATCTTTTCGTCGTCGTGGCGCGACGCGGCCAACGTCGAGACCGAGCGGCGCCGGGTCACGGCGAGCGTCGTCGAGATGATCCGCCGCGGCGGGCTGGGCGCGGGGCTGAGCCGCGTGCCGGCGCCGATCCTGCGCGGCATCGTCGGGCGCAAGCTGCGGGTGATGCGGGAGCTGGAGACGCACCGCGTCCGCGTCCGGCCGCTGTCGGCGGTGCTCGACGAGCAGGGCATCGAGCGCGTCGACCTGCTGAAGGTCGACGTCGAGGGCGCCGAACTCGACGTGCTGCGGGGGCTCGAGGACCGGCACTGGCCGCTGGTGGCGCAGGCCGTCGTCGAGGTCGAGGGCTGGCGGCACAACCGCGACACGGTCCGCGAGGTCTTCGCCGCGCGCGGCTTCACGGTCGAGGCCGTGCAGGACCCGGTCCAGGAGGCGGCCGACATCGGGATGGTCTTCGCGGTCCGCTAGCGGTCATGGCCGGTGACCCGGCGTGATCATGTGGCAGGACCGGGGTCCCCCGTTGCATACTGCTGGAATGGCGCGCAGGAACCCGGAGACCGCACGGTGAGTCCCCGAGAGGGGCCTTCACGCCCGAAATTCGGCCGGATCGACCCGTTTTGCCTGATGGCGGTGCTGCCGGTGCTGGCGGTCGCCGGCATCCTCGGCGCACTGGTCCACTGGGCACTGGGGGTCGGCTGCGCCGCGTTCGCGGGACTGATCCTGCTGTTCGACTCCTGGGTCAACCGGCCGCGTCCGGTCCCGCAGGCGGAGCGCCCGGCCCGGGCGCCCCGGCCGGCGGCACCGCCTCCGCCGCGTGGACCCGCGCGCGCACCGGCCCGGGCGTCGGCCCGCGCACCCCGGCCCCAGGACGGCCGCGGTCCCGCGCGGGCGCCGGTTCGCCGGGCTGGGCCGCCGCCCGCGGGGAGATGATCGGCGGGGTTCGCTGAGCGGTGCCGGCCCGGATACCCCGGCCACAGGATTTGCGGTCCGGGCCACCGGGCAGGCTGCCTGTCCACGCGTTGCCGTGAACGCCGCCCGCGCCGCTCACCCGCCGACGTGGATGGCGGGGCGGCGGGCCGGGTCCTTCTCGATGCCGCGGATGATCTCCCGGACCACCGGCGCGGTGTCGCCGCGGCCGAGGAGCAGGTACCGGAACAGGTGGCCGAGCGGGTTGCCTTCCGACCACTCGAAATAGCACCGCGGGCGGACGCCCGTCACGTCGCGCAGGGTCAGCAGGATCGCGGCGATCGCGTTGGGTGCCGCCGGGCTGTCCGCGCGGAGGATCCGGTAGCCGTCGATCTCGATGCCGCGCACCTGGAGCACGTTGCTGAACTCCGACGGGTCCACGACGTCGATCTCGAGGAACAGGATGTCGGCGGCGCCGGGCACCGGGTTCATGCCGCGCTGCTCGGCTTCCTTCGCCGAGTACTCCGCGTGGTCGCCGTCCTGGCGCTTGTTGGCGACGATGTTCAGCGCGCCGTCGTGGGCCAGTGAGTCGGCGATGAACCGGCGGGCCTCGTCGTCGAACTCGATGCGCTCGGCGCGCAGCTCCGTCGTGCGGGAAACGCGGGACACCAGCGAGACGACGATGATCCCGAGGATGAACAGGGCCGAGATGGCGATCCCGTCGGGCTTTTCGATGACGTTTTCGACGAGCGCGTACAGCAGGACGATCGTGAGGACCACGAAGCCGACGGCCGCGCCGCGCTGGCGTCGCCGGATCGCCGAGATGCTGACCGCGACCGCGCCGGACACCATCATCGCCAGGATGCCGGTCGCGTAGGCGCCGGCCTGGGCGTTGACGTCCGCGCCGAACGCGATCGTGATGAGCACGCTGATCGCCGTGTAGACCAGCACGACCGGCCGGACCGCGCGGCCCCACTCCGGCGCCATGCCGTAGGACGGCAGGTACCGCGGGACGATGTTGATCAGCCCGGCCATTGCCGAAGCGCCGGCGAACCACAGGATCAGCACGCTACTGATGTCGTAGGCGGTCCCGAAGAGCTCGCCGAGCTCGCGGTGGGCGAGGTAGGCCATGGCGCGGCCGTTGGCCTCGCCGCCCTCCTTGAACGCGTCGGCCGGGATCAGCACGGTCGTGACGAAGCTCGTCGCGATCAGGAACACCGACATGATGAGCGCGGCGGCGGTCAGCAGCTTCCGCGTGTTGCGGATCCGGGACTCCAGCTTCTCCTCGGCGGTCTTCCCGTCGGCGGCGACCAGCGGCATCATGCTGACGCCGGTTTCGAAGCCGGAGAGCCCCAGGACCAGCATCGGGAACGCGAGGACGGCCGGGCCGACGACACCGGCGAACCCGCCGCCACCGGCGGTCAGCGCGTCGGTCCAGCGGGACAGCGCCGTGGAGTCGCCGACCAGGTCGATCACGCCGGCGACCGTCACCACGCCGTTGAGCAGCAGGAAGACCGCGACGAGCGGGATGGCGACCCCGACGGCCTCGCTGAAGCCGAGCAGGAACACCCCGCCGAGGACCAGCAGGAGCACGACGGTGATCAGCACCGCGTGACCGTGCAGGAAGCCCGGCAGGTACGGGTTCTCCAGCATGTGCACGGTGGCGTCCGCCGAGGACAGCGTGATCGTGATGATCCACGACGTGGCGACGAACCCGAGCAGGGTGAGGACGAAGAGCTTGCCGCGCCAGAAGGGCAGCAGGTTCTCCAGCATCGCGACCGAGCCCTGCCCGTGCGGGCTTTCGCGGGCCACCCGGCGGTACATCGGGAGCATCCCGAGCAGCGTCAGCGCGACGATCAGCAGGGTCGCCAGCGGCGAGAGCGCCCCGGCGGCGAGCGCGGCGATGCCCGGGAGGTAGGAGAGGGTGGAGAAGTAGTCGACGCCCGTCAGGCACATGACTTTCCACCAGGACTGCGGCGTCCCGTGGTCTTCACCGCCCGCGCGGCCGACGGGCGCGACGCGGTGCTCCAGCAGCCACCGGGCCACGCCGGACGCGGGCTGCGGCGGCGTCACCGGGCTTTCGACGCTCGCCGGTACGGTCAATTCGGGTGAAGCACCCATTTTCGCCCTCTCGTCCCCTCGACCCGAAAACACTGGTCATCAGCATGCCCGACCCCGGAAAGACACCGCACGGGAGGCTCCGCACGGACGGTCCTCTTCGGACGGTAGTGCTGGTGGGGCGAGCTGAATCGGCGAAAGTGTGTTTCGGCGGGGCGAGCCGGGGTAGCCGAGGCGACATGCCCGGACGCGAAGACTTGCCCAGCACGCTGCTGCGGTCGCCGCGCAAGGCCCAGGACACGTGGGTGGCCGCGCACGACTCCGCGCTGCGGACCTACGGGCCCGGCCGGCGGGCCCAGCAGACCGCCTACGCCGCCCTGAAGCACACCTTCGAGAAGGTCGGCGACCACTGGGAGCCCAAACCCGAACGCGGCCCGTCGGACGCGCAGGCCGCCGGGGGAGCCGGGCAGCCCGAAAAGCCGACCCGCGGCGGCGTCAACGCCACCGCGAGCCGGCAGCACCTCTACGAGCGCGCCAAGCAGCTCGGCGTCCCCGGGCGGTCGCGGATGTCCAAAGAGGAACTCGTCAGCGCGCTGGAGAAGGAGAACCGGCGCCGGACCGACCGGGCCCGCCGCTCCGGGTGAGCCGGGGTCAGAAGTCGTCGGCGCCGGTGAGTTCCTGCTCGAAGGCGTCCGCGCGGGCGACGACCGCCTTGAGCGGGCGCTCGAACTCCTCCAGGATACTGAGGTCCTCCAGCGGCACGGTGTGCTTGAGCAGCGCGACGCCGTCCACCACCGCCGCGCCGCCGACGGCCGAGGCACCGGCGAGCTCGAGCAGCCGCCGCAGGTCGACCTTGTCGGCCCAGCCGACCGGGGAGGAGATCTCGATCCACGAGCCGCCGTCGAGCTCGTCGAGGTGGTGCACCGTCACCTGCTGGGTCCGGTCCCGCGGCCCCTCCAGCCGGAACCGCAGCCAGCCCTCCGACTCCTCGAGGACCTCGTACCGCGTCCGGACAAAGTTGATCACGTCGATCCAGGTGGTCACCCGCTGCGCCTCCCGCCTTCGGCCTGCCTGCGCGGTCAGCATCTCATGTCCGCGGCCAAGACAGTTCGCTGGTCGCCGGGTCGTTTCCGTGTCACGATGGATCCCGTGCGGGGCCGTCCGGCAGCACGGCGGATCACGCCGGTCGGCGCGGGCGGTGGACGCCGGTGACCACCGGCGATCCGGCGCGCTTCCCGGTCGTCGCCCTGGTCGCCTCGGCGGGCGGCCTGGACGCCCTCACCGGGGTGCTCGCCCCGCTCCCCGCGGACCTGCCCGCGGCGGTGCTCGTCGCCCAGCACCTGGACCCGTTCCGGACGAGCCACCTGACCTCGATCCTGGCCGAACGCACGGCACTGCGGGTGGCCGACGCCGCGGACGGCGACGAGCTCGAGCCCGGGGTGGCGCTGGTCGTCCCGCCCGCCCGGCACCTCCTGCTGACGCCCGAATCGCGGGTCGCGCTGGTGGACGTCGGCGCCCTGCCGCCGGCCCGGCCGTCGGCGGACCTGCTGCTGGCCACGCTCGCCGTCACGTGCGGCCCCCGCGCGCTGGCCGTGGTCCTGACCGGCAAGGGCACCGACGCCCAGGCCGGCATCCGCGCCGTCGCCCGCTGCGGCGGCACCGTGTTCGCCCAGGACGAGGTGACGTCCGCGCACTTCGGCATGCCCGGCGCCGCCATCGACACGGGCCTGGTCGGCTCCGTGCTCCCGCTGCCGGACATCGCCGGGGCCATCCTCGGCCACGTCCGTGCGGCCCATCGCGCGTTTAGCCCGCTCGGCGGGGGCTACCCGGAGTAGCGAGCGGCTTCGACTACCGTGAGGGAAGAGTGAGGAGGTGGACACTGTGCCGCCTTTCCGGCGCGACCTCGTGGTCATCGGCGCTTCGGCCGGGGGTGTCGAGGTGCTGCGCACGGTCGTGGCCGCGCTGCCGCCGGACTTCCCCGCAGCGGTGCTGGTCACCATGCACCTGTCCGCCGGGACGCGGAGCGCACTGGCCGGCATCCTCGACCGGGCGGGCCCGTTGCCGGCCCGGTCCGCGCGCCACGGCACGCCGATCGAGCCGGGCACCGTGTACGTCGCGCCTCCGGACCGGCACCTGCTCACCGGCGACGGTGTGCTGGTCCTGACCCAGGGCCCGACCGAGAACGGGCACCGGCCGGCGATCAACGCGACCTTCCGCTCCGCCGCGCTGACGGACGGGCCGAAGGTCATCGGGGTCGTGCTTTCCGGGGTCCTGGACGACGGGGCGGCCGGGTTGCGCGCGATCGTGGACCGGGGCGGCCTCGCCGTCGTCCAGGACCCCGCCGACGCGCTGTACAGCGGCATGCCGGAGAACGCGCTGGCGCTGGTGGACACCGAGCACGTGGTCCGGGCGGTCGAGCTCGGCGCGTTGCTCGACAAGCTCGTCCGGATGCCGGTGGACCCGGCCGAGGTCCCCCCACCCCCGGACACGCTCGTGCTGGAGGACCGGATCGCCCGCGATTCCGTCCGGGCCGGGGCGTTCCCGCCCGGGGACGAGCAGAACGGATCGGGGTACACCTGCCCCGACTGTCAGGGCGCGCTCACCGAGGTGCACCCGGCGGGCCGCTACCGCTGCCGGATCGGGCACGCCTGGTCGGCGCAGGCGCTGCTGTCGGCCCACGCCGGCGAGTTCCGGTTCGCGCTTCAAAAGGCGCTGCGCGCGCTCGACGAAAAGGCCGGACTGGCCCGGAAGCTGGCCGCGCAGCTCTCCGGCAGGCGCCCGACCGGGCTGGCGGAACGCTACGCCGCGTCCGCCAGGGAAGCCGCCGAAGCCGCGGAGACGCTGCGCCGGTTCCTGCTCGGCACGACCGACCCCGCAGGCGAGGAACCGACGGCACCATGAGCTCCACTGCAATCCAGCTGGCTGTCGGCCGCCACGAGCAGGCGACCGTCGTCCGGGTCACCGGTGAGCTGAACCGCGCCTCGTACTCGACGGTGCGCGACGGGCTGCTCAAGATCGCGACCGACGCGCCCGACGGCCTGGTGGCTGACATCAGCGAGCTGGTCATCGCCGATTCCTCGCTGGCGAGTGTCTTCTCCCTGGTCGCCATGCGGATCGGTGACTGGCCGGCCATTCCGTTCACGGTCGTCGCGAGCTCCGCCCACCGGGAACAGCTGAGCCGGCACGTGGTCGACCGCTACGTCCCGGTGCGCACCGACCTGGCGGCGGCGACGGCGGCACTGGACCACCCGGTGCGCCGCCGGTGTGAACGTGTTTTCCCGTGCGCCGAGGGCACCTCGGCGCAGATCCGCGAGTTCGTCACGGCCAAGCTGACCGAGTGGGACGTGCCCGAACTCGCCGAAGACGCCCGGCTGATCGCCACCGAACTGGTCGAGAACGTGCTGCGGCACACCACGTCCGAACCGAAGCTGCGGCTCGACCTGCGCCGTGGGGTGTGCACGGTGGCCGTGGCCGACCAGGACACGCGGCCGGCCATGCTGCTCGAACGGCTGTCCCCGTTCGAGCCGGGCATGGGACTGAAGCTGGTCGCGCAGATCGCCCGCACGTGGGGCTGCAGCCGGTCGTGGGCCGGCGGGAAGGTCGTCTGGGCGGTTCTGCTCCCCGGTGCCCGCACCACCGGTGACCGTCCGGCCGGGTAGCGTGTCGGACCGTGACCGAGCCCAAGAACCCAACGGCGAGTTCGAATCCGTGCTCACCTACCTCAAGGAGTCGCGGGGCTTCGACTTCACCGGGTACAAGCGCAGCAGCCTGATGCGCCGGGTCCGCCGCCGGGTGAGCCAGGTCGAGATCGACAGCTACGCCGACTACATCGACCAGTTGCAGGTCAACGCCGACGAGTTCGTCGCGCTGTTCAACACCATCCTGATCAACGTGACCGGCTTCTTCCGCGACCCGGACGCGTGGGACCACCTGCGCGAGCAGGTGCTGCCCGCGCTGCTGGCCGAACGCAGCCCGGAAGAGCCGATCCGCGTGTGGAGCGCCGGCTGCGCGGCCGGGCAGGAGGCCTACAGCCTGGCGATGCTCTTCGCCGACGCCCTCGGCGTCGAGACGTTCCGGCAGCGGGTGAAGATCTACGCCACCGACGTCGACGACGAAGCATTGGCGCAGGCCCGGCACGCGGCCTACACCCCGGCGGAGGTCGAGGGGCTCACCGAAGCGCAGCTGGAGCAGTACTTCGAGCTGCAGGGCAGCCGGTACTGCTTCCGCAAGGACCTGCGCCGCTCGGTCATCTTCGGGCGCAACGACCTGTCCAGGACGCGCCGATCTCCCGGATCGATCTGCTGGTCTGCCGCAACACGCTGATGTACTTCAACGCCGAGACCCAGACCAAGATTCTCGAGCGGTTCCACTTCGCGCTCGCGCCGCGGGGCGTGCTGTTCCTCGGCAAGGCCGAGATGCTGTTGTCCCACACCAGGATCTTCGAGCCGGTCGACCTCAAGCGGCGGGTCTTCCGCAAAGCGGTCAACGCTCCGGTGAGCTACAACCACTTCGTTTCCCCCAGCTTCCCGCAGCGGCGCACCCAGGACATCTCCGGCCTCGAGGAACTGCGTGAGCACGCCTTCTCGGCGAGCCCGGTCGCGCAGATCGTCTTCACCGAGGGGGAGACGACGGCGCTGATCAACGCTCAGGCGGAAGTCGCGTTCGGACTGTCCGAACGCGACATCGGGCGGCCGCTGCGCGACCTCGACGTCTCCTACCGGCCGGTGGCGCTGCGCGCGTACGTCGAGCAGGCCCGGCTGGAACGCCGGTCGCTGCGGATCAAGGACGTCGAGTGGCGCCGGGCCGGGGAGACCGTGTGGTACGAGGTGCACGTCAATCCGCTGGTGGGCAAGGACAAGTCGCTGCTCGGCGTTTCGGTGGTGTTCCACGACGTGAGCTGGGCGCGCCAGCTGCTCACCGAACTGGAGCACACGAACCGGCAGCTCGAGTCGGCCTACGAGGAACTGCAGTCGACCAACGAGGAGCTCGAGACCACCAACGAGGAACTGCAGTCCACCAACGACGAGCTGCAGACGATCAACGACGCGCTGCGCGAGCGCAGCCTCGACCTCGACGAGGTGAACGAGTTCCTCGAGTCGGTGCTCACCTCGATCCGGGCCGGCATCGTCGTCATCGACGCCGAGATGCGGATCAAGGCGTGGAACCGCGGCGCCGAGGACCTGTGGGGCGTGCGGCGGGAGGAAGCCGAAGGCATCCACCTGCTGAACCTGGACATCGGCCTGCCGGTCGCCGAGATCCGCCCGGTGGTGCGCGAAGCGCTGTCGGACCCGGTCTACTACGGCGAGCTGATGCTCGACGCGATCAACCGGCGCGGCCGCGCGGCGGTCGTCCGGCTGCTGTGCAGCTCGTTGCGCAGCTCGAACGGCGAGAGCCACGGCGCCCTGCTGATGATGGAGGAGACGAAGCCCGAACCGGGCGAGTGAACCTTGCGGCGCCGCGGCCCGGCTGTTATCCGTGGAGCCATGGGGTTGACCAAGGTGTGGCTCGCAACGCTCAGTGACGGCCTGCTCCGCGCCGACCAGGTGGTCGGCCTGACGGCGCACGCGACCCCGGCGCTGACCGGGAAACCACCGCGCTGGCTGCTCGACGCGACGATCCGGACGGCGGCGGGCAGCGGCAGCGCGGACGGCTGGGACGTCGGAATTCTCCACCGCACGCTGATCCAGACGCCGGGCGAGCCGGTGGGGGCGCCGGAAGCGCTGGCCCGCCTGCTGGCCCGGCTGGACCGCGAGGACGCGGCCGGCCTGGTCACCGCGGTGGCCGACAGCGGTGCCCGGGCGCCGAGCGTGGTGCGGTTCGGTTTTCGCCCGTTCGAGGATGACGAGGGTGCCGGCGGCTGAGGGCGGCTGCGGCGCCCGGGCCCGGCAGGCGAGCCTCGTGCGCTCGCCTTTCACCCGTTCGAGGATGGCGGCGGGCTCCGGCGGGTGAGCCCGCCGCCGTCCGTTACTTCGTCAGCGTGGCGATCCGGCCGAGGACTTCCTCCTGGCCCAGTGCCTGGGTGATCGCGTGCAGGTCGGGGCTGCGCGTCGACCCGGTGAGGGCGATGCGGATGATCTGCGAGGCCTCGCGGATCGAGCCGGGGAAGCCCTCGGGGTTCTTCTTGAACTCCTTGGCGTTGCGGGCGAAGCCGTGCTTGGCCGCGACCGCGCGGATCTGGTCGAACCACTCCTGGCCGTCTTCGAGCTGGCGGTAGTCCGCCGCGAAGTCCCGTGCCACCGCCTGGACGACCGCGGGGTCGACGCCGAGGGCGGCGATGCGCTCGTCTTCGGGCCCGGTGACGGCCGCGTGCAGCTGCGGGAAGAAGAAGCCGTAGACCGCGCGGAACTCGCTCCACTTCTTGAGGTCCTTGCGCGGGTTCTCGGCCCCCTCGCGCTCGACGGCCAGCGCGCGCAGGGCCAGGTCCGGCTCCTCGTCGAGGACCCGGCGCAACTCGGGGTCGAACCGCTCGGCCCACGTGCGGACGGCCTCGAGGATCGCCGCGCCCGGCAGGGTCGCGATGTGGTCGGCGGCGATGTCGTCGAGCTTGACCAGGTCCACCAGCGGGCCGGCGACGCCGCACTCGTCGAGGTTGATCGGCTCGGTCAGCGCCTGCTCCAGCGGCAGTTCCGCGAGCCGGCCGTTGGCGAGGCCGCGCAGGTAGTACAGGACGGCCTCGGCCGGGTAGCCGGCCTCGATGTAGAAGTCGACGGACGCTTCCGGGTCCTTGCGCTTGGACAGCTTGCGCTTGCTGCCGCCCTCCTGCTTCATCAGCGGCGCGATGTGCGCGTAGGTGATCGGCTCGAAGCCGAGCGCGGCGAACAGCTGCTGGTGCACCGGCACCGACGAGATCCACTCGTCGCCGCGGATCACCAGGTTGACCCGCATGAGGTGGTCGTCGACGGCGTGCGCGAAGTGGTAGGTCGGCAGCCGCGGGCTCTGGTCGGAGCTCTTGAGGATGACGACGTCGTTGCGGTTGGCCTCGGCTTCCAGGGGCCCGCGGATGGCGTCGGTGAACCGGGCGCGCGCGCCGGTGTCGTCCGGGGCGCGGAAGCGCACGACGTACGGGGCGCCCGCGTCGAGCTTGGCCTGGACGTCGGCCGGGTCGGCGTCGCGCCAGATCGCCCAGCTGCCGTAGTAGCCGGTGGGCAGCTTGGTGGCCTGCTGCCGCTGGGTGATGGCGGCCAGTTCCTCCTTCGTCGCGAAGTCGAGGTAGGCCTTGTCCTGGCGGAGCAGATCGCGGACGTAGGTGAGGTAGACGCGCTCGCGGGCGGACTGCTGGTAGGGGCCGTAGTCCCCGCCGCGGTGGACGTCTTCGTCGGCGGCGAGGCCGAAGTAGGAGAAGCCGCGCTCGAACTGCTCGAGGGCGCCCTCGACCTCGCGGGACTGGTCGGTGTCCTCGACGCGCACGAGGTAGCGGCCGCCGGAGCGCCGGGCGACGTCCTGGTCGATGGTGGCGACGTAGATGCCGCCGAGGTGCACAAACCCGGTGGGCGACGGGCCGAGGCGGGTGACCAGCGCGCCTTCGGGCAGGTCGCGGGCGGGGTACTGCTGCTCCCAGTGCTCGGGTTCGGGCAGGTCGGCAGGGAAGAGGGCGTCGATGACCGCTCGGTCCAGCATGTGGGTGTTCTCCCCGCGTCGTGGTGCGCTTGCCTCGGCGAAAGTGGTCGTTTTCGCCGACGAAGAGCCTAGCCGGGGCGGTCGTCCGGCCTCTCCGGTGGGTTGACGGCCCAAAATGTCGGTGCCGCGTGTGACACTGCGGCCGTGGACATCGTCTTCGACGCCGAGCTGTGGGAGTGGGACGCCCGGCGCACCGAGAGCTGGACCTTCGTCAGCCTGCCCGCGGACGTGTCGGAAGACATCCGCGAGCGCCACGCCGAGCCGCGGCGCGGCTTCGGTTCCGTGCGCGTCCGCGTGGCCATCGGCGCCACCCGCTGGCAGACCTCGATCTTCCCGGACGGGAAGCGCGGCACCTACGTGCTGCCGGTCAAACGGGCCGTCCGCAAGGCCGAAGGTCTCGACGTGGGTGACGTCTGCACCGTGACCGTGGAGCTCGCCGACGGCTGAGCACCCCGATCCGGCGAAACGCGATCGGCGGCGGAAGCGATCTGTCATGATGCGGACACAGGGCCCCGAACCGCGCAGAGGGAGACACGATGTCCGCCCAGATGGACGAGCTGATCGCCCAGTTCCAGAACTTCCAGAGCAAGGTGCGGCAGGCCGAGGCCCGCTTCGCCGGCGTCGGCGACATGCAGGAGCGGATCGCCCGGCTGGAGACCACCGTCACGTCGCCGGACGGGACCGTGACCGTCACCGCGGGCGCCGGCGGGACCATCACCGACCTGCGGCTCACCGCCGGGGCCACCCGCGTCGAGGCCGGGCAGCTGGCCGCGACGATCATGGACACCATCCGCCGGGCGGCGGCCGGGGCCGCGCAGCAGCAGGCCGGCATCGTGGACGAGACCTTCGGCGACGCGTTCGGCGTCGACGTCTCGGCGCAGGTGCGCGAAGCCCAGGCGGAAGCGTTCGGAACCGCGGCGGCCGAGCCCGCGTCGGAGGCACAGCCGCGGCAGCCGTCGCGGCCCGCCCGCCGGGCAGATCCCCGAGCGGACGACGACGACTTCGACCAGGGCCCCATCCTCCGCCGATCCTAGGGAAACCGCGATGCCAGACGGAATTCAGACGAACATCGGCGCGATCTCCGCCTACGCCAAGCAGCTGCCGTTCTACGAGCAGGAAGCCGACAAGTTCGGCGCCAAGATCGACGCCGCCGACGTGACGAACGAAGCGTGGGGGCTCGTCGGGCTCTTCGCCAAGCAGGGCTACACCGACCGGCTGACCGAACTGCGCTCGCTGCTCACCGACCTCAAGGACGGCGTGGACGGGTTCACCACCAAGCTGACCAAGGCCGCGGAGATGTACCAGGGGATGGAAGACGCCGGGAAGATCGCCTTCGGTCGGCACGAGGCGCAGATCGACGCGATCGGGCAGGGCGAATGACCGAGCCGAAGAAGAGCATCGCCGACGCGCTCGACGTCGGGGCCTACGACGAGAGCATGAGCGCGAACCTCGACCGCGCGGCCGGGTTCGTGCCGGTGGCCGGCACGATCTACAAGTCCGGCAAGAAGATCGCCGAGCACTCCCAGCAGGCGGCCGAGGCGGACAGCCCGGCCGAGCTGGCGTCCGCGGGGGCCGCGCTGGTCGGCGACGGCGCGGCGTTCGTCGGTGCCGCCGCGGCCGACATGGTCACCTTCGCCATGGACCCGATCGGCTGGCTGGTCAGCCACGGCCTCAACATGCTGCTCGAACTGGTCCAGCCGCTGCAGGACGCGCTGCACCAGGTCACCGGCGACGGCCCGGCCATCGGCCACGCCTCGCAGAACTTCGTCACGATCGCGCAGGGCTTCGTCGCGCTCGCCGACGACTTCGAGCGCACCGGCGACACCGCGCTGGCCGAGTGGGTCGACGAGGCGGGCAACGCGGCGAAGGAAGCGCTCGGCGACTTCTCCTCCGGCATCCGCGGCATCGGCTCGGCCGCCGGCTCGGTGGCCGAGGTGCTGCAGATGTGGTCGATGGTCATGGTGGTCATCGAAGAGGTGATCAAGGGGATCATCACCGAGCTGGTGTCCTGGCTGATCACCCTGTGGCTGCCCGCGCTGGCCGCGTCGGTGATCAGCTTCGGCGGCTCGGTCGCCGCGGCGATGACCGCGTCGATCGCCAAGGCGGCCAGCGTGCTGCAGAAGGTGACGCGCTACCTCGGCAAGTTCGGCAAGCTGCTCGACAAGTTCATGGAGTTCCTGGTCAAGTACTCCGGGAAGATGGAGGTGTTCGCCCGCAAGCTGCGTGTCGGCGTGATGCCCGGCGAGACGAAGTTCGGCTTCGGCGCGGCGGCGCAGGGCTTCCAGCCGAGCAACCGGGTGCTCACCACGATGTTCGGCACCGACGCCGGCGTGAAACCGTTCCTCGCCGGCGCGGGCGTCAAGGCCGGCATCGGGGCGGGCAAGGGCGCGTTCGCCGAGGGCAAGGAAGCGGTGACGCCGGAGGGGGACGAACCGTGGTTCGACAAGAGCGAGATCGGCGGGGACCGCAGCCCGGAGGAGACCCGCAAGGACCTGGACATTTGAGCGAGCGCATCGAGCGCTGGGCCGAGGAGACCAAGGTCCGGCCGGGGTTCCGCGAAGGCGTCGAGGCGCTGCTGCGGGACCGGTGGCGCGAGCCGGTCATCGTGCTGCACCTCGGCGACACCGACGTGGGCTACGACGTGCCCGGCCGCCGCGAGGACGGCACCGTCCGGGGGAAGCGGCTCGTCCGGCGGTTCTTCTGGAACATCCTGCGCGGGATCGGCGCGGTGGTGTTCGGCGTCTTCGCCCTGGCTCACGGCGAGCGGCCGGGGCTGCCGTTCCGGCGGACGATCGGCGTCACGGGCCCGGAGAACGCGATGGCGCTCGACCTGGTCGACCGGCTCGGGTCCGTGAAGGGCGCGTGGCTGGCGTGCTCGCCGTCGTGCCTGGCGGTGGTGGACACCGGGGCGACGAGCACCGATCCGGCCGCCGCGCCGCCGCCGCGGATCGTCTGGGAAGCACGCAAGCCGCAGGCGCCGGAGCTCAGCTTCCGCAAGAGCACGCTGACCTGGCCGGACGGCTCGGTCTTCAAGCTTCCCATCCAGGGCCGTACCGAGCAGCAGCACCTGCGGAAGTTCGTCGAGTTCCCGGACGTCATCCACTGGAACGGCCGCTAGGCCCTCGCCTGGTCCGTGCAGGCCAGCCGGGCCCAGACGACCTTGCCGTCGTCGTGGTGGCTCACGCCCCAGGCGAGGGCGAGCTCGTCGACGAGCTGCAGGCCGCGGCCGCCCGAGCGGCCCGGCACCCGCAGGCGCGGTTCGCCCGTGCCGGTGTCGGCCACCGCCACCGTCACCTCGCACGGGTCGCGCGCGAGGTGGATCCGCAGCTCGTGCGGCCCGGTCGCGTGGACGTAGGCGTTCTCCAGCAGCTCCCCGACCACGATCACGACGTCGACCCGGTCCGCTTCGGTGAGCGAAGCCAGCCTGGCCGCGGCCCATCGGCGTGCGGCGGCCAACCCCGCGGCGCCCCCTCTGCCGACGTCCAGCACTTGCCAGCCGGGCTCACCCGCGGTGCCCCAGTTCACTTGCACGTGCGACTCCTCCTTCCGTGGCGGCGTACCCGGCCGGGCGGCGTTTACTCACCGGGTGTTTCCGGTGACGACGCCGGGTAACCCGTAGCCGGGATGATTTCCGGCCGCGGAAGGGGGCACGCCCGTGCCGCAATGGGCAGAAGCGGGGCTCTGGGGCCTCGTCGGCGGGGTGGCGCTGGTGCTCGGCGCCGCCGTCGCGTGGTGGGTGCGGGTGTCGCGGCGGGTGGTCGCCGGGATCATGGCCTTCGGGGCCGGGGTGCTCATCTCCGCGCTCGCCTTCGACCTCGTCGACGAGGCGCAGCGGTCCGGCGGGCTGTGGCCGACCGCCGCCGGTTTCCTCGGCGGTGCCGTGGTCTACGTCGTGATCAACGTGCTCCTCGCCCGCCGGGGTGCCCGGCACCGCAAGCGTTCCGGCGGGCAGCAACCGTCCGAACAGGACACCGCGGGCAGCGGGGCGGCCATCGCCGTCGGCGCGCTGCTGGACGGGGTTCCGGAGTCGGTGGTGCTCGGCGTGTCCCTGCTCGGCGGCGGTGGGGTCGGCGTCACCGTGCTCGCGGCCGTGTTCATCTCGAACGTCCCCGAAGGCCTGTCCAGCGCCGCCGGCATGAAGGCCGCCGGACGCGGTGCGCGGTACGTCTTCGGCGTGTGGAGCGGCATCGCCCTGGCCAGCGGGGTCGCGGCCCTCCTCGGCAACCTGCTGCTGCGGACCGCGTCCCCCGCGACCGTCGCCGCGATCACGGCGGTGGCCGCGGGAGCGATCCTCGCGATGATCGCCGACACGATGATCCCCGAGGCGTTCGAGCGCACCGAGCTCTATACCGGCCTGCTCGCCACCGCCGGCTTCCTGACGGCATTCGTCATCGGGCACGCCGGCTGACGGCGGCGGTGTCGCCGCCGACGCAGGGAACCGAAGAGCACGGCCTTCGAGGCTCGGTGCGGATGCGGGGCGGCGACAGTCATCATCTTCTCCTCGACGTGTTCAGCGCGCTTCGGCGGCGGCCAGGTAGCGGAGGGCGGTGGCGGGGTCGGCCTCGATCTGCTCGCCCGTCCAGCTCTCTTCGGTGCGCACGAGCACGCCGCGGTCGATGCGCAGCCCGTCGCCGATCGCCGGCCCGGTCCAGCGAAAGCCCCGGGGCGGGCGTGCCCGGCTACCACGCGCCCGGCGACGCCACCGCGATCTCGTCCGAGGTCATGGCCGCGGTGCTCGAAGCCTGCGCCGAGGAGGCGGGGGAGGAGCCGCCGACGCCGTTCGACGCGCACCTCGAGACCCACCGCGAGTGGGCGGGCGACCACCCCGCGCCGGCCGCGGTCCTGCACCGCGCGCTGTCCTTCTGGACGCGCCTGCACGGCGTGCTCTCGCTGGAGCCGGCCGCCCTGCGGCCGCGGTGACTCAGCCGGTCTGCGCGCGGATCCAGTCCGCCACGACGTCCACCCGCGCGATCGTCTCGGGACCGGGCTGCGGGCACGGCGGCCCGGTGTTGACGATGGCCACCAGGGTCGCGGTGCGGTCGTCGTCGGAGACGAAGAACGGGCCGCCGGAGTCCTCCGGGCACGGCCCGTTCTCCACCGTGCGCGTGCCGACCGGCTGCGCCTCCAGCGTCGCCCGGTTGATGCGCGACACCGTGAACTTCCCGCGTTTGAGGTGATCGGACGGGCCGAGCACGGTCGCGGAAAGGGAGCCCCAGCCGGCGAACTGGAGCTGTTTCCCGACCGTCGGCCGGGTCGTGGCCAGTGCGATCGGGACGATGTCGGTGATCGGGGTGGCGAGCTTCGCCACCGCCAGGTCGTTCACCGGCGACTGCCGGACGTCGACGACCTCGGTCGTGTACCCGCCGGGATCGGAGTCCTTCAGCCGCCCGACGGTCACGGTCATCGTGTACGGCGGCCGCCCGCCGATCCGGGCGTCCTTCAGGTCGTGGAAGCAGTGCCCGGCGGAGATGACCCACTGCGGCGCGATCAGCGCGCCGCTGCAGGCGCCGCTGCGCACCCCGCCGCCCGGGACGGGGATGTCGTCGGACGTCAGCTTCGCGTTGAACGGCAGGACGGGGTTCGGCGCCGGCCGGGTGAACGTGGGCTCCGGGGCCGGCGCCGGGGCAGGGGCCGCGGTGTCGGGCAGGCTGTGCCCGCCGGCCGCCGCGGCGAGGATGGGACCGGCGACGGTTGCCCCGGTCGCGGCGTGGGCGAAGGCGAGGCCGCCCCCGGCCAGCACCGCGACCGCCACCGCTCGTGCCCGGAACTGCCGTCGTCGATCCGAAGAGGTCCTCACACCTCTAATGCACGGGTGGGAGCCCGGAATGGTTGCGAAGACCGGGCGGCCGGTGCGTTCGCGCCGGTCAGCCGCACGCGGGCACCCGGCGTCACCCGGCCAGTTCGGGCAGCGCCAGGGTGTGGTCGGTGTGCCGGACCTTGGCGTCGAGGTACCGCAGGTTGTCCGGCGTCGCGTGCACGCCGGTGGGCACCGTGCCGGCGACCGTCACGCCCCGGTCGCGCAGCTGGCGGACCTTGTCCGGGTTGTTGGTGAGCAGGTCCACCTCGGCGATGCCGAGCGCGGCGAGCATCTGGGCCGCCGCGGTGTAGTCGCGGGCGTCCTCGGGCAGGCCCAGCGCGGTGTTCGCCTGGTAGGTGTCGAGCCCGGCGTCCTGCAGGGCGTAGGCGTCCAGCTTGGCGTAGAGGCCGATGCCCCGGCCCTCCTGGCGCAGGTAGAGCAGCACACCGCCGGCGCCGTCGATGCGCTCCACGGCCTCCCGCAGCTGCGGCCCGCAGTCGCAGCGGGCGGAGCCGAACACGTCGCCGGTCAGGCACTCCGAATGCATCCGCACCAGCGGCCGGACCGGGGTGCCGAACACGAGGGCGAGGTGCTCGCCGCCGTCCGTCAAGCCGTCGAAGGTGACGACCTCGGCCGAAGCCGAGTAGCCGTCGGCGAAGCGCAGCGGGACCCGCACCCGGGTGCGGACGGTGGCGACGGGGATCATGGCGGCTCCACTCTCGTTCAAATTTGAACCTGCCGCCAACCCTACCCCTTGAGTTCGAATTTGAACAACGGGTACGGTTGTGACATGGGTCGTCCGCGGTGGCTGAACGCCGAGGAGAAGCGCGCGTGGAACGCGTTCCTCGGCACCTACGAGCTGCTCAACCGCAGGCTCGACCAGCAGCTCAAGCAGGACTCCGGAATCTCCCACCTGCAGTACGTGATCCTCGCGCGGCTCAGCGGCGCCCCGGACCACGAGCTGCGGATGGCCGAGCTGGCCTGCGCGGTCTCGAACTCCAAGAGCGGGCTGACCTACCAGATCGGCCAGCTGGAGCGAGCCGGCCTGGTGCGCCGCCGCGCGTGCGAAAGCGATCCCCGTGCCGTCTACGCCGTGCTCACCGACGAGGGCATGGCCCTGCTGGAACGGGCCGCGCCCGGGCACGTGGCGCTCGTCCGCGAGCTGCTGATCGACGTCCTCACGCCGGACCAGCTGCGCGCGCTGGCCGACGGCCTCGGCGAGGCGAACCGCCGCATGCTCGCCGTCGGCGACCCGGTCGGGGGAAGCTCCGCCGCCTGCCCCTGAGTGACCTGCGCCACTTTCGCCGCCGATTCCCGATCTTTCCGGAACCCGTTCCACGCCGCCGGGGAACAGCCCACGACACCGGCTGGACCGAAAGGCGGGCGATGACCCCGGAAGACCCCGATTCCGACGACGACGCGAGCGTGATCGCGCGGTCGCGGCACGAGCCGAGCCTGTTCGCGGTCATCTTCGACCGCCACTCGCGGCACATCCACCGCTACCTGGCCCGGCGCCTCGGCCCGGCGACCGCCGACGACGTCCTCGCGGACACGTTCCTGATCGCCTTCGACAAGCGCGCGAAGTTCGACCCGGACCGGTCCGACGCCCGGCCGTGGCTCTACGGCATCGCCACGAACCTCGTTTCGCGGCAGCGGCGAACGGAGGTGCGCGAGCTGAAGCTCCGGCTGGCCGTCGGACCGCCGCCCGCCGAGGAAGGGCACGCCGACCGGGTCGCCGACCAGGTCAGCGCCCAGGCCCTCGGCAAACGGCTCGACCGGGCCCTCGCCGCCCTGCGGCCCCGCGAACGGGACGTCCTGCTGCTCGTCGCCGCGGAAGGCCTGGCCTACCAGGAAGTCGCCGAAGCACTCGGCATTCCCGTCGGCACCGTCAAATCCCGCCTCAGCCGCGCCCGCGGCCGCGTCCGCGCCGAGCTCGGCGCCTTCGACCTCGTGAAGGAGACCTCGGGTCATGGATGAACTCGACCTGATCCGCGACCGCGCGGAAACCGTCGGCTTCGCGCCGGCGGAGCACCTCGCCCCGGCCCGCGAGCGGCTGCTGGCCGCCGCCCGCGGCGAGCGGCGGCACCGGCCGCGCCGCTGGTTCTGGATCGCCGGCGCCTCGGCCGGCCTGGCCGCGGCCATCACCGCCGTCGTCGCGCTGGCCCCCGCCGACCAGGTCGGCGTCGGGGCGGGCGTGGCGCACGCCGACCCGGTCAAGGTGCTGACCGAAGCGGCGAACACCGCGCTGAAGGAGCCCGTCAAGCCGCCGCGTCCGGACCAGTTCCTGTACGTGAAGACGGAGTACCCGGACCACCACACCCGTGAGGTCTGGTACTCGGTCGACGGCACTCGCGACGGCCTGATCGGCGACAGCAAGGTCGGCGGCTGCCGCGACGGCAAGGCGCCGATGTACGGCACGAACGACCCGCGCAAGGAAGGGATGCTCGAGGACTGCGTTCCCCGGCCGGTCTACCGGACGGACCTGCCGACGACGGCCGACGCGATGCTGGCCTACCTCTACGCCGAGGCCGGCGACCGGAAGGGCGACGTCAACTCCCTGGGCAAGGACGTCTACGGCCTCGCCTACGAGCAGGTCCTCCAGCCCGCGTCCTACGCGGCGCTGTTCCAAGCGGCGGCGAAGGTGCCGGGCCTGACGGCCGTGGACCACGTCACCGACGGCGCCGGCCGGCCGGGCGTCGGGATCACGTGGCCGGTGCCGCCCGGCTCGTCACCGAAGGCGAAGCCGGTCGTGATCGTCTTCGACGCCACCACCTACCAGTTCCTCGGCACGCCGGAGAGCGCGGTGACGGTGAAGACCTACGTCGACGAGGCGGGGCAGCGGCCCTGACAGCCGGCGTCAGCGTCGTGCCGCCGCCGTCGCCAGCTGTTCGGTGAGCTCCGCCAGCAGCTCGGTGGCGGCGTCGCCGAGCGCGGCGAGGTCGGCGAGGGTCGTTTCTTCGGTGGTCACGGGCACAGTTCCTCCTCCACGGCCTCGTGGCGGGCGATGACGGCCGCGGCGAACGCGGCGTGCACGTGGAGGTACTCCTCCAGGCTCACCGCGGAGTCCGCCCAGGCGTGCCAGCGGACGTGGGCTTCGGCGACGTCCAGCTTCGCGGCGGCGGCCACCCGTGCCGGGCTGGTGCCGGCGAGGACCGCCTGGTGCATGAGCGAGGGCGACGAGTTCCGGGCGAGCTCCGCCAAGGCCGCCAGGCGGGCGAGCTCGGCGAGCGCGTCGCGGGCGACCGGACGGCGGCGAGGCCGGGGAACGCCGTCGGTCAGGACGCTGGTCATCAAACGACTCCTGGGGCGGAAAGCAGCTGACACAACCCGAACGGCGGACGTTTACCCCGGCCTCACCGGGGCAAACGCCCGCCGTTCGTGATCTCTGTCTCACCGCTTCGAGTGATGCCTCAGAGCGCGTGGACCCGTCCGCAGTGCCACGGGATCCGCTGCGGCCGCACGCTTTCCAGCGTCGGGACGACCGGGGCGATCGTGCCGTCGCGGCGGAACGTCAGCTTGTCGATCGTCGTCTCGCGGTGCGTGCCGTCGCCGCCCGGGATGCCGAAGCGGTGGTACGCGAGGTACCAGTCGTCGGTTCCCGGGACCTGCAGCATCGAGCTGTGCCCGGTGCCGAGCACGCCCAGGCGGGCGTCCTTGCTCAGGATCAGGCCGCGGTTGGTGAACGGCCCGGCCGGGCTCGGTGCCGTGGCGTAGCCGACGCGGTAGTCCTCGCTGCGGGTGTCGTCGATCGACCAGCTGAGGTAGTACGTGCCCTTCCGCTCCACCATGAACAGCCCCTCGCGGAAGCCGTCGAGGCCGTTGATCCGGGTGATCTTCGCACTGTCGTAGGACACCATGTCCGCGTTGAGCGGGACGACATAGGCGTTGCCGTTGCCCCAGTACAGGTACGGCTGCCCGGAGCGGTCGAGGAACACCGCCGGGTCGATCGCCTGTCCGCCGTCGGGGTTCTTCGCGATCAGCGGCTTGCCCGAGTCGACGAACGGGCCGGTCGGGGAGTCGCTCACCGCGACGCCGATCTTGGCCTCGGCGCAGAAATAGAAGTAGTACTTCCCGTTCTTCTTGGCGATCGTCGGCGCCCAGGCGTTCTTGTCGGCCCAGCCGACGTCCTTGCCCAGGTCGAGGATGACGCCCTCGTCCTTCCAGTCGACGAGGTTCTTCGACGACCACGCCGAGAACTTCGTCCCGCTCCAGCCGTCGAAGCCGTCGGTGGTCGGGTAGAGGTAGTACGTGTCGCCGAACGCGACGATGTTCGGGTCGGCGGTGTAGCCGGGCAGCACCGGGCTGCGCGTCTCGTGCGCCTCGACCGTCCACACGCGACGGTCACCGCCCGCGCCGGTCACGGTGAACTGCTTCGGCGAGCTGAGGTTGACGGTCTTCCCGTTGTCCGGCTTGATGGTCGCGCCCGGCGCCAGGGCGAACTTCGGCGCGAGCCGGCGCAGGTCGGTGCCCGGCTTGACCGGCAGCACGACCGTGCCGGCGGCCGAGTCGATGACCGCAGGCGTCTTGAGCGAGCCGAGTTCCACCGACCGGATCGCGGTGCTGTTCGACGGCAGCGTGGCGACCTCGAGCCCGGACAGCGCCCGGTTGTAGAGCCGCACGTCCTTCATCTTGCCGGTCAAGGTCTTGTCGCTCGCGTACACCGAGCGGCCGAGGTAGTTCGCCGCCGTGACGCCGCCGCCGAGGTCCGACGGCTTGATCGTGGCGTTCGAGTTGCGGGCGACCTCGACGCCGTCCAGGTAGAGCACCTCGACGCCGTTGCCGACCGTGAGCGTCACGTTCTTCCACACCCCGCGCGGCAGCCCGCCCGCGCCGGCCGCCTGTTCGGTGGTCCAGTTGCCGGTCGCGATGGCGCCGCGGAACCCGCCGCTCGCGGTGCCGCCGGTGGTGAACAGGTAGCCGTTTCCGGTGCCGTCCTTCGCGGTGTTGCCCAGGCCCCACAGGAAGTAGGGTGTCTGCTGGTTCGGATCGACCAGGACGTCGGCCGACACGGTGGCCGCGGTGGCGCCGGTGAGCAGGTTGTTCGGCAGCTGGACGTGCCCGTTCTTACCGCCGAAGGCCAGCGCGCCGCCGGCCCAGGAGACGTCACCGGCCAGGGCGCCGTCGTAGCCGTGCCCGGTGGTGTCGGCCGCGACCGTGCCCGACTTCGCGTCGAGCGGCCAGTGTGCGACGAGGCCGTTCGCGTCGGCCTTCACCGGCGCCGGGGGCGCGCTCAGCCGGTTCATCTCGGCCTGGGTGACCGGCAGGACGGTGCCGTGCCGCGGCGACGCGGGCAGGTGCGCGCCGGTCGACATCGTCCACTTGCCCGAGTTCAGGTCGGTGGTCTCGAACGGGACGTACCCGCGGCCGCCGAACTCGTCGATGAACAGGTACCACTTGTTCTCGGTGTTGGACTTGAACCCGGTCGGCCCCTCGCCCGCGGACAGGCCCGGGCTGGTCGCCGTGGCCTTGCCGATGCAGTCGGCGACGAACGCGTAGCGCGGGTCGAGCAGGTCGGTGGCCTTCTCCTCGGTGATGAACTTGCTGCACGGCGTCGTCGACGTGTTGTTGCGCTCGTCCTTGGTGAACCGGTAGTAGGTGTCCTGGTTCTTGATCACCGTCGAGTCGATCACCGAGTAGCCCGGGTCGATCCAGACCTGCGGCGCGCTGAAGGTGTGGAAGTCGCGCGTGGTCGCGTACATCATCCGGTTGTAGCTGTCGCCGAGGTGGTTCGGGTCGTTCTCCGCGTAGAGCTTCGAGGCCCAGTAGACGACGTACGTGCCGCGCTTGGCGTCCCAGAAGGCCTCCGGGGCCCACGTGTTGCCCGCGGTCGGCGGGGACACCTGGACGCTGCGCTGGCGCGACCAGTGGGCCAGGTCCGTCGACTCCCAGACCATGATCGACCGGCTGCCGGTGCGCTGGGCGGCGTCCCAGCCGCGGCCGTCGTAGATCCGCAGGTCGGTGGCCAGCAGGTAGAACTTGTCGCCGTCGGGGGAGCGCAGGATGAACGGGTCGCGCACGCCCATTTCGCCGAGGCTCGACTTGAGCACCGGCTGGCCGTTGTTGAGCTCGGTCCAGTTCAGCGGGTCGTTGCCCTTGCTGAGCGCCGAGTAGATCTGCTCGCCGTTGGAGGTGCCTTCGCCGGTGAAGTAGAAGAAGCTGTAGCCGGCCAGGGGTTCCTGGACGGGCTTGGGGACCACGGTGGCGGTGAACCGCCGCGTGGTGCTCTCGCGGCCGAGGCTCAGCTTCGCGGTCAGGACGACCTTCGCGGGCGACGCGCCGGTCGCCGGGCGGGTGACCTCACCGGTCGGGGTGATCACCGACGGCGCGGACGACGTCCAGGCGACACTCGTGCCGTCCGGGCCGCTCGCCGGCAGCGTGAGATTGCCGCGGACGTCGTCGATGTCGGGGACGGACAGCGTGCTCGCGGCGGCGCGGAGCGCGGTGCCGGTGTCGGCGGACGGCGCCGCACCGGCGCCGGCACCGCCGAGGGGGACGAGTGCGGCCGCGACGGCCAGCACGACGCCGAAACGGCGCGGGGAGAACAACTTCATCGTTGTCGGTTCCTTCGGGGCACGTCGGGGACCGGCGCATGTTAACGTTAACATGAGTCGGGGTACGCTGACTCTAGGTCGGCGCGGTCCGGCGGTCAAGAGCCTTACGGCTGGTGGGCCAGCAGTTCGGCGATCGCGTCCCGTGGGTACGGCGTTTTGCGGCTCTCGGTGTGGAGGGCGAAGTAGAAGTCGTTGACGACGGCGGCGAGCGGCGCGTACCGGCGCAGCAGCGGTGTGGTGCCCGGCACCTCTCCGGTGGCGCACGCGCGGACGAAGTCGTTGCGGGTGCGGGCGTCCGGCCACTCCCGCAGGCCGCGGACGTGCCGGTTGACCAGGTGGGTCAGGACGTAGGCCCGGTCGTGGCCGTCGTGCTCGGCGAGGAACGCCGCCTCGGCGGCCGAGAGGTCGAATCCCGCGGCCACCGTCAGGCCGAAGTCGGTGAGGTAGAGCCGTTCGCCGTCGGTGACGATGTTGGCGAAGTGCGCGTCGAAGTGCTGGACACCGCGCGCGGCGAGGAATCCGGTGATGTGCCGCAGGTCTTCCTCGAGCGGCAGGTCGTCACCCGGCCACTCGGCGAGATTGTGCGGCAAGTACTCGAGGAACAGCACGAGGTCGGTGGTGGCGCCGGCAAGCGCTTCGAGCCTGCGCCGGACGCCGGCGTCGCCGTGCCAGAAAGCCACGTCGGCCTCGATGCCGGCGCGCGGGCGGGGCAGGCCGGGCAGGGTGCGCCAGTGGTGCAGGAGCGGGAAGTTCCCGCACTCGCCGCCGACGACCCACGCGGTCGTCATGAGGTGCGCCTCCAGTTCGCGCCAGGCGCCACCGCCCGCGGAACCGACGCCGTAGTGCGACCACGGCGGCAGCCCGTAGAGGTCGGCCGTCGAGCGGGGGTTCGCGAGTTCGACGTCGGTGAGCGGGACCCGCTTGACGAAGACGGGTTCGCCGGCCACCCGCAGCAGCCAGGACGACCCGCCGATGCCGGTGCCGAGCGGCCGTGCCGGGGCCAGGAGGTCGTCATCGGCGTCCGCCAGGGCCGCGGAGAGCTTCTCGTGGCGAGCGAGCCGCGGCGTCATGCGCGCACCAGCGGCAGGAAGACCTCGTCGACGATCTCGACGAGGACGCTATCGTCCACAGTGGTCAGTCCGTGCGTGAGGTATTCGTTGCGCAGCAGCACGAGAGCCACGGTGGCGACGCGGGGATGCCGGGCTTCCGGCCGGGCCTCGCCGCGGTCCACCGCCTGGCCGACGAGGGCGAGCCAGGCTTCGGTGCCCCCGGCCGCGGCCTGCTCGTGCAGCTGCTCGCGGAGCTCCGGTTCGTCGCCCACGCCGGTGAGGAGGCTGCGCAGGGCGCGCGCGGCGGGTGAGGCCTGCCCGCAGTTGATCGCCCGCAGCAGCGTCAAGGCGTCTCCGCGGAGATCGCCGGTGGCGGGCGGCGTGAGCGTGTCCTCGGCGAGGTGGCGGTAGGCGGCGACGCCGAGTGCGGCGCGGTTCGGCCAGCGGCGGTAGATCGCGTTCTTGTTGGTGCCGGCGCGCTGGGCGACGCGTTCCATGGTCAGGCCCGGGTAGCCGGCTTCGGCCAGTTCGGCCGCCGCCGCGCGCAGGATCGCCTCTTCCAGTTCGGTGCCCCGGCGCCGGGTCTTCGGTGTCGCCATGGTCCCACCCTAGCCGAGATACGGTACGGTACGGACCGTACCTTAAATCTGCTGGAGGAAGACATGCGAGCCAAGGGGATCGGCTACGACACGGGGTTCGAGCTCGGCGGGCACGTCAACCGCCCGTTCGACCCGGACCTGGTGCGCCGCGAGCTGACGATCATCCGCGACGACCTGCACTGCACGGCGGTGCGGCTGATCGGCACCGACCTGGACCGCATCGAGTTCGCCGCCCGCGAGGCGGCCGCGCTCGGGCTGGAGGTGTGGTTCTCGCCGTTCCCGTGCGACCGTGGCCCGGAGGAGCTCCTCGCCCTGTTCGCCGACGCGGCCTCGCGCGCTGAACGCCTTCGCGCGGCGGGCGCCGAGATCGTGTTCGTCACCGGCGCGGAGCTGAGCCTGTTCTGCGCGGGCTTCCTGCCCGGCGGCAGCCTCACCGAGCGGCTGGACAACCTCCTGGCGTCACGGGAACTCGTGGCCGGCCTGCCGGAGCGGATCAACGCGTTCCTGGCCCGCGCGGTGGCGGTGGTCCGGGCCCGGTTCGGCGGCCGCGTCACGTACGCGGCGATTCCGCTGGAGCGCGTCGACTGGGCACCCTTCGACATCGTCTCGGTGGACGCGCACCGCTCGAAGGAGGTCGAGCACGTGTACCGCGAGGGCGTCCGGAGCCTGGTCGCGGCCGGCAAACCGGTGGCGATCACGGAGTTCGGCGTGACGCCCTACCGCGGCGCGGCGGACCTGGGTGCCCGCTGCGGCGAGATCGTCGAGTACGAAGACGGCCTCCCGGTCCGGCTGACGGGCGACTACGTCCGTGACGAAGAGGAGCAGGCCCGCTACCTGCGCGAACTGGTGGAGGTCTTCACGGTGGAAGGCGTCGACGCGGCGTTCGCCTGCACGTTCGTGTGTTACGGGCTGGTGCACCGGGCCGATCCCCGGACCGACCTGGACATGGCGAGCTGGGGTGTGGTGAAGGTGCTGGCGGAAGGCGCGGGGGAGACGTACCCGGACGTCCCGTGGGAACCGAAGGCGGCCTTCGGCGCGCTCGCCGAGTGCTACGCCGCCTAGAGGTCGATGACGACCTTCCCGTGTACGTGACGCCCCGCCTGAAGCTCGACCGCGGCGCGGATCCGCTCGACCGGGAAGCTCGCCGCGATCGGCACCCGGAGCCGGCCGGCCGCGACCAGGCCGGCGATCTCCTCGATGGCGCCCGGGGCCGCGTTGGCGCCGTTCGCCGGCGTGATCCCGTCGACCAGTCCGGCGATGGTGGTGCTGCGCTCGTCGGGTACGCCCAGTTCGCGTCCCGCCCGCACCGTGTCCGTCCCGTGCAGGTCCATGACCGCGGTGACGCCGTCCGGCGCCAGCGCACGGACCCGGTCGGCCAGACCATCGCCGTAGGTGACCGGCTCGGCCCCCAGTGCGCACAGGGCATCGGCCGAGGTTGCCGACCCCGTCCCGATCACTCGCGCGCCCGCGAGGCGCGCGAGCTGGACGGCGAAGACGCCTACTCCGCCGCCCGCGCCGCCGATGAGCACCGTGTCACCCGGGCCCGGTTCGACCACGGCGAGAGCTGCGGCGGCCGTGCAGCCCGCGATGGCCAGGGTGGCGGCAGTGCGGTCGTCGACCCCGGCGGGAGTCCGGTGCGCCTGGCCGCCCGCCGCGATGGTCCCGGCCACGTCCACCACGACGTGGTCCGCGACCGCGCGGGACAGTGCGCCGCCGAACACGCGGTCACCGAGCGCGAATTCGCTGACGTCGGCACCGACCTGGTCCACGACGCCGGCGTAGTCGGTGCCGAACCCGCACGGCAGGCTCAAGCCGAATCGTGCGGCGGTCTCGGCGTCGGAGGTCATGAACCAGTCCATCGGGTTCAGGCCGGCCGCGGTGACCCGCACCCGGATCTGTCCCGAGCCGGCCTGCGGCACGGGCACCTCGCGAATCCTCAACGCCCCCGGACCGCCGAACGACTCGAACTGGACCGCCCGGGTCGTGGCCGCCGACGTGACGCTCGGTTCTTTCATGCTCGCCTGTCTCCTGGATCCGCTCGGGACGCACGCTAAACGGACTATGCTTCGGTTAGTGTTTTCGACCCTAGCATAAGTGGAGCGCGATCCGTTTTGGTTGCCCCGAGGAGCCGTGGACCGCGGGCGGACGCGACCCGCAACCGCCGGCAACTGCTGGACGTGGCGACCCGCATGTTCGCGTCGGCCGAGGACGAGCCGTCGATGCGCGCGATCGCCCAGGCGGCCGGGGTGGGCATCGCCACGCTCTATCGGCACTTCCCCACCCGCGAGTCGCTGGTCGACGCGGTCTACCGGGACCAGGTCTCGAAGCTCACCGCCGGCGCCCGTGAGCTGCTCACTCAGCTCGATCCACCCGCGGCGCTGCGGCGCTGGATGAACCTGTTCGGGGACTGGATCGCGACCAAGAACGGGATGCTCGACACGCTGCTCGCGATGGTCGAGTCGGGCGAGATCGCCCACGCCGACACTCGGACAGAGCTGCTCGCGGCCATCGACGGCATCCTCGAGGCCGGCCGCGCGAGCGGCGAACTCCGCGCCGACGTCCCCGCCGGAGACATCGCCGCCGCGCTCATCGGCATCTTCACCGTGGCTGGTTCGCCCGAGCACCAAGCGATGGCGGCTCGCCTGCTGGACCTCCTGATGGACGGACTCCAGCCTTGCGTTTGTGGCCAGCCGAAGGTGGCTGAGTGACAGGTGGCCGGGAGACCCGGTCCTATGCCGGACTTGATACAGACCCTGGCCGCGGGCAGGTGCGCGTTCGCGCGACCAGGGTGACACTGGCGGCATGAGGGTCGTCGACGGGTATCCCGGTACACGCCGGCCGCCGCCGGCCGCGCCCGACCCCGCCGAGCCTCCGCTCCGCCGCGGTCCGGTGCTGGTCACGGCCGTTTTCGCGGCCATGGGCGGCGCCTTGATCCCGGCCGCTTCGGTGGCGGCGCTCTGGCGGGTCTGGCAGTTCTACGCGATGTTGTTCGCCCTGGTCGCCGCGATCGGGTTCGCCGCCGCAGTGATCGCGCTCGGCTGGCCGACCCGCAAGACGACCCGCGCCGGGGCGCTCACCGCGGCCGCCGGCCTCGCGCTGTGGGTCGCGAGCCGGCCGCTCGGGCTGCTGACCCGGCTCGACCCCTGGCAGCCCGCGGACACCGTCGTCGGCTTCACCGACTACGTCGCCGCCGGGCTGCAGTGCCTGGCCGTCCTCGGCTTCCTGGTCGTGCGACGGCGGCGAGCGCATCCGTGGCCGTCGGCGCCGCGGCGGGTGGCGGCGTGGATCGTGCTGTTCCCGGTGCTGCTGCTGGTGATCGCGGCCGGCGCCGCGGGCACGGTCGCGGCCGGCGACGGCATCAGCAGCCCGGCCGCCTCGACGCTGCTCGACGAAAGCACCGTCGAGTACTGCCGCCCCGGCGGGATTCCCCTCGCCATGGACCTCACCCGCCCGGCCGCCCGCGGCGCCCCGGTGGCGCTGTTCCTGCACGGCGGTGGCTTCGTCGCCGGCAACCGCCGTCCGACCGGGCCGGGCGCGCTGCTGGCGGGGTCGCGGCTCGTGCCGCTGCGCGAAGCGCTGACCGCACGCGGATTCGCCGTCGCCTCGATCGACTACCGGCTCGCCCCCGCCGCCCGCTGGCCGGCACCGCTGGACGACGCCCGGTGCGCCGTCCGGTTCCTGCGGGCCAACGCGGCGGAGCTGGACATCGACCCGGCCCGGATCACGGCCGTGGGCACGGGCGCGGGCGGCACGCTGGCGGCCCTGCTCGGGGTGGCCGGCAACGCCGAGGTCCGCGCGGTCGCCGCGCTCGAGGCCCCCGCCGACTTCGGCCTCACGGGCCTGGACCCGCTCACCCGCGCGACGGTGCTGATGGCGCTGGGCCGGTCGCCGGCGACGCTGCGCGAGGCGAGCCCGCTGACGTACCCGGGCACGGGCGCCCCGCCGTTCCTGATCGCCGGCGGCCGGAAATCGGCCGAGTTCGCGGACCACCTGCGCGCGGCGGGCGTGGCGGTGACGACGGGCACCGGTGATCCGGCCGAGGTGGCGCGGTTCCTGGCCGCGGTCACCGGCACGCCGGCGGACGCCGCCGCCCGCGGCGGGCGGTGACCCGCGGCTTGACCTGGAGCGCGCTCCAGGTCATAGCGTGACGGCACACCCCATCACGTCAGGAGCTTGTTTCATGGAACTCGGCTTCCACCTGCCCATCTTCGACATCGACGGCGGCACCCCCGCCATCGCCGGCGAGCTCGCGCGCGTGGGCGCCGCGGCGGAGGAGGCGGGGGCGACCTGGCTGTCCTTCATGGACCACTTCTTCCAGATCGAGCCCACCGGCCTGCCCGCCGAGTCGAACATGCTCGAGGGCTACACGACCCTGGGCTTCCTCGCCGCGCACACGTCCCGGATCGACCTCGGCCTGCTCGTCACCGGCGTCACCTACCGGCACCCGGGCCTGCTCGCCAAGATCGTCACCACCCTCGACGTCCTCTCCGGCGGCCGGGCCGTCCTCGGCATCGGGGCCGCGTGGTTCGAGCGCGAGCACCGGGGGCTGGGCGTACCGTTCCCGCCGGTCGCCGAGCGGTTCGAGCGGCTGGAGGAGACCCTGCGCGTCTGCGGGCAGATGTGGGACCCGGCGGACAACGGCCCGTTCGAGGGCAAGCACTACCAGCTGGCCGAGACGCTGTGCTCGCCCCAGCCGATCAACCGGCCGAAGGTGCTCATCGGCGGCGGCGGGGAGCGCAAGACGCTGCGGCTGGTCGCCCAGTACGGCGACGCGTGCAACCTGTTCGCTTCGTCGCCCGCGGACGTGGCGCACAAGCTGGACGTGCTGCGCCGCCACTGCGACGACCTCGGCCGCGACTACGACGTGATCCGCAAGACGGTCCTGGCCAACAACCCGCGCCCGGAACCGGAAACCCGCGACGACTTCGTCCGCGCGATGGCGGACTACGCGAAGCTCGGCGTGCAGACGGCGATCGTCACCCCGACGACGGGCTCGCCCGCGGCGTGGATCGAGGGGATGGCGCCCACGGTGCCCCAGCTGGCGGAACTCTGACGTCCACAGTGGACATGTGAGAAATTTTCCTTTCGGGTGAACCGCATCGCCGATTTGTCCGTGTGCCCTGGTGAGGTGGCGACCAGAAAGGAGGGGCTGATGCCCCAGGTGCGCACGACAGGACGACACCGCAAACCCGCGACGATCGGACTCGCCGCACTGGTGGGCGTGGCAGGCGCAACGGCGGCGGCGATCGCGCTCACCAGCCCGGCGAGCAACGCGGCCACGGAACAGCAGTGCGGTGGTCTGGACACGGCGTTGCGGAACAACCTGACGTTCATCGCGAGCCAGCGCACGGCCCCGGACGCCCAGTCGGAAGCCCGCATCGCCAACCGCCAGGCGGTGGTCGACCAGATAGAGCAGAAACGCGAAGCGGCGGGCTGCGCCGGCCAGGTGGCGGCGAACGAGGTGGCGACCCAGTGCGCGGCGCTCGTCGGGGCCGGCCAGGAAGCCGAGGCCGGGAAGGAAGCCGAGCAGGACGGCATGGCCGCCGGCCAGGGCGAAGCGGGTGCCGGCAAGGCGCAGAAGAAGGGCATGGCCGGCAACGACGCGGCGGCCGGGAACGACGCCGAGAACGGCATGGCCGACGAGAACGGCATGGCCGACGAGAACGGCATGGCGGCCGAGGACGGCGCGGCCGGCAACGATGCCGCCGAGGAGAAGGGCGCGGCCGGGAACGGCGCCGCTGACGAGAACGGTATGGCCGGCGAGAAGGGCGCGGCCGGCAAGAACGGCATGGCGGGAAAGAAGGGCGCGGCGGCCGAGAACGGCAAGGCCGGGCAGAACGCCGCCGACGAGAACGCCGCCGGCCAGGATGCCGCTGCCGTCCAGGCCTGCGAGGTGGTCCAGAAGTGCCTTGCCCAGGCCGCCGGTGCCGCGGACGAGAACGCCATGGCGAACCAGAACGGCAAGGCCGAGGAAAACGGCGCAGCCGCCGAGAACGGCATGGGCGGCGCCGCCGAGGAGAATGGCAAGGCGGGCAAGAACAAGGCCGCCGACCAGAACGGCATGGGTGACGCTGCCGCCGAGAAGGACAAGGCCGCCGAGCAGGAAGCCGCCGGTCAGGGCGATGCGGCGGAGCAGAACGGCATGGCCGGCGCGCAGGACGCGGGCAAGATCGTCCTCGACGCGCAGGACTGCGCGGCCATCCTGGACTGCGTCGCCGAGGCCGCCGATCCCGCGGCCGCCGCGCAGCAGCAGGGCATGGCCGCGGAAGAAAAACAGCAGGCCCAGGAGCAAAAGAAGGCCGAGAACAAGGCAGGCGACAACGCCGCCGAGGCGGCCGACGCCGCAGGTGCGGCCGCGGCCCAGTGCGTCTCCGCCGCCGTGGAAGCGGCGGGGAAGGCGACCGCGGGACGCTGAGCACCACCCCCGCGACCCGCAGCCCGGACCGGCGCCCCACCCGGTCCGGGCTGCCGGGCGCCCCGAACCGGTGACCGGCGGGAACTCCGGCCCGTCGCCGATCGTTGACCGAGCGGAGCGCAGTACCCTTGCGCTCGGAAAACGACCGACGACAGCACGAGGCTTCAGTGACCACCGACCCGGCGGCCGAGGACGCCGCCCTGCGCGAGGCGGCCGACGAGCTCGCCGTCGCCGGGCAGCTCCCGCGGTTCCTCCTGATGTACAAGTTCGCCATCGAAGAGCTGATGACGAAGCTGCGGATCCTCAGCGAGGAATTCGACTTCGTCCACCGGCACGATCCGATCGAGCACATCGAGAGCCGGGTGAAGCGGCCGGAAGCCATCAAGGAAAAGGTGCGCCGGCGCGGCCTCGGCGGCGACTGGGTCTCCGCGGCCGCCGCCCTCGACGACATCGCCGGCATCCGCGTGGTCTGCCCGTTCGTCTCCGACGTCTACGAGGTCGCCCGCATGCTCACCGCGCAGGACGACGTCGAGCTCCTGCGCACCAAGGACTACATCGCGAGCCCGAAGGCGAACGGCTACCGCAGCCTGCACCTCATCGTGCGCATCCCGGTGTTCCTCTCCGACCGGGTGGAAAAGGTCAAGGTGGAGGTGCAGCTGCGCACCATCGCGATGGACTTCTGGGCCGCGGTGGAGCACAAGCTGTCGTACAAGTACCGCGACAGCGTCCCGCCGGACTTCGCCGGCGAACTCGCGGCGGCGGCCCGCACGGCCGCCGACCTCGACCGCCGGATGGCCGCGCTGCACGAACGGATCCGCTAGGGCGCGTCGAGGGCGTCGAGCATGATCCGCAGCCCGAATTCGAACTCCGCTTCGTGGTCGCACACCGCCAGGTACGGTGCCGCCGCCGTGACGGCCGGCAGTCCGGACGCCGCGAGGTCCGCGAGCCGCTGGGCGCTGCCGCCGAACGTCGGCGCCGCGTCGACCTCGCGCATCAGCGTGCCGATGAGGAACGCCACCACGGCCCGCAGCCCGTGCACCGCGCGCTCGGGCGGGTAGCCCGCCGCGAGCAGCGGGGCGAGCACCGCCTCCACCGGCGCCAGCGCCGTCATCGACGCGACCCGGCGGGTCAGCACGAGCGGCGCCGCCCGTGGGTGACCGAGCAGCGCGTCCCGGAACCCGTGCGCCAGCGCGGACATCGTCTCCCGCAGGTCCGCCTCCGCCGGCGGCTCGGGGATCGCGGCGAGCAGCAGCTCGGCGATGCCGTCCAGCAACGCGTCCTTGCCGTCCACGTGGTTGTACAGGCTCATCGGGTCGACGCCGAGCCGCCGCGCCAGCTTGCGCATGCTCACGGCCTCCAGGCCCTCCTCGTCGACCAGGGCGAGCCCGGCGAGCAGGATCCGTTCGCGCGACAGGACGCCCTGGGACGGACGGCCCCGCCGGGTCGTCACGGCGTGAGCACCGCGGGCAGGTTCTCGTAGCCGCGCAGGATCCGCGTGTCGCGGCGGCGCGCGCCGGGCAGCACCCGCAGGCCGGGGAACCGCGTGAAGATCGTGCGCAACCCGATTTCGCCCTCCATGCGCGCCAAGGAGGCACCCAGGCAGTGGTGGCGGCCGGCGCCGAACGACACGTGGTCGCGCGCGCCGGACCGGGTGACGTCGAAGACCGCCGGGTCGGTGAACACGCCGGGGTCGCGGTTGGCACCGGCCAGCACCGTGGTGACCAGCGCGCCGCGCGGCAGCGGAACCCCGGCGACCTCGGTCGCGCGCGTGGCCACGCGGCCGGTCAGCAGGGCCGGCGGGTCGTACCGGAGCACCTCCTCGACGGCGTTGCCCCACAGCTCCGGCCGTTCGCGCAGCACGGCGAGCTGCCCGGGGTCGCCGGCGAGCAGGGCGATGCCGCTGCCGAGCAGGTTGATGGTCGTCTCGAAGCCGGCCGCCAGCACCAGGCCTGCGGTGGACTTCAGCTCCGTCTCGGTGAGGCCGACCCCGCCGTCGCGGGCCGCGACGAGCTTGCTGAACAGGTCGTCGCCGGGGTGGCGCCGCAGGTGGTCGAGGTGCTCGCCGAGCCAGGTGTCGAACTCGGCGAGCGCGGTCTCGACGTCGCGGAAGGTGCGCCAGCCGAGCCCGAGGTCGAGGCTGGGGGCAGCGGCCGCGCCCAGCGCCTGCACCTTGCCGAGGTCGGTCGGCGGCACGCCGAGGATCTCGCTGATCACCGTCACCGGGAGCAGGCCGCAGTAGGACTCGACGAGGTCGAGCGGGCGGGCCGGGTCGAGCGTGTCGAGCAGGCCGTCGGCGATCTCCTGCACCCGGCCGCGCAGCTGCTCGACCGCGCGCACGGTGAACACGCCGGTGACCAGCTTGCGGTAGCGGGTGTGCTCGGGCGGGTTGACGGCGAGCAGCGACGGCGGCCGCACCGGGTGCAGGTGCTCGCCGGCCGACCACTCGACGAGCCGGCCGAGCGCGGAGTCGTCGGCCCCGAGGACGCCGACGCGGAAGTCCTCGCTGGAGAGCACCTCCCGCACCGCCGCGTGCGTGGTGGTCAGCCAGCCGAAGCGGGTCCGCGCGAGCGGGCCGGCCTCGCGGATCTCCTCGAACAGGCCGGTGAGCTCCCGCCCTTCGGCCGCGGCGACGACCATCCGTCCCTGCAGGTCACCGCGGCGGGCTTCGCGGCGCAGCACCGTCCGGGGGAGTGCGTGGCCGAGGCCCCAGCGCACCACGGGTTTCGTCCAGGCCAGCGCTCCGGTCATGACGTCCCCTCCGGTCGGCGTACCTACAGTGTAGGTTATCGCCGGTCGAGGTGGGGGCTGCCGCGGTCGCCGACCGGGGCGAACAGGACGCCCAGCGCGACCAGCTCCGTCAGCGCCATCCCGCGTTCGACCAGGCCGAGCGGGATCAACGTCCACCAGCGGCCGTCGTCCATCGCCGCCACCACGACCGCGCCCAGGATCACCGCGAACCAGCCCAGCGACGCGATCGCCAGCACGCGTGCCAGCCAGCGACGCCCGGGTGACGCCGGGAACGCCGCGCGCGCCGCGACCAGGACCGCCAGCGGCAGCGCCACGAACGCCACCACGCTCGCGATCCGGTGCAGCGTGCCGCCGAAGTCCGCGCGGGAGACCGTGGCCCAGTCCGGCTTGGGGAAAGCCACGATGACCAGCAGCCCGATCGTCCACAGTGTCCCGAGGATGGCCGCCGGTACCGGCAGCCTGCCCTGGCGGTGCAGGACCAGCAGGCCGGCCGCCGAGCCGGCGGCGACCAGGAGCACCGCGAGGTCGAAGACCCACTTGTGATCGGACAAGCCGTACTCGCTGATCGTGCGGCGGGTGACGCTGATTTCGTCCGTCGGCGGGATGACCTGCAGCAACAGCACCAGGCCGGCGCCGATCACCAAGGCCGCGATGCCCGTCAGCGAGACCGCGACCGACACCCGTCGCGCGGGGAACGTGACCATGGACCGACAGTAGCCGAGCGGTGGTTGAACTCCCGGTGAAAAGCGCGTTGAACGCTGTACGACTTACGGCGGTTACCGCGGCCGGATTTCCTCCATTATGGTCCTCCGCTACCGGTACGTCCGTGCGTGCCGGCCTGTGTCAAGGAGGTCTCTTCCTGTGGGGAATTCACCAAGACGGCTGGTGATGCTGGCTTCGGCCGTCGCACTGGCCGGAACGTTCGTCGCGTTGCCGTCCGGCACCGCGGGCGCGGCGCAGAACATCCTGCGCGCCGACAAGGCGGTGCCCCGCTCCTGCTTCGCGAAAGTGCTGCCCAAGGGCACCTCGGGCACCGATCGCCGCGAGCTGACGTCCACGGTGGATGGTCTGGTGCAGGCGCGGCTCCAGCCCGCGTCGGGTGCCGAGGGCGACTGGGACGTCGCCGTGTTCGACAAGGCCACCGGGGCGGTGGTCGCCGCCTCGACGGCGTTGCGCAGCCGCGAACTCGCCGAGAGCTTCGTGAAGAAGGGGCAGGAGCTCGTCGTCCAGGGCTGCCGGTACGGCGGCTCGGCCGGCCAGGCCCAGCTCGGCGTCGACTTCCTGGCCCTGACGCCGCAGGGCACGCCGACGGGCGCGGCGCCGGCGCCCCAGCGCGCGGAGCTTGTCCGCGTCGAGACGCCCACGCGCGCCGACAAGAAGAAGCTGACCGCCCTCGGCCTCGACGTCACGGAGAAGGGTGACGCGACCGGGGTCGAGGTCGTTCTCGCCGGCGACGCCGACCGCAAGACGCTGAAGGACAGCGGCTTCAAGTCGAAGGTCATCGAGGCGGACCTGTCGGCGAAGTCGGTGCAGGACGCGAAGACCGACCGCCAGTACGCCGCGAAGACCGCCGCTTCGGCGCTGCCGTCCGGCCGCACCAGCTACCGGCACCTCTACGAGTACAACTTCGAGCTGAAGGAACTGGCCCGCAAGAACCCGGGCCTGGTCTCGGCGTTCACGATGCCGGAGCCGACGTGGGAAGGCCGTGACGTCGTCGGCGTCGAGATCGCCACCGACGTCAAGAACGTCACCGACGGCAAGCCGGTGAACTTCACCATGGGCGTGCACCACGCCCGTGAGTGGCCGGCCGGCGAGCACGTCATCGAATGGGCGTACGAGCTGGTCAACGGCTACTCCCGCGACGCCGCCATCCGCTCGCTGGTGGGCAAGACGCGCAACATCGTCGTGCCGATCATCAACCCGGACGGCTTCGAGATCTCCCGCGAGGCCGAGCCCAAGGGCGACTTCACCCGGTTCGACTACGAGATGAAGCGCAAGAACTGCAACGTCAACGACTCGCCGCCGCAGTTCGCGACCGGCGTGTGCAAGGCCAACCCGGGTGGCCGCGTGCGCGGCACCGACCCGAACCGCAACTACGGCGGCTTCTGGGGCGGCGCCGGCGCCGAGCTGTCCTGGAGCGGCGACACCTTCCGGGGGCGCGGGCCGTTCAGCGAGCCCGAGGTGCGCAACGTGCGCTCGATCGTGTCCTCGCGCCAGGTGACCAACCTGATCACGATGCACACCGTCGCGGCGCTCGTGCTGCGCCCGCCGGGCGTGGCGGACGTCCGCCCGCCGCTGGAGGAGCCGCAGTACAAGGCCCTCGGCGACAAGCTGGCCTCGCGCAACGGCTACACCAGCGAGCCGAGCTGGGCGCTCTACGACACGACCGGCACCACCGAGGACTGGTCGTACTGGGCCACCGGCGGCTGGGGCTTCACGATCGAGGTCGGCGGCAACGGCTTCCACGGGCCGTACGCCGACAGCGTCGTGGCCGAGTACGCGGGCCTGGCCCCCGCGGCCGGTGCCGGCAAGGGCGGCAACCGCATGGCGTTCCTGGACATGCTGGGCAACGCGGCCGACCCGCAGCAGCACTCGACGCTGATCGGCTCGGCGCCCAAGGGCTACCAGCTCAAGCTGCACAAGACGTTCCAGACGCCGACGTCGCCGGTGCTCCAGCCCGACGGCACCACCAAGCCGCCGATCTACATCACCGACGACCTGACCTCGAAGTTCACCGCCACCGGCGGGCGCTTCGCGTGGTCGGTGAACCCGTCGACGCGGCCGTACGTGGCCGGCCGGTACGGGCGCGACCCGCAGGGCCCGGCGCAGCAGGGCTTCCCGGTCGCCAACCCGGCGGGCGTGCCGCCGATCAACCAGAACTACCCGGCCGACCCGGCGGGTGACTCGTTCACCTTCCACGTCGACGGCCTGCCGAAGGTCGACAACGGGAAGTTCAGCGTCAACATCAACTGGGCGAACACCGCGACCGACTGGGACCTCTACGTCTACGACTCGGCGGGCAACCTGGTCAGCTCGTCGGCGAACGGCGGCACGACGGCCGAGCACGCCGTGCTGTTCGACCCGCCGGCCGGCGACTACAAGGCCGTGGTGGTGAACTACGACCAGGCGAACCCGGACGCGGTCGACGACTGGACCGGTGACGTGTCCTTCTCGTCGCCGGTCCCGCCGACCTACGGGACGAAGGAGGCCTACCAGCTGACCTGCTCGACGCCGGGCGGCAAGCTCGTCGGCGTGGCCGACGTCTACGCCGACCGCGGCCAGACGGTCGACGTCGGCGAGGTCTGCACCCGGTCCGCGCACGCGCAGAAGCAGCGCGCTTCGGGCGGCGTCCGGTAAGCAGTGCGGGTTCGTTCGTGAAGGCCTCCTCGCTCGCGCGGGGAGGCCTTCACGGCGTCCAGGCGAGAGCCAGGCCGAGGACCACGAGGATCGTGCCCACGACCCGGTTGAGCGCCGGTTTCGCGCGGGCGTACCAGCGCTGGGTGGCGGGGGAGGAGAAGAGCAGCGCGACGCTCAGGTGCCAGCCGGCCGAGGCCGCGACGATCAGCGCGACGGCGGCGGCCTTGACGGTGGCGGGTTCGGTGGGCGGCAGCGTCGCGGTGAGGACACTGCCGAAGAACGCGGCGGCCTTGGGGTTGGTCAGGTTGCTGACCACGCCCCGGCGGAAGGCGCTGCCGTGGCCCTCCGGCGCGGGCGGGTCCGTGGCGCGGGCACGGAGCCACAGCCGCACCCCGAGCCAGGCGAGGTACCCGCCGCAGACCACGCGCAACGCCGTCGCCAGCCACGGGGTGCGGGCCAGCAGGCCGCCCAGCCCGAAGACCGCGACCGCGGCGAGCACGCCGCCCGCCACGACCACCCCGAGCGCGACGGCCACCGCGGCGCGCCGGGTGCCGGCCGCGGCCGTGTGCGCGATCAGCACGAAGTTGGGGCCGGGGGACACCGCGGCCGGCAGGTAGGCCAGCAGCACCGTGGCGAGGGTGGCGGCCGGGCTCACGAATCCCGGACCAGCGCCGCCATCTTCCGGATGGTGATCCCCCGGTCGAGGATGGCCGACGGCGGCAGCCGGACGTCGAGGCGTTCGGCGACCAGCGCCTCGATGCGGGCGCCGTGCAGCGACTCGCCGCCCAGCTCGGCCAGGCCGGTGTCGGGATCGGGGGCAGGCAGGAACAGCACCTCCGCCCAGATGGCGGCGACGGCGTCGAGCACGTCGGCGGCCTCGGGCGCCGGGCCGAGCGAGGCGGCCAGCGCGCGGCGGTTCACCTTGCCGGTGGCCGAGCGCGGGATCTCGGCGACCCGCGCGAACCGGTCCGGACCGTGGGCTCGGGGCGTCCGTGCGCAGTGGCGGCGGAGGTCGTCGTCGCTCGTGGCCTCGGAGGCGACGACGACGGCGATCACGGCCTCGCCGAGCACCGGGTCGGCCGCGCCGGCGACCACCACGTCGGTCACGCCGGGATGCCCGGCCAGGACGTTCTCCAGTTCGGCCGGGGAGACCTTCTCGCCGGCGCGGTTGATCACGTCGTCGAGGCGCCCGGACAGTTCCAGTTCGCCGTCTTCGGTGAGCCGGCCGAGGTCGCCGGTCGCGAGCAGGCCATCCGGGTGGTGCCCGGTCAGCGGGCCGTCCACTGTGGACAGGTAGCCGGGGCAGACGTGCGGTCCGCGCACCATGATCTCGCCCGAATCACCGATGGAGACCTCGCAGCCGACCGGCGGCCCGACCGTGCCCGGCGTCACCGGCACCGACGGGCTCTGCGCGCAGATCTCGCCCGGCGCTTCGGTCAGCGCGTAGGCCTGCAGGACCGGGACGCCGAGTGCGTCCCCGAGCCGTACGCGCAGAGCCTCCGGCAGCGGGGCGGACGCGGACCGGGTGAACCGCAACCGGTGTCCGTCAAGCTGCCCGCCGGCGGCGAACGCGGCCACCCGCGCGTGGATGGCCGGGACCGCGCTGTACCAGGTCGGCGCCAAGGAACGGAACGCGGCGAGCATCCCCTCGTCGCTGTACCCGGGCAGGCAGACGACGCTCGCCCCGGCCGTCAGGCTCGACAGCACCACGCCGACGAGCCCGTGCGTGTGGTGCAGCGGCAGCACGTTCAGCCCGCGGTCGGCGGGGGTGAGTTCGAGCGTCCCGGCGACGAGTGATGCCGCGTGTCGCACCGCCGCACGAGGCAGCGGCACGAGCTTCGCCGCGCCGGTGCTGCCGGAGGTGCGCACGAGCAAGGCGGTTCCCGGCACCGAACACCGCGGCCCGGACACCCGGTCGATCTCCTCGAACGGCCGGATCACCGGAACGTCGGCCTCGGCCGAGTCCGTGATGAGCACGGACGCGCCGAGGTCCGCCGCCGGCTGCCCGGGCGGCAGGGGCGCGCAGACCGCGACCGAAGCCGCCGCGAGCAGCATGGCGACCGCGGACGGCGAGTTGCCCATCGCCACCGCGACGACCTGGTCCGGTGCCACGACCCCGCGCAGCCAGGCGGACAGCGCGTCGACCTGCCCGGCCAGCTCGCGGTAGGTGGTGACCGTGCCGTCCTCCGCGAGCAACGCGGGCCGGTCGTCCCGGGCCGGCTCGATCATCGGCGCGCTCCTTCGCCCCGCCGCTCCCGCAGGGCCTGGATGCCGACGACGTCGTCGGGCAGCGCGTCCGGCATGTCCTCGTCGAAGCGCGAGAGCACGCGGGTGCGCAGCGCCCCCAGGCCGAGCGCGACGATCAGCAGCCCGAGCACGACGTAGCTGAACCCGATGCCCCGGCCCGGGCCGGTCCCGAGCACCGCGCCGACGCTCGCGGCGAGCCCGCCGCCGGGCATGAGCAGCGGCTCGAACAACCCGATCACCAGCGGCGCCACCACGATCAGCCCGAGCGGAATGGTCGACCACGCGATCATCTGGTCCAGCGCGAACACCCGGCCGTGGTACCGCTGGGGCACCTTGACCTGCACGATCGTCGCGTGGATGCCGTTGACCAGCGCCACGCAGAAGAACATCCCGGCGAGCCCGGTCGCGACGACCGCGACACCGGCGTGCAGCCCGGCGAACGCGCCGCAGACGCCCATCGCGACGCCGGCGGTCAGCATCCCGCGCATCCGCCGCCGGCCCGGGCCGCCCCACATCGACATCGCCAGCCCGCCGAGCGCGGCGCCGGTCCCGCCGAGGAACGACACCGTGGCCACGGTGGACAGTGAACCGAAGGAGAGCACCAGCGGGAAGATCAGCAGGATCACCGCGGAGAGGAAGATGTTCAGCAGCCCCATGTAGGCGACCATGCCGCGGATGTAGCGGTTGCCGACCGAGTAGCGCCAGCCGTGGACGATCTCGCGGCCGAGCGATTCGCGGTGCTTGTGCGGCATCGACCGCGGGAACCGGACCGCGGCGACGACGGTGACCGCGATCGCGAAGCTGACCAGGTCGAACACCAGGATCCCGCCGAGGCCGAACAGCGAGATCGCGGCGGCGGCGAGCAGCGGCGCGATGAACTGGCCGACGCCGGTCGAGAGCTGGACGACGCCGTTGGCGTGGCCGAGGAAGTGCTTCGGCACCAGCTGCGGCACCGCGGACTGGTAGGCCAGCCGCTGGAAGACCAGCGCCACCGACAGCAGGCCGAGCCCGATCCAGATCTGCCAGATCCGCAGGTCGCCGGTGAAGTAGATCAGCGCGAACGCGGCCTGGATGACGCCGGACGCGCAGTCGGCGGCCAGCATCACCTTCCGCCGGTCGCAGCGGTCCACGATCGCCCCGGCCACCGGGGCCAGGAACAGCCCGAGCATGCCGAAGATCCACGAAGTCGCGTACGACGTCAGCGATCCGGTGGTGAGGTAGATCCACAGCGGGATCGCGTACTCGGTCAGCTGGGAGCCGGTGATCGACACGAGCTGCCCGGCCGCGACGGTCAGGAACCGGCCCAGGCTCGGCTGCGGTGTCCGTGGCGGCGGTACGTCGTCGGGTGCTTCGGAGACTTCGGTGAACCACCAGCTCGCGTCCTCGCCGCGGGCCTCGTGCGTCAGCTCGTCCGTGGTCCCGGCCGCGAGGGCCGGGTGCACGGAGGTGATGATCTCGGCGAGTTCTTCGGGGCGGAACCGCAGGAAGTAGTGCCCGGCTTCGTCGAGCACGACCAGCGCCGTCTTCCGGGTGACGATCTGCCACTCGCGGTAGCGCTCCTGGTAGTACTCGGTGATCGGGTCGCGTTCGCCGACCACCGAGATGATTGGCGCGCGCAGTTTCGCGGCGCCGGTGTCGAGCAGTGCGGAGAAGTAGTCCTCCGCGTTCGCGCCGTCCTCGCGCATCAGCTTGACGATCAGCTGGATCTCTTCGGGCGGCAGGCCTTCGAGGTCGGCGCCCATGCCGCGGAGCCAGTTCGCCCAGGACCGGTCGCTGCGCAGCCGCTTCAGCTTGGTCAGCTGCCCGAGCTTGCCGAGCGCGCCGCGCACCGGCAGCGCGAACGGGAAGTTCGCGGCCACGTAGATCGCGTCGATCTCCCGTCCGGCCGCCTCCAGCCGCCGCGCGATCTCGGTGGTCAGCGCGCTGCCCAGGCAGTGGCTGTACAGCACGAGCGGCCCGGTGACGCGCTCGAGGATCTCTTCGACGCACTCCTGCGCGATCTCTTCCAGGGGCAGTGATTCCTCGACGATGCCGGGGTCGTGCCCCGGCAGGGCGACTGCGAACAGCGTGCACCCGGGCGGCAGCGCGTCGGCCAGTGGCTGGAAGACGACCGCGCTGGTGCCCGCGTACGGCACGCCGACGTAGGTGACCAGCCGTTCGTGCTGGGGAACCGGCCGGGTCAGCTCGTAGAGCCGTTTGCCCGCGCGGCTTTCCGCGTCCGGTGTCTCGATCATCGCGGCCAGCTCGCGGATCGTCGGCTCGGCGAAGACGTCCATCACCGTGATCCCGGGTGAGCCCTCGGGCAGGCTGCGGCGCAGCCGCGAGACCACCTTGGTGGCCAGCAGGGAGTGCCCGCCGAGGTCGAAGAAGTCGTCGTCGATGCCGACCCGGTCGAGGCCCAGCACCTCCTGCCACAGCCGCGCCATCAGCTTCTCGACGTCCGTGCGCGGCTCGGTGCCGCCCGCGTCCGCAGTGGACTGCGCCGGAGCGGGCAGGGCCTTCCGGTCGAGTTTTCCGTTCGGGGTGAGGGGGAACGCGTCGAGCGAGACGTACGCGCTGGGCACCATGTAGTCGGGCAGGAGGCGCTTGAGCCGGTCCTTCAGCTCCTCCGGCCGTGCCGTGGCGCCCACGAGGTAGGCGACCAGGCGCTGGTCGCCGGGCCGGTCCTCGCGCAGGGCCACGACGGCGTCGCGCACGTCGTCACCGCGCAGGGCGGCCTCGATCTCGCCCGGCTCGACGCGCTGGCCGCGGATCTTGACCTGGGTGTCGATCCGGCCGAGGAACTCGAGGGTGCCGTCGGGCCGGTGGCGCGCCAGGTCGCCGGTCCGGTACAGCCGCGCGCCGGGCTTGAACGGGTCCGGCACGAACCGCTCTTCGGTCAGCTCGGGCCGGTTCAGGTAGCCGCGCGCGACGCCGACGCCGCCGATGTGCAGCTCGCCGGGCGTGCCCGGCGGGACGAGCCGCCGGTCCGCGTCGAGGACGTACAGCCGGACGTTGTCGATGGGCCGCCCGATGGGCACCCGCGTCAGCCCGTCCAGGAGGTGCGGCCGGCAGTGCCAGTGGCTGACGTCGATCGCCGCTTCGGTCGGGCCGTACAGGTTGTGCAGCTCGACGCCGGGGAAGCGGGTGGTGAACCGGCGCGCGAGGTCGGCGGGCAGTTCCTCGCCGCTGCAGATCACCCGGCGCAGGGCCGGTGCGCCGGCCGTTTCCTCGGCGAGGAACACCTCCAGCATCGACGGGACGAAGTGGACGGTCGTGACGCCCGCGGTGAGCAGGCTCTGGAGGTAGGCAGCGTCCTTGTGGCCGCCCGGCTTGGCGAGCGTCAGCCGGGCGCCGGTGGCCAGCGGCCAGAACAGCTCCCACACCGAGACGTCGAAGCTCACCGGCGTCTTCTGCAGCACCACGTCGTCGGCGCCGAGCCCGTAGGTCTTCTGCATCCAGTGCAGCCGGTTGACGATCGCGCGATGCTCCGTGACCACGCCTTTCGGGCGGCCGGTCGAGCCGGAGGTGTAGATGACGTAGGCCGCGTTGTCCGGCCCTGCGACGGGTTCCAGCCGTTCGCCGCGGACCACGTCGTCGAGCTGGATCGGCTTGCGCTCCAGCGGCGGCAGCTCGTCGAGCAGGCGGCGCTGGGTGAGGATCGCGGCGGGGGCGGCGTCGGACAGCATGAACGCGAGCCGCTCGGCCGGGTACTCGGGATCCAGCGGCAGGTAGGCCGCCCCGGCCTTGAGGACGGCGAGGAGCCCGACGACCAGCTCGGGTGAGCGTGGGGCGCAGATCGCGACGACGTCGTCCGCGCCGACGCCCTGATCCCGCAGCAGCCGGGCGATGCCGTTGGCGCGGGCGTCGAGGTCCGCGTAGGACAGTTCGACGCCGTCGAAGGTGACGGCCACCGCGTCCGGAGTCCGGTCCGCCTGTGCCTCGATCATCGCGGTCAGCGTGGTCTCGGGGAAGCCGGCGGCGGTGTCGTTCCAGGTGGTCAGGACGTTCGCCAGCTCGGCCTCGCCGAGCACCGGCAGCTCGCCGAGCGGGGTGTCCGGCGCACCGACGGCGGCGGCCAGGAGCGTGCGCAGGTGCTCGCCGATCCGGGTGACGTCGGCGTGGCCGATCCGGCGGCTGCTGTACTGCAGGATCAGCGCGGGCTCGCCGTCCCCGGCGACGACCTGGAAGTGCAGCGCGTTGCGCGCGGCGAACGCGAACTCCGTCCAGTCCACGGTGGCGTCCAGGCCGGTGAACTCCGGCGCCTTGGCCCGGTCCCGGTAGCTCAGCGACACCGGCGCGAGCGCGGTCGCGGGCCGGACGCCCGAAACCGCCCGGGCGAGGGGCACTTCCCAGTGCCGGTACAGCTCCCGCAGCTCTGTTCGTACTCCTTCGCCGAACGTCCGGAACGGCGTCGCCGCGTCGGCGTCGAGGGCGATCGGCAGCTCGTTGACGAACACGCCGACGGCGTGCCGGTGCCGCGGCGTGCGGGTCGACAGGTCGATCGCCACCGAAGGCCGCGCGTTGCCGTAGCGGAAGAGCAGTGCCTGGATCGCGGCGAGGAGCAGCTCGAACTGCGACAGCCCGAGTTCGCGCGCCGACTCCCGCAGCCCGGCGGGCAGGGTGAACTTGACGAACTCGCCGTCACGGGCGTCCGGCGGTCCGTCGAGCCCGGGCAGCAGGACGTCCTCGGGGAGCGGCCGCGTCGCCCAGAACGCCTTGGCCTGCTCGAGGGCCGCGGCGACGCGTTCGGTCTCGCCCTCGACGTGCTCCCGGTAGTCCGGCGGGGCGGGCGGGAGCTCCCGCTCGGTGCCGGCGACGCGGGCGTTGTAGCAGGCCGCGAGGTCGCGCAGCAGGACGTCCTTCGACGCGCCGTCGAACACCAGGTGGTGCACGACGATCAGCAGCTCGTGCCCCTCGACCAGGACGAACCGGGACAGGGGACCGTCGCCGAACGGCCGCGTGATCAGCTCTCGCCGGGTGCCCGCCGCGCGTTCCAGGGCCGGCGGATCCTTCTCGGCGAGCGTGAGGACACCGTCGCTTTCGGACAGTCCACACGCGAGCAGCGGATGCCGCTCGACGACGTCGCCGCACGCCGCGCTCAGTGCGTCCGTGTCGAGGTCGCCGCGCAGGACGACGGAGATCGGGATGTGGTAGGCCGACCCCGCGTCGACCGCGTGCTCGGTGAACCAGATCCCGTTCTGGGCCAGCGATGCCTGCCTCATCGGACCTCCTTGAGCTGGGCCAGGACGAGCTCGGCCAGCCGGTCGATCGCCGGCGGCTCGTAGGTGAGCCGGTTGTGCACGAGCCAGCCGGTGATCCGGCCGTCCGGGTGTTCGGTGAGCGCCAGTTCCGGCACGCTCAGGTCCGGTCCGGGCATCGGCCACGCGAACATCAGCTCGCGTGGCAGCCCGACCGGTCCGGAGTCGAGGCCGGGGAAGTGCACCGGCCCGCCCCAGCGTTCGAAGCGCAGCCAGGCCGGCTGCGGAATCCGGCGGCTGAACTCCTCGTACGGGTAGTACTGGTGCTCGGTCGCGTCGAGCACGACCTGCCGGACGCGGGGGAGCAGCTGTTCGAACGGCGGGTCGCCGGCGACGTCGATGCGCAGCAGCAGCGACTGGACCAGGCAGCCGACCACCGTGTCGAACTCCGGTTTGGTGCGCCCGGGCAGCGGCGACATCACGACGACCTCGTCGCTGCCCGCCCACTCCGCCATCGCCTTGGCCCACACCGTGAGGAGTCCCATGTAGACGGTCGCGCGCTGCTCGGCGACCTTCGCACGCAGCCGCTCGACCAGCTCGGACGGGATCTCGAACGGGACGGAATGTCCTTCGAACGCCGCGATTCCGGCCGAGCGCGGTGCGCCGGGGAGGGCGGCCGGAGCGCCGTCGAGGGCGTGCTGCCAGAACTCCCGCGCTCCGGGCCAGCGGGTCCGCGCCCAGGCCGAGACGTCGGCCGCGCGGCCCGCCGGGGGCAGCCGATGACCTTGGCCCGCGTAGCATTCGCCGAGTTCGCGCAGCAGCACGCCCATCGAGTGCCCGTCGAAGACGAGGTGGTGCACGCCGAGCACCAGGACGAACTCCTCCGGGCCCTCCTCGATCACCAGCGCCCGCACGAGCGGCCCGCGTTCGAGGTCGAACGGCCGCTCCAGCTCGGTACACGCCTGCCGGACCGGATCGGCGGCGAAGACCTCGTCGAAGTCCGGTTCGCAGCGGTCCAGCACCACGGCGCGGCCGCCCGGGAACACCGTGCGCAGGGCGTCGTGCCGGGCGACGACTTCGTCCAGCGCGCGGCGCAGCGCCCGGACGTCCAGCAGGTCGGTGATCCGGATCGCCACCGAGACCGCCGACACCGCACGCGGCTCGGCCGTCTCGCCGAGCCACCGCAGGAAGTACTCCTGCAGCGAGCTGAGCGGGACGCCGTCCGACACGTCGACCTGCACGTCGGCGGTGGGGCGCTGGTCGGCCAGGTGGGCGGCCTGGTCGGCGAGGCCGGGGAAGTCGAACACGAAGGACACCGGGACTTCGACGCCGAACTCCTCGGCCGCGAGCGCGGCGAACCGGGCGGCGGCGAACGAATCCCCGCCCGCGGCGAAGAAGTCCGCGCCCGCCGGGACGTCCCGGCCGAGCGCTCGTGCCCACAGCGCGGCGAGCCGCTTTTCGGCATCGGAGGCCGGGGCGGCGGGCTCGGAGGGCGCGTCGAAGAGGTCCCGGAGTGCCCGCTTGAGCACCTTCCCGGCGTCGTTGCGGGGCAGCGCGTCGAGGATCAGCCAGCGCGCCGGGATCTCGTGCCGCGCCAGCCGTCCGGCGGCGAAAGCCCGCAGGTCGCCGACCGGCTTGCGCAGGACGACGGCCGCGGCGGGCACCGAGCCGAGCACCGGGTGCGGGAGCCCGAGCACGGCGGCCTCGCGGACGTCCGGATGCGCGTACAGCTCGGCTTCGATCCGCAGGGTCGAGATCTTGAACGCGCCGGACTTGATCACGTCGCTCTCGCGGTCGACGAGGTAGAGGTAGCCCTCGTCGTCGAGCCGGCCGAGGTCGCCCATGCGGATCCAGCCGTCGCGGAACACCGCCGACGTCGCGCTCGCGTCGCCGAAGTAGGTTCGCGCGGTGGTCGGGGAGCGCAGCCAGACCTCGCCGGTTTCGCCGGGCGGCAGCGGGTGGCCGTCGGCGTCGGTGATCCGCAGGTCGTCGTCGGCGGGCTGGCCGACCGCCGCGGGCCGGTCCGGGTCGAAGATCATCACCGTCTGGGCCGGCGCGGCCTCCGTCGAGCTGTAGTAGTTGACGATGTCCGCGTTCTGGAACGCCGCGGCGAGTGTCTTGGCGATCTCGGGCGGCAGGGCGGCGGCGGTCGAGCCGAGCAGCAGCACCGAAGACAGGTCGTAGCGGTCGAGGGCGCCGCTCGCGACGAGGTCGATCGCCATGGCCGGGACCAGGAACGCCGTCCCGACCCGGTTTTCTTCGATGAGCGCGCAGAAGTCGCCGGCGTCGAACCGGGGGAGGACGAGTGCGGGGGGCTCGGCGGTGAGAGCGTTGAACAGCATCGTCTGCGCCGCGTTGGTCCCGAGCGGGAAGGCGTGCAGGAACAGGTTCGAGTGGGCGAGCGGCCGCCGCCGCATCCGGGGGTGGTAGCCGTGGATCAGGTTGGCGTGGGTCGCGCTGACGCCCTTCGGCCGGCCCGTCGTCCCCGAGGTGAACAGGATCTGGGCGACATCGCCGGGGCCGACGTCGACGCCGCCCGGCCGGTCGGCGATGACCTCCTCGATCGGCCACCCTTTCCCGGGCGCGAGGCCGGTGCCGTGGATCAGGCCCGCCGCGCCGAAGTCGGCGAGCAGCCTGCTGGTTTCGGGACCGGGCGTGCGTGCGGAAATCGGCATCGCGACGGCTCCGGCCGCCTGCACCCCGACGTAGGCGGCCGCGAAATCGAGCCAGTCGTGCTCGTCGAAGAGCAGCCCGATCCGGTCGCCTCGCCGGACGTCCAGCCCGCCCGCGATCCGCGCCGCCCGGTCGTGCCAGGCGCCGAAGGTCAGCGCGTCCGCGCCGACGCGGATCGCGACGCGATCGGGCTCGCGGGCCGCGCGGTCGCGCAGCAGCCCGGGGAAGGTGTCAGCCATCGCCCGCCTCCAGCAGCCGGGCCGACGCGCTCGGCTCGTACCCGGATTTCCACAGCTCGGCCAGGGTCAGCAGCAGCGGCAGCGACCGGTCCGGCGGCAGGTCCGCCGCGTGCTTCTTGAGGAGGAGCTGGGTGAGCTCGCGCCGGTCGTCGCGGGTGTGGCCGAACGTCATCGAATCGGCGTGCCGCCGGTACCGCTGCCCCTCGACCGGCGCGACATCGCCCTCGAACCCCGCGCGGGCCAGCCGCAGGTACAGGTCCCAGTCCTCGTACGCGGGCAGGCTCTCGTCGTAACCACCGACGGCCTGCAGGGCTTCCTTGCGGAACACGCCGGTCGCGCGGCCGTGCGTGTTGACCACCGTGCTGACGTCGCCGGCGTGCCCGAGTGGCGCCTGGACGTGGTCCAGCAGGCCGGTGTGGCGCAGGTGACCGACCACATAGGACAGTTCGGGGTGCCGCGCGAGCGCGGTAACGGCGGGGCCGAGGAACCCCGGCGGCAGCTCGTCGTCGGCGTCGAGCGGCACGACGTACTCGCCCTGGCTCGCGGCGATCCCGGCGTTGCGGGCGGCGGACAACCCGGCGTTGGGCTGGCGCACCTTGACCACATCGGACAGCGCGTCGAACGCGGCGACGGTCCCGGGCTCGGTCGACCCGTCGTCGACCACCACGATCTCGACGTCGGCGTACCCGGCGGCGCGCACGGAGCCGAGCGCGCTCGCGAGGAACCGGCCCTGGTCGAACAGCGGGATCACGACGCTCACCAGCCCCGGCTCGACCGGCGTGGTGACGGGCTCGACCCGGGGGAAGCGGAGTGCCGGTCTGTCCTCAGTGCACGCCGGCGCGTCGTCGCGGTGTGCTTCAACAGAGAGGGCTTCGGCAAGGGCGGCCGGATCGTCCGGGGCGACGACGATCCCGCCGCCGTGCCGCTCGACGACGTCGGCGGCGGTACTGCCCTTCGGCGCCACGACGGTGCTCCCGCGCGACAGGGCGAAAGCCGCGGTGCTCGGGCATTCGGCGTCGCCGGCCGGGAGGACGCAGCGGGCACCCAGCGGCTCGTCCGCTTCGCGAAGCGGGCCGCCGAAGGTGACCGCGCGGGAGAGGCGTTCCGGCAGGCGGCGGCGCAGGTGGTCGCGATAGGACCGGCCGAGCGGATCGGTCGGGGTGTCCTCGCCGCGCAGCTCGAACCGGGCTCCCGGGTGGACGTCGAGCACGAGCGCGGCCGCTTCGAGGAACGTCTCGATCCCGGCGTCCGGCCGGTACGCGCCGAGCCGCCACACCGCTGGCCGGGTCCGGCTCGCGGTGGGAATCACGGACGTCGTGACCGCGGTGGTGACGTCGGCGTGCTCGGCGCAGTAGCGCTCGGCGAACCCGGTGAACTGGTGCTCGGCGGTCAGCGGCCGGTGCGCGGCGGGACCGCCGGCGGCGGTCGACCACGGGCAGCGGACGACGTTGAGCGTGGTGCCGCCGAACTCGCCGAGCAGGCGTTTCGCCCGGATCGTGCTCAGGCCTTCGGCCCCGGCGTCCAGGAACTCGACGACGTCAAGGTCGCCGAGGGTGCGGAGGGTGTCGAGGACGCGGTCGGCATAGCGGTGCGCCTCGGTGAAGTAGCGGTGGTCCGGCCGCGCGGGCGCGGTTGGGACCCACTCGACGCGATCGTCCTTCCGCGACGGTGGCAGCTCCTCGGCGACCAGGAAGACGCGATGGCCGGCCTCGGCCGCTTCGCGGGCTCGCGCGAAGACCCGTGCGCCGTCGCCGAGCACCCGGTCGGCGGCGAGGTCACGACAGGAAAGCGCGATCCGCATAGGCGCGGCGCCCCATCACTCCCGACATCTGTCCCCCAGTGTCGCAGCCTGTTCGGTCCTGGTCGATGAGCTTCACATTGAGGCCATCGGCCTGTCAATGTCTGTGGCCTTTTGATCGATCGTGGGTGATTTCGCCCGGTGTGAGCGCGACGAACGACCGCAACACCCGCTCCGCGCCCGGGAAGGCCAACCCGGACGTCACCTCGTTCGGCACGGCGACACAGCGCAGCCCGGCCGCGACCGCGGCGGCGACGCCGGTCGGACTGTCCTCGAAGGCCACGGCGTCGGCGGCGGGCACCCCGAGTGCGTCGAGCGCGGCCAGGTAGACGTCCGGCGCGGGCTTGGGCCGGTGCCCGTCCAAGGCGGACACGACCGCGAAGTGGCCGCTCACCCCGACCCGCTCCAGGTGCTCGCCGACCCAGTCGCGCGTCGCGCCCGAGGCGACGGCGAGCCGCAGCCCGCCGGCCCGCGCGGCCTCGAGGAACTCGCCGACGCCGTCCCGGAGCGGCAGGCGGGAGGCTGCGGTCAGGTGCTTCTCCCGCCACCGCGCGACGACGGCCTCGCGGTCGACCGCCCCGATCGCGGCTTCCAGGTGGGTCAGCACGGCTGCGACGCTCGACTGCCCGCCGATCACCGCCTGCCAGGCCGGCAGCGGCAGGTCGGCGCCGTACTCGGCCAGCACCTGCCGCCACGCGCGGAAGGCCGAGGCCTCGGTGTCCACCAGCAGCCCGTCGAAGTCGAAGATCAGCGCGCGCACGACTCGTGAGTGTGGCAGCCGGTCGCTTCGCGCGGAACCGGGATCCGGGCTCAGGCCGCCCGGCCGCCCCCGCCGACGACCTGGTCGCGCATCGTCCGCAGCGTCTCGTGGTCCACTGTGGACGGATCGGCGGCGAGCCATTCGCCGATCTCGTGGAGGAACTCCTCCGGGGTCATCGGCGCGACCGGCAGGTCGCCCGGGTCCGCCGTGGTCAGTTCGCCGCTGCGGCTCGGGTACACGATCATCACGCCCCGCAGTGCCACGCCCGGGAGCAGGTCGCGGTAGGCCGCCAGGCTTTCCGCCAGCCGGCTGCCGCCGCCGCGGAACGGGCGGCCGTTGCGCAGCAGCCTGCCGTCCTCGGCCGTCTCGTAGTGGCCCGGCAGCCACAGCTTCGACTCGATGAGCACCAGCCGCTTGCCGCACAGGACCGCGTGGTCGACGTCGGCGAACACCGAGCCCGGCCAGGCGAGCCCGTGGAAGATGCGGGCGCCGGGCAGCCGGGTCAGGTAGCCCTCGAGCAGGTCGGCGGTGAGCCGCTCGGCCAGCTCGTCGCGCTCGGTGCCGGGCGCGCCGAACACCGTGCGGCCGCCGAACTCCTCGGCGTACGCCTCGCGTGCCTTCGCGGCCCGCAGGTACCCGCGCGCCAGCCGCTGGACCAGCAGCGCGGTGCCGGCGGTGAGCAGCAGCCAGACGATGAGCACCGGCGTGCTGAACCCGACGCCGGTGACCAGCGGCAGGAGCACCAGTACCATCCCGGCGACCGCGACGACCACCGGCGTGTGCCCGGGCCCGCGCCGGCGGCCGTGGCGCATCCGGGTGTCCTCGCCGGCGAAGTGCCACCAGTTCAGGTCTTCGGCGTCCAGCTCGGGCAGGTCGGGGACGAACCCGGGCTCGTCGCCGAACCGCCGCCGCGGCCGGGGCCGGACCGGCACGGGGACCACGGCCGCGCCGCCGGCGTCGTACCGCGCGCGGGCCACCGGGTCGCCCAGGACCTCGTAGGCCTCGCGCAGGAGCCGGAACGTGCCGACCGTGCCGCCGCCGTCCGGGTGCATGGTCTTGGCCAGCCTGCGGTAGGCCGTCTTGACGTCGGCCGCCGTGGCGTCCCGGCGGAGGCCGAGCACCTCGTAGTAGTCGACGTCGGGCACGCGGGTGGTCACCTCCGATGGCTGCGCGAAGACTTTATGGGGTCGGGTCGCGGGGGTTGTCACCGCCTCGGCGGCGCGCCAGGGTGATGGTCCTCGGCGCAGGTCAGGGCGGTGTGTGGAGTTTTACCGGTGGCGGCAGGGAATCGGAGGCACCGGCCTGGCTCGGCCGGCGGGCCGGGTGACGACGTCGCGCGCTGCGGTCGTGTCTCGTTTGCCGTGGTCCAGCAGTGTCCACAGAGGACTATATGTCACCCGGAAGTGTTGCGGCGGCGGGGAAAGTCGGCGCTGTGGTGACGTTTCGTAGTTGGAAAACACCTGAATGGCCCTGAACATGTGTTCGAATCCTCGGCTAGGCTTGTGCCATGTCCTCTCTCAGACGTGACGGGCCCACCGCCACCCCACCTCGGCAGCGGGCCCGTCACCCCCGTCAGCGCTCGCGCAGCAGGTATCGCTGCAGCTTGCCGCTGGCATTGCGCGGCAAGGCGTCGAGGAAGCGCACCCGGCGCGGGTACTTGTACGGCGCGGCCGCGGCTTTGGCGTGCTCCTGCAGGGCGCGCACGACGTCCGGGCCCGGGGCGACGCCGGGCCGGAGCACGACGAAGGCGGTCACGACCGCGCCCCGATCCGGGTCGGGCGTGCCCACGACCGCGCACTCCTCGACGTCCGGGTGTGTCAGGAGCACTTCTTCGACCTCGGGAGCCGCGATGTTGTAACCGGAAGAGACGATCATGTCGTCGCTGCGCGCCACGAACCGGAAGTAGCCGTCGGGTTCGCGCACGTAGGTGTCGCCGGTGATGTTCCAGCCGTCGCGGACGTAGTCGGTCTGCCGCGGGTCGTCGAGGTAGCGGCAGCCGGTGGGGCCCTGGACGGCGAGCAGTCCAGGCCTGCCGTCCGGGACCGGGTGGCCGTCGAGGTCGAGGACGGCGGCGCGGAAGCCGGGGACGACCTTGCCGGTCCGGCCGGGGCGGGCGTCGTCGCCGGCCGCGGAGATGAACACGTGCAGCATCTCCGTGCTGCCGATGCCGTCGATCAACGGCGATCCGACGGTGTCGCGGTACTGCTCGGCGACGGCGGCGGGCAGTGCTTCGCCGGCGGAGACGGCGCGGCGGATCCCGGCCAGCAGGGGCCCGTCGCCGGAGCCGAGGATCGCGCGGTAGGCGGTCGGCGCGGTGAACAGCACTGTCACGCCGTGCTCGGCGACGATGGAGGCCAGCTCCTTGGGGGTTGCGCGTTCCACCAGGAGCACCGAGGCGCCGGCGCGCAGCGGGAACACCAGGAGGCCGCCCAGGCCGAAGGTGAAGGCCAGCGGCGGGGTGCCGCAGAAGAGGTCGTCCGGGGTGGGCCGGACGACGTGCCGGGAGAACGTGTCGGCGATGGCGAGCAGGTCGCGGTGGAAGTGCATGGTGGCCTTCGGTGTCCCGGTCGTGCCGGAGGTGAAGGCGAGCAGGGCGACGTCGTCGGCGGCCGTCGGCACGTCGGCGAACGTCACCGGATGCCGGGCGCAGCGTTCGGCCAGCCCGGTGTGATTGGACGCGGCGCCGTAGGACACCACGGGTAGCCCGGGCGGCAGCTCGTCGAGCAGGTGCTCGTCACACAGGGCCACCGTGGGCCGCGCCCGGTCGGTGATCTTGGCGAGCTCGCCGCGGCGCAGCATCGGCATGGTCGTCACGGCGACGGCTCCGGCCTTGAGGACGCCGAGCCAGCACGCCGCGAGCCACGGCGTGTTGGTGCCGCGCAGCAGCACGCGGTTGCCCGGCACCACCCCGAGCTCGGCGGTGAGCACGTGGGCGATCCGGTTGGCGCGCGCCAGGACGTCGCCGTAGCTCCACGTCTCGTGCGGCGAGCGCAGGCAGGGCCGCTCCGGGCCGAGGCGGGCGACGGTGTCGTCGAGCAACGCCGTCGCGGCGTTGAGCCGGTCGGGGTAGCGCAGCTCCGGCAGGTCGAACACGAGCCGCGGCCACTGCTCGCCGGGCGGCAGCCGGTCGCGGCAGAACGAGTCGGTGTGAGCGCTGGGAGTAAGCCTCATCGCGAGCTCCTCTGCCTCGACCGCCCCCTCCCTGGAACGTAGCACTCGTTGCGACCGTCGAGAAGACGCGATGTCGCACCGATGACGGCGACGACAAGGGGGCAATACGCCGCGTGCTCAGCCGATGGCGAGCTTGTCGAGTTCGGCGATGATCGCCGGGTAGGCGTCGGGGCAGATGTCGACGAGGTCCTCGACGACGTAGGCCCAGTCGTGCTCGGCCAGCTGCTTCGCCACCGCCCGCGCCGGGGACAGTCCCCGGGTGTCGGGCATGGGGAAACGGCCGGGAACCGCGGAGGTCGCTGTTGTGCGTGCCCAGTGCCGCATGATCGTTCCCCACGTCGAGACGTGTTGGCCGACGTCGGTCAGGCTTCGGATTCGGCCCGAGCAGAGCTTCAGGACGCGCTGTACCTCCGTGGCCCCCGGCGCGGACGCGTCGTCTGGGTCTTCGCTGATCGCTTGCGCGAGAGGCCGGAGGCGGTCGATCAGGGCAATCGTGCGGTCGCGGTCGCCCCAGTCCGCGACGACCGCGATCAATTCTTCGAGGTACGTCATCGCCTCGAGGGGGGCGAACTGCGCCTCGGCGAGGCGCTGGGCTTCGTCGAGCAGCGCACCGTCGTGCGTCAGCTTCGCCACCAGCAGCACCGCGTGCGCGCGTTCCCGGGGATCGTCCGCGTTCCGCGCGACGGCTCGCGCGCGGTCCGGCAGGCCGGCTGCCAGGAGGGCCCGGATCACGTCCTGCCGCGGCCGCCATTCCAGCCCCGGGTCGGCGATGCGGGACAGCGCCCGCTCGGCACGGTCGAGGTCGCCCGCCGTCACCGCGCCTTCGGTGATGGCGGCCCAGGCGGATGCCCGGGCCGTGGCGTCGGTCAAGAGGGCGGCTTGACGCTCCGCCCGGTCGAAATCTTCGTGGTCGGCCATGGTTCTGACCCACAGCACGGAGATGCGCTGGTCGTACTCGCCGTCCGTCCGGCGGGCCACCTGCTCGGTCAGCTCCAGGAGTTCACCGGCTTCGTCGAGTTCGCCGGCGCGCAGAAGAGCTGCCGCCACGGCGAAGACCGCGGTCACGTCCATGGCCAGAGTGGCGTACTCCCGCGTGATGGTCACCGCGCGATGCGGGTCCCCGGTTTCCGCGATCGCCGGGGCGACCGCGATCAGGGCCGCACGCCGTTGCGCGGGATCTTCCACCCGTAGAGCGGCGTCGAGCGCCTCGGCGCTCAGCCGGGACGCCTGGGCCGGGTCCTTGTGCCGGATCGACGAAGCGGCTGCCGCCAGCCGGACGCACAGCAACGAGGGTGCCGAGGTCGTCCGGGCGATGGCTTCCGCGCGTTGCCGATCCCGTCCGGCCGTGATCCGGATGATCCGCCGGAGCCACCGCTCACGGTGGTCCCGGTCCGCCACCGAATCCAGGATACGCAGGGCACGCTCGTCGTCGTCGGCGAGAGCGGCGTACTCGGCCACCGAACCGGCGAAAACGGTCCTTCCGGACGAACGGCCCGCCTCGAGCGCGGCTTCCGCGTCGTCCAGCCGTGCCGCGGCGCGCGCCGGCTGGCCCAGCTTCGCGGCGGCGGCGGCCACCGCGCCGAATGCTTCGGCGCAGCCGGACGGTTTGTCGCCTTGGCGCAGTTCCGCCGCTTCGGCCAGGAGCGCCTCAGCTCTGGCCGGCGTGTCCGATGCGACGGCGCGGGCCATGAGCGCGAGCGCCTCCGCGCGTTCGTTGGACTGTTGGACGAGCTCGACCACGCGTCGCGCCCGGTCGTGGTCGCCGGCGTCCGCGGCGGCCTCGGCCAGTGAAAGCACCGAACCGGCTCCGAAGAACTGGTTGAGCACGGCCGCGTGTTCCTCCGCCTGATCGAACAAGCGGGCTGCCTGCCGGGATTCGCCCTTGCTGTGACACACCACCGCGGTGGCGACCAGGGCATCGATGCGGTCGTACGGGTGCCTGATGGCCTCGATCATCGCCTCCGCCCGGTCCAGCCGGCCGAGGAAGGCCCAGCCTGACGGCAGCGACGCCGGCACCCTGCTGTTGCCCCGGAGCAGGTGCACGCGGTGGACCGCGAGCCGGGCGAGAGCGACGAGGTCCGGCTGCGCCGAAGCGAGGACGAGGTTCTGCGTCGCGGTGATCTCGCCAAGTGCGGCACCGTCACCGCCGGCCCGGACCAGGGCGAGCCGGTGGCGACGGGGATCCGTGGCGCAGGCGAGCATGCGGGGCAGGTCCTGCTCGGCCAGAAGCATCGAGAAGTAGCCCCGCAGGAGGTACTCGGGCGTGTCCGGCGGCCATCCCCTGGCCGCGTAGCCGTCTGCCCAGTCGTGCAGGCGCTGCCGGTAGCCCGCGAGCCGGGAACCCAGCTTCGCCCGCGCGGTGACCAGGAGCTGCTCGTGCGCCAAGACGTGGACTTCGTCGGTGAGCCCGGGACGCTCCGGGGGACGGCAGGCGAAGCTGCGTCCGGTCGCCGTGTGCAGGCAGTCGTCGATCTCCCAGTCGATGGCGCCGGTCAAGGCGACCAGGTCCGGCGTGGTGAGACCGCCGGCCGCCGCGGTGATCAGGCCGAGAACGTCCTGCTCGCACGGGGAGCCGCGGAGAAGACGGTTCAGATCGCGTTCTTTGGCTTCGCGCACGGCACCGGCCTTCGCGGACGGGGCGAGCGGGCGGATGATCGCCGGCTCGCGCAGGGGGTGGTCGTCGGGGACGTCGCCGGGCAAGGGCCTGCTGCTCCGCCCGGACACGATCACGCGCATCCCCGCCGGTGGACGCGCCGGGAGCAGGGCCGCGATGCTGTGGGCGTCGGGGCTGCCGTCCAGACCGCGGTCCTCGTCCAGCCCGTCCACGACGAGCGCGAACTGCACACCGCGCTCGCGGCAGTCCCCGGCGGCTTCGGCGAGCAGACCCCGCAGCTGCGCCTCGCGGGTCGCGTCGGTCGACGGCGGAAGCGGCGTTCCCCGCAGTGCGCAGAGCTGCTCGAGCAGGTTGTCGACGAACGCCCGGCGATCGCTCTGGTCCGGCTGGCTCCCGGTGATGAAGAACGCGACGAGTTCGACCCCGGGTGGCGGATTCAGCACGAAGGTCGCCAGCAGTGCCGACTTTCCCGACCACGCCTCGGCCCGCCACCAGGCGTACGCACCTTCGGTGGCGGGGTCGGTGCAGAACCGGGCCAGTTCGGCGCGTTCTTCCTCGCGATCCTCCAGGCACGGGGGCGCGAAGGACTCGACACGGCTGAGGTAGTGGCTGCGCACCGGACCGAACCCGCCGACGTGCACGTCACCCCATACCGTCCCGGCCTGGAACACCGGTCCGGTGAACCGGCCCGAAGCGGAGTTCTCCGTCACCGGGCCATCATCCCGGGGCGAACGTGCCCAGCGCCCGGCCCGCGCGGGCCGTCGAGCGGAGTTGTCCGCTAACTGTCACGTTCTTCCCTGCCCGATCAGGTCGGCCCGCTGCCGCCGGTCACGCGTTCGTGAGGGCGTGGGAACCCTTCGCCCCGAGTGGCCGCCCACTACCTTTTCGATCATGGTCGAGACGCCCGAACCCCCGCCTACGCTGGCCGATCCGCGCGCGCTGCTGCTGGGCTACCTCGACCACAACGCCGCCGTCGTCCTGCGCAAGCTCGACGGTCTCTCCGAACGTGATCTGCGCCGGAGTGTGCTGCCTTCGGGCTGGACGCCGCTGGGCATGGTCAAACACCTCGCCTGCACCGAACGCTTCTGGATCCGGTACCTGTTCGCCGGGGAGGACGTCGACTGCTCCTGGCCCCGCACCGCCGAGCAGGAGTGGTTCGTCGCGCCGGCGGAACCCTCGGCGGACATCACCGCCTTCTTCCTGGCGGAGCGCGAACACTGCGCCCGGCTCGCCGCAGTCACCTCGCTGGACGCGCGGGCCGTCCGCACCACTCGCCGCGGCGGTGCCGAAGAGCACCCGACGTTCGCGTGGATCATGTGCCACCTGGTGCAGAGCTTCGCCCGGCACGCCGGGCACCTCGACGTCGGCCGCGAGCTGGTCGACGGCGTGACCGGCAAATAGCGTCGTCAGGCGGGCGGGGCGACCGTGGCGTCCTGGTTCGCGCGGCGCAGCGCGTCGGCGACGAACCCGGTCGCCTTCAGCTCCTCGACCAGGTCGTTCAGGAACGCGATGGTCTCCGGACGGCGGTCCGGGGTGGTGCAGACCGCCTGCCGGATCTCCATGAAACGCCCGGGCAGCACCCGGGTGCCCGGATGGGCGGCGGCGTAGGCGGTCATCGGCTGGCGGATCCCGGCGGCCACCTCCAGGCCCTGCGCCTCGAACGCCGTCACGCCGTCCTCGCCGCGCACGATCGTGGCGTGCTGCACGGTCCGCGTCAGATACAGGTCGTACGCGGAGCCCTCCTTGACGCCGATCCGGACGTCCGGCCGGTCGACGTCGGCCGTCGTGGCGAACGGCGAGCCGTCCGGCACGACGTACACGCCTTCGATGACGACGTACGGCGGGGTGAACGCCACCCGGTCCGCGCGGGCAGGTTCGATCGCCAGGAAGCCGAGGTCGGCCGCGCCCGAGGTCAGTGCCTCGAACGACTTCCGGGCTGCGTCGAAGCAGTGGAACCGCACGGGAACGTCCAGGCGCGCCGCCACTTCGCGCGCGAGGTCGACCGTGACCCCGCCCGGGTCCGCCGGCGTGCCGTGCGCGAGCACGGGATTGCCGAGGTTGACGGCGGCGCGCAGGGTGCCGGTGGGGGCGAGGTCCCCGGCGACGGCGGAAAGATCTCCCATGACCGGCGAGGGTAACGGCGGTCGTCGGCGTCCGCCGCGTGATTGTCGCTCACGCCACGGGCGGCTCGTCCGCGGTGGTCAGCGCGTACACCGTCTCCTGGTGGTAGACCTCGCCGGGCCGGAGCACCGTGCTGGGGAAGCCGGGGCGGTTGGGGGAGTCAGGGAAGTGCTGCGCCTCCAGCGCGAAACCGGCGCCGCGGTGGTACGGGCGGCCGCCGGTGCCGGTCAGGGCCGCGGTGAGGTAGTTGCCCGAGTAGAACTGGAGGCCCGGTTCGGTCGTCCACATCGTCAGCAGCCGGCCGGACGCCGGGTCCCACACGCGGGCGGCGAACGGCGAGCCGGCGTCGAGCACCCAGTTGTGGTCGTAGCCCTGGCCGATCACGAGCTGGGGATCGGGCTCGCCGATGCGGGCGCCGATCGCCGCCGGTCGGCGGAAGTCGAACGGCGTGCCCTCGACCGGGGCCGGGTCGCCGGCCGGGATGAGGTCGTCGCCGGTGGGGCAGAACCGGCTCGCGGCGATCTCCAGCCGGTGCTCGTGGACGTCGCCGGTTCCTTCGCCGGCCAGGTTCCAGTAGGTGTGGTTGGTGAGGTTGACGACGGTCGGCGCGTCGGTGGTCGCCCGGTAGGTGATGCGCAGCCGGTCGCGCGCGTCGAGGCGGTAGGTGACCTCGGTGGCGAGCCGGCCGGGGTAGCCCTGGTCGCCGTCCGGGCTGACCAGGGAGAGCCGCACCGCGACGCCGTCGTCGTCGCGGATTTCGGTCGCCGCCCAGATCCGCGTGTCGAAGCCGGCGGGGCCGCCGTGCAGGCTGTTCTTGCCGTTGTTCAGGGGCACCCGGTACCGGACGCCGTCGAGGGTGAAGGTGCCGCCGGCGATCCGGTTGGCGTACCGCCCGATCACCGCGCCGAGGAAGACGCGGTCCGCGCCGGGCCGGTTGTTGGCGACGTAGGAGCCGAGGCCGGCGAAGCCGAGGACGACGTTGCCGGGCCGCCCGTCGCGGTCCGGCGCTTCGAACGACTGCAGCACGCCGCCGTAGTCGAGCACGCGCACGACGGGCCCGCCGGGCCGCCCCAGCGTGTACCGGTGGACGTCGGTGCCGTCGGTCTGGCCGAACAACTCCCGGGTGAGTTCGAGCGCGGTCATGCGGGGATCCTCCAACCGACTGTTAGCGCTAACAGCCTGGGAAGAACCCTAGCCGACCGCGCCGCCGGTGTCAGCCGGGTCCGGCGGTGGGTGCGACACCGGCCGAAGCCCGGGAGGCGCTCCCGGGCCGGTCAGCGTTCGCCTGTGGCCGGGCGGGTGCCCAGCAGGTGGTGGGCGCGCAGGGCCATCTGGATCTCCAGCCGCTTCGCCGGGTCCGCCAGCCGGTCGCCGAACAGGTCGCTCAGCTGGCTCACGCGGTACCGGACCGTCTGGGGGTGGATCCGCAGGGCCTGCGCGATCTCCGGCGTGTTCCCGTTGTGCTCCAGCCAGCTCAGCAACGTCTCCGACAACCGCGTCTGCTGCTTCACCGTCAGGCCCGCGAACGGCGCCAGCGCCTTCGCCGACAGCTCGTCCAGCAGGAACGGGTCGATCAGCAGCCAGTGCGTCGCCAGATGGTCGTCCGTGTGCGTGACCGCGCTGTCGCCGGCCAGGCCGCGGCGGACCAGGTCGAGCGTGCGGCGGGCCCACAGCAACGACGTCGCCGCCTCCGCCGGGCGGACCCGGGGGCCGACCGCCGCGCGCCAGCCCGGCAGACGGCCTTCGAGGCCGCGCAGGTCCCGGTCCGGGTTCGGGGTCAGCAGGCACGGCTCCGGGCCGTCGAGGTCCAGGAGCACGTCGGTGGCGAGCTGCGGGGTCGGCGGCGGGTGCTGGTCGGTCCGCGGGTCGAGGGCGACGACCGTGACCTGCTCCGGCATCGTCCACTGCGCCGCCTTGGCCATCGTCGCCAGCGCGGCCGGCGAGGACGGCGGGGTGGCCAGCAGCAGTTCGAGCAGCCGGCGCCGCCGTCGTTCGAGCGTGCCTGTCGCCATCGCCTGCGCCAATGTGTAGCCCTCGACCGAATAGGAGGAAATCTCTTCCACGTAGGCGAAAATCGCCTCCGCGCCGATGCAGAGCACCGCCGCCGGGAAGCGGTGGGCCTGGCCCAGCTCGGCCACGTAGCGCCATGCCGCGCGGCCGCCCGCGCGGTAGGCGGCCTGCAGGGAATTGAGGCTGCCGCCGTCGTGGTGCACGCGCTTGCCGACCTCCACGAACAGCTTCGCCCAGTTGTCCTGTGTGGACGCCAGGTCCTCGATGCTGTCGATGCAGCTGAGGACCGCCTGCTCGATCGCCAGCACGATCATCCTGCCGAACTCGCCTTCGAGGGGCTTGGCGTACTCGGGCACGGCCCGCTGGATCTCTTCGAGGATGCGCTGGGTGAGCGGGTCGGCGTGCGGCCGGAACCGGCGCGCGAGCTCCGTCGGCAGCGAGCACCACAGCTGCCGCGCGCGGCCGGTGCCCCGCGGCTGCGGGATCGTCGCCTGCGTGATCGTCCGGGTCATGGCTCACACCCCTTGCCGCGCCTCGTGGAGAGTTCGCGCCGTCGTCGGCGCGGACGTCATGTACTCACACGGGATCGGACTTGGCAACCGCCGGCCCTGCGCCGGGAGCGGGTTCTGTCACGCCGGGACCAACGGCCGCACCGCTGTTTGTCACCTGCCGGACAAACCCGGGAACACTAACCGGGGCAAAGGTTTCCGGAATCCGATTTGTGAGCCGGGACGGTATCTTCGCGCCGCTCCTCGTTGTTAGCGTGATCAACCGGCAGGCGGGAGGAGAACACCGATGACGGCGCTCGTTTCCTGGTGTTTCCGCCGGGCCGGCGTCGTCATCGTGCTGTGGCTGGTGGCGCTGGGCGGGCTCGGCGCCGCCGCGCTGCACGCCGGCCCGGCCTTCCGCGACACGGTGGACCTGCCCGCCGCCGACAGCACCGCGGCGGCGAACCTGCTGCGTGCCACCGGGGCCGGCGGCGCGGGGGAACGCGTCGTCGTCCGCTCGCCGGACGGCCCGGTCGACAGCGGCACGGGCCGCGCCCGGCTCGACGCGCTCGCCGCGCGGCTGGCGGCGGTGCCGCACGTCGTGTCCGTCGACCCGCCGCCCGGGCAGGTGTCCGCCGATCGGCGGACTGCGGTGCTCACCGTGCGCTTCGACGCGCCGGCCGCCGACCTCGGCCAGGGGACGGCCGACGCGCTCGCCGCGGTCGTCCGCGACGCCGACGGCCTCACCGCCGGGGCGTCCGGCGAGCTCGCCGCGATGACCGCCGCCGCGCCCGACCTCGGCAACGCCGGGATCGGCCTGCTCGCCGCGGCCGTGGTGCTGTTGGTCGCCTTCGGCTCGCTGGCCTGCGTCCTGCTCCCGGTCCTCACCGCCGCGGTCTCGGTCGGCTGCGCGCTGGCCGCCGTGACGCTGGTGTCGCACGTCATGACCGTGCCGGAGATCGGCACCGAGATCGCCGCGCTGCTCGGGCTCGGCGTCGGCGTCGACTACGCGCTGTTCGTGCTCACCCGCTACCGGCAGGGCCGCCGCGACGGCGCCGAACCGGCGGCGGCGCTGGCCGTCGCGGCCGCGACCTCCGGCCGCAGCGTGGTCTTCGCCGGCGTCACAGTCTGCGTTTCGCTCGCCGGGATGTTCACCGTCGGCATGCCGTTCCTCGACGGGATCGCGGTCGCCGCCGCCGTCTCCGTGCTGCTGACCGCGTTCGCCGCGCTGACCCTGCTGCCCGCGCTGCTGCGTCTCCTCGCCCACCGGATGAGCCTGCGCCCGGAGGCCGGCGTCGCCGGGTGGGCGCGGCTCGCCCGCTCGGTGACCGCGCGCCCCGGCCCGTACACGCTCGCCGCCGTGCTGGTCGTGGCCGTGCTCGCACTGCCGATGACCGGGCTGCGGCTCGGCGTGCCGGACGCCGCGCTCGACCCGCCCGGCAGCGTCACGCGGACCGCCGCCGAACTGCTGGAAGAAGGCTTCGGGCCGGGCGCCGACGCGCCGTTGCTGGTGGTCGGGACCGGGGGCGGCGACGCGGTCGGCGAGCTGCGAGAAGCGCTGCTCGCGAGCGCCGGCGTCGCCCCGCCTGCCGCCCTGCCCGGCGGTGTCTGGCTGCTCGAGGTGATCCCGCGGACGGCGCCGAGCGATCCGGCGACCGGCGAGCTGCTCGCCTCGACGCGGGTGATGGCCCGGGTCATCGGCAGCCCGGACGCCCACGTCGGCGGGGTCGTCGCGGCCCGTGCGGACTTCTCCGCGGCGATCACCGACCGCCTGCCGCTGTTCCTCGCCGCCGTCGTCGGGATCTCGATCCTGCTGCTGGCCTGGGTGTTCCGCAGCGTGCTGATCCCGCTCACCGCGGCGCTGATGAACCTGCTGACCGCGGCCGCGACGACCGGCGCGGTGGTGTTCGCCTTCGGCGCCCCGATCGAGCCCTACCTGCCCGTGTTCCTGTTCGCCGGGCTGTTCGGGCTGTCGATGGACTACGAGGTCTTCCTCATCGCCCGCATCCAGGAGGCCTGGCGCCGCCACGGCGACACCCGCGCCGCCATCGTCGACGGCGTCGCCGCGACCGGCCGCACCATCACCGCGGCCGCGCTGATCATGGCGCTGGTGTTCGTGTCGTTCGCCTTCGTCGACGCCCGGGTGGTGCGGGAGGCGGGGGTCGGGCTGACCGTCGCCGTGCTCCTGGACGCCGTCGTGGTCCGGTGCGTCCTCGTCCCCGCGGTGATGGCCCGGCTGGACGCGGCGAACTGGTGGTTCCCGGGCCGGAAGGCCGTGGTCACCGGCGAGCCGGCCGGGAGCGTGCGATGAAGCGGCGAACCCTGGTCGTGCTCGCGCTCGGCGCGTTCGTGACGACGCTGGACAACACGATCGTCGCCGCGGGGGCGCCGTCGATCGCCCGCGATCTCGGCCTGGCCGTCGAGGCGCTGCCGTGGATCGCGCTCGGGTACATGCTCCCGTTCGCCGGGCTCCTGCCGGTGGCGGGGGCGCTGGTCGACCGCTGGGGCCGGCGGCCGGCCCTGACCGGTGCCCTCCTGGTGTTCGGCTTCGGCGCGGCGGCGGGTGGGCTGGCCGGCTCGGCCTGGCTGCTGGTCGCCGCCCGGGTGCTCCAGGGCGTGGCGGCGGCGTTCCTGGTGCCGGGGCTGCTGAGCCTGCTGCGCACGAACCTCGACGCGCGGGGCCGGACGGCCGGCGCCGCGGTCTGGACGGCGTGCCTGGCGGCCGCGCTGGCGCTCGGGCCCGCGCTCGGCGGTGTCCTGAGCGAATACTGGGGCTGGCCCTGGATCTTCTACGTCAACCTCCCGTTCGTGGCCGCGATGCTCGCCCTGCTGCCGGGCACCGTCCCGCCGGGACGCGACGCGGGCACCCGCGCGCCACCGCTGCCGGCGATGGTCCTGGTGACGGCGAGCCTGGTGCTGGTCACCACCGCGCTGGCCGAACCCCGGTGGCGGATTCCCCTGCTGGCCGCGGGGATCGCGTCCGGGGTGGCGTTCCTCGTCCGGGAACGGCGGGCGCGGGACCGGCTGGTCCCGGCGGCGCTGACCGGGAACCCGGTGTTCCTGGGCTCGCTCGGCCTGCAGCTGCTGTGGGGACTGGGGATCTCCGGGATCTTCTTCTTCACCCCGTTGCTGCACCAGGAGTTCCTCGGGCTCGGCCCGGCCGGCGCCGGGCTGCCCCTCGTGCTGGTCGCGGTGGCGGTCGTGGCCGCGACGCCGCTGGTGCCGGCGGCCGCCGCCCGCCACGGTCCACTTCGGACGGTGGCGGCCGGGCTGGTCGTGGTCGGCGCGGGCCTGCTCGCCCTCGCCGCGGTGAACCACCTCCCCGCGCTGTGGCCGCGGGTGCCGGGCATGGTTCTGATCGGCGCGGGCTCGGCGTTCACCGTCCCGATGACGTCGCACGCGCTGGACGTGGTGGCGCGGCGGTATTCCGGCACGGCGTCGGGATTGCTCACCGCGGCCCGGGAACTGTCGAGCGCGCTCGGTGTCGCGATGATCGGCGCGGTGCTGACGGCGGTGCGCGCGATCCGGCTCGAGGCGGGCGTTCCCGCGGGGGCCGCGCTGGCCGGCGGGTACACCGCGGGCCTGCTCGCCGCGGCCGGGCTGACGTTCGCCGGCGCGTTGCTGGCCGTGCGCATCCCGGGCACCCGCCCCGCCGAGACCTCGTCGCCGCGTGACAAACGTGCTGTCCCGTAACCCGTTTCGCCATGAGTATCCACGATTGAATCGTTGACAACCGCATCGGCGCGGTTATTCACTGCGCCGGTAAACGCTCTCTGCGAGGATGCATGGAAACCATTTCCCAGCCGGTTCCCGGCACCGGTGCGCCCGCTGCCGTCGGCGAGTCCTTCGCGACCCTGCTGGGGCTCTGGGCGCGCCGCCTCGGCGACGGGATCGCCGTGACCCACCTCGACCACCGCCACGGCGCGGACGGCCGGGCGGTCACGCTCACCTGGCGCGAGCTCGACACGCGGGTCGACGCGGTCGCGGCCCGGCTGTCCGAAGTGGCCGGTCCGGGGGCGCGGGCGGCGGTGCTGGCCGGGCAGTCCGCGGACTACGTCGTCGCGTTCCTCGGTGCGTTGCGGGCCGGGTTGATCGCCGTGCCGTTGTTCGCGCCGGGCCTGCCCGGGCACGCGGGCCGGCTGGCCGCGGCGCTCGCGGACTGCGGCCCGCGCGTGGTGCTGACCACGGCCGGGGAGCACGAGGCGGTCACGCGGTTCCTCGCCGGTTCCCCGGTCGACCCGGTGGTGGTCGACGTCGACGCCGTGCCGCCGGCCGCGGCGCGTGACTGGCCCGAGCCCGATCCGGACGCCCCGGCGTACCTGCAGTACACGTCCGGCTCGACGCGCTCGCCGGCCGGGGTGGTGCTGACCCACCGCAACGTCGTCGCCAACGCCCGCCAGGCGTGTGCCGCCTACGGCGCCGAAAGCGGGACGACGTCGGCGGTCAGCTGGCTGCCGCTGTTCCACGACATGGGCCTCATCCTCGGCATCGGCGCGCCGATGGCCGGCGGCCTGGCCGCGGTCCTGATGGACCCCCTGGCGTTCCTCGAACGGCCCGTGCGCTGGCTGCGCGCGCTCTCGGCCAGCCCCGGCGCGATCAGCGCGGCCCCCAACTTCGCCTACGCCTATTGCGCGTCCCGCGTCACCGAAGCCGACAAGGTCTACCTCGAGCTGAGCCGGGTCGTCTCGCTGATCAACGGCAGCGAACCGGTGCTGCCGGCCACGATCGCCAAGTTCCACGCGGCCTTCGCGGAATGCGGGCTGCGGCCGGAGGTGCACCGGTCCTCCTACGGCCTGGCCGAGGCCACCGTGCTGGTCTCGGTGACGGACGCGGGGCGCCCGCCCCGGCAGGTCACCTTCGACCGGGCCCGGCTGGCCGCCGGGCACGCGGTGCCGGCCGACCCGGGCCCGTCCGCCACGACGCTGGTTTCGTGCGGCCGCCCGGTCGGTCAGCGGGTGCTCGTCACCGACCCGGTGACCGGGGAGCCCGCCGAACCGGGCGAGGTCGGCGAAATCCGGGTCAGCGGCCCGAACGTCGGCCGCGGCTACTGGGGCCGGGCCGAGGAGTCGGTGGCCACCTTCGGCAGGCCGCCGCTGGATCCGGTCACCGGGGAGGGCTGGCTGGCGACCGGCGACCTCGGCGTCGTCTTCGACGGCGAGCTGTTCGTGACGGGCCGGCTGAAGGACCTGGTCGTCGTCGACGGCCGCAACCACTACCCGCAGGACATCGAGCAGACCGTCGAGGAACACCCGGCCGTCCGGCCGCACTCGGCCGCGGCCTTCGCGATCGGCGGCGACGACGGGGAAGCCGCGGTCGTCGTCCTCGAACGCGCGAAGGGCACCGACGCCGACCTCGTCGAGGTCGCGGCGGCGTTGCGGGCGGCGGTGTCGGCCGGACACGGCCTGCGCCTGCACGACGTCGTCTTCCTGGCCCCGGGCGAGGTGCCGCGCACCTCCAGCGGCAAGATCAGCCGCGCCCGCTGCCACCGGTCCTACGTGGACGGTGCGCTCACCGCGCGGCGGCTCGGATGAGCGCGCCGGACGCCGCGGCGATCCGCGCCTGGCTGATCGCGCGCCTCGGCACCGGGGACGTCGACCGGCCCCTGCACGAGACCGGACTGTCCTCACGGGACGCATCGATCCTGGCGGCCGACCTCGGCGAGTTCGCCGGCCGCCCGCTGCCGCCGACCCTGGTGTGGCAGTACCCGACGATCGCCGCGCTGGCCGATCACCTGTCCGATGTGGATTCCGCGACGGTGTCCGTGCCACTGCCCGAGGACGGTGAGCCGATCGCGGTCGTCGGCCTCGGCTGCCGCCTGCCGGGCGGAATCGAGTCCCCGGAAGCGTTCTGGCGCTTCCTCGACTCCGGCGGCGACGGCATCGGCGCCGTCCCCGAAGGCCGCTGGGAGACCTTCGTCCCGGCCGAAGACCTGGCCGGCGTGCCGTCGCGCGGCGGGTTCCTCACCGACGTCGCCGGGTTCGACGCGGGGTTCTTCGGCATCACCCCGCGCGAGGCCGCGGCGATGGACCCGCAGCAGCGAATCCTCCTGGAGGTGGTGTGGGCGGCGCTGGAGCACGCGGGCATCCCGCCGTCCACCCTGCGCGGCAGCCGGACCGGCGTGTTCGTCGGGCTGTCGGCCACCGAGTACGGCTCGCTGACGATGACCGACGTCGCGGGTGTCGACGTCTGGTCCGGCACCGGCGCGGCGGCGAGCATCGCGGCGAACCGGCTGTCGTACCTGCTCGACCTGCGCGGGCCCAGTCTCACCCTGGACACCGCGTGCTCGTCGTCGCTGGTCGCGGTGCACCAGGCGGTGCAGAGCCTGCGCCGCGGCGAGAGTGAGCTCGCGCTGGTCGCCGGGGTGAACGTCCTGCTCTCGCCGGGCATCACCGCCGGGTTCCACCGGGCCGGGGTGCTGGCCGGGGACGGGCGGTGCAAGCCGTTCGACGCCGCCGCCGACGGGATCGCCCGCGGCGAGGGCTGCGGGGTGGTCGTGCTGAAGCCGCTGCGGGCCGCGCGGGGTGACCGTGTGCTGGCGGTGATCCGCGGCAGCGCGGTGAACTCCGACGGCCGGTCCAACGGCCTGACGGCGCCCAATCCCGACGCCCAGGCGGGGTTGCTGCGCGACGCGTACGCGACGGCCGGCGTCGATCCGTCCTCTGTGGACTACGTCGAGGCGCACGGAACCGGGACACCGCTGGGCGACCCGCTGGAGGCGGGCGCGCTGGCGGCGGTGCTCGGGACCGGCCGGGCGCCCGGGCGTCCGCTGCTGATCGGTTCGGTGAAGAGCAACCTGGGCCACCTCGAAGGCGCGGCCGGGATCACGGGGCTGGTCAAAGTGGTCCTGGCGATGACGCACCGGCGGGTGCCGCCGAGCCTGCACTTCCACGAGCCGAACCCGCACATCGACTTCACGGCGTTGCGGGTGGTGGCGAAAGGGACGGACTGGCCGCGTTATTCGGGGACGGCGCGGGCCGGGGTGTCGGCGTTCGGGTTCGGCGGGACGAACGCGCACGTCGTGCTGGAGGAGTGGCCGGCGGCGGCCTTCCCGCCCCGGGCCGGTGCGGGTGGCCCGCAGGTGTTCGCGCTGTCGGCCCGGTCGGCGGACGTGCTGCGGGCGCGGGCGGGCGAGCTGGCGGACTGGCTCGGGGAGAGTGAGGTGCCACTGGCCGCGGTCGCGGCGACGCTGGCGCACCGGCGGGAGCACCTGCCGGTGCGCGGCGCGGTGGTCGGCGAGAGCCGGGACGAAGTGGCCGAGGCGCTGCGAGCCCTGGCCGCCGGCGTGGAGCGCCCCAATGTGGCCTTGGGTGCGCTCAACGCACCGAAGGCCACCTTGGGTGCGTTGGATGCACCGAAGGCCGCCTTGGGTGCGTTGGATGCACCGAAGGCCACCTTGGGGCGCTTGGGTGCGGCCGGGGTCGTCTTCGTTTTCTCCGGCTATGGCTCGCAGTGGTCCGGGATGGGGCGCCTGCTGCTTCGCTCCGAACCCGCCTTCCGGGCCGAAATCGACGCCCTCGATCCCGTCTTCCGCACCGAAGCCGGGTTCTCGCTGCGCGAAGCCCTCGAGCACGACCTTCCCGACCTCGCCGCCACCCAGCTCGCCCTGTTCGGGATGCAGCTCGCCCTCGCCGCGCTCTGGCGGGCTCACCATGTCGTCCCCGCCGCCGTGCTCGGGCACTCGATGGGCGAGGTCGCCGCCGCCGTCGTGGCCGGGGCGCTCGACGTCGCCGGCGGGCTCAAGGTCATGGCCGCCCGCGCCCGGCTGCTCGCCGGACTCGACGAACGCGGGGGTGGGGCGATGGCCGTCGTCGAACTCACGCCGGCCGAGCTCGCGGCGTTCCCCGACGTCACCATCGCCGTCTACGCCTCGCCGACCCAGTGCACGGTCAGCGGGACCGCCGAGAGCGTCGAGGCCGTGGTGGCGCACGCCGAAGGTCTCGGCAGGCTCGCCCGGCGGCTGCCGGTCGGCGGGGCCGGGCACTCCGCCGCCGTCGAGCCGGTGCTCGGCCCGTTCCGCGCCGCGATCGCGGGGCTGACTCCGACGGCGCCCGAAATCCGTTGCTACAGCAGCGTTTCCGACGCTCCGCCCACCTTCGACGTCGAGTACTGGGCGGCGAACCTGCGCCGCCCGGTGCGGTTCAGCCAGGCGCTGGCCGCGGCGGCCGCCGACGGGCACGCCGTCTTCGTCGAAATCTCGCCGCACCCCGTGGCCCTGGCCGCGATCGAGCAGTCCGGCGTGCTCGGGCTGCCGTCGGCGAGCCGCCGGGTCGACGAGCGGACGGCGTTCCTGACCAGCCTCGCCCGGCTGCACGTGCTGGGCAGGCCGGGCGTGCTGGCCGGCCGCCCGCAGACACCGCCGGTCGAGCTGCCCGGCCCGGTCTGGCGGCACGAGCGCTTCTGGCCGCGCCGGACCGTCCGCGCCGGCGGGACGCACCCGCTGCTGGGCGTGCACATCGAGGACCCCGGCGGCGGCCACCTGTGGCGCGGTGACATCGGCACCGCCGCGCTGCCGTGGCTGGCCGACCACACCGTCCGGGACGTCCCGGTGTTCCCGGCCACCGGTTTCCTCGAACTCGCGCTCGCGGCCGCCGGTCCGGGCGGCCGCGTCCAGAACCTCGAACTGCGGGAGGTCCTTCCGCTCGGCGAGCACACCGAGGTGACGACGACGCTGCGCGGGACCGAGCTGAGCGTCCACACGCGAGCCGGGTCGTGGGTCCGGCACGCCACCGCGAGGATCGGCACCGGCGGCACGCCGTCGGCGCCGTTCGGGGAAACCGCCGGGGAGCAGGTCGACGTCTACCGGGCGCTGGCCGAGCTGGGGCAGTCGTACGGGCCGGCCTTCCGCGGCCTGCGTCGCGTGGTCGCCGCGCCCGGCCGCGCGTCGGCGTCGATCGCGCAGCCGGAAAGCGACCATCCCGCGTACGTGCTGCACCCGGCGCTCGCCGACGCCTGCCTGCACGCGCTGGCCGCGGCCGTCGGCGAGGCGGACGCCCTGTACCTGCCGCTCAGCGTGGGCGAAGTCGTGGTCGCCGGCGATCCGCGCCGCGGCGTGCGGGTGGACGCCGTGCTCCAGGAGTCCGGCGACGGCGTGCTCGGCAGCGTTCAGCTGGTCGACGACGCCGACGTCGTCCTGGTCGAGTTCCGTGACGTCTACTGCCGCCCCTTCCGCGACGCGGCGTTGCCACGGCTGCTGTTCGAGGCGGCCTGGCAGCCGGTGCCGCTGCCCGCGGCACCGGAATTGTCGGTGCCGGCCGGTAGAGTGGAAAACGGGGGGCGCCCCCGCGCACACCGGTGGATCGTGCTGTCCGATGACGACCGGGAGTTCGCGGGTGAAGACGTCCGGACCGCCCGCCTCGGCGACCGCCCCGAACTCGCGAAACTCCTGCGCGACGGGGAACCGGCCGCGGTCCTCGCCCTGCTCGGCGGCGCGGGCGAGCCCGATCCCGCGCGCGGCGCACGGCTGGTCGAGACGCTGTCCGGCGTCGTCGCCGAACTGGCCGAACTGCCGGTGGCGCCGAGGTTGTGGCTGGTGAGCACGGGTGCGCACGCCGTCGAGCCGGGGGAGCGGGGCGATCCCGGGCTCGCCGCGCTGCGCGGGCTCGTGCGCGTGCTGGCGTTCGAGCACCCCGAACTGCGGGTGAGCCACGTCGACGGGACCGACCGGCTGCGGGACGAGGTCCGCGCGGACGGGCCGGACGACGAAATCGCCTGGCGCGGCGGCGTGCGGTACGCGCGGCGGCTGGTCCGGCCCGCTCCGGGTGACCCGTTGCGGGAGCCGGTCCGCGACGGCGCGTACGTCATCACCGGCGGCCTCGGCGGCCTCGGCCTGGCGGCGGCGAAGTGGCTGGCCGCGCGCGGCGCGACGCGGCTGGTGCTGAACAGCAGGCACGCCGCCGATCCCGGGCTCGGCGAGCTGGGTGCCGACGTCCGGGTGGTACCGGGCGACATCGCCGCGCCGGGCACGGCCGAGACCCTGGTCGCGGTGGCCGTCGAAGGGGGCGTGCCGCTGCGCGGGGTGCTGCACGCCGCCGGCGTCCTGGCCGACGGCGCCGCGATCGGCCTCGACGCCGACGCGATCGAGGCCGTCTGGCGCCCGAAGGCACTGGGTGCCTGGCGCCTGCACGAGGCGACGGCCGGACACGACCTCGACTGGTGGCTGGTGTATTCGTCGGCGGCAGCGTTGTTCGGCTCGCCGGGCCAGGCGGCGTACGCGACAGCGAACGCGTGGGCCGACGCGCTGGTCGCGTGGCGCCGCGCCCAGGGCCTCCCGGCGGCGACGATCGGCTGGGGTGCGTGGGGTGAGGTGGGCGCGGCGGCCGGGTCGGCCAACCCGGTGCTCGCCCCGCTCGGCACGGAGGAAGCGTTGTCGGCGCTGGAGTTCGTGCTGGCGCGCGACCGCGCGGCGACGGGGGTGGCCCGGGTGGACGCGGGGACGGTGCTGGAGCTCTTCCCGCGGCTGGGGGAGCGGCCGTTCTTCGGCCTGTTCTCGCCGGCGGCGCCACCGTCCACATGGGACGGTTTGGGCGCGCTGCGTACGGGGACACCGGAGGCGGCCCGCGCGGCGATCGGTGACCACTTGGCGGGGTTGGTGGCGGATCTGCTGGGGCTGGCGGAGGTCGACCGGACGGTGCCGTTGACGCGGCTGGGGCTGGATTCGCTGTCGGCGATGCGGGCTCGGGGTGCGGTGGAACGGGACTTCGGGCTGCCGTTGCCGATACCGTTGCTGCTGCGGGGGGCCAGTTTGGCCGAGCTGGCCGGGCATCTTGCGGAGCAGGCCGGGTTCGGGGCGGACGCGCAGGCTGGGCCGGCGGCGGCCGGGGTTCGGGACCCCGCCGGGCAGGCGGCCGACAGGCCGGCTTTGCCGGGCGGCGCCGTCGGGCGGGCCTCCGCCGAGCGGGGCGGGGCCGCCTCCTCCGTGGTCACCGGGCCGCGGGATCCCGCCGAGCGCTGGGTCGCCCGGCACTGGCGTGCCGTCCTCGGTGGGGCCGAACCGAACGTCCACGAGCACTTCGGCGGCGACCCCGCCCAGGCCCGGCAGTTGTGGGCGGCCCTTGCCGAACACCTCGCCGCCGTTCCCGATCAAAACCTACTCTTCGCCACCCCCACCGTTGCCGCGATGGCCGATCTCCTGCGCGCCGAACTCGAAGGCCACGGGGGCGGGCCCGTGCGCCTTCTGCGCGATGGCGTCGCCGGGCCCGTCTTCCTCTTCCACCCCGCCGGTGGCACCGCCAACGTCTACCGCGAACTCGCCCGGCTGCTCCCGGAAGGCCCGCCGGTCTACGCGCTCGAACGGCTCGACGACCGGAGCACCGTCGAAAGCAAAGCCGCCCGGTACGCCGAGCTGATCCGGGACATCCAGCCCCACGGTCCCTACCGGCTGGGCGGCTGGTCCTTCGGCGGCTGTCTCGCCTACGAGACCGCGCGTCACCTGGAAAGCACCGAACTCGTCTTCCTCATCGACACCATCCTGCCGCTGCCCGCCACCGGCACACCGGCGGACGAGCTGCTGGACCGCTTCGACCGGTTCGCCGACCACATCTCCCGCACCTACGGCGTGCCCTTCGCGGTGCCCCGCGCGGATCTCGCGAAACTGGACGAGGACGACCAGATCCGGTGGGTCATGACCAAACTGGCCGAGCAGGTGCCGGACCTGGGTGACGGTGTCCTCAAACACCAATACGAGTCCTATGTGGACGCGCGGGTGGCCGAGCGGTACACACCGCCGGCCTACGACGGCCGTGTCGTCCTGCTGCGGGCCGAGCAACCGCACCCGCTCACCACCGCGCTCGACCCCCGCTACCTGCGCACCGACGACACCCTCGGCTGGGATGCCCACTGCGCGCACCTCGAAGTCGTGCGCGTGCCCGGCGACCACGTGTCGATGATCGACCCGCCGCACGTGAACGTGCTGGCCGAGCGGCTCGGGGCGGTGGTGCGGTGATGGACGAACTGACCCCGACCACCGCCTTCCGGATCGCCGATCTCGCCGCCCGGCAGGACGAAGCCGTGCGGATCGCCGAAAAGCGGGCCGTCGACCGGCAGCACGCCAAGGGCAAGCTGACCGCGCGGGAACGGATCGGGCTGCTGCTGGACCCCGGGTCCTTCGTGGAGCTCGACCAGTTCGCGCGGCACCGGTGCGCCGAGTTCGGGATGGACACGAACCGGCCGTGGGGCGACGGCGTCGTCACCGGGCACGGCACCGTCGACGGGCGGCAGGTCTGCGTCTTCTCCCAGGACTTCAGCGTCTTCGGCGGCAGCCTCGGCGAGGTCTCCGGCGAAAAGGTCCTCAAGCTGATGGACCTCGCCATGAGCATCGGCTGCCCGGTCGTCGGGATCAACGACTCCGGCGGCGCGCGGATCCAGGAAGGCGTCGTCTCGCTGGCCTACTACGCCGAGCTCGGCCGCCGGACCGCGCACGCCTCCGGGGTCGTCCCGCAGATCTCGATGATCATGGGCCCGTGTGCCGGCGGCGCCGTCTACGCGCCCGCGATGACCGACTTCACCGTGATGGTCGACGACACCTCGCACATGTTCGTCACCGGCCCGGACGTCGTGCACGCCGTCACCGGCGAGCACGTCACCGCGCAGGAGCTCGGCGGCGCGGCCGTGCAGAGCGAGGTCGCCGGCAACGCCCACCACCGGGCGGCCGACGAGGAGGACGCCGTCGACTGGGTCAAGACGCTGCTCGGCTACCTGCCCGCCAACAACCTTGACCCCGCGCCCGCCTACGCCGACGACACCAGCGCCGGGCTCACCGCCGCCGACCTTCAGCTCGACCGGCTCGTGCCCGACTCGCCGCACCAGACCTACGACATGGCCGAGCTGATCGCCGCACTGGTCGACGACGGCGAGTTCACCGAAGTGCACGGTGCCTTCGCGCCCAACATCATCTGCGCCTTCGCCCGGGTGCAGGGCCACACGGTCGGCGTCGTGGCGAACCAGCCGCGGCACCAGGCCGGGGTGCTCGACATCGACGCCTCGGAGAAGGCCGCTCGGTTCGTGCGCTTCTGCGACGCCTTTTCGATCCCGCTGCTCACCCTGGCCGACGTCCCCGGCTACCTGCCGGGCACCGGCCAGGAACGCGCCGGGATCATCCGCCGCGGCGCCAAGCTCATCTACGCCTACGCCGAGGCGACCGTGCCGAAGGTGACCGTGGTGGTCCGCAAGGCCTACGGCGGTGGCTACGCCGTGATGGGCTCCAAGCACCTCGGCGCCGACGCCGTGCTGGCCTGGCCGACCGCGGAGATCGCGGTGATGGGTGCCGAAGGCGCGGCGCGCGTGCTCTACCGGCGTGAGCTGGCCGGGTTGCCGCCCGAGGAGCGGGAAGCGGCCCACCGGCGGCTCACCGACGAGTACCGCAAGCGCCACGGCGGCCCCTACCTGGCCGCCGAACGCGGTTACGTCGACCAGGTCGTGCCGCCGTCGCAGACCCGCCTCCAGGTGGCGCGGGCGCTGCGGGTGCTGCGCACCAAACGCCAGAGCCTGCCGGCCCGGAAACACGGAAACATCCCCCTCTGAGGAGTCCTCAATGAAGCGGATCGCCTTGCTGGCGCTGTCCGTCGTCCTCCTGCTCGCCGGTGCCGTGGCGCCGGCCCAGGCGAGCCCGGCCGTGGCCGACGACGGTGCGAAAGTCGTCCAGGAGACCTGGGTGGACGCCCGGACCGTCGACCTGCGGATCAGCTCGCCTGCCCTGGGCACCACCGGGATGGTGCGGCTGATCGTGCCGTCCGGCTGGGCGGCGCAGCCGACCCGGACCTGGCCGGTGCTGTACCTGCTGCACGGCTGCTGCGAGCCGGTCGACTACCGCTCGTGGGACCAGTTCACCGACGTCAAGGCGTTCACCGCGGCCAAGGACGTCCTGGTCGTGATGCCGACGGACGGGGCGGCGGGGATGTACACGAAGTGGTGGAACCTCGGCCTCTGGAACACCCCGGACTGGGACACGTTCCACACCGCCGAAGTGCGCCAGATCGTCGAGCGCGGTTACCGCGGCGGCACGCGCCGCGCGGTCGCCGGGCTGTCGATCGGCGGGTACGGCGCGATGGCGTACGCGTTCAAGCACCCGGGGATGTTCGGCGCGGCCGCCTCCTACAGCGGGGTGCCGAACACGCTGTACCCGGGGCTCCCGGTCTGGATCATCGGCATCCTGGCGCGCGCCGGGTTCTACAACTACCTCAACCTCTGGGGCGACGCGTTCGGCTTGAAGACGCTCTGGACGGCCAACAACCCGTACGACCACGTCGACCAGCTGCGCGGCACCGCGCTCTACGTCTCCTGCGGCAACGGGCAGACGGGGCCGCTCGACCCGCCGAACCAGGCGGACTTCCTGGAGTCGACGGCGGAAATGTCCTCCCGCAGCTTCACCGACCGCCTGCGGACCGCGGGCATCCCGGTGACCGTCGACTACTACGGGCCCGGCACCCACAGCTGGCCGTACTGGCAGCGGGCCCTGCACCAGTCCTGGCCGGTCCTCGCCGGCGCGCTCGGCCTCCCGGCCTGAGCGGTTCCTTTCCCCGTTTGGAGGTTGTGGTGAAGCCTGCCCGTTGTCGTGCCGTGCTTTCGGCGCTCCTGACCTGCTGCCTGGTGGCGCTGGGTGTCGCGGCCGCGAGCCCGCCCGCCGGCGCGGCGCCGCTGCTGCCCGGACCGTTCGACGACTCGTTCTACACCCCGCCGTCGCCGCTCCCGGCCGGGAAACCGGGGGACGTCATCCGCTGGCGGCCCTCGGTACCGCTGCTGAACGTGCTCAACGCCGACGCCTGGCAGGTCATGTACCTGTCGACCAACGCGCTCGGGAACCGCAACGCGGTGACCGGGACTATCCTCGTGCCCAAGGGCGTGGACCCGGCCAAGGCGCCGATCATCGGCTACGCCGTGGGCACGCAGGGCCCGGCGTTCAAGTGCACGGCGTCGAAGGCGATGGAACGCGGCACGCTGTACGACCAGCCCGCGATCAACGACTCGCTTTCGAGCGGCTACGCGGTCGCGGTGACGGACTACGAGGGCTATTCGCCGACGACCGTGCCGACCTACATCACCGGGCAGTCCATGGGCCCGGCGGTGATCGACTCGGTGCGGGCGGCGCAGGACCTGCCGGCCACCCGGCTTTCCCGGGGTGCCAAGGTGATTTTCCAGGGTTACTCGCAGGGCGGCGGTGGCTCGATGTGGGCCGGGGAGAAGCAGCCCACGTACGCGCCGGAGCTGAACGTCGTCGGCGTCGTCGCCGGTGGCGTGCCGGCCGACCTGACGGAAGTCTCGAAGGGCCTCGACGGCTACCTCGGCTTCGGGTTCCTGGCCTTCGCCGCGGTCGGCCTCGACGCGGCTTACCCGGACCTGAAGCTCGATTCGTTTCTCAACGACACGGGCCGTCAGCAGCTGGCCGACGCGAAGAAGAACGCGTGCACCGCGGAACTGCTGCTGAACTATTCCTTCAAGAAGATCAGCGATTTCACGACGTCGAACCCGCTGGGGACGCCGCAGTGGCAGGCACGGCTGGCGCAGAACAAGCTGGGCGCGAATCCGCCTCGGGTGCCGGTGTTCCAGTACCACGCGAGCGTCGACGAGATCGTGAACACCCCGCAGGCGGAAGCGTTGCACCGGGCGTACTGCGCGGCCGGGGTCCGTGAGCAGTGGACCACCTACCTGGCCGAGCACGCCAGTGGCATTCTCGCCGGCAATGCCGACGCGCACCAGTGGATCGTCAAGCGCTTCAACGGGGAACCGGCTCCGGTGAACTGCTGAGGACACACGTGGGGCCACCTCGAGGTGGCCCCACGCGTTCCGTCAGACCTTGCCCGCGGCGAAGGCGGCCGCGTCGCCTGCGTCGTCGCCGTAGCTCAGGTGGGCCAGGATGTTGAAGCCGCCTGCCTGGCAGATCGGGTCGCCGGACTCGCAGTAGTCCTTCGTGCGGCTCTGGTACGTGCCGGTGACCGAGCGGCCGATCGCGCGGATCGGGTTGCCGAACAACAGGATTGCCGCGATCCGGGGGGCCAGGTCCGCCGGGATGGTCGCGACGATCGGGCCGCCGACGATCGCGCCCGCGCTGCTGATGCCGATCGAGTTGTCGACGACGTTCGCGCCCTGGGAGTAGCCGACGAGGATGAAGCGCTGCTGGGGGCAGGCCGCGGCCTGCGTGCGGATGTGGTTGACCAGGTCGGTGTTGCCGCGCTGCACCGAGGCGGGCTGACCGAGGTCGGCGGGGTAGTCGACGCGGTAGCTGCTGACCGACCGCGGGCGCAGGCGGTTCTGCACGGCCGAGAAGACCGGGTCGCCGACGATGATGCCCAGCGTGCCGGGTTCGCCGGTGCCGCGGGCCACCGGGACGTCGATGTCGGTGCACGGCGCCGCGGAAGCGGCCGGTGCGGCGGCCACGGTGAGCCCGGCGACGGCGAGGCCGACGGCGGCCGCGGCGGACGACAGGCGTTTCTTGGGGACGCGAATCATGGCTGATCACACCTCGTTGTGTGGGAAAAGGGGGTCGGCAAGCGGTTTCCGTGGGAGCGGAAATACGTGCGTCGCTTGCGGTTATCGCAGCGTCGCAGTGGTTGCCGAGCCCGGCAAGAGGTGGTTTCCCGGGATGCCGGGAATTGTTCAGCCGGTGACAAACGGTCCGGTGTGGACGCTCAGGTGGCGCACTGCCCGGCCCGGTCAGGGCTGTGCCATCCGGGGCTTCGCCCCGGGCCGGGGGCTTCGCCACCCGGAACCCCCGCAGGACGGTCGAGGCGCTCCAGCAGTGCGGGGTCGAGCCCGCGCAGCGCGGCCATGACGAACCCGGTGGCCAGCTCGCCGGCGGCGATCGGGTCGAGCCCGGGGGAGTGGGAGACGTGCATCGCGGCCCGCCCGACCAGGCCGACCATCATCGCCCCGAGCAGCTCCGCGCCGGGGCCGGCCGGGCGGCCGTGGGCGAGCAGGTGGTCGCGCACCTGCCCGATCACGTGGGTGGTGATGGAATCGGCCAGCGCGCGGCGCTCGTTCGACATCTCGTCGACGGCCGAATCGAACAGCAGCCGGAAGCTTTCCGGGTGGGCTCCGGCGTAGGCGAACATGGCCATCACCGAAAGCCGGACGCGCTCCTCCAGCGGGCGCGTGTTCGCCGTTTCGTGCGCGTTGAGCACCCAGGCGCGCAACGCGGCGACCTCGCGGCGGACGGTGGTGCGGAAAAGCGCGGCCTTGTCCCCGAAATGCGCGTAGAGGGTGGGCTTCGTGGAATCGGCGCGGTCGGCGATCAGGCCCATGGTGGCCTGGGCGTAGCCCCGCTCCGCGAACACGGCGCGGGCGGCGTCGAGCAGCTCGTCGTCGGTGGGCCGGGCGGCGGGGCTGCGGCGAGCGCTGGATCGATCAGGGGGACTCTGCCGGCTCATGGAGGTGTACTGTACGGACTCCTTGCTTTACTGTCCGGTAAAGCACCGAACGAGCTGCGATCGCCGTCCCCGGTGGAGGAAGCCTGGTGTCCCGCGACAGTGCTCGGCAACCGGTCCCGGCGCCCCGAGACGTCGGCGAAGAAGTCGTCCGGCGCAGAGAGCTGGCCGCGCTCATGCGTCCGGCCCTGCCGGCGCTGGTGGACGGAATCGTCCGGGAGGTCCTGCGGGCGGTCCCGGTCTACGCCCGGCCGGGCGACGGATCCTACGGCCGCATGACCCGGCACGCCGTCCAGTGCGCCGTCGAGCTCTTCGTCGACCTCGTCGAGGATCCGCTGGCTTCGCGCGACGGGCTGTACGAGACGTGCCGCCGGCTCGGCGCGGGCGAAGCCCGCGAGGGCCGGACCCTCGACGACCTGCAGGCGGCCTACCGCGTGGGCACCCGCGTCGGCTGGCGCTGGATCATGCGGCTGGGCCGGCGGCACCGGCTGTCGTCGGCGGCCATGGCGCAGCTGGCCGAGATGCTGTTCGGCTACGCCGACGAGCTCGCCCGGATGTCGAGCCGCGGCCACCGCGAGGCGTGGGCGGAGATCGAGGGCACCCGGGCAGGCCTGCGGCGGCGGCTGCTGCGCTTGCTGATCGGGCCGGGCACGATCCCGGACGCGGTCCTCACCGAGCTCGCGGCCGCGGCGGGCTGGCCGGTGCCCCGCGAGGTGGCGGCGGTCGCCGCCGAAACGACGGTCGGCACGTCGTGGGGATCCGACGTCCTCGCCGACCTCGATCCACCCCAGCCGTACCTGCTGCTGCCTGCCCCGGTGGACGCCAAGACCCTGACGCGGCTCGGCACACGCGTGGCGGTGGGGCCGCCGACGGACCTGAGCGCGGCGGCGCACTCCCTGCGCTGGGCGCGCACCGCGCTGCGGCTGGTGGCGGACGGCGCGCTCCCGGACACGCCGGTGACGTGGTGCACCGACCACCTGACGGAGCTGTGGCTGCTGTCGGACTCGCCGCTGGCCGAGCAGGTCGCCCGGCGGGAGCTGGCCCCGCTGGACCAGTTCGCGGAGCGGACGCGCCGCCGGCTGGGCGAGACCCTGCTGTCCTGGCTGCAGAACGGCGGCAACTCCGAGAAGATCGCGGTCGACCTTTCGGTGCACCCGCAGACGGTCCGCTACCGGGTGCGGCAGCTGAAGCAGGCCTTCGGTGATCGCCTCGACGATCCCGACGCGCGGTTCGCCATGCAGGCCGCGTTGCGCGCGTCGGGCCTGCGGACCGCCCGGAACGAGTTCTCCTCTCCCGAGACGTAGGACGCTCCCCGGCCCGGCTCCCGACCTTGTCCCCGGCGAGAACATGTTCTAGTTTTGGGGGCGGAAGGTGGTGTGCCGGTGAAGACGGAGCTGGGCCTGGCCGGGACGGTCGTGCTCGTGACCGGCGGCGTCCGCGGCGTGGGCCGGGGCATTGCCGAGGTGTTCCTGGCCCACGGCGCCCACGTCGTCGTCTGCGCGCGGCGGGCGGCGCCCACGGAGGCGGAGTTCGCCGCGTGCGACGTCCGCGACGAGACGCAGGTGGCGGCGCTGGTCGAGGGGATCGTCGAGCGGCACGGGCGCCTGGACGTCGTCGTGAACAACGCCGGCGGGGCACCGTACGTGCCGGCGGCGGAGGCGTCGCCGCGGCTGCACGAGAAGGTCGTGCAGCTCAACCTGCTGGCCCCGCTGCTGGTCGCGCAGCACGCCAACGCGGTGATGCAGCGGCAGGATTCCGGCGGGTCGATCGTGATGATCTCCAGCGTGAGCGGGACGCGCCCGTCGCCGGGAACCGCGGCTTACGGTGCGGCGAAGGCCGGGCTGGACAACCTGACCGCGAGCCTGGCCGTCGAGTGGGCGCCGAAGGTGCGGGTCAACGCCCTGGACGTCGGGATGGTGCGGACCGAGCAGGCCCACCTGCACTACGGGAGCGAGGCCGCGGTCGAGGCGGTGGGGAAGACCGTGCCGCTCGGGCGGCTGGCCGAGCCGGCGGAAGTCGGGCACTGCGCCGCGTTCCTGGCCTCGTCGCTGGCTTCCTACGTCTCCGGCGCGACGCTGCGCGTGCACGGCGGAGGTGAGGTCCCGGCGTTCCTCGCCGCGGCGGACGTCAACCATCGGGAGGATTCGTGAGCGGGTTGTGCCAGGGCCGGGTGGTCGTGGTGACCGGGGCCGGGCGGGGCATCGGGCGGGCGCACGCGCTGGCCTTCGCGGCCGAGGGCGCCTCGGTCGTGGTGAACGACGTGGATGCCGGCGCGGCCGCCGAAGTGGCCGGGGCCATCGGGGAAAACGCGGTGGCGAACACCTCCGACGTGGCCGACTGGACCGGTGCCCGCGACCTCGTCGGCACGGCGCTCGAGCAGTTCGGGCGGCTGGACGTCCTGGTGAACAACGCGGGGTTCCTCCGGGACCGGATGCTGGTCAACCTCGCCGAGGACGAGTGGGACGCGGTTGTGCGGGTCCACTTGAAGGGCCATTTCGCGCCGTTGCGGCACGCCGCGGAACATTGGCGGGCCGAGGCGAAGGCCGGGCGGACGCCGAGCGCGCGGGTGATCAACACGAGTTCGGGTGCCGGGCTGCTGGGCAGCGTGGGCCAGGGGAACTACTCGGCCGCGAAGGCCGGGATCGCCGGGCTGACCGTGGTGGCGGCGGCCGAGCTGGCGCGGTACGGGATCACCGTGAACGCGATCGCCCCGGCGGCCCGGACCCGGATGACCGAGAGCGTCTTCGCGTCGATGGCCCGGCCGGACTCCGGCTTCGACGCGATGGCGCCGGAGAACGTCTCGCCGCTGGTCGTCTGGCTGGGCAGCGAGGAGTCCTCGCACGTCACCGGGCGCGTCTTCGAGGTCGAGGGCGGAAAGGTCTCGCTGGCGCAGGCGTGGCGGCACGGCCCGGTCGTGGACAAGGGCGAGCGGTGGGAGCCGGCCGAGCTGGGGCCGGTGGTGAAGGAGCTGCTCGAGCGTGCGCCCGAGCCCGAACCCGTCTACGGAGCGAGCTGATGGGCATCCTGACCAAGCGTGACGGCCACGTCGAGGTCGTCACCGTCGACTTCCCGCCGGTGAACGCGCTGCCGGTGCAGGGCTGGTTCGACCTGGCCGACGCGATCACGCAGGCGGGCCGGGACCCCGACGTGCACGTGGTGATCCTGCGCGCGGAGGGCCGCGGGTTCAACGCGGGTGTGGACATCAAGGAAATCCAGCGCAGCGCCGGCTATGACGCCCTGGTCGGCGCGAACCGGGGCTGTTACGCGGCTTTCGGCGCTGTCTACGACTGCGCGGTGCCGGTGGTCGCCGCGGTGCACGGCTTCTGCCTGGGCGGGGGCATCGGGCTCGTGGGCAACGCCGACGTGATCGTCGCTTCCGAAGATGCCACGTTCGGGGTGCCGGAGGTGGAGCGGGGAGCGTTGGGCGCGGCGACGCACCTTGCCCGGCTGGTTCCGCAGCACCTGATGCGGACGCTGTACTTCACCGCCCGCAAGATCACCGCCGCCGAGCTGCACGCGCACGGCTCGGTCTACCAGGTCGTGCCGCGCGCGGAGCTGGACGAGGCGGCGCTGGAAGTCGCGCGGGACATCGCCAAGAAGGATCCGCGGGTGATCCGGGCGGCGAAGGAAGCGTTGAACGGCATCGACACCCAGCAGGTGCACCGCAGTTACCGCTTCGAGCAGGGGTTCACGTTCGAGCTGAACCTGCTGGGTGCGTCCGACGAGGCTCGCGAGGAGTTCCTGAATGGCCGATAAGCGCACGACCGCCGACGACGTGGTGGCCGAGCTGAAGGACGGCATGACCATCGGCATCGGCGGCTGGGGTTCCCGGCGCAAGCCGATGGCGCTGGTCCGCGCGATCCTCCGCAGCCCGGTGCGGGACCTCACCGTCGTGTCCTACGGCGGCCCGGACGTCGGCCTGCTGTGTGCCGCGGGGAAGGTGAAGCGCGTCGTGTTCGGGTTCGTCACCCTCGACTCGATCCCGTTCGACCCCTGGTTCGGCCGCGCCCGGGAGACCGGGGCGATCGAGGTCACCGAATACGACGAGGGGATGTTCGGGACCGCGCTGTCGGCGGCGGCGCAGCGGCTGCCGTTCCTGCCGACGCGGGCCGGGCTCGGCTCGGAGGTGATGCGCGCCAACCCCGGCCTCCGCACGGTCCGCTCACCGTACGAGGACGGCGAGGAGCTGGTGGCGGTCCCGGCGCAGCACCTGGACGTGGCCTTGCTGCACCTCAACCGGGCCGACGCCCGCGGCAACGTCCAGTACCTGGGGCCGGATCCCTATTTCGACGAGCTGTTCGGGCTGGCGGCGGAGCGGTGCTTCGTGTCGGTGGAGAAGGTCGTCGAGACGGCCGAGCTGACCGCGGGCAGTCCGGTGCAGTCGCTGCTGCTCAACCGCGGCAGCGTGGCCGGCGTCGTCGAGGCGCCGCGCGGGGCGCACTTCACGACGGCGGTGCCGGACTACGGCCGGGACGAGCGGTTCCAGCGGCACTACGCGGCCTGCGCCAAGGACCTGGCGGCGTGGCCGGAGTTCGTGGACCGGTTCCTGTCGGCGGACGAAGGCACCTATCTGTCCGAAGTGGACAAGTTCGAGGCGGAGGCGGCATGAGTGCGACCCGGGCCGAGATCGTCGTGGTGGCGATGGCCGAGGTCTTCCGCGGCGACGGCGAAATCGTCGCGAGCCCGATGGGCCTCATCCCGCAGCTGGGCGCCAGGCTCGCGCGGCTGACGTTCGAGCCGGACCTGCTGATGTCCGACGGCGAGGCCTACCTGATGACCACCGACGGGGTGGTCGAGGGGTGGCAGCCGTTCCGGAAGATGCTGGACACGATCGTCCCGCACGGGCGACGGCACGTCGTGATGGGCGCCAACCAGATCGACCGGTACGGCAACCAGAACATCTCCGCCATCGGCGACCACGCCCGCCCGAAGAAACAGCTCCTCGGGGTGCGGGGCGCGCCGGGCAACACGGTCAACCACCGCACCAGCTACTGGGTGCCCCGGCACTCCGCGCGGGTCTTCGTCGAAAGCGTCGACGTCGTCTCGGGCGTGGGTTACGACAACGCGGCCAAAGCCGGGCCGTCGGCGCAGAAGTTCCACGACGTCCACCGGGTCGTCACCAACCTCGGCGTGTTCGACTTCGGCGGCCCGGACCACGCCATGCGGGCGGTGTCCCTGCATCCCGGCGTCACCCGGGACGAGGTCGCCGCGGCGACGACGTTCGAGATCGACTTCACCGGCACCGGGACCAGCCGGGAACCGACGGACGAGGAACTGCGGCTCGTCCGCGAGGTCGTCGACCCGAAGAGCCTGCGGGACAAGGAAGTTCCGGCGTGAAGACGGCCCTGACCCGGCTGGTGGGGGTCGAGCACCCGGTCGTGCAGACCGGGATGGGGTGGGTCGCCGGGCCGCGCCTGGTCTCGGCGACCGCCGAAGCCGGGGCGCTCGGCATCCTGGCGTCGGCCACGATGACGTTCGGCGAGCTGGAGGCGGCGATCGCGGAGGTCAAGAAGCGGACGGAGAAGCCGTTCGGCGTCAACCTCCGCGCCGACGCGGCCGACGCCGGCGAGCGCGTCGACCTGTTGATCCGCGAAGGCGTGAAGGTCGCTTCCTTCGCGCTGGCGCCGCGGAAGGAGATGATCGCGAAACTGCGGGACCACGGGATCGTCGTGATCCCGTCGGTCGGCGCGGCCCGGCACGCCGAGAAGGTCGCCGCCTGGGGCGCGGACGCCGTCATCGTCCAAGGCGGCGAAGGCGGCGGGCACACCGGGGGCGTGGCCACCACGCTGCTGCTGCCCTCGGTGCTGGACACCGTCGACATCCCGGTCGTCGCCGCCGGCGGCTTCTTCGACGGCCGCGGGCTCGCCGCCGCGCTCGCCTACGGCGCCGCCGGGGTGGCGATGGGCACCCGGTTCCTGCTGAGCAAGGAGAGCACGGTCCCCGACGAGGTGAAGCGCCTCTACCTCGAGCAGGGTCTCACCGGGACGGTCGTCACCCGCCGCGTCGACGGCCTGCCGCACCGCGTGCTGCGCACCGAGCTCGTCGAGAAGCTCGAACGCACCGGCCGGCTCCGCGGCCTGGCGCAGGCCGCGCGCAACGCGCTGCGCTTCCGGAATATCACCGGCCTGTCCCCGGTTGCGATGCTGCGAGAAGGCTTCGCGATGAAGCACGGCAACGATCTGACCTGGAGCCAGCTGGTCATGGCGGCCAATACCCCGATGCTGCTGCGGGCGGGACTGGTCGAAGGCCGGACGGACGCGGGAGTGCTAGCGTCGGGACAGGTGGTGGGCATGATCCACGACCTGCCCACGGTGGCGCAGATCGTCGAGGGCGCGGTGGCCGAGGCAGGTGAGATCCTGCAGCGCCTCGGCCGGCAAACGGGAGGATGAGGAAGCGGTGTTGAAGGTCGGTTACAAGGCGTCCGCGGAGCAGTTCGGGCCGCGGGACCTGGTCGAGTACGCCGTGCGTGCCGAAGAGGTCGGCCTCGACTCGGTGTGGGTGTCCGACCACTTCCTGCCGTGGCGGCACGAAGGCGGCCACGCGCCGTTCGCGCTGGCGTGGATGCCGGCGGTCGCCGAGCGGACGAAGCGGGTGCAGATCGGCACGAGCGTGCTGACCCCGACGTTCCGGTACAACCCGGCGGTGATCGCGCAGGCGTTCGCGACGATGTCGCTGCTGTCGAACGGCCGCATGATCCTCGGTGTCGGCACCGGTGAGGCGCTCAACGAAATCGCCGTTTCGGGGCGGGAGTGGCCGGAGTTCAAGGAGCGCTTCGCCCGGCTGCGGGAGTCGATCCGGTTGATCCGTGAGCTGTGGACCAGCGACAACGTGAACTTCGAGGGTGACTACTACCAGCTGGTCAACGCCAAGATCTACGACCGGCCGGAGCAGCCGGTGCCGATCTACGTCGCCGCGGGCGGCCCGGTGGTGGCCAAGTACGCGGGCCGGTCGGGCGACGGGTTCATCTGCACCTCGGGCAAGGGCATGGACCTCTACACCGAGAAGCTGATGCCGGCGGTCGTCGAAGGGGCGAAGGCCGCGGAGCGCGACGCCGAGACGATCGACCGGACGATCGAGATCAAGATGTCCTACGACCGCGACGCGGAGAAGGCTCTGGAGAACACCCGGTTCTGGGCGCCGCTGTCGCTGACGGCCGAGCAGAAGCACACGGTGTCCTCGGCCGAGGAGATGGAACGCCTGGCCGACGAGCTGCCGATCGAGCAGGTCGCCAAGCGCTGGATCGTGGCGTCCGACCCGGACGAGGCCGTCGCCCAGATCAAGCCGTACCTCGACGCCGGGCTCAACCACCTCGTCTTCCACGGCCCGGGCCACGACCAGGAGCGGTTCCTGACCCAGTTCTCCGAGGACGTCCTGCCGAAGCTGCGCGCCCTCGGCTGATCACAGCCGTTCGACGATGGTGACGTTGGCGGTGCCACCGCCTTCGCACATCGTCTGCAGCCCGTAACGACCGCCGCGGCGCTCCAGCTCGTGCAGGAGCGTGGCGAGGAGCTTGGTGCCGGTGGCCCCGATCGGGTGGCCGAGGGCGATCCCGCCCCCGTTCACGTTGACCCGGTCGGGGTCCGCGCCGGTTTCGTCCAGCCAAGCCAGGACGACGCTGGCGAACGCCTCGTTGACCTCGAACAGGTCGATGTCGGCGACGGTGAGCCCGCTCTTGCGCAGGGCGTACGCGGTGGCCGGGATCGGGCCGGTCAGCATCCACACCGGGTCCGCCGCCCGCACCGACAGGTGGTGGACGCGCGCCCGCGGCGTCAGGCCGTGCTCCTTGACGAATGCCTCCGACGCCAGCAGCGCCGCGCTCGCGCCGTCGGAGATCTGGCTGGCCACCGCCGCCGTCAGCCGCGAACCCTCGCTCAGCGGCTTGAGGCCGCGCATGCGCTCGAGGCTGGTGTCCCGGCGCGGGCCTTCGTCGTGCCGGAACTCCTCCACCGGCACGGTTTCCGCGTCGAACCGGCCTTCGTCGATCGCGGCCAGGGCCCGCTGATGACTGCGCAGCGCGTACTCCTCCATGTCCGCGCGGCTGATGTCCCAGTGCTCGGCGATCATCTCGGCGCTGCGGAACTGCGAGACCTCGACACTGCCGTAGCGCTCCTGCCAGCCCTTCGAGCCGGAGAACGGGTCGTCGAAGCCGTGTTCGCGGCCGGCCAGCATCGCCGCGCTGATCGGGATGCGGCTCATGTTCTGCACGCCGCCGGCCAGCACCAGGTCCTGCGTGCCCGACATGACGGCCTGGGCGGCGAAGTGCACGGCCTGCTGGCTCGACCCGCACTGCCGGTCGACCGTCACGCCCGGCACGTGGTCGCCGAAGCCGGCCGCCAGCCACGCGGTGCGCGCGATGTTGCCGGACTGCGGGCCGAGGGTGTCGGTGCAGCCGAGGATCACGTCGTCGACCAGGTCGGGGTCGACGCCGGCGCGCTCGACGACGGCCTTGATGACGTGCGCGCCGAGGTCGGCGGAGTGCCACCCGGAGAGCGCGCCGCCGCGCCGGCCCACGGGGGTGCGCACCGCGTCGAGGAGGAAAGCTTCGGGCACGGGGGACTCCTAGGGGTGCTGGCTGCTGACGGAAACGACTTCGCCGGTCAGGTAGCTGGCGTAGTCGCTGGCGAGGAAGACCATGACGTTGGCGACCTCCCACGGCTCGGCGGCCCGGCCGAACGCTTCGCGCTTGGTGAGGTCTTCGAGGAGTTCGTCGCTGGTCACCTTGGCCAGGAACGGGTGCATGGCCAGGCTGGGGGCGACGGCGTTGATCCGGACGCCGTGCTCGGCGGCATCCAGCGCGGAGCATCGGGTCAGCGCCATGACCCCGGCTTTGGCGGCGGCGTAGTGGGCCTGACCGGCCTGGGCGCGCCAGCCGATGACGGAGGCGTTGTTGACGATCGCCCCGCCGCCGCCCTGGGCGACGAACTGCTTGAGCGCCGCCCGGGTGCAGCGGAAGGTCCCGTTGAGCGTGATGTCCAGGACGCGTGACCACTCTTCGTCGGTCATGTCGATGACCGATTTCGTCCCGCCGAGGCCGGCGTTGTTGACCATGACGTCGACGCGGCCGAAGTGGTCCACGGCGCCGTCGATGAGGGCCTGGACCTGGTCTTCCTGGGTGACGTCACAGGGGATCGCGTGAACGGCGCCGAGCTCGGCGGCCTTCTCCTTCAGCCGCCGCTCGTGCCAGTCGCTGATCACGACGTGCGCGCCTTCTTCGAGACAGCGTTTCGCGACGGCCGACCCGATGCCGGTGCCCGCGGCGGCGGTGACAACCACGACTTTCCCCTGCAGGAGGTCGTGGCCGGGCGGGTAGACAGGGATCACGGGCGGGCCTCTCGGGGTAGGCCGAGGACGCGCTCGGCGATGATGTTGCGTTCGATTTCGTCGCTGCCGCCGTAGATGGTGTCGGCGCGGGTGAAGAGGAACAGCCGCTGCCACTCGTCGAGTTCGGTGCCGTCGGCGACCATCGATCGCGCACCGCGGGCCCGCATGGCGAGTTCACCCAGCCCGCGGTGCCACTGCGCCCACAGCAGCTTCCCGACGGCGACTTCGGGTCCGGCGGCTTGGCCGAGCGTGCGCAGGGCGTGGGCGCGGAGCACGCGGAGGCCGATGCGGGCGCGGGCGAGGTCGGCGCGCAGCAGCGGGTCGTCGTAGGTGCCCAGCCGCTTCGCCTCGGCGGTGATGTCGTCGAGTTCGCGGCGGAACCCGATCTGCTGGCCCAACGTCGAGACGCCGCGTTCGAAGCCGAGCGTGGCCATGGCGATCTTCCACCCCTCGCCGGGTTCGCCGACGACGAGGTCAGCGGGGGTGCGGGCGTCGTCGAAGAAGACTTCGTTGAACTCCGAGGTGCCGGTGAGCTGCTGGATGGGCCGGATGGTGACGCCGTCCTGCCGCAACGGCACCAGCAGGTAGGAGAGGCCGTGGTGGCGTTGCGAGCCGGGTTCGGTGCGGGCGACGACGAAGCACCAGTCGGCCACGTGCGCCAGGGACGTCCAGATCTTCTGGCCGTTGATCACCCACTCGCCGTCGCGCAGGACGGCCGTGGTGGACACGGCGGCGAGGTCGGAACCGGCGCCGGGCTCGGAGTAGCCCTGGCACCACAGCTCCTCGACGGCGACGATCCGGGGCAGGAACCGTTGCTGCTGTTCCGGGGTACCGAACGCGATCAGCGTCGGCCCGAGCAGCTGCTCGCCGATGTGGTTGACCCGCGCCGGGGCGCCGGAAGCGGCGTATTCCTCGTGGAACGCCACCTGGTCTGCCAGGGACAAGCCTCGGCCGCCGTGCTCGACGGGCCAGCCCACGCACGTCCAGCCGGCCGCGGCGAGGTGACGTTCCCACGCCAGGCGCAGGTCGAACTCCTCGTGCTCCCGCCCCGGCCCGCCGAGACCGCGCAGCCGGGCGAACTCGCCGGTCAGGTTGTCGGCGAGCCAGTCCGCGACCTCGCGGCGGAATCGCGACGGTTCCACCCACGCCTCCTTGCTGCCGGGCCGGTCCGGCACCTAGGGTAATGAGAACACGTTCTACTTTGTCGGTCCAGAGGAGGCTGTGGTGGGACAGACCACGATCCCGGCCGTCGTCCGCGATGCCGCCGCGAAGTTCGGGGCCGCGGAGGCGCTGGTCGACGGCCCGGTGCGGCTCGGCTACGACCAGCTTCTGGAACGTGTTCGAACGGTCGCGCGGGCGTTCGCCGCATGCGGTGTCCGGGCGGGCGACCGGGTCGCCATCGCCCTTCCCAACACCCACCACTGGGTCGAGGCGGCACTCGGTGCCCTCTACGCGGGAGCGACCCTGATCCCGGTCAACACCCGCTTCACCGCCACCGAGACGGTGGACCTGCTCGTCCGCGGCCGGGCCACGGCGCTCGTCGTGGCCGCCGACTTCCTCGGCACCGACCGCCACGCCGCGATCCGCGAGACCGGCGTCGAGCTGCCCGACCTCGGCACGGTCGTCCGGGTGCCGCTGCAGGAGCCGCACCGGCCGGTCGCGGGCACCCTGGGCTGGGACGAGTTCCTGGCCCGCGCCGAGGAGGTCCCGGCTGCCGAAGCCGAGGCGCGGGCGGACGCCGTCGGCCCGGACGACGTCAGCGACATCCTCTTCACCTCCGGCACCAGCGGCCGCTCCAAGGGCGTGCTCTCCGCGCACCGCCAGACGGTCGACGTCGCCGCGGCGTGGGCGGAGTGCGGCCAGGTCACTGCGGACGACCGCTACCTGGTGATCAACCCGTTCTTCCACAGCTTCGGCTACAAGGCCGGCATCGTCGTGGGCCTGCTGACCGGCGCGACGATCGTCCCGCAGGCGGTCTTCGACGTCCGCGAGGCGCTGAAGGTGATCGAGCGGGAGCGGATCTCCGTGCTGCCGGGCGCGCCGACGGTCTTCCAGTCCCTGCTGCACGAGCCGCGCAAGGGCGACCTGTCGTCGCTGCGGCTCGCGGTCACCGGGGCGGCCAGCGTGCCCGCCTCGCTGGTCCGGCGGATGGGGGCCGAGCTGGGGTTCGAGACGGTCCTGACCGCCTACGGCCTGACCGAAGCCGTCATGGTGACGATGTGCCGCCCGGGCGACCCCGCGGAACTCGTCGCGAGCACGTCCGGCCGGGCGACCGCCGGCTTCGAAGTGGCGATCCACGGTTCGCCGGGCGAGATCGTCCTGCGCGGGCCGAACGTGATGCTCGGGTACCTCGACGACCCCGAGGCGACGGCCAAGGCGATCGACGAAGACGGCTGGCTGCACACCGGGGACGTCGGCGAGCTCGACGCCGACGGCAACCTCACCATCACCGGCCGGCTCAAGGACATGTACATCTGCGGCGGCTTCAACGTCTACCCGGCCGAGGTCGAGAGCGCGCTGACCGAGCTGGCCAGCGTCCGCGACGTCGCCGTGGTCGGCGTTCCGGACGAGCGGCTCGGCGAGGTCGGCAAGGCGTACGTCGTCGGGACCGGGCTGACGGCGGAGGCGGTCATCGCGTTCTGCCGCGAGCGGCTCGCCAACTACAAGACCCCGCGGTTCGTCGAGTTCCTCGACGAGCTGCCCCGCAACGCTGCCGGCAAGGTGCTGAAGCGGCTGCTGACCGAGGAGAAGGCATGAGTGAATCGGTGGTCCGGTCGGAGCGGCGGGGGCCGGTCGCGGTGGTGACCATGAACCGGCCGGACTACCGCAACGCCCAGAACTCGGCGATGACCTACGCCCTGGACGACGCCTTCACGGCGGCGGTGAACGACCCCGAGGTGAAGGTGATCGTGCTGGCGGGGGAAGGGAAGCACTTTTCGGCCGGGCACGACATCGGCAGCCCGGGCCGGGACGCCGACCAGTCGTTCGATCGGCGGGCGGTGCTGTGGTGGGACCACGTCGACCGGGCCGGCGGTGATCAGCGGTTCGCCCGGGAGTCCGAGGTGTACCTGGGGATGTGCCGCCGGTGGCGGGAGATCCCGAAGCCGATGATCGCCAGCGTCCAGGGCGCCTGCATCGCGGGCGGGTTGATGCTGGCCTGGGTGTGCGACCTGATCGTGGCGGCCGATGACGCGTTCTTCGCCGATCCGGTGGTGCGGATGGGCATTCCGGGTGTCGAGTACTTCGCGCACCCGTGGGTGCTGGGTCCCCGCGCGGCCAAGGAAGTGCTGTTCACCGGGGAGCGGTTCACGGTGCAGCAGGCCAAGGAGTGGGGGATGGTCACCCGGATCGTGCCGCGCGAAGAGCTGGAGCAGCGCACGCTGGAACTGGCGGAGAAGATCGCGGGGATGCCGTCGTTCGGGCTGGCACTGGCCAAGAAGGCGGTCAACCAGGCCGAGGACCTGATGGGACTGCGGTCCGGGATGGACTCCGTCTTCGGGCTGCACCACTTCGCGCACGCCCACAACGCCGAGACCTCGGAAGACTCCCTCGGCGGGCAGTCGGCGCGGTCGATGCGTGATGCGAACAAGGGGGCCTGATGGACCTCGACATCGACGAGGCGTCGGCGGCCTTCCGCGACGAGGCGCGGGCGTGGCTGGCTTCGCACGTGCGCGTGCTGCCGTCGATGGACACGGCCGAAGGCTTCGAAGCGCATCGCGAGTGGGAGGCCGAACTCGCGGAGGCGCGCTGGTCGGTGGTGTCGTGGCCGCGCGAGTACCACGGCCGGGACGCCTCGATGCTGCAGTGGCTGTTGTTCGAGGAGGAGTACTACGCCTCCGGCGCGCCGGGCCGGGTGTCGCAGAACGGCATCTTCATGCTGGGCCCGACGTTGTTCGCGCACGGGACGCCGGAGCAGCGTGACCGGATCCTGCCGCCGATGGCCCGCGGCGAGCAGGTCTGGGCGCAGGCGTGGTCCGAACCCGAGGCGGGCAGCGACATTGCCGCGTTGCGCAGCACGGCGGTCCGCACCGACGGCGGCTGGCTGCTGTCCGGGCAGAAGACGTGGAGTTCACGGGCCGCTTTCGCGGACCGGGCGTTCGGGTTGTTCCGCACCGATCCGGAAGCGCGGCGCCACCACGGCCTGACGTACTTCATGGCCGACCTGCGGGCCGAGGGGGTGACGGTCCGGCCGATCCCGCAGCTGGACGGCGAACCCGGCTTCGCGGAGATCTTCTTCGACGACGTGTTCGTGCCGGACGAGGACGTGATCGGCGAAGTGGGCCAGGGCTGGCGGGTCGCGATGACGACGGCCAACAACGAGCGCGGCCTGTCGCTGCGCAGCCCGGGCCGGTTCCTGGCCGCGGCGGACCGCCTGGTGGATCTGTGGCGCGACCGCGGCGAGCCACTGTCCACACGGGACCGGGTGGCGGACGCGTGGATCGGCGCCCGCGCGTATCAGCTCTACACCTTCGGCACGGTCAGCAGGCTGGCGGAGGGCGGTGAGCTGGGGCCGGAGTCGAGCGTGAACAAGCTCTTCTGGTCCCACCTGGATGTGGAGCTGCACGAAACCGCGCTCGACGTGCTCGGCCCGGCCGCGGAGACCGATCAGGCGTGGGTGAACGGCTACCTGTTCTCCCTGGCCGGTCCCATCTACGGCGGCACCGACCAGATCCAGCGCAACACCATCGCCGAACGGCTGCTGAAGCTTCCGAGGGAGGCCCGCCGATGAAGTTCCGGCTCTCCCCGGAGCAACGGCAGTTCGCCGCGACACTCCACGAGCTGCTGGGCGGTGCGGACACCGCGGCCGCGGCCCGGGCCTGGGCGGCGGGGGAGCACGACCGCGGCCTCAAGCTGTGGCGCGCGCTCGCCGACGTCGGCGTCTTCGCGCTGCTGGTCGACGAGGACCACGGCGGCCTCGGCGCCGGCCCGGTCGACCTGGTGGTCGCCTGCGAAGCACTCGGCTACCACGCCGTCCCCGGCCCGCTCGTGGAATCGGCCGCCGTCGCCCCGGCGCTGCTGACCGGCGACCGGCTCACCGCGCTCGCCGAGGGCGACCTCCTGGCCACCGTCGTCGCGCCGCCGGAAGTCCCCCTCGCGCTCGACGCCGACGTCGCGGGCGCGGTGCTGGACCTCACCGGCGCGGAGCTCACCGGAGCCGGCACCGGACCCGAACGCTCGATCGACCCGCCGCGGCGGCTGTTCCGCGTCCCCGGCGCAGCCGTCCGACCGGACGGCACCGCGTTCGACCGGGGCGTCCTGGCCGTGGCCGCCCAACTGGTGGGGGCGGGGCAGTGGCTGCTCGACACGTCGGTGGCGTACGCGAAGCAACGCACGCAGTACGGCCGGGCGATCGGCGAGTACCAGGCGATCAAGCACCTCCTCGCCGACGTCGTCACCCGCCTCGAACTGGCCCGGCCGCTGCTCTACGGCGCCGCGGTCGCCGGGGACACCTTCGCCCGCGACGTTTCGGCGGCGAAGGTGATGGCCGGGGAAGCCGCGCTGCTCGCCGCCCGGACCGCGCTCCAGGTGCACGGCGCCATCGGCTACACGGCCGAGCACGACCTCGGGCTCCGCCTGACGAAGGTGCGCGCGCTCGTCGGAGCGTGGGGGACCGGGTCGTTCCACCGGGCGCGGGTCCTGCGATGACGGACCCGACGGAGACCGAGGAGGCCCGGGCGCTGCGGGAGGCCGTCCGGGCCCTGCTGACGCGGCGGTCGGGACCGGAGGCGGTGCGGGCGGCACTGGAGTCGCCGCTGGGTTACGACGACAAGCTGTGGTCGACGCTCTGCGAGCAGATCGGCGTCGCCGCCCTGGTGGTCCCGGAGCACTACGGCGGCGCGGGCGCGGGGCTCGCCGAGGCGTGCGTCGTGCTGGCGGAACTGGGCCGGACGCTGACGCCGGCGCCGATGCTGGGCTCGGCGGTGCTGTCGGCCCAGGCGCTGCTGCTGACCGGCAACGACTCCGCGTGCCGTGAACTGCTGCCGGGCATCGCCGCGGGCACGACACTGGCGGCCCTGGCCTGGTCCGGCGAGGACGGCCGGTGGACGCCGGCCCTGCGCGCGTCGGACGCGGGGCTGGAGGGCAGCGCCCACTACGTCCTGGACGGTGACCTCGCCGACGTCCTGCTCGCGGTGGCCCGCACGGACGACGGCGCCGGCCTGTTCGAGGTGCCGGCCGACGGGGTGCGCCGGTCGCGCGTGACGAGCCTGGACCCGGGCCGGCGGCTCGCGGTGGTCGAGTGCGCCGCGACGCCGGCGCGACGGCTGGACCTCGGCGGGTTCGGTTCGTCCCTGCGGCAGCTGCGCGACACGGCGGTGGTCGCGGTGGCCGCGGAGCAGGTCGGGGCGGCCGCGCGGGCGTTGGAGCTGACGGTCGAGTACACGAAGCAGCGTCGTCAGTTCGGCCGCCCGATCGGATCGTTCCAGGCGCTGAAGCACCGGATGGCCGACGTGCACGTCCACGTCGAGGCGGCCCGCTCGGCGCTGTACGCGGCCCTGGTGGACGGCGACGCCGAGGCCGTGGCGACGGCGAAGGTGGTGTGCGGCGAGGCGTTCGCCCACGCGGCGGCGGAGATGATCCAGCTGCACGGCGGGATAGCGATCACCTGGGAGCACGACGCCCACCTGTACTTCAAGCGCGCCCACGGCACGGCGCTGCTGTTCGGTGAGCCGGGTTCGTGGCTCGCCCGATGAGCCCGAGCAAGCGGCCCGATCGGGGGTTCAGACCGCGAACACCTGGGCGTCGTCGGCGAAGGCCTTGAACTCCAGGGCATTGCCCGCCGGGTCGAGCAGGAACATCGTCCACTGCTCGCCGGCCTGGCCTTCGAAGCGGACGTACGGCTCGATCACGAACTCCGTCCCCGCCGCGCGCAGACGGTCGGCGAGGGCCTGGAACTGCGGCACGGTGAGGATCAGCCCGAAGTGCGGCACCGGCACGTCGTGGCCGTCGACCGGGTTGTGGACGCGCTCCGGGCCGGCCGGGGCCAGGTGCGTCACGAACTGGTGGCCGTGCAGGTTCCAGTCGATCCACGTTTCGGCGCTGCGGCCCTGCTCGAGGCCGAGCACTTCACCGTAGAACCGGCGCGCGGCGGCCAGGTCGCCGACCGGCATGGCGAGGTGGAAGCGGGGGATGGCCAGGGTCATCGGGACTCCTTCGCTGGTGATCTTGGCTGAATGTTAACATTACGACATGAGTGGTTCGGTGGTCCCCGCCCGGCGCCGCGGGCTGGCCGACGAGGTCGCGGACCGGATTCGCGACGCGGTCTTCGACGGCGTCTACGCCCCCGGCAGCCAGGTGCGCGAGGTCGAGCTCGCCGAAGCGCTGGGCGTCAGCCGCGGGCCGGTGCGGGAGGCGTTGTTCAAGCTGGAGCGGGAGGGGCTCGTCCGCAGCGAATGGCACCGCGGCACCACGGTGGCCGCCCTGTCCGACGACGACGTCGCCGAGCTGAACAGCCTGCGGGCAGCGCTTGAACAGCTGGCCGTCGAGCTCGTCGTCGAGCGGGCCGGCGAGGAGGCCCTGGCCGCGATCGACGCCGTGGTGGATCGCATGGAACGCGCGCTCGACGAGCACGAGATGGTCCGGTGCGACCTCGAGTTCCACGACGCGGTCTACGCGGCCGCGGGCCACCGCCGGCTCCAGGAGGCCTGGCAGGCGATCCGCTCGCAGGTGCATCTATTCCTGCTGACCCGGATCGGCGTCGCCACCGACGGCTACCTCGACGGCATCCCCGCGGAACACCGCGAGCTGGTGACGGCGCTGCGGGCGCGTGACCGCGAGACGGCGCTCGCGCTGTTCGCCGAGCACCGCCGCCACGCCTTCGAAATCCTCAGTGGACGGACGGACTAGCGCGTCAGAGCACCAGGTCCGCCGCCGTCCGGACCTCCTGGGCCGCGCTCGTCGACTCCAGGCCGGCGAGCGGGTCGGCGGCCGGCAGGTCGCCGAACGACAGGCCGGTCAGGTCCGCGATCCGGTGCACCGGGACCTGGTAGGTGCGGTAGGCGCCGTAGTTGAACTCCGTCGCCGCCTCCAGACCCTCGATGAGCTCGGCCTGGCTGAGCAGGTACGCCGTCGCCGACAGGGTCCCGTCCTTCCTGACCATCGCCACGACCTTCCAGAACTGGCGCGGCAGCTGCACGCCGCGGTACTGGTCGTCGTCTGCCGCCAGGACCGGGCCGGTCAGCACGCTGACCTTCAGGTCGTGGTTGTCCGCGTTGTTCAGCACGTAGTCCTCGAGCCCGGCCCACGTCGTCTTGTTCTGGTTGAAGTCCTTGTGCTGCGGCGAGCAGTTGGTGAAGTGGAACGTGTCGTCGTTGCCCAGCTGGGCGACCGCCTCCGTCGCGCCCCACGCCGGGTCGAGGCGGCGGACCAGGTGCCCGCGGTCGAGGGGGTTGGCCCGGTAGATCTCCTCGCCGATCTGCTCGGTCACGGCGACGCGCGGGTCGAGCGACCAGTGGTCGGCTTCGCGCCGCAACGACCGGCTGGTGCGCCCGTCGATGTTGACCGCGGTGAACAGCGCCAGCCGCCGCTCCTTGTGCATGACGACGCTGAAGTGGTGGTACGGCAGGACGTACCGGGGCTCGCCGGTGGCCTGCCGGTTGATCGCCGCCAGCGGGACGAGCGCGTCGGACAGGCCGGGCAGCGGCACGGTGTGCCCGGGCAGGAAGGCCGGGTCGTAGCCCTCCCGGTTCGAGTAGTCGGGGTCGATCCGCCCGGTGGCCGGCTCGGCGCGCAGCCGGATGTCGAACGGCATCGAGAGCGTCAGCACCGGCGAAGCGCCGCCGCCGTTGCCGCCGTTGCCGGTGGCCGGCAACGCGCGCTCGGGACGGGTGGCCAGCCGGTCGAGCAGGGCCTGCTGCGCCGGCGTGAACGCCTGCGCCCGCAGGAACTTCAGCAGCTTGCTGACGCGGATGCCTTCGTTGAGGAACCCGCCGTACTCCGCGCGGCCCGCCGCCGGGACGCTCGCGTGGTGCAGCGCCACGATCTCCCACTGGTCGTTGAACACCGGCGAGCCGGACGACCCGGGTTCGGTGTCGGTTTCGTAGTGCAGGAAGTTCTCGAGGACGTCGACGACGCGGTTTTCCCGTAGCGCGACCTGCTTCTTGCCGCCGCCGGGGTGCTGGACGATGGTGACGAAGTCGCCGACGATCGCCTTGCCCTCGCTGCCGATCAGCCGGTTGAACCCGAAGGGGCGCAGCTCGTCGGCGGTCGCCTTCACCGCGACGAGCGCGAAGTCGAGGGCGCGGTCGGCGGCGAAGAAGCGGTCCGGGTCGAGCGCGAACGCCCGCACCGGCCGGGGCAGGCCGTCGATGCCGTCCTGGTAGTCGAACTCGATGATGCTGAACCCGGCGGTCGCCGCGTCCGGCAGCACGTGGTGGTTGGTCAGCAGCAGCTCCGGCGAGATCAGCGAGCCCGTGCCGTAGCCGACCAGCCTGCCCTGGGCGTTCCGGATGTTCACCCGGCCGATCGCCGCCGCGGCCGCGACCCCGCCTTCGAGGTAGCCGACGCCGAGCAGGTCGTTCGTGAGCACGATGCGTTCGAGGATCGCGCCCGCCGCCGTCATCGCCTCCGGGTCGCCTGCCGCGATCGCCGCCGGGCTCACCGGCCGGACGTCGGGGTAGTAGCGGCCGAGCCGGTCGATCCGGGTGGCGACCCGGCTCGGCTCGTCGGCCTCGGCGATCCCGCCGGGCTTGCGCAGCAACGCGATCTTCTGCTGCCGCTCTTCGGTCCGCTCGGCGGCCCGCGCGGCCGCGGCCTGTTCCTGTTCGGACTGCCGGTCCGTCTTGACGTCCACGATGCCTCCCCGCGAGCGATCCGGAAACATCGCGTTAGTCGCGCCACCGGAGAGCGCGTTACACGATTTCCGGCGCGTCGCCGGGAATTCTTTTTCACTCCACTTCGCGGTATTTTCGCGAAATCTCCGCGATTATCGAAAATTACGCACGGGCAGCACGATCGCCGACGCGTGCGCGGGGTCGTGGTGGACCTCCTGGTCCGCGGCGCGCAGCGTGACGGCGGTGGCGTGCGGCTCGCCGGTGCCGGGATTCCGGGCGTAGCGCGGGAAAGCGCCGCTGGAGACCTGGACGCGGATGCGGTGCCCGCGCCGGAACCGGTGCGCCGTCGGCCACAGCCGCACGGTGACGGCGGCCAGTTCGCCGGCGTCCCGCAGGCTGGTGAGGCCGTCACAGACGTTGACCGACCGGCCGTCCGGACCGACGTCGCAGAGCCGGACGAAGACGTCGGCGAACCGCAGGCTCGACCGGAACCAGATTTCCGCGTGCACGTCCCCGATGACCTCGACGTCTTCGCCGAGCACGGCCGTGGTGTAGGTGAGGACGTCGGCGCGCGCTTCGAGCGCCGCGTTGTCCACCCGGCCCGCGTCCGGGGCCATCCGCACCCCGCCGGCCGCGGGGGTCGGGTCCGCCGGGTCGTAGCGGTAGCGGTCCGGTGCGGACTCACCCGGAACGGCCGTGGCCAACGTGCCGCCGGCCTGCAGGTGGAACCGTTGCGGCGCATAGCCTTCCGGCGGCCAGGAAGCGAAGTCGCGCCAGGCTTCCTCGCCCATGACGAACAGCCGGACCGGCGCCCGGTCCGGCGGTTCCTCACCGCGCGCGTGCGCGAGCCCGAACTCGAGGGTTTCCCGCAGCGTCTCGCTCGTGCTGCCGAGCAGGCTTTCGCGGCCGGCGTGGGTCCACGGCCCGACCGTGAGCCGGGGTCGCCGTCCCGCGTCCTGCAGCGTCCGGAAGTCGCGCAGCTGGCCCGGCAGGAAGATGTCGTACCAGCCGGCGACCGAGCTGACCGGGACGGTGACGTCCGCGACGCGGCTCCGGTGGTCGATCTCCGCCCAGCGCGGGCTGCTCTCGGGGTGGACGAGGATGTCCTGGATGTAGTCGGAGCGGTGGCCGATGGCGACGACGTCGGCCTGGGCGAGCGGCAGCGTGTTCAGCGCCTGCGCCAGCTTCTTCGCCTGGGTGCGTTGCCGCAGCAGCGCGAAGCGGCGCTCCTGGGTAGCGACCTGCACGCCCCACCCGAACGGCGTCTCCAGCGAAAGGCCGTCCTCCCGCAGGAACTCCAGTGTCAGTCCCGATTCGGTGACCTGCGGGACCATCGCCTTCACCTGCGGCGGCAGGCGATCGGCGGCCGCCCACTGGACGTAACCCAGGTAGCTGGCGCCGACGAGCACGATCGCGTCGCCGGACCACGGCTGGTCCACCACCCAGTCCAGCGTCGCGAGGCCGTCTTCGCGCTCCTGCCGCAGCGGGTCGAAGACGCCGCCGGAGCCGAAGCCGCCGCGGGTGCTCTGGACGAGCACCTGGAAGCCGCGTTCGGCCAGGGGACGTGCCAGGATCGCGCCGAACGGGCCCCGGCGGCCGTAGGGCGTGCGCACCAGCGCGGCCGGGAGCCCGTCCGCGCCGTCGCGCGGCGCCCAGTGGTCGGCGAGCAGCTCGACGCCGTCGCGCATCGGGACGCGCAGGTCCCGCCGGACGACGAGGCGCCGGGTGGCCGGCGCGGGCAGCTTCAGCAGGCGTTCGACGAGACGGCTGATCATCGGCCGGCCTCCTTCGTGATCATCGCGGTGACGACCGAGTGCATCCGCTGCAGCCGGTCGGCGAACTCTTCGGGGTCGAGCGGGTCCGGCCCGTCGACGACCCACGCGTTGACGAACGCGCCGGCCCCGCCGGTCAGGAAGGTCGCGAGGTCCTCGATGCCTTCGGCGTCGAAGCGGCCGCCGAGCGCGCGGCCGAGGTTCTCCCGGTTGACCGGGAGGAACAGGCCGGTCAGCGCCTTGGTGAGGGCGAACGCGGACGCCCCGGTCAGCAGCGCGCGGTAGAAGCGCCGGTACCGGGCGAAGTGCCGGCCCAGTGCCAGCAGCGACGCGCGTTCGCCGTCCGGGACCGCGAGGTCGGTGAGCTCGCCGAGCAGCTCGCGCCGGACGAGGTCGAGCGCGGCCTCCAGCAGCAGCGCGTCGCGGTCGCCGAACTGCTGGTACAGCACCTGGCGGCTGACGTCGGCCGCCTCGGCGATGTCGGACACCGGGACGGCGGGGGAGTCGCGTTCGGACACGAGCTCGACCGCGGCCCGCATCAGCGCGGCGCGCGACCGGCGCACCCGCCGGTCCTTGGGGGGCTCTTCGGTCGTCCAGTCGTCGGTCACCGGTCGATAATGGACAGATGTCAAGAAAATGGCAAGTGTTCGGTAATCGACCCGCGGCGGCGGGATGCGATCATGCGGGCATGTCTTCGACCATGCGGGCCTTCGTGCTCACCGGGCCGGGCGAGTCCTCGGTGCAGGAAGTCCCCGCGCCGCGGGCCGTCGCGGGGGAGGTCGTCGTCGACGTCGAACGGGCCGGTGTGTGCGGCACCGACGTCGAGTTCTTCACCGGCGCGATGGCCTACCTCCACCAGGGGCACTCGGCGTACCCGATGCGGCTCGGCCACGAGTGGGCGGGCACGGTGACGGCCGTGGGCGAGGGCGTGGACCCGGCCTGGCTCGGCCGCCGGGTCATGGGCGACACGATGCTCGGCGACCGGACGTGCCGCCGCTGCCGCAAGGGCCACCAGCACACCTGCGAGCGCCGCCAGGAGGTCGGCATCCGCGGCGGCCGGGCGGGCGCGCTGGCCGAACGCCTCGCGGTGCCGGCGTGGTCGCTGCACGCCCTGCCCGACACGGTGGACGCCGTGCTCGGCGCCCTGGTCGAACCGGGCGGCAACGCCCTGCGCGCGGCCCGCGCGGCCGACGTCGGCGAGGGCGACCGGGCGCTCGTCCTCGGCCCGGGCACGATCGGCCTGCTCACGGCGATGTTCCTGCGCGCGGCGGGCGCCGAGGTGCACCTGATGGGCGTCGGGTCGCTGGAGTTCTCCCGCAGCCTCGGGTTCACGAACTCGTGGACCCGGGAGACGCTGCCTTCGCTGCCGTTCGACGCGGTGGTCGACGCCACCGGCGCCGCCGGATCACCCGCGCTGGCCGTGGAGCTGGTGGAGCCGGCGGGCCGGGTCGTCTACATCGGACTGTCCGGCAACCCCAGCCGCGTCGACACCCGCGAACTGGTCCTGAAGGACGTCACGGCGGTCGGGGTCCTGTCGGCTTCGCCGGGCTTGGCGGAGACGATCGAGGCGTACGCGAGCGGCGTGGTCGATCCCCGCCCGCTCGTGGCGGCGACGGTGGGCCTGGCCGAGGCCGGGGCCGTGCTCGCGGGCGAGCGCGTCGGCGGCGCGGGTCCGAAGGTCCACATCGACCCGCGTCGCTGACCCTCAGAGCTGCTTGAAGAACTCCAGCAGCGCCGCGTTCACCTCGGCCGGGCGTTCCAGCTGGACCCAGTGCCCGGCGCCGGGCACGTCCACGACGTCACGCAGGTCCGGCGCTGCCTCGGCGATCCGGCTGCTGTCGGTGAACGCGCGGGTCAGGTCGCCGTCGCCGCACAGGTAGAACGCCGGGCGGGTGATCGGCGTGTCGCGCCACGCCGCCAGGAGTTCCCAGTTGCGGTCGATGTTGCGGTACCAGTTGAGCCCGCCGGTGAACCCCGAACGGCCGAACGACTCGACCGCGGTGTCGACGTCCTCCTCGCTCAGCCAGGACGGCAGCACCGCGGGCTCGGTGAACCGGTCGAGGAAACCCTCGCCGTCCCGGACGACCGGTGCCTCCGCGCTGCCGCCGAGCAGCTTGCGGAACGTCGTGCGCGGGTCCGCGCCGAACTCCGCCTCGGCGACGCCCGGCCGCTGGAAGTAGATCTGGTAGAAGCCGTCGCCGAACCGCTCGCGCAGAAGGCTCAGCGGGGGTGCCGGCGCGCGCAGGGCCGGCGGCACGCTGATCCCCGCGACGCCGCGGACGACGTCCGGGCGCAGCAACGCCGTGTGCCACGCGACCGGCGCGCCCCAGTCGTGGCCCACCACGACGGCCTCGCGCTCGCCGAGCGCGTGGATCAGCCCGACGACGTCGCCGACGAGGTGCAGCAGCGTGTACTGGCTCGCGTCGGCGGGGGCGTCGGTGCCGCCGTAGCCGCGCTGGTCCGGCGCCACGACGTGGTAGCCCGCGTCGGCCAGCGGCCCCAGCTGGTGGCGCCACGAATGCGACGTCTCCGGCCAGCCGTGCAGCAGCAGCACCAGCGGCCCGGTGCCCTGCTCGGCGATCCGCATGCGGAGTCCACCGACGTCGACGGTGCGGTGTGTCAGCATTCTTTTCCCCTGTTCGCCGTGTCCACAACGGACCGTACGGCATCAGTCCGCCGGCACGGCGAGCGTGGTCGGCCGGGCGCGGCCGCGCAGGGTGACGTCCTCGGTCGCGGTCCACCGGGCCGCTTCCGCCGCGGCCGCGGACTCCACGGCCGTCCACGAGGCCAGCAGCCGGCCGGGCACGTTCTTGGCCAGCTCGGTCAGCCGCGCGGCCTCGTTGACCGGGTCGCCGATCACCGTGTACTCGAAGCGGCGCGGATCGCCGACGTTGCCCGCGACCGCGTCGCCCGTCGCCACGCCGATGCCGGCCGGGCCGTCCGGGACCTCGGCGGCGAGCCGGCGGGCGATGGCGCGGCCCGCGGCCAGCGCGGGGGTCGCGTGGTCGCCGAGGGGCGCGGGCGCGCCGAAGACGGCCAAGGCGGCGTCGCCGACGAACTTGTTGACCAGTCCGTGGTGCCGGTCGACCTCGTCGACCACCACCGCGAAGAACCGGTTGAGCAGGCCGACGACCTCCTCCGGCGGGCGGCTCGCGGCCAGTGCCGTCGAGCCGACGAGGTCGACGAACAGCACCGACACCGTCCGGACCGTGCCGCCGAGCTCGGCCGACGTCCGCATGGCCTCGACCGCGACCTCGTGGCCGACGTGCCTGCCGAACAGGTCGCGCAGCCGTTCGCGCTCGGCCAGCCCGGCCGCCATGTCGTTGAACCCCGCCTGCAGCAGGCCCAGCTCGGTGCCGTCGTAGACCGGGATTTCGACGGCGAAGTCCCCGGCCCGGACGCGGCCGAGCGCGTCGCGGACCGAGGCGATCGGGTTGACCACCGAGCGGGCGGTGAACACCGTGACCAGCAGGCCGAAGCACAGCACGACCAGCCCGAGCGCGATCACCGACACGGCGAGCTTCGTGGTGGAGACGTCGCCACGCACCCAGGCCAGCACCGCGGTGACGACCAGCCCGGCCACCGGGACCCCGGTGCCCAGGCACCAGAACAGCAGCATCCGCCGGTTGACGCCGCCGTTGACCGGCCGCGTGGGCGCGGTGCCCGCGAGGGCCAGCGCCGCGTACGGCCGCAGCGCGAACTCGCCGAAGAGGTAGGCGATCGCGCAGACGACGACCGCGGCGAAGGCGACCACGAGGAGTTCGGTGAGCACCACCTCCGGCTGCACGAGCGCCGCGAGCCCGCCGAAGACCAGCGTCGCGATGCCCCAGAGCACCGCCTGGACGGACGTCAGCCGCAACGGGACGCGCAGGCTGGCGGCGCGTTCGGCGTCGGTCGGCGGGCGCCCGTCGGCCGCCCAGCGCAGGGTCCGGAGGGCGCCGCGGGTGCCCCACAGCGTGCCCACGACGACCGCGGAAACGACGTACACGGGTACTGCCACCGCCGTGACGCGCACGAGTTCGCCGGACATCCCGGGTGCCGGCATGAGCAGGGCCGCGAGCCCGGCGACCACCAGCGCGCCGATCACGTTGGTGGCGATCAAAGCGGCCGTGAGCAGGCCTTGGACCCGCCGGCGCAACGCCGTGGCGTGCTGGTCGAGCGGCCCGAGCAGGCCGGAGCCGAACGGCTCCGCCGGGGACTGTCCCTGGTTCACCATTTTGAGTGTACGGTCGTTCACTGAACTGCTCGCAGCCGGGTGGCCGAGTATATGTTACGGTTGGTAACAGTGAACTTGAGTAACACCTGACGAGGAGGTCGGTCGTGACGAGCATCAGCGAATCGGGCGTGTCGGACCGGGAGACCGTGGCGCGGCGGCTGCTCGACTCGTCGGAGCAGCTGTCCTACGACCCCGTCAAGGAGGTCGACTGGGAGACGCCGCTGGACACGGGCTACCACGGCGCCAGTCCGGAGTGGAGCACGCTCTACGGCACCTCCTACTGGGACGACATGACGCCGGAGCAGCAGCGCGAGCTGACCCGCCAGGAGGCGGCGTCGGTGGCCAGCACCGGGATCTGGTTCGAAATGATCCTGCAGCAGATGGTGTTGCGCGACTTCTACGCCAAGGACCCCACCGACCCGGCGTTCCAGTGGGCGCTGACCGAGATCGCCGACGAGTGCCGGCACTCGATCATGTTCGCCCGCGGCGCGGCGAAGCTGCGGGCGCCCGCCTACCGGCCGCGCCGGTTCGTCGTCGAGCTGGGCCGGGTCTTCAAGGCCACCGCGACCGGGGAAGCCGCCTACGCGGCGATCCTCGTCGCCGAAGAAGTCCTCGACGTCATGCAGCGCGACTGGATGCGCGACGAGCGGGTGGTCCCGTTCGTGCGCACCATCAACAACATCCACGTCGTGGAGGAGTCGCGGCACATGAAGTTCGCCCGCGAGGAGACCCGCGAGCGGCTGCGCGGCGCCGGCCGGCTGCGGCGGCAGATCAACGGCCTGGTCGTCGCGATCGCGTCGTACTTCATCGTGACGAGCATGGTGAACGGCAAGGTCTACGAGAACGCCGGCCTCGACGGCAAGCGGGCGCGGCGCGAGGCGAAGGCCAACGAGCACCACAAGTCGATGCTCCGCTCCAGCTGTTCCGGGCTGATGGAGTTCCTGCACTCGGCGGGGTTGCTGACCAAGCCGTCGCTGTGGTTCTACAAGCGCGCGAACCTGATCTGACATGGCGTTCGCGATCACCCAGACCTGCTGCGCCGACGCGTCCTGCGTGTCGGTCTGCCCGGTCAACTGCATCCACCCGACGCCGGACGAGCCCGATTTCGGGACCACGGACCTGCTCTACATCGACCCGGCCACCTGCATCGACTGTGGTGCCTGCGCCGACGCCTGCCCGGTCGACGCGATCTTCCCGGCCGGCGACCTGACCGGGCCGCTGCGGGCGTACGAGCAGATCAACGCGGAGTACTACGCGGGCCGGGACGTGCTCGCCGACGTCTCGGTGGCGCCGAACTTCCACCGGTGGGCACCGCCGTCGTTCGCGCGGGTGCTGCCGAGCGACTTCGCGCCGCTGGACGTCGCCGTCGTCGGCACCGGCCCGGCGGGGATGTACGCGGTGGAGGACCTGCTGCTGCACACGAACGCCCGCGTGACGCTCGTCGACCGCCTCCCGGTGGCCGGCGGCCTGATCCGCTACGGCGTCGCGCCGGACCACCCGTCGACGAAGAAGATCGGCGAGACGTTCGCGCGGTTCCACGACCACCCGCGGCTGCGCCTGCGGCTCGGCGTTGCGGCCGATCCCGGCCTGGCGGACCGGCACGACGCGGTGATCTACGCGGTCGGGGCCACCGAAGCCCGGCGCCTCGGCGTCCCCGGCGAGGACCTGCCCGGCAGCCTCCCGGCCGCGACGGTGGTCGGCTGGTACAACGGCCACCCGGAGGTGGCGCCGCCCGACCTCTCCGCCGAGCGGGTCGTCGTGGTGGGCACGGGCAACGTGGCCGTGGACATCGCCCGCATCCTGACGGCCGGCCCGGAGTCGCTGGCGGGGACGGCGATCGCCCCGGAAGCACTGGCGCGGCTGCGGTCGTCGAAGGTCCGCGAGGTGGTGCTGCTGGCCCGCCGCGGCCCGGAGACGGCGGCGTACACGCGCCCGGAGCTCCTGGCACTGGCGGCCCGCGGCGGCTTGGTGGTGGACGCACACGATCGGCGCGTCGCGGACGCGATCGAGGGGGCGGCGCCGGGGGAGAAGGCGGCGTGGCTGCAGGGGGTGCCGCGGGAGAAGGTGGACTGGTCGGCGCCGCCGCCGGACGGGCGCCGCGTGGTGCTGCGGTTCCACTCGGCGCCGGTGGCGTTCGCGGGGGACGCGGAGGTCCGCGCGGTGGTGGTGTCCGGTGTGGAGGGAGACGTCGAGATCGCGGCGGGCCGGGTCGTCCGGGCGGCGGGGTTCCGCGGGGTACCGCTGCCGTGGCTGCCGTTCGACGAGGAGGCGGGCGTGATCCCGAACGACTCGGGCCGCGTTTCCGGGCGGCCGGGGGAGTACGTGGCGGGGTGGATCAAGCGCGGCCCGTCCGGCGGGATCGGGGCGAACAAGGCCTGCGCGCGGGAGACCGTGGGGGCATTGCTGGAGGACGCGGTGGCCGGCCGCCTGCCGGCGCGCCGGAGACGAGCGAGGGCGCGGTTGTTCGGCCGCGGCTGACCCGGAGGCAGTGCATGACTCATTCCCGACGTCGGACGCCAGGAATGAGTCATGCAGGAAAATCGCGCCCGGGCGGGCTCAGCGGCACCAGTGCGGGCCGGTCGTCCACCCCAGCAGCCGCCGGCCCGAGCCGTCCGGGAGTGTTCCGTCGGGCGAGAACCTCGCACCCTCCAGCACTGCCGACAAACCCCGCACCGCCGGGCCGAACCGCTCCGCCGCGCCCGCCCGCGTCACCAGCTCGCCCAACCGGGCCACCGCGGCCCGCTGCTCGTCCTCCCCGCAGAAGCTCAAGAAGAAAATCCCCTGCCGCCAGGCGTACGCCACGTTCTTGACCAGCTGCCGTCCCGCGGAACGGACCGTCATGCGGCGGACCACCCACGCGAACGCCTGCTCCGCCAGCTCCGAGCCCGCCAGGCGTGGCCCCAGGTCGAGGGTCTCCGTCAGCGTTGCCAGGTTGTGCGTCGTCAGGATCTGGCTCTGCTCGATCACCATCCCGTTGCCCGCCACCGATCTCCGCCGGCGGCCCGCCCGTGCCTCGCACACCGCCGCGAAGTCGTCCGCCGTCCGCCAAGGGCGCCGGCGCCGCGGCTCCGCCCATTGCCGCTCGTCCGGCAGGTCGTAGTAGCGGGCGTACAGCGTGCCCGCCATGACCCGGCTGGTGGTCGCCGCCGCCGTGCGCCACTTGTCCGTGAACGTGCCCACGAAGATGTCGGCCGCCAGCTCCTCCAGCAACGGCATCGGCAGCCCGGCCTGCTTGGCCAGCGCACCCAGCTCGCGGACCAGCGTGTTCGGCAGGATCGCCTGCGGGAACGAGCCGAGCGCCAGCAGTACCGTCTGCGTCAGCGTGTGCCGCGCCGCCCGGGCGACGTCGGGACGCCGGGCGCGGAACGGTTCGAGCACGCGGATCCACGGCAGCTCCTCGAGCCGCACCTGGTGTTCGAGGCCGAGCAGCAGCAGCCCGCGACGGCGGCGAAAGGCCGCGTACGTCTGCGCGTACAACGCGGCCAGCCGCTCGTCCTCGACGTTCGCCGCCATCAGCTGCGCGGTGATCTGCGGCAGCACCGCCGCCAGGACATCGCCCGAGGTGATCACGCCGCGCGCGACCAGGTCCTCGGCCGGGGCTTCCAGTGCCCGCGCCACCTTCGCGACGAGGTGCGCCGGAACGTCGGCCCCCGCCTCGGTGATCGGGTCGAGCGCGGGGAGACCGCCGTCGCCGGGGTAGGCGTCGAGCCGCCCGGCCAGGACCGCCGCGAGCTCGGCGTGCGTCGGGCGCGCGGCCACCACCGCCTGCCCGGCCCGCAGGGCGGCCCGCCGCTCGGAGCCCGCTTCGCCGTGCTTGGTGATCGTGTTGGCCAGCGCCCGGCGGATCCAGCCGACGTCGCGGCCGGTGAGGTTCGCGCTCGCGAACTGGCAGAGCCGCAACGCCCGGTACAGCCGCGCGAAGTTGCCCTTCGGCTGCCGGTGGGACGTCGACGCCCGGTGCCGCGCGGTCGCCGCCGCGTAGTCCGCGAGCCACTGCGCCCGCCGCGACCCCCAGTCCGCCGGCCACGTCCGGCACGGCCAGCCGCCGGTGACGCCGTCCGCCGTGAGCCGAGGCAGTTCGCCGTCGACCGTCTCCGCCCAGAGGGCGACCAGGCGGTCGTACAGCGGGTGCCACACCCGCAGGGTTTCCAGCATCGCCGCGATCGCGGGCTTGGTCGTCGCCGCCCGCAGGGTCTCGCGGACCTCGCCGACCGTGCTCAGCCGCACCAGCGCGCCCGCCGGCCGCGGCGTGGTGCCGGGCAGCGGCGCCAGGCGGAGCCGGTGCAGCAGCGGCCGCAGCTCGGCGAGCAGGTCGAGGGCGGCCTCGGCGTGGCCGTGGTCGAGCAGCCAGGCGACCACGGGCAGCGCGGCGTCCTCGGGGACCTCGATCCGGTAGGCCTCGGTGGCCAGGGCCGCGCGCAGGGCGGCGAGCCCGGTGTCGGTGAGGTGGCCGAGGTTGACGCGCTCGCGGTCGGTGCTGCCCGGGGTGCCCGCGGGCACGGCGGCGAGCTCCGCCGGGCGCACCGGAACCTCGGCGAGGTACCGGCCGGTGGCGAACCCGCCGTGCGCGACTTCCAGGGTCACCCACGCCGGGGTGTCCGCGACCGGGGTCCGCGAGCCCACCGTCAGCGTGCCGTCGGCCATGCCGGCGAGCACCGCCTGCCACCGCCCGGCCTTGGCGCGGGCGCGGCGGCGGACCGCGAAGTCCTTTGTGGACGACGCGGTGCGCAGTGCGCGTTCGAGCTGCCCGTAGGCGTAGCCGGGTGACGCCTCCTGTGCCATGTGGACTCCCCCTGGTGACAAAGACTTGGAGGCAGGACTCGAACCTGCGCCCTCCCGGATTACAGCCGGGTGTTCTGCCTGCTGAACTACTCCAAGCTGCGGGGACACGCTTTCCCGCGGGGGCCAGGGTAGGCCGCGCCGGGGGAGCGGCGCGACCGACTTTTCAGGTCGTGGCGAGCACCGGGGTCGCGGCGGCGAAGGCGTCCGCGGCCGCGAGGTCGAACTCGCCGTGGTCGCTGCCGAGCCCCTGGGCCACCAGGCCCGCCGCGGCGCAGCCGAGCACGGCGGCGTCCCGTGGCGGGCGGCCCAGTCCGATGCCACGGAGGAAGCCGGCCGAAAACGCGTCGCCGCAGCCGGTCGTGTCGAGCACCGGGACGGCGAACGCGGCGACGGCGATCGTCTCCGCCGCCGTCACCACCAGGGCGCCGCGTGCTTCCCGTGTCACCGCCACGCAGCCGACGCCGCGGGCGACCAGCGCGCGGGCGCCTTCTTCCAGGGTGCCGGCGCCCGTCAGGCCGAGGACCTGGTCCTCATTGGGCAGCAGGTAGTCCAAAGAGGACAATGCGGGTGCGAGCCAGGCCAGCACGCCGGGATCGCCGGGGGCGAGCAGGTCGGCCGAGGTGACCACCCCGGCCGCGCGCGCCGGGCCGAGGATCGCCGCGGCCTTCTCGCCGCCCATCAGCTCGGGGCCGCCCAGGTGCAGGTGGGTCGCCCGGGCGATCTCGGCGTGCGGGGCGTCCGACGGCTCGTACGTGAGGTTCGCGCCCGGGACGTGGAACGCGGGCCGGCTGCCGTCCGGGCGGATCGGCAGCACCGACGCCGACGTCTGCACGTTTTCGCGGCGCAGCACCAGTGACGTGTCGACGCCGTGGCGGGCGAGCATCGCCAGCAGCAGGTCGCCGATCGGGTCGGCGCCGACCGCGCCCGCCGTGCGGACCGTTGCCCCCAGCTTGGCGAGGGTGACCGCGGTGCCGGCGGCCGGGCCGGCCGGCCCGAAGCGGATCTGCTCGACCAGCGTCGCGCCCTGGCCCGCCGGGATGGCCTCGACCGGCCGGACCTGCACGTCGAACACGTGCGCTCCCAGGGTGACGACCGTCTGCGTCATCGGCCGTACCCCCGGCGGACGGCCGCGGCGACGACGGCTTCCTGCTGCGCGGAGTCCAGGACGCGCGGCGCGCCGAGCGTCGCGGCCCGCACGTACAGGCCGCACGCCCACTCCAGCAGGAGCGCGTTGTCGACGGCGGCTTCGAGGGTCGGGCCGTGGGTGACGGCGCCGTGATTGGCCAGCAGCGCGGCGGCCTTGCCGTCGAGCGCGGTGAGGGTTTCCGCGGCCAGCTCCGCGGACCCGAAGACGGCGAACGGCGCGACCCGGATCGCGCCGCCGAGGGCCAGCTGCTGGTAGTGCACGCACGGCAGCTCGTCGAGGACCAGGGAGACCGCGGTCGCCTGCGGCGAGTGGGTGTGCACCACCGCGCCGGCGCCGTGGCGGCGGTAGATCCCCAGGTGCAGCTCCAGTTCGGAGGTGGGGGCCCGGTCGCCGTCGACGACGGTGCCGTCCAGGTCGACGACGGTGACGTCCTCGGCCGTGGCCCGGCCCAGCACGACCCCGGTCGCGGTCACCGCCACGTGGTCGCCCACCCGCACGCTCACGTTCCCGGCGCTGCCGATGAGCAGGCCTTCGCCCGCGAGCCCGTGACAGGCCCTCGCCACCGACCGCCGCGCCTCGCCGAGCGCTGAACTCGCCACTGTCATGCGCCGAGGCTAGGATAAACCCGAAACAAAGTCACGTTCAGGTTTGGGGAGCGGATGACGGCCGAGGGCAGGCTGCGCCGGGTGCCGCGCCAGGCGCGCTCGCGGGAGAAGCTGGCCAAGGTGCTCGCGGCCGCCGACCGCCTGCTGGCCGGGGAAGGCGTCGAAGCGCTGACGACGACCCGGGTCGCCGCCGAGGCGGGTGTCTCGGTGGGCGCGCTGTACCAGTACCTGCCGGACCGCGAAGCCATCACCGAGGCGCTCGGCGAGGTCTACCTCGCCCGCCTGGAAAGCCTGATGGACTCGTTCGCCGAGCAGGCGGCCGGCGAATCCTGGGCGGACCCGGTCGGCCTGCTCGTCGACGCGTTCGCCGGGCTCTACCGCGCGGAGCCGGGGTTCCGCGCGCTGTGGTTCGGCCGTGGTCTCACCGACGGCACCCGGGAGGCCGACCGCGCGCACAAGCGGGTGATGGCCACCGGGGTGCACCGCGTGCTCGTCGCGCAAGGCCTCCTGCGCGACGACTACGCGGCCGCGGTGGCCTGCCGCACGGCGTTCCTCGCCGCGGACGCCGTGATCCAGGAGGTGTTCCGCGGCGACGGGGCCCCGGAGCTGCTGGAGCCGGTCAAGACGATGCTGCGGGCGTATCTCGGACAGCTGCCCCGGCCGTAGCGACATCTGGGTGTCCCGCCGTCCGGCGCTTGACGCGGGAGTGCGGCAGGTCAACAATTCACAAGGTTCTGTTAGCGCTAACAGTCGTCGACGACGAAGTCGGAGCGATGCCATGAAGCTGCGCCTCGGATTGTCCGCGTTCCTGCTGATCGCCGGAGTGGTTCCCGGGACCGGCCCCGCCGCGGCGAGCACCACCGCCGACGAGGTGGCCGTCTCCCCGCCGGTCATGGGCTGGGCGTCGTGGAACACCTTCGCCGCCAAGATCGACTACAACACCATCAAGGCGCAGGCCGACGCGCTCGTCTCCTCCGGGATGAAGGACGCCGGCTACAACCACGTCAACATCGACGAAGGCTGGTGGCAGGGCACCCGCGACAGCGCCGGCAACATCACCGTCGACACCGCCGAGTGGCCCGGCGGGATGCCGGCGATCGCGGACTACCTGCACAGCAAGGGACTCAAGGCCGGGATCTACACCGACGCCGGGCGCGACGGCTGCGGTTACTACTACCCGACCGGGCGGCCCGCGGCACCCGGGAGCGGCAGCGAAGGCCACTACCTGCAGGACATGCTGCAGTTCCAGCGCTGGGGCTTCGACTTCGTGAAGGTCGACTGGTGTGGCGGTGACGTCGAGGGCCTCGACCCGCAGAGCACCTACCGGGCGATCAGCGACGCCAACAAGGCCGCGACGGCGCAGACCGGCCGCACGCTCACGCTGTCGATCTGCAACTGGGGCAAGAAGAACCCGTGGAACTGGGGTGCCGGCACCGGCGCGATGTGGCGGACCAGCACGGACATCATCTACTACGGCCAGAGCGCGACCCTGGGCCAGGTGCTGACCAACTTCGACCAGGCGCAGCACCCCGTTTCGCAGCACACCGGGTACGTCAACGACCCCGACATGCTCACCGTCGGCATGCCCGGTCTCACCGACGCGCAGGCGCGCACGGAGATGAGCCTGTGGTCCGTTTCGGGCGCGCCGCTGCTGGCGGGCAACAACCTCGCGACGATGAGCGCGGCCACGAAGGCGATCCTGACGAACCGGGAGGTCATCGCCGTCGACCAGGACCCGCGTGGCCTGCAGGGCGTCAAGGTCGCCGAGGATGCCGCCGGCCTGCAGGTCTACGCGAAAGTCCTCAGTGGATCCGGGAAGCGCGCGGTGGTGCTGCTGAACCGGACGCCGGCGGCCGCGACGATGAACGTCCGGTGGGCCGACCTCGGCCTGACGCCGGCCGCGGCCACCGTGCGCAACGTCTGGGGCGCAAGCAATGCCGGGAGCTTCGCCACCGGCTACAGCGTCACCGTCCCGGCCAACGACTCAGTGCTGCTGACCGTCCAGGGCACCGACGCCGCGTCGGCGAGTTACCCGGCCACCGGCTCCCGGTTCACCGGGATCACCGCCCCCGCAACGGGTCTCGCCGTCGCGACCTTCTTCTACACCGCGACCGCCACCCAGCCGGCCACCCTTGCCGTGAACGGCCAGCAGCCGACCGCCGTCGCCTTCCCGGCGACCGGCGGAACACCGAAGACCGTCTCCGCCGTCGTGTCGCTGGGCAAGGGGAACGCCAACACCCTGACGTTCTCCGGCACTCCGCCGCAGCTGTCCGGCGTCTCGATCCTGCCGCTGCCCGGTACCCACGGGGTCCAGGTCGTGGGTGCCCAGTCGGGCCGCTGCGTCGATGTCAACGACAACGGCATCGCCAACGGCATCCAGGCCCAGCTCTGGGACTGCGCCGCCGGCCCGAACCAGACCTGGGTGCCGGCACGCGGGCAGCTCGTGGTCAACGGCACCAAGTGCCTCGACGCCTACAACAGCGGGACGGCGAACGGCACCGCGGTGGTCGTCTGGGACTGCAACGGCCAGCGCAACCAGCAGTGGACGCTCAACGCGAACGGCACCATCACGAACGCGGTGTCCGGGCTGTGCCTGGACGCCAGCGGCGCGGCCACCGCGAACGGCACGAAGATCATCCTCTGGGCCTGCGGCGGGGGCGCCAACCAGCAGTGGACCCGGCGTTAGGCCGCTCAGGGACAACGCTGGTCACGACGGTGGTGCCGGTTCCCGGTTCCGGGAACCGGCTATCCGGTGCTGGTTACTTCCGTTCGAGATAGCAGCCGAAGAATGCGCTGAGGGTCGCCCGCTGACCGGCCACGCTCCGGTCCGGGTCGACGGTTCCGACGAACGGCGCGATGGCCGCCGGGTCGAGGCCGAGCCGGGGGAGGAGCACCTGGTAGTCGGTGTAGCTGAAGTGCTCGCCGTCGGGCAGGTGCTGCGTGCGGACGGGACCGCGCTGGTGGGCGAGGAACTCCTGCCACGACGGGTCGGCGGCCGCGCTGTGGTCGCCCGCGCTCAGCAGCAGGAAGGGCTGGTCGAGGCCTTCCTCGGCGGCCCGGCCGAATTCGCGGTTCGACTGGGAGTACGCCATGCTCCCGTCGAGGTCGGCCCCGGCGTCGAGGCGGGCGTCCGCCACCATGGCTTCGCCGGTGGTGAACCCGCCCGCGGAGTGGCCGAACATGCCGATGCGGGAGACGTCCGGGGCCAGCCCGGCCGGCAGCACCCGGCGTTCGGCGTCCGGATTCCCGCCCCTGGCCAGGGTTTCCAGCGCGTCGAGGACGAACCGGGTGTCGGCCACGCGCGTGGCGATGAGCTGCCGGCCGGCGTCGGGACCCGAGGGCAGCACCCGGCGTTCGACGCGGCCGCCGGGGAATTCGACCGCGGCGGGCTCGTGGGTGTGGTCGATCGCCACCGTCACGTAGCCTTCGCTGGCGAGCTGCTCCAGCTGCGCGGTCCCGACCGAGCGCGGGTACTTGGCGCTGGGCGAATAGAGCACGACCGGTCGTCGCCCACCGGCCGCGGGAACGCCGGTGCGGGCGTGCGTGGCGAACGTGTAGCCGAGCCGGTCGGCGGCGATGCCGAGCGTCCGCGCGTCTTCCTCGGCGATCAGCTTGGCGGCTTCCGGTGCCAGGTAAGGCGTCTTCGGGCCACCGCCGGGACGGGCGGGGTACCGGACGGTCACCATGAGTTCCCGGGTCGTCCCGGCGACCCAGGGGTCCGGCCGCGCGTGGTCGACGAGGTGCAGGTCGACGCTGCCGACGGCGTACGGCCCGGTGGGGGCGGGGAGCGCGAGCCGGGTGGCCGCGGAGGCGGGGACAGCGGTCAGGAGAAGGACGCCGGCGACCCCGGCGACGAGGGTTTTTCGCATGCTTCGACCGTATTGCCGGCCAGCGTGCGGGACATCGGGATGATCACCGAGATCGACCCGGTCAGGGGCGTGGCCCGCCAGGCCACGCCCCTTCGGGCTCAGAAGCCGTAGATCGTTTCGTAGACCCGCTGCTCGCTCGACGCGGCGAGCCCGTTGGCCCACAGCTGGTTGACCCGGGCGCGCTCGGCCGCGTTCGGGACGGCGTTGGTGCAGGACGGGCCGGGGCCGCCACCCGACATCAGCTCGGAGCACGGGCCCGAGTAGTGGTCGGGCAGCCCGAGGGCGTGCCCGGTCTCGTGCGCCGCGATGCGAGTCGGGTTGTACTGGCGGGCCTGGGTGTAGTCGATGAAGATGGTGCCGCTGCCGTGGCCGTTGGTGGCGGCGTAGGAGCCGCGGGGGTCGTTGCCCTCGGTGAAGCGCAGGCTCGCGCCGGAGTTGCGCTCGACCAGCCGGACGTTGGTGACGCTGCGGTTCCAGTTGGCGGCACCGGCGTTGATCACCGACCGGAACGTCGGTGCGCTGGAGGTGCTGTAGTAGACCGTGGTGACGGCGGCTTCCTGTGCGGTGGCGGCCGAAGCGGTCCCCGCGGCGAGCGGGGTCACGGTCAGGGCAAGCGCGACGGCGCCGGCCAGGGCGAACTTCCTCGACATCGGAAGACTCCTCGTGGGGGACGGGGATTTGCCGGAATTGCGCGCGCTGTCGAGAATTTACCGCCAAGACGCGGTTGCCGGAGCCGACTAACGTAGGGCCCGGAAAGTGGTGATTTCCCAGCACCAAAGGAGGGTTGACAGCCCGCCGGTCAGCCGGTCCGGGTCAGGGCGAGCAGCTGCTGTTCCAGCTTCCGCGTCGCCGCCACGTCGATACCCGCGCCCCACAGCGGCGCCGTGCAGGCGCCGTCGGCGGCCGCGACCACCAGGGTGAGCACGTCGTCCGGGAGGCCGTCGTCGTGGAGGTCGCGCTCCCACTTCTCCGCGTCCGCGCGGGCCAGCTCGGCGATCTCGGGGATCGAGATCAGCTGGGCGATCAGGGCGAAGGTCTCGCGGACGGCCGCCTCGTCGTAGGAGGTGTCCAGTGACGCCCGGACGTACGCGCGCGTCAGCCGGCCCGGGGCCGTGTCGGCCGGGTCGACCGCCGCCCGGACCGCCGTGCGGAACTCGTCGAGGAGGTCCTGCGCGAGCGTGCGGACCAGCGCGTCCTTGGCCGGGAAGTGGTACAGCAGCCCGCCTTTCGACACGCCGGCCGCCCGCGCGATGTCGTCGAGGGAGGCCGACACGCCGCGGGTGCGGATGACCGTCGCGGCGGCGTCGAGCAGCGCGCGGCGCGTCTCTTCCGGGCCGCGCCCGGCCTTGCGAGGCATGCTCAGTCCTTTCCGGACGGAATCGTACGCCAGGCGATCACCGCGGCGACGGCGGTGACGGCGGCCGCCGCGAGCGACGTCACCTGCATGGCGCCGGTGAACGCCTCCCGGGCCGTGTGGGCGAGTTCCGAAGCCGGCTCCAGGACGCTCGCGGCGCCGGCGAGCGAGTCGCGGACCTCGTCCGGCACCGGCCCCGCCGGCAGGTACGCGCGGTAGACCAGGTTCACCACCGAGCCGAGGATCGCGATGCCCAGCGCCGCCCCGAGCTCGTAGGCCGTCTCGGAGATCGCCGACGCCGAGCCGGCCTTGTCGCGCGGGACCGCGGACAGCACCGAATCGACGGTCAGCGTCAGCGCCAGGCCGACGCCCAGCCCGACCGGCACCAGCGTCAGGCCCAGCCACCAGTACTGCGGCGCCCGTTCGGCGACCGAGACCAGCGCGAGGCCGAGCGCGGCGAAGGCGAGCCCCGCCGCGACGGCCCGGCCCCGCCCGAGCCGCCCGGTGACCACGCCGACCGCGGCCACGACGGCGATCGAGGCGAGCGTCGCCGGCATCTCCGCGAACCCCGCCTGCAGCGGCGAGAAGCCGCGGACGAGCTGCAGGTACTGCGAGAAGAAGAACAGCAGGCCCATCAGCGCGAAGACGGCGATGAAGTTCGCCAGCACCGCACCGCTGAAGGCGCCGTTGCGGAAGAGCTTGACGTCGATCAGCGGAGCCTCGGCTCGCCGCTGGCGGCGGACGAACAGGACACCGGCGACCACGCCGAGCGCGGCGGCGACGGCCACCTGCCCGTCGAGGCCCGCGCTCACGGCGTGCTTGACCGCGTAGACCAGCGGGACGATCGCCACCAGCGACAGCCCGGCCGACAGCAGGTCGAACCGGCCCGGGTTCGGGTCGCGCGACTCCGGCAGCAGCCACGCGCCCATGACCAGGAAGATGACGACGATCGGGACGTTGATCAGGAACACCGAGCCCCACCAATAGTGCTCCAGCAGGGTGCCGCCGACCAGCGGGCCCAGCGCGATCCCGCCGCCGGAGCCCGCCGACCAGATCGCGATGGCGCGGGTGCGCTCGCGCGGGTCGGTGAACAGCGTCCGGATGAGCGACAACGTCGACGGCATGATCGTCGCGCCGGCGACCCCGAGCAGCAGCCGCGCGACGACGAGCACGCCGGCGGTGGGGGAGAAGGCGGCCAGCGCGGACGCGAGCCCGAACGCCGCGGTGCCGATGAGCAGCACTTTCTTGCGCCCGAAGCGGTCGGCGAGGTTCCCGGCCGTGACAAGCAGGCCGGCCAGGGCGAGTGAGTAGACGTCCCCGATCCACAGGATTTCGGTGGCGGTCGGCGCGAGCTCGCGGGTGAGCGACGGCACGGCCAGGTAGAGCACGGTGCCGTCGACCGCGAGCAGGAGCACGGCGCCGACGAGCACGCCCAGCGCGGCCCAGCGGCGCCGGGGGCTCAACGGGCGGGTGGCGGTCGGCAGGGTGGCGGTCATACAGCTTACTATACCGTCTGGACGGTACAGTAACACTGGTGACGTGGCTCACGGGTAAGCTGGGGTAGCGAGAGGGGGCGGATGTGACGGCCGAGGAACTGATCATCGAGTTCGCCCTGAGGCGGCTGGACCACCCCGACCTCGACTTCGAGGAGATCGCGGCGCTCGTCGTCCGCCGGGGCGGCCGGGAGCGGGAGCTGGAGTTCGCGGCCCGCAACCTCGCCGACCGGGGCGAGCTGCGCGGCGCCCCGTTCCCGTCGGCGGTGGAGTACGTACTGCGGGTGGTGCTCACCCTGCGGGGGCCGTCGGACTAGTCCACCGTGGACGGGCGGCGCCGGTCTCCTCCACCGGGCCGTGACCGCCGGGAAAGCCCTTTCCGTCCGGGCCCGTTTCGTCCGACGCGTCCTCCCGAGTTGCCGCGAGTTTCTCCGCGAACCCTTCCGGCTCGGCTTGTTGTATGTTAAGAAACTTTACTAACTACAAGTCGGAGGCACGTCGTGAGCTCACCTGCCCGGTCCGGGGGACCGCCCGCCCTGGAGCGCAAGATCGGGCCACTGCAGGCCACCGCGATCAACATGACGCAGATGTGCGGCATCGGCCCGTTCGTCACGATCCCCGCCATGGTCGCCACCATGGGCGGCCCGCAGGCGATGTTCGGCTGGATCATCGGGGCGGTCGTCGCGCTCGCCGACGGGCTCATCTGGGCCGAGCTGGGCGCCGCGATGCCGGGTGCCGGCGGCACGTACCTCTACCTGCGCGAGGCGTTCCAGTACCGGACCGGACGGCTGATGCCGTTCCTGTTCGTCTGGAGCGCGGTGCTGTTCATCCCGCTGATCATGTCGACCGGCATCATCGGCCTCGTCCAGTACCTCGGCTACCTGATCCCCGGTGTCACCGGCGACGCGGGCACGACGCCGCTGGGCAAGATCATCGGCGTCGGCATCACGCTGGTCGTCATCCTGGCGCTGTTCCGCCGGATCGGCGAGATCTCCCGGCTCACGACCGTCCTGTTCGGCATCATGCTCGCCGCGGTGCTGACGACGATCGTCGCGGCGTTCTCGCACTTCAGCGCGGCGCAGGCGTTCGCCTTCACCCCGGGCGCGTTCAGCTCCGGCGGCGAAGGCACGTTCTGGGGCGGCCTCGGCGCCGGCCTGATCATCGCCATCTACGACTACCTCGGCTACAACACCTCCGCCTACCTCGGCGGCGAGGTGCGGACGCCGGGCCGCACGCTGCCCCGCTCGATCATCTTCTCGATCCTCGGCATCATGGGCCTGTACTTCCTGCTGCAGGTCGGCGTGCTCGGCTCGATCCCGCTGGAGCAGCTGAAGGACGCGAAGTCGGTCGCGTCGTCGGTGCTGGAACAGGTGTGGGGCACCGGCACGGCGAAGGCCGTCACCGTGCTGATCGTGATCGCCGCGATCGGGTCCGTCTTCGCGGGCCTGCTCGGCGGCTCGCGCGTGCCGTTCGAAGCCGCGCGGGACAAGGTGTTCCTGCCCGTGTTCGGCAAGCTGCACCCCAGGCTGCACCTGCCGACCGCCGGCGTGCTCACCATGGGCGCCATCACGATCCTGGGCTCGCTGTTCACCCTGACCACGGTGATCAACGCGGCGGTCGCGACCCTGGTCGTCATCCAGTCGCTGGCCCAGGTCGCGGCGATCGTCGTGCTCCGCCGCCGGCAGCCGGACCTGAGGCGGCCCTACCGGCAGTGGCTCTACCCGGTGCCGACGATCATCGCGCTCGCCGGCTGGGTCTACATCTACGTCTCCGCCGACTGGCTGTCCATCGGGCTGTCGCTCGGCTGGATCGTCCTCGGCGCGGTCGCCTACCTGGTCTACGCCAGGGCCGAGCGCACCTGGCCGTTCGGGCCCAAGGAGATCAACGAGGCGTTCGCCGCCGAACCGGAAGGGACTCGGGCATGAGGGGCGCTCGCGTGAGCGACGATCGGATTCTCGGGATCGACTTCGGCGGCACGAAGGTGGCGCTGGGGCTCGCCGACCGCGACGGCACCCTGCTGGCGACGCGCCGGCTGGACACCGACGCGCAGGCGGGCGCCGGGCAGGTGGTGGTGCGCGCGCTCGCCGCGGCCAGGGCGCTCTTGGCCGACGAGGGCGCGGTGCCCGCGTGCATCGGCGTCGTCAGCCCGGGGATCGTGCTGCCGGACCGCATCCTGCTCGCGCCGAACGTGCCCGGCTGGGAGCAGCTGCGCCTGGCGGACCTGGTGGCCGCGGAGTTCCCGTCCGTGCCGATCTCGGTCGGCACGGACGCGAAGGCGGCGGCGCTCGCGGAATGGCGCTGGGGCACGCTGGCCGGGGCCGACCCGGCGGTGTTCCTGTCACTGGGCACCGGCATCGCGGCGGCGGTGCTGATCGGCGGCCGGGTGCTGACCGGCGCCAACGGAGCTGCCGGCGAGATCGGGTACAACCTGCTCTCGCCGCAGGACACCGAGGGTTTCGCGAGCGGAGCGGCGCCGCTCGAGGAAGCCGTCGGTGGGCGTGGGCTGGGCGGCCGGGCGAGTGAACTGCTCGGCCGCCCGGTCACCGCCGGGGAGCTGTTCGCGCTGGCCAAGGAGAACGTCGAGGCCAAGGAGCTGGTCACGGCCGCGCTCGACGAGCTGTCGACGCACGTGGCCAACCTGGCGATCGCCCTGGACCCGGAACGCATCGCGGTCGGCGGCGGCCTCGTGCGCTCGGCGGACGTGCTGCTGCCGGCGCTGGCGGACCGGCTCGCGCACGCGGTGCCGTTCCCGCCTCAGCTGGTGGCCGCGCGGTTCGACCAGGACGCGGCGCTGCTGGGCGCGGTGGCGCTGGCCTTGGGCGGTTAGGTGTGCGGGTGGTGTGCCAGGGCGGGGCACCGGCCACCACCCGGCTTCAGGCCCGGGCCGCGGCGGCTTCTTCGGCTTGCCGGAAAGCCGCGGGAGACAGCTGGAACCACACGAGGACCGCGCTGACCGCCTGGACACCCGCGGCCATCACCCAGACCCCGCGGATGCTCCAGTGTGCCGCGACCAGGCCGCCGGTCAGCGCGCCCAGCGGGGTCAGGCCCCAGGCCAGCGCCCGGTGGCTGGTGAGCACCCGGCCCAGCAGCGGCGCCGGCGTGAAGCGCTGGCGGCTCGACTGCGAGCAGACGTTCCAGATGAGCACGCTCGCCGTCAGCGACACCAGCACGACGCCGACCAGCGGCGGCCACGGCGGGACGACGGCGATCAGCAGCGCCGCCACGACACCGAAGCTCTGCGAGAACCGCATCGACCACGAATAGCCGAGCCGGTCCACCACCCTCTGCACCACGAACGACGACGCCACCCAGCCGACGGCGAGGCAGGCGAGCAGCAGGCCGTAGCCGAACGGGCCGACGTGCAGCACCTGCGTCGCGTACAGCACGAACATCGCGTTGCCGGCGCTCGCGGCGAACGAGCCGAGGGCGACGTTGATCGTGATCGACCGCAGCAGCGGCGTCCGCACCAGGTGGCGCAGCCCGCCCGAGAGGTCCCGCAGCGGGTGGGTCGTCGCCGCCACGACGGACTGCGACGGGATCCGGCGGGCCAGCACCAGCGCGACCAGCGCGCAGGCCACGGCCAGCCAGGCGGGCGCCCCGCCGCTCACCGCGATCAGGAACCCGGTCAGCGGCGGCACGACGAACCGCACGACCCCCTGGTCGATCACCGTCAGCCGCGCGTTGGCGTGGGCCAGCCGGTCGGGCTCGACGAGCTCCGGGACCAGGGCACCACTGGCGCCGTCCCCGAGCACCTGCGCCGAGGTGACGACGAAGGCGACCACCAGCAGTACGGGCAGGTTCAGCAGGCCGGCCGAGGCGACGGCGGCGAGCACGACGGCGGCCCCGGCCTGCACGGCGTAGGCCCAGGCGAGCACGGTGGTCCGGCGCACCCGGTCGATGAGCACCCCGGCGAAGAGGGACAGCAGCAGCCACGGCGCTTCCCCCACGACGTTGACCAGCGACACCTCGCGCGGATCGGTGGTGACGGACACCGCGAGCAGGGGGAGCGCGGCCAGCATCAGGCCTTCGGCGGACGAACCGGACACCGCGACGGCCTGCAGCCGCGCCCATCTGCTGGTCATGATCGCCAGCCTGCCGAAGGAACCGGTGAATACCAAACGATTTAGCCGCCGGGTCAGCGGCGCACCCGGGTCGATTCGCGGACGACCAGCTCGGGCGCGAAGACCACGGCCCGCCGTTCCGGTTTCGTGTCCGACGTCTCCGCCAGCAGCAGCTCGGCGGCCGTGCGGCCGAGGCGGCGGGCCGGCTGGCGGACCGACGTCAGCGGGACCGCCGCGGCGCCCGCGAACTCGATGTCGTCGTAGCCGACGATCGCCATCTCGTCCGAGACGCGGACCCCCGCGCCGACCATCGCCTGCAGCACGCCCAGCGCGAGGAGGTCGTTCGCGCAGAAGACGGCCGTCGGCCGGGGGCTCGCGCCGAGCAGGCGCGCGCCGGCGTCGCGGCCCGAGGAGACGTCGAGGCCGATCGCCTCCAGCACGGTCAGTTCCGCTCCGGAGCCGGCCAGCGCGGTGCGCACCCCCTGCTCGCGGTCGCGGCACTGGGCGAGGATGGCGGGGCCGTTGACGAACGCGATCCGCCGGTGCCCGGTCTCCAGCAGGTGCCGCGCCCCGAGCGTGCCGCCGGCGACGTCGTCGACCGACACCGAGCTGGCTTCCTCGGCCGGGGCCTTCCGGTCGACGAAGACGTACGGCGTGCCGGTGCGCCGGAACGCCCGCAGCGCCTCGCCGGACGTCGCGACCGGGCTCAGCAGCACCCCGCGCACCCGCTGTTCGGCGAACATCGCCAGGTACGACGCTTCCAGCTCGGACCGCTGCCCGCTGTTGCAGGTGATGATGTTGAGGCCTTCGGCGTGCGCGGCCTGCTCGGCACCGCGGGCGACGTCGACGAAGAAGGGGTTGCCGAGATCGAGCACGAGCAACCCCAGGACGCGGCTGCGCCCGGCCCGCAGCTGCCGCGCGGACTCGTCCCGCACGTAGCCGAGCTCCTCGATCACCGAAAGCACGCGGCTGCGCGTCGCGGCCGCGACGACGTGCGGCCGGTTGACCACATTGGACACCGTGCCGATCGAGACGCCCGCGCGCTTCGCGACGTCCTTGATGCCGACCACTGCACCCCCTCGCTGAGAAGTGTCAGCCTAGCACCATCTGAAACGTTTCAGGCCTCGGAGGTCACCCCGTTCTCCCGGCCGCCTGCCGGTGCCGGCGGAGTGCTGCCGAACGATAGCTGACGGGCCTCGTCGGTCCCGGAGATGACGCGGTTGATCGAGACCTTGAGCCACTCCAGCGTGACCCGGACCTGATCGTCGATCTGCCAGCGGTCCAGCGCGTCCGATGCGAGCAGATTGTTGACGAAGTCGAACACCTCCCTCCGGTGGGTGTCCCGCTCTTTGACGAGCGCCTCGACCACCTGGGCCACCTGCTGCGGGTTCTGCGCCAGCTGGAGCGCGAACTGGTCGATGTCCCCGCCTTCGATCAGGGTCTTGAAGGCCTGAACCTCGGACGTCAGGCGCAGGTTGTGCTCGGTCTGCTTGTCCATGCGCAGCCGCACGAGCACCTTCGTCCAGAGCCCGTGTTCCGCCTCCAGCCAGGCTGACTCGAAGCGGGCGGCCGCTGCCTTCTCCGCGGATTCGACGGCGCCGATCTGCAGCGACCTGGTCTCCTGCCGCAGCCCTTCGAGCAGCTGCGGGACGAGGACCCGGCGAACGTCGGTGATGCCGCTTCGCACCACCAGCTCCGGGTCGACGACCCGCCACTGCACGTCGACCGCCGCCCGGAAGACGAAAGCGTCGCCGGCGCTTGGCAGGGTGACGCCCAGGGTCAGCCGCCGCAGGGACACGTCCACTTCGTACTGGCTGCGGAACCCGCCCCACAGCATCTTGCGCACGGTCGGCTGCTTCCCGCCGCGGAAGGTCGTCATGGCTCCGTTCTTGCGGACGAAGACCATCGCCGTCCAGGGCCGGGCCGGGGCGCGGCGGACGAGGAAGTTCAGCCGGCCGACCCGGTACTCCCCGACGAGCGGTGCGAAGTTCGACGGCTCGACGGTCCGGACCTCCTCTTCCGGGGCGTCCTCCTGCTTCGCGTCTTCCCGCCAGTTGGCTGCCGGTGGGGCGGCTGGCTCCGGCGCGGTGGCCGGCGGGGTTTCGTCCGATTTCTGTTCGTCACTCATGCCGGTAGATACCTTTCTTCTCGGGCGTGGACGGCGTCGGTCAACCGGGCCGCCACCTCCGTCCGGAGCGGATCGGCCCAATCCACCTGGAGCCGCTCGATCAGGTGCTTCAGCCGGAGCCGGTCGCTTTTCGCGTCGACGACGTAGGGGAGGAACCGGGCCAGCGTCTCCAGGCATTCGGCGTCGCGCTCGGCGACGCGGACCCATTTGCCGAGGACCTGTTTCGCCACGGAGCCGCCGGCCCGGGCGCGCAGCGACTGGCGGAGCAGGTCGGCGATCGGCTCGGTGAGCGCGGGCTGCTGCCACTGAAGGGTGAGCAGCAACGGCCACTTCTGCGCCGCGGCGGGGAGCTCGGGCCGTTCGCTGCCCGCGGCGATGTGCAGGTAGTCGAGTTCGAACCCGTACAGGTCCGTCAGCTGGTCGACCGCGTTCAGCGCCAGCCGGCGGAGACTGCTGCGCTCACTCCGGATCCACCGGCCGAGACAGTCGAGTACCGGACGGATCTCACCGAACGCCAGCAGTTTCGCGATGCTGAAGCCGGCCGCCCAGACGAGCCCTTCGTCAACCCCGCCGAACGAGGGGCGCTCCGCGGGTGTCCCGATGATACGCAGCTCGTTCAGCGATTCCGTGACGTAACGCCGCCCGAGGGTGAATCCCTGTGCCGCCGCGGCGGTCCAGCGCGCGGTGTAACTTCCGGAACGGCACCAGCGGCGCAGCATGCGCCGGATCGCCGGCCGGAGGTCTTCGTTCTGCGCTGCCTGGTCCAGTGCGATGGCCGCGGACATGCGGCGCTGCCACGAGTTCTTCTTGGTGGGGGCGGCGAAGGCTCCCGAGGCGATCATCTTCGTGTAGCCGTAGACGAAGTCGAGCCCGCAGAGGAAGCCGGTTGCCTGGGCGGCGCGAACCCACACGAGCGCACGGGCATCCTTGCTGAGCTTGGTCAGCCACCAGGTGATGGCGTCCCGCATGCGGTGGTGGTTGTCCCAGACGTACTCGAGCACGGCACTGGGGTACCGCTCGTCGTGGAAGACCAGCAGCGGCATGGGAACGAGCTCCTGGCCGAAGGTGGTGTAACCGTCGATCACCTTCGCGCGCAGGGCCGGGAGGCGGTGTTCCTGATCATCGGTGAACAGGGACGTGCGCCGCGTCCCGGTCGCGCCGGTCGCGGTGATGAGCCGGCCCGCCAGCCGCCCGGCCGCCTCGGCGACGAGGTGGTAGGGCGATTTGTTGAGCACGGCCAGCGCGATCCGGAAGGCGGCAAGGCGCAGTGCCTCGTCCCGCTCTTCACCCGGGGGCGCGGCCTGGAGCCCGGCGAACCACTCGGTGATCTGGAAGTACACCGCGCGCGCGGCCTCGCGCTCGACGTCGATCCGGGTGATCCGGCCTCTCGCGTGCCGGGCGAGCATGGCCGCCATGCGGACGGATTCGAGGGGGCGGGGGCAGGGGCCCAGCGCCCTGGCGACCCAGTCCGCCTCCCGCAACCCGGACATCCGGTCCTCGAAGTCCTCCGTGTCTTCGGTGCGGGCTTCATGCGAAGCGTGCCTCTCCAGCAGCGCCCCGGCGTCCGGGGCGGTGTAGTCGTGCGCGTAGTCGCCGAAGACGTCGGAAGGCCGGGGATCGGTTTCGCCGACCAGGACGCAGTAAGCGTCATGGTCCTTCAGCAGCCCGTGCAGTTTCTCTAGGTGTGTCTCGGTGAGCGAACCCGCGATCCGGCGCGGGACCTCGGCGACGTACCCGGCGTTGTTTTCGGGCAGTCCGGCGTCGGTCAGCGACTTGACGGTCTCACCGCTTTCCAGGCGGAACACCCGACCGGGCGCCAGGTGGTCCAGCAGGTGCAGGGCGGTGGTGACACGTCCGGTGCCCGGCTGGCCGCGCAGCAGGAGCACCCGGTTGGTTCGGAGCGCACGAAGCATTTCCCCGTACCCGGAGACCTCGAGGTAGCGTTCCCGGATCCAGCTCAGGACTTCCTCACGGACCGATCCGGACGTGCGCGAAACGGTGTGCCCGACGAAGATCTGGGTCCGATCGCCGATCTGCAGCTCTTTGATGTTGTTCCCGGTGAGCAACGCGGATCGGGCGTACTGGTTGACCTCCGGGGACAAGAAGTGCTGCCCCTGCTTGAAACTTTCGGTGAAACCGCGCTTCTCGTCGCCGAGCAGGTTGTCGTCGGTCTTGTCCCCGGAGCCCGGTCCCGTATGGGCATCCGGTTGGTCCGCGGCCGCCGGGGTGGAACTGTCCGGCGGCGTGCTCGATGCGTCGGTCATCGGGGACCTCCGTACCGGTTGACGTCGCCCAGGATGACCGGGGCGGTGAAGGTGCTCTGGCCAAGGATCGGCGAGCGGTCTCCGTGCGTGGTGGCGGAGAAGGACTGGCCGGCAGCCGGGATCTCGGCACCGGCTGGCGGCGAATCCGGGGCCGGCCCGGCTTCCGGGGGCACCGAATGTCCGGGAACCCTGATCCAGCAACCGGTTTCCCCTTCGGGCCGTCGGTAGGACTCCGGGAACACCAGGCGGCCGCCTCGGGCCACCACCACGTCGTGGACCCGTTCGGACACGATGATCACGAGCCGCCCCCGACCCGTGGCGGTCAGCAGGCGGGCGGCTGGTTCCGCGCCGGCGAGTTCGGCGGCCTCGGCGCGGGCGGCCGCCGGGTCCGCGGCCAACGCGATGCCGACGGCCATGCGGGCCAGGGGGAAGTGCGTGGTGACTGCTGTGCGCACCTCCTCGATCCAGCGCCCGGTCAGGGCCGTTCCGGCGAGCTCGGCAGGCACGCAGAATGTCGGCTCCTCGCTGTCCGGCGCGGCCACGCCGACGGCTTCGAAGGACGGCCGGAGGACCTGTTCGAAGAAACCGGGGGCAGGTGCGGCCGCCCCGGCGAACCGCAGGCTCACGGCCAAGGTGCCGAGACAGGCGCCGACACGCTCGCTGGCGACTCCGGGCACGTACACCCACGTCGTCGCGAAGAACTGCTTCGCCGGGTCGCCGACTTCGACCCGCGTGAAATCCTTCGCCGCCAACGACGTGTGGCGTCGGCGGACCGAGCCTTCGAAGATCGGTTCGGACACGGCGAGTACGAGGTTCACCTCGGGAAACACTTCGAGCGCCTCCCGGACCGCACGGGCGTCGCGGAGCCGGCAGACGTGGACCGGCGCGTCGCCGGCGAACCCGAGCGCCGCCGACAGTGTGACGCCGTGGTGGACCGCCACCCGCAGCCGCAGCCGGGCGCGCGGCCGGAGGTCGTGGTTGTGCCGGCCGAGCCACTCGTCCAATTCCCGGATGAAGGGACCGATCACCTTGGGCTCGGCGCCTTCGTCGGTGACGACGGCGAACAGCCCGTCGCCGGCCTCCTGCCGTCGCCACCGCGCCGGATCGAGCCCGCTGCGCGTCGCGGCCTCCCGGAGGGCCTCGGCGAGCGCCCGCTGCAGGTCGTGCTGCTGCCGGTCATCCCGGGTCCCGTAACGCCAGGCGTCCACCGCGAGCAGGAGCATCCGGGCGAACTGGTTGTCATCCGTCACGGTGACCTCTGGTGATCGACTGAGAATTCTCCTAACTCTGAGCCACATCCGGGTCGTCGACCCCGTACAGATACGGGTTCTGCTCGGCGAGGCGGCCGAATCGGAGCAGCGCGGCGAGGTCGTCGACAACGATGCGTCGATACTCGCTGCGGAGGACACCCCACCGGTGGAGGCGCTGCGTCGTCTTCTCGAAGGTGCTCAGCGCGACTCCGCTGAGCGAGGCGAGTTCGGCCTGGGTGAGCGACAGATCGAGGATCCAGCCCTCGCCGGCGCGGTGACCGTGGCGCTGGACGATGTCGGCCAGCACCCGGCCGACGCGCAGGGGCGCCGGACAGCTGAGGATTTCGGCGCGGCGGCTGTTCGCCCAGTGGAGCCGGGTGCTCAGGGAACTGGCCACGGCCCGCCAGACATCGGGATGGCGGTCCAGGAACTCGTTGAACCGGGCCTTGCCGACGAGTCTCGCCTGCACCGGCGTGCAGGTCTGCACGTTGGCCGAACGCGACCGCCCCTCGAAAACGGACATCTCGCCGAGGATGTCACCCGGGCCGCGCAGTGCGAGCAGGACCGGACGGCCGAACTCGGTGTCGACGACGACCTTGAGCGCGCCGGCCAGCGGAATCACCACGTGATGGCTCGGCTCGCCCTGCCTGATGACGATCTGCCGGGGCCCGTAGGTCACCGAGTTGCCGAGGTCGAGCAGCGCGGTCCGGGTGCGCGCGCCCAACAGCCCGAGCACCGAGTCCGCCGGCCAATTCCGTTGCTGGTTCAGCGTTACCCCCGGGGTCCGCACGCTCCAGTCGCGGCGCGTGCGTGGGTTGTTACGCCAGGGAAGCCCGCATCGCTTCTGGTGATCCCGTCTTCCGATGGGGTGCGGCCGGGCCGACCACGCGAATCTGGGAGCGGGAGAACGGAGTCGTGAATGAGCCCCAGAGCGGTCGACCGCGCGCTGGCGAAGGATGCAGAACTGGTGCGCGAGCTGGACACCGCGTTGAGCACGATCATGTCGTTCCAGGGCGCGGTGCAGCACGCGGACGACAAAGTGCGCACCGTGGTCGCCGTGCAGAGCGCGATAACGGCACTCGTCGCCGCGCAGCTGGCTTTCCTGCCGGCGGTCCAGCCGGCCACCTGGCTCCGGACCGCCGTGTTCGCGATCTTGGCCTGCTTCGTCACGGGCTACGGTTATTCGGCTTATGAGCTGGTCCAAGCCCTGCGGCCGCGGACGGAGCGCCTCGCGGTACCCAACCGGTTCGCCTTCCCGACCGTCGCGGGCGGCGGCGTCACGACCGTGTCCGGCCCGGTGCGCCGGCAGTGCGCCGAAGCCCATCAGGTGTCGCGGCTCCTGGCGGACCTGGCGATGGTCAAGCACCGCCACGTCCGGCGGGCCCTGGCCGGCACCGCCGTCCTGTTCCTGTGCGGTCCGCTGCTGCTCGTGGTCAACGCGCTCGCTTGATCACCCGTCGGCAACGGCTTCCAGCCGCGCGCGGTCGATCACGGTGATCCGCCGGTAGCCGGTGCCGACGAGACCGGCGTGCCGGAACCCGGCGAGCGCGCGATGCACCGTCGGCTCGGCGGCGCCAACCAGGCCGGCGAGCTCGGGCTGGGTGAGGTCCACGCCGATTTCGACACCGGCGCAGGCGGCCGAGCCGTACGCGGCGGCGAGCTCGAGTAGCACCCTCGCGAGCCGGATCCGCACTTCGCGGCTTCCGAAATCGACCCGGCGCCGGGTGGCCCAGCGCAGCTTGCCGGCCACGCTGCTGCCGACCGCGAGGGCCACGTCGGGGTGGCTGGTGAGGAAGCGGCGGAACTCGGGCTGGGGGACGAGCCGGGCGCGGACCCGCCCGGCACAGGTGACCGTCGCGACCCGGGGTTGCCCGTCCATGCTCGCGAGCTCACCGATCAGCTCGCCGGCGGCACGGATCGCGAGCAACGCCAGGTGGCCTTCGGGCGTCGTGGCCGTCACCTTGACGAATCCGGTCACCAACACAAAGGCGTGGGCGGTCGGTTCGCCCTCCCGGAGCAGCACTTTGCCCGGGGAGTACTCGCGCAACGTGCCCAGGCCGAGCAGGCCGGTTCTCGACGTTTCCGGCAGCTTCGCCAGGAAGCTACCCGGGGGAAATTCTCCGGTCAGGCTGCTCACGCCGACCTCCCTCGCCCGCCGAGCATGCTACGGACGTGGGTGGCCGGGACCAAGGGTTCAGGCCCGGGTGACCGGGCTTTGTCCGCTGGATGTCCAGCCGTTCGTCGGGGATCCGCAGGGATAGGGTGGCCGCGTGCGGAATCGACTGGTGTTGATCGGTGCGATCCTTTCGTCCCTGGTGCTGACGTGGGTGTTCGCCGGGGCGGTCGCCTCGGCTTCGCCCGTGGTGGAAGGCGATACGGACAATCCCGTCGCCATCGCGCCCGGGGTCACGCGGCCGGACACGCCGCACTGCAGCGTCACGCTGGCCGACGGCTTCCGCTCCAACGCCGCCGACGGCAGCCCGCAGTACTACGAAGGCACGCTGGCGCCGCCGAAGGCCTGCCCCGGGCCGTGGGCGAAGGTCGTCATGGACCAGACCGTCACCGTGAGCGGGCGGCAGTACGACCGGATCGGCGACCTGCGGATCGGCGGCACCGAGGTGTGGTGGGGCACGACCCAGGAGCCCAGCGGCGAAGGCCGCCGCGCGATCACCTACCACTTCGACAAGGACCTCACGCCCTACAGCGCGCTGCTGCGCACCCCGCAGCCCTTCCACGGCGGTGTCGAGAACTACACCTCGCCGATCTACACCGGCGTCTACGCCCAGACCGTGACGCTCACCTACTACCAGGCCGACCGCACGCACCCCGCGCCCGAGACGCCCGGCCACGTCGCCGGGTTCGGGCACGCCGACGCGACGCCGGCCGCGCCCACCGTGCACTTCACTGCCCGGGACCTGCCGCGCAACATCACCCGCGCCTACCTCGAGGTGACGCTCGAAGGGCACGGCTGCGACGAGCAGTGGTTCGACGACGTCCCGGACGAGGTCGCCGCGAAGTACCCGGCGGCCGGTCTCTGCGGGAAGGGCCCGTACCGCGAAGCGAATTTCGCGATCGACGGGACTGCCGCCGGGAGCGCGTTCACCTTTCCGCACATCTACTCCGGCGGGATCGTGCCGCAGCTGTGGCGGCCGATCGTGGCGATCGACACCTTCAGCCTGCACGCCGAAACCTACGACGTGACGCCGTTCGCGGGCCGGCTCGTCGACGGCGGTACCCATGATCTCTCCTTCTCCTTCCCGGACATCGGCGGTGAGTTCACCGTCGTCCCGACGTTACTGCTCTACACCGACAAAAACGCCGCGCGGACGTCCGGCGCCCTGACCCGGCACGACGTCGCCGCGGCGCCGGCCCGGCAGACGACGGTCAAGGACATCGCCGGCGGCGTGAACGTCATGGTCACCGCGAAGCGCGACGACGTGACGGCCGGCTACGTCGACACCTCCGCCGGCCGCGTGTACACGCGCGTCGAGCGCACCCGCGACTACCGCAACAGCGACGACGTCACCGGCGGCGGCTTCACCCAGCACGTCGTGCAGGCCGACTCCGGCCAGCAGACGTCGGTGTCCACAGTGGACGGCCACGTGCGCTCGGCGGCCCGGCACACCTGGTCGTACCCGCTGACGACCGACGCGACCGCGAACGTCACCGACGACCAGAACCTGCGGATCTCGGGGTCGGTGGAGATGACCCAGGTCCTCGGCGACTTCACCGGCGACGGCCGGAACTGGCGGCCGGTGCGCGCTTCGCGCGAGTGGCTGGCCTCATCCGGCGTGCTGGCCCGCACGAACGGGGTGAACACCGAGGCCGACGGCCGCTCGAAGACCCTGTTCACCGGCTCGGACGACCTGGGGCGGCCGTACCTCCACTACGTCGCGACCGAGCACGGGCTGATCACGGAGAACCGGGAGCTGCCGCCGCACTAGTCTTCCGGCATGGCTTCCGGTCAGGTTTCGGTCTGGGTACCGATCGTCGTGGGGATCATCGGCCTGGTCGGGGTCGTCACCGGCCAGCTGATCAACAGCCGCCGGGAAGACCGGCGGTGGGAGCGGGAGGCCGCGCGGGAGGAGCTGCGGCACCGGCGGGAGACCGAACGGCTGGCCGCCGAGCGCGCGCACGCGATGACGCTGCACTGGTCGCAGGAGCGCAGGGACGCTTACGCCGGTCTGCTCAAGGAGTCCGACGAGTGCCTGCGCGCTTTGCTCGAGTGGGTGGAGGCGCTGGACCGCAAGAAGCCGACCGGCGAGATCGAGGCACGCTTGAGCGAGCACGCGCGCGCCCTCAGGTCCTTCCACGCGGCCGTCGACATCCTCGGCTCGCCCGGTATCCGCGAGATGGCCGAGGAGCTGGTGCTGACCACCGTCGGCGCGCGGATCACCATCACCTCCGACGGGGTGGACGGCAGCTCCCGGGACTCGGCCCTGCGCAAGGCCGACCGCGCCAGGGACGCGTTCCTCGGTGAAGTCCGTGCGGAACTCGGCGTCGACACGCCGGCCGGGACGCGGCGATAGGGTCCGGGCCCATGACCGAACCCGCCTTCGTGACCGAGACCCGGCTCGCCTACGACACCGTCGCCGACTCCTACGCCGAGGAGCTGCGGGACCTGCTGGACGCCAGCCCGTGGGACCGGGCGGTGCTGAGCACGTTCGCCGAACTGGTCGGGAAAACCGGGCCGGTCGGTGATCTCGGCTGCGGCCCGGGCCGGTTGACCGGGTACCTGGCCTCGCTCGGACTGGACGTCTTCGGCGTGGATCTCTCGCCCGGCATGGTCGAGGTGGCCCGGCGGACGCACCCGGGGCTGCGCTTCGAGGTCGGCTCGATGGCCGCCCTCGACATCGGCGACGGTGCCCTGGCGGGGGCGGTGGCGTGGTACTCGCTGATCCACACGCCGCCGGCGAATCTGCCGCCGGTGGTGGCCGAGCTGGCGCGGGTGCTGGCGCCCGGCGGCCGCCTGCTGACCGGGTTCCAGGTCGGCGACGAGCGCCGCCGCATCACGCGCGGCTACGGCCACGACGTCTCCTTCGACGCGTACCGGTTGCAGCCGGACTTCGTGGCCGAGCTGTGCGTCGCCGCCGGGCTGGTCGTCGAGGCGCGGGTGGTCCGGGAACCGCAGCCGCCGTACGAGAAGGTGCCCCAGGCGTACCTGCTGGCTCGCAAGCCGGGGTGAACCCCGTCTCGCTGCCCGTCACCCGATCGGGCTAGTGCGGTAGTGTCGGTGCCATGGGGAGTCTCCGCTCACGGGTCCTGGGCTGGGTCGGCCGGCGTTACCTCGCCCGGCAGTCGAAAAAGGGATTCGACCTCGAGAAGATGTCGGCCATCCTGCCCGATTCGGCGCTGCTGCCGCTGAAGCGGGACGGCCTCGACCCGGTACCGGACATGGCCGCACGGCGGAGCGAGGCGCCGATCGGCAAGCTCGACCTGCCGTTCGGGATGAACGCCTGGCTCGTCACCGGCTACGACGAGGCGAAGGCCGTCCTCGGGAAGGCCGCCGGGTTCTCCAGTGACTTCGGCAACCTCGTCGGCAACGCCGGCGTGACCGCCGACCAGAACCCGGGCGGGCTCGGCTTCGCGGACCCGCCGGTGCACACGCGGCTGCGGAAGCTGCTCACGCCGGAGTTCACCATGCGCCGGCTGAGCCGGCTGGCCCCGCGCATCGACGAGATCGTCGCCGAGCAGCTCGACGCGATGGCCGCCGCCGACGGCCCGGTCGACCTGTGGCAGGCGTTCGCGCTGCCGATCCCGTCGCTGACCATCTGCGAGCTGCTCGGCGTTTCCTATGAGGACCGCGAGGACTTCCAGCGGCTGAGCACCGCCCGCTTCGACCTCTTCGGCGGCGCGGGCGCGTCGCTCGGCGCGATGTCGGAATCGCTGACCTACCTGCTCGACATCGTCAAGAAGCAGCGCGAACAGCCCGGCGACGGCCTGCTCGGCATGCTGATCAAGGAACACGGCGACGAGATCGACGACCGCGAGCTGGCCGGCCTGGCCGACGGCGTGCTCACCGGCGGCCTGGAGACGACGGCGAGCATGCTGGCACTCGGCGCGCTGGTGCTGCTGCGCGACGAGAAGGCGATGGCCGCCGTCCGCGGCGACGACGAGTCCGTGCACCGCTTCGTCGAGGAACTGCTGCGCTACCTGACGGTGGTGCAGATGGCGTTCCCGCGGTTCGCCAAGGAGGACATGGACATCGGCGGCGTCCACATCGCCGAGGGCGACATCGTGCTGGTGTCGCTGTCGGCCGCGGACCGCGACCCGAAGCTGGGTCCGGACATGGAGAAGTTCGACGCGACCCGCGAGCCGACGTCGCACCTGGCGTTCAGCTACGGCATCCACCGCTGCATCGGCGCGGAGCTGGCCCGCATGGAGCTGCGCACGGCGTACCCGGCCCTGATCCGCCGCTTCCCGAACCTGCGGCTCGCGGTGCCGGAGGACGAGCTGTCCTTCCGCAAAGTGTCCATTGTGTACGGTCTGGATGAGCTTCCGGTGCTGGTGGACTGACCTCAGCGCACCCCGCGCGGCCGGAACTGGATGCTGATCCGCGGTCCGGCCGCCCGGTTCGTCTTCGGGACCGCGTGCTCCCACGTGCGCTGGCACGAGCCGCCCAGCACGATGAGGTCGCCGTGGCCGAGGGCGTACCGGTGTGACTCGCCGCCGCCGCGGGGGCGCAGTGCCAGGTGGCGGGCCGTGCCCACCGAAAGGATCGCGACCATCGTGTCCTCGGTGCTGCCGCGGCCGATCGTGTCGCCGTGCCAGGCGACGCTGTCGCGGCCGTCGCGGTAGTAGCACAGGCCCGCCGTGCGGAACGGCTCGCCGAGTTCGCCGGCGTAGTGCTCGCTCAGCGCCGTGCGGGCGTCGGCCAGCACGGGATGGGGGAGCGGTTCCGCTTCGCGGTAGAAGCACAGCAGCCGCGGGACGTCGACCACCCGGTCGTACATCTTCCGCCGCTCCGCCTGCCAGGGGACGCCGGTGACGAGGTCGGCGAACACCTCGTCGGCGCCGGCGAGCCAGCCCGGCTGCACGTCGACCCACGCGCCGGAGCCGAGTTCGGTCCGGCGCGGGGCCAGGGCGTGCAGCGTGACGGGGCCGGACTCGCCGAACAGCGAGGCCTGCAGTGCCGGGGTCGTCATGGCCCCGACCGTACACGATGTTCGAACAGATGTTCTACGTGAAACAATGCCCAGTGGTCAGTGCTTGACTTCGTAGACCAGCTTCTGGATCCCGTTGCCGTACGCCTCGCTCTCGAGGAGCTTCAGGTTCTGCTTGTCCTTGTCGGTGTCGCTGAACAGCCGCTTGCCGGCGCCGAGCAGGACCGGGAAGACGAGCAGGTGGTAGCGGTCGATCAGGCCCGCGTCGGCCAGGGCGCGGTTCAGGGTGGCGCTGCCGTGGACACTGATCGGGCCGCCCTCGGTCTCCTTCAGTGCCGCGACTTCGTCGAGTGAACGGAGGATGGTGATCTCGCCCCACGTGTCCACGAGGTCCTCGGCCTTGAGCGTGGTCGACACGACGTACTTCGGCATCGCGTTGTACCCGGCGAACTCTTCGGTCATGTTCGGCCACACCGGCGCGAACGCCTCGTAGCTGACCCGGCCCAGCAGCAGTGCCGTCGCTTCCTCCTGCTCGCTGTTCTTGATCGCGTAGGCGGCCGGGTCGAACTCGATGTCCCTGAACGTCCAGCCCGAGCTGCGGTGGCCCGGTTCCCCGCCGGGCGCCTCGACGACGCCGTCGAGCGAAACGAACGAGGTGGAGATCAGGGTGCGCATGCGGTGCTCCTCGGTGGTCGATCCTGGTTCTGCAAGTCTGTCGAACGGGGCAAGCCGGATTCGACACGGCGTCCGGGAAAACTTCCGACGCACCGCGCGGACGCCAGGTGGGTCTTGCCCGGCGCGGCCGGGGCTCGTACAGTCGGTCCCACGCCGGATAAAGGTCTGGACCTTTTGCCGAGCCACCGCCGCCTCGAGTGACACAGGAGGTTGACGGTGCGCAGACTTCACGGTGCGGGCGTGCTCGCGGCGGTGGCACTGGGGCTCGCGGTGCTCACCCCGGCGGCGGACGCCCAGGTCGGCACGGGTCCGTGGACCCCGGAATCGCCGGGCTACTCCGAGCAGGAGCGGGGGTGCGGCCAGATCTCCGGGCTGACCTTCCAGCTCACCTGCTCGACCGGTAGCGGCGACCAGCGCGCGGAACGCCGCTACACCACCTACACCGGCGGCACCCACCAGTTCGAGGGCTCCTTCAAGATCACCAGCATGACCGGCTCCCGGATCAGCCTCAAGCAGACGTTCCGGGACGGCTCCAACGCGGGGCCGTACTTCATGCTGGCCGTCGAGAAGGGCGGCCGGCTGTACGCGGTGGAGGGCGGGGCGACGCTGGGCAGCGGCGCGACCGTCGGCACGTCGGTCCGGGTCAACACGATCAACCAGGTCGGCAGCTCGCACAAGGTGTACCTCAACGGCTCGCTGAAGCAGACGATCCCGAGCGCGAGCGGCAGCTACTACGACAAGTTCGGCAGCTACCGCACGGCGAGCGGCGCGGGACCGGTCACGGTGCAGTGGAGCGGCGTCAGGTTCTGGCGCAAGTGAGGCAGGGGGCGTCCCCGGAGTCACGCCGGGGACGCCGCCCAGGCCTCGGGGTCGTGCCAGGCGGTCAGCCGCCGCCCGCTGGTGAACCGGCGGTGCGCGCCGGTCAGCGGGTCGTCGAAGTCGAGGACCTTGGCCAGCAGCTGCAACGGCTTCGTGAAGTCGCCCAGCGGTTTCTCGCGCAGCCGCGGGTAGAAGTCGTCGCCGAGGATCGGGACCCCGAGGCCGCTCAGGTGCACGCGCAGCTGGTGGGTCCGGCCGGTCGACGGGACCAGCCGGTACCGGCCCAGGCCCCCGCGGTGTTCGAGCAGCTCGACGTAGGTCTCGGCGTTCGGTTCGCCCGGCACCTCCTGGGCGGCCAGCACCCCGCGGTCCTTGACGATCCGGCTGCGGACGGTCCGGGGGAGTGCGAGCGACGGGTCGTGCGGCGCGATCGCCTCGTACTCCTTGTGCACCCGGCGGTCGCGGAACAGCGTCTGGTACCTGCCGCGCAGCTCGGGCGTGATCACGAACATGACCAGCCCCGCGGTGACGCGGTCCAGCCGGTGCGCCGGCGACAGGTGCGGCAGGTCGAGCTCGCGGCGCAGCCGCACGAGCGCCGTCTCCAGGATGTGCTGCCCGCGCGGGATGGTCGCGAGGAAGTGCGGCTTGTCGACGACGAGCAGGTGCTCGTCGCGGTGCACGACGTCGATCGCGAACGGCACCGGCACCTCGTCGGGCAGGTCGCGGTGGAACCAGATGAACGAGCCGGGCGCGTACGGCGTGTCGACGCCGAGCGGGCCGTCGGTGCCGTGGATGCGTTCTTCGCGCAGCATCTGTTCGAGGCGATCGGGCGTGACACGCGGGAGCCGGTCGACGAGGTGCGCCAGCAGCGTGGGCCATTCGCCGTCGGGCAGCTTGAGCCGGGCGGGGTCGAGCCCGTGGCGGGGCGGGATCGGCGGGCGGAGCTTGCGTCTCATCGTCCCCGACTCTAACTAACCCTCCGACGGCGTCCGGTAGCGCGCGAGGTAGCGGGCGGTCGCCTCGGCGTTCTTCGCTTCGGCGGCCTCGGCGCGGATGCGGCGTCCGGTGCCGTGCGGGAAGCCCTGCCGGCCGAGCCGGTGCTCGACGCTCTCCTCCATGTACGCGCACGAGTAGAAGTACGCGACCAGGGCGGCCATCAGGACCAGCGAGAGCCGCAGCCAGATCGAACCGGGCAGCAGCAGCCACACGGCGCACAGCGGCAGGATGCCGATCGACCGCTGGAGCACGTACCGCGCGCGCCAGTGCTTCGACGTCGCGTCGTGCAACGCCCAGTCGTTGTGGCGTTCGGGGAGCCGCACGCCCACCGCGTAGCCGAACCAGCGGAGCACACTCGGTCGTTCCATGGCTTCGACAGTACACTAATGCTTAGTACGCTAATCATTAGCGCGAGCGACGACACAGTAGGATCGGGACATGATCGACCTGGGTGAGGACCCCCTGAAGCTGGACCGGCAGGTGTGCTTCGCGCTGTCGGTGGCTTCGCGCAGCGTGATCGCGATCTACCGGCCGCTGCTGGAGCCGTACGGCCTGACCCACCCGCAGTACCTGGTGATGCTCGCGCTGTGGGAGCGGTCGCCGCGCTCGGTGAAGGACCTCGGCGCGGCTCTGCGGCACGAACCGGCGACGCTGTCGCCGCTGCTCAAGCGGCTGGAGGCGCTCGGGTACGTCACCCGCACCCGCAGCCGCTCGGACGAACGCCGGTTGACGGTCGAGCTGACGGAATCGGGCCGGGCGCTGCGGGCCGAGGCGGAGAAGATCCCGTACAAGGTGGTCGAGACGCTCGGCATGGACGTCGCCGAGCTGGAAGCCCTGCACGGCGTGCTGACCCGGGTCATCGACGCGACGGCCTGAGGAATTCCCGGCCGCCCGGCGCGTTGCTCCCGGAGAGCATTCCGGGAGGAACCGTGCTGAAGATCAGGCTGGGCGTCGCGCCCGCGGCCGGCGCCGGGCCGGCGGAGTTCGCCGGGCTGGCGCCCCGGCTGGAGGAAGCCGGCGTCGACTCGCTGTGGCTGTCCGAGCTGGTCTACTCGCCCGAGGTCGACCCGATGATCGGCATGGCGCACGCGCTGGCGCGGACGGCGAAGCTGAAGGTCGGCACCGGCGTCGCGATCCTGCCGGGCCGGCACCCGGTGCTGGTCGCCAAGCAGCTGCGCACCCTGGCCGGGCTCGCGCCCAAGCGGGTCCTGCCGGTGTTCGGCCTCCGCCCGGCCCGCGCGGCCGAAACCGGCCTGTTCCCGGTGCCGCCGGGTCGCCGCGCGGCGGTGTTCGACGAGTCGCTCGTGCTGCTGCGCCGGCTCCTGGAGGAGGACGAGGTCTCCTTCGACGGCGAGTTCTTCCAGGTCGACGGCGTCCGCCTCGGCCCGCGGCCGCCGAAGCGCCTCGACGTCTGGCTGGGCGGATCAGCCCCGGCGGCCCTGCGCCGCACCGGCCGGCTCGCGGACGGCTGGCTGGGCAGCTTCCACACGCCGGCGCAGGCCCGCGACGCCCGCCTCGCCATCCAGCGGGCCGCGGCGGAGGCGGGGCGCGAGATCGAAGAGGACCACTTCGGCCTCAGCCTGGTCGTGGCGGATCACGGGATCCCGGACGAACTCGCGGCCGTGGCGGCCCGCCGGAATCCGGACGCACCGGTGACGGACCTGGTGGCGACGAGCTGGCCGGCGGCCCGCCGGCTCGTGGAGCAGCACATCGAAGCCGGCCTGTCGAAGTTCGTGATCCGCCCCGGCCACGCCGATTTCGACGGCTTCCTGGAGAAGTTCCAGGCGGAACTGGTGCCGCTGCAGAACTAGGGGCGCAGGTCGCCGTGGACCTGGCCGATCTGGAAGGCGGTGCCGCGCACCGTGCCGTTGATGGTGTTCGTCGTGCTTCCCGGGGCCGGCGGCGGGACCTCGGCCTCGGCCAGGTCCGCCGCGTAGCCGCCGCCGGCCCCGTGGCGTAGCAGGTCGCCGCTCGGGTTCGGGGTGTAGAGGTAGACGGTGCCGCGGTACTCCTTGATCCGCACCTCCGCCGGGACGACCTTCGACGCGGGCAGCGTCGCGTACCGGCCGGCCAGCACGTCGTCGAAGATCCGCTGGGACAGCGCCACCGCGAGGAAAGTTTCGTCGGGGTCGGAGCGCTCGAGCGCCGCGCGCACCGGGGTGGCGTCGAGCAGCCGGTGCGTCGTGATCACGGTACTGCCGATGGCGGCCGCCGAGGTCGTGCCCGGCGCCGGTTCGAGGATCGGGCCGACGTTCAGGGCGGCCCGCATCCGCAGGCGCACCGACCGCGCGACCGACCGCAGGCGCGCGTCCCGCTCGGCGAGCACGGCCTGGAGCTCGTCGAAGAACCGCGTCACCACGGCGGGCAGGAACCGCGGGTCGAAGCCGAGCCCGTAGCCGTCGCCGGTGCCGTGCGGGAACAGGGCGGTTTCCCAGACTTCCCGCAGCCCGGCGCGGGCGAAGGCCTGGGAGAGCACGTCGGGGATGGCGGCGGACACCGTCGCCTGCGTGGCGCTGGGGTTGCTGCCGAACCCCACGGTGTCGACCCCCAGCAGGGCGCGGTACGGCGGGAGCTCGTCGATGGTCAAAGCCGGGCCTTCCTGGTTGCCGGTGGCCCCTGATTCTGACGGACGGGCCGCGCTTCCGGGGCTCAGAACTCCAGCTGCTCGGTCTTCCGCGGCATCAGCAACAGCGCCCCCACCGACAGCACGGCCACGGCCAAGAGCCCCAGGAACACGTAGTGCGTGGCATCCGCCAGCGCCCCGCGCACGAACACCGCCGCCGGGGAGTCGTCCGTGTGCCCGCCGAGCACCAGGCTCGTCGCGTCCACCGAAGGCGGCAGCGGCCCGGCCTCCGCCGGCGGGTTGGCGAACCGCGAAGCCAGCGTCGCGTTCGCGATCGCCCCGAACACCGCCGCCCCGACCGCGCTGCCCAGCGACCTGCTGAACAGGTTCGTCGCCGTCACCACGCCGCGGCGGTCCCAGCCGACCACCGACTGGATCGCCACCAACGTCGGGCTGGCCGCCAGGCCCAGCCCGACCCCGAGGACGAACGCCGCGAACGCCGCCGCCCAGAGGGACGACTTCGCGCCCAGCATGGCCACGAGGACGCCGCCCGCGATGATGAACACACTGCCGATCAACGCCGTGTCGCGGAAGCCGATGCGGAGGTAGATCCTGCCCGCCAGGGAGGCCGAAATCGGCCAGCCCACCGTCAGCGCCGCCACCGCGAAGCCCGCCACCAGCGCGCCCGCGCCGAGCACGCCCTGCGCGTACGTCGGCAGGTACGACGTCAGTCCCATCAGGACCGCGCCGACCACCAGCGCCACCAGATTGCCGCCCACCAGGACGCGCCGGGTGAACACCCACAGCGGCAGCACCGGCTCCGCCGCGCGCTTCTCCACCAGCACGAACGCCACCAGCAGCGCCGCGCCGGCGACGAAGATCGCCACGCTCGGCAGCGAGCCCCACGCCCACGCGACGCCGCCTTCGAGCAGCCCGAGGATGATCAGGGAGCAGCCGATCGTCAACAGCGCAGCGCCGAGGTAGTCGACCTTGTGCGGCTTGCGCTCCACGCGCTCGGTGAACCCCCGGAACAGCATCCACGCCGCGATCGCGCCGAGCGGCAGGTTGATGAAGAAGATCCAGCGCCAGTCGAGGTACTCGGCGAACAGGCCGCCGAGCGTCGGGCCGACCACCGAAGCCGCGCCCCAGACGCTGGCCACGTAGCCCTGCACGCGCGCGCGTTCCTCCACCGTGTACAGGTCGCCGATGATCGTCATCGACATCGGCTGGATCGCGCCGGCGCCGATGCCCTGGACCGCCCGGGCCGCGATCAGCACCGGCATGCTCCACGCCACGCCGCACAGGACCGAGCCGACCAGGAACGCCGCGATGCCGAAGAACATCACCGGCCGCCGGCCGAGTACGTCGGCGAACTTGCCGTAGAGCGGCACCGTCACGGCCTGGGTGAGCAGGTAGATCGAGAACAGCCACGGGAACTGCGCGAACCCGCCGAGGTCCTGCACCACCGACGGCACGGCGGTCGCGATGATCGTGCTGTCCAGCGCGACCAGCGCCGTGCTGAGCATGACCGCGATCAGCACCGGGCCGCGCTCGGATCGGAAGCCGACCCCCTTCGTGGCGGCGGACGTCGTCATCGGCGGGGTGCTCCTCGGAACGGTCATGACCGGAGTCAACTACTTTGCAGTCCTAAGCATTCCACCCTGGGCGTACCGGCCCCAGCGAATTTCCCGGCATCCGTGGCGGAAGATGGTCAAGATGAGCGACTGGATCCGGCCGATCGGGCGGGGCTGGGTGGTCCGCGACGCGGTCCCCGGCCCCGACGTCGACGAGTTCGCCGAGCCCGAGCGCGTGGTCGCGGCGCTGGCCGCGCCCGGTGCCGCGGACAGCCTCCTGGCCGTGCAGCACCCCGCCCGCACGCCCGCCGCTCTGGCCCGCGGTCTGGACCTGACGGCCGCCGTCCCGGTCGCCCGCGCCGTGCTCGAACGGCTGCGCAAGCGGTTCTACCGGCCAATCCGCGACGTCGTCGCGCCCTACCGGATCGAAGGGCCGGACGGCGTGGCGCTCGGCCTGCTCTGCCTGGTCGACCCGGCGGCGGTGACCGATGACGGCGCGGCGCGCGTCCGCCACACCGAGGACGTCTACCCCGACGTCGTCGCCGAACGGGCCGCCGTGCTCGCCGGGCTGGGCTGCGCGACCAGCGCGGCGCTGCTCGTCCCGGCCGCCGGCGGCCCGGAGCTGACCGAGCAGGTCGAACAGGCCTGCGCCGGCCTCGGCCTGCCCGATCTGTCCACTTCGGACGCGGCCGGGCGGCGGCACGACCTGTGGGTGGTGCCCGAAGGACCGCTGCAGAGCCGGCTGCTGGCCGCGGTCGCCGGCACGGACCTGCTGGTCGCCGACGGCAACCACCGCGTGGCCGCCGCGGCGGCGGCCGGCCACGGCGCGCTGCTCGCCCTGGTCACCGCGGGCCCGGCTTTGCGGATCGGCGCGATCCACCGCGTGCTCACCGGCACCGGCCTCGGCCCGGAGGACCTGGTGACGCGCTGGTGCGCGGCCGGCCTGGACGTCCGCTACGACGACCACGCCGTGCCGGTGCCGGGCGAGGTCGTGGTGCGCGCCGGCCCGGCCGTGCTGCGGGTGCCGCTCCCGGCCCCGGACGGGCCCTGGCCGGTGATCGACCACGAGGTCGTCGAGCAGGTCCTGTTCGCCCGCGCGCTCGGCGTGGACCCGGACGGGCCGTGCGTCCGCCCGCTCCCGGCCGGGCGCCCGCTGCCGCCGGACGCCGACGCCGTGGTGCTGCTGGCCCCGGTGAGCTACGCCGATGTCCTGGCCGTGCACTCGGCCGGGCGCCGGATGCCGCGGAAGGCCACCTACTTCACGCCGAAGCCGCGCAGCGGGCTCGTGCTGGCCGGGCTCTAGCGGGCGTCCCACCAGGTCAGGACCCGGGTGGCGAACAGCGTCAGCCACTTCGACGGCTGCCCGGCGCCGGCGTCGACCGCGAACCACACCCGGCCGGCGTCCGTCCGCCGCTGCAGCCACGTGCCGTCCGGCTGCCGGGCGGCGCGGACCAGGCCGATCGCCTCGCTCAGCCGATCGTCCGGGCGGCCGGCGTCGCGGAAGTACGCGGCCGCGTTCAGCACGTCGTAGCGCCAGCGGAACGGGTAGCCGAACTCGCGCACCCACGGCCCGATCGGCTCGCCCGTGGACCGGCGGCGGAACAGCCCGCGTTCCAGCAGGTATTCCTCGCCGGAGAGGTGTGCTTCCCGGGACGCCGGGGTGCCGCCGGTCGCGGTTTCGTACGCGAGCAGGCCCTTGAGCGCGTTGAGCGTCGAATGGACCGACGAGCGGGTCGAGCCCTCGACCCACGCGCAGTTCCAGCCGCCGTCGGGGAGCCGGTGCTCGACGAACCAGTCCGCGATGCCGGCGACGTCCGCGCCGAGCCACACCCCGTTGGCCAGGGTCCAGGCGTTGATGCAGCAGTCGACTTCGCCGTCCCAGTACGGCAGGTCGTCGTACTCCCAGCGGCAGTTCCGGGCGAGCAGTTCGGCCGTGCCGCGCAGGACCGCGGCGTCGAGACCCCATTCACGCAGGGCGTTCAGCGACCACGTCGTCGCCGTCCACGGCTGGTCTTCGTCCCCGCGGAAGCCTGCCGGGAAGTACGCGCCGCCGGCCCAGCGGCCGTCGGGGTCCTGTGCGGCCAGCAGGCGGGCGCCGAACCCTTCGGTGGCGACCCGTGCCCGGGTCGCTTCCCAGACCTCCGGCGGCTCGCCCGTCAGGTCGCGCTCCACCTGCCAGCGCAGCGCCGGATCGGCGTCGCGCAGCCAGGCGAGCACGTCCATCAGGCCCCCGTGACGCCGTCGATCGCCTCGCGCAGGAAGTCCGCGTGGCCGTTGTGGCGGGCGTACTCGTGGATCATGTGCAGCATCACCAGCCGCAGCGAGACGTCTTCGCCCCAGCGCGCCTGGTGGCCGGTGACGTCCAGGGACTCGGCCGCTTCTTCGATCGTGCGCGATTGTTCGACCTCGGCCTGCCACGCCGCGAAGGCCTCCGACCGCGTCGAGGAGCTCGCGTCGTAGGCGGCCTGGAAGTCGCCCTCAGTCGACCACACCAGCGGGATGTCCTCGGCGTTGATCACCCGGCGGAACCACGTGCGTTCGACCTCCGCCATGTGCCGGACCAGCCCGAGCAGGGACAACGTCGACGGCGGGCTCGACGCCCGGCGGAGGTCCTCGTCGGACAGTCCGTCGCACTTCATCGCGAGGGTGGCGCGGTGGAAGTCGAGGAAGGTGCGCAGCATTTCGCGCTCGCCCCCGGTGAGGGGCGGTGCGGGGCGTTCGGTGGTCACGCGGGAGTGTCTATCACGCCGAGAATTTGTCGTACCCGTGTTTTAAGCTCGCGCCGTGGACTTGCCCGTCATGCCGCCGGTGCGGCCGATGCTCGCGAAAGCGGTGCACGACGTCCCTCGTGCCCCGGGGCTGCTGTACGAGCCCAAGTGGGACGGGTTCCGCTGCATCGTGTTCCGCGACGGGGACGAGATCGAGCTCGGCTCCCGCAACGACCGCCCGCTGACCCGCTACTTCCCGGAGCTGGTGGAGTTGCTGGCCGCCGCGCTGCCGCCCCGCTGCGTCGTCGACGGCGAGATCGTGCTGGTCACGCCGGCCGGGCTCGACTTCGAGACGTTGATGCTGCGGCTGCACCCGGCGACTTCGCGCGTGCGCAAGCTGGCCGAGGAGACGCCGGCCAGCTTCATCGCCTTCGACCTGCTCGCCCTCGGCGACACCGACCTCACCGAGCAGCCCTTCCGGGAGCGGCGCAAGCGGCTCGAAGGCGTGCTGAGCAGTGCCGCCGAAGGGCTGCAGCGCGTCCACCTGACCCCGCTGAGCGAAGATCCGGCCCAGGCCGAGGACTGGTTCACCCGCTTCGAGGGCGCGGGCTTCGACGGCGTCATGGCCAAGCCCGGCGACCTGCCGTACGAGCAGGACAAGCGGGTGATGCTGAAGGTCAAGCACGAGCGCACGGCCGACTGCGTGGTCACCGGGTTCCGCTGGCACAAGGACGGCGTCGGCGTCGGTTCGCTGCTGCTCGGGCTGTTCGACGACGAGGGCGTGCTGCACCACGTCGGCGTGGCCAGCAGTTTCACCAAGGCGCGGCGGGCCGAGCTGGTCGAGGAACTGGCACCGCTGCGGGAAAACGCGCTCGAGAACCACCCGTGGCGCTCCTGGGCCGAGTCCGAGCCCGCGCCCGGCCGGCAACCGGGCGCGAACAGCCGGTGGGCTCCGCAGAAGGACCTCTCGTGGGAGCCGCTGCGTCCGGAATGGGTGGCGGAGGTCCGCTACGAGCACCTGGAGGGCGGCCGGTTCCGGCACGGCGGGCGGCTGGTCCGGTTCCGGCCCGACCGCACGCCGGAGTCGTGCACGTACGCCCAGCTCGACGAGGCGCCGCCCGCCGAGCTGGCGAAACTGTTCGGGGAGGCACGGTGAGCGCGGCGGTCCTGCTCGACGTCGACGGCGTCGAGGTCAAGATCAGCAGTCCGGACAAGGTCTACTTCCCCGAGCACGGCGAGACGAAGCTCGACCTCGTCGAGTACTACCGGGCGATCTCCGGGCCGCTGCTGGCCCGGCTCGGCGGGCGCCCGCTGATGCTGGAGCGCTACCCGGACGGCGCCGGCGGCAAGAACTGGTTCCAGAAACGCGTGCCCAAGGGCGCGCCGCCGTGGCTGACCACCACCGTCGTCTCGACGCCGAACGGCACGACGAGCGACGCGCTGGTGGCCAAGGACCTGGCCCACATCCTCTGGGCGGTGAACCTCGGCTGCCTGGGCTTCCACGTCTGGCCCTACCTCGCCGACACGCCCGAGGTCACCGACGAGCTGCGTGTCGACCTCGACCCGTCGCCCGGGATCGGCTTCGACGAGCTGCGCGAAGCCGCGGTGCTGACCAAGGAGTTCCTGGCCGAGCACGGCATCGAGGGGCACCTGAAGACGTCGGGTTCACGGGGGCTGCACCTGTACGTGATGCTGGAGCCGCGCTGGGACAGCTTCCAGGTGCGAGCCGCCGCCGTCGCGCTGGCGCGGGCGCTCGAACGGCGGCACCCGAAGAAGATCACCGCGCAGTGGTGGAAGGAAGAACGCGGCGCGCGCGTGTTCGTCGACTTCAACCAGAACGCCCCGCACAAGACCGTGTTCGGCACCTGGTGCGTGCGCCCGCGCGTCGGCGGCCAGGTGTCCACGCCGATCGGCTGGGACGAGGTGGACACCGTCGAGCCCGACACGCTGACACTGAGCACGGTGCCCGCGCGCGTCGCGGAGCGAGGCGATCCGTGGGCCGGCGCGGGGGAGCGGCCGCAGTCGATCGAGCCGCTGCTGGAGATGTCCGAACGGGACATGGCGGCCGGCCTGATGGACGCGCCCTGGCCGCCGGTGTACCCGAAGATGCCCAACGAGCCGCCGCGGGTCGCGCCGAGCCGCGCGAAGAAGGCGTGATCAGGGCGGGCCGAGGCGGGGGTGGAGCTGGGTCCAGGCGGTGAGGGCGACCAGCGCGGTCAGCCCGAACACCGCCGCGGACCCGATCCCGGCGGCGGCCGCGCCGGCCAGGGGTGAGGCCACGGTCTGGCCGGCGCCGAGCCCGGCGAACGACCACGTGATGCCGCGGGCGGGCCGGTCGGGGAACAGGCGGGCCGCCCAGAGGATGCACAGCCCGGTCAGCGCCATGTAGGTGACGCCGAACAGCGCGCCGGAGAGCAGGGCGACGGGCACGCCCGGGTGCGGCAGCGCGAGGAGCGCGATGCCCGCGGCCGCGAGGGTCCACGTCGCCAGGTTGACCGCGCGCAGGCCTGCCCGTCCGGCTGCCCGGCCCGCCAGGCCGCCGAGCAGCCCGGCCACGCCGATCGCGGCCCAGCACCAGGTCGCGGCCACCGGGCCCAACCCGGTTTCGGCGAGCCGGGAGGTGGAGAACGTCCAGTACGGCGCGCTCGTCACGCCGATGAGGACGGAGTTGACCAGGAGCGGAACCATCCCGCGGACCGGGCCGGCGGCGTCGGGCACGCCGGGCGATCGTGGCAGCGCCCGCCACGCGATCAGCGTCACCACCACGCCGAGGGCGGCGAACGCCGCCCAGATGGCCGGCCAGCCGAACGCCAGCAGGGGAGTGAACGCCGACGCGGCCAGCCCGAGGCCGGTCCCGGTGTTGGCCCAGGTCTGCGCCCGGTCGCGGGTGCGCGCCCCGACCGTCTCGCCGATCAGCTGCGCCACGCCCGGGGAGACAAGTCCGGCGCCGGAGCCCGCGACGGTGATCCCGGCGCCGAACACCACGACGTGCGGGGCCAGTGCCATCAGGCCGAGGCCGAGCGTGGCCGCCGCCGCGGCCAGCAGCACGGTGCCGCGCGCCGACCGCGCGGACGTCCGCGGGGCGAGCAGCAGCCCGAGGCCGTACCCCGCGGTGGAGAGGCCGCCGAGCACGCCGACACCGACCGTCGTCAGCCCGAACGTCTCGCTGAACCGCGGCACGAACGGCCCGTACGCGTAGCGCGCGAACCCGTAGCAGAGGGCGATCACCACCGCGCCGAGCGCGGCCGTGGACCACCAGCTGTCCGTCTTCGTCCGCGTCACCATCACCTCCACCAAACAGACAGGTCTGTATGGTGTCAAGTGAGGCTGGAATCATCGCAGGTAACCGGCCATACCGATCTGTTCGGAGGTGTCGTGGCGCGAACCCGTCCCGGCGATGCGGGCGCGAAGGTGCTCAAGGCCGCGTCGGCGTTGTTCTACCGCGACGGCATCCACGCCGTGGGGGTCGACACGGTGGCGGCCGAAGCCGGGGTGACGAAGGCGGCCCTCTACGGCAACTTCGGGTCCAAAAGCGGGCTGGTGGTCGCGTACCTGCGCGAACGCGACCGGCGCTGGCAGGAGGAGATCGACCGGATCACCGCCGCGCACTCCGATCCGCGGGCGCGGGTGCTGGCGGTGTTCGACGCCTACGAAGCCTGGCTCGCGCGCGACGGCTACCGTGGCTGTGCCTTCCTGAACGCGACTTCGGAGTTCCCCGATCCGGCCGACCCGGTCCGCGAAGTGGTCCGGCACCACAAGACCGCGTTGCACGGCTACCTGCGGGCACAGCTCCGGAACAGCGAACCCGGGCTCGCCGACGAGCTGATGCTCCTGCTGGAAGGCGCCGCGGTCACGTCGGTCGTCGTCCAGAGCCCCCAGCCGTTCGACACGGCGAAGCGGCTCGCGCGGACGTTGACCGCCTAGACCCGCAGGTCGAGGGCGAGCTGGCCCCGGTCCTCGCCGACGCCGGACAGCGTGGCGAGGCACGCCGGGCACGGCGTCACCTCGGACGTGGCCGGGTCCAGCAGCTTCCAGCTGCGGGACTCCCGCTCACCGCAGGCCGAACGCCGGTAGCGCAGGTCGCCGGAGCGGGTCATCAGGTGGGCCAGCGGAACGTCTTCGGGCAGCACGCCGACCAGGTACCAGCGTGGCGCGCTCACCGCGGTGGTCGTCATGGCGGTCAGTGTCCGTCGCGCCGGCCGGACCGGCGCCGCATTTGCCGATCTTCGGCGTGGCGGGACGCGGTCAGGCCTCGTCGGGCAGGTAACGCAGGACGTGCAGCAGGCCGCGCTCGTCCACGGTGCCCGGGTCCTCGGCGAGGCAGCGGCCCAGGTCGGCGAGCACGGCGTCGGTGTCGATACCGGCGCCGATCAGCACCAGCTCGGTCCGCCGCGGCTCGCCCGGCGGCCAGGCCGATCGCTCCAGCTGCACGAACCCGCCGACGGTGTGCAGGTGGAAGCGCGCTTTCGGGCCGGTGGGACCGAAGTCGGCCTGCCCCTTCATCCGGTAAAGTCCGGCCGGCCGCCGCTCGAGGAACTCGACGAAGGCCCGCGGCGCGAGCGGCGTTTCGGCGGTGAAGGTGACCGTCTGGTACTCGGCGTGCAGGTGGTGCGCGTGGTCGTGGTGGTCGTCCTCGCGCAGGTCGTCGAACGACAGCTGCCCGGCCCGCTCGCCGCGGGGTTCCGGGTCGAAGAACAGCCGCGGGTCGACCCGGCCGTGCTCGGTGACCAGCAGCGGGCGGCCGGGCGCCAGCTCTTCGACGGTCGCGGTGAGCTTCGCGAGCGCCTCGGCGGGCACCCGGTCGGCCTTGTTCAGCACCACGAGGTCGGCCAGCCGCAGGTGGTCGGCCAGTTCCGGGTGGCGCTCGCGCGCGGCCTCGAACTCCGCGGCGTCGACGACCTCGGCCAGCCCGCCGTAGCGGATGTCCGGGTTCTCGCTGGCGATCATCAGCCGGATGAGGTCGCGGGGCTCGGCGATGCCGCTGGCTTCGACGACGATGACGTCGATGCCCGCCTCGGCGCTCGACAGCCGCCCGAGCATCGCGTCCAGCCCGCTCGCGTCGACCGCGCAGCAGAGGCAGCCGTTGCCGAGCGAGACCATCGTGTCGACCTGGCCGGCGACGGCGAGCGCGTCGACGTTCACCTGGCCGAAGTCGTTGACGACGACGCCGACCCGGGCGCCCTCGCGGTTGGCGAGCAGGTGGTTGAGCAGCGTCGTCTTGCCCGCGCCGAGGAACCCGGCGACGAGGACCACGGGGATCCGCCTGGCCTTCACGAAACGTCCTCCTCTGCCGGTCACCGCGACTCTAACGCGGGCGCGCGTACCCGGGCGGCCGCCCCCGGTGAAGGCCGTTCGGCGAATGCCCACGAAAAGACGTATGCCGCCACCCGGAAAAGGATCACGGTGCTTTTGCGGCGCGGCGTGATCGATTGACGGAAAACGCGCTGCGCCATGTCCGAATAACGCTTGGTGACAGTTGTTTTTTCAGCTCGACCCGGTGTGCCCTGGCATTCCGGGATCGCCGGGACGTCGTTCCCGACTGGTGGAGTCCACCTCGCGAAACGTGGGGTATCCTCCCCCGTCTGGCCGGAGTTCCCAGGGCAGTGGGGACTTCCGGCCGGCAGTGTCGACGGCGACCTTCGGAGGAACGGTGGACCTTTTCGTCGGGATGCAGATCGCGATTTCGGAGAGTGGGGAAACGCGGTGACCGTTACCCCCGACCGGGTGACGCCCCCGCTGCCGGTTTACCCCCAGCGCGTCTCGGAGGAGCAGAGCGTCGATTCCGCGGAAGCGGAGGAATTCCTGGACCGGATGTTCGCCGAAGGCGCCGCGGAAGCGGGCGAGCGGTTCGAGACCCGCCTGGCGCGGGTGCGCGCCGAAATCATGGAAACCGGGACGTACCGGCACACCCCCGCCGAGCTGGCGTACGGCGCGCGCGTCGCGTGGCGCAACTCGGCGCGCTGCATCGGCCGGCTGTACTGGCGCAGCCTGCGGATCCGCGATCGCCGCCGGGTCACCGGCGCGGCCGCGATCGCCGGCGAGTGTGTCGCCCACCTGCGCCAGGCGACGCGGGGTGGCCGCATCCGGCCGACGGTCACCGTCTTCGCGCCCGACACCCCGGCGGTGCCGGGACCGCGCATCCACAACGAGCAGCTCATCCGGTACGCCGGGTACCGCTTCGAGGACGGCTCCGTCCTCGGCGACCCGCGGTACGCCGAGTTCACCGAGCAGGTGCGAAGACTCGGCTGGCGGCCGCCGGAGCGAAGAGGCTCCTTCGACGTCCTGCCGCTGCTGATCGAGGCCGAGCCCGGCGAGCCGCGGCTGTTCACGGTGCCGCCGGACGCCGTCCTGGAGGTGCCGCTGACCCACCCGGACCACCGCTGGTTCGCCGGGCTGGGGCTGCGCTGGCACGCCGTGCCGGCGATCAGCAACATGCCGCTGGAGATCGGTGGCGTCACCTACCCGGCCGCGCCGTTCAACGGCTGGTACCTCGGCACCGAGGTCGGCGCCCGCAACCTGGCCGACGAGCAGCGGTACGACCTGCTGCCGGTGATCGCCCAGCTGATGGGCCTCGACACCGCGTCCGAGCGCACGCTGTGGCGGGACCGGGCGCTGGTGGAGCTGACGCTGGCCGTGCAGCACTCCTTCGACGCGGCCGGCGTCACGATGGCCGACCACCACACGGAGTCGCACCGGTTCCTGTCCCACCTGGAGCGTGAGGAGCGGGCCGGGCGCCGGTGCCCCGCGGAGTGGAGCTGGATCGTGCCGCCGTTGTCCGGCGGGCAGACCGCCGTTTTCCACCGCTACTACGACGAACCGGACCCATCATAGCGACCCGCGTTCCTGCCGCCGCCGTGAGAACCGCGGAGAGTAGCGTGGAAGCGCCCGTTCGGCGGATCGTGCGCGACCCACGGGGCAGTCCGGTCCGCGAGGGCCAACAATGGACGCATGACCGCAGTCCTCGTCGCCTACGCCGGGCGCCACGGCGGAACCCGGCAGATCGCCGAGGTCATCGCCGCCGAGCTCGGTGAAGCGGGCCTCACCGTCGACGTGCGCGACGCCGCCGACGTGGCCGGCGTCGAGCACTACGCCGCGGTCGTCGTCGGCAGTGCGCTGTACTACCACCGGTGGCGGCCGGAAGCCGTCCGGCTGCTGGAGCGCAACGCCCGGGCACTCGCCGAGCGTCCGGTGTGGTTGTTCCACAGCGGACCGTGCGGCCCCGGCGCGGCCACGCACCAGGTCAGCCTGCCGGCGAACGTGGCACTGCTGGCCGCGCGCGTCGACGCCGAGCGCACGGCCACCTTCGGCGGCAGGCTCGACCCGGCGACCGTGCGCGGCCTGATCCCGAAGCTGCTCGCGTCGGGCCGGCGGGCCGGCGACTTCCGCGACTGGGACCGGATCCGGGCCTGGGCCCGGGACGTCGGCCGCCGGGTCCGCACCCGCGTCGCGCTCTGATCCCTTGCCCGCCCGGGGTGGTGGGTGCTAAACCGGGCCCGAGGTCTTCCCGTGGGAAACCGACGGAACGGGGCGAACGTGACGGAACGGCAGCCGAATCGGACGACGCGGAAGAAAGCGCTTACATCGGACCAGCGCAACGCGTTCCTCGCGGCGCTGCTCGGCTGGAGCATGGACTCGTTCGACTACTTCCTCGTCGTGTTCGTCCTGGCGGACATCGCGAAGGACGCCTCGTTCGGCGCGACGGCGACGCAGCTGGCGTTCATCACGACGGCGACGCTGGTGATGCGCCCGGTCGGCGCGCTCCTGTTCGGCCTGTGGGCCGACCGCGTCGGCCGCCGGATCCCGCTGATGGCCGACGTCGTGCTGTATTCGGTGGCCGGCCTGCTGTGCGCGTTCGCGCCGAACTTCACGGTGCTCCTGGTGCTGCGGTTCGTGTACGGCATCGGCATGGGCGGCGAGTGGGGCCTGGGCGCGGCGCTGGCGATGGAGAAGATCCCGCCGGAGCGCCGCGGGTTCTTCTCGGGCCTGCTGCAGGTCGGCTATTCGATCGGCTACCTGCTCGCGGCGCTGGCGTACCTGCTGTTCCACTCGGCGCTGGACCTGCCGTGGCGCTGGATCTTCGTGCTGAGCATCTTCCCGGCGCTGATCAGCCTGCTGATCCGCGCCCGCGTCCGCGAGTCGGAGGTGTGGGAGGCGGCGCGCGAGAAGCTGAAGGTGACCCGCACGTCGGTCACGGACATCCTGCTGAACCCCAAGGTGATCCGCCGCTTCGGGTACCTGATCCTGCTGATGACGGCGTTCAACTGGATGAGCCACGGCACCCAGGACGTCTACCCGAGCTTCCTGAAGGCCCACGACAACGGCGGCGCGGGCCTGAGCGCGGCGACGAGCACGTGGATAGCGGTGCTGTACAACATCGGAGCCATCATCGGCGGCCTGACGTTCGGGGCGTTGTCGGAGCGGCTGGGCCGCCGCCGCACCATCGTGACGGCGGCGGTGCTGGGCTTGCCGGTGATCCCGATCTTCGCGTTCGACCACGGGGCGGGGATGCTGGCGCTGGGGTCGTTCCTGATGCAGATCATGGTGCAGGGGGCGTGGGGCGTGATCCCGGCGCACCTGACGGAGATGTCCCCGGACGCCATCCGCGGCTTCTACCCGGGAGTGACGTACCAGCTGGGCAACCTGCTGGCGGCGCTGAACCTGCCGATCCAGCAGGCGATCGCGGAGTCCCACGGCTACACCTCGGCTCTGGTGTGGACGGTGGTCCCGGGACTGGTCGCGGTGGCGGTGCTGACGGCGATCGGGAAGGAGGCGAAGGGCATCCGGTTCGGCGAGTCCGCGGTGGCCACCGCGCCGGCGGGGTCGAAGTAGCTCACGGCGTCACGAGCGCCGCTTCGTAGGCGAAGATCGTCAGCTGCACCCGGTTCGACACGTCGAGCTTCGCGAACGTCCGCGTGATGTGCGTCTTCACCGTGGCCTCGCTCAAGAACAGCTCCGCCGCGATCTCCGCGTTCGGCTTGCCCTGGGCCACCGCCGTCACGATCTGGCGTTCGCGGTCGCTCAGCAGCTCAAGCCTCGCCTGGGCCCGGGCTCGCCGCGGGTTGGCCCGCGCCGCCACGAACTGGCCGATCAGCTGCTTCGTCGTCCGCGGTGACAACATCGCGTCGCCGTTCGCCACCACGCGGACGCCGTCGATGATCTCCTGCGGGGAGCCTTCCTTCAGCAGGAATCCGCTTGCTCCGGCCGCCAGTGCCTCGAACACGTACTCGTCCAGGTCGAACGTCGTCAGGATCAGGACCTTCGGCGGCCGCGGCTGGGCCAGCACCGCCGCCGTCGCGACCAGGCCGTTCATCCGGCGCATGCGGATGTCCATGATGACCACGTCCGGCGCGTGGCGGGCGACCTGCTGGACCGCTTCGTCGCCGTCGCCGGCTTCGGCCACCACCCGCAGATCGGGCGTGCTGCCCAGGATCATCGACAGTCCGGTGCGGACCAGCGGGTCGTCGTCGACGAGCAGTACGCGCACGCTCACCCGCCCATGCTAGGGCGCCGGTGTCACCCACGGCAGCCAGGCCCGCAACGCGAACGTCCGCTCGTCGACCGGGCCCGCCGACAGGGAGCCGCCGAGCAGGGAAACCCGCTCGTTGACGCCGGTGAGCCCGGTGCCCGACCCCGGTGACGGCACCGGGGTCGGCGGCAGCGGGTTGAACACCTCCAGCGACAGCCCGGCGCCCGGGCCGCCGCGGACCAGCACCTCCGCCGGTGCTCCCGGGGCGTGCCGCAGGACGTTGGTCAGCGCCTCCTGGAGGATCCGGTAGGCCGCTGTGCCGAGCGGGGGCGGGGCCGTCGACGCCTGGTCGAGCAGGATCGTCACGTTGACCGCCAGACCCGCCTGGCGCGCGCCGGTGACGAGCTCGGGGATGTCGGACAGCGCCGGCTGGGGCGGCTCCGCGGGCCCGCCGGGCGCGCGGTCGGCGAAGCCCGAGCCACGCAGGACGCCGATCACCTGCCGCAGGTCGTCGAGCGACTGCCGCGCGGTGGTCCGCACCGTCTTGGCCGCTTCCGCCGCATCCGGTGTGGTGCCTGCCGTGACCTCCAAAGCGCCTGCCTGCAACGAAAGCAGGGACAGCCGGTGCCCGAGGACGTCGTGCATCTCGCGGGCGATCCGCGCCTGCTCCTCCCGGCGCGCCATCTGGTCGCGCAGCGCCTCCTGCTCGGCGATCCGGCGGCGCGTCTCGGCGAGGCTGTGCCGGACGATCCCGACGGTGAGCGGGACGGCGGTGAACAGCAGCGCGGTCACCACCACCCCGACGAGCTTGGCCGCGGTGCTTCCGGTCGACAGCCAGGCTTCGGCGATCGACGCCCCCGCGAAGCGGCTGGCATCGTTCCAGACCGCGACGCCGGTCGCCGCGAACACCAGCGTCGCCGCGCTCCACCGCCACCAGCCGACGTACCGGGCCGTGAACGCGGCGAGGGCGATCAGCGCCGCCATCGCGTCGCCGGTCAGCAGCAGCGGCGGCACCAGCGCGATGCCGGTCACGAGCAGCGGCCAGCGATGCCGCCAGACCAGCATCACCGCGGCGCCGACCCCGGCGAACCAGCCGAACAGCCCCAGCACCGGGATGTCCGTGGTGGTGCTCCCGGGCACGGCGCTGGCCAGAGAGATGTTGACCGTGCTGCTCAGCACGCCCGCCGCGACGGCGAGCACGGTGTACATCGTGCGAAGCACGGACTGTCCCATGAGGAAAGCCTACGAGGCGGCATCCGCGCGACCATCAGCCCTTCCGCTCGGAGACCCCGCCGCCGGTGACGACTTTCGTCGTAACAGCTCAAGGCTTGCGGATGACGCGGGCCGCCCCGCGGCGCTGGTTTCCTTCTCGCCGTCAAGCAGAGGTGAAAGGAAAACCCCGATGACCGACTACACCCCGATCCAGCAGTACCCGGCCCCCCAGGCTGCTCCGCCGCGCAACGGCCTGGGCACGGCCGGCTTCGTCCTCGGCCTGGTCGGGCTGGTGTTCTCGCCGATCCCGTTCGTCGGCGTGGTCGCGTGGCCGCTGGTCGTGCTGGGCCTGATCCTGTCCGCGGTCGGCCTGGCGCGGGTGCGCGCCGGAAAGGCGACCAACAAGGGGCTTTCGATCGCGGGCATCATCGTTTCGGTGCTCGGGCTGGTCGTGAGCATCCTGTGGGTGGTGGTGATCGGCAGCGCGATCAGCGACGTCAAGGAGCAGGCCGACCAGAAGCACACCATCGTCTACTCGGTGAGCGGGACGGCGAAGACCGCCGACATCGACTACAGCACCTTCGAGCAGGCGGCCTCGGTCAAGAGCGAGGCCGGCGCGGCCGTGCCGTGGACCAAGACGGTCGAGGCCACCGGCATCTACGTCGGGGCGTTCACCGCGACCACCGGCGAGAACGGCGGCTCGGTGACCTGCAAGGTCGTCGTGGACGGCAAGGAGGTCAAGACGGCGACCGCGTCCGGGGAGTACGCGGTGGCCAGCTGCACCGGCTTCTGACGCCCACGCCGCCGAACAGGGACCCGCCCACGGGGCGGGTCCCTGTTCGGTTCAGCCGCAGTGCTCGAACTCGCTGTTGTAGGCCTGGCCGCCGGCCGAGCCGCCCCACTTCACGCACTTGTTCGCCGCCGTGGCCTTGACCGGGCCGGCGAAGTAGGAGAACGAACCCGAGTCCGTCTGCCGCGCCGAGCCCTGGACCTCCAGGTAGCTCGAGGTCGCGGTGGCCGTCCCGGCGGAGGCGTTCTTCATGGTGCTGACGCAGTTCTGGCCGTTGGCCGCGTTGTACGACAGGTAGACCGTGCCGGCCGCGCCGCCGGTGCCCAGCGGGGCGGAGTCGATGACGCTGTAGCCGCCACCGCAGGCCGGGGCGCCGAGCGCGGCCTCGCTGACCGAGGCGTACCGGATCGTGTCGTTCGCGTGGAACTCCGGGCCGGCCTCGAACAGCACGCCGACCGACGACTGCGACAGCTGGACCATGTCGGAGTACGCCGCGTCCTGGCCCCACACGAGCAGGCTGCCCGCGGTGCCGGTCCAGTTGGCGCCCTCGTCGAAGGACGAGTGGATCCGCAGCTCCTTGCGCCGGTCGCAGACGGACGGGGCCGCGAAGACGATGCGGTTGTACTTGCCGCCGGTGTCGGTCGCGCTCATCCGCGCCGTCGAGCCCTCGACGGTCGGCGCGACGAGGTCGGTGGCGTAGGTGAACTTCTGGCTGAAGGTCTCGGCGCCGTCCGAGCTGATCGCGAAGGCGCGGTTGCGCGTGCCGCCCTCGAGGCACTTGTTGCCGTCGTTGGCCTGGTTGCGCGCGGCCGCGTAGACCCGGCCGTCCAGCAGCTCCGTGACGCTGATCTCCTGCGGGTTCAGCGCACTCGTCGTCGGCTTGTCGGTGGCGCCGAGGTGCCAGGTACTGCCCTGGTCGTCGCTGTAGATCAGCGCGCCGATGTTCGAGTAGCTCATCCCGGCGACGAGCCGGCCCTTGTGCGCGCCGCGCGTCAGCACGATCCCGTGCGAGGGCCCGGTGGCCAGCCAGCCCGGCGCCGACGAGAAGCCGAGCTCCGTGGTCAGCGTCTTCGGCGCGCCCCACGTCTTCCCGTTGTCCTCGCTGATGGACACGCGCGGGATCCGGCCGCAGTCGGGACTGGTGAAGCACTGCATGGTCGACAGCAGCACGATCCGGTTGCTGCCCGGGATGACGATCGGCGCGGGGTTGCCCTTCACGTCACCGAACGCGGTGATGACGGTGTTCAGCGCGCCCCACGTCTTGCCGCCGTCGGTCGAGCGCTTCATGACGAGGTCGATCTTGCCGAGGTCGTTGCAGAAGGTGGCGCCGCCGTTGCGGCCCTCGGCGAAGGCGAGCAGGTCGCCGTTGTTGGCCTTGACGATGGTCGGGATGCGGTAACAGTCGTGGCCCTCGGTGTTCTTGGTGAACACCAGCGTGCTGGCCACGTCGGCCTGGGCGGTCGCGGCGCCGACGGCCGCCGGGACGGCCAGGGCGGCGCACCCCAGCAGCCCGGCCAGCAGCCCCTGGGCGAGTCGGGTGATCTTCACGGTTCGAGCTCCCTACGGATTCGTTCTTCGTCTCGCCAGCAGCGTCGACACGATCCGTACAAGAGCCGTACAACCGCTCGTATAACGAACTATACGTGAACGGGAGGAGGATTTCAGGTGAACGCGGCCAGGGTCCCGAATCCGGTCGCCAGCACGAGAAGCGTCGACAGGAGACCGAGGAGCAGGGCGCGCCCGCCGCCGCGCAGCAACGCGCCGAGCCGGACGGCGCAGCCGAGGCCGAACAGCGCGCCCGCGAGCAGGAGCGTCGACACCGTCTTCGCGACGTCGAGTACGAACGCCGGGACCAGGCCGGTGCTCCGGACGGCGACCATCGCGAGGAAGCCGAGCACGAACAGCGGGACGAGCGGAGCCCGCCCGTCGCGGCGGCCGCGTTGGGTGGCGCCGACGAGCGCGACCACCGGGGCGAGCAGGACGACCCGGCTCAGCTTCACCACGACGGCGATCCCGACCGCGGCGGCGCCCGCGGGCCCGGCCGCCGCGACGACCTGGGCGACCTCGTGCACCGAGATGCCGGCCCAGCTGCCGGTCCGCGTGGCGTCGAGGCCGAGCGTGTGGGCGAGCAGGGGGAGCGCGGCCAAGGCGACGCTGCCGTAGCAGGTGACGAGCGCGACGGCGGTGGCGACGTCTTCGTCGTCGCGCTCGATCACGCCCTCCACGGCGGCGATCGCCGAGGCGCCGCAGATCGAGAAGCCGGTGGCGACCAGCAGCGCGAGCCCGCGCGGCACCCGGACCAGCCGGGCGAGGCCGAGCGTACCGAGGAAGGTGACCGCGACGGTCAGCACGACCGCGGCCAGCGTGCCGGGGCCGAGCGCGAGCACGCTGGGGACGGCGAGCTGCAGCCCGAGCAGGACGACACCCGCGCGCAGCAGGCGTTTCGTGAGGCGGGCGATGGCCTGGCGGTGCTCGCCGGTCAGGACGGGCGTGCTGCCGGCGGCCACGCCCAGCACCACGGCGACGGTGAGGGCGCCGGCCACCGGCCACACCGAGCTGAGCGCGTACGCCGCGGCGACGCCGAGCCCCGTGATCGCGAAGCCGGAAGTTCTCGCCGTCGTCAGTGCCATGCCGCCAGCGTCGCCGGGCCGGCGTCTTCGCGGTAGCCGCCGGTTCGCGGGGAGGTCATAGACTGAGGCTATGACCGGACCGGATCTGGACTCGCTGCGCCTGCTGGTGCTCGTCGACGACCTCGGCAGCATCGGCCAGGCGGCCGGGGCGCTCGGCATCGCCCAGCCGTCGGCGAGCAAACGGCTGTCTACTTTGGAACGCCAGCTGGGACTGTCCCTGGTGGACCGCACCCGGCGCGGCTCGGCGCTGACCCCGGACGGCCGGGTGATCGCGGGCTGGGCCCACCGGGTGCTGACCGAAGTGGACGGACTGCGCACGGGAGCGGAGGCCCTGCGCACCCAGCGCGGCGCCCAGCTGCGGGTGGCGGCGAGCATGACGCTCGCCGAGCACTTCGTCCCGGCCTGGATCGGGGAGGTCAAGCGGACCGGGCCGGACACCTACGTCGGGCTCGAGGTGGTGAACTCCGAGCAGGTCGCCGACCTGGTCGCGCGCGGCCGGGTCGACCTGGGGTTCGTCGAGTCGCCAGGGCCGTGGCCGGGCCTGGCGACGCGCCGCGTCGCCGCCGACCGGCTCGTGGTGGTGGTCCCGGCGGGGCACGTCTGGGCCCGGCGCCGTCGTCCGCTGACGGCCGCGGAGCTGGCCGCGACCCCGCTGGTGGTGCGCGAGCCGGGCTCGGGAACGCGCGAGACGGTCGAGGCGGCGTTGCGCCGGGCCGGCGCGGGGCCGGTGACGCCGCTGCTGGAGCTGGGCTCGGCGTCGGCGGTCCGCAACGCGGTGATCGCCGGGGCGGGCCCGGCGGTGATCAGCGAACTCGACGTGGTCCGCGAGGTGGCGGGCCGCCGGTTGGTCCCGGTCCCGGTGGCGGGCGTCGAGCTGGGCCGGGTGTTGCGCGCGGTGTGGCCGGCGGGCCGGCGTCTGACGGGCCCGGCGGCGGAGCTGCTGACGCTGGCGGTGAAGTCCGGTTCCTAGTGCGCCGGGAGGCCGGCCGTGGCCGGGACCACCTGGCACGGCTCGGCAGCCGCCGGTGGAAAGATCGTCACCTCGGGCCGGGAGTGGTCCGGCGCTCGGTTCCGGCCCGCCACGATCTCGAATGCTGCTCGAAGGCCGCGGGTGTTCAGGGCGGGGTCAAGGGTGCTAGGTGGCTGTGACTGCGAGTTTCATGCCGGACTGGCAATCCCCCGGGACGGTGCTGATAAAGTAATTGTTTCCCTTTCTGAGGGTGACGCGGTCGTTCCCGCTCCGCAAGATCTTTGTTCCCTTCGGGGCCGAGCAAGATTTGTATCCAGGAGCGCTCACCAGGCCCACGTTGTGAGCGTCGGCGCTGTAGTTGAACACGAGTACATCGCCTGCCCTGAAACGCTTCCCCCTTGGCCACGAAGACACGTTGAAAGACCAGCCGCTTCGGTCGCCGACGGTGTACACGGCACTGACCGCAACCTGGTCCGCAGGAGTCGCACCCGACCGTGCCTGAGCGTCGGCGGAGCTGACCCCTCCGCCTTGATGGGCCAGGGCAACTGCGGCGGCGCCCAGCATGGCGGACGCACTGCGGACAGATGTGAACACGACGCCTCCTGCTGGAAAAGATCTGCGTTGTCACGCAGTCGCAGTGTCCTCCTGCCGGTAGTGACTTACCATCGGATCGACTGGATTCACTCGATGGAGAGTGCCGTCTGATTTCACCCTTCTCGGTAAACCTCCACCTTTTCCGGGAGCTGGAGGACGGCTTCTCCCACGGTTCGTCAAGATCGGCAATCGCCGCGTCGCGGGCATCCTGTCGGCTCAGTGTGCGTACCTGCGGCGGTGAAGTACCGCAGGGACGGCCTCCGCGCGGCGGCGGCCCGACGGCCGGGCACCACTTCGGGTGACGGCCGCCTTGCCGTCGATCGAGCGGCGATATATCGTGCGAGTGTCGCCGATACGATTTGGGAGGACATCATGGAGATGAGCGCGGGAGCGGGCCGGATCTTCGCCGGGTTCGGGCACCACGGCCTGGGGCACGCCGGGCACGACGAGCTGCCGGACGCTCGGCACGCCGGGTTCGGACATGGCCACTTCGGGCGTGAGCACGGCGTGCCGGGTCACGAGGACTGGGAAGACGGGCCCGAGCTGGCGCGCGGCTTCCCGCCACCACCGCCCCGTCCGCCGCACCCGCCGCAGCCCCCGGGGGGACCGGGTGCCTTCGGCTTCCCGGGCGGCCCGGGTTCATTCGGCGGGCCGGGCGGCTGGTTCGGCGGCGGCGGAGCGTTCCAGCGGGTACGCGAGTTCCGCGGCGGCGGCCGCCCACCGGCTCGTCCGGTGCGGCCGGCGGTGCTGGCGCTGCTGGCCGAGGAGCCGATGCACGGCTACCAGCTGATGCAGGAGATCCGCCGCCGCACGCGCGACCGCTGGCGGCCCAGCCCGGGCTCGGTGTACCCGATCCTGCAGCAGCTGGAGGACGAAGGCCTGGTCCACACGGTCGAGACGGCCGGTCGCCGGGTCGCGGAACTGACCGACGCGGGCCGCGAGCACGTGGCGGGCCGCGAGGAGGAGTTCGCCGCCCTGTGGGAGGAACCCGCGGAGGAGCCGGGCGCCGACCGCTTCGCGGCGCTGTGGCACGCGCTGGGCGAGCTGTCCGGGGCGGCCGCGCAGGTGGGGTACAGCGGGAACGAGGCCCAGGTCGCGGAGGTGAAGAAGATCCTGGCGGACGCCCGCCGCCGGGTGTACGCGGTGCTGGCCGACGCGGGCCTGGAGGAAGAGGACGCCTGACGGCGGGCCACCGGCTGGATCGTCCACATCGGACGGTCCAGCCGGCGGGTATCCTTCCGCCATGCAGGAGAAGGACTTCGCCGCCCACCTGACCGCCACCATGACCGGCAGCGCCCTCACCATGCTCCTCGGTGTCGGCCACCGCACCGGCCTGCTCGCCGCCGCCGCGCGGGGGCCCGCCACCAGTGCCGGCCTCGCCGAACGCGCGCAACTCCGAGAACGCTACGTCCGCGAATGGCTCGGCGCCATGGTCACCGGCGGCATCTTCACCTACGACGGCCGCGAATACACCCTCCCGCCCGAACACGCCAAGTTCCTGCTGGGCGAAACCGCGGCGAACCTGATGCCGTCACTGCTGACCCTGTCCGCCTTCACGGGCATCCTGCCCGACCTCGAACGCGCGTTCGGCGAAGGCGGCGGCGTCCCGAGATCGGCCTACGGCCCCCACCTCGAAACCCTCGGCGCGAAAACCGGCGACAGCTGGAAGCACATCTACCGCGAGCACCTCGTCGACGGCTTCTTCGGCGCCGTCCCCGGCCTGAAGGAACGGCTGGCCGCCGGCGCGCGCGTCCTCGACCTCGGCTGCGGTACGGGGAACGCCATCGCCGTCGCCGCCCGCGCCTTTCCCGCCTCCCGCTTCACCGGCCTGGACATCAACGCGAGTGTCGTCGAACAGGCGCGAGAACACGGCCTCCCCAACACGGACTTCATCGTCGGGGACGCCGCCGAGCTGACCGCCGATCCGCCCTACGACGTCATCACCGCCTTCGACGCGATCCACGACCAGGACCGCCCGGACGTCGTGCTGCGGCGGATCCACGGCGCGCTTGCCCCGGACGGGCTGTTCTTCATGGTGGACACCAACTTCTCCAGCCACCTCGAACAGAACATCGGGAACCCGCTGGCGGCCCTCACCTACTCGATCAGCCTGATGTACTGCACGACGACGTCGCTGGCCGAAGGCGGCGCCGCGCTGGGTGCCGTGTGGGGCACCGAAAAGGCGTCGGAAATGCTCGCGGACGCGGGGTTCCGGCACGTCGACGTGCTCGAATCCCCGCGTCCACAGAACTGCATCTACGTCTGCCGGCCGTGACTCACTGCTGGTACGGCGCCGCCGCGGCCTTGGCGGCGGTGATGAACGCGCCCTTGTTCTTCGGCCAGAACGTGCTGTCCACGCAGGTGTAGCGCGGCAGGAACCCGCCGCACGTGCCGCTCGAGCTGCCGACCTCGAACGTCACGCTGGCGACGCCGAGCTCGCCGTAGGTGAAGTCGTCCGTGGTGCCGGTCGTGTCGTAGCCGACAGTCTCCTTGTTGGTGCCGACGAGGTAGCCGTTCGACGCCGCCATCTTCGCGCCGTACTTGCGGTACTGCGCGTCGTTCGGCGAGGTCGCCTGCGTGAAGCCCCACGGGATGATGATGTCGTTGCCGTAGCTGTGCAGCGTGATCATCGTGCCCGTGGCGGTCGACGGCGCCGGGTCGTTGTTGCCCGTGCCGCGCTGGTCCGGGAAGATCGCGCGGGCCAGCTTCTCCAGCGCCTGCACCTCGGGCTCGGAACCCGCGCTCACGCCCTGGTAGGTCTCGGAGCAGGCGGAGTTGGAGTCGCCGCCCCACTTGAACGTCGAGTTCCGGTTGAGGTCGACGCCGATGCTCGTGCCGGTGCAGCTGCCCCGGGAGTTGTTCGCGTTCTTGCGCTGCAGCTTCGGCGAGTTCCCGCCGGAGGCGACGATGTCGACGCCGTCGGGGTTGGCGATCGGCACCACCCACACCTCGGTGGTGTCCAAGATGGACTTCGCGGTCGCGTCGGTGGCGTAGCCGTCGGCGAGGTAATCGATCCAGCGCCAGGCGAGCTCGCCGGTCGACAGCTCACGGGCGTGGATCTGGCCCAGCAGGAGGAACTTCGGCTTCTTCGACGTCGTCGAGAGCGTGCAGTCGCCGGCCTGCTTCTTCGTCAGGCAGACGGCCTGGATGTCGTGGCCGCCCTGGCCCTTCGTCTTCTTCCACGACTGGCCGATCGTGTACTTCGTGGCCAGGTCGGGGTGCGCCGAGGCGACCTGAGCGAGGTGGTTCTCGTGCGCGGTGACGGTCCGGTACCCGCCGTAGTAGGTGTCCGCCGCCAGCCTGTTCGTGTCGGCGGGCAGTGCCTTGTAGACGGTGTCGAAGAACGAGGGCCGGTAGCCGAGCGCCCGCAGCTTCGCGGCGACAGCCCGCCCGCCGACGACGTTGACGCTGACGGCGTCGTCCCCTTCCTCGACGTCGAACCCGGCTTCGGTCAGCGCGTGCGCCTGCGCGGCGGTGGCCGGAACGCGCCAGAACACCGGCGTGTCCACGGCCGCCGCGGTGGCGGTGCCACCGAGCAGGGAGGTGAGCAGGACCCCGGTCGCCGCGAGGGCGAGCCGGGACAGGGACCTTGACGCCATCGGGTGATCTCCTCACGCAGCACGGATGGAGTCCGGTCGGAACCCGTGGTCACCGTACCGGCACGCACAGTGTGTCGGCCCGCCGCAATCGGGCCACACCCCCGAAAGTCGCGAAACCGGTCGAGCGCCCCAATGTGGCCTTCGGTGCGTTCAACGCACCGAAGGCCACCTTGGGGCGCTAGAAGCCGAACGCCGTGCAGCTCGCCGTCGCGGTCTTCGACGGGTCGCTCACCGAGGTCGCCGTCAGCTTCACCCTTGCCGCCAGGTCGCCGCCCTGGCTGCGCTTCGCGTAGGCCGGCACCTTCGCGTGGCCGCCGAACTTCGCCGTTGCCAGCTCGTTCGGGAGCCTGACCTCCCAGCCGCGGGCGTCCGTCGACACGCTCAAGCGGTACGTGTCCGTGTCGTACGGGGCCTTCGCGCCGCGGGCCGAGCCCGTGTTGAGCAGGCCGAAGTCGCAGGTGGCGAGGCCGCCGCGGGCGATGGCCGGGAGGGCCGGGGTCAGGGCCGCGCCGCGGGACTGGCTGCCCGCGCCGTCCAGGGACGCCACCGTCACCGTGTACGACAGGATGCCGCGGCGGTCCCTCGCCAGATCCGTGATCAGGAAGCGCAGGCGGTTCGCCTCGTCGGTGTACTCGTATGGGCTCGCCGCTTCGGTGCCCGCCTTGAACAGGGCGTCGTTGAGCTGGCGGTAGTCACCGATGGTGATCTTCACCGGCGTCCCGTCCGGCTTCGTGTAGTCGGTGATGCCGATGTCCTGCGGGTTCGCGTCGATCACCCAGTCGAACGGGGCGTTGTCCTTGTTCTTCGTCTTCGTGATCAGCACGCCCGAATCGGGCGTGAACGAGTCCGCGCCCATCCGGTCGACGACCTCGACCGTGTAGTTGTCGTAGCCGCCGCCGTCGCAGAACGGGTCCGTCGCCCGGTCGCACTTCGGCGCCTTGTCGCCGCCGGTGAGCTTGATGTTCAGGCCGGTGAACGCGCCCGGCTGCGCTTCGGTCTCGCGCGCGGTGAGCCGGACCGACACCGGGCCGGTCGACGCGAGCTCGTCGCGGTCGAGCTGCAGCACGTCCGCCGGGTCGATGATGCCGAGCTTCAGCTTGTTGCGCAGCTGGTGCTGGGCGCCCATCGAGCTGCCCTGCGTCGCCGGGATCTGCCAGCGCGTGTGCGGGCCGCCCGGCCCGTTGAACGTGCCGCGCGACAGCATGTCCCACGGCCCGCTGTAGGAGCGCGACGGCGGGTTCCCGAACGGGTTGTTGTAGTTGTCGCCGATGCCCAGGATGTGGCTGAACTCGTGGGCGTAGGTCGACTGCCCGGAGCTTTCGGCCTGCACCGAGCTGCCGTTCTGGGCGTTGGGCCAGATGCTGGCGGCCGACGCCCACGACGTCCACGGCACGTACCGCGTCGCCGCGTAGTTGGGCAGGTCGTGGTTCGGCGGGCCGAAGGCGTCGGGCACGTTCTCCTTCGTCCCGAACTTCATCTCGCCGAACTCCTGCCAGGTCGCGCTCTCGTCCTGGCCGGCGGAGAGGTAGAAGACGAAGTCGAACTGGTTCGCGGTGTCGCCGACGTCCGCGCGCCAGGCGTCGCCGGCGTCCTTGCGGATGTCGCGGGTGCAGTTCGCGCCGGGCGGGCAGGCGTTCGGCTGGAACTCCATGCCGTACTCGTAGGACTTCCCCGGCATCCGGTACGGCCCGAACGCGGTCAGCTGCACGCCGAACCGGCCGCCGGAGTCCTCCATCCAGTACTCGTTGATCGTGTGGCCGTTGTTGAGGGCGATGGGCTTGTTGAGGAAGTCCTCGTAGTACTGCGCGACGTCGTCGCGCGGGATGTTCGCGGCGGTGGGCGCGGGGTTGCCGAAGACGGTCGAGCGCGCGGGCCGCGTGACGACGAAGTCCTGGTCCGGGTAGTCGGCGAGGACGACGGCGCCCTTGAAGGTGCGCTGGGTCGGCTTGAGGTTCGGATCGGCCCAGTTCGTGCCGGGGATCTTCCGGTAGTCGGACCAGGTCATGTGGTCCTGGTTCTCCCAGCGGGCGGCGTCGATCGGGGCGGGCCAGCCACGGGTCAGCGGTTCCGCGGCGGCGGTCCCGGTCCCGACCCCGGTCAGGACGGTGACGGCGGCGAGCAGGGCGAGCGCTTTCGGGGTTCTGGGGCGCATGTGCGGCTCCTTCACTGGGAACCCACGGGGGTGGTGGTTCCCGAAGATCGACCGTATTGAGCCGCACTGCCGGAGTTCTGCCACGGCGGGAGGTTTACCCGCTTGCCCCACAACGAAAGTCTGGCCGGTTGTCAGTGCCGGGCGTCCGTTCCTGACGCCCGGCGAGGTGACCGGGTGGTGCACGGCGGTCGGGCCGGGCGTTGTGGACAAGTCCGGCGGCAGGCGCCGGGAGCGCCGGGAACTGTCGGTGGTCGCCGGTAGCGTGGAAGACGGGGGGCGCCCCCGAGGCGCCAAGCCGCGTTGGACCAAGCCGCGCCGAGCCGAGCCGAGCCGGGTGTGACGCGGCGAACGCCCCCGCAACCGGCGGGACTACCCTTGGCCCCCATGAGCGTGGTCTACGACTGCAGCAAGCGGGAGACCCGGGCCGACGGGCTCGCCGCCGCGGCCGGGGCCGTCCGGTCCAGCCGGCTGGTCGTCCTGCCGACCGACACCGTGTACGGCATCGGTGCCGATGCCTTCGACGCCGGTGCCGTCCAGGCGCTGCTGCGCGCCAAGAACCGCGGGCCGGACATGCCCGTCGGCGTGCTCGTCGGCTCCTGGTCCACTGTGGACGGCCTGGTGCTCGGCGTTCCGCCGCAGGCGCGCGCGCTCATCGAAGCCTTCTGGCCCGGCGACCTCTCCATCGTGCTGCCGCACGCGCCCAGCCTGCAGTGGAACCTCGGCGACGCCCGCGGCACCGTCATGCTCCGGATGCCGCTGCACCCCGTCGCCCTCGAGCTCCTTCGGGACGTCGGGCCGATGGCCGTCTCGAGTGCGAACGTCTCCGGGCGGCCGCCCGCCAGCACCGCGCAGGAGGCGCAGGAACAGCTCGGGGACTCCGTCGCGGTGTACCTCGACGGCGGGTCGAGCGGCGCGCCCGTCGCGTCGAGCATCGTGGACCTCACCGGCACCGAACCCGTCGTGCTGCGCGAGGGCGCGGTGGGCAAGGAAGCCATCGCGGAGGTGCTGGGTGTGCCCGCGGAATCGTTGGCGTGAAGCCGGATCACGACAAAAACCGCGGCACGATAGCGTGTCGCGGGTGACCCCGACCCCGCGAGCGTGACGTCCCCGTGCCGCCCACATCCGGTCTCCTCCCCATCCGGGAATACATCCTCGTCGCGCTGACCGCGACGGCCGTGACCTACCTGCTCACCGGCGTCGTCCGGCGGGTCGCGATCCGCGTCGGCGCGATCGCCAACCCCCGTGCCCGCGACGTCCACGTGGCCCCGATCCCGCGGATGGGCGGGGTCGGCATCTACCTCGGCGTCGCCGGCGCGATGGGCCTCGCCCACCAGCTGCCCGCGCTGTCGCACGGCTTCGACGCCTCCTTCGACTCGGTCGGCGTGCTGTTGGCGGCCGGTGTGATTTCCCTGATCGGCGCGCTCGACGACCGGTTCGAGCTGGACGCCTGGACGAAGCTGGCCGGCCAGGTCATGTGCGCCGGGATCCTCGTCATCTTCGGTGTGCAGTGGGTGTCGTTCTGGGTGCCGTGGGGCGGCACCGGCGGCTCGTTCGGCTCGGTGCTCGTGCTCGACAAGAACCAGGGCGCGCTGCTCACCGTCGTGATGGTCGTGGTCATGGTCAACGCGATGAACTTCGTCGACGGCCTCGACGGGCTGGCCGGCGGCCTCGGCTTCATCGCGGCCGCCGCCACGTGCTCGTTCTCCCTCGGCCTGCTCGACAGCTCCGGCGGCGACGTCGGCACCTACCCGCCCGCGCTGATCGCGGCCACCCTCGCCGGAGCCTGTCTGGGCTTCCTGCCCTACAACTTCCAGCCCGCGAAGATATTCATGGGCGACTCGGGCTCGATGATGATCGGCCTGATGCTCGCAGGCGCCACGACGTCGGCGTCCGGGCGTGTGCCGTACACGCAGTTCAGCGCCAAGGACGCCATCGCGCTGCTCTCGCCGCTCGTGGTCGTCGCGGCGGTGCTGTTCGTGCCGATGCTCGACCTGATCATGGCGGTGGTCCGCCGCACCCGCCGCGGCGAAAGCCCGTTCGCGGCCGACAAGATGCACCTCCACCACCGGCTGCTCGAGATCGGCCACTCCCAGCGCCGCGCGGTCATGCTGATCTACCTGTGGGCGGGTCTCCTCGCCTTCGGCGCGGTGTCGGTGACGCTGTTCGACGACGCCGCGGCGCTCTGGTTCATCGGGATCGGCCTGGTCTTCGCGGCGGTGGTCTCGGTCGTCCCGCGGCTGCGCTCGCGCAACCAGCCGGGCACCTGACCCGCCGGTGTCTCTACACTCGGGGTGGTAACCGAGCAGGGAGCCAGGTGTGAGCGAAGCCGAAACGCACGAGCAGGAGAACCCGCACGCCAAGGTGGTGCTGCAGGCGGCCCGCGCGATGACGAAGGCCTCGCTGCTGGTGACCCCGCCCGCGGTCCTGGTGTGCATCGCCCTGTTCAGCATCCTCAACGGCCTGCCCGGCTTCCTGGGCTCGCTCGTCGGCGGGGTGCTCGCGATGCTGGCGTCGCTGTCGACGCTGGGCATGATGAAGTTCAGCGCGGGGCAGGACCCGATGTTCGTCATGGTCATCGCCCTCGGCGGGTACGTCGTGAAGGTCGTACTGCTGTTCGGGGCGCTGACGCTGCTGAAGGGCGTCACCGCGCTGCACCCGATGTCGCTCGGCATCACGATGATCGTGGCGATCATGCTCGCCGCCGCGGCCGAGTTCGCCGCCTTCCGCAAGACGAAGATCCCGACGATCATCCCGTCCTGACGTCGTCCGTTTTGTCGTGGGCTTCCGTTACTCTTCGTGAACCGGGCTGCGGCCAGCTGAGTGTGACCGGGGCCACAAAAGTGCGCTTTCGTGCGCGGCTGCGAACAGTGACCGGGACCCCGCCGAGGCCGGTGCCTGCGACGTTCCGGACGCGGTCCCGGCTCGCGCCGGACCTGGGTCCCGGGACGACCCGGGACCTAAGTCCTGGGCTGATCGGTTGGTTAGGAGTACGCCTGTCCGGCACTGATTGACCTGCTGGTATGGTCCGCGTCAAGGGTGGCGGCCTCGACCGCGCACTCCCTCAGACGAACCGCGATCAGCAGTGTGGCGACCGTGTAGTTCCGCCTTCCGGCCGCTGGTCCGAAGTAGACCGCAGGGCAGTGTTCACACGAGACAACCCCGTGTGCAGAACGTGAAGCCGTGTTCGTCGCACAGTGGGGCAGCCGCCTCCGACGTCCCGATACGTATCGGGTACGTTAAGTCCAGATCGTGACGATTCCCCCGGCGGAGTGAACGCCGGCCGGGAGAACCGGAAGGAGCCCAGTGGGCGCGCTGGTATTGGCCGAGGGTGCGACGTTCGCGCCGCCCGGCGCCGAAAGCTTCATCTTGCCGCCGATTTTCGGCGCGGTCACCAAGCCGATGCTGCTCGTCGTGCTTTCGGTTGTCATCATCGCGGCGTACTTCCTGCTGGCGACTCGCAAGCTGCAGGTCGTCCCGGGCAAGGGGCAGTTCGTCGCCGAGTCGATCTACGACTTCAGCCGCAACAACATCGCGCGTGAGCAGATCGGCTCCAAAGACTTCAAGCCGTTCGTGCCGCTCGTTTTCGCATTGTTCACCTTCATCCTGGTGAACAACCTCTACGGGATCATCCCGCTCCTGCAGTTCCCGACCATGGCGCGGTTCGGTTTCCCGCTCGCCCTGGCGGTCCTCGTGGTTTACCCGGTGTACCACTACGTGGGCTTCAAACGGCACGGTTTCAAGGGGTACTTCAAGAAGGAACTCGCGCCGCCGGGTGTGCCCAAGCCGGTTCTGCCGCTGTTCGCGCTGATCGAGTTCGCGGAGAAGTTCCTCCTCAACCCGCTCACGCTCGCCATCCGTGTTTTCGCCGCCATGTTCGCGGGTCACCTGATCCTGGCGGTGTTCACCCTCGGCGGCACCTTCCTGCTGACCGAGACCTCGAGCTGGGCGCTGAAGCCGGTTTCCGTGGTGGCGTGGCTGTTCGCCATCGCGATGACGTTCCTCGAGGCCTTCATCCAGGTGCTGCAGGCCTACATCTTCGCCCTGCTGTCGGCCGGGTACATCGGCGCCGCGCTGGCGTCGGAGCACTGAGAACACAAGCCCCCGATCCACGCGAGCGCGTGGACCGAAGTGAAGGGAAATGCACGTGAGCAACATCGTTCTGGCCCAGGCCGCGGAGCAGGCCGTCAACATCAACCCCGGTCTCGCCGCCATCGGTTACGGCCTGGGCGCGATCGGCCCGGGCATCGGTGTGGGTCTGATCTTCGCCGCCGTCATCAACGGCACCGCGCGTCAGCCGGAGGCGCAGGGCAAGCTGCAGGGCATCGGCTTCTCGACCTTCGTTCTGACCGAGGTGCTCGCCCTGATCGGCATCGTCATCTACTTCATCGCCTCCGCAGGCTGAGTCGACGCTCATCTCGCTTAAGGAGACGCCGTGCTGAACAGTGCCTTGGTCCTCGCCGCAGAGGGCAAAGTTCACAACCCGATCATCCCCGACATCTCGGAGCTGATCCTCGGCATCGTCGCCTTCCTGATCCTGCTGTTCATCCTCAAGAAGTACGTCGTCCCTCGCTTCGAGGCCGCGTACGAAGAGCGTGCGCAGAAGATCGAGGGAGGCATCGAGAAGGCCGAGCGGGCCCAGGCCGAGGCCGAAGAGGCGCTGGCCAAGTACAAGGCCCAGCTGGCCGAGGCCCGTACCGAAGCCGCGAAGATCCGCGACGACGCCCGGCTCGAAGCCGAGCAGATCAAGGCGGAGCTGCGGGCCGAGGCGGAGGCCGAGTCCCAGCGCATCGTCGCCCAGGGCCAGGCCCAGCTGCAGGCCCAGAAGGCGCAGATCATCGCGGAGCTGCGGGCCGACATGGGCCGCAACGCCGTCGAGCTCGCCAGCCGGATCGTCGGCGAGTCGCTCGAGGACGAGGCGCGCCGCCGCGGCACCGTCGACCGGTTCCTGGCGGAGCTGGAGACCGCCGGTGCCTCCAACGGAGCGGGGAAGTAACCAGAGATGACGCTGCATGCTGCGAGCCGTGAAGCGCTCGGCCTCGCCGAGGAACGCCTCGGCGAGGTTCTGGCGGACGCGGGAGCCGACGCCGCCACGGTCGGCGACGAGCTGCTCTCGGTCGTCGACCTGCTGGACCGGGAAATCGGCCTGCGCCGGGCAGTGAGCGACGCCTCGGCGACGTCGGAGGCGCGCACCGCGCTGGTGCGCCGGCTGTTCGACGGCAAGCTGTCCGAACCGGCCCTGAAGGTGCTCGACGCCGTGGCGGGCAGCCGCTGGTCCAGCCCCCGCGAGCTGACCGACGGCCTCGAGTCGCTCGGCCGCTCGGCCCTGCTCACCTCGGCGGAGAAGACCGGGAATGTCGACACCGTCGAGTCCCAGCTCTTCCAGGTCGCGCGGGTCGTGGCCAACCACCCCGAGCTCGAGAAGGCGCTGTCGGACCTGACTGGTTCCGCCGACGCGAAGCGCACGCTGGTGCGCGGGCTGTTCGCCGACAAGGTGGACGTGGTCACCGAGACCCTCGTCGAGCAGGTCGTGCGCCGGGCCAAGGGCCGCGGCGTCGGCATCGGGCTCGACAAGCTGGTGAAGCTGGCCGCGGAGCGGCGTCAGCGCTCGGTGGCCTACGTGACCAGCGCGAACGCCCTGTCCGACGAGCAGGTCGCCCAGCTGGGCGCGAAGCTCGACGCCCTCTACGGGCGGCCGATCGCCCTGCACGTCGAGGTCGACCCCCGGCTCGGCGGCGGTCTCGTCGTCCGCGTCGGCGACGAGGTCATCGACGGGAGCGCGGCGGGGCAGCTCGCGGCGTTGCGCAGGCGGCTGGCCCGGGCATAGCCCCAGGTCACACAAGACTTTGCATACTGGCAAGAACGAAGCGAGAGCGGGAAAGACATGGCCGAGCTGACGATCTCCTCGGATGAGATCCGTAGCGCGATCGAGAACTACGTCTCGAGTTACGCCCCGGACGTGAGCCGGGAAGAAGTTGGCACCGTGGTGGACGCCGGTGACGGCATCGCCCACGTCGAGGGCCTGCCCTCGGCCATGGCCAACGAGCTGCTCGAGTTCCCCGGCGGCGTCCTGGGCGTCGCCCTGAACCTGGACGCGCGCTCCATCGGTGCCGCGATCCTCGGTGACTTCGAAAGCATCGAAGAGGGCCAGCAGGTCAAGCGCACCGGCCAGGTCCTGTCGGTGCCGGTCGGCGACGGCTACCTCGGCCGCGTCGTCAACCCGCTGGGCCAGCCGATCGACGGCCTCGGCGACATCGAGACCACCGAGCGCCGCGCGCTGGAGCTGAAGGCCGCCTCGGTGGTCGAGCGCCAGCCGGTGTCGGAGCCGCTGCAGACCGGCATCACCGCCATCGACGCGATGACGCCGATCGGGCGCGGCCAGCGCCAGCTGATCATCGGTGACCGCAAGACGGGCAAGACCGCCGTCGCCGTGGACACGATCATCAACCAGAAGGCCAACTGGGAGACCGGCGACCCGAAGAAGCAGGTCCGCTGCATCTACGTCGCGGTCGGCCAGAAGGGCTCCACGATCGCCGCCGTGAAGAAGTCCCTCGAGGACGCCGGCGCGCTGGAGTACACCACCATCGTCGCGGCCCCCGCGTCCGACTCGGCCGGCTTCAAGTGGATCGCGCCGTACACCGGCTCGGCCATCGGCCAGCACTGGATGTACGAGGGCAAGCACGTCCTCATCGTGTTCGACGACCTGACCAAGCAGGCCGACGCCTACCGCGCGATCTCGCTGCTGCTGCGCCGCCCGCCGGGCCGCGAGGCGTTCCCCGGCGACGTCTTCTACTTGCACTCCCGCCTGCTGGAGCGCTGCGCGAAGCTGTCGGACGAGCTGGGCGCCGGCTCGCTCACCGGTCTCCCGATCATCGAGACCAAGGCGAACGACGTGTCGGCCTACATCCCGACGAACGTCATCTCGATCACCGACGGCCAGTGCTTCTTCCAGTCGGACCTGTTCAACGCCGGTCAGCGCCCGGCCATCGACGTGGGTATCTCGGTGTCCCGCGTGGGTGGTGCCGCGCAGGTCAAGGCGATGAAGTCGGTCTCCGGTTCGCTCCGGATCGACCTGTCGCAGTACCGCGAGCTGGAGGCCTTCGCGGCCTTCGCCTCGGACCTCGACGACGCGTCGAAGGCGCAGCTCGAGCGCGGTGCCCGCCTGTACGAGGTGCTCAAGCAGCCGCAGTACTCGCCGATCCCGGTCGAGGAGCAGGTCTGCACGGTGTGGCTGGGCACGAACGGCCACTACGACTCGGTCCCGACCGAGGACGTCCGCCGCTTCAACCACGAGTTCCTGGACTCGGCCCGCCGCAAGCACGACGACATCCTGGGCGCGATCCGCGACTCCGGGAAGTTCGAGGACGAGACGGCCGACAAGCTGGTCGCCGCGGTGAACGAGTTCAAGAAGGAGTTCACCACCTCCGAGGGCAAGCCGCTCGAGGAGAACGCGGACGCCATGGAAGCCGACAAGGTCGGGCAGGAGACCGTCAAGGTCAACAAGCCCGCGCCGAAGAAGTGAGCTGGTAGCTCATGGCCGCACAACTCCGGGAACTCCGGTCGCGCATCAAGGCGACCAAGTCGATCGGCAAGATCACCAAGGCGATGGAGCTCATCGCCACCGCGCGCATCACCAAGGCGCGGGCTCGGGTCGCCGCTTCCCGGCCGTACGCGGACGAGATCACCAAGGTGCTCTCGGCGCTGGCCGGCGCGGCCACCACGCTCGACCACCCCATGCTGGTCGAGCGCCCGAACCCGAAGCGGGCCGCCGTCCTGGTCGTGACCAGTGACAAGGGCCAGTGCGGTGGGTACAACTCCAACGTGCTGCGCGCGACCGAAGAGCTGCTCGCCCTCCTTCGCGAGGAGGGCAAGGAGCCGCAGGTCTACGTCACCGGCAGCAAGGGGCTGAACTACTACCGGTTCCGGGGCCGCGAGGTCGTGGACGGCTGGACGGGCTTCTCCGACCAGCCGGGCTACGCGAACGCGGTCGCGGCCGGCGACGCCCTGGTCGAGTCGTTCATGCGGGGCGTCGACGACGAGGACGGCAACGCCGACGGCATCACGGGTGTCGACGAGATCCACATCGTCTACACCGAGTTCGTGTCGATGCTGACGCAGCGGCCGACGGCCAAGCGCGTCGCGCCGCTCGAGGTCGAGTACTCCGAAGGCGAAGAGGAGAAGCCCGCCGGGCTGCTCCCCAGCTACGAGTTCGAGCCGAGTGCCGACAAGCTGCTGGACGCGATCCTGCCGAAGTACATCAACACGCGGCTCTACGCGGCCCTCCTCGAGTCCGCGGCGTCCGAGCTGGCCGCCCGCCGGACGGCGATGAAGGCCGCGTCGGACAACGCGAACGAGCTGGTCGGCAACCTGACGCGGGAGATGAACCAGGCTCGCCAGGCGCAGATCACCCAGGAGATCTCCGAAATCGTCGGTGGCGCGAACGCGCTCACCGCAGCAGGAAGTGATGATTGATGACCAGTACTGAAGCCCCGCGCGCCAAGGGGCGCATCGTGTCGGTGACCGGTCCGGTCGTCGACGTCGAGTTCCCGCGCGGTTCCGTGCCCGACCAGTTCAACGCGCTCAAGGTCGAGATCGAGTTCGAGCAGCTGCGCAAGACGGTCACCCTCGAGGTCGCCTCCCACCTGGGTGACAACCTCGTCCGCACCATCTCCCTGCAGCCGCAGGACGGCCTGGTGCGCGGCGCCGAGGTCACCGACACCGGCGGCCCGATCACGGTCCCGGTCGGCGACAAGGTCAAGGGCCACGTCTACAACGCCCTCGGCGAGTGCCTCGACGAGCCCGGCTACGGCGAGGACCTCGAGCGCTGGGGCATCCACCGCAGCGCCCCGTCCTTCGACCAGCTCGAAGGCAAGACCGAGATGCTGGAGACCGGCCTCAAGGTCGTCGACCTGCTCACCCCGTACGTCCAGGGTGGCAAGATCGGCCTGTTCGGCGGTGCCGGCGTCGGCAAGACGGTGCTCATCAAGGAGATGATCACCCGCGTCGCCCGGAACTTCGGTGGTACCTCGGTGTTCGCCGGCGTCGGCGAGCGCACCCGTGAGGGCAACGACCTCTTCCTGGAGATGTCCGAGGACGGCGTCATCAACGACACCGCCCTCATCTTCGGCCAGATGGACGAGCCGCCGGGCACGCGTATGCGCGTCGCGCTGTCCGCGCTGACCATGGCGGAGTACTTCCGCGACGTCCAGAACCAGGACGTGCTGCTGTTCATCGACAACATCTTCCGGTTCACCCAGGCCGGCTCGGAGGTGTCGACCCTGCTGGGCCGCATGCCGTCCGCCGTGGGTTACCAGCCGACGCTGGCCGACGAGATGGGGCAGCTGCAGGAGCGGATCACCTCGACCCGTGGCCGTTCGATCACCTCGATGCAGGCGATCTACGTCCCCGCGGACGACTACACCGACCCGGCCCCGGCCGCGACGTTCGCCCACCTGGACGCCACCACCGAGCTCTCCCGGTCGGTGTTCCAGAAGGGCATCTTCCCGGCGGTGGACCCGCTGGCGTCGACGTCGACGATCCTCGACCCGGCCATCGTCGGCGAGGACCACTACCGCGTCGCCTCCGAGGTCATCCGGATCCTGCAGAAGTACAAGGAGCTGCAGGACATCATCGCGATCCTCGGTATGGACGAGCTCTCGGAAGAGGACAAGCTGACCGTTCAGCGCGCGCGCCGCATCGAGCGGTTCCTGTCGCAGAACATGCTGGTCGCCGAGGCGTTCACGCAGATCCCGGGCTCGACGGTGCCGCTGTCGGAGACGATCGAGTCGTTCGACCGCATCACCAAGGGTGACTTCGACCACTACCCCGAGCAGGCGTTCCTGGGCATCGGTGGCCTCGAGGACCTCGAGAAGAAGTACAAGGAAATCACCAAGAAGTGATTTTCCGGGAGCGGCGGGGGCAGTGTCCTATATGGACCAGCGCCCCCGCCGTTCTCATAGCAGGGGACAGACCTATTACACTCGGTGGTAACACCCCGAGCGAAGGAGTGCTACGTGGCTGAGATGTCCGTGGAGCTGGTGGCCGTCGAGCGCCGTCTCTGGTCGGGTACTGCCACTTTCGTGGTGGCCCAGACCACCGAGGGTGAGATCGGCATCATGGCCGGTCACGAACCCGTGCTCGGGCAGCTGGTCGAGGGTGGCGTGGTCAAGGTGACGACCACCGACGGCGAGACGGTCTGCGCGGCCGTCCACGGCGGGTTCCTCTCCGTGACCGGCACCGGGGTGAGCATCCTCGCCGAGAGCGCCGAGCTCTCCGACGAGATCGACGTCGAGGCGGCCAAGGCGGCCCTGACCGGGGACGACGAGACCGAGCGGGCGAGGGCCTCGGCCCAGCTCCGCGCAGCGGGTCAGTCGGCCTGAGCGCGAGACGGGCAGGAGCCGGGCCGTGAAGATCACCGTGGTCGTAGTCGGGCTCCTGATCGTGCTCGCGGTGCTGGCCGCCTGGTACGGCCAGCGGTGGATCCGGATGCGCCGCGGTGGCGGCGTGAGCGTCGCGCTGCGGTGGCGTCCGGACAACCCGCGGTCCAGCTGGCACCTGGGGCTGGGCCGCTACGAGGGCGACGAGTTCGTCTGGTACCGGGTGTGGAGCCTGCGCACCGGCGCCGACCGCGTCTTCCAGCGGGAAAGCATGCAGATCGCCGACCGCCGCGACCCGTCCGGCACCGAGGCCTACGCCGTGCCCGAGGGTTCGACGGTCCTGCGCTGCGAGTCGGAGACCCAGGAAGCGATCGAGATCGCGATGGGTCCGGGCGCGTTGACGGGCTTCCTCTCCTGGCTCGAGTCCGCCCCGCCCGGGCGGCGCCTTCCGCGCGCTTCTTGAACCCTATGGATAACTGTCTCAAACTTGGGACAGTTATCCATAGGGTCTTGGATGCCTCCGACTGGGGCCCGATGGCCGAGATCTCGCCGCATTAAACTCACTGCGTGACCCTCGTCGAGATCCCCGGCTCCAAGTCCGTCACCGCCCGCGGCCTGTTCCTGGCCGCCGCCGCGCACGGCACCACGACCCTCGGCCGTCCGCTGCACTCGGATGACACCGAGGGCTTTGCCGAGGGCCTGGTCAAGCTCGGCTACCGCGTCGACCGGCAGCCGGACGCGTGGACCATCGAGGGCCGGCCGTCGGGGCCCGGCGTTGCCGAAGCCGACGTCTTCTGCCGGGACGGCGCCACGACGGCCCGGTTCCTGCCCGCGCTGGCCGCGGCCGGCACCGGGACGTTCCGCTTCGACGCGTCCGGCCAGATGCGCCGCCGTCCGCTCGGGCCGCTGACCGACGCCCTGCAGGAACTGGGTGTCGACCTCGAGTTCGGCGGCGAGCCGGGGCATCACCCGCTGACCGTCCGCGCGAACGGCGTCAAGGGTGGGGAGCTGACCCTCGACGCGGGGTTGTCGTCGCAGTTCCTGACCGCGTTGCTGCTGCTCGGGCCGCTGACCGCGGAGGGCCTGCGGATCACGGTGACCGACCTCGTGTCGGTGCCGTACGTCGAGATCACGCTGGAGATGATGCGCCGCTTCGGCGTCGACGTCCGCCGCGAGGGGCAGACGTTCGTGGTCCCGCCCCAGCCGTACCGCGCGTGCGAGTACCCGGTGGAGCCGGACGCGTCGACAGCGAGCTACTTCCTGGCCGCGGCGGCGGTCACCGGCCGCACGGTGACCATCCCGGGCCTCGGCTCCGACGCCCTGCAGGGCGACGTGCGCTTCGCCGACGTCCTGCGTGAGATGGGCGCGCACGTGGAGCTGACGCCGGACTCGGTGACGGTCGCGGGCCCGTCGGGCGGCCTGCGCGGGATCACAGTCAACATGCGTGACATCTCGGACACGGTCCCGACCCTGGCGGCGATCGCGCCGTTCGCTTCGGGCCCGGTGCGCATCGAAGACGTCTACAACACGCGCATCAAGGAGTGCGACCGGCTCGACGCGTGCGAGGAGAACCTGCGCGCGATGGGCATCGAGGTCGTCACCGGCCGCGACTGGATCGAGATCCAGCCGGGCCGGCCGACGGGCACCCTGGTGGCGTGCCGCCGCGACCACCGGATCGCGATGGCGTTCAGCATCACGGGCTTGCTGATCGACGGCATCACGCTGGATGATCCGGAGTGCGTGAAGAAGACCTTCCCCGGCTTCCACCAGGCACTGGGGACCCTGCGGGAGAGCTGGGGGATCTGATGACCGAAGAAAACCGCTTCGCGAAACTGCCGGAGCGCGTGAAGCCGGAGGACATGGTCACGACCCAGGCCGTGGACCCGGCGTTCGACGGGACACCGGACGTCGACCTGGAGCGCCACTGGGCGGCGCAGGAGCAGGGCCGGCTCGGCTAGGGCTGCCCGCCCGGCTGCCACAGGACGTCGCCGTCCGGGTTGGCCAGCCGGGCCAGGATGAACAGCAGGTCCGACAGCCGGTTCAGGTACTTCACCGCGATCGGGTTGGTCGCCTCGGGCTCGGCCTCGTGCAGGGCCCAGGCCGACCGCTCGGCCCGGCGCGCCACCGTCCGCGCCTGGTGGAGGAACGCCGCCCCCGGCGTGCCGCCCGGCAGGATGAACGACGTCAGCTTCGGCAGGCGCTCGTTGAACTCGTCGCACCAGCCTTCGAGCCGCTCGACGTACTTCTCGGTGATCCGCAGCGGCGGGTACGGCGGGTCGTCGGAAATCGGCAGGCAGAGGTCGGCGCCGACGTCGAAGAGGTCGTTCTGGACCGTGCGCAGTACGTCCGTGACCTCGGCGGGCAACGAGCCCATCGCGATCGCCAGGCCGAGCACCGAGTTCGCCTCGTCGGTGTCCGCGTACGCGCCCAGCCGCGGAGACGTCTTCGGCACGCGGGACCCGTCGCCGAGCGCGGTCGTGCCGTTGTCGCCGACCTTCGTGTACACGCGGTTGATGCGAACGACCATGGATCCACCATAGCGGCCCCCGCCCGGGCCGAATCCGGGCGAGAGGGCATGATTGGCGGCCATGAGCGAGCACTTCGACGTGCATGGCGGAGCCCGGCTGGTCGGCGAGGTCGACGTGGTCGGCGCCAAGAACAGCGTGCTGAAGCTGATGGCCGCGGCCCTGCTGGCCGAGGGCACCACGACCATCACGAACTGCCCGCAGATCCTCGACGTCCCGCTGATGGGCGACGTGCTGCGGAGCGTCGGCTGCGAGGTCGTCATCGAGGGCGACACGGCCACCATCACGACGCCGGCCGAGCTGTCGCACCGCGCGGACTCGGCGGCGATGGGCAAGCTGCGCGCGTCCGTCTGCGTGCTGGGGCCGCTGGTCGGCCGGCTGAAGCAGGCTGTCGTGGCGCTGCCGGGCGGCGACGCGATCGGCTCGCGCCCGCTGGACATGCACCAGAACGGCCTGCGCAAGCTGGGCGCGACGAGCACGATCGAGCACGGCTGCGTCGTCGCGAAGGCCGAGACGCTGGTCGGCGCGCAGATCTGGCTGGACTTCCCGAGCGTCGGCGCGACCGAGAACATCCTGATGGCGGCCGTGCTGGCCGAGGGCACCACGGTCATCGACAACTGCGCGCGCGAGCCGGAGATCGTCGACATCTGCACGATGCTGACCGAGATGGGCGCGAAGATCGAAGGCGCCGGCACGTCGACTCTGACGGTGCACGGCGTGGAGCAGCTGCACCCGACGACGCACAGCGTGATCGGCGACCGGATCGTGGGCGCGACCTGGGCGTTCGCCGCTTCGATGACCCGCGGCGACATCACCGTGCGCGGGGTCAACCCGCACCACCTCGACCTGGTGCTGAACAAGCTGCAGCTGGCCGGCGCGGACGTCGAGACGTTCGGAGACAAGGGTTTCCGCGTGGTCCAGCCCGAGCGCCCGAAGGCCGTCGACTGGGTGACGCTGCCGTACCCCGGCTTCGCGACCGACCTGCAGCCGTTCGCGGTGGCGCTGTCGGCGGTGTCGGAAGGCACGTCGATGATCACGGAGAACGTCTACGAGGCGCGCTTCCGCTTCATCGAGGAGATGGTCAGGCTGTCGGGCGACGCCCGCACGGACGGCCACCACGCGGTGGTCCGCGGCGTCGAGAAGCTGTCGAGCGCACCGGTCTGGGCATCGGACATCCGCGCCGGCGCCGGGCTGGTGCTCGCGGGTCTGTGCGCGGACGGTGTCACCGAGGTCTGGGACGTCTTCCACATCGACCGCGGCTACCCGCACTTCGTCGAGAACCTGAACCGCCTGGGCGCGAACATCCAGCGCGTCGCGGGTGAGCCGGACAGGAGCTGATCACACCCGCTTTGGGGGGTCCGGGTGGCGGAGCCCCCGGCCCGGGGCGGAGCCCCGGTTGTTTCAGCCCTGCGCGCCCAGTGCGCGCAGGGCGTATGCCACCAGCCGGTCCAGGTAGTCCGGTTCGGCTTCGGCCTGCCGGACCACCAGGCGCCAGTAGATCGGCGCCGCCAGGACGTCCAGCGCCATCTCCATGTCGAGGTCCTCGGGCAGCTCGCCGCGGGTGATGGCCCGGCGCAGCATGGCCTCGCCGACCTCCCGTCGCGGCCCGCCGATGTTCTCGCGCGTGCTGCGCCCGCGGTCCGGATTTCGCGCGTCCTCGGCGACCAGGTCCGGCAGGATCCGCGAGAACAGCGGGTGCGTCAGCCAGTCGATCAGCGCCTGCATCGTCTCCCGCAGGTCGCCGCGCAGTGAGCCGGTGTCCGCCTCCGCCGCGCGCGTCACGCTGAACTCCGTGACGACCGCGGCGATCATTTCGTCCTTCGACCGCCAGCGCCGGTAGAGCGCGCTCTTGCCGACCCCGGCGCGCTTGGCCACCGCTTCCATGGACAGCCGCCCGTAGCCCTGTTCGGCGAGTTCGTGCAGGACGGCGTCGGTGATCGCCTGCGTGACCTCGGGCTGCAGGACCGCGGCGCCGGTGGGGGTGCGTGCCATGGAGCGCAGTCTAGCGGGTGGACGAGACGGTCCCGTCCCGTCTATGGTGGCTTACGTCGGGACGGTACCGTCTCGTCCAACCGTCGAAGGGGGCCGCGATGCGCGACTTCGCCGAGCACGCGCTCGATCTGCTGCTGAAGCACGACATGGCCGGGTTCGCCGGGCTCTGGGCCGAGGACGGCGTCCTCGAGTTCCCGTTCGCCGGCCCGGGCTACCCGAAGCGCGTCGAAGGGCGCGACGCGATCCGTGAGTACCTGCGCGACTACCCGAACCTGCTGGACATCCGGGAAGTCACCGCGAAGACCGTGCACGAGACCGCCGACCCGGGCGTGGTCGTCGTCGAGTTCACCGTCGCCGGGGTCGTGGTGGCGTCGCGGAAGCCGTACGAGCTGTCGTACATCGCCGTGATCACCGTCGAGGACGGCCGGATCCGCCACTACCGCGACTACTGGAGCCCGCTGGCCGCCGCGAAGGTCCTCGGCGGCGAACTGACGGCGGCGTTCGGTGGCTGACGCCCTGGTCCTCGGTGGCACCGGCACGACCGGCCGCCGGGTCGTCGCGGGCCTGCGCACGGCAGGATTCACCGCCCGGGCGGCCACACGGAAGCCGGCAGAACCCGGTCAGGTCCGCTTCGACTGGGCGGACTCCTCGACCCACGCGGACGCGCTGCGCGGGGCTTCGGCGGTCTACCTGCTGGCGCCGGTCGGTGAGGCTTCGCCCGCCGGCTCGGTCGCGCCCTTCCTGGACGACGCCTTCGCGGCCGGTGTCCGCCGGGTCGTCCTGCTCAGCTCGTCGGCCGTCGCCGACGACACCCCGGGCCTGGGCGACTTGCAACGGCTGGTGCGCACGGCACCGGAGTGGGCCGTGCTGAAGCCGTCCTGGTTCATGCAGAACTTCGCCGGCGAGCACCTGGTCGCCCAGGGCGTCCGGAACGGCGAGATCGTCACGGCCACCGGCGACGCCCGGGTCGCGTTCGTCGACGCGGGCGACATCGCGGCGGTCGCCGTCCGCGCGCTGACCGACCCCGTGCCGCACAACACCGAGCACGTCCTGACCGGACCGGCCGCCTTGAGCTACACCGAAGCGGCCTCGATCGTGTCCGCGCACCTCGGCCGCCCGGTACGGCACCGCGCGGTGAGCACCGCCGAGTTCGCCGCGTTGCTGACGTCGTCCGGGCTGCCCGAGCCGTTCGCGGCGGTGCTCGCCGCCCTCGACGAGGACATTCGCCGCGGCGCCGAAGACCGCGTCACGCCGACCGTCGAGCAGGTCACCGGGCGGCCGGCCCGTTCGTTCGAAACCTTTGTGCGGGAGGAGATCCGATGAAGCAGCTGATGTTCGAAGACGACCCGCAGTTCTGGTTCGAGACCCTGCGCCTGTTCGGCCACGCGGCCTACGGCGGCTCCGACTTCGGCGAGGTCCTCGCGGCGGCGTCGACGGTGACGCCGGGGGACTACGACAGCTGGCACGACGCCTACCGCGCGTTGGCCGACCGGCTGTACGCCGAGGCGGCCGACGCGGGGCCGGTCACCGCACGCGACCTGCTGCTGCGCGCGTCGACGTACTACTTCTCGTCGGAGTTCTTCCTCCACGGCGACCCGGCGGACCCACGCATCGCGGCGGCGTACGACCGGAGCGTCGAGTGCTTCCAGCGCGCGGAGGTGGCCGAGCCGGTCGAAATCCCTTATGAAGGAACGGTTCTGCACGGCTACCTCTACCGCGCGCCAGGCGACGGCCCGAAGCCGTTGCTGATCATGCACAACGGTTTCGACGGCAGCGCGGAAGAGTGCCACTACCTCGGCGCAGGGGCGGGCGCCGCGCACGGCTACCACGTCCTGACGTTCGACGGCCCGGGCCAGCCGAGCGCGATCCGCCACGAGAAGCTCGTGTTCCGGCCGGACTGGGAGCACGTGGTGACGCCGGTGGTGGACTTCGCGCTGGCGCTCGGCGGAGTCGACCCGGCGCGCATCGCGCTGCTCGGCGTGAGCCTGGGCGGCATGCTGGCCCCGCGCGCGGCGGCGTTCGAGCGCCGGCTGGCGGCGGTGGTGGCGGTGGACGGCGTGTACGACGCGGGTGCGGCGGTGACCGGGCTGTTGCCGTGGCCGCGACAGGAGATCCTGGCCCGCGCCCGGGCCGAGCGCGACGAGGAGTTCGACGCCCTGCTCGCGGCGGGCCGCGAGGCGAGCCCGACGCTGCGCTGGGCGTGCGACCACGGCCGGTACGTGCTGGGCGCGGCGACCGATCGCGAGTTCATCGCGAAGTACCTGGAGTACACGCTGGCGGACGGCGTGGCGGAGAAGATCGCCTGCCCGGTCCTGGTCTGCGAAGCGGCGGACGACCTGTTCTTCGGCGGCGACCAGGAGACCGAGCCCCGGCGGCTGTACGCGCACTTGACGGCACCGAAGACACTGCTGACGTTCACGGCGGAGGAGGGCGCGGACGCGCACTGCCACGTCGGCGCCCAGCGGCTCGCCGCGGGCCGGATCTACGACTGGCTGGACCGCACGCTCTAGCCTTCGAGGGCGAGCACCGCGCCGAAGCCCACGAGCGCGGTGCCCGTCGCGCCGTCCATCACCCGCCGTACCTTGCGCTGCCGCAACCAGCCCCGCACCCGGTGTACGAAGAACAGCAGCACCACCTGCCACACCACGCCCAGGGCCGCCACCGTGTACGCCAGCAGCAGCGAGTCCCCGAGCGTCGACGACGGCGTCAGGAACTGCGGCAGCACCGACAGGTACAGCACGATCACCTTCGGGTTGGTGATGTTGGACAGGAACCCTTCGCGGAACCGCCGCCCACGGGACGCGCGGGCCTTGCGGACGTCGTCGAGAGCTTCGTAGTTCCCGCGCCAAGCACCGCGCAGCGCCTGGATCCCCAGGAAGACCAGGTACGCCGCGCCGAGCCACTTCACCGTCTCGAACACCGGGCGGTAGCGGGTGATCACCGCCCCCAGGCCGAGCGCCGCCGCCGTGCCCTGCAGGAAGTTCGCGACCGTGATGCCCGCGCACGCCCAGCCGCCACCGCGGGCGCCGCCGGTCAGGGCGTTCTTCAGCACCACCATGGTGTCCGGGCCCGGCATCATCGCCAGGAACGCCATCATCCCGGCGAAACCCGCGTACGTGCTCCAGGTCATCAGGATTCCAGGGCCAGGGCGGCGCCGAAGCCGACCAGGGCGGTGCCGGTGACGCCGTCCAGGGTGCGCCGGACCCGGCGGCGCTCCAGCCACGCGCGGACGCGGTGCACGAACACCAGCAGCACCACCAGCCACAGCACACCGAGCACGGCGACGGTGTAGGCCAGCGCGAGCGCGTCCCACGTCGTCGTGCGCGCCGGGTCGAGGAACTGCGGCAGCACCGACAGATACAGCACCAGCACCTTCGGGTTGGTGATGTTGGAGAGGAAGCCCTCGCGGAACCGCCGGAAGCCGCCGCCGCGGCGTCGCTGGGCCTCCTCGACCGCCTGGTAGTCACCGCGGAACGCGCCGCGCAGCGCCTGGACACCGAGGTACACGAGGTAAGCCGCGCCGGCCCACTTGAGCGCGGTGAACACCGGCTGCGACCGGGCGATGAGGACGCCGAGCCCCAGCGCCGCGGCACTGCCCTGCACGGCGTTGCCGGCGAAGATGCCGAGCGACGCGAGCAGCCCGCCCCGGAACCCGCCGGACAGCGCGTTCTTGAGCATCACCATCGTGTCGGGCCCCGGCGCGACGACGATCAGGACCACGATGACCAGATAACTGCCGTACGAACTCCACGTCACGGCTTTCCACGCTAACGGACGGACCGGGCGTGGTCTCGCGGATTTCGGTCACAGCGCCCCACACGCGACTTGGTGCGCCGCGCGATCAACCACGCACAGAGGGTGTCCGACCACGTGCGCCGCGCGCGGGAGACGCTCCGGCAGAGTAGTGTTCGGCCATGTCAGCAGGCGAAATCGATCTTCTGCCCGGTGAACGCGTGCTCTGGGCGGGAGAGCCGGTCCAGCGCCCGCTCTACGTCGCCGCGGACGGGGTGATCGCCCCGGCCGGGCTCGTCCTCGCCGCCGCCGCGCTCTGGTTCCTGCTCACGCGCGAGCCGAGCGGACCCACGATGGTCGCCGCCGTTGTCGTGCTGGTGGCCGGCCTCTACGGCGCGGTCGGCCGCTCGATCCTCCGGTACCTCGCGCTCGGGCGCACGACCTACGCCGTGACGGACAGCCGGATCATCGCGCGGTCGGGCCTGTTCCGGCAGAAGGAACGCTCCAGCGAGCTGGCCGGTCTGCCGGCGCCGGTGCTCAAGGCGGGCCCGTCCCGCACCGGGACCATCGCCTTCGGCGGGTCGGGTTCGGTGACGCTGATCGGCATCGGCGAGCCCAAGCGGGTCCGCGACCTGCTCACCAAGGCCATCGACGAGGCCAAGGCGCGCCAGGCCCCGCCGGAAGCGAACAGCTCCGCCGCCTGAAGGCAACCGGCACGGCCCTCCCGAGCGTCACCCGGCAAACAGGACTGGGGAGGCCGCCGTGGACATGCCGAGGAGCGCCCTGCTGCCGGGTGAGCGGTTGCTGTGGTCGGGACGGCCGCAGCGGCGTCGGCACGGTGACCTTCGGGGAGCCGGAGGGGCTCCTCGGCGTCATCGGTGGCGCGCGGACGAAGTCCCCGCAGGTCACGATCGTGCTGGCGGCGGTGCCGGAGGCCGAGCGGGTCCGCGACCTGATCGCGCGGGCGCAGAGCGCCGCCTGAGCCGGCACCGGGGCACCCCGGGCGGCCCGCGCGCGCGTGGCTGTGCGATCTGATCGGCCGCGAGCAGGCCGCGGGCTGACGTCACCCGGACGTGGCCGATTCCACTGCCCACCTATGTTACCGGTCGGTACACTCGACGAAACGTCCACCGCCGGAGGTGTCCAGTGCCGTATCCAACGGACCGCGAGCGAGACCGACCGTGGGTGATGCGAACCTACGCGGGGCACTCCTCCGCGGCCGCGTCGAACGAGCTCTACCGGCGCAACCTCGCGAAGGGGCAGACCGGCCTCTCGGTGGCGTTCGACCTGCCGACCCAGACCGGCTACGACCCGGACCACCAGCTCTCCCGCGGCGAGGTCGGCAAGGTCGGCGTGCCGGTGTCGCACATCGGCGACATGCGGCTGCTCTTCGACGGCATCCCGCTCGCCGAAGCCAACACGTCGATGACCATCAACGCGCCGGCCATGTGGCTGCTCGCGCTGTACGTCTCCGTGGCGCGCGAGCAGGCCGAGGCCGAGGGCCGGGACGTCGACGAGGTCCTCGCCAAGCTCGCCGGCACCACGCAGAACGACATCATCAAGGAGTACCTGTCCCGCGGGACCTACATCTTCCCGCCGGGGCCGAGCCTGCGGCTGATCACCGACGTGATCGCGTGGACCGTGCACCACGTGCCGAAGTGGAACCCGATCAACATCTGCAGCTACCACCTGCAGGAAGCCGGGGCGACGCCGACGCAGGAGGTCGCGTACGCGCTGTGCACCGCGATCGCCGTGCTCGACGCCGTCCGCGACTCGGGGCAGGTCGACGCGGCCGACATGGCGAAGGTCGTCGCGCGGATCTCCTTCTTCGTCAACGCCGGTGTCCGGTTCGTCGAGGAGATGTCCAAGATGCGCGCGTTCACCGCGCTCTGGGACGAGCTCACGCGCGACCGTTACGGCGTCACGGATCCGAAGGCCCGCCGGCTGCGCTACGGCGTCCAGGTGAACTCGCTCGGGCTGACCGAGGCCCAGCCGGAGAACAACGTCCAGCGGATCGTGCTGGAGATGCTCGCGGTGTCGCTCTCCCGCGGCGCCCGCGCCCGCGCGATCCAGCTGCCGGCGTGGAACGAGGCCCTCGGCCTGCCGCGGCCGTGGGACCAGCAGTGGGCGCTGCGGATGCAGCAGGTGCTCGCCTTCGAGACGGACCTGCTGGAGTACGAGGACATCTTCGACGGCTCGCACGTCATCCAGGCCAAGGTCGACGAGATCATGGCCGGCGCCCGCGAGGAGATCGCCCGCGTGCAGGACCTCGGCGGCGCGGTCGCCGCGGTCGAGAGCGGGTACATGAAGTCGCAGCTGGTCGCCTCGCTGGCCGAGTACCGCCGCGAGATGGAGAACGGCGAACGGATCCTGGTCGGCGTCAACAAGTTCGGGACGACCGAGCCGTCACCGCTGCAGGCCGAAGGCGCGAAGGCGATCGAAACGATCGACCCCGCCGTCGAGAAGGCCGCCGTCGCCGCCATCGAGGACTGGCGCGCCCGGCGTGACAACGACGCCGTCGAGCGGTCGCTGGCCGCGCTGAAGGAGCGGGCGCAGACCACGGAAAACCTCTTCGAGGCCACTGTGGACTGTGCGCGGGCCGGCGTGACCACCGGCGAGTGGGCCGGCGCGCTGCGCGAGGTGTTCGGCGAATACCGGGCGCCCACCGGCGTTTCCGCCTCCGCGGTCGCCGGCACGGGCGACCCCGAGCTGGAGCGGGTGCGCACGCGCGTCCGGGAAACCGAGGCGGAGCTGGGCGAGCGGCTGCGGATCCTGGTCGGCAAGCCGGGCCTGGACGGGCACTCCAACGGCGCCGAGCAGGTCGCCGTCCGGGCGCGCGACGTCGGCTTCGAGGTCGTCTACCAGGGCATCCGGCTGACGCCCGAGCAGATCGTCGCGGCCGCGGTGCAGGAAGGCGTGCACGTCGTCGGGCTCTCCGTGCTGTCCGGCTCGCACCTCGAGGTCGTCCCGCACGTCGTCGACGGCCTGCGTGCCGCCGGCGCGGGCGACGTGCCGGTGATCGTCGGCGGCATCATCCCGCCGGACGACGCCGCGCTGCTCACCGAACGCGGCATCGCCCGGGTGTTCACGCCGAAGGACTACGAGCTCACCGGGATCATGGACGGCATCGTCAGCCTGATCCGGGAGCGGAACGGCCTCGGCTGAGCTCCACTGGCCCGCTCCGAGGGGCTACCGTCGGGGCATGACCGAGTACGAGCACATCCTGGTCAAGCGCGACGGCGACACCGTCACGATCACCATGAACCGGGCGGCCCGGCGCAATTCGCTCTCCGCGGACCACCTCGCCGAGCTGCTCGCCGCGTTCCACGAGGCGGGGACCTCCGACGCGACCGGTGTCGTGCTGGCCGGCGACGGCCCGGTGTTCTCCGCCGGCCACGACTTCGCCGACGTCGCCGCGCGGGACCTGACCGGCGTGCGCGAGCTGCTGACCCTGTGCACCGACCTGATGAAGACGATGGAGTCGATCCCGCAGGTCGTCATCGCGCGGGTGCACGGCCTGGCCACCGCGGCGGGCTGCCAGCTGGTGGCGTCGTGCGACCTGGCCGTGGCGGCCGAGTCGGCGGGCTTCGCGCTGCCGGGCGGCAAGGGCGGCTGGTTCTGCCACACGCCGGCGGTCCCCGTGGCGCGCTCGATCGGCCGCAAGCGGCTGATGGAGCTGGCGCTGACCGGCGACGTCGTCGACGCGGCGACCGCGCTCGACTGGGGTCTGGTCAACCGGGTCGTGCCCGATGAGCGGCTCGACGACGCCGTCGCCGAGCTGCTGGCCCGGGCTACCCGCGGCAGCCGCGCCAGCAAGTCGATGGGCAAGGTGACGCTCTACGCCCAGCTCGACCGGCCCGAGGCCGACGCGTACGCGATCGCGCTGGAGGTCATGGCGGCGGCGTCCCAGCTGCCCGGCGCCCGCGAAGGCATGGCGGCGTTCCTGGAGAAGCGCAAGCCCTCCTGGCCCGACTGATCAGCCCTGGGTGCGCTCGTACAGCATGAGCTGCGCCCACGCGGCGATCGACTGCGCGTCGGTGATCTCGCCGGCGAGGATCATCTTCTCGACGTCCGCGCGCGCGAACCACGCGCTGCGCATGTCCTGCTCCTCGTGCTCGCGCTCGGGCTCGCCCTCGGTGATGTCCGTGGCGAGGAACACCCAGCCGCGCTGGCTGCTCATGCCGGCGGCGACGTCGAGCCTGCCCAGCGGCACCATCGAGCCGGCCCGCAACCCGGTCTCCTCGCGCAGTTCCCGCACGGCGAGCTCGTCCGGCGGCACGTCGGCCAGGTCCGGCGCGGTGCCCTGCGGGAACTCCCAGCGCCGCTCACCGAGCGGGTAGCGGAACTGCTCGACCAGCCGGAACCGGTCGCCGTCCTGGGCGACGACCAGCGCGTACGCCGGCTTGTCGATCACGCCGTAGATGCCCGCCGAGCCGTCGGAGCGGCGGATTTCGTCCTCCCGCACGGTCATCCAGTTGTTCCGGTACACCTCGCGGGACGCGACACGCTGAATGGGGTCCACCCGTCCAGTATCCCGAACCTGTCCTACCCTCCTCGGGTGCGTCTCGTGATCGCGCGGTGCCAGGTCGACTACGCCGGCCGGCTGACCGCCCACCTGCCGATGGCCACCCGCCTGCTGCTCGTCAAGTCCGACGGCTCGGTGTCGGTGCACTCCGACGACCGTGCGTACAAGCCGTTGAACTGGATGAGCCCACCCTGCTGGCTGATCGAGGACGGCAACCTCTGGATCGTCGAAAACAAGCAGGGCGAGAAGCTGGTGATCTCGATCGAGGAGGTCTTCCACGACTACTCGCAGGCCCTGGGCGCGGAACCGGGCCTGCAGAAGGACGGCGTCGAAGCGCACCTGCAGGAACTGCTGGCCGAGCACATCAAGACCCTCGGCGACGGCTACACGCTGGTCCGCCGCGAATTCCCCACGGCGATCGGCCCGGTCGACATCATGGCCCGCGACGCCGAAGGCCGTTCGGTGGCGGTCGAGATCAAGCGCCGCGGCGAAATCGACGGCGTCGAGCAGCTCACGCGCTACCTGGAGCTGCTCAACCGCGACCCGCTGCTGGCGCCGGTGCAGGGCGTGTTCGCGGCCCAGATCATCAAGCCGCAGGCCCGCACGCTGGCCGAGGACCGCGGCATCCGCTGCCTGACCCTGGACTACGACGAGCTGCGCGGCATCGAGTCCGACGAGTTCCGGCTGTTCTGACGTGTCCGACGTGGAGCCCGGGCGGTACGTCCACCACAAGGGCGCGGAGTACGAGGTGGTGGGCGTCGCCCGGCACAGCGAGACCGAAGAGGAGCTCGTGGTGTACCGGGCGCTCTACGGCGAGCACGGGCTGTGGGTGCGGCCGAAGGCGATGTTCGTCGAGACCGTCGAGACACCCGGCGGCCGCGTGCCGCGCTTCCGCCGGGTGGCGGACTGACGCGGGTCGTTGAAAAATTGACCCCTCAGCTGCCCGAAGGGGCGGTATCCGGGGCGATACCGAATCGATGCCGAAATCGACGTATCTGATTCGATGATTCTCGCTCCGCCAGGAAATCGTTAACCCGATAGGCCCGTGCGCAGTGGGCGGTTACTTTTTCAACGCCTTTTATGCGCTGTTCGGGTGAGTTCGGGTTCTTATTCGAACGTGCTGTGCCACACTCGATTCGAGGGGTTCCGCCGGTGCGTCCGGCGTGGCCGGAGGGTGGTGCGCTCGGCCGTCACTTTTTCGTCGTGCCAACGTTTCAATCCGCCTTCGAGCTCGGGGTGTGCATGCCATCCGGCCGGTGTGCGCGCATTTTGGCCTGCACGAAGGAGGAAGTCATGCGTTATCGCCCACTCGGTTCCGATCCGGCCGACCCGCGCCTGGGCCGGTTCATTCCGGACGACTGGCGGCACGTGGAAAGGTATCCGCTCGGCGCGCTCGCCGACGACGACAAGCCCACCCGCGCGCCGGTCGTGATCGGGGTCAACTGGTACTCGGCGTTCGACCAGCCGGAACAGGACGAGACGTCCGGCGAGTTCTTCATCGCGAAGGCCGGCGTCAAGCACCTCGGCCGGATCCGCGGCGGCCACGCCGTCTGCCTCGAGCCGGGCGGCACCCCGGACACCGACGCCTGGTACGCGTTCTACGACCAGGGCCGCGAAGGCGCCTGCGTCGGCTTCGCCTGGTCGCGCTGCATGTCGATCTTCAACGGCAGCGAGTACTCGGCCCGCTGGCTCTGGGACCAGGCCAAGAAGCGCGACGAGTGGCCCGAGACCAACCCCGGCGACGAGAACGGCACGTCGTGCCGCGCCGCGGCCGAAGTGCTCAAGGACACCGGGCACGTCCTGTGGGACGAGTCCTACGCCGACGACGACTGGCGCACCCGCGAGAAGTACACCGCCGAGGCCAAGCAGGGCATCAAGGCGTTCCGCTGGGCGAAGTCCGTCGACGACGTGCACTCGGTGCTCGCCAACCCGCGGGCCGACGAACTCGGCGCCGTGCCGATCCTCAACTCGTGGGGCCCGGGCTACCCGCACCGGACCTACCTGCCCGACGAGGTGCTGGCCCACCTGATCGACGAGGACGGTGAGATCGCCGTACCGACCGACCGCTGATCGTCAGCCGCTCCCGCGGCGCGTGAAACGAGGGCGCGTCTCCCCTGGTCCAGACCGGGGGAGCGCGCCCTTCGGCCATTGTGGACGAGTCGGCGTGCCGACCCTGAATCCATGCAGTACTGTCCGGATCTGACGGGATGCTGGTGATTCCTGTCGGTTGTTGTCCTGTTTGCAGAAGGAACTGCCGGAGGTGGGTCGGGTGCTCGTACTGGCCGATGCGAACCTGCGACTCGACGCGAGCGCGATCGACTACATCGAGCTGGCGTTCTATTTCGCGCTCGTGCTCGGCATCGGGTACCTGGCGCGGCGGCAGGTGTCGAGCAGCCTCGACTTCTTCCTGTCCGGCCGGTCGCTGCCCGCCTGGGTCACCGGCCTCGCGTTCATCTCGGCGAACCTCGGCGCGGTCGAGGTCATGGGCATGTCGGCCAACGGCGCCCAGTACGGCCTGCCGACCGTGCACTACTTCTGGATCGGCGCCATCCCGGCGATGCTGTTCCTCGGCATCGTGATGATGCCCTTCTACTACGGCTCCAAGGTCCGCAGCGTCCCGGAGTTCATGCGGCGGCGCTTCGGCAGGCCGGCCCACCTGGTCAACGGCGTCAGCTTCGCCGCCGCCCAGATCCTCATCGCGGGCGCGAACCTCTTCCTGCTGGCCAGCGTGGTGAACCTGCTGCTGGGCTGGCCGCTGTGGGTGTCGATCATCGTCGCCGCCGCCATCGTGCTCTCCTACACCGCGCTCGGCGGCCTCTCCGCCGCGATCTACAACGAGGTCCTGCAGTTCTTCGTCATCGTCATCGCGCTGGTGCCGCTGACGATCGTCGGCCTGGTCAAGGTCGGTGGCTGGGAGGGCCTGGTCGACAAGGTGACCAACAGCCCCGGTGGCTCCGCGCAGCTGCACTCGTGGCCCGGTGACAACCTGACCGGCTTCGGCAACAGCCTGCTTTCGGTGCTGGGCATCGTCTTCGGCCTCGGCTTCGTGCTCTCCTTCGGTTACTGGACGACGAACTTCGTCGAGGTCCAGCGCGCGATGGCGTCGAAGAGCATGTCCGCCGCGCGGCGCACGCCCATCATCGGCGCGTTCCCGAAGATGCTGGTCCCGTTCATCGTGATCATCCCCGGCATGATCGCCGCGGTCACCGTGTCCGAGTACGTCCGGGACAAGCAGGTGCTGCTCGACGGCGGCACGGCCGAAAGCGGCGTCACCTTCAACAACGCGCTCCTGCTGCTGATGCGCGACCTGCTGCCGAACGGCATGCTCGGCATCGCCATCGCCGGTCTGCTGGCGTCCTTCATGGCCGGCATGGCGGCGAACCTGAGCTCGTTCAACACGGTCTTCACGTACGACATCTGGCAGACGTACGTGAAGAAGGACAAGCCGGACCACTACTACCTGAACCTCGGCCGCGTGGTGACTTCGCTCGGCACGATCGCGGCGATCGGCACGGCGTTCATCGCGTCGAACTCCGGCAACATCCTGAACTACCTGCAGGACCTGTTCTCCTTCTTCAACGCGCCGCTGTTCGCGACGTTCATCCTGGGCATGTTCTGGAAGCGGATGACGCCGCACGCCGGCTGGGTCGGCCTGGTGCTCGGCACCGGCTCCGCCATCACCGTCTGGGGTCTCTCGCAGGCCGGAGTGCTCGGCCTCACCGGGCAGGGCATCAGCTTCGTCGCCGCCGGGACCGCGTTCGTCGTCGACATCGTGGCGAGCGTCGTGGTGTCGCTGGCGACCAAGCCGAAACCGGACGAGGAACTGGTCGGGCTCGTCTACTCGCTGACCCCGCGGGAGTCGCTGAAGCACGACGACACCGGCGAGAACGCGGGCTGGTACCGCAAGCCGGGCCTGCTCGCGGGCATCGTGCTCGTCCTGACCATCGCCCTGAACATCATCTTCTAGGAGGTCGGAATGGCTACCGAGTCGCAGCCGCGCGCGCACAAGGCAGGCGCCTTCGACATCCGGCTGATCATCGCCCTGCTGATCGGCGTCTACGGCGTCATCCTGACCGTCATGGGCATCGGCTTCACCTCCGACGAGGAGATCGCGAAGGCCGCCGGCGTGAACATCAACCTGTGGGCCGGGATCGGCATGCTGGTGGTCACCGCGCTGTTCGTCCTGTGGGCCGTGCTCCGCCCGCTCGTCGTGCCGGCCGAGCCCGAGACCGGCGACACACCGCCGGCAGCGGGCGAATAGCCGGGTTGTCCGGACAGCGGCGCTCGGCTGCCGCTACCGTGCATCGCGTGTTCCCAGACGTTCGGCGCCGCCGTCTCCCGAAGCTGTTCCTGCTGGTCACCGCCCTCGCGCTGCCGCTGACGGCCTGCGGGCAGGACCTCGGCAAGTCCAACTTCGCCCGGACGACGGTGCCCGCGGCGGCCGGCTCCGGCCAGGTCGCCGACGGCCCCATCACCGACGCCGCCGTGGCGGTGGACGTGCTCCGCACGATCCAGCCGTGCCAGTTCCTGACCAAGGCCGCCCTCGGCGCGCTGGGCCTCGGCACGGTCGATGACGACCCGTCGCCGTCTTCGATCGCCTTCGACACCTGCAGCAACAAGGTGAAGGACCCCGGCGGCAAGGAGATCCGGCTCGAGCTGGAGATCGGCAGCACGGTGGTGCCGCGGGCCGACAAGACCACCGGGGTGGCCGGCGGTCTGCCGCTGCGCGTGAACAAGACCGGCGACACCGACTGCACGGTCGCGGTGATGACGGCGCTGAAGCCGGATTCCGCGCTCGCGGTGTCGGTCACCTACGCCGGTGACCCCTGCCGTCCCGGGCAGACGTTCGCCGAGGCGGTCGTCCAGAAGCTGCACAGCTCGCCGGAGAAGTACTCGACCCCCGCGGGCACCGTGCTGACCGCCGATCCGTGCGCGATGGCCGACACTTCGGCGGTGACCGCGGTGGTGCCGTCCGCCAAGCCCGCGGCCTCGGGCCTGCACTCGTGCGAGTGGAAGGACCGGGGCCCGTCGGTGTCGGTCGCGTTCCGGCCGGGCCTGCCCCCGTTGGTCGGCGACGGCAACTCCAAGGTGGACCTCGGCGGCGGCGTGACCGCCTTCCAGAAGCAGGCGACCGGGGGTTCGGCCCGCTGCAAGGTCGAGTGGCAGCACCGGCCGTGGCAGGGCGACGACGTCGAACTGGCCCAGGTGGACTACCAGGGCTATGTCGGCAACGACGCCGATCCGTGCGGCAAGGCGGTGACCGTCGCGAAGAACGTCGTCACCAAGCTCCCCAAACCTTGATCTGGCGGCGCGCCGCGCGGAGAGGTAGGAAGGGGGCACCCCACCCGCCGATGCGCCGGAGGCTGCCGTGAAGAAGATCATCAACGATCCGGCGAACGTGGTCGCCGAGTCGCTGCGGGGACTCGCCGCCGCGCACGCCGACATCCTTCGCGTCCAGTACGACCCGGATGTCGTGATCAGAGCCGGCGCGCCGGTCGCCGGCAAGGTCGCCGTCATCTCCGGCGGCGGGTCCGGGCACGAGCCGCTGCACGGCGGCTTCGTCGGCCACGGCATGCTCGCCGCCGCCGTGCCCGGTGCGGTGTTCACCTCGCCGACGCCGGACGCGGTGCAGGCCGCCGTCACCGCGACCACCGGCGAGGCGGGTGCCCTGCTCATCGTCAAGAACTACACCGGCGACGTGCTCAACTTCGAGACGGCCGCCGAGCTGGCCGCCGCCGAGGGCCTCGAGGTGCGCAGCGTCGTGATCGACGACGACGTGGCGGTCAAGGACTCGACGTACACCGCGGGCCGCCGCGGGGTCGGCGGCACGGTGCTGCTGGAGAAGATCACCGGCGCCGCCGCCGAGCGCGGCGACTCGCTCGACGCCGTGACCGCGCTGGCGCAGAAGGTGATCGGCCAGGTCCGGTCGATCGGCGTCGCGCTGACCGCGCCGACCGTGCCGCACGCCGGCACCCCGAGCTTCGACCTCGAGGAGAACGAGATCGAGTTCGGCATCGGCATCCACGGCGAGCCCGGCCGCGAGCGGCTCCCGGCCGAGCCGGCCGACGCACTGGTGTCGCGGATGGTCGACGCGGTCGTCTCGGACCTGCCGTTCGCCGCGGGCGACCGCGTGCTGCTGTTCACCAACTCGATGGGCGGCACCCCGCTCGTGGAGCTCTACCTGGCCCACGGCATCGCCGAGCGGCTGCTGGCCGACCGGGGGATCGTGGTCGAGCGCCGGCTGGTCGGCCCGTACATCACCAGCCTCGAGATGCAGGGGATGAGCCTGACGTTGCTCAAACTGGACGACGAGCTGACCGAGCTGTGGGACGCCCCGGTCAACACCGCGGCGCTGCGGTGGGGGCTCTGATGGCCTGCACCGCCGAGGGGGTCGCGGCGGCCGTGCGCGCCGCCGCCGCGGTGGTCGCCGAGCACCGCGCCGAACTGATCGACCTCGACCGCGCGATCGGCGACGGCGACCACGGCGAGAACATGAACCGCGGCTTCGCGGCCGTCGTGGCGGCGCTCGACGCGGCCCCGCCGGACACCCCGGGCGGAGTGTTGAAGCTCGTCGCGACGACGTTGATCTCCAAGGTCGGCGGGGCGGCGGGCCCGTTGTACGGCACGGCTTTCCTGCGTGCCTCGGCCAAGCTGGGCCCCGCCGCCGAGCTCGACGTCCCGGCGCTGCTGGACGCCCTGCGCGCCGGCCTCGAAGGCGTCCAGGCCCGCGGCAAGGCCGTGGGCGGCGACGCGACCATGGTCGACGCCCTGATCCCCGCGGTGGCGGCCGCGGAGAAGACGGCCGGGGACGGCGGCGACGTCGCCGCGGTGCTGACCGCGGCCGCCGACGCGGCCGACACCGGCGCGCAGTCCACAGTGGACCTGATACCGCGGAAGGGCCGGGCGTCCTACCTCGGCGAGCGCGCGGTCGGGCACCTGGACCCCGGCGCCCGCTCGTCGGCGCTGCTGCTGCGCGCGTTCGCGGAGGCCGCCCGGTGAGCGTGGGAATCGTGCTCGTGTCGCACAGTGCGAAGCTTGCCGAGGGCCTGGCCGAGCTGGCCGCCCAGATGGCACCGGACGTGACCATCCTGCCGGCCGGCGGCCTCTCCGACGGCTCGATCGGCACGGACTACGACGAGGTTGTCGCCGCCACCCAGCGCGCCGACTCCGGCGACGGCGTCGTGCTGCTCTACGACCTGGGCAGCGCGCAGATGACGGCCGAGCTCGCCGTCGAATCCCTGGCCGACCCCTCGGCCGCGATCGTCGCGGACGGCCCGCTGGTCGAGGGCGCGATCGCCGCGGCGGTCGCCGCCCAGGCCGGACGCGACCGCAAGGCGGTGGCGGAAGCCGCCGCGGCGGCCGGGATCCCCGAGGACCTGGCGCCCGCCGAGAGCGAGGACGACGCGGCCGAAATCGAACTGGAGCTGCGCAACGACGTCGGGTTGCACGCCCGGCCGGCCGGGTTGCTGGTGCGCACGCTCAGCGGGATCGACGCCGAGGTCACCGTGCGGCTCGGCGACCGGGAGGCCGACGGCCACAGCGTCCTGGCTCTGATGTCGCTCGGCGCCCGCCAAGGCGACCGGCTCCGCGTGCGGGCCAGCGGGCCGCACGCGGAAACCGCGTTGGCCAAGGTCAAGGAGCTGGTGGAGAGCGACTTCGGCGAGTGAAGCCGGCGGCCCGGCCGGGTGACTTGAGCGGTACTGACTCGATTCCGTCTGGGCTCCGGCGGTGCCGCGTGGCAGTATCGAGGCCAATTACCAGCGAGTAACATCTCTGGAGGCCTCGATGGCGCGGGACATTTCGACGGTCGGTGTGGTCGGTCTGGGCACCATGGGGGCCGGAATCGCCGAAGTGCTCGCGCGCAGCGGGCTCGACGTCGTCACGGTCGAGCTCGACGAAGCCGGCGTCGCGCGCGGCCGCGGCCACCTCGAGCACTCCACCGAACGGGCGCTTTCCGGCGGCAAGCTGGACGCGCCCGGACGCGAAGCGCTGCTGGGCCGGATCCGGTACAGCACGTCGCTGTCGGATCTGTCCGAAGTGGACTTCGTGATCGAGGCGATCCCGGAGAGCTTCGAGCTGAAGGCCGACGTCTTCGCCGAGCTGGACAAGATCACCCGGCCCGAGGTCGTGTTCGCGTCCAACACGTCGTCGCTGTCGATCACCGAGATCGGCGTGCACACCGCGCGCCCCGGCAAGGTCGTCGGCATGCACTTCTTCAACCCGGCCCCGGTGCTGAAGCTCGTCGAGATCGTCAAGACGGTGGTGACCGAGCCGAATGTGGTCGCCGAAGTCGTCGAGTTCGCCGAGCGGCTCGGCAAGGTGCCGGTGGTGATCGGCGACCGCGCCGGGTTCATCGCCAACGCGTTGCTGTTCGGCTACCTCAACCACGCGGTGCGGATGTACGAGCAGCGCTACGCCACGCGCGAGGACCTGGACGCGGCCATGCGCTTCGGCTGCGGCTACCCGATGGGCCCGCTCGCGCTGCTCGACCTGATCGGGCTGGACACCGCGAACGAGATCCTCGACACGATGTACCACCAGTCCCGCAACCGGCTGCACGCGCCCGCGCCGCTGCTCAAGCAGATGATCACGGCCGGCCTGCTGGGTCGCAAGACCGGCCGCGGCTTCTACACCTACGACGCCCCGGACTCGCCCAACGTGGTCCCGTCCGACGTGGTGTCCACAGTGGATTCCGTGCCGCCGCGGCCGGTGGCGCGGGTCGGCGTGGTCGGGACGGGCACGATGGCCACCGGCATCGCGGAGGTGTTCGCCAAGCGCGGCCTCGACGTCGTGCTGCGCGCCCGCAGCCTGGAGAAGGCGCAGGCTTCGGTGGCTCGCGTCAAGAAGTCGCTCGACAAGGCCGTGGTCAGGGGCAAACTGTCCGAAGAGGACGCCGCGGCGGCGCTGGCCCGCATCACCCCGGTCACCGACTTCGAGGCATTGGCCGACGTCGACCTGGTCGTCGAGGCGGTGGCCGAGGAGCTGCCGGTCAAGCAGGCGGTGTTCGCCGCGCTGGACGAGGTGGTCCGCCCCGGCGCGGTCCTGGCAACGACGACGTCTTCGCTGCCGGTGATCGAGTGCGCGGCCTCGACGTCCCGCCCGGCCGACGTGGTCGGCCTCCACTTCTTCAACCCGGCCCCGGTGATGAAGCTCGTCGAGGTGGTGTCGACGATCGCGACGGCGCCGGACGTGGTGGCGACGGCGAGCGCGGTCTGCCAGGAGGTGGGCAACCACGCGGTGCACTGCGGCGACCGCGCGGGCTTCATCGTCAACGCGCTGTTGTTCCCGTACCTCAACGACGCGGTGAAGATGCTCGAAGCCCACTACGCGGGCGCGGACGACATCGACACGGCCATGAAGGTCGGTTGCGGCCTGCCGATGGGCCCGTTCGAACTGCTGGACGTCGTCGGCTTGGACGTGTCGCTGGCCATCCAGCGGACGCTGTACAACGAGTTCCGCGAGGAGGGCTTCGCGCCGGCGCCGCTGCTGGAGCACCTCGTGACGGCGGGGCGGCTGGGCCGGAAGACCGGGAAGGGCTTCAAGGACTACTGATCAGCGCTCGGCCACCTCGCCGAGGACCGGCTTCACGTCGAGCACCGGGGTGCCGTCGATGGCTTCCAGTCCGGTGACCGTCAGCGTGCCGCCTTCGGCTGCCGTCACCGTGACCGTGTGGAGGCCGATCGGGTTCGGACGGTCCGGCGAGCGCGTCGAGAAGACCCCGGTGCGCGGGCGGTCGCGGTCGCCGCGGGGGTGGACCGCCTGGACTTCGCGGTCGGCTTCGTGCAGCCACGTCAGCAGCACCAGGCGGTCGCCCGGCCGGAGGTCGGCCGCCGCCGGGGCGAACTCGGGGGAGAACACCACCCGGGCCGGTGGCGCGCCCTCGTCGCCCTGCTTCGGGGCCGTCGTGCGGTCCGTCAGGGGCGACTCGACGCGCGCCACCGGGCGCACCCGGTAGTCCGTCACCGGTAATAGCCCTCGACCGGCACGCGGGCCTCGTCGAAGAGCGCGGGGCCCTCCATCTTGTGCGTGCTCCCCGTGAGCGGCGGGCGCAGCGTGAGGAACTGCTCCGTCGACAGCGCGTAGACGACGCGGCCGAGCCCGGACCGCTCGATCGCACCGGTGCACATGCCGCACGGCTGCGTGCTGGTGAACATCGTCGTGGCCGCCGCTGCTTCCGGGTCGAGGTTCTGTGCCGCCCAGCGGGCCAGCTTCAGCTCCGGGTGAGCCGTGATGTCGTTGTCCGTCAACGACGTGTTGCGGTCCTCGGCCAGGATCTTCCCGTCGGCGTCGGCCAGCAGCGAGCCGAACGGCGGGTTGCCGTGTTCCTCGCGCGCCTCGCGGGCGAGCTCGATCGCCCGCCGCAGCAGGGCTTCTTCGGTGTCCTTCACAGGTTCTCCCTCCAGGATGCGGCCACGGCCGCGAGATCCCGCCACGCCACCTCCGGGCGCAGCGTTTCGGCCGGGTCCGAGTCGAACGGGTCCAGCACCACGGTGTCCGCCCCCAGCGCCCGCAACTGCGCCAGGTCGTCGAGGACCTGCTCGAGCGTGCCCTCGCCGGCCCGCCGGTCGGGCCCGGTCACCGGCGCCGCCGTGATCCGCAGCAGGATCCGCGGCGCGAAGGCGGGCACCGGCCGGTCGCCCGCCAGCTTTTCCAGGCGCCCCAGCGTTTCCCGGAACCCGGTCATCGTCAGCCGCAGCGGGTGCCAGGCGTCGCCGAGCTCCAGCGCCCGGCGCAACCCGGCGTCGCTGTGCCCGCCGAGCCACAGCGGGATCGGGCCCGCGCGGTAGTCGTCGCGCTCGGCCCACGCGGCGCGGATCGTGCGCAGGTACTCGGTGGTGAGCTTGCCGCGCTGCTCGAACGGCACGCCCAGCGCGGCGAACTCCTGCTTCGCCCAGCCGATGCCGGCCCCGAGCACGAGCCGGCCGCCGCTGAGGGCGTCGAGGTTCGCCGCCATCCGCGCGATCAGGAGCGGGTGCCGGTACGGCACCACCAGCACGGTGGTGCCCAGCCGCACCCGCCGCGTGACCCCGGCCAGCCACGACAACGTCGTGAACGGCTCGTAGAACGGCGCCGGGTACTGCCCGGCGACGTCCGGCGTGATGGCGACGTGGTCGGACACCATCAGCAGGTCGTAGCCGAGACCTTCCACCGTCTGCGCCCAGGCACGCAGGACGCCCGGGTCGGTGCCGGGCCCGAAATTGGGAACGTTCACGCCGATCTTCACCGGAAAAGGCTATCGACGTTTTGCCCGGATCCGGAAGGGAACGATCACGGCGTTCGGCACCTTCGGCCGTGGATCCCACGGTATGTTCGCCGAATGACCGAGAGTCTCGATCCGACCGACTGGGCCATCCTCGCCGAGCTCCAGCGCGACGCCCGGCTCCCGCTCACCGAGCTCGGCCGCAGGGTGAACCTCAGCGCGTCCGCGGCGACCGAACGGCTCCGGCGGCTCGAGACGGCCGGCGTGATCGGCGGCTACCGCGCGGAAGTCGACCTCGGCAAGGTCGGCTACCCGGTGCTCGCGGTGGTCCGGCTCAAGTACCCCGGCAGCAGGCACGAGCCGTTGCACAAGCTGCTCGAGGAGCGGTCCGAGATCCTCGAATGCCTGCGCACCACCGGCGACGACTGCTACGTGCTCAAGATCGCCGCCGCCTCCATGGCGCACCTCGAGCGCACGGCGGACGAGCTGGCCCAGTTCGGCAGCACGACGACGAACATCGTCTACACCCAGACCCTGCCATACCGCGGACCGCGGGAGCCCGCCCGTGACCTCGAGGCCTGACCGCATCGTCGTCGTCGGCGTGACCGGCTCGGGCAAGTCGACGCTCGCCGCGCGGATCGCCGCGCGGACCGGCCTGCCCTACCACGCCGCGGACGACATCGGCTGGCAGCCGGGCTGGGTCGGTACCCCCGACGAGGAGCAGCGCCGCCGGGTCGCCGAGGTGTGCGCGGAGGAGCGCTGGGTCCTCGACGCCGTCTACAGCAAGTGGCAGGACATCGTCCTGCCCCGCACCCAGCTGATCGTGGGCCTCGACTACCCGCGCTGGCTTTCGCTGGGCCGCCTGGTGCGCCGGACGTTCGTGCGGACGGTGACCCGGCGGCGGGTCTGCAACGGCAACGTCGAGTCGTTCCGGCAGGTGTTCTCCGCCGACTCGATCATCCGCTGGCACTTCACCTCGTTCGCGCGCAAGCGGGACCGCATCCGGGCGTGGGCCGCGCAGCCGCCCGGCCCGGCCGTCGTCCGGCTGACCTCCCCGCGCGAGACCCGCCGCTGGCTCGAGACGTTCTGAGGTCAGGCTCCCGGTGGCAGCAGCGGGCCGCCGCTCCAGTGCTGGAAGACGAGGTTCGTGTGGACGCGGGCGACCTCGTCCCGCGCGGTGAGCTCGTCGAGGACCAGCCGCTGCAGCTCCCCGGCGGAGCTGGTGGCGACGTGCGCGAGGAAGTCGTCCGGCCCGGTCAGGTGGTAGACCGCGCGCACCTCCGGCAGGGACAGCAGGTGCTCGATGAACGGGTCGACCAGCGGCCGCCGGTGCGGGCGGACCTGGACGAACAGGAACGCCTCCAGCGGCCGTCCGAGCTTCGCCGCGTCGACCGAGGCGTGCTGGCCGGTGATCACGCCGGTGTCCCGCAACCGGGCGACCCGGTCCAGGCACGTCGACGGCGCGATGCCGACCGCGGCCGCCAGGTCCTTGTTGGTGATCCGGGCATCGTTCTGCAAAAGGCGCAGGATCTCGAGATCAACCGGACTCAGTTCGACGGAAGCGGACATCGCCGAATGATATCCGAGACTGTTGCTCCAAGCCCGGGAAAAGCTCGACCATGGTGCCATGACTTCCTCGCTGCGCACGCGAGCCGTCCACGCCGGCCGTGACGATCTCACGGACCTCGGCGTGCACGCCGCTCCGCTCGACCTGTCCACGACGTACCCGTCCCGCGACAGCGCCGCCGAAGCCGCCCGGATCGACGCCTTCGCCGCCGGCGCCGAGCTCGACGGCCCGCCGATCTACGGCCGGGTGGGCAACCCGACCGTCGAACGGTTCGAGCGGGCGCTCGCCGAGCTCGAAGGCTTCGACCACGGCGTCGCGTTCGCCAGCGGGATGGCCGCCGTCTCGGCCTGCCTGCTTTCCGCGGTGGCGCAAGGGAAACGGCACGTCGTCGCGGTGCGCCCGCTCTACGGCTGCAGCGACCACCTGCTGGAGTCCGGGCTGCTCGGTACCGAGGTCACCTGGGCCGCACCCGACGCGGTCGCCGCCGCGCTGCGGCCGGACACCGGGCTGGTGTTCGTCGAGACGCCGGCGAACCCGACCCTGGCCGAGGCCGACATCGCCGCGCTGGCCCTGGCTTGCGGAGACGTGCCCCTCCTGGTGGACAACACGTTCGCGACCCCGGTGCTCCAGCGCCCGGGCCGCCACGGCGCCCGGATCGTGCTGCACAGCGCGACGAAGTTCCTCGGCGGCCACGGCGACGTGATGGGCGGGATCGTCGCGTGCGACGCGGAGGAAGCTGCCCGGCTGCGGCAGATCCGCTTCGCCACCGGCGGCGTGCTGCACCCGCTCGCCGGCTACCTGTTGCTGCGCGGGCTTTCCACGCTGCCGCTGCGCGTCAACGCCGCCTCCGCGACCGCCGCGGAGCTGGCTTCCCGGCTCGGCGAGCACCCGGCCGTGACCGCCGTCCACTACCCGCGGATCGGCGGGCCGCTGGTGGCGTTCGAGGTCGACGGCGACCCGCACGCCCTGATCAAGGCGGTCCGGCTGATCACGCCGGCCGTCAGCCTGGGCAGTGTCGACACGCTCATCCAGCACCCGGGTTCGATCAGCCACCGGATCGTCGACGAGGGCGACCGCCACGGCGCCGGGGTGTCCGACCAGCTGGTCCGGATGTCCGTCGGCCTCGAGGACGTCGAGGATCTCTGGGCCGACCTGGACCAGGCGCTGAAGGCGCTCTAGCCGCAGCAGCCGCCACCACAGCAGCCACCGCCGCCGGCCGGGGCCGCGGGACCGCTCGCGGCCCCGGTGAGGGCGACCGTGGTGAGCAGCTTGACGGTGTCGGCGTGCCCCTCCGGGCAGGTCGCCGGTGCGCCGGATTCGCTCATCGGGCGCAGGAGCTCGAACGTCTCGGTGCACTCGCGGCAGCGGTAGGCGTAGGTCGGCATGCCGCGATTATCGCCGGGAGCGCCCGGGGATGGGAAGCTGGGCGCGTGCAGCCGCCTTCGCTCGCCGACGTCCCGCACCTCGGCCAGGTCGTCCCGTCCCTGCTCGCGGCGCTCGGGGTGCCCGGCTGCGGGAACGCGCTGGCGTTGCCGGAGGCGCGGAGTGCCGGCGTGCTGCTGGTCGACGGGCTCGGCTGGGAGCTGCTCGCCGAGCACGCCGCGGACGCCCCGGTGCTGACCGAGCTCGCCCGCGAGTCGCTGCGCGTGGGCTTCCCGTCGACGACGGCCGCCGGCGTGGCCGCGATCGGCACCGGGCTCGCGTCGGGCGAGCACGGGATGGTCGGCTACACCTTCGAGATGCCCGGCACGGGCGTCCTCAACGCGTTGCGCTGGTGCAGCCACGAGGACGGCTCCGACCTCCGGGGCGCGCTTCCGCCCCGCGAGGTGCAGCCCCTGCCGACGACGTTCGAGCGAGCCGCCGCGGCGGGCATCGACGCCGCCGTGGTGTCTTCCGCCCAGTTCCGCGACACGGCGCTGACCCTGGCCACCCAGAACGGGGCGCGTTACGCCGGGGTGCACGCGCTGGGCGACCTCGCCGCGCGGACGTTGTCGGTGCTCGACGGGCGCGCGTTCTGCTACGCCTACCACAGCGAACTCGACCTGCTCGGGCACGTCTACGGCCCCGGTTCGACGGCGTGGCGGATGCAGCTGCGGCAGATCGACCGGCTCATCGAGTCCCTTGTGGACGGTCTGCCGCCCGGCGCGCTGCTGGCGGTGGTGGCCGACCACGGCATGGTGGCCGTCGACGACAAGCTCGACCTGGAGGACGCGCCCGAGCTGCTGGCCGGCGTCCGGACCTTCGGGGGCGAGGTCCGGGCCCGGCACGTCTACACCGAGCCGGGCGCGGCCGCGGACGTCCTCGCGGCCTGGCGGGAGGTGCTCGGCGAGCGGGCCTGGGTGCGTTCGCGCGAGGAGGCCGTCGCCGAGGGCTGGTTCGGGCACACGGTCAGCGACCGGGTGCTGCCGCGTATCGGCGACGTCGTCGCCGCGGCCCGCGACCGGTTCGGGATGGTGCGGGGGCTCGCGGAGGCCGTGGAGTCGTCGCTGATCGGCCAGCACGGCTCGCTCACCACGGCCGAACAGCTGGTGCCGCTGGCGCTGGCCCAGGGGTAGGCGTAGCCGGCACACGCGGGCCGGCTCGGGCGGCCCGTTTCCGGGAACGTGCTCTCGCGGGAACTTTCCCCGCGCCGGTGCCGACAAGTCCACTGCGTACCGGACTGACGGGAGTGGGCGGAATGAGCGTGCTGGACGGGATCGGGGTCGTCGGGGCGGGTGGTGAGGGACGGGCCGTGGCCGCGCACCTCGCCGCGCGGGGACTGCCAGTACACCTGTACACGCGGGATCTCGAGGCGGTGGGGGAGATCGCGCGCCGCCGGGAGATCGTCGCGCGCGGGGTGCTCGACGGGCGGTTCCCGCTCCGGGAGGTGACCGCGGACCCGGCCGGGCTGGCCGGGCAGGCCGTCGTCCTGGTGGCCACCGTGACCACCGCCTACCCGGAGGTCGCCGCCCGGCTCGCGCCGCACCTGCGCCCGGAGCAGGTCGTGGTGCTGTTCTCCAGCAAGCTCTGCGGGAGCGTCGAGTTCGCCCACGCGCTCGCCGCCGCCGGCGCGCCGGACGTCGACGTCGTGGAGACCGACGCGCTCTTCGCCGCTCGGCCGTCCGGGACCGACGGCGTCACCGTGCTCGGCGTCAAGGGCTGGAACCTGATCTCCGGCAGCAGCGCGGCCGCCGTCGCCCGGCGCGCCGGGCTGCTGCGCGAGTGGTTCCCGATGCTGGAGGTCGCGCGCAACCCGGTGGAACGTGGCCTGCACGACTTCGGCGCGGTCGCGCACGTGCCGATCGCGCTGGCCAACCTCGGCACCATCGACCGGGCGGAGGAGCTGCTGTTCTACGTCGAAGGCGTCTCGGCGCGGACGATCGCCCTGCTCGAACGCACCGAAGCCGAGTTCGCCGCCGTCGCGCGCGCCTACGGCGCCCGGCTGCTGCCCATGACCGAGGTCCTCGACCGCTACTACGGCTGCCCGGCCACGACGCTGCTCGACGCGTTGCGGACCGTGAAGCCGTACCGGACAATCGCCGCGCCGACCAGCCTCGACCACCGCTTTCTCACCGAGGACATCCGCTCCACGCTGGTGCCGCTGCAAGCACTCGCGCGGTGCGCCGGCGTCGCCACGCCCATGGTCGACGCCGCGATCACGATCATGTCCGTGCTCGGTGGCGAGGACTTCCGCCGCACCGGCCGCACCCTCCACCGGCTCGGCTGGGACGGCCTCGGCTACGACGCGATCGTGCACCGGCTGGGGGCCGGAGACCGGGTGACGGACCGGGCCGCCTGAGCTCCGGCTGGCATCACGGGTGATCGGCCGGGCATCTCGCGTGATTGAGGGGGCATCACGTGTGATCAGAGGGGCATCACGTGTGATTGGAGGGGCGACACGCGTGATTGGGGGGTCGGGTCGGGGGCCTGGCGGGTCGGGTTGCGTACCTGGAGGGGTCGTTGGTGGGGTGGCGGTTACCGTTGGGTGTGCCACGACGCAACCGTCCCGGCCGCCGCTCGGACGGTGGGCCGCCCGAGCGTGACCTCGGTGCCGCCACCGGGTGGGCGCGGGCCGAGTCCGGGGCGGACGGGGACTGGCTCGTGCGGACCGTGCCCGGGAGCCAGGCCACCAAGGTCTACCGCTGTCCCGGGTGCGACCACGAGATCCGGCCGGGGACGCCGCACCTCGTGGTCTGGCCCGCCGACGAGACCGGGTCGGTCGCCGACCGGCGGCACTGGCACCGCGCCTGCTGGGACGCCCGGGCCCGGCGGCGGCCGAGCCGGCGCTGGTGACTTCGCTCTGGAGTTGTCAAACATCGGCCCGGCGCGTCAGCGCCGGTAGTGCCGTGACATCGCGCCCTCGTACATCTCCTCCGTGTACTCGGTGAAACCGAGGCGCTCGGCCACCTTGAGCGACGGCTTGTTCGCGATGCTCACGCTCGCCAGCACCGGTACCGACGGCAGCTCGCGGGCGCACCACTCCAGCACCGCCCGCCCCGCCTCGACCGCGTAGCCCTTGCCCCACGCGGACGGCCGGAACCGGTAGCCGAGGTTGAGCACCTTCTCGCCGTGGAACTCGCGCAGCCGCACGCCGCACATCCCGAGCACCTCGGTGCCGCCGCGCTCGAGCACCGCGGGGTAGCCGAACCCGTGCTCGGCCCAGTGCGCCAGCCAGCCGGAGAACATCGCCGACGCGCGTGGGACGTCGGGCGGATCCGGGTGGAAGCGGTTGGTCCGCGGGTCGGTGTGGATGTCGACCATCGCCTGCCGGTCCGCCTCGTGGAGCGGACGCAGCAGGAGCCGGCCGGTTTCGATGTCAGTGAACACATCGGCGAAGCTAGCGAGGGGGTCCGACAAAATGAGGCGCATGACCGAACTGCCGCTGGTCCTCCTCCACGCCTTTCCCCTGGATTCCCGCATGTGGAACGCGGTGCGCGAGCCCCTCGCTTCACACCTTCGGGTGATCACCCCGGACCAGCGCGGGCTCGGCCGCTCGCCGCTGCCGGAGTCCGATCGCGAGCCGAGCCTCGAGGACGCCGCGCGGGACGTCGTCGCGCTGCTCGACCGGCTGGACCTCGACCGCGTCGTGCTCGGCGGCTGCTCGATGGGCGGCTACCTCGCCATGGCCGTGCTGCGGCTCGCCCCGGAGCGGGTCGGCGGGCTCGTGCTCGTCGACACCAAGGCCACGCCCGACACGGCCGAGGCCGCGCAGACGCGGCTGGACGTCGCGGCCCGCGTCGAGAGCGAAGGCACCAAAACCTGGCTCGCCGAGGCGAACCTGCCCAACCTGCTGGCCGCGTCGACCCGCGAACAGCGTCCCGAGCTGGTCGAGACGGTCCGGGAGATCATCGAGTCCCAGCCGCCCGCCGGGGTCTCCTGGACCGCACTGGCGCTGCGTACCCGGCCCGACTCGCTCGGCCTGCTGCGGGACTCCGGCGTCCCGGCGCTGGTCATCGTGGGCGAAGAAGACCCGATCACCCCGGTGGCGGCGGCGAGCGAGATCGTCGAGGTCATGGCCGGCGCGACGCTCGTCGTGCTGCCGGAAGCCGGGCACCTGACCCCGCTCGAAGCTCCCGCCGACGTCGTCGAGGCGATCCTCTCCTGGTACCCGGCGACTCACGAGAAGTAGGCGGCGAGCGCCGAGCGCGCTCCGGGAAGCCGGTGCGGGAACCGGATGGCGATGACGAACTGCCACACAACCGAGTACAGCTCGCGTAACCGCGTACACACGCGAAGTGCCTCTTCGTCCACTTCGCCCGGGTAGGCGGCCAGGAACTCCGGACCGCCCTGCCGGGCGAGGATGCTCAGGTCCCAGGCGAGCGGTCCGCGCCAGGTGTCCTCGAAGTCCAGCCAGCAGGGACCGGCGGGCGTGGCGATCAGGTTCCCGGGGTGGGCGTCGCCGTGCAGCGGCTGCGCGGCGGTCTCCGGCAGCGTCGCGGCGAGGCGGGCGGCCTCCACGCGCAACCGCGGGTCCAGGTCGTGGCGGTCGAAGACGCGGCCGAGGTCGTCCAGCGGGCCGCGCCGGGGTAGCTCGCCGGGGTACTCCCGCAGTGCCGCGTGCACCTCGGCGAGGGACCGCGCGACGACCTCCGGGGCGTACCGGTGGTCCGGGTCGTGCGGGGTGTGGTGCCAGAGCGTGACCGGGAGCCCTTCGGCGAAATGGGGTCCGGCCGGGGGATCCGTGGTGGGTGAGACGACGAGCACACCACGTTCGGTGAGGAACTCCGACACCGCCACGTCCCGCTCCTGCCACGCCGGTCCGGTCCGCGCCAGGCGGATCGTCGCCGGCACCCTGGCGACCAGCGGACCCAGCCTCACCAGCACGTTCGACCGTTCGTGGAGCACTTCGGGCTCGTGGGCGGGCAGGCCCAGCCGGGCGGTCACGGTGAGGGCCGCGCGCACCGCCGCGCGGGTGTAGTCGTCGGCCACGCCCCGATCTTGCCAGCCGGTGCGCGCGACTGTCGGTAGCGAGGGCTACGATCCCCCTAAGCCGCCGGATCGGGTCTTCCCGGCCCCCGGTGGCGCGACGATGACCACCACAAGGTTTCAGTGTTGGAGGCAGGAGTGACGGCCGTAGCCCCCAAGCCGATCGCGACGCGCCCGTACCCCGCGCGCGAGTCGGTCAAGGGTTCGTACCTGCTGCGGTTGTTCCGCACGACGGACCACAAGCAGATCGGGATCATGTACCTGGTCACGTCGTTCGCCTTCTTCATGGCGGGCGGCGCGATGGCCATGCTGATCCGCACCGAACTGGCGCGGCCCGGGCAGCAGTTCCTTTCGCAGGAGCAGTACAACCAGCTGTTCACCATGCACGGCACGGTGATGCTGCTGCTGTACGCGACCCCGATCCTCTTCGGCTTCGCGAACTTCGTCCTGCCGCTGCAGATCGGCTCGCCGGACGTCGCCTTCCCGCGGCTGAACGCGTTCTCGTACTGGCTGTACCTCTTCGGCGGCCTGATCGTGATGTCCGGCTTCCTGACCCCGGGTGGCGCCGCCGACTTCGGCTGGTTCGCCTACACCCCGCTGTCGGACGCCATCCACTCGCCGGGCGTCGGCGCCGACCTCTGGATCTCCGGTCTCATCATCGGTGGTCTCGGCACCATCCTCGGCGCGGTCAACATGATCACCACCGTGGTCTGCCTGCGCGCGCCGGGCATGACGATGTACCGGATGCCGATCTTCACCTGGAACATCCTGGTCACGAGCATCCTGGTCCTGCTCGCCTTCCCGATCCTGACCGCGGCGCTGTTCGGCCTGCTGGCGGACCGGCACCTCGGGGCGCACGTGTTCGACCCCGAAAACGGCGGCGTGATCCTCTGGCAGCACCTGTTCTGGTTCTTCGGCCATCCCGAGGTGTACATCGTCGCGCTGCCGTTCTTCGGCATCGTGTCGGAGATCTTCCCGGTGTTCAGCCGCAAGCCGCTGTTCGGCTACAAGAGCCTGGTCTGGGCGACGCTGGCGATCGCGGCGCTGTCGGTCGCGGTGTGGGCGCACCACATGTACGCCACCGGCGCCGTGCTGCTGCCGTTCTTCTCCTTCATGACGTTCCTGATCGCCGTCCCGACCGGCATCAAGTTCTTCAACTGGATCGGCACGATGTGGAAAGGCCAGCTGTCCTTCGAGACGCCGATGATCTTCTCGATGGGCTTCATCGTCACGTTCCTCTTCGGCGGCCTGACCGGCATCCTGCTGGCCGCGCCGGCCATCGACTTCCACGTGTCGGACAGCTACTTCGTCGTCGCGCACTTCCACTACGTGCTCTACGGCACGATCGTGTTCGCCACCTTCGCCGGCATCTACTTCTGGTTCCCGAAGATCACCGGCCGGATGATGGACGAGAAGCTCGGCAAGTGGCACTTCTGGACCACGTTCATCGGCTTCCACGGCACGTTCCTCGTCCAGCACTGGCTGGGCGCCGAGGGCATGCCGCGCCGGTACGCGGACTACCTGACCACCGACGGCTTCACCACGCTGAACACGATCTCCACGATCGGCGCGTACATCCTCGGCGCCTCGACGCTGCCGTTCATCTGGAACGTCTTCAAGAGCTACCGGTACGGCGAGATCGTCACGGTGGACGACCCGTGGGGCTACGGCAACTCGCTCGAGTGGGCGACGTCCTGCCCGCCGCCGCGGCACAACTTCACCGAGCTGCCCCGGATCCGCTCCGAGCGGCCCGCGTTCGAGCTGCACTACCCGCACATGATCGAGCGCATCCACAAGGAAGGCGAGATCGGCTTCTTCGGGAAGCAGAAGGTCAACAGCCACGCGGCGCCGTCGCAGCTGCTCACCGAAGCGGTGATCCCGGGAGACCACTCCAAGGACAACGCGAGCGAGCAAGGCGAGAAGTAGCAGCACCTGATCGAGTGAGCGCGTGCCCGGCTGATGTGAAGCCGGGCACGCGCTCTACTTATGTCCTAGCCCGGACCGGCAGACTGATCGTGCAGCGTTGCCGAACGAGGGATGACCAGTGACCCAGACTCCCGTCCTGATCACGACGACCGGTCCCGACAAGCCGGGTGTCTCGTCCGTGCTGTTCGCCGTACTGACCCGGCACGACGTCGACGTGCTCGACGTCGAGCAGGTCGTCATCCGCGGGCAGCTCGTGCTCGGCGTGCTCGCCGGGGTCTACCGCGACCCGGAGGGCCTGCAGGAGTCGGTCGAGCAGGCGATGGCCTCCGTCGGCATGGAGGTCGACGTGAAGATCGGCAGCGCGATCGGCGACGACCCGTTCGCGCTCGGCCGCCGCGACTCCTCGCACGTGCTGGTCATCCTGGGTCGCCCGGTCACCGCGCGGGGCTTCTCCGAGGTCGCGCGCCGGCTGGCCTCCCTCGGCGCCAACATCGACGCGATCCGCAGCGTCGCCGACTACCCCGTGACCGGGCTCGAGCTGTACGTCTCGGTCGACGAGGACACCCCCGAAGCCGACGCCGCGCTGCGTTCCCAGCTCGCCGACGCCGCCGTCGAGGCGGGCATCGACATCGCCGTGGAGCGCGCGGGCATCATGCGCCGGGCGAAGCGGCTCGTCGTGTTCGACGTGGACTCGACCCTGATCCAGGGCGAGGTCATCGAGATGCTGGGCGCGCACGCCGGCGTCGAGCCGGAGATCCGCGAGATCACCGAGGCGGCCATGCGCGGCGAACTGAACTTCACCGAGTCGCTGGAACGGCGGGTCGCGCTGCTGGCCGGCCTGCCGGCGACGGCGATCGAGCAGGTCGCCGCGTCGATCGAGCTGACGCCGGGCGCCCGCACCACGGTCCGGACGCTCAAACGGATGGGTTTCCGCACCGGTGTTGTTTCGGGCGGCTTCACGCAGGTCATCGCGGGCCTGGCGGAAGAGCTCGGGCTCGATTTCGCGGTGGCGAACGAGCTCGAGATCGAGGACGGCAAGCTCACCGGGAAGGTCGTCGGTGACGTCGTCGACCGCGCGGGCAAAGCGAAGGTGCTTCGCCGCTTCGCCGCCGAGTATGACATCCCGCTCGAGCAGTGCGTCGCCGTCGGCGATGGCGCCAACGACATCGACATGCTTTCGGCCGCGGGCATGGGCGTCGCGTTCAACGCCAAGCCCGCGCTGCGCGAGGTGGCCGACACCGCGCTGTCGCACCCGTACCTCGACGCCGTGCTGTTCGTGCTCGGCCTCACCCGCGGCGAGGTCGAAGCGGCCGACGCCGCCGACGGGCTCGAGCTGATGCGTCCGTGAGCAGCGTTCTCGACCCCCTGGGCGCCCGCTACGCCTTTTGGCTGGGGCTGCCGGCCGAAGACACTTCGGACACCTCCGACGAGCTCCCGGAGGAAGTCCGGGCGATGCCGGTGATCCTCCGCATCGAACGGGCCGAGCCGCCGGGCCGCACGCCGTTGCTGGAGGCGGCGGCCGCGGCGGCGCTGGCGGTGTGCCTCGACGAGCGTTCGCGGCCCGGCGGCGAGTGGGCAGAGCCGATGCACGCGTGGCTCGACAACCGGATCCGGAAGGTCGCGCGGCGGGCGGGGGGCGCGCACTGGGCGGCCGTCCAGGACCTGCCGGGCGTCACCGTCGAGGTCGACGGCGCCGAGGCGCGGGCCCTCGTCCCGGGCCTGGTGACCGAGACGCCCAAGGAAGTCGCGCGGCTGCAGATCTCCGGCAGCGAACTGCCGCCGGACGAGCCGGGCCCGCGCCCGGACGGCGTCCCGTTGCTGCTGCTCAACCCGCACGTGCCGATGACCGTCGGTAAGGGCGCCGCCCAGGTCGGCCACGCGACGATGATCCTCGCCGCGTTGCTGGGGGACGCCGAGCGGGCCGCCTGGGCCGCTCGGGGCTACCGGGTGGCCGCGCGCACGGCCACCCCCGTGCAGTGGAAGGAACTGCACCCCGGCGACGACCCGGAGGGCGCGTGGCGGCGTGACCGCGTCATCGCCGTGCGGGACGCCGGGTTCACCGAGGTCGACCCGGGCACGATCACGGTGCTCGCCCAGTGGGCGCCGGAACAAGGCGCCTCCTGACCCGGTTGGAGCGGGCATGACACTGGAAGTGGAACGCACGGGCGAGCACGCGTTCGTCGGGCGCAACGAACGCGGCGCCGAGGTGCTGGTGGGCCGCAAGGGCGCCGAAGGGGCGTTCTCGCCCGCCGAACTGCTGCAGATCGCGGTGGCGGGCTGCAACGCGGTGACCGCCGAAGAGCTGATCACGCGGCGGATCGGCGAAGACGCGAAGTTCCGCGTGACCGTCGACGCCGATCGGCGCGAGGGTGCTTCGGAGCTGGACGCCGTGCACGTCGCTTTCGACGTCGACGTGTCGGCATTGGCGGCGGATCAGCGGGCCGCGCTGGCCGGCGCCGTGGACCGCGCGATCGAGCGGCTCTGCACGGTGAGCCGCACCCTCAAGAAGGGGATCCCGGTGACGGAAACCTTCCCGCGGGCCTAGTTCTGGCTGGATTCCCAGACGACGTAGGCCTGGTCGGCGTCGGTCGTCATGGCTTCGATGAACTTCTCGTTGTCGAAGCCCGGCAGGGCCTGCAGCCGCTCGATGAGCGCGTCGGCCGCCGGGTCGCCGCTGGGGACCGCGGTGCCCTTGCCGTCGGTGCCCACGAGCATGAAGAAGACGTCTTCGTTCCACGGGCCGTCGGGGATGACCCGCACCATCACCGACGACAGGCCGGCCCACGTGACGGCTTCTTCGCTGCCGTCCGCGAGCCGCCGCCGCACTCCGGTGTCGTCGACGCTGACGGTCCGGGACTGGGCGCTGGACGAATCCTGGGTCAACCGGTGCTCCCTTGTTGCTTCGGTGGCTTCACCGTACCGGGCGCGGCGCCTGCGCGCGTCACGCGGGCGCGGCTGCGTCCAGCCGGCGCAGTGCGTCCCGCACCACCTTCGGGTCCATTGTCGGCCAGAACGGCGGCAGCGACGCCCGCAGGAACCCGCCATACCGGGCGTTCGCCAGCCGCGAATCCAGCACCGCCACCACCCCGCGGTCGCTGACCGCGCGGTGCAGCCGCCCGGTGCCCTGCGCCAGCAGCAGCGCCGCGTGCGTGGCCGCCACGGTGAGGAACCCGTTGCCGCCACGGGCTTCCACCGCGCGCTGCCGCGCCGAGGACACCGGGTCGTCCGGGCGCGGGAACGGGATCCGGTCGACCACCACGAGCTGCAGCGACGGCCCGGGCACGTCCACGCCCTGCCAGAGCGAAAGCGTGCCGAACAGGCACGTGCGGACGTCTTCGGAGAACTTCTGGACCAGCAGGGACGTCGCGTCGTCGCCCTGGCACAGGATCGGGAAGTCCAGCCGCTCGCGCATCTCCTCGGTGGCCTGCTTGGCCGCCCGCATCGAGGAGAACAGCCCGAGCGTGCGCCCGCCGGCGGCCTCGATCAGCTCGGCCAGTTCGTCCATTGTGGACGGAGTGAGGCCGTCGCGGCCCGGTGGCGGCAGGTGCTTGGCCAGGTACAGGATGCCGTTGCGCCGGTGGTCGAACGGCGAGCCGACGTCGAGGCCGGTCCACTTCGGGCCCGAGTCGTCCGACGGCGCTTCCTTCTCCGTCGCGGCGCCGGGTGCCTGCTCCACGCGGGCCGCGCCGGGCGGGAGGCCCCACTGGCGCGCCATGGTGTCGAACGTGCCGCCCAACGTCAGCGTTGCCGACGTCAGGATCGTCGTGTGCTGGTTGAACACCCGCTCGCGCAGCAGGCCGGCCACGCCCAGCGGAGCCACCTTCAGCGCCGGCGGCCGCGGGTTCGACGCGTACTTGTCGCCGGAGAGCCAGACGACGTCACGCTGGTGCGCCTGGTCGTCGTCGAACGCCTCCAGCAGCCGGACCGCGGTGTCGTGGACCTCGTCGAGCAGCGAGCGCGCCAGCTTGCGCGCGGTGGCGCCCTCGACGTCCTCCTTGCGGTCGCTGCCCAGCGCCGTGATGCACGCGTGCGCGGCGTCGCGGACCGCCGGGATCGCGCCCTTCAGCGGCCGCGGCAGCTCGTCGAGCCGGCCCGCGGGCAGGTCGTCGACGATCAGCGCCAGCCCGTCACCCGCCTCCAGCAGGCGGTCGGCGACGTCGGCGTCGATGAGCTTGCCGCAGCGGCGCGCGGCCGACGCGCACATCGCGCTGGTCAGCTCGCCGGTGGCGACCGAGGTGACCCGTTCGACCAGGTCGTGGGCCTCGTCGATGATCACCACGTCGTGATCCGGCAGGACCTGGTAGCCCTGCAAGGCGTCGATGGCCAGCAGCGCGTGGTTGGTGACGATGACGTCGGCCCGGCCGGCCTCGGCGCGGGCCTTCTCGGCGAAGCAGTCCGTGCCGATCGGACAGCGCGAAGCGCCGAGACATTCCTTCGCCGTGACCGAAACCTGACGCCAGGCCTGGTCGGTGACGCCGGGGACGAGTTCGTCGCGGTCGCCGGTTTCGGTGTCCGACGCCCACTCCCGCAGCCGCGTGACCTCCTTGCCCAGCCGGGACACCGCGAACGGGTCGAACAGCTGCGCGTCCTCCGGCTCGTCCGGCGCGCCGGAATCCAGCCGGTGCAGGCACATGTAGTTGCGCCGGCCCTTCAGGATGGCGAAGGTCGGTTCGCGGCCCAGCGGCTTCTTCAGCGCCTTCGCCAGGCGCGGGAGGTCGCGGTCGACGAGCTGGCGCTGCAGCGCGATCGTGGCCGTGGAGACCACCACCGTCGCTTCCTTCTCGACGGCGTGGCGGATCGCGGGCACGAGGTAGGCCAGTGACTTGCCGGTGCCGGTGCCGGCCTGCACGGCCAGGTGCTCACCGGTGCGGATGGCGCGGCCGACGGCGTCGGCCATCTGGACCTGCCCTGGACGTTCGGCACCGCCGACGGACTCCACCGCGTGGGTGAGGAGTTCGAGGACGCCGGGGAAATCGGTTCGGGCGGGCACAGCGACACATTAGCCGCCACCACCGACAGAGATCGGTGCTCCGTCGCGAACGGGCCACTCGCGTCGCCCCGGCACCGGGGGCGGGCACGGCGAAGGGGGCCCACCCGCGAGCGCGGGCAAGCCCCCTTCGGCGAGCGTCAGTCCTGGTTGCGGCCGGAGACCAGCTTCCAGGTCAGCGGCAGCAGGCCGGCGGCCACGACGATCTTGATCGCGTCCCCGATCAGGAACGGCGTGACGCCCTTGGCGAACGCGGTCGGCAGGTCGAACCCGGTCGACGCCATCAGCCACGGCACACCGAACGCGTAGATCACCAGGTTGCCGAGCACCATCGTGCCCGCGGTGCGCACCGGCGTCCGGTCGCCGCCGCGGCCGGCGAGCGCGCCGACCAGGGCGCCGGCGAAAACGAAGCCGACGATGTAGCCGGCGCTCGCGCCGGACAGGCCCGAGGTGCCGTGCTGGAACCACGGCACACCCACCGCGCCGACCAGCAGGTACACCAGCATCGAGGCGGCACCGCGCGACATGCCGAGCGACGCGCCGACGAGCAGCGCGGCGAACGTCTGGCCGGTCATCGGCACCGGGCTGCCCGGCACCGGGATCGTCAGCTGCGCGGCGGCGCCGGTGAGCACGGCACCGCCGGCGACCAGCGCGATGTCCCGCACGAGCGAGCCGGGCACCAGGTCGGCCAGCACGGGCCGCTTGCCGGCGAAGGACAGCGAAGACACGAAACCTCCCGAGGTGAACAGGCGACGCCCGAGGTTAACGCTCGTTACCGTCCCGTGGCGCCCCCTAGTTGCGTTCCTCACCGGCCACTCGTCCGGGTGGACCCGATCAGGGTGGGCGCCGGACCGGCCGATGACGAAGAGCACAGCTGCGATCTGTCACGGGACCGAGGAGGCCGGAGCATGCGGAACGCCAGGAAGAGGACATATCGGTTGCTGACCGTGACGGCGCTGGCCGTCCCGCTCCTCGGCGCGGCGGCCCCGGTGACGTCCACCGGATGGGCGTCGTCCGGCTCGGTGGACGTGACGATCGACAACGAGCACATCGTCACCGGTGAGCTGGCGAAATGCACTGTCGACGGGCCGTACAAGGGCTGGACGCAGGGGGGCGCCACGGGCGACATCGCCGCGTTCGGGGCGGGCGACACCGGCTGCGGCCGGTCCGGTGCGGTGTCGATCGCCCAGGCGTCCGGGCGCCGCTTCCGGGCGACCGTGCTGCAGCGCTACGGCGGTCCGATGATCACGGTGCGCACGTACTCGGCGAAGTGCGCGACGACGGCCACCGGCAGCCTCGGCGAGGTGGCGATCGGCGCGGTCGAGGGCATCGCCGTGCCGGCGGAGATCCCGCCGAACTACCGGATCGTCATCCCCGGCGGCGCCGCCGGCACCGCGCTGGCGACGGTCGTGCTCAACGAGACCGTGACGCCCCAGCCGCCGGACGGCAGCCTGGTGACGCACGCGGCGCACATCAAGCTGTTCCCGCAGGGCGGCCCGGCGAGCGGGGACATCTACCTGGGCACGGCCGCCTGCGACCCGTTCGGCAAGAAGTAGCGCCCCAAGGTGGCCTTCGGTGCGTTGACCGCACCGAAGGCCACCTTGGGTGCGTTCAACGCAACCAAGGCCACATTGGGGCGCTTGAGCCGGGTGGTCAGGAGGTGGCGAAGCGGGCGGTCGCGGCGACGAACTCGCCCGCCCGCGTGGCCAGGTCCGGCAGGCTGCCGCCGGACGACAGCGCGTCGCCCAGCAGCGGTGTCGCCGCGGCGACCGCGATCGCGCCCGCGCGCAGGTAGCCCTCGACGTCGGCCAGGTGGACGCCGCCGGTCGGCACCAGCGGGACGTCCGGCAGCGGCGCCCGCACCGCGCGCAGGTACGCGATCCCGCCCACCGCCGCGACCGGGAACACCTTCACCGCGGCCGCGCCGAGCCGCCAGGCCTGGTCGATCTCCGTCGGCGTCAGCGCGCCGCAGATCACCGGCGTGTCCAGGGCCGCGGCGCGGTCGAGGACCGCCGGGTTGACCGTCGGCGTGATCAGGTACGCGGCGCCGGCGTCCACCGCGATGTCCACATCGGACGGTTCGCGGACGCTGCCGGCGCCGATCAGCGCGTCTTCGCCCAGCGCCAGGCGCAGCGCCGTGATGGCCGCGGGCGCGCCCGGCGTGGTCAGCGTCGCTTCGAGCAGGCGGACGCCCGCCGCGTGCAGCACCATCGCGGCGTCGGCGAACCGTGACGCGTCGCCGGCCCGCAGGATCGCGACGAGCCGGTGTTCGGCCAGTGCCGCCCGCAGGTCCTTCACGCGGCCGGCGGCACGGGAGCGGTGCCGGTGTACGCGACGCCCGCCTCGTCGAAGTCCCTCAGCGTCGCGTCCACGGTGGGCTGTGAGCCGCCGACGGTCAGGTCCAGCAGCACCCGCACGCCGAAGCCGGCCTTCTTCGCGTCGAGCGCCGTCGCGCGGACGCAGAAGTCCGTCGCGATGCCGACGACGTCGACGTCGGTCACGTCGTGCTCGCGCAGCCAGGCTTCCAGGGACTTCCCGTCGCGGGCCGCGCCCTCGAAGCCGGAGTACGCGGCGGTGTACTCGCCCTTGGAGAACACCTCGCCGATCGGGACGACGTCGAGCGCGGCGTGGAACGACGCGCCCGCCGTGCCGGCCACGCAGTGCACCGGCCAGCTGTCCTTGAAGTCCGGCGTCTCGCTGAAGTGGTCACCGGGGTCGATGTGGTTGTCCCGGGTGGCCACGACGTGGCTGTACCCGCCTTCGGCGGCCTGCTTCGAGATGGCGGCGGCCGCGGCGGCCCCGCCCGGCAGGCCGAGCGAACCCCCTTCGCAGAAGTCGTTCTGCACGTCCACCACGATCAGCGCGGTACCCATCGGTCGAACTCCGTTCAGAGACAGCGGCGTTTACAAGAACAGCGTCGGAATAGCGGGCTCGCCGTGCGAGAGCTTGAGGCCCTCCCACGGCAGGCTGACCAGGCCGCGGCGCAGCCGCTGCCTGGCGTCGTCGAGCGTAGGCAGGCCGGGCTCCGGGCGGCCAGCGCGGATCAGCGGGATCTGCAGCGGCCGGTCGTTCGCCTCCGGCTCCGGCGCGGCACCCGAGGTCGCCCAGACGACCTCCTCGACCGCCGTGCCGGTGCCGCGGTGGCGCCGCAGCGCGGACTTGCGGCCGCCGCGGGACTCCTTGTGCGCACTGCGCTTCGCGACCGGCTTGCCGTCCACCTCGACCAGCTTGTAGACCATGCCGGCGGTCGGCGCGCCGGAACCGGTCACGACCGAGGTGCCGACGCCGTACGCGTCCACCGGCTCCGCGCGCAGCGCCGCGATGGCGTGCTCGTCGAGGTCGCCGGAGACCACGATCCGGGTGTCCTTGGCGCCGAGGGAGTCCAGCTGCTCGCGGGCGCGGCGGGCGAGCGGGCCGACGTCGCCGGAGTCGATCCGGATCGCGCCGAGCTCGGGCCCGGCGACGCGGACCGCCGTCTCGATGCCCGCGGTGATGTCGTAGGTGTCGACCAGCAGCGTCGTGTCCGCGCCCATCTTGTCCACCTGGGCGCGGAAGGCCGCTTCCTCGCTGTCGTGCAGCAACATGAAGGCGTGCGCGACGGTGCCGCGCGTCGGGATGCCGTAGCGGCGGCCGGCTTCCAGGTTGGACGTCGTCGCGAAGCCGGCCAGGTAGGCGGCGCGCGCGGCCGCGACCGCGGCGTACTCGTGCGTGCGGCGGCCGCCCATCTCGATGATCGGGCGGCCGTGCGCGGCGCCGGACATCCGGGCCGCCGCCGACGCGACGGCGCTGTCGTGGTTGAGGATCGACAGCACCAGCGTCTCCAGCAGCACGCACTCGCCGAACGAGCCGGTGACGGTGAGGATCGGCGAGCCGGGGAAGTACAACTCGCCCTCGGCGTAGCCGTCGATGTCACCGGAGAACTCGTAGTCCGCGAGCCAGGCGAGCGTCGCGTCGTCGACGACCGCGGTGGCCTCCAGCTGCGCCAGTTCGGCGTCGGTGAAGCGGAAGTCCGCGATCGCGTCGAGGACACGGGCGGTGCCCGCGACGACGCCGTAGCGCCGCCCGTCCGGCAGCCTCCTGGCGAAAACTTCGAATACGCAGGGCCGCTCCGCCGTCCCGTCGGCGAGCGCGCTGCCCAGCATGGTCAGCTCGTAGTGGTCGGTGAGCAGCGCAGTGCTGGCCGTGACCGGCTCCGGTGAACCCATGGGGTAAGCCTATTCACCCACATGGCCGGACCTGGCGCGGCGTACCCCGTCACCCCCGTGACACCATGGGGTGCATGTCCACGCCTGTCGCATCCGAACAGACGCAGGTCGAACCGGCCGGTGCCGAAGTCGCCGAGTCGGACACCCCCTGGCGGACCGTGGTCTGGAACGACCCGGTCAACCTGATGTCGTACGTGACCTACGTCTTCCAGAAGCTGTTCGGCTACAGCCGCGACCACGCCACCAAGCTGATGCTGGACGTGCACCACAAGGGCAAGGCGATCGTCTCGTCCGGCAGCAAGGAGAAGGTGGAAACGGACGTGGCGAAACTCCACGCGGCCGGCCTCTGGGCCACCATGGAGCAGCCCTCGTGAACGGATGGCGGCGCAAGGGCGCGGTGATCCACGCGGGGTTCGAGCAGCAGGAAGCGGCCGTGCTGCGCGGGCTGGTCAGCCAGCTCGAGGACATGCTCACCGCGCGCGCCGAAGAAGCGCCCCAGGACGAGCTCGCCGAGCTCACCGGCATCCGGACCGGGCCCACCGAGTCCCCGGACGACCCGGTGCTCTCGCGGCTGCTCCCGGACTTCCACAAGCTCGACCCGGACAACCCGTCGCGGGAGGACATCGACTCGGTCGCGGCGATGCGGTCGCTGCACGAGCCGGAGCTGCTCGACATCAAGGTCGGCGTGGCCAAGATCGTGCTCGACACGCTGCCCCGCGACGGCGGCCACGTCCGGCTGACCGAGGAGCAGGCCGACGCGTGGCTCGGCGCGCTCAACGACGTCCGGCTGGCGCTCGGCACCGCGCTCGACGTCACCGAGGACATGCCCGACGAGCTGCCCGAGGACGACCCGCGGGCGCCCCACCTGGGCGTCTACCACTGGCTGACGTGGGTGCAGGAGACGCTGATCCAGGCGCTGACGGGATGATCACCGACGTGCCGGGTGTCCTGGTCGGGCACCACGAGCGGGTCGGCGACGGCTGGGCCACCGGCACGACGGTGGTGCTGGTGCCCGAGGGCGCGGTCGGCGCGGTCGACCAGCGCGGCGGCGCGCCCGGCACGCGGGAGACGAACCTGCTGGAGCCGGAGAACCTGGTGCAGCGGGTCAACGCGGTGTGCCTCTCGGGCGGGTCGGCGTACGGCCTCGCCGCGGCCGACGGCGTGATGCGGTGGCTTTCCGAGCGCAACCTGGGCTTTCCGGTGGGCGCGCAGCCGCACGAGGTCGTGCCGATCGTGCCCGCGGCCGTGCTGTTCGACCTGCCGCGCAGCGAGTGGGGCAACCGGCCCGACGCTTCCTTCGGCTACGCGGCGTGCGAAGCGGCTTCGGAGTCCTTCGCTGTGGGGACGGTCGGAGCGGGCGCGGGGGCGGCCGTGGGGTCGTTGAAGGGCGGGATCGGCTCGGCGAGCGAGGTCGTGGGCTCGTACGTGGTCGGGGCACTGGCGGCGGTCAACGCGGCGGGCGAGGCCGTGGACCTCTCGACGGGCCGGGCGTACGCGGCCGACCACGGCGACTTCGGGGTGACGTGGCCTTCGCGGGCGGCCTCGCTGCCGTCCCGCCGGACGGGTCTGAACACGACGATCGGCGTGGTCGCGGTCGACGCGGCGCTGTCGAAGGCGGAGGCGCGGCGGATCGCGGTCGCGGCGCAGGACGGGCTGGCGCGGGCGGTGCGGCCGGCGCATTCGATGTTCGACGGCGACACGGTGTTCGCGCTGGCCACGGGAGCGCACGAGCTGCCGGCCGAGTTCCCGGCCCGCCCGGCGGCGCTGGACGCCCTGTGCTCGGCGGCGGCCCGGGTGTTCGCGCGGGCGATGGTGCACGGGCTCCTGGCGGCGACCACGGCGGGTGGGGTGCCTGCCTACCGGGACGTCTGGCCGGAGGCGTTCGCCTGAACCGCTGGTGAGGGCTGTGTCTCATCATCTGGACCGGCTTTGTCCACCACCTAAGATGTCGGTGTGCTCCGGATCCGCCGTGAACTCGTCGACGAGATCGTCGCCCATGCCCGTCGTGACCATCCCGACGAGGCTTGTGGGGTGATCGCCGGGCCGGAAGGCTCGGATTCCCCCGAGCGGTTCATCCCCATGCTGAACGCCGCCCGCTCGCCGACGTTCTACGAATTCGACTCCGGCGACCTGCTGAAGCTCTACCGCGAGATGGCCGCGAACGACGAGGTGCCCGTGGTCATCTACCACTCGCACACCGCGACCGAGGCCTACCCGTCGCGGACCGACGCGAGCATCGCCGCCGAGCCGGACGCGCACTACGTGCTCGTCTCCACCCGCGACCCCGAAGTGCACGAGTTCCGGTCGTACCGGATCGTGGACGCCGAGATCACCGAGGAGCCGGTCGAGATCATCGACTAGCCCGCCCGGAATAAACCGCCGCGCCACCGGCGTCTGCGTGTAAGAACCCACCGGAGGTAAGAACCCATGGCCGTGACCGTCTCCATCCCGACGATCCTGCGCACCCACACCGGCGGCGAGAAGTCCGTCGAGGCGAAGGGCGCGACCGTCCTCGAGATCATCGACGACGTCGAGTCCCGGCACGCCGGCATCAAGGCGCGCCTGGTCAAGGAGGAGAAGCTGCACCGCTTCATCAACGTCTACGTCAACGACGAGGACGTGCGCTTCTCCGGTGGCCTCGAGGCCGAGGTCAAGGACGGCGACACCCTGACCATCCTCCCCGCCGTGGCCGGTGGCTGATCGATGGCTCGCTTCGAGTCGCTGCTCGACGCGCTCGGCGGCACCCCGCTGGTCGGGCTGCCCCGGCTCTCGCCCACGCACGACGTGCGCCTCTGGGCCAAGCTGGAGGACCGCAACCCGACGGGCTCGATCAAGGACCGGCCCGCGCTGGCCATGATCGAAGCCGCCGAGCGTGAAGGCAAGCTGCGGCGTGGCTCCACCATCCTGGAGCCGACGTCGGGCAACACCGGGATCTCGCTGGCCATGGCCGCCAAGCTCAAGGGCTACGGGCTGGTCTGCGTGATGCCGGAGAACACCTCCACCGAGCGCAAGCAGCTGCTGCAGGCCTACGGCGCCCGGATCGTCTTCTCCCCGGCCGCGGGCGGCTCGAACAAGGCCGTCCGCCGGGCGAAGGAGCTGGCCGAGGCCAACCCGGACTGGGTGATGCTCTACCAGTACGGCAACCCGGCCAACGCCGACGCGCACTACCGCGGCACCGGCCCGGAGCTGCTCAAGGACCTGCCGACGCTGACGCACTTCGTCGGCGGCCTCGGCACGACCGGGACGCTGGTGGGGGTCGGCCGCTACCTGCACGAGGCCAAGCCGGACGTCCAGATCATCGCGGCCGAGCCGCGCTACGGCGAGCTGGTGTACGGCCTGCGCAACCTCGACGAGGGGTTCGTGCCGGAGCTGTACGACGCCTCGGTGCTCAACGGCCGGTACTCGGTGGGCGCTTACGACGCGCTGCGGCGCACCCGGGAGCTGCTGGAGCACGAAGGCATCTTCGCGGGCATCTCGACGGGCGCGGTGCTGCACGCGGCACTGGCGGTGGCCGAGAAGGCCGCGGCCCGCGGTGAGCAGGCGGACGTCGCCTTCGTCGTCGCGGACGCCGGGTGGAAGTACCTGTCCACGGGGGCTTACGCGGGTTCGCTGGACGAGGCGGCCGAACGGCTCGACGGGCAGCTCTGGGCTTAGGCATCCTGATGGCATGAAGGTCATCGGACTGCTCGGCGGGATGAGCTGGGAATCCTCGATCGAGTACTACCGGCTCGTCAACGAGCGGGTGAAGACCCTCCTCGGCGGGTTCCACTCCGCGCACACCGTGCTCTACTCCGTCGACTTCGCCGCCATCGAGCGGATGCAGGCCGAGGGCCGCTGGGACGACGCCGGAGCCGAGCTGAACCGGGCCGCCAAGGCGCTCGAGGCCGCCGGGGCCGACTTCGTCGTGCTCTGCACCAACACCATGCACAAGGTCGCCACCCAGCTCGAAGACGGCCTCGGCATCCCGCTGCTGCACCTCGGCGACGCCACCGCCGCGGCCATCAAGGCCGCCGGGGTCCGCCGGGTCGGGCTGCTCGGGACCGGCTTCACCATGGGCCAGCCCTTCTACCGCGACCGCCTGGCCGCGCACGGTCTCGACGTGCTCGTGCCGGACGCCGGAGACCGCGAGCTCGTGCACCGGATCATCTACGACGAGCTCGTGCTCGGCGTCGTCGAAGAGGCCTCGAAAGAGGCCTACCGCGGCGTGATCGCGCGGCTGGCCGGCGCGGGCGCCGAGGGCGTCATCTACGGCTGCACCGAGATCGAGCTGCTGGTCGGCCCCGAGGACTCCCCGGTGCCGACCTTCCCCACGACGCGCCTGCACGCCGAGGCGGCGGTGGACTACGCGCTCGGCACGACCCCGCTCCCGGTCCCGCCGGCCTGATTTCACACGCTGACCACCGCCTCGCCGCCCGTGTGCGCTTCGTGCTGCGCGACGACCTTCCGCCACAGCCGCTCGCGCTCCTCGGCGGTGAACTGCGCCGGCGGGATGCCGAACACGTCACCCGCCGCCGCCCACCAGTCCGCCGGGGACTCCACCAGCTCCTTGCTGCCGTGGCGGTTCAGGGTCAGCGCCCGCAGCGTGTCGACGCCCTGCGCGTCGCGCCGCTGGAGCACGCAGACCCGCACGAACCCGGACTCCGGCGCCGTCGACAGCCAGGCGTGCTTCTCGGCGAAGCCGGCCATCTCCGCGGGGCCGGGCGCGAAGTCGAAGCCGGCGAAGCTGCCCGACGGGTCGTGGTCGAACCGCCAGCCACCCGGCGCCACCTCCGACGGCCGGAGCCGGTAGGTGTGCGGACCCTGGGCGTAGGTGCCTTCCCGTAGGGGGAGCGGCTCGTGGATGCCGTCACCCAGCCCGGTGTCCACCAGCCAGGTCGCCGACGGGTCGGCCGGCAGGCCGGTGACAGTGAGCGCCAGGTGGTTGCGGTCGACGTTCGGCGCGTCGGCCGCACTGCCCTGCACCCCGCCGTAATGGCGCGTGACCTGGTAGCCGAGCGCGTGCAGCAGCGCCGAAAACGCCCCGTTCAGGTGGTAGCAGTACCCACCCCGGCCGCGCAGGATCCGCGCCAGCGACGCCGACGGCTCGAGCGGGGTCGTCCGCCCGAGCTGGATCTCCAGTGCCTCGTACGGCACGCGTTCGACATGCGCCGCGTGCAGCCGCCGCAGCGCGTCCAGGCCCGGCGGCTCGGGATCGAGGCCGAGCCGCGCGAGATAACCGATGACGTCCATGCCCGACAAGCTAGCGGTGACCACCGACAAAACCGGCGGATCAGGGATTTCACCCGAGGTGGAGCGCCGGTGACGCGCCTAGCCTCGAAGACGTGAGCACTGTGCACCCCGCCCCGGAAACCGACGTCGCCAAGCGCGTGCTGCCGCCGAAACCGGCGGCGGCCGCGATCGTCGCGCTGTCGTTCACCCTGCTGCTGTACCTGGTCGAGCTGGTCGACGTGATCCTCCCCGGCGACCTCGACCAGGGCGGTATCCACTCCCGCGCGCTGTCCGGGCTGGACGGCGTCCTGTTCGCCCCGGTCCTGCACGCCGGCTGGTCGCACCTGTTCGCGAACACCGTCCCCGTGCTGGTGTTCTCGTTCCTCGCGATGGCCGCCGGGATCGGCCGGTTCGCGCTGGTCACGGCCATCATCTGGGTGGTGTCCGGGCTCGGCGTCTGGCTGGTCGGGCCGTCGGACGGCGTCACCGTCGGCGCGTCCGGGCTGGCCTTCGGCTGGCTCGCCTACCTGCTGGTCCGCGGCCTTTTCAACCGCGCGGCCGGGCAGATCGTGGTCGCCGTCGTGCTGCTCGGCGTGTGGAGCGGCATGCTGGCCGGGCTGCTGCCGGGCAACCCCGGCGTCTCCTGGCAGGGCCACCTCTTCGGCGCGCTGGCCGGCGTCCTGGCGGCCTGGCTGACCACCCGCCGGTCGGGCAAGGCCGCCCCGGGTAACCTCGAAGCGTGACGTCTCCGCCCGCTGATGCCCCGATCGGCGTGTTCGATTCCGGCGTCGGCGGGCTGACGGTCGCGAGGGCCATCCTCGAGCAGCTCCCCGCCGAGCAGCTCCGCTACGTCGGCGACACGGCGCACAACCCGTACGGCCCGCTCCCGATCGCCACCGCCCGCAGCTACGCCCTCGCGGCGCTCGACGAGCTGGTCGAGAGCGGCGTGAAGGCACTGGTGATCGCCTGCAACACGGCGTCCGCGGCCTGTCTGCGCGACGCGCGCGAGCGCTACGACGTCCCGGTGATCGAGGTCGTGCTGCCCGCCGCGCGCCGCGCCGTCGTGGCGACGCACACCGGCCGCGTCGGGGTGATCGGCACCGAGGGCACCGTGCGGTCGCGGGCCTACGAAGACGCCTTCGCCGCCGCGCCGGACATCACGCTCACCAGCGTCGCCTGCCCGCGGTTCGTCGACTTCGTCGAGCGCGGCATCACGACCGGGCGCCAGGTGCTCGGGCTCGCGCAGGGCTACCTCCAGCCGCTGCTCGACGCCCAGGTCGACACGCTGGTGCTCGGCTGCACGCACTACCCCCTGCTGCAGGGCGTGCTGCAGATCGTGATGGGCCAGGAAGTCACCCTGGTGAGCAGCGCGGACGAGACCGCCAAGGACCTCGTCCGGGTGCTCACCGAGCGGGACCTGCTGGCCACCCGGGACACCGCGCCGCGGCACGAGTTCGTCGCCACCGGCTCGGCCGAGCCGTTCACCCGGCTCGCCCAGCGGTTCATGGGGTTCGCCCCGGGTGTCCTCGCTCCCACCACCGCGTGATCGCGGCGGTGGACGCTTAGGGTGTCGTCGTGCGACTGACCATCCTCGGGTGCTCCGGCAGCATCCCCGGGCCGAACGCCGCCGCGTCCGGTTACCTGGTCGAGGCCGAGGGTTTCCTGCTCGGCCTCGAACTCGGCAACGGCACGCTCGCGCAGCTGCAGGCCGTGGCCGACCCGTTCGACCTCGACGCCCTCGTCCTCACGCACCTGCACCCCGACCACTGCGCCGACGTCAGCGCGCTCACCGTCCTGCGGCGCTACCACCCGGCGCCGCCGTACCCGGCGCGCCCGCGGCTCCTGCCGCTGTACGCGCCGCCGGACGCCCCGACGCGGCTGGCCAACGCGTACGCGCCCAACGAGACCGAGCGGGCCGTCACGGACCTCTCCGACGTCTACGACTTCCACCCGCTGCGGCCGGAGCCGTTCCGGATCGGGCCGTTCGACGTCGTCGCGGTCGAGGTCGACCACCCGACCCCGGCGTACGGCCTGCGGATCTCCTACGGCGGCCGGATCCTGGCGTTCACCGGCGACACCGGGCCGTGCGCGGCGCTGAACGAGCTCGCCGACGGCGTCGACCTGCTGCTCGCCGAAGCGTCCTGGACCGACTCGGCGGAGCGGCCGGCGGGGGTGCACCTGTCCGGTAAACAGGCCGGCGAGCTGGCGCGCGACGCCGGTGTGGGGCGGCTGCTGCTGACGCACATCGCGCCGTGGACCGACGCCGGCGCGGTGCTGGCCGAGGCGTCGGCCGGGTTCCCCGGCGCCGAGGTCGTCAAGCAGGGTGCCGTCTACGACGTCTGAGCGGTGCGGTCATAGAGTGCACCTGTGGCTCGTAAAGATGGCAGGAACGACGACCAGCTCCGTGACATCAAGATCACCCGGGGGTTCCAGCAGTGGCCGGCGGGGTCGGTGCTGATCGAATTCGGCAACACGCGGGTGCTGTGCGCGGCGAGCGTCACCGAAGGGGTGCCGCGCTGGCGGGCCGGTTCGGGCCTCGGCTGGGTGACGGCCGAGTACGCGATGCTGCCGTCGGCGACCAACACACGCGGTGACCGCGAATCGGTGAAGGGTCGCATCGGCGGCCGCACGCACGAGATCTCGCGGCTGATCGGCCGTTCGCTGCGGGCCTGCATCGACCTGGCGGCGCTGGGCGAGAACACGATCGTCATCGACTGCGACGTCATCCAGGCCGACGGCGGCACCCGCACGGCGGCGGTCACCGGCGGGTACGTGGCCCTCGCGGACGCGATCACCTGGCTGGGCGCGGCGAACCGGCTCAACGACCCGCAGCCGCTGTCGTCCTCGGTGGCGGCGGTGAGCGTCGGTGTGGTCGACGGCCGGGTCCGGCTGGACCTGCCGTACGAAGAGGACTCGCGCGCCGAGGTCGACATGAACGTGGTGGCGACCGACGCGGGCACGTTGATCGAGGTCCAGGGCACCGGCGAGGGCGCCACCTTCGCCCGGTCCACTTTGGACACCATGCTGGACATGGCACTGGCGGGCTGCGCGGAGCTGACCCGGCTGCAGAACGAGGCCCTGGCGCTGCCGTACCCGGGCGAGCTGCCGGAGCCGCGTCCAGACAAGAAGAAGGGCTCGAAGTGACGAAGCTGCTTCTGGCCACGCGCAACGCGAAGAAGCTCGGCGAGCTTCGGCGGATCGTCGCGGCGGAGGGACTCACGGGTCTCGAGGTCATCGGTCTGGCCGACGTTCCCGAATTTCCCGAAGCACCCGAGACGGCGCCGGACTTCGAGGGCAACGCGGTGGCGAAGGCTCGTGACGCTGTCGCAGCGACCGGGTTGCCTGCCATTGCGGACGATTCGGGGATTGCCGTCGACGCGCTGAACGGGATGCCGGGGGTGCTGTCGGCCCGGTGGTCCGGGAAGCACGGCGACGACGAGGCGAACCTGGATCTGGTGCTGCGACAGCTTTCCGACGTGCCGGACGACCGCCGCGGGGCCCAGTTCGTGTGTGCGGCGGCCCTGGTGCTGCCCTCGGGCGAGGAGACGGTGGTCCGGGGCGAGTGGCGCGGCACGCTGGTCCGGGAACGGCGTGGGGTGAACGGGTTCGGGTACGACCCGATCTTCCGGCCGGACGGTGAGTCGCGGACGTCGGCGGAGATGGAGCCGGCGGAGAAGGACGCGGTTTCGCACCGGGGGCTCGCCTTGCGGGCGCTGCTCCCGGCGCTGCGCGAGCTGGCCAGGGGCTAGACCCCGAAAACACCCGGCGTGACGGCGTGCGGGGCGCCCGCGTCGGTCTGCGTGGCGACGTCCCGGGTCCACAGCTCGACGACGTGGCCGTCCGGATCCGTGACGTATGCCGAACGCTGGCCCGGGGCCGTGGGGTCGTCGCCGAAGTACACCTCGTCGACGTGCCCGCCCCGGGCGCGGGCCCGCGCCACCGCGGCCTCGTAGTCCGCTTCGGCGACCGTCATCGCGAAGTGGACGTTCTTCCCCGGCCGCGCGCCCGCGATGCCCGTGAACGGCTTCCACAGCCCGATCCGCGTGCGGTCGCCGGACTGCACCCAGATCGCCTCGCGGCCCGCCCACGCCGGGCCTTCCCAGCGGAGAACCACGGGCAGGCCCAGCACTTCGGTGTAGAAGCGTTCGGACGCCTCGAGGTCACGTGACTCGAGGACCAGCTCGGTCACGCCCTTCGTCAAGTCGGTCATGCACCCATGCTGGAACCTCGACCAACCTGGAGGTCAAGAAGCGAGGCCGAGGTCCCGGATGAGCTTCGCCACGTGGCCGGTCGCGCGGACGTTGTAGAAGGCGTGGGCGATCTTGCCGTCGGCGTCGACGACGAACGTCGACCGGATCACGCCCAGGTACGTCTTGCCGTAGTTCTTCTTCTCGCCGTACGCGCCCCACGCTTCGATGACGCTCTTCTCGGGGTCACCCAGCAGCGGGAACGTGAGGCTCTCGTTCTCGACGAACTTCGCGAGCTTGGCCTGCTTGTCCGGCGAGATGCCGATGACCTGGTAGCCGGCGTCGTTCAGCTCGGCGAGGTTGTCGCGGAAGTCGCAGGCCTGCTTGGTGCAGCCCGGGGTGCTCGCCGCCGGGTAGAAGTACACCACCACGGACCGGCCGCGGAAGTCGCGCAGCGACACCTCCTTGCCCTCGCTGTCGGGCAGGGTGAAGTCCGGGGCTGCGTCACCGGGGGAAAGGCGCTCGGTCATGGCCCGAGCCTAGCCGCGACGGCTCAGGCGGGGCCGCAGTAGGTGACCGCGACGGCTTCGGTCGCGCTCGGCCGGATCTGCAGGCGCAGCTGCGTCTGCTCGCGCGGGACCGCGAACGCCAGCGTGATGTGCACCGAGCGGCCCGGCTGCACGTCCTTGCCCGCGTCGGTGATGCCGGTGAAGCCCTGCGTGGTGTCCACGACCTGCTTGACCGCCGCGCCGCCCGCGGTGGCCGTGACGTTGAGGCCCGACAGCTTGTACGTCGTCGAGCCGTTGTTGGTCAGCTGGACGTCGAAGGCCGCGCCGCGCGGGCTCTGCGGGTACGCCGACGGGCTGGGCCGGAACGACTGCGGGGAGCCGACCGAGATGGTCAGGCCGCTGGCGAAGCGGTGGTCGGCACCGAACTTGAGGTCGTTGCCCGCGGGGGAGGCCGTGGCACCGGCACCCGCGGGGGAGCCGGCCGCGCCGAGTGCCGCGGTGCCGTCGTGTGCCGAAGGGACCCCGCACGCCACCGCCAGGCCGAGCAGTCCTGCGGTGAACATGATCTTGCGGGTGCGCGCGAGCGCCATTGCGGGTACTCCAGTCGGCGGGTCGGGGTGCCGTCGGCAACGGGGGATTGCCGGGGGAACCCGCTCCACTCTGGCCGTGATCGCGCGGGGTTACGAGGCGCAACCGGGGGTTGTCGCGCACCTGGTGCCACCCCGTGGCCAATCCGTGACCGGAACGGCACGGCTGGTGACAATCACTGCCTACATGCCACTTAAACCGCGAGCGCGAACAAGAGGATGAAGATCGCGACACCGGCCACCCACGCCGTCATCAGCCAGCCGAAATCCCGGACCGGGTCGACCGCGCGGCTCTCTTCGCCGGGCACGTACACGCCGCGCTCCTCGAACCAGTCCGCCCAGCGGGCGATCCAGCGCAACGGGTTGCGCGACGCCATGCTTCACCTCCGGGAGCCGGTTCCTCACCGTCACAGTACGCGTTCGGTCACGCACGCCGGAAGCCGCGGGCGGCCGTCCACTCCCGACTCACCACGGTCGGGTGAACCTCGACGCCGCCCGTGTAGAACCTCAGGCCAGACCGTGACGGCGCAGGACCGACACCGCGCGGACGGTCGCGTAACCGCGCCACTCGAGTGCCGCCGCGGGCGAGAAGCTCCCGAAGTCCACTCGCCAGCCGCCGTCGTCCTCCTGCGCGTCCGCGAGCCGCCGCAGTTCGGCATCGATGACGTCGCTGCCGAACAACGCGCGCGCCGGGCGGTCCGGCAGCGGGGCGAAGTCCAGCGCGCGGAGGGTTTCGCCCGCCGAACCGCCCTCGACCGGGACCAGGCCGTCGGCCGGGAGGAACCCGGCGAGGTGCGTCAGGAGCGCGGCCGCCTCCTCGTGGAGATCGTGCGCCGCGTCCACGAACTGCACCGTGAAGGACAACGCGATCGCGTGCGGCGGCGCGGAAAGCTCGCGGATGGCGCGGAAGCAGTACTGCGTTGCCGCGGCCAGCCACGGGTGCTCCCGCACGGCCCGGTCGTGCCGGGCGACGCGCAGGGCCACGCCGGCGGCGAACGCGGTGCTGTGCAGGGTGGCCGCCGCCGGATCGGCCTGGACCCAGAAGGGCGCGCAGCCGGCCGGGTCCGCCACGGGCAGGCCGAACGGCAGGCCGCCGTCCGGCCGGGACACCGTGGCGAGCCAGTCGCAGAGCCGCGCGGCGTGCGGTGTCGTCGCCGGGGCGACCTCTTCGAACACCTCGAAGGCGTGGAGGGCGCCGCCGGGCTGGCTTTCCGGGGCCCGCAGGTCCGGTTCGAGGCCCCAGCCGTAGCCGCCGTCGGGGTTGCGGTAACCGTCGACGGCGGCCAGCACCGCGTCGGCGTTCGTCGCGCCGCCGAGCAGCTCGAAACGGCGCCGGTCGAGGAGGCGGGCGTGCGTCGCCATGAAGGACGCCGCCGCGGAAAGGTTCACGGACATACCGCCAGCGTCGCACCCGGCGCGGGCGGCCGTCTTGAACGGATCGGACGTCAGGGCCGTTCCACCGTGATGTGCGGCGCCAGCGCGCGCAGGAAGCCGGCCGCGTCGAACATTTCCCCGGCCGTCGCGACGCCCTTCACCTTCGTGCGGCCGGTCAGGATGCGGTCGACCGCCTCCACCGCCAGCGGCGCGCTCACCGCGTAGATGTCCTCGCCGCGCGCGACGATCCGGCGCTCGTCGTCCCCCGCCCGCACCACGACGTCCACGACGAACGTCTCGGCCGCGTCGCGCTCGCCGGCCGCCGCCAAGCCCTGGGCGGCGTCGACGGTCATGTAGCTGGTGACGTCGCGGACCCGCAGGTGCCGCGGGATCGTGACGATGTCAGCCATCGAGAACTCGCCGAAGACGGGCCGGGTGCCGAGCGGCTCGGGGAACGCCCACTCGCTCGCCGGCAGGGCGTCGTCGCGGTGCTCCAGCCGCCCGCCCGCGTACCGGATGCGCTTGCCGCCACGGCGTTCGCGGGACACCTGGCCCGCGGCGAGGGTGCCGGCCGTCGGGCGCCAGCCGCTGAGCCCGTAGGCGACGTGCACCTCGTCGGCCGCCGTCCAGTCTCCCATCGCCGCCGTCGCCATCAGGTCGGCCAGGCCGCCGAAGAACGCCATCGCGGGGACCACCGCGGTGTCGGCGGTCAGCGCGAGGGTGTCGATGTTCGCCTCGATCTCCGCGGCGACGTCGACGTACGGGACGCCGGCGCGGATGGCCGCCTCGACGAGCGGGGGAGCCGTCTCGGCGAACGGGCCGGCGCAGTTGATCACCGCGTCGACGCCCTCGAACGCGCGGTCAAGGGCCGCCGGGTCGTCGGCCGAGGCCGGCCGCCCGCCCGGCAGCTTCGCCGCGTTCCGTCCGGAAAGGACGACGTCGTAGCCGCGTTCCCGCAGCTCAGCCACCACGAAGCGGCCAGTGTGGCCGTAAGCGCCGTAAACCAGTACCGAAGTCATGGGGCAATCCTGACGTCGGCCGAACGCCGTCACCAGTGTCCGGAACGACGTGCTGCGTACACTTTCGGACATGCACGCTGTCGCGCTCGCCGCCACCGACGGGATGCTGTCGTTCGAGCTGACGATCGCCACCGAGGTGTTCGGCGACGACCCCCGGTACGGCTTCGCGGTCTGCGGCTCGGCCCCGGTGCGGGTGGGCCGCTTCCTGCTGGAGCCGGACGACGGCCTCGACCGCCTCACGCGCGCGGACACGGTGATCGTGCCGGGCTGGGCCGACGTCGACAGCGCCCCGCCGGCCGACCTGGTCGACGCGGTGCGGGCGGCCCACGCCCGCGGCGCCCGGGTGGCGTCGCTGTGCACCGGCGCGTTCGTCCTGGCGGCCGCCGGCCTCCTGGACGGCCTGCGCGCGACCACGCACTGGGCCCACACGGACGTCCTCGCCGCCCGCTACCCGGCGGTGACGGTGGACCCGGACGTGCTCTACGTCGACAACGGCCAGGTCCTCACCTCGGCGGGCAAGGCGGCGGCCATGGACCTGTGCCTCCACCTGGTCCGCGCCGACCACGGCCCGGCGGCGGCCAACGCCATCGCCCGCCTCCTGGTGGTGCCGCCGCACCGGGCGGGCGGCCAGGCCCAGTTCGTCCCGGCACCGGTCCCGAGCCGCGACGACCACCCGCTGTCCGCGCTGCTCCCGTGGATCACGGCCCGCCTCGACCGGCCGCTGACGGTCGAGGACCTGGCCCGCCAGGCGAACATGAGCTCACGTCACCTGGGCCGCCACTTCCGCTCGGCCACGGGCACGACACCGTTGCAGTGGCTGCTGAACCAGCGCATCCGCCGGGCTCAGGAGCTGCTGGAGAACACGGACGCGAGCGTCGACGCGGTCGCGGAAGCGGTCGGGATGGGGACGGCGACGACGTTGCGGAGGCACTTCAACCGGACGGTCGGGGTGCCGCCGGACACCTACCGCCGGACGTTCCGCAGCTGAAGGGGGTGGGCCCGGAGAGACTCGAACTCTCACTGGCACGGACCTAAACCGTGTGCCTCTGCCAATTGGGCTACGGGCCCCCGGCACCCGTACGGGCCCCCGGCACCTGGCAGCCTAGCGTGCGGCGTGGCCGGTGCGGAGGCGGCGGGGCGGTCGACTAAGTTGGGCCGTGGAAGTCCCATGCGGCGAGGAGGACACGTGGCCCGCGATCCCGAGACGATCGAGCGTGAGATCGAGCAGGCTAGGACCGCCCTGGCGGCGACGCTCGACCAGCTCACCGTCAAGGCCGACCCGAAGAAGCTCGCCGACGCGGCCAAGGACGGCGTGCGCGCCAAGCTGGACAACCCCAAGGTGAAGTTCCCGCTGATCGGTGCGGGCGTCCTCGTGCTGGTCCTGCTGGTGCGCAAGCTTCTCAAGTAGCGGCTCAGGCCTGCTTCGCCGGCGCCTTGCTCTCCGCGGCGGGCGCCGGCGTTGCTGCCGGGCTCTTGCGGTCCTCGACCGCCTTCGGGAGCTGCTTGCTCGGCGGCAGCTGGGGCTTCTTGTCCGCCGAGGCCGGGGTCTGCTGCTTCGGCACGCTGCCGGGCGGGGGGACCTCGAGCGGCGGCAGCTTCGGGAGCGTCAGCCGGGCCGTCATGTAGGCGCTGGTGAAGTCCAGCGCGCTGCCGTTGAGCAGGTGCACCACCGTCGTCTTGACGTCGCCGGCGAGCTCCTCGACCAGCTGGTCGGCCCGGTCCCGCGCGGCGATGATGCCGGGCGCGCGGGCGGTCAGCTCCTTGCCCAGGCCGCTGACCTTGATGGCCCAGTCGGCGTCTTCCTGGACGTACGTCGCCGTGATCGTTTCCACCATCTGCCTCACACCCCTCTCCCTCGCCAACATCCTTACACAACCGTGACTCGGTCACCGCACTTTCGTGACGTGACTCCCGAGCCCCTCCTCCGGCCGTGAAAGTCCAGCACACTTTCTACCGTGTCATAAGAACAGTAGAGCAACTCTGTGTCACAAGACACGACAGCGCTGAGTAACGACCAGATGGCCTAATGCACGCGCAAGCTAACGTGCACGACCCCGCAGGCCGCTCCACAGCACGTCCATGGCGTATTCGGTGGCCATCTCGGGGCTCACTTCGGTGTGCCGTTCGCACCAGATCGCGAGCCGTTCGCACGCGCCGACCACGAATTCCGCGGCCGCCTCGGCCCGCAGGTCGTCCCCGCTGTCGAAGTGGCCGCTCATCAGCGCGGCGATCAGGTCGGTCTGCTGGCGGCGGGTCTCCTCGACTTCGTCCGCGGCCGTCGTGCCGATCAGCACCATCTCGTGCCGCAGCAGCGACCAGGCCTGGCGCCGCTCCCGGATGAAGACGAAGAAGGCCAGCAGGCCGCGCCGCAGCGCGTCCTCGGCGTCCACCGCGCCGACGGTTGCCTGCTCGGTGACCTCGCGCAGCACCGCCCGCGACTCCCGGATGCAGGCCAGCAGCAGGCCTTCCTTCGAGTTGAAGTACTCGTAGAGCATCGGCTTCGAGACGCCCACCAGTTCGGCGATCTCGTCCATCGACGCCGCCGCGTAGCCGCGGGTCGAAAAGACCTGTTCGGCGACCTCGATCATCTGCCGCATCCGGTCGGCCCTGGGCATGCGCTTGCGCTTCGCGGTCGTCACGGGTCACACTCTACCGCTGGTAACCTACTCCCAGTAAGATGGACGACGAGTAACAGGAACCCGGAGGCGTCATGGGCAACCGCACGGAGACCGGGGTCGTCATCGTCGGAACCGGGTTCTCCGGTCTCGGCATGGCGATCCAGCTGCGCAAGGAGGGCCGCGAGGACTTCGTCATCCTCGAAAAGGCCCACGACGTCGGCGGCACCTGGCGGGACAACAGCTACCCGGGGTGCGCCTGCGACATCCCGTCGCACATGTACTCGTTCTCCTTCGCGCAGAACCCGGACTGGTCGCGGGCCTACTCGCCGCAGCCGGAGATCTGGCGCTACCTGCGCGAGGTCGCCGACAAGCACGACCTGCGCCGGTTCGTCCGGTTCGGGCAGGAGATGACCGGCGCCCGCTGGGATGCCGAGGAGAACCGGTGGCACGTCGCCACGAGGGGCGGCGACGAGTTCACCGCGACCGCGCTGGTCGCCGGGGTCGGCGCGCTCCACCTGCCGATGATCCCCGAGCTGCCCGGGATCGAGCGGTTCGAGGGCCCGGCCTACCACTCCGCGCGGTGGCGGCACGACGTCGACCTCGCGGGCAAGAAGGTGGCGGTCATCGGCACCGGCGCCAGCGCGGTCCAGTTCGTGCCCGAGATCGCGCCCGAGGTGGCGGAGCTGACGCTGTTCCAGCGGACGCCGCCGTGGATCATGCCGAAGGCCGACCACGAGATGTCCGGCCGGACGCGCGCGCTGTTCAAGGCGTTCCCGCCGGCCCAGCGCGCCTACCGCACGCTGCTCTACTGGCTGCTCGAAGCGCGCGCGATCGGCTTCAACGGCCAGTCGTGGGTGATGAAGCTCGGCCAGCGGATCGCCCGGCGCCACATCCGCCGCGCGATCGCGGACCCGCGGCTGCGGCGCAAGGTCACCCCCGACTACACCATGGGCTGCAAGCGCGTGCTCGTCTCCAACGACTACTACCCGGCTCTGGCGCGGGACAACGTCGAGGTCGTGACCGAAGGCGTGCGGGAGGTCCGCGAGCGCAGCGTCGTCGACGCCGCGGGGATCGAGCACGAGGCCGACGTCATCATCTACGGCACCGGCTTCCACGTCACCGACGCCTTCGACGACCTGGAGATCGTCGGCCGCGACGGGCGCAACCTCGGCAAGGAGTGGGCGGCCGAGGGGATGCGGACGCACCTCGGGATCACCGTCGCCGGGTTCCCGAACCTGTTCTTCCTGCTCGGCCCCAACACCGGCCTCGGGCACAACTCCGTCGTGTTCATGATCGAGGCGCAGATCTCCTACGTCGCCGAGGCGCTGCGGCTGGCCCGCGGCCGGGCGATCGAGCCGAAACCCGAGGTGCAGGAGCGGTTCAACGCGCAGATCCAGCGCAAGCTCGCGAAGGGCGTCTGGACCCGCGGGGGCTGCAAGAGCTGGTACCTGGACGCGCGGGGCGTCAACCGGACGATCTGGCCGGGGTTCACCTGGCGGTACTGGCTGGACACGCGCAAGGTGCGGCGCGAGGACTTCCTGGTCGGCTGACGGAGCGGGTCCCTCGGGGAGGTGAGGGACCCGCCCCGGGATCAGCGGGAGGTGTAGCGGCGGAGGCGGGCGATCAGGTCGACGGTCGGCAGGCTGCACAGCTCGGCCATGCGCTCGAGCGCCGGCAGGTCGAGGGCGACCTCGCCGCCGCTCTGCTCGCCGGCCTGCCGCAGCCGGTCCTCGGCCCAGCGGCGCAGCGGCTGCAGGTCGGGCGGCGCGTCGGCGACGACCTTGCGCAGGTCGACGCGGACCCGGCCCGGCTCGTCGACGAACACCCGGCGGTGCACCTTGGCCAGCAGGTCCTGGGGCAGTTCGTCCATCGCGACGCACAGCTCGACCAGGCGCACGACGGAGCACTGTCTGGTGCCCAGCTCGTAGGTGGCCAGCGTCTGCAGCGAGATCTCGCTCTGCAAGTGCTGGTTCAGCTCCTTGCGCGTCCACCCTCGGCTGCGCCGGAGCTTGCGGAGCTCGTCTCCGAGGATCCGCTGGTACTCCTCAGCGTCGATCAGCACATCAATGTCCCCTGCCGTGCGCTCCCACGGCACCGCACGGGCGTGATAATTCCCGTGCAAGTGCACCCTCACGCGTATGTAAGTGCGCTGGGGGCGCGCCCTTACGCGATTTCGGGCATGTCTTTGATACCGATTGCGCGAGTTAGGCCGAACGGGTTAACGAGGTCCCGGCGACCGGCTCAGTTCACGCAGGGAACGCCCTCGGCGGTGATCGGCTTCTCGCTGTCGTTGGCGGCCGGCGGCGGCGCCGCGGCCTGCGACGTCGGACCCGCCGCGGCACCGGCACCCGCGCTCGCGTTGGAGCCCGTGTCCTCGTAGTCGGCGCCGAGGAACACCATCACGTGCCCGGACTGGACGCTCTTGTCCTCCTGGACGGTCGGCGAGCCGCCCAGCGCGTCCGCGACCGCCTCGCCCTTGTCCTTGGCGCCCTTCGGCACCCAGATCACCGTGGTCTTGCGCGCGGTCGCGTTGGCCGTCTCGCCGGGGGTGAAGCCCTTGGCCTCGAGGGTCTTGGCGACGTTCGCGGCGAGACCGGTGCGGCCGGAGGCGTTGCGGACGTCGACCGTGGTCGCCTTGTTGGCGGGGTCGGCCTGCTGGGCCGGCGGCGCCGACTCGCCCGGCGGCGGCCCGGTGAGCCCCTGCACGAACTGCTTCACCTCGGCGGGATCGACCTGGATCGCGACGCCGTCCTCGGGCGTCCGGTACTCGACGTTCTTCACCGGGATGGTGCGGAACTCGAGCTGGCCGCCGGTCAGGCCCTTCATCTGCTGGGCGAACCCGAAGATGTCCCAGTTCTGGTTGAGCACGACCGACTTCTTGATCGCCTCGATCAGGTCGTTGAGCTTGCCCGGGTTGGTCAGCGTGCCCGCCGAGAGCACCTTGCGCGCCATGCCGGCCATGAACACCTGCTGGCGCACGACGCGGTCGAGGTCGCCGTTCGGCAGGCCGTGGCGCTGCCGGACGAACTCGAGGGCCTCGACACCGGAGATCGTGTGCTGGCCCTTGGTGAAGTTCGCGCCGGAGTACTGGTCCTTGACGTTGTTGTTCAGGCAGACGTCGACGCCGCCGATGGCCTTGGTGATCTCGCTGAAGCCGAGCAGGTTGACCGCGGCGTAGTTGTCGATGGTCGACCCGGTGAGCTTCTCGACGGTCTGGATGAGCTCCTTCGCCCCGGCCTGGTTGGCCTTGACGTCGAGTTCCTTCGGGTCGGTGACGCCCTGCTTCTGCAGGTCCTTGCGCGCCTGCAGCATCGCCCGGGCGTAGGCGGAGTTGATCTTGTGCTTGCCGTAGCCGGGGATGTCGACGTAGGAGTCGCGCGGCAGGGACATCGCGACGGCCTTGCTGCCGTCGTTCGGGATGTGCACGAAGATCAGCGAGTCGGTGTTGAGCTCGCCGTCGGCGTCGCCGGCTCGCAGCTCGTCGAGCACCTCGCGCGGCAGCGGGTTGCCCTGGGCGTCGGTGCGGCTGTCGAGGCCGACCAGCAGGATGTCGCGGGCGCCGTCGGCGGGCTTGTCACCACCGCTGTCGCCGGTGCCGACGTCGACGTAGTTGAGCCCGTTGACCAGGCCCTGCATGGCCGCCCACGCGTACCCGGTCAGGCCCATGACCAGCAGTGAGACGACGGCCAGCGCGACCTTCGCGCCGCGGAAGGAGTTGCGGCGGGCGCGCGGGGCCGGCCGGGGCTGCGGGCGCCGGGCCGGCGGCGGGGCCGCGCGGCGCGCGTCGG
>NZ_JADWPD010000019.1 GCF_017308975.1 Amycolatopsis sp. MtRt-6 | reverse complement strand
CTGCCCCCAGCCAGCCCCTGAACCACCGCCAGTTCCCCAACCGACGCGCTCGCACACCGCCATCCACATCGGACACACGTCAGTTCCCTCTCAACCGGCCTTCAGAATTCGTGAACTCACGGTGGTTTGATCGGTAGGTGTCGACGACCTCGCTGGCCTCGGCGGTGAGCGTCCGGCTGCCGGGGACACCGAGAACGAGCGCCTGGCCGAAGTCGACGGTGCAGCGGACGCTCACCTCGGCGGTGCTTCCTGGGCTTGCCGAGGCCGTCGTGCTGACCTCGGCGAGGCGGCAGACCAGGCCGGCGTGTGCCAGCGCCGAGCTGGCGGTCGCCTGAGCCGCGGCGGCAGCTGCCGCCGGCGTGCGCTGTAGGCTCGCGGCGCGCACGGCCTGGTGCGCGACGTCGTCGAGCCGCAGCCGGGCGTCAACGCCACGGTGGACGACCACGGCGACGAACACCAGCAGCATGACCAGCACCGGCGCAATCAGCACCGCCTCGACGGTCGCCGACCCGCGCTCGGCGCGCCACCGGCCGACGCCCCAGCGAGGCTGTGCCGCGGTCATGGAACCGGCTCCGCGGCGGGCAGTTCCCATGGGAACCGTCCAGCGCCGGTCAGGTCGCGGGCCGCAGTGACGTACGCGAAGACGGCCTTCGGCAGCTCCTCGGCGACCTCGACCAGCATGCCGATCGACGCGGCGCGCAGCTCAGCCTCGACGGCGCTGGTGCTCTCGACGAGTTCCGCGTGGCGAAGCTTGGCTTCCCACGCCCGGGTGAGCGTGACGCAGCCCTGGAGGTGGAAGAGCAGCTCGCCGAGCAGACCGTCGAAATCGGCGATCGCCGTGGCGGTCGTGGCCGCGAGGTCGGCCTCGCCTGGCATCGCGACGAGCCGCGCGGCGTGCCGGCGAGCAGGCGCTGTCCGGATCAAACGTGTCAGCGCGTCCCAGACCGCTTGGTGGACTCGGCCGGGCAGCTCGGGGTCGATCCAGTCGCGTGCTGCCGTGGTGTGGAGCTCGCCGGTGAGGTCGATCAGGAGTCCGGCCGTGCGGTGCGCCGCTGGGCCGAGGTCGAGGAAGTCGTCACTGCGGAGGAAGAATTCCCCGGGCGACCGTTCCAGAGCGCATCGACGTCCGTGTTGGTGCTCGGTCGCGAGGCAGGCCGCAGTGATGCCCGCGTCGCAGAGACCGCTCAGCAGAAGCGCGATGGCGCCACCGACCGCCAATGCACCGCCGAGGCTCTCCGTGGCACCCGTACCGACTACCATCGCGAGGACCAGAATCCCCAGCGCGCAGCGAGTCGAGAGGCACCGTGCGAGGAAGACCCGAAGAACCTGACAACGCCAGCGTTTCGACGTGACAGCGGGATTCCACAGCATGATGTCCGGTCCGTCAGCGAAGTCACCAACGGTCACCGCATCCGGTTTTTCGAGCAGTGACATGGTTTCTCCTCCCTTCGATCAGACGTCCGGAACGAACCTCTCGACTTCGCCTGCGGTTTCGGCGTGCACGTGCAGGTGCAGGCCGGGCAAGACCGCAACGACCTCGCCCTGCACGCTGGCCGAAGCCGAGGTCGCGGTGCGCTCGACGTCGATCTGCGAGAACCGCAGCGGCCCCTGCGCAAGTTGGTCGAGCAGCTGCCGACCGGCGGCGTGGCCGGCTGCGGCGGTACCGTCCTGGGCGCGGGCCGCGGCGAGCGCTTCCGCGGCAGCGGCTTGAGCAACATGGGTCGCGTGCGACCAGAGGGCGAACTGGATGATCGCCAACAGGGCGAGCAGCAAGAGGGGCGTCGCGATGACCAGCTCGGCCGCGACTGCGCCGTGCTCTCCCGAGAGGACGCGGCGATCGCGCCGAGCCGTCGCGTTGACCGGATTCGCTGGCATGTCAGCCGCCGAGGCCGAGGTCGATGCTGTTGGCTTTGGCGGTCAGCTTGGCGGCGATGATCGCGATCAGGGCGATGGCCAGCACCGCCATGAGGGCGGTCACGATGACGGTGGTGGTGATCTCGCCGCGGTCCTTGTCCTTGCACAACAAGAGGATGCGAGCAGAAGCGAGGGTCCAGAGCGTTCGGCAGTAGGTCAGCATGGTATGTCTCCTGTGGACTTTCAGAGGCCGCTGAGGACTTGGGTCAGGGCCGGGTAGGCGATGAATCCGAGGAAGCCGAGGAACAGCAGCGTCACCGGCAAGGCCATGCGTTCGGTAGCCGCCTGGGCATCGGCTTCGGCGTCGGCGACCAGGTGTGTACGCAGCGCCTTGGCCTTCGCCGCCAGGGAGGTACGGATCTTGGCGCCCTCGGTGCCGGCAAGGGAGATCGATGCGGCGAGCTCGGCGAGTTCGGTGATGTCCAGCTCTTCGCCGAGTCGGCGGAGCGTCGACCATGGGGTGGTGCGGGTCAGCTGGGCGGCGTCCAGCGCGCGGCGCAGCTGGGCGAACGCGGGCCCGCGTCCGACCTCGGCGGCTGCCAGGAGCGCGACCTCGACCCCGGCGCCGCCCGCGAGGGTGATCCAGACCAGGTCGAGGAAGGCCGAAAGCGCGCCGCGGAACTCTGCACGTGCTCGCGCCGCCTTGGTGCGAACCTCGAGGTCGGGAGCGAGGAAGCCGACCGCAGCGAGCAGAAACGCGGCGACCAAGAGGACTTCGACGCTGACCGGCACGTCCGCGAGCGCGAGCAAGCCCTGAAGCAAGAGCGGCGTCACCAGGCCGGCGCAGCCGTGGACGGCCTTGACGGCAAGGTGCGTGTCGGCACCTCGCCCGAGAAGTCGCAGATCGCGTTCGAGCTTCTCCCCCGGCAGGCCGAGCCTCCGCAGGCTGGGAACGAGCGGTCGCGCCACGGCCACCACCGAGCCGGCCTCCGTAACGTCTACAACCGGAGCCGCAGCAGAGTCCGCCAGCGAGAGGTGCTCGTGAAGCGATGGTCGCGACGGGATTGCCCAGGCCAGGAGCATCCACAAGCCGATGCCGGTACCCAGCCCGAGGCAGATGACCGGGATCATGCGCGCTCACCGTCCCACTGAATTGCGGCTCCGGCGTCCGATTCGCCGAGCGACAGCACGCGCGAAGCGGCGCGGCCGGCGGCGATCCTGACCAGCCAGCCGAAGCCGGTACCGAACAGGCCACCGATGACAAGCAGGACCGCTTGGCCGAGCGCGCTGTCGTAGGCCGTCAGGTAGGCACGGTTGAACACCACGACGCCCACCGCGAAGGCGATGGTGGTGGCGACGACGACCCGCACGGAGGTTCGGGTGCGAGCGCGGCCTGTCTCGACGCGCATTCGCATCGCCGCCTGCGACCGCGCGGTCTCCGCGAGGGAGCCGAGCAGTTCGCCGAGCTGCCGCGCCTGGTGCTCGGCGGCCAGCACCAGCGCGGCGATGACCAGGTCGGCAGTCGGGTCGGCCAGCTCCTCCGCCAGCTGCCGCAACGCCGGCGCGAGCCGATGCCCGTTCTGCAGCCGTGACGTGAGCGCGGCCACCTCATCGCGGATCGCGGCGGGCGCCAGCGGAGCGGTGGCGAGGATCGCCTGCTCCAGTCCGGCCGCGGCCGAGAGCGTGTCGCGCAGCATCTCCGTCCACGACGCGACCGCCTCGATCCGCGCGACCCGACGCACGTGAGCGCGATCCGGGCCGACCAGCCGCGGCAGGAACCAGACCGCCCCGACAGCGAGCACTCCCCCGACGAGCCACCCGGTCGCGACACCGGTCAGCAGGCCGGCACCCAGCGCGAGCGTCAGCCGAAGACCCCACGTCCGATCAACTCGCCAGGGCGGCGCCGACCGTGGACGGCGAGCCAGCTCCGGGCCACGGAGGCCGACGAGGACGAGCAACAGCCCGACGGCGGTGCCAAGCCCGGCCAGGCCAGCGACGACGGTGGTGGTCATGTCGCCCACCACCCGTTCGGCTCGGCTAGCAGCTCGGGATCGAACCCGGCCTCGATGAGGTCGTCCAGGGTGTCCGCGCGGAGCGCTCCGGCGGCTGGGCGAGCCCGGCGGTCGGCGCCGGGGCGGTACACCTCGTTGGAGACGACCGAGTTGCCGTCGGCGTCGACGACCTCGCGAATCGAGGAGATCACCCGAGTCGTGCGGTCAGTAGCTTTGTCCAGGTGCACGACGAAGTGCACGCTGGAGGCCACCAGCAGCGCGGTCGCCTCCAGCGACAGCCGTTCCGCGCTCTGCGCGGCGTAGGAGGCGAGCCGGGTGAAGGCGATCCTCGAGCTGCTCGCGTGCAAGGTCGCCATCGAGCCGTCGTTGCCCTGGGACATCGCGTTGCACATCGGGATGACCTCGGGCCCGCGAATCTCACCGACGATGACGCGGTCCGGCGACATCCGCAGGCCCCAGCGGACGAGCTCGGCCTGACTGATCGCGCCGGCGCCCTCGATGTTCGCCTCACGGGCCTGCAGCGCCGTGACGTCGGCGTGCAGCTGCGGGTCGAGCCCGAGACCGAGCTCGAAGGCGTCCTCGACGGTGACGATGCGCTCCAACGGGTCCATCTCAGCGGCCATCGCGCGCAGCAAGGTCGTCTTGCCGAACCCGGCGCCGCCGGTGATGAGGATGTTCTTGCGCGCCCGGACGAGAGCACGCACGAACCGCTCGAGGCCGACGTCGAGGGTGCCGCGTCGACGCAGCTGGGCCAGGCTCGTGGTCAAATAGCCGTGCCGGCGGATCGAGCACGCCGTCACGCCTTCGGCGGTGAGCCCGAGCACGGCGAAGAGCCGCTCGCCTCCGGGTAGCTGGAGGTTCAGCGCAGGCGAGCCCCGGTCGAAGCGGCGCTCCTCCGAGGAGGCGCGGGCCGCCAGCGTCCGGACCAGGTCGGTCAGCTCGTCGTTCGAGGCCGCGACCGGCGCGACCTGCGCCCGCGAGCCGTCGGCGTACTGGACGAAGACCCGGTCGAAGCGGTTGACGTTGATCGTCTCGACCTTCGGGTTCGCCAGCAACGGCTGCAGCCCGCCGAGCCCGAAGACCTCGTCGAGCACGGCCTCGGCGACTCGCCTCTCCTCGCCTGGCGGCAGCAGCACACGGCCGGCCTGCAGTTCAGCCTCGCTGTGCGCAGCTCCTGCGGACCGCAGGAGCTCCCGGGCGAGCTCCCGACGGCGCTCAGCCGTCATCGGGGTGCTCTCCACTTCGGCCCGGTGCGGCAACTCGGTAGCCAGCGCGTGGTGGAAGACAGCGCGAAGCCGCGTCTCCGGGCTGGTCGCAGACGGGCGGCGATGTTCGTCGAGCACGGTCATGGCGAGACCTCCTCTCCGGGCAGCCCGACTTCGGGGAGGTCAGGTGCGATCCGGACCCCGTACGCCGGGACACGCTGGGGTGGGACGCCCGGCACGTGCCGCCCGAAGGCCGGTCCGGGAGTTCTTATCGATGCCCCTCCTGCCGCGAGGGTTCGTGCCACCTCGACGGCGGTTCGGACGAGGCCGCCTTTGCGTGTGCGTCCCGGGATCGCGTGCCCGGTCAGGCTCGTGGCCGCGGTCGGGTCGTAAGGGATCCGGGCCATGACCGGGATGCCGAGCTGCTGCTCGACTTCCTTCGTCGGGTGGCCCAGGCCTGCGAGGACGAGCGACGGACGAGCGGCTGCCCGGCCGAGTTCCGGAAGCCGGGCCGCCAGGTGCGCAAGTTCGTCTTGGTGCGTGCCAGCGATCAGGAGCAGCGCATCGGCTTGCCGGATCATCGGCTCTGCTGGCGATCCGGGGTCCAGTCGCCCGCAGTCGGCGAACACCACCACCCCGGGCTCGCGCGCAGCCCGGTGAAGTGGCGAGCCGGCCGGCACCAAAGTGCTCAACGCCGCACGAGCTTGTGGTCCACCAGCTGGTCCGGGAACGACCGACAGCCCGTCGGTGAGGAGCTGCGTGTGATTCCAAACGGCATTGGCCTCGATGGGCTGGCGCGCCGCGGCGGCGAGGCTGAGCAGGCCAGGCGACGGCGCGAGCCCGAAACGCTGGCCAAGGTCTCCCCCGGCCGGGTCGCACTCGACCACCAGCCGGCGGACGGTGGCCGGCCAGTTCGCGGCCAGCGCCACGGTGAAGGTGGTGACGCCGGGTGAGCCCTTCACGCTGGTCAGGACGATCAACATCAGCGCTCACCACCCGCGAGCATGACCAGCGTGACCTGTCCGGCCGGCACGCGTGCGAGCGCCGGCGCGGTGGCGCTGGGCATCTGCAGCGAGATCACCGTCGTCTGGTCGTTCTCGGCCCGCGCCACGCCGGTCACCGTCGCCGGCCAGGTCGGCCCGTCGCCGCTGCCTTGTACGGTCGGAAGCGCCGTCGTCGACGAAGACGCCGCAACCACGACGAGGACAGGGGCTCCCGGAACGAGTTCGAGCGGGAACTGGCCTGTCTTGAGGCCCACCGCCACAACCGCCTTGCCGGAGGCGGGGATCGTCGAGGGCCCAAGGCTGCCTGGGGTGAGCAGCGCGCCGGCGGTGAGGCTGGTGGCCATCGGCTTGCCAAGCACGGTGCCCGCCTGGTCAGCCGGAATGGTGGCAACTCCGTCGGCGACAGAAATTTCGACCTGGTGAACGTCGGCTAGCTCGAGAACGTGTCCGACGTTCACGGGCCGGGCGATGGCCAGGACCGAAACGCGGTCGTGAGCGCTGGCTGCCCACCACAGCGCCCCACCGACGCAGACTACGACGAGCAGGACACCCACCAGCAGATGCGGCAAGCGCCGTCGCGCCCGGCGACCGGTCGGTACGGCAGCGAGCCGACCGTTCTTCCCCAACCAGGCCACGGCACCCACGTCGGCTCCGGAACTACGTTGACTCGTGCTGGTCATGACGTGCCTCCCCAGGCATGGTTCGACCGCGCCGCGCATCACCGAAAGCGTTGACGCGCAGCAAGAATTGGATTCGTTCGTTCGCGGAAATGGTTGGTGTCAGCGGTGACCGGTACCGAGTGCCTGCACTTCGGCGACGCGGAAAGCCGCGGTCGCCGAAGTCGTCAGATCCGGGAAGGTGCCGCTGGCTCCGGCACCCGACCAGGTCACCGTCCAGTGCACGGTTGCCTTGACGGCGAAGTGTTGCCCTGGCACCGCAGCGGACGATCGGCGGTAGGTGTGGCCGCAGTCAGGCGAAGGCGCCCGCGGATCTCCACCGGCCGGGTAGGGACTTCCGGGACCCGAGCAGGTCACGTCCTCACCGTCGCCCATCGACCACGAGACCGTGGCCGGTGTGGCCACCGCGGTGACCGACACGCCCGGTACGGCAGCGGTGGCCTGCCGCGTGTTCCAGCCACTGCGGTCCAGCCACATCCAGGTCGGCAGGCTCACGAGCTTGTCGTTGGGCGGATTCGCCTCGATCCGGGGTGTCGGCAACCGCAGCTGGGCCCGCGCCTGGTCGGCCAGCTCTTGCGGCGAAGGCAACGCGGCGGCAACCGGAACTTGGCCGTCCGGGAGCCAGATCGGAGCCCGATACAGGCCGTCGTGCACACCTGGGCCGGAACACCGGTAGATGTACCAGGAACCGGTCGGCTGTTGACGCCTGAACTCCGCGAAAAGCACCGAGGCGCCGTTTCGCCGCACGCCGTGGAACGCGATGGTCTGCACGCCGTTCGCCGGAGGCTGGTAGTTGCTCCGGACATATGAGCACTTCGCCGCCGTGTCATTGCCGCCGATGATGCTGTCGCCCCAGGGTCGCGGTTGCCCCGGCGCCGGATGAGGTTGCGCCGGCTCACCCGGAACTGCAGGCGGTGTCTTCCCGCCATTACGACCGGCTCCTAGCTCGCAGTACGGCGAAGACTGTTGGGCGCAATCGACAGATCCCCAACCACCGCCCATGGCTTCTGCGGCCGAAGCCAAGAGCATTGCGACCACTACCCCGCCGACAACTGGGGCTCGCATCAACACGTGCCCACGTCCCGGATCGCAAAGTCGACGACCTTCCATGAGCCGTCCACGGCCTTCTTCACCATGGCATTGATGTGGCGTCGCCCAGAAGGGCCGTCATTGGCCGGTTGACCGTTATCGGCACGGTATTTGAGCCATTGGCTGTCGTCGCCGCAGTCCACAAGGTTGACCGTCGTCGGAGCCGCAGCAGGCTCGACGGATTCGACGGTGGGGTGGTTGATGGGATGCCCCTTGGTGACGAGGCCGTTGAAGTGATCAGCGTAGAGGCCGCGGGAGATCCTCGACAGCGCGTCGGCTGTAGCGTTCTGCGCGAGTTTGGGCGACTGCCAGTCCGAGGTCACGGCGGCGTCGGCCATGTCTTGCCACATGCCGAGGTATGCGGCCGTCGCGCGCTCTTTCGCAAGGTCGGCCGGGCGCGGGACCACGGTTGTGGCCGTCGACGTGCTCGACGACGCCGGTCGGCTCGGTTCGGTCGCGCTGCAGGCCCCGAGCAAGACGACGGCCGCAGACGAAGCGATGGTGGCATGGACGGCTTCACGCAGGTTCATGGACTCCCCTCCCGTTACGATGATCAGCTGGCCGCCGGGCCCGGAACACCACTGCGGCGGAGGTTCACTCATTGGAAGGACGAGCGGCGCGCCGGGGCGTCGCGCTGGCCAGCATGGGCCGGCGGGGACGGAGATCAGCGCGAGCGCAATGCCGGTGGCATCGTGAATGCCTGCCTCGCCGTGCGGGGCGCGACTGTCAACCTGGTGCTGGGAGCTGCCGGCTCGATCATCAAGACGGTACTGCGGCAGCCAGCTGGCGTCGCGCAGTCCTGGTGGCTCGGTGCGGTCATCGACTGGGTCGAACATCGGTTACCTCGGATCGTTGTGCTTGCACAGCTGGCCGGTACCGCTCTGGGGTTCGGCGATCAACGCCGACGCGGAGGGCGCCGCAGAGGGGCAAGGACGCCCACCGCGTCGACTGGCCGAGGACTGGGAGACGTCCTCAAGTCTGCGGTTACGCCGGGCCCTCGTAGCCCGGGTAGCAACCGACGCCGCCGTTCCACCAAGCGCCGGTCACCCTCCACCGGATGACAGGCTGCAGGTCGGTCGTCCCGGGGCCGACGCAGTAGCGGTAGAGGTTGCCCCAGATATCCTGGACGTCCAGATCCACCCGAGATCCGGTGCCACCGTCACAGTGCCGGTATTCACCCCAGCCCAGGTAGCCACACTGCTCACGGAGCTGGACGCCAGGTGCGGCAGCCGCGGGATTTGCGGCAACCACGCACGCGGCCGCTGCCGCTGCCGAGACGCCTAGAACACGAGTGATCTTGGAGCGCAGAGTTCGCGGACTCATCGTTCCTCCATGGATTTCCTTGAGCCAGTCGAAATCCGATGGCTCCGATAAATCCACTTTGGACCTCGGCTAACTTTTGAGGAACCGATCTGGCAACCCAGCGTTGTGCCGATTCAGTGCCGCTGCTGTGCCGGTCGTGTCAAGCTGATAATCCTTTTCAGGATCGAGCGTCAGCGCGGAGGAGTGGTTCCCTGCCGGTCCAGGGCGGTCGTCGCCGTGCATGGGACTTCACCGGACTGGACCTGGTCCTACAAGGGACGCCACACCAGCGTCGCTCGTTCTCGGTCACGGTCGAGGGGAGCCCGGTGAGCACCGACTGCAAGGCGGGGTCGAAGCTGTTCGGCACTTCCCGCAGCGGGATCGGCGGCGGATCGAGCGGCGTGGCTCCCACCGGGCAGTCCCGTCGGCTCGACTCGCGCTCCAGGCCGCGGAAGTTGTAGCCGACGTCGTAGCACGCCGTCACCGGCTTCTCGGGAAACAGCTCGTCCTGGGAACCGTCGTGGTGCACCCGGAAGACGAGGTGCATCGTGACGGCCTCGGGGTCGCCCGAAGGCGTGTCCCGTATCTCGACCACCGCGAAGGTCGGCGCGCTGTCATGTATCGCGTCAAGCGCCTTCCGCGCGTACCGGGCCGACGAGGTTTGCGGTAGGGCACCGCTCTCCGCGGCCGCCTGCCTGGCTACCGCATCGGTCTTCGTGTCCCCCCGGCGCACACGCGATACGCGGACCGCGCCCCCAGCGTGGCGATTCGCTAGGCAGTGGCTGAGGTTCGACGTGTCCAACCAGCCGATCGGACGCTGCACGCCTCCAAGGAAGCCAACCGCGTGCGAACATCCAGAGCCCGTACGTCGCGGATAGCGTCGAGGATCTCAAGGCTCTGCAGGTACGTTTCGCGCGCTTGCTCGACTTGCCCCAGCTGGTGCAGTGCCTCCGCTCGCGAGATCAGCGTCTCGGCGGCTCCCCAGCGCTGCCAGCTCCGGCCGCGGACGGCCAGGGCCTCGTCGAAGTGCTTGAGCGCCGAACGGTGGTGGCCGCGCCGGCTGAGCAGCACACCGATACGTTGGTGCGCGATGCCGAGGACGGCTTTCGACGTGAACGTCTGCGCACGGTTCAGGGCGTCGAGCGCGTACTCCATCGCTTTGTCCGTCTGGCCGACGAGATCACAGGCATCGGCGAGGGCAGCCCGGTTCACCGCCAGCCCGATCTTGGTCCCGGAATCGACGAACAAGCGATCGGCGAGTTCGTGGACTTCGCGCGACTCGTCGGTAAGCCCGCAACTGGCGTAAGCGAGCCCGAGCCCGTACGCGGTCCAGGCGCGTGACCGGTCGTCGCCGAGTTCGGCGTGACGGCGAAGAGCCTCCTCGAGGTGCAGGATGCCCTCGTCGGTCCGGCCCAGCTCGTGTTCGACCCAGCCGAGTGCCTCGAGGCTTCGAGCGATCCCGGCCTCGCTGCCGGCCGCATGTGCCGCGGCGAGCCCGTCATGGGCCGCGACCAACCAGGTGTTCCAGCTGCGGGTCAGCACGAAGTACGGCAGGAACGCCGTCGGCAGCTGCCACAAGATGTCCTTCGCGCCGTGGGTCTGGGCGTTGCGCGCGACCTGCAGAGCAGTCGACACCTCCCGCTCGCACCAGAGCATCGCAGACTCGAACCCGCCCGCCTTGAACGACGTCGGGGCGACTCCGGATGGGTTCCTCGGGGTCAAGCCGCTGTCCGCCCAGTTGGGGAACAACGTGTTGTTCGCTTCCCAAGCTGCGGCGGCGTACCACCGCAGTGTCCGGTCGTGAGCCCGCTCGACCTCGGAGAGCTTCTCCTCCACCAGAGCCCGTTGGTGTGCGTAAGCCCGCAGCAGAAAGCCGATCCGGTACCGGCCGTCCGGCAACGACTCCAGCAGGTGCGCCTCGGCAAGAATCCGGAGCGCCTCTTCGGCACGCTCGACATCCAGATCGGCGAGCACGGCCACCGACTCGGGCCCGATGACGTTGGCCGGGCCGATGCCGAGATACCGGAACACCCGCCTGACCATCGCGGGCAGAGCCAGGTACGAGACGTCGACTACGCCGTGGATGTTCACCGCCGGATCGTTCGACGTGAAGAGATCGAGGCGAGTCTTCTCGGAATCCAGGCGCTCGGCCAGTTCGGTCAAGGACGTCTCGCGGTGCCGCTGGAGGTGCTCGGCAGCGACGAGAACGGCCATCGGTAAGCGGCCGCACCGCTCGACGACGAGTTCGGCGGCGCTTGCGCTGGCTCGCATTCGGGCTTCGCCGATGCGGCGTCCGAGCAGTTCGAGGCCTTGTCCGACCGTCAGGGGCGGCAGCTCGATCACTGTGCCTCCCGTGCGCGCCAGCAGCCCGGACTGCCGTTCCCGGCTGGTTGCCAGCACGACACTGCCGGCGCCGGGCAGGAGCCACTCGGCTTGCCGGTAGTCGGCGACGTTGTCGAGGAGCACGACCGCGGGCCGCTCGGCGAGCAGCGAGCGATACCGGGCTATTCGGGCCTGCAGGCTGGACCTACCGAGCTCGTCCGGGCTGACGCCGAGTGCCAGCAGGAATCCGTCCAGGACTTCTTCCGGGTCAGCTGGTGCACCGGGGGCGAGGCCTCGCAGGTCGGCGAACAGGCACCCACCTGGGAAGCGGGCTTGAACGCCGGCGGCCCAGTGCACTGCGAGTGCGGTCTTGCCCGTCCAGAAGCCGCCTTCAATGACGACGGTGACGGTGGCACCCGGGCGCCCCTGCGTCACCAGCGCACGGTCCATGGCCTGCAGTTGTTCGCCGCGGCCAACGAAGTCCGCGGGCGCGGCCGGCAGCTGGACGGGACGCGCAACCGGGCTCGCGTCACCACGTTGTGCTGCTGCGATCTTGTCCAGTTCGCCGTCGGCCGCCAGTGCGGTGTCGAGGTCGTGGACTACGGCTGGCAGGAGCGTGCGGTGGCCGTGCAGCAGCTTCGAGAGGTAGCTCGCGCTGTAGCCCGCCTTCGTCGCGACCTCGCCGAGTGTGAGACCTCGTTCTCTCCGCTTGCGGTGCACCGCCGCTGCGAAGCTGTCGATCGTCCTCATCGCGCCTCCCCGCGCACCTGATCGCGTCCGATGACGCGTCTACCTGGGCGGGGACCCGATCGAGCGACAATGGGCTTCAGCAGTTCCTGGACTTCCCGGTGTCCGATACGTTGGAATGATCAACAAGAACGGTACGAAACGCCGGACGGAGAGTCAACCAAACCGGACGCTCTGCGACCAATAGTCCAGTATTTCGGACTCCGGTTCGAAGGGGGTGGGCGTGTCCGAACCAACCGGGCCCGCGCTCGGCGACGTAGAACCATTCGGGGTGCTGCTCGAACGGCTGATTCGCCTAAAGAAGCACGACGACGGGCGACCCTACACGGTGGCTGAGGTCGCCGAAGAGGTCAGCATTTCCAAGAGCCACCTCTACGGCTTGATCAAGGGCTCCAACGAGCCCAGCCTTCGGCTCACCCAGCTGCTTGCCACGAATCTCGGTGTCGAGCTGGAATACTTCGGCACCAGCGAGCGCGCCCGCGAGATCCAGAGCCAGTACGCCCTCCTCGCCCGGCTGTCCCGGCAAGGCATCAGCGACCTCGCCTTCCGGGCGAGCGAGCTGTCACCGAACGCCCTGTCCACTGTCCTGGACTTCATCGACTTCCAAGCCAGCCGCGACAGCGAAAATCACACGTCCGGGTGACTTGCCGTCCAAGGTGCCGAACACCACGTCTGATCTGCAACGATCGTTCACAGGTGATCAACTACGGGCTGGGAGGACCGTCGTGGGCAGCCTTGTTCAGCGCGTGCGTCGCGCTCGGCGGACAGCCGGCCTGCGGCGCCGGCTGCGATCCGAGCTTCACGCCGCCGGTGTCGAAGGCCCGACGCCGATGGCCGAGATCTGTACCCGGCTCGGCGAGCACCGTGGAAAACCGATCCGCCTGCTGGGCATCCCGATGGAGGTCCCGGGACCGTTCGGCCTGTGGATCAAGACAACGGCGGCCGACATCATCCTCTACCAGCGAGCGGGCACGACACGGTTCCACCAGGAGCACATCATCGCCCACGAGCTCGGCCACCTTCTTGCCGATCACCCTTCGGACGAGGGCGACGACGCGATGTGGCGCCAGCTGCTGCCCGACATCCCTCCGGATGTCATCCGCAGGTCGTTGCGCCGCCGCACCTCGTACGACAACGAGTACGAGCAGGAAGCCGAGGCGCTGGCGACCGTCCTGCTGGAGGCGACCGTCAAGGCCCAGGAAATCAGCCTGCCGGGACGATCGCCACGGGCGCGCCGCGCGCAGACGTCCCTCGGCGATCCGGTCGACGTGCTGTGAACCTGACGAATTTCCTCCTGCTCGTGCTGGCCTGGTTCCTCTACAGGCTGGCTCGTTCACCGCGGGACCCGGCGCTCTGGGCGGTCGTCGTCTGCGTGACGTTCCAGCTGCTCGGCGCCTCCACCTTCGTCACGTTCGTCCGAACAGTATTCGGCGAGTTGCCCGCGTCCAGCACCGTGAAGCTGCTGACGAACCTCGCGCTGAGCACCTCGCGCTACGCCCTGCTGCTGTTCTTCCTGCTCTCGGCTGGTGGTTCATGGCGGCGAGTCCGCATCGAGACGGCGATCCTCGTCAGCGTCTGGCTGGCGATGACGGCCGCGATTCTCGCGCTTCCCTCCGGGCTCCGCGACACCGCGTACCCGCTGACCGGGGTCCTGCCGAACAACATGAGCCACCCCGGAGTCGCGCCGTTTTACCTCATCACCGACAGCTACACCTTTTACGCCACCGTGCAGACGAGCCGCTGGGCCCTCCGGTACGCCGCCGAGTCCGGCCGTCGTGCCCGCTTCGGCCTCCGCGTTGTCGCCTTCGCACTCGTCTGCGCAGCGATCACAACCGGCACGCGAACCGTCGTCACGATCGTCCGCTGGGCCGGCCATCCCGGCTTCGGGTATCCGGTGACGCAACTGACCAACCGGCTGGCTCCGATCAGCATCTTCTTGTTCCTCGCCGGCGTGTTCTCCATCGGTCTCGCGGCGCGCTTCGCCGCGCTAAAAACCTGGCTACGCCGGCGTCGCGCCTACACCGAACTCTGGCCGCTGTGGCAGGCCCTCCACGCGGTGTTCCCAGCCGACACGCTCGACCACGCCCCGAGGCGAGCCTGGCTGGACACACTGCTCCCCCACCAGGTCGGCCACCGCTATTGGCGACGCGTGATCGAGATCCGCGACGGCCTCCTCCAGCTCAGCCCGCAGCTGCTCGACGCGGGCTTCGACCCCAACCGCCCAGCCCACGAACAGCTCGGTGCCTTCCGTCGCGCACTCCGACACCAGGCGAGCGGCCGCCAACCAGCCAATCGGACAGCCGTGCTCGTCGCGGCCCCCGAAGACGCCGGCATCAACTCCGATGTCCGGCAACTCATCCACCTCTCACGGGCACTGGCCCGAGAAGGAGCGTCGTGAGCACCCCCTCGAACGCCGAGATCGGCCACCGCAACCAGCAGATGCTCGAGCGGATCCGCTCCCAGGACCCGCAGCCCCACCGCGAGGGCCACTACGCACTGCGGGTCATGACGGTCGCCGGCCGCACCAGCGGCCAGCCACGATCGGTGCCGATCGCCTTGATGCAGCTCGGCGGCGTCCAGTACGTCTGCTCGCCAGACCGCCGTCGGGACTGGGTACGCAACCTGCTCGCAGCCGGCCGATGCGTCGTCGAGCCCGACGAGCACGAGCTTCGCCACGCTGAACTGATCGAAGACGAAGACGGGGCCGCCGCGGTCGCCCGCTACCTGGGACGCCTCCCCCGGGTCTCCGACGAATGGCCCTTCCCCGGCGACGCCCCGCTGGAACAGGTTCTGCCGTTCATGCAGCAGATCGCCGTGTTCCAGCTGCGCGTTCCGGCCTGAGCGCCCCCGCCGTGCGCCAGCAGCTTCTCACCGCCGACCGGGTCCTCCCCGGGCCCGGCCGGACGCCGGATCCACGACGGGCCATGCTCTTTCCTGACGGCGCCATTCTCGGCCTCGGGCCACGCACAGCAGTCGAAGTAGTCGCCTCACCCACCGCCGAGTGCCACGCGTTCCCGGGCGGGATCATCTTGCTCGGCCGGATCAACTGCTACTCCACCTCGCCCTCGACGCCGGTCCTGACCGGTGCAGGCCGCGGCCAGCGCGACCCACACCGACCTGGCGGAACCCGCGGACCGTCTCGTGCGCTCGGGCGTCACTACGATCCGGGGCCTTGGTGACCACGGCGAGCGCGAAAGCCCTGGGTCTCGGCGGCACGACCGGCCAGCTGACACCGGGGTTGTCGGCGGACCCGCTGGTCACGACGGGCGACCCGCTCTCCGACCTGGCCAACCTGGGGCTGCTCCAGCTGGTCTCGGTCAGGGGGCAGGCCGCCACAGCAGCGGCGAAGTGACAGACTCGGGCGCGGAACATCTCCTACGGGAAGGTAGCGCCATGCCGGTGAGGGCGGTCGTCCTCGACATCGGGGAAACCGTGCTCGACGACACTCGCGAGTGGAACGCCTGGGCGGACTGGATCGGCGTCGGCCGGCACACGTTCTCGACCGTGCTCGGGGCGGTAACCGCGTCCGGCCGGGACAACGCCGAAACGTTCCGGTACTTCAAGCCGGACTTCGACGTCGCCGCCGAGCGGCAGCGTCGCGAAGACACCGGCAACGGCGAGCACATCGACGAGAGCGACCTCTACCCTGACGTCCGGCCTGCCCTGACCCAGCTCCAGCAGAAGGGGCTCTGGGTCGCGCTCGCCGGCAACCAGACTGCGAAGGCAGGGATCCTGCTCCGCAAGCTCGACCTCCCGGTCGACGCGATCGCGACCTCGGCTGAGTGGGGCGTCGCCAAGCCGGATCCCGCCTTCTTCCGGCGCGTCATCGAGCTCGCCGGCGTCGCTCCCAGCGAGCTGCTCTACGTCGGCGACCACCGCGACAACGACGTCGTCGCCGGTCACGCCGCCGGGCTCTGGACCGCGCTGATCCGCCGCGGTCCCTGGGGGCACCTGTGGGCGGACGACCCGGTGGTGCTGGCGAACGCCGACTGGGTCATCGACTCCCTGAACGAGCTGCCGAGTCTGATTGCCAGAACCTGATCACGACACGTCAGCCCATGCGGCGAACGTCGCCAGCTCGTCGCTGACCGTCCGCTGCCCGCGCAGGAGCGATCGCAGTGCCGCCTTGACCCGAGGATGCTCCCGGGTGTGGAGCGGCGCGACGCCTTTGGCCAGCTGGAGCGATGCGAAAGCGTCGTCGGGCCGACCGACCTCGAGCTGTGCCGGAGCCAAGTCGATGTAGAAGTGCGATCGGCGCTCGGCCGGAAGCTCGCGAGGCGGGTGCCAACCGGTGCCGCGCTGGACCGCTGTCGGGCTGTCACCCAGCTCCTGCGCCACAGCCACTTCGTGAATCCGGACCGAAGCAGGACCGAAGGCCGTTCCGAGGTAGACACCTTCGGGCGTGTGCTCGGCAGCTCGATACGCCTCAGCGAGGTGCTCACCTGCTTCTTCCGCCTTACCCGCACGTGCGGAAACGACGGCGGCCCGCATCGCCAGCGATCCGCGGGCGGCTTCGCTGTCTACTGTGGATCGAGTAGCCGGTATCCGATCGATGGCACGTACGAGCGAGCGGTGCGCCGTTTCCAGATCCCGCACGGCGAAGAACATTTCAGTACGCACATAGGCAACGGCCGCATCAAGGAAAGGTCGATCGATCTGGGAAGCAGCCAATCGCATGGCGGTGATGATCTGGCTCGAGAGGTCGGTGTAGCCGTACTTGAAAGCCAAGCCGTCAGCTGCCCGGCAAGCCAGGACCAACAGCTCCGTTGTGTTGCTGCGTTCCCGTTCATCGATCGCCAAGTCGCGAGCCCGCCCCAGCTCCATCAGGAGATCCGGCAGATCAACAACCAGTTGCGCATAGCGCGCCTGGACACGCTGTTCTGTCACCTGGGAGACAGCTGCTCGGAGGGCGTGCTCCGGACGAACGGGACCGTCGTCCGGCTCGTCGCAAGCCAACAGCGCCCGCCTTAGCGCCGTCATACCGACGCGCACCGCATCGTCCCTGAGCTGACTGGTGCGCGGGGATTGGTTTTCGCGCCGCAGCTCCGCCTGCTCCTGCTTCGCCGCCTCCCAAAGCCGCCGCAAATCGCCACCCGTGTGCAGACCGCGGTCGAGCGCATCGACCAGTTCACGCGATGGCAGGTTCCGCCCTTCCCGCTCGGCCAGTGACACGTAGTTGCGCGTGTAGCCGATCCGCCGGGCCAGCTCGGACTGACTCAGGCCCGCGGCCGATCGGAGGCGCCGGATCTCCCGCACGAGATGGTCGGCGGCCGACCGCTTCTCCGTCTGCTCGTCAGTCACATCGTTCTCCCGATCCGTTCACAGGGGGTAAATCGGCACGTTCGTCATTTACCCCCTTCCGGCATCGTCGCTGGCCAGGGTCCCATGGTGATCGTTCCGACGTCACGATGCAGGAGGGAACCGGTGAACACAACCGCCATGCCGGTATCCGGCGAAGCACTACCTGATTTGAGGAACGGCGAAGGGTGGACTCGATGATGCCCGGGGCCTCCGAGCGGCCGCTGACCATCGGGATCATGGGTCCGCACCTGACGGGCAAGAGCACGTTCATCTCCCGCCTGGCCTTGGAGCTTCGACGCAACGGATACCAAGTCGCCACCATCGCGGCGCTTGTGGAGCGGGCCCAACGGCTGGGGATACCGATCCTGCACAACCACTCCTGGGCATCGACGATGTGGTTCATCACCCGCGGCATCAGCGATGAACTGGAAGCGTGGGTCCACGCTGACGTCATCTTGGTCAACGGTGCCGTTCCCGACGCGCTGGCGTACTACCGCGCCGCCCTGGAGCACCGCGGCGATGCACCCGGTCAGGCAGAGCTCGATCAGCTCGAGAGCCTGGTGCGGAACCACAGTTCGAACTACAACCTGCTCTTCCGAACGACGCTCGAGGCTGCCCCAACCGATGGAGAAAACGACGACGAGGTGTTCCGGCGCCTTGCTGATCGCTGGGTGCGCCGGGTTGCCGAGAGCCTTGAAGTCACCAACGTGCCCGGGCCCGCTCCCGACCCCGGCACCGCCCTCGACCTCGCCATCGGTTATGTGATCGAACGCGGATAGCCCCCAGATCGGCGGCGGAGTTGCTGCCCCGACCGCAACTCCGCCGCCCCCACCACAGGTATGGCCCAGGTGAACACCATGGCACCGAACGAAGTCCAATGGCCCTCCGAGGACGACTTGCTTCTCGCAGAAGACGCCGGATACGTACTTCTTTGCCGCGTGCTCCTCGGGCTACGCCGTCCGTCCTTTTCGGAATCACCACCACGATCGACCGGAGCACCGATGTCCCGCGAAACCACCCGACTCGTCGACACGCTGCTGGCGACGCAGGTCCGAATCAGCCTGCTCGTGCACCAGCTCCAGGACGGAACGGCGACAACGGACGATCAGCGGCACTTCGCAGACGGACTCGAGGAGCTGCTGGACATCCTGCAGTCTCACGCCGCGGACGTCGACGCCGGCATCGTGCCGACTCCGCACGACCTTATTCTCGCAGAACGGCACTTGGCATGACCGACGCATCGTTGCGCTACCCCGGCTTCTACGTGGTCGGCCGCGCGATCCGGGAACATCGAACGGCTCGGGACATGAGCCTTCGGAAGCTGGCCCGCCTGATGGGCACCGGCCCAAGCCTCCTTTCGAGTTGGGAGACCGGAGAACGACGCATTCCAGCGGTACCGCTGGGCTGGGCGCTCGGCCTGCTTGAAGTACCGGCCGCCGAATGCCATCTCCTCAGCCGACTTCACGCAGAATCCGAGCGTGCGAGCTACGTCGAAGGAAACGACTCCGGCGAGATCAGCCTCCAGCGTGCGTACGACCGATACACCCTTCACACCTATGAATGGGCACCGAAGGTCGTCCCGGACCTTCTCCAGACGTTCGGCTACGCTCACGCGCTTCCCGGAGCGCGCACCCGGCCCGACGACGTCGACCAGGAGATCTTCGCGCGCCGCGTCCGACAGGTCGATCGAGATTCCCGACATCGGCACACCCTCCTGCTGGGCTCGGCCGCGTTGACCCTGGAAGGCATCCCGGCGGAGGTCGTGCAAGCGCAACTTCAGGAGATCACCACCTCACCGAACCGGTGGCGAGTGGACACCCGGATCGTCCCGGCCGACGCGGCCATCTCTCCGACGATCGAGTCCTTCGTCATCTACGAGACCGCGGAGAAGGCCTTCACCGTCGTTTTGAGACACGAGCACTCGACGGTTTACCTGTCCGATCTGACGACAGTGAGGCGCTACAAGTCGACGTTCGATGCGCTCCAGCGGGTAGCTGTCGCCTATGACCCGGCAACCTCATGTTGAGCGTCACGGCTTGCCGGGGCGGCAGCCGCGAAGGCGTCCCAGAGCAAGTTGAGTGGGTGACCGGCGGCGTATCGCTGTCGTTCGCCTGGGCGAGCGAAGATCCCCGTGACGATTTCGAGCTCAGGTTCGTAGCCCGTGCCGAGCTGAATCTTGCGGAGGTTCGCCCCGGGCAGCCGACCTTCGATGGCCGCGTCGGCGACCCGCTCGGTGGTGAGCAGGCAGCCGAACATCAGCTTGCTGCCGAGCAGGTTGAGGCCGTAGTTGAGGGAGTCGATGTCGGCGACCACATGAAGCTTGCCGCGGTACTCCGGCCCGTACCAGCGGGTGAGGAAGTCGGCCAGGAGCCCGGCGGTCGGTGCGAGCAGCGGCAGGTCGGCGAGGGCGTCGCGCGTCACCGGCCGGTCGGGGACCTCGCGGGTGCTGAGGTTGGTCAGCAGGGCGACGCGTTCGCGGTGCCACTCGAGGAAGTCGTGCGGCACGTCCGGACCGCGGTCGTGTTCGGCGGCGAACGAGCCGCACACGAGATCGACCTGCTCGGCGTCCAGCTTGGTCTTCAGGTCACGGGTCCGGACGTGCTCGATCTTGAGCTGGATGCCTCGGCGTTCGAAGGTGTCACGCAGCTGCGGCCAGACCTCGCCGAGGAACTCGACGGTGAACTCGGTGGTGCCCACCGTGATGGTGGACCCGACCCGCCGGCGGGCGCCGTGGACGCGTTCGGTCCAGGCGCGCAGCGTGCTCGTGGCCAGCGCGACGACCTCGTCGCCGGAGCTGGTGAACAGGAAGTCCTTCCCGCGCCCCTGCTTCGCGACAAGCGCCTCGCCCATCAGCCGGATCGCCGCATCGTTCAGCGTGTCGAGCTGCTTCTGCACGCTGGACTGCGACCGTTGCAGAACCCGGGCCGCGCGCTGCGCACTGCCGGTGGCGTGCACGACGGCCAGCGTCCGCAGCTGATCGAGGCTCGTGTCCAGCAGCTCCGCGGGGAAGCCGAGCAGCTCGGCGACTTCCGAGTCCCTCACCAGCGTCTCCTCGCTTGTTTTCCAGCCGGATAGTTCCAGTTCTAGTTCGAGCAAGTGTAGCCAGAATGCTCTGAAGTTTTCTTTCGAGCATTACTAGTCAATTTATTGCTCCAGCGAGCACTGAGTGGTCTACTCGTGCCACCGCCACAGCTCGCCCGACTTGGAGGTCCGAACGATGACCGTCCGTCCGATCGCCGTCGACGAGCAGGCGTCGAGCTGCTACTTCCGCACCACCGTCGACACCCCGTACCGCAAGGCCCTGGTCCAGATCACCGAGCGGTGCAACCTGCGCTGCGCGCACTGCTTCGTCTCCGCCACCAAGCACGGCAAAGACATGCCGCTGACCGAGGTCGTGAAGAAGGTCGTCCCTCGGCTGGCCGACGCCCGGGTACGCCGGGTGACGCTGACCGGCGGCGAGCCGACCGTTCACCCGGACTTCCTCGGCATCGTGCACGCCTTCCGCAACGCCGGAATCGACGTCGGCATCTGCACCAATGCCACCGAGCTCGATGACAAACTCATCAGGCAACTCGCCACGGCCGGAGTGCACGTCAACGTCTCGCTCGACGGGTTCGCCGCCGACTCCCACGGCCTGTTCCGCGGCGACCGCGCCTCCTTCGACGTGACCGTGGCCAACGTCCGCAAACTCGCCGCGGCCGGACTCCTGCAAGGGCTGCTGTGCACGCCGAACTCCCTGGCCGCCAACGAGGAGTACGTGCAGCTGTGCGCGTTCGCCCGCGAGAACGGCGCCCGCTACGTGCTGCTCAACCCGCTGGGCAGCATGGGCCGCGGCGTGAAGTCCCAGCGGAAGCTCGCGAAGACCACCATGCACATGCAGGAGATCTTCGAGCTGACCGCCCCCTTCGACGGCCCTGACCTCGACATCGCCCACATCCGCTTCCCCAACACCGACCGCAAGCCCCTCGCCGGCTGCGAAGCCGGAACGATCATCTACGTCTTCACTCCGGGCGAGGTCACCGTCTGCCCCTACCTCGTCTTCGCCGCCCGCACGCCGATCTCTCGCCATCCCGACACCGACTTCATCGTCGGGAACATCTTCACCGATCGCGACCTCGCCACCCGCCTCGACAGCTACCGCTTCCACGAGCGGTTCCAGGTCGGCGCCAACCCGACCTGTACGTCCTGCAGCCTCGAACCACGATGTGGCAAAGGCTGCCCAGCCGCGGTCGTCGCCGCGGGCGGACGCATCGGCGACGTCGACGCCGAGCAGTGCCCGGTCACCGCCGAGACCCGCCGGCTGCTGCCCCTGGACGTCGCATGAGCGCGCCGCGGCTGCCGGGCAAGCTGGTGACCTTCGAAGGCCCCGGCGGCGTCGGCAAGACGACGATCACCGCGCTGGTCGCCGAGCTCCTCGAAGTGGACGGCGTTCCCGTGCACGCCACCGTCCAGCCGTCGCGCTCCCCGCTGGGCGAGCTGGCTCGGCATGGCACCGACACCTACCGCGACATGGCTCTGGCCTGCCTCTGCGCGGCCGACCGTCACCACCAGCTGGCCAGCGAGATCCTTCCGGCGCTGGCCGAGGGCAAGATCGTGCTCTGCGACCGGTACGCGGCATCGTCGCTGGTCCTGCAGGGGCTCGACGACATCCCGCTCGATGTCGTCTGGGCGCTCAACCACGATGTGTACCGCCCCGACCTCGTGTGCGCGCTCAAAGCTCCACCGGCGGACGTCGAACAGCGGCTCCGGGCCCGCGGCGGACACAGCCGCTTCGAGCGCACCCCCGGAAGCAGCTTTCGCGAAACCCTCGGCTACCTCGCAGCCATGACTTTCCTGCGCGACCAGGGCTGGCCCGTCGAGATGATCGAGTGCGCCGACGACCCCCGCACCACGGCTGGCACCATCGTCGACCTGATCCACCGCACCCTCACGGAGAGCCCGGCATGCCCCTGACCGCCCTCACCCTCAACGTCGGCACCCCCGCCCTCGAACGAGCCCGCCGCCAACGCGACTGGCTCGCCCGCCGCCACGAGGACGTCTTCGTGCTCACCGAGACCGGCTCCGGCCCCGGCACCCAACTGATCGCCGAGTCCTACCGCGACGCCGGCTGGTCGGTCACCTTCCCCGACCACCCCGACAAGGAACGCGGCGTCATGCTGCTCTCCCGGTTCGAGTGCACCGTGGACCCCATCGGCGCGGCGATGTCCTACCTTCCTGCCCGACTGGCCGGCATCGTGCTGGACACCGACAGTGGTCCGCTGCGCATCCTTGGCGCCTACGTCCCGTCCCGCGACGCCACCGAAGCAAAGACCACCCGCAAGCGCGAGTGGATCGAGTCCTTCCACCGAGCGTACGAAGCCACCGGGGACGCCGCCGCCGTTCTACTGCTTGGTGATCTCAACGTCCTGGAACCCGGGCACGTACCGCCTCACCCAGGGCAGTTCGCGCCATTCGAGACCACCTTCTACACGGCCCTGACCGACCGGCACGGCCTCATCGACCTCTTCCGCGCGCTGCATCCGACCGCCGTCGAGCACAGCTGGGCCCGCCGCACCGAACTCGGCTACCGCTACGACCACGCCCACGCCTCCACCCCGCTCCTCGCCCACCTCACCAGCTGCTCCTACGTCCACAACACGCGCCAGGAGAACCCGGCGCTCACGGACCATTCAGGACTCGCCGTCCAGCTGACGCTCACCGCTACCGCGCCGCTGATAACCTCCGACCCGGCCGCGGACCGCGAAGCAACGCTGTTCTAGCAGAGGGCTCGTGCCCGGCCGCCACACCAGCCGTCGAGCGCAAAGGGCCTCACCGGATGACCGTCGCCAGCGACCCGACGTTGCGGGTCGGCGCCCGCGTTCTGCTCCTCAATCCCGCCGACGAGGTCTTGCTCATCCACGCCCGCGACCCCGACGACCCCGGCCACCACTGGTGGGAACTCCCCGGCGGCGGCCAGGACCCCGGAGAGAAGCTCGAAGACACCGCCCGGCGCGAGATCGCCGAGGAAACCGGACTCGTCCTCGACCAGATCGGCCGCAAGCTCTGGACCCGCGAAAGCCGCTTCACCTACCGCGGCCGCGAGCATCATCGCCTCGACCACGTCTACCTCGCCCGCACCGACCACGACGCACCACAGGTCGCCCTCCGACACAGCGCCAACGAGCGCGCCGGCCTCATCGAACGACGCTGGTGGTCAAGCACCGAACTCTCGGAGTGCGCAGACAAGCTCCTGCCAGCTGAGCTGCCCGACCTCCTGCAGACACTTCTCGACGACCGCTTCCCGACTACTCCTCCGGCCCTCACCGCCTGAAATACGGCTGGTTCATGCTTGCACGGTAGGCAAGAGGAAGACGGTCGGGTCGTCAGACGGCACGCGGAGATACACCCTTCCGGCGCCCGCCACGCCAAGAGGGCCGTGGCGCGGCCCGAGACATCGGAACACCGGCGGCCGTGACAGCTGAGCGCCGCGCCGCGGCGTTCACAGCCGCTACCTCGCCGTCACTGAGGTGCGGAGGCGGTCGAACCAGGTGACGATCGAGCGCTTGTACCCCTCCGGCATCCGCAGCCCCGGCACTTCGTGCTCAGCGAACTCGGCGACCCGACTGTGCTCGTGGCTCAGAACCGGTGCCGCCATGGACGCGGTGGTGCAGCCGTAGGTCACGATGAACACGTCCTTGTTCGCCACCGCGATGTGGTAGACCCACGCGTCGAGGATCTCGGCGACGTCGACGGAGAGCCCGGTCTCCTCGGTGACCTCCCGCACCACGGTCTGCTCCGGCGTCTCGCCGGGCTCGATCCGGCCGCCCGGCAGCTCCCACTCGTCGCGCTCGTTGTGCACCAGCAGCACCCGGCCGCCCCGGACCAGCACACCCTTGATCGACACCGGGTATCCGGACTCCGCCACCAGCACCAGCTCCCCTGCCGACCGACACAGCGCGTCACCGACCGTAGCAGTGGAGGGGCGTCGTCGATGTACCCGTTCGTCCCGCACCGCGGCAGCAGCCCCTCCAGGATCACCGTGCTCGCCGACCACGGCGAGATCTGGCCGCGGCCGCCGTAGGCGGACGCCGGCGCGCCGGCGTTGAGGGGTGTAGTCCCACTTCGTGGCGATCAGTCTGCGGTGCCAGCTCAACAGCGTGCCTGGAGAAACCAGAAATACGCTGCACCAGCGGCGGCACGGGTGCAGCGACGACAGCGCGGCCAGCCAGAACCGGTCTGCGGGCTCATAGCGGACAGCACCGTCAATCTGGAGTACGACTACGACGGCGAAGTCCGCCGTTACCCCGACACCCGGCTCGTCTACTGGGCGGGCGGCAACCCGTTCCACCACCACCAAGACCTCAACCGCCTCCGCCGCGCGTTCACCCGCCCCGACACGATCGTCGTCCACGAACCCCACTGGACGGCGACCGCGCGGCACGCCGACATCGTGCTGCCCGCCACCACAGCGCTGGAGCGCGAGGACCTCGGGTCCGGCCGCCGCGACACCCACCTGATCGCGATGCACCGGATCGCGCCGCCCGCGGGCGAGGCCCGCGACGACTACACGATCTTCGCCGCTTTGGCGGCCCGGTTCGGCGTCGCCGAGGCGTTCACCGAAGGCCGCACGGCCCGGCAGTGGCTGGAGCACCTCTACGGATCCTGGCGCGACGAACCGATGTTCGAGCAGTTCTGGGCCGACGGCGAACTGAAGCTGCCGCCCGGCCGCGAGCACCACACGCTGTTCGCGGACTTCCGCGACGACCCGGTCGCGCACCCCCTGCGCACGCCGAGCGGCCGCATCGAGATCACCTCGGCGACCATCGCCGGGTTCGGCTACCCGGACTGCCCTGGCCACCCGGTCTGGCTCCCGCCGACCGAGTCCGGGCCCCTGTGGCTGATCGCCAACCAGCCGCACACCCGCCTGCGCAGCCAGCTCGACGCCGGCGACGTCAGCAGTGCGGGCAAAGTGGCGGGCCGCGAGCGGATCCGCCTCAACCCGGCCGACGCGGCGGCCCGCGGCATCACGACCGGCGACGTCGTCCGGGTGTTCAACGCCCGCGGCGCCTGCCTGGCGGGCGCGGTCCTCGACGACGCCCTCCGCCCCGGCGTCGTCCAGCTCGCGACCGGCGCCTGGTTCGACCCGGTCGAGGACCACCCCACGGGCCCGCTGTGCGCGCACGGCAACCCGAACGTCCTGACCGCCGACATCCCCTCGTCCCGGCTGTCGCAGGGCTGCGCCGGCCAGCACGCCGCGGTCGACGTCGAACGCTTCACCGGTCCCGCCCCGCACGTGCGGGCACTGCATCCCCCGCTCCTGCATCCCCCGCTTCGGAAAGGACGCTGATGATCGACCTGGAGTCCGTGACGTCCGAGAGCCACCTGTGCGAAGCCTTCGGCTGCTTCCCCTCCGGCGTGACCGCGGTGTGCGCCCTCGCCGAAGGACAGGACGACGCTTGCCTCAGCCTGTCCTCCCGGCAGGGCTCGCCGCCGTCTGAACCCGGGCGTCACGCCGGACGCAACCCGCCGATCAGCAACTCGAGCTGGTATTCGAAGTCCTGCACGCAGTCACCGGCCTCCAACGCGGGCAGCACCCGGTGCAGGCTCGGCAGCTCCTCCGCCGTGGCCATCCGCCGGAAATACGCCACCACGGGTTCGGCCCGGACCGCCGGGGTACCGGTCCCGGCGGTGCCGGTGAGCACCGAGCCGAACAGCATCCCCAGCAGCGACCGGTAAGCACGCGCCGCGGCCTGCTCGTCCAGCCCGGCGTCGAGCAGGGCACGAAGGAGCGCGTCGATCACCCGCAACGCCCCGGCCGAGCGCGGGTTCGCGTCCTGCGCCGCCAGTGCCCGCACGACGACCGGATGCCGCGTGAAGCTCGCGTGCAACCCCTCGGCCAGGGCCCGGAGCCGCGCGTCCCAGGACAACGCAGGATCCGGCAGCGCCACCTCTTCGAAGACCCGGGCGGTGAGCCCGTCCAGCAGATCACCCTTGTTCTCGACATGGTTGTACAGCGACATCGCCTCGACACCCGCCGCCGCCGCGACCTTGCGCATCGACAACGCCGCCAAGCCCTGCTCATCGGCTAGCCGCAACGCCGTGTCGAGGACTTTTTCGCGAGTCAGAGACATACTTACAGTGTACGCATACACTGTAAGTATGGACGCCGAAACCGTGCTCACCACCACCCGATCCGTGCGCCGCAAGCTCGACCTCGACCGCGAAGTGCCCCAGCACGTCCTCGACGACTGCCTCCGCATCGCCCAGCAGGCACCCTCGGCGGGCAGCATGGCCGCGCAGTTCCGCTGGCTGCTCGTCCGCGACGCGGACACCAAAGCCAAGATCGCCGCCTACAACCGCGAAACCGCCGAAGCCGCCTGGGCCCAATACGGCCACCTCGTCGAAGAACGCGCGCTCGCCTCCGCCCAGCACCTCGTCCGCAACCTCGAACGCGTCCCCGTCCTGGCCATCCCCTGCATGATCGGCCGCCCACCGGCTGACGCCTTTTCGCAGTCCGCGTACTTCGGTTCCGCCTACCCCGCCATCTGGAGCTTCCAGCTCGCCCTGCGCGACCGCGGCCTCGGCAGCTCCATTTGCGGCTACCACCTCCAGGACCATGAAGCCGACGTCGCCGAGCTGCTCGGCATCCCGGACGACGTGATGCAGATCAGCCTGCTCGCCGTCGCCTACACCACCCAGCGCGAGTTCCGGGCCGCCGCGCGCCCGGACATCGAGGACGTCACCTACCTCGACACCTGGGGTTCCCGCGGATGACCGCTCAGCCCGAAACGATCCGCTGGAAGATTTCCCGTTCCTCCCGGGAAAGGGGCACCAGCGGGACATCGGCCCCGGGCCGCGGCACCGGCACGGCCAGTCCCGGCTCAAACGGCGGCGCCGGCAGCACCAGGACCCAGCCGACGCCGGTCAGCGCCCGCACGAGCGCGCGCACCACCCGCTTCATCCGGCGACCGTGACCGGGTGCCGGACGACCGCGCCGAACAGGTACCCCTGCGTGTTGTACGGCGCGACATCCGGCTGGCTCACGCCGGTGACGTCGGTGGCGCGCGCCCGCAACGTGTACGCACCGGCCGCGCTCGGGCGCCACAGGAACTCCCACTGCAGCCAGCCGCGGTCGAGCGCCGGGCCGATCGGTTTCGCGGGCCGCCAGGTCACGCCGTCCGTACTCACCTCGACCCGCCGGATCCGGCCGTGCCCCGACCAGGACCGGCCGGGCAGCACCTGCCGCTGCCCGGCCACCAGCGTCGCGCCCCACGGGAGCTCGAACGCGCTCTTCACCACCTGCTCGGTGACGAGCGCGCCCTCGGCCGGGTAGTCCGGCCCCAGCAGCCGGTAGAACTGCGTGCTCCACGGCGACACCAGCGGCGTCGCCGACACTTCGATCCGGCCCAGCCACTTGATCGAGGAAATCCCGGCCCACGACGGCACCACCAGCCGCACCGGGAAGCCGTGGTCGGGCGGCAGCGGCTGCCCGTTCATCTCGTACGCCAGCAGGACGTCCTGCAGTGCCTTGCCCACCGGCAGCGGCCGCCGCACCTTGCCCAGGTTCACCCCCGCCGCCACGTAGTCCGCATCGAGCCCCTCCGGGAGCACGTCCACGGCGGCGCGGGACAGCCCGGCCCTGGCGAGCACCGTCGCCAACCGGACGCCGCGCCAGCGCGCGACCCCGATCGCGCCGAGCTTCCACGCCGTTCCGCTGACGGTCTGGTTCTGCTGGCTGGTGAAGAAACTCCGTCCGTTGCCCGCACATTCGATGAACGCGGTGATCGTCTCGGACGGCAGTGCGCGCAGATCCTCATAGGTGAACTCGACCGGCCCGCCGCGCAGCCCGGAACCGAACAGCTTCAACCGCCACGCGGCGGCGTCCAGCACCGGCGTCGACGTGTGATCACGCACGAAGAACCGGTCGACCGGCGTCAGATAACCCTGGCCGCGCATGGCTTCCCATCGCGTCTCGGCGTTGCTGCCGTAGACGTCGAACAGCTCCGGCGGCAGCGGCTTCACGATCAGCCCCGCGGCCGACGCCGTCCCCGGTGCCGTCCCGGCGGCGGCCAGCGCGAGACCACCGGCTGCCGTCAGCCGCAGCAGACCGCGCCGGCTCAGCCCCGGCATGCGCGCCTCTCCGGCCCGCCACTGCGCGAGGCGCACCCGGTCGTAGGCGGTCTCCTCGGTCATCCCCGTCATGCAGGCATTCTCCGGACCCCGTTCCCGGACGGCCAGCACGTCCACACAGCGGAACCAGAGCCTGCCGGCCCACGCACACCGCTTTTCATCGACGACCTGCACGAGCCAGTCCTGCCCGAGCCACCATTTTTCGTAGTGCGCGGCTTTGTTCTTCAGGTACAAAGCTGCGCGAAAGCACGCCGGGGACACCGTCATCGGCGCCACCCGCATGGTGCGGGCGGCGCAGGCCTCGAAGGCCCCGATCCAGCGGATGGCCGACGCCGCCTCGGCGTACTTCGTGCCGGTCGTAATGGCGATCTCCGTCGCCACGTTCGCGGTGCGGTTCGTGGCCGGCCCGCCGCCCGCGGTGACCCAGGCGCTGGTGTCCGCGGTCGCCGTGCTGATCATCGCCTGGCCCTGCGCGCTCGGCCTGGCCACCCCGCTGTCGATCACGGTCGGCACGGGGAAGGGCGCCCGCGCCGGCATCCTGCTGACGCTGGTCGCCGCCGCCGAGTCGCTGAGCGAACACCCGCTCGCCGCCGCGATCATGACCGGCGCGCGCGACCACACCGTCCTGGTCGGCACGGCCAAGCTGCTGACCGGAACCGGCATCGGCACCGGCGAACTGGCCGCGATCAGCGACCGGCTGTCCGCCGGAGGCAAGACCCCGATCCTGGCCGCGATGCGAACGCAGAGGCGTCCGGGCCCGGTGCTCCGCGGAGGTGCGGTAGGCGGTTCTGACGAAAGCCGCAACCGCCTACCGCGGTCCCGCGGTCACAAACCCTTCACCTCCATCAGGCCGGGCCGGTCACCGGCCGGCTGGAAGCGGGTCAGGCGCAGGCTGTTCGAAACGACCAGGCAGCTCGACAACGCCATCGCGGCCCCGGCGATCATCGGGTTGAGCAGACCCGCCGCCGCCAGCGGCAACGCCGCGACGTTGTACGCCAGCGCCCAGAACAGGTTCGCCTTGATCGTCGCCAGCGTCCGGCGGGACAGCCGGATCGCGTCCACCGCAGCCATCAGGTCGCCGCGGACCAGGGTCAGGTCGCCCGCTTCGATCGCCGCGTCGGTGCCGGTGCCGATCGCCAGGCCGAGGTCCGCCGAAGCGAGTGCGGCCGCGTCGTTGACGCCGTCGCCGATCATCGCCACGACGTGCCCTCGTTCCTTGAGGTCGGTGATCACCTCGACCTTCTCCTCCGGCGAGACGTCCGCGATGACCTCGGTGATGCCCGCCTCGGCGGCGATCGCGCGCGCCACGGCTTCGTTGTCGCCGGTGAGCAGGATCGGGGTCAACCCGAGCCGGCGCAGCTGGAAGATCGCCGACGCCGACGTCGGTTTCACCGTGTCCGCCACCACGAGCACAGCGTGCGCGAAGCCGTCCCAGGCCAGGATCACCGCGGTGTGCCCGGCCTGCTCCGCCTTCTGCTTGACCACCAGCAACGACGACGGCAACCGCACCGAAAGGCGGTGCATCAGCTCGGGACGGCCGACGACCACGCGGTGCCCGTCGACCCGGCCCAGCACACCGAACCCGGCGACGTTGCGGAACTCCCGTACCTCCCCCACCGCACCGAACCGCCGCAGCGCCGCCGACACCACGGCGTCGGCGATCGGGTGCTCGGAAGCGTTCTCCAGCGCGCCCGCCAGCTGCAGCGCCAGGTCCGACGGGACGCCGTCGACGGTCCGGACGGCGACCAGGCTCATCTTGCCGGTGGTCACGGTGCCGGTCTTGTCGAGCACGACGGTGTCCACGCGGCGGGTCGACTCCAGCATCTCCGGCCCCTTGACCAGGACGCCGAGCTGGGCGCCGCGGCCGGTGCCGACGAGCAGCGCCGTCGGGGTCGCCAGGCCCAGCGCGCAGGGACACGCGATGATCAACACCGCAACCGCGGCGGTGAACGCCGCCCCGGCCCCGGCGCCGGAGATGAGCCAGAAACCCAGCGTCGCCACCGAAAGCGCCATCACGATGGGCACGAACACGGCCGAGACACGGTCGGCGAGCCGCTGCACATCGGCCTTGCCGCTTTGCGCACGCTCCACCATCGCCGCGATGCGAGCAAGCCGCGTCTCGGCACCGACGCGAGTCGCCCGGACCACCAGGCGGCCGCTCATGCTGACCGTCGCGCCGACGACGTGTGTTCCGGCCGTCACCTCGACCGGCACGGCCTCTCCGGTCACCAGGCTGAGGTCGACCGCGGAGTCGCCTTCCTCGACGACGCCATCGGTCGCGATCTTCTCCCCGGGCCGGACGACGAACCTCTCGCCGACGCGCAGTTGCTCGATCGGCACGCGCTCCTCGCGGCCGTCGCGCAGCACCGAGACCGACTTCGCACCGAGGTCCAGCAGGGCGCGCAGGGCAGCGCCGGCCCGCCGTCGCGAGCGGGACTCGAAGAACCGGCCCGCGAGGATGAACAGCGTGACGCCGGTGGCGACCTCGAAGTAGATGCCGTCCACGTCGTGGTCGGCGGCCAGGGAGAAGTCGAACTCGTGACGCATCCCGATCACCCCCGCGCCGCCGAAGAACAGCGCGTAGAGCGACCAGAGGTAGGCCGCGGCGACGCCCATCGAGACCAGCGTGTCCATGGTCGCGGTGGCGTGGCGCAGGTTCGTCCAGGCCGCGCGGTGCAGCGGCCACGCACCCCACACCACCACCGGGGTGGCCAGCACCAGCGAAACCCACTGCCACGCCGGGAACTGCAGCGCGGGCACCATCGCGAGCAGGATCACCGGCGCGCCCAGCACGGCCGAACCGAGCAGCCGCTGCCGCAGCGAATCCGGTGCCGCCGCAGCGGGCTCGGCGGCCTCCGGCTCAGGCGGTGCAGGCGGCTGCGCGGTGTAGCCGGCTGCCTCGATCGTCCGGACGATGTCCTCGACCGTCAGCGCCGCCGGCACCGAGACCAGGGCCTTCTCGGTGGCGTAGTTGACCGATGCCTCGACGCCGTCCAGGCGGTTGAGCTTGCGCTCGATCCGCGCCGCGCACGACCCGCAGGTCATGCCGCCGATGGCGAGCTCGATCTCGTCGCCGGCCGAAGCTGCCGGAATGGCCGTAACGGGCGGCCCCACCGGAGCGGCAGGCGTGGGTGTTACGGCGTGCCGGACATCTGCATGCCGGGCATCGAAGGCCCGGATGGGCGTGGTGCGGGGCTCGGGCCCACGAGGCTGCCCAGGAGCCAGGCCAGGCCGAACACCAAGCCCAGCACCAGCACGAACCCGCTCACCTTGGCCGAAGCCGGCACGACGGCCTCCCTCGTTCATCGGACGAGCTGGTAGCCCGCGACCTGGACGGCGCCCTCGACCTGCTCGGGCGCCAAGACGCCTTCGCTGGTCACGAGGACCCGGCCCGAGTTCAGGTCGACCTCGACGTCACGGACGCCGGGCAGCTCGCCCACCTCTTCCTTGACGGACGCGACGCAGTGTCCGCAGGTCATTCCCGTCACCACGTAAGCACTCTGAGTCATCGGCTTGCCTTCCCAGTCCGTGGCCTTCTCGTGACGAGGCGGTGGCCTCGCCGTGACAAGGGAGTCGGCACCGGACGCGGAATGGTTCCCGCGATTTCTCCCGAATTCTTTTTGAACCATCCCGGCTCGAGCCGCGTACTAGCCGGTGTGAGGCCACACTCGTCGGACGATGCCGACATCACCCAGTGGGCTCGGCTCGCCGGCCGCGGCGACCGGGTCGCGCTCGAGCGATTCCTGCGCGCAACCCAGCCGCACGTCTGGCGGTTCGTCGCCGGGCTGTGCGACACCCAGTCCGCCGATGACCTGACCCAGGAGACGTACGTCCGGGCTCTGGGGAGCCTCGGCAACTTCCGGGCGGAGTCGTCGGCGCGGACGTGGCTGCTGTCGATCGCCCGGCGGGTGGTGGCCGACCACATCCGCGCCCTGCAGGCCCGCCCCCGCCCGGCCACCCTGGCCGACTGGCAGACCGACGCGCGCCGGCCCGAACCCGCCGAACATTCCGCCTTCGAAGAACGCGTCGTGCTCGACCACCTCGTCGCCGCGCTGGAACCGGACCGCCGGGACGCGTTCGTGCTCACCCAATCCCTCGGCCTGTCCTACGCGGACGCGGCCGAAGTGTGCGGCTGCCCGGTCGGCACGATCCGCTCCCGGGTCGCCCGGGCCCGCGACGACCTCGCCGCGGCGATGCGCGACAGCACCGTCCGGCGCTCCGCCACCGGATGATTCACAGCAGCGTGCGCCAGTAACTCCAGAACTCCTGCAGCACCAGGGCCACGATCACCACGTACCACAGCACCAGGAGTCCACTGTGGAACTTCCGCAGCGTGCCGCCGGACCGGGTGGACCGGAGGTTGTGCAGCGTGGTGTACCAGAAGATCGCGATCGTCACGACCCAGACGACCATGCAGTACGGGCACAGCGCGTGGATCCGGTACAGGCTCGCCGCGATCAGCCAGTGCACGAACACGACACCGAACGTCGTCCCGAGCTGCATGCCGAGCCAGACCCAGCGCGGCGGCGCGTAGCCGGTCAGCAGCACGACCCCGAACGTGACGACCACGGCGAACGCCGCGACTCCGATGATCGGGTTCGGGAACCCGAACGCTGCCGCCTGCGGGCTGTCCATCACCGATCCGCAGGACAGCACCGGGTTGATCGAGCAGCTGGGGACATAGGACGGGTCCTTCAGCCGCTCGATCTTCTCCAGCGTCAGCGTCACGGCCGCGACCAGGCCGAGCGCACCACCGATCGTGTAGAGCCAGCCCAGGCCCCGGTTCACGCCAGTGCCTTGTCGATCTCGCCACGCAGCTGCTGCGCGATGTCGGCGTAGGTCTGGCCGGCAGGCTTGAACTGGTTGCCGTTGACGAAGATCGTCGGGGTGCCCGTGACGCCCGCCTTCTCGCCGTCGGCCTTGCCCTGGTCGATGCGCTGCTGCACGGCCGGGGACGCCAGGTCGGCGCGGAACTTGGCCACGTCGAGCCCGAGCTCGGTCGCGTAGCTCTCGAACTTCGCCTGGGCGCGAACGGCGTCGTCGCTGACGTTCTGCCCATCGACCGCCAGCGCCCAGGCCGGGTAGTCGCCGTAGAGCTTGTCGAACATCGGCTGGTACTTGCCCTGCAGCGACGCCGCTTCGGCCGCCTTCGCCGCGGGCACGGCCAGCGGGTGCATCGGGAGCGGGAAGTTCCGCGTCACGAAGGTGATCTTGCCCGCGTAGTCGTGCTCGAGGGACTTGGTGACGTTCTGGTAGTACACCTCGCAGACCGGGCGCTGGTAGTCCAGGAACTCCACCACGGTCACCGCGTTGTCCGACGACGTCGTGAGCGTGTTGCTGTCGGGGTGGCGCAGGACGTCGGCCGCGATGGCGCCCTGCGGCGGTGCCGAAGAGCCGCTGTGGTTGAACACCAGCACGCCGCCGATGACGAGGACGGCGACGACGAGCACTGCGATCGTCGTCCATGCGTTGGCCGATATCCCCTTCTTCGAGGTCACCACGTTCTTCCTGGCCATCAGTCGTGCTTCTCCTTCTCACCGGAACCGTCGAACGAACGCAGCCGCAAGCTGTTGGACACCACCAGCACCGAGGACAGCGACATGGCCGCGCCCGCGATCAGGGGGTTGAGCAGGCCGAACGCCGCGAGCGGCAACGCGGCGATGTTGTAGCCGAACGCCCACGCGAGGTTGCCGCGGATGATCCGCAGCGTCCGGTCGGCGAGCCGGATCGCGTCGGGGACCACACGCAGGTCGTCGCGGACCAGGACCAGGTCGGCCGAGCGCAGCGCGATGTCGCTACCGCGGGCCATAGCCATGCCGAGGTCGGCCGTGGCCAGTGCCGGGCCGTCGTTGATGCCGTCGCCGACCATCGCGACGCGAGCGCCGGTCGCCCGCAGCTCCTCGATGACGCGGGCCTTGTCCGCGGGCAGCACGCCGGCACGCACCTCGTCGACCCCGATCTCGGCGGCCACCGCCCGAGCCGCGACCTCGTGGTCACCGGTCAGCAACACCGTCCGCATGCCGTGTTCGCGCAGCGCGGCCACGGCCGCCGCGGCCGAGGGCTTGACGGTGTCCCGCACTTCGAGCAGTCCCGCGGCCTGGCCCTCGACCGCGACGAGCACCGGTACTGCGCCGGTCGCCTGGACGTCGTCGGCCTGGTCGGGGATGGCGATGCCGCGTTCGGCGAACAGCCGGGGACTGCCGACGAGCACGACGTGACCGTCCACGGTGGCCTCGGCGCCGAGGCCGGGAAGAGCGGTGAACTCGCGGATCTCCGGCAGGCCGGGCAGTTCGGCGCGCGCAGCGGTCACGACGGCGGTGGCGATCGCGTGTTCGGAGCCGGATTCGGCGGCACCGGCGAACCACAGCAGGTCGCCGCGGGATCGGCCGGGTGCCGGGTGGCAGGCGGTGACGGTCATCCGGCCGGTGGTCACCGTGCCGGTCTTGTCCAGCACCACGGTGTCGACCGTGCGGCTGGCTTCCAGGGCGTCCGGGCCCTTGATCAGGATGCCCAGCTGCGCGCCCCGGCCTACTCCGGCCATCAGCGCGGTCGGCGTTGCCAAGCCGAGCGCGCAGGGGCAGGCGATGATCAGCACCGACACGGCGGCGGTGAAGGCGTCCCTCGCCGGGTGCCCGGTCAGCAGCCACCCGGCGAGGGTGAGCAGCGCCAGGACGAGCACGACGGGGACGAACACCGCGCAGATCCGGTCGACCAGCCGCTGCACCGACGCCTTGCGAGCTTGAGCCTGCTCGGCGAGCGCGGTCATCTGGGCCAGCTGGGTGTGCGTGCCGACCGCGGTGGCGCGCACCACCAGCCGGCCTTCGCGGTTCAGCGACGCGCCGATCACCCGGTCGCCCGCGCCGACCTCGGCGGGCACCGGCTCACCGGTGACCGCGCTGACATCCACAGTGGACTGTCCACTCTCGACGACGCCGTCGGCTGCGAACACCTCGCCCGGCTTGACGACGAACCGGTCCCCCACGGCGAGTTCGCCGATGGGCACCATCAGTTCGCCCCCGTCACGCAGGACACGCACGTCCTTGACGGCGAGCGCGTCCAACGCGGCCAGCAACCCGGCCGCGTTGCGCCGGGACCGGCTTTCGAAGTAGCGGCCGGCCAGCAGGAAGGTCGTCACCCCGGCGGCGACGTCGAGGTAGATCGCGTCCGCACCGGCCGCGGTCGGGCCGAAGCCGACCCAGTAGCCCGGCTCGTGCCCGCCGAACAGCGTCGCCCACGCCGACCAGAAGAACGACGCCAGCACCCCCAGCGACACCAGGGTGTCCATACTGGACGACCGGTGGCGCAGGTTGCGCAGCGTCGCACGGTGGAACGGCAGCGCGGCCCAGAACACCACCGGCACGGCCAAGGCGAGGCAGAGCCACTGCCAGCCGGGGAACCGCAGCGACGGCACCAGGGCGAGGGTGATGGACAGGTCGCACAGCGGCACGGCCAGCACGGCGGCGACGATCAGCCGCCGCCGCAGGTCGCGCACCCGCTTGAGCGTGAGGTCTTCGTCGTCCTCGCCGCGGACGTGGGCGCCGTAGCCGGCCTTACGGATGCGTTCGACCAGGACGTCGTCGCCGAGCGCGGCCGGGATCTGCACGGTGGCGCGCTCGGTCGCGTAGTTGACCGAGGCGCGGACGCCGTCGAGCTTGTTGAGCGTGCGTTCGACGCGCGCCGAGCAGGCCGCGCAGGTCATTCCGGTCACGGCCAGGTCGACCGTGCGGACGTCCCCGGTGACCGGGGTGGCGGTGGTCATCGTTCTCCTCAGTTCCGGCGAGCCGCGAGTTCCGCGAGCATCGCGTTGTAGGCGTTCAGGTCGGCCTCGCCGCGGCGGTCGGCCCGGCGGGCCTTCCGCTCGTCGTCGCGCGCCCACTGCACGAGCAGGGCGACGACCATGACGACCATGGGGATTTCTCCGCCGGCCCAGGCGATTCCGCCGCCGAGGCGTTGGTCGGCGAGCAGATCTCCGGCCCAGGGCAGGGCAAGGTAGTGGTAGTAGGTCCAGGCGAGCACGGTCTGCTTGCTCATCAGGATCACGCCGAAGAACGCGTGGAACGGCATGACCGCGAAGAGCATCCCCAGCCGCACCAGGTGTGGGAGCGGCCGCGGCGTCCGGTCCGTGCCGACCACGACCCAGGCGAACAGGTAGCCCGTCACCAGGAAGTACACCTTCATCAGCTGGTGCGCCCAGTGGTAGAGCATCGCTTCGCCGAACAGGCCCGAGAAGTACAGCGCGTAGAACGACCCGGCGAACAGGATCGCGGCCACGGCGGGGTGGGCAAAGAACCGTGTGACCGGGGCGTGCAGCAGGGACGCGATCCATTCGCGGGCGCCGGGGACGTCGCCGCTGGCGGGCAGGACGCGCAGCGCCAGCGTCACCGGACCGCCGAGCACGAGCAGGACGGGCGCGAACATGTTGAGCGCCATGTGCGTGACCATGTGCAGGCTGAACGTCCCGGGCGCGTAGACGCCGAGTCCCGAGGACGTCACCACCACGACGATCGTCCAGCCCGCGAGCCAGGCCACGACCCGGCCCGGCGGCCAGTGGTCGCCCCGGCACCGCAGCCGCCGGACGCCGAGCAGGTACGCCGTCGCGGCGAGCAGTGCGAGCGGAGCGAAGAGCAGGTCCGGTCGCCAGTCCCCGGCCAGCCGGGCCAGGGTCTGCGGAGCGTTGAGGCCGTAGCCGAGCACGGTCTCCTGCACGGTGGCCGGGTGGTTCACGAAGGCGGGCGGGACCAGTGCGGTCAGGGCCGCCGATCCGCCGGTGCCCAGCGCCAGCAGGACCAGCTCGGCCACGACGAACCGGACACCAGCCCGGCGGCGGCGCCACGCGGCCACGCCTATTCCCGCCGCAAGCACGAGCACGGTCTCGATCACCAGGACGAGTCCGTACCGGCTGACCAAGCCGTCCGGCCGGACGAGGACCAGCCCGGACACCGCACCCGACAGCGCGGTCACCATGAAGCAGGTCAGCGAGAGCCGGTGGTAGCGGCGCAGTACGAGATCTTCGGGGCCGCGGCGCAGCCGGGCCAGCAGTGCGACCAGCGCCCCGAGCCACGCGCTCGCGGCCGGCACGTGCCAGAACAGCGCGTTGGTCGCCAGGTCGTGGCCGGCCCCCACCGAGACGTGCCCGACCGCGACCAGCGGCAGCAACCCCACACCGGCGGCGACGGCCGCCGCGACGGCCGTCCGCCAGGCCATCGCCGACCACGCCAGTGCCGTCGCCACGGCCGCCGCGACCGCGACGCACAGCCACGCCTTGGGCTCTTCGGTCGCGCTCAGGGTGGGCAGGAACACCTCGGGCCGCAGCACCCGGGCGACCGGCAGGCCCGCGGCCACCGCCGCCGAGAACGGCACCGCGACCACCGCGGCAGTGAGCCAGCAGACCGCACAGCCCGCGGCGAAGCGACTCGCCGCGTACGCGTCGGCCGACAGTGAACCGCCCCGGCGGCCGGGCGCGATGAACGCGGCGAACACCAGCCCGCCGAAGCACCCCGCGGCTGCGGCGTCGGCGACGAACCGCACCACCGCGAACCCGTAGGTCGTCAACGGTCCCGGGTCGGCGTTGCCCAAGGGCGCGTACACATCACCCGCGGTGGCGACGACGAGCAGCAGCAGGGCGAGCCCGGCCACCGCCGCCGTCACGATCACGGCGCGGAGCCGGAACGTCTTCACCCCTCAGCCGTCGGACGGATCCCGGCCCCGGTTCCCGCCTGTGAGCCAGCGCACAGTCCATTCAGGACTGTCAAGCCATGGTCAGCAACATCAGTCCCATGCCCAAGGCCATGACGCCGTTGGCGCCGCCGCCGAGCGAGCGCAACGCGGGCCGCGAGGCGCGGGCATCGTCGATCGCCCGGGACAAGAAGACGAGCCCCGAGACGACGAAGACGACCACGAGCACCAGTGCGACGGACGTGACGTCCGCAGGGGTGGTCCCGGTGCCCGGCACGGGCACCGGCATCCCAGCGTGCCCCGGCATCTCCATCGTGCCGCCTGTGCCTGTCATACCGCTCATGGCTCGAGGCATCACGAAGACCATCCACGCCATCGCGGCCATCATCACCACGTGGTAGATCGCCACGCGCCGGCCGCCGTGGTCCCCGTGGGACGAACCCACGGCCGCAATTCCGACGAACCACACCGCGGCCAAGGCGAAGAACACGATCTGCGGCCAGCGGGCCACGCTCATCGTCGCCGGCCAGACCATCGCCACCATGGCCACGCACATCACCACGTGCAACACGTCCCCGGTCCGCTCCGCGGCCGAGCCCTGCCGCAGGCAGCGGTAGGCGCAGAACGCTCCCGTGAGGACGAACATCGCCGTCAGGATCCACCGCAGACCCTCTGCCGTGATCATGCGGCCACCTTTCGCCGGCGTGCTTCGAGCAGGCCGTCCACGATCAGGAAACCCAGCAGTGACAACCCGAACAGCGGCAGGTAGTACCCGACGACGGCGACCACGACGAGCGTCGGCGCCAGCACCTTCCCGGGTACCCGCCGCCAAGTGCCCCTTGCCGGTGGCCGCCCGACCCTGGCCTCGCCGCGCGTCGGCCGGCGCAGCCACCACATCCGGTAGCCCCACACGATCACGCAGATCAGCGCGACCGCCAGCACCGTCAGCACGATCTGGTTCCAGATCCCGAAGAGGAAGCCCATGTGCGCGTCGATCCCCCACGTGCTGAGCTTGGCCGCGAGGTTGTAGTCGGCGAACCTGAGGGTGTCGGTGATGGTCCCGGTCGCCGGGTCGACGGCCATCGAATCGGCCTGCACCGGCCAGCTCCGGCCGACCTGCGCCACCACATAACCCTTGCCGGGCCCGGCCGGCGGGCGGACCTCGACCGGATCGGTGAGCCCGGCCCGCAGCGTCGCTTCGCGGGCGCCGTCGAAGCCGATGTCCTTCCCGCCTGAGGCTGCGGGGACCGTCGCCGACACCGACGGGCTGGTCCAGTCCAGCTGGGCCCGCAGTTCGGTGATGTTGTCGCCGGCGTACTGCGACCACGTCAGGCCGGTGGCCGACAGGAACAGCAGCCCGATCGCCAGGACCAGGCCGGTCCGGCCGTGCCAGGTCAGCAGTTTGGCGCGCCGGCTGGGAGCCGCGGCGCGCTTGCGGCGCCACCGGCCGAACCAGAGCGCCAAACCGGCCAGCGTCACGACCCACAGCCAGCTGGCCGCCAGTTCGCTGTACAAGCGGCCGAAATCGCCGAGGTGGAAGCTGCGGTGCAGGACGTCGATCCAGCTCCGCACCGGCATCGCCTGCCCGGACCCGTAGGTCTCCAGCTGGCCGCGCACGTCGCCGGTGTGGGGGTCGACGAACACCGTCCAGTGGAAGCTTGGTTCCAGGCCGGGCCGGTTGAAGATGACCTGCGTCGTGTCGGTCGGCGTCGGCCCGGGTCGCACACCCGTCAGGGTGCCGTCCGGGACGAGGGCCTTCGCCGTCGCGGCCTGCTGGTCCAGCGGAACGGTCGTGGCCGCCGCCGGCACGTGCAGCTCGTGGTCGTAGACGCTCCGCTCCAGCTGGGGTGCCCAGACGTAGGCGAGCCCGGTGATCGCGGCCACGAGCAGGAACGGGCCGATGAAGACGCCGGCGTAGAAGTGCAGGCGCAGCAACAGCGGGCGGATCGCCGGCCACCCGAAGCGTTGATCTGCTTCCACGGCGGAATCGGCCGCTGCCGGTTCGTCACGCTGGTCGATGGTCATCAGGCTCCTCTCAGCCGCCCTCCAGCAGAAGTCGCCCTGTGAGCGCCGCTGGTTCCCGGCATCCGGGTGAACCGGCTCACGGGTCGGCCGCCGTCGAGAAAGGGTTTTCAGCCAAGGGCCGTATTCCGGTCGATTCGCGGGAACTTTGTCCCGCGGCCCGCCGACCACTGGAGCGCGGGGATCACCCGGTGGCGGCCGGGGCCGCGAACCGGTCCTCGCGTCAGGGCCGGCGGCGCCGCTGGGAGTTTTCCGCTCCTGAGGCTTCCGGAGCCGCCGCCGGCCCGCTCAGCCCGCCGGGGTGAGCACGGCGTCCAGGACGCCCGACTTCACGTCGGCGACGAGCACCGCGAGCTGCTCGCGGCTCATCTCGATCCGCTGCCCGAAGTCGTCGGTGATCACCACCGCACGCTCCGGCGGCGCCCCGTCGGCCAGGAACAGCTCGGGGCACCCGCAGTTGCACTGACCGCAGAAGGTCGCGACGTGCCGCATCCCGGCAGTTTGCTCGGACATGACCACCAGCTCCTCATCGCTCGATCGTCTTGTCCGGTAGTCGGCTGCCGGGCCGGTTCGGTTCCCGCCGTTATCAGGCTGCCCGGCGGCCGGTCGGCAACTGGGGGAAGCGGCGCTGCTGCGGCTGTCCCGGCGGACCGCCGGCCACCTCGTCGTCGGATCGGCCGGTCCGACCGTCCTCCGGCGCGGGTACGCGGTCAGCCGACGGCGGAGCGGGCTGCCGCGCGTGCTGCCGTCGCACCGCGAAGAGCAGGGCGACGCCGGCGACGACCAGCGCGTGGGAGGCCACCCGGCCGGCCGCCACCTGCCCGGTCGACAGGTCGAACCCGGAAACGATGCCGAGCACCACCACGAACCCGCCGAGGGCGGGCAGCAGGCCGGCCGCGGCCGACGGGCGCAACGCCGCCCACAGCAGCCCGATGCCGACCGCGACGTTCCAGGCCGCGCTTTCGTTGCCGAGGTGGGCGGCGGCCAGCCCGCCGTGCACGGCGTGGCCGACGTCGACCCCCGTCAGCTCGGCCAGCCCGAGGCCGCTCTGCACCAGCGCGACCAGGCCCAGGGCCACCCGCAGGCGCCACGGCTGCGGCCGCGGCGCGGGCACCTCGGCCAGGATCCGCGCCGTGAGGTCCGGCACCGCCGGTGCTTCCCGGATCAGGGTCATCCGGCGCAACGCGATCGCTCGCTCCTGCCAGGCCCGGCACTCCGGGCACCCGGCCAGGTGACGATCGAGCACGTCGTCGGCCACCACGGGCTGCTCCCCGTCGATCCGGGCCGAGAGCGATTCACGCAAGTCAGAGCAGTTCACACTCCAATAGTCGGTCACCGGGCCGCTGGAGTTCCCACCGGTATCGGCTAGCGTGTCGGTTCGTGACCACCGGCAGAGACCGCGACGACGAGCGGATCACCGCACTCGCGCTCGACGCCGCCCGCGGCGACCAGCGAGCCTTCGAGGCCTGGATCCGCGCGACCCAGGCCGACGTCTGGCGGTTCGTCGCCCACCTGGCCGGCGCCGAGCCGGCCGACGACCTCACCCAGGAGACCTACGCCCGGGCCGTCACAGCGTTGGCGCGGTTCGCGGGACGCTCGTCCGTCCGGACGTGGCTGTTGTCCATCGCCCGCCGCGTGGTCGTCGACCACTTCCGCGCGCGGTCCGTGCGCCCCCGGTCCGGCGGGCAGGACTGGGAGACCGCCGTCGAAGCCGAGTCGGCCCGGCGGGCGAACGCGGGCTTCGAAGACCTCGTCGAGCTGGGCCTGCTCCTCGACGGCCTCGACCCGGAACGCCGCGAAGCGATCGTCCTGACCCAGCTGCTGGGGTACTCCTACGCCGAAGCCGCCGAAGTCTGCGACTGCCCCATCGGCACTATCCGCTCCCGGGTCGCCCGCGCCCGCGAAGACCTCCTGACCGCGCGGGACGAGCCCGACGCCGTCGGCGGATAAGCCGGGTTCACGCCACGGAGGCGTAGCACAGGACGGACCCGGAGCCACCGCGTCAACGCCACCATGCCCATGGCGGCGAACCGGCAGGCCGGGCAGCGCGCGAGGTGCAGCTCGGCGGCGGTCTCCTCGCCGGGTGCCGCCTCACCGTCGGTCACGGCCGAGAGCACTTCCCGGGTCCGATGTCTTCTTCGCGCGTGCGCTCACCACCCGAGAGGCGGTCCCGAGGGGAGAGGGCGCCCAATACGGTTCGCTTCATGACTACCGGCAGGGACCGCGACGACGAGCGGATCACCGCACTCGCGCTCGACGCCGCCCGCGGCGACCACCGAGCCCTCGAAGCGTGGATTCGCGCGACCCAGGCCGATGTCTGGCGGTTCACCGCTCATCTCGCCGGCACCTCCGCCGCCGACGACCTCACCCGGGAAACTTACATCCGAGCCATCACCGCTCTGCCCACGTTCGCGGGCCGCTCCGCCCCACGGACCTGGTTGCTGTCCATCGCACGCCGCGTGGTCGCCGACCACTTCCGCGCTCGCTCCACCCGTCCCCGCGGCTGTGAGACCATCACCCTCACGCAGCTCCTCGGCTACTCCTACGCCGAAGCCGCCGAGGTCTGTGACTGCCCCATCGGGACCATCCGCGCCCGCGTCGCCCGAGCCCGCGAAGACCTCCTCGCCGCCCGGACCGAGCGCGACAACGCCGTGTGATTTTCTCCTGCAGCGCGACGGTTTCGACGCCGCTCAACCCGTGGCGAACACCCGCCGGTACTCGCTCGGCGTGGTCCCGGTCGCCCGGCGGAAGTGCTGCCGGAAGTTGGCCGGGGTGCCGAGGCCGCACCGGACGGCGATGTCGTCGACGCTCGTGGCCGTGGTCTCCAGGAGCTCCCGTGCCTGGTTCACGCGCGCGGAGTTGAGCCACTTCATCGGGCTGGTCCCGGTCTCGACCGCGAAGTTCCGGGCGAAACTTCGAGCTGACATCCGGGCGTGGGCGGCCAGATCGGCCACCGTGAGCGGCTCCGCAAGGCGCGTCAACGCCCATTCCAGCGTTGCGCCGAGCCCGGTCCGGTCCGTGGTCACCGGCGGCCGGTCGATGAACTGCGCCTGCCCGCCTTCCCGGTGCGGGGCGGCGATGATGTCGCGGGCCACGGCATTCGCGACGGCGGCGCCGTGGTCGCGGCGGAGCAGGTGCAGGCACAGGTCGATGCCGCTGGCGACGCCCGCCGACGTGAGGATGTCGCCGCTGTCGACGTAGAGGGCGGCCGGGTCGACTTCCGCTTCCGGGTAACGCTTCGCGAACTCCTCGGCCCACCGCCAGTGCGTGGTCACGCGGCGTCCGTCGAGCAGCCCGGCCGAACCGAGCGCAAACGCGGCAGTGCAGATCGACGCGATCCGGGCTCCGCGCCGGTGCGCCTCCCGGAGCGCGGCCGCGACGTCGTCCGGCGCCCCTGCCAAGTAATCGCGAAACGCCGGAACTATCACGGTGTCCGCCGCGACCACTGCATCGAGGCCGTGTGTGACGGCAATTTCCCAGCCGCTGTCGGTGGCGACCGGACTGCGGTCGCGGCCGCACAGCGCCAGTTCGTAAGGCAGGCCACGGCAATCGAAGACCTGGAACGGAATGCCGACTTCGAGGGGCGCCACCCCGTCCAGCGCGAGGACGGCGATGCGGTGTTCCGTCGCGAGCGTCATGGCAGAAATCTATCGCAATCGTGCAGTCCTGCCGCTTGCCGGCGGAACGCGTCTTTCCGAGGATGGGAACCGATGAGCAGAAAACAAGTTCTGGCGGCCGCAATTGGCGTCACCGCAACGGTTTTGGCCGGCTGCTCGACGCCGGTCTCGTCCGCGTCGAACGCCGGTGGCCCGGCGGTCACCATCGAGAACTGCGGACGGACCGAGACGTTCGCCAAGACGCCCTCCCGCGTGGTGATCCTGAACGGCACGTCGGTCGCCGAGGCGGAGTCCTTCGTGGTGCTGGGCCTGGACGGCCACGTCATCGCGAACATGCAGTCCTACGGCGTCTCCGACGTCCCTTCGCTGGCGGAGAAGGTCGCGGCGTTGCCCAAGGCCGGTTTGACCCTGAACCAGAACTTCGACGTGCCGGCGGAGCAGCTGCTCGCCCTGCAGCCGGATCTCGTCGTCTCGACGTGGTCGGGCGGGTTCGACAAGAACTCCGGCTTCGCCACCCGCGATGAACTGGCCTCAGCGGGCGCGAACACATTGGTCAACCCGGCGAACTGCGCCAACGGCGATCCCGGCGCCACCGCCGAGCAGAAACAGCACTACGAGACCATCGGCATCGAAGGCAGCTTCGACTTCCTCCGCCTGCTGGGCAAGCTCTTCCACGTCGAAGACAAGGCCGCGGCCGCCATCGAGGACGCGAAGCAGCAGCTCGCCCGCACCGCGGACGCGATCAAGGGCAAGACGACCGTCACCGGCCTGGTGGTCAGCCCCGGGGCGACCGCGGACGGCACGCCCGCGGTGTGGACCGGCGGCATCGTCGACGACGTGCTCAGCCGGGCCGGGGTGAAGAACGCCTTCGCCGGCCAGAAGCACGAGGCGTCCGGCACGGTCAGCGCCGAACAGCTCGCCGCGGCCACAGTGGACGTCCTCGTGATCTTCGGGGATTCCAGTGTGGACGCCAACGCCCTGGCGGCGAAGACGTTCGCCGCGCACCCGGATTGGGCGGCCTCGAAGGCGAAGCGCCACGTCGTCGTCCACGACGGTCTGTACTTCGGTCCGGCGAACGCCGCCGCGGTCGCGAAGGTGGCTCGAGTTGCCCACCCTGACGCGTTCTGACCCGCGCCGCGCCCGGGTATCGACCGGCACCTGGGTCGCGGCACTCGCGCTCGCTCTGGTCGCGGTCGCGGTGCTCGGGGTGTGTGTCGGCAGTGTGCCGGTGCCGGTCGGCGACGTCGCGCGCGTTCTGCTCGCGAAGGCCGGAATCGGCGACCCCGCGTCGACGCTGCACCTCACGATCGTGTGGGAGTACCGCATTCCGCGGGTGATCGCGGCGGTGACGGCCGGGGCCGGGTTGACCGTGTCCGGGATCGCCCTGCAGGGTCTGGTGCGGAACCCGCTCGCCGATCCCTACGTCATCGGCGTTTCCTCGGGCGCGTCGTTCGGGGCGGTCCTCGTCATGGTCGCCGGCAGTGGCGTGCTGCTCGGCCTCGGCGTGCCGGCGGGCGCGTTCGCGGGGGCGGCGCTGGTCCTGGCGCTCGTGTTCTCCTTCGCCCAGCGGCGCGGGGCGTTCACCGACAACCGGCTCGTCCTGGCCGGTGTCGCCCTCGGCTACGTCGCCGCGGCGGCCACCAGTTTCGTGCAGCTGCAAGCCCAGCCCGGTCAGCTGAGCGGAATCCTGTTCTGGACCCTCGGTTCGGTCTCGGGGGCGCGGTGGGATTCATTGCCGGTTCCGGTCGTGGTGATCCTGGTGTGTGTCCTGTGGCTGCTGACCCAGGGACGCGCGCTGAACGCCTTGTCGCTGGGCGATGACAGCGCGGTCGCGGTGGGGGTCCACCTGCGTCGGGTCCGGTTGCTGCTGTTGCTGGTAGCCGCCCTGTGCACCGCGGTCACGGTCGGGCTCGCTGGCGGTGTCGGCTTCGTCGGGCTGATCGTGCCGCACACGGCCCGGCTGCTCGTCGGCGCCGACCACCGGCGTGTTCTCCCGGTCGGGGCGCTGCTCGGCGCGGTGTTCCTCGTGGCGGTCGACCTCGTCGCCCGCACCGTCGGCGCCCCGCAGGAGTTCCCGCTCACGATCTTCACGGCGCTGGTCGGCGGGCCGTTCTTCCTGCTCCTCATGCAGCGGGAAGGAGCCCGCTGATGCGCGTGGACCTCGAATCCGTGACCGTCAAGCTCGGCGGCGACCCGATCGTGCGGGACGTCGACCTGGTCATCCCGGACGGTGCGTTCCTCGCGATCGTCGGGCCGAACGGTTCCGGGAAGACGACGCTGCTCCGCGCGATCTACCAGGCGGTTCGTCCCACTGGCGGCACGGTCCTGATCGGCGGCCGCGACGTCCGCGCGGTACCGCCGCGGGAAGCTGCCCGGCTCCGGGCGGTCGTCCCGCAGTTCCAGGACGCTGGCACTGGCCTCACTGCCGAAGAAGTCGTCGGCACCGGGCGCCACGCCCACCTGCCGTGGTGGGCCGCCGAACGCGCGGCCGACCGGCAAGCGACCACGGAGGTGCTGCAGCGGACCGGTGCCGCACAGTTCGCGCACCGGGCGTTCAGCACCCTGTCCGGCGGCGAACGGCAACGGGTCCTGCTGGCCCGGGCCCTCGCGCAGGAAGCGTCGACGCTGCTGCTGGACGAGCCGACCAACCACCTCGACCCGCGAGCCCAGCTCGACTTCCTCGAGCTCCTCGCCACGCTCGACCTGACCCGGGTCGCCGTCCTCCATGACCTCGACCACGCACTCGCCTACGCCGACACCGCCGCGGTCCTGCACGCCGGCCGGCTCGTCGCGTCGGGTCCACCGCGGGACATCCTCACCGACGACCTGACCACGGAGGTGTTCGGCGTCCGGTCCCAGCTCATGCGGCACCCGCTCACCGGACGCCCGCACCTGCTGACCGCACCCCTCGGAGGGAAGGACCGAACATGAAGCTGTGGACGACCGACGTCGGCGACGGCCCGAAGCGCGCCGCGCTGATCCACGGGCTCACCGGTGACAGCGGCACCTGGTTCGAGCTGGCGCCGTGGATCGCCGGCCACGGCTACACGGTGACGCTCGTCGACCAGCGCGGGCACGGCCAGAGTGAACGCGCCGACAGCTACACGCCCGAAGACCTCGCCGGCGACCTGGTCGAGACGCTGCCGACCGGGCTGGATCTGGTCATCGGCCACTCGCTCGGCGGCCGGTCCCTGACGCTCGCGGCCGAGCGGCTGGCCCCGAAGCAGGCCGTCTACCTCGATCCTGGGTGGATCATCCCGGACGACCTGGAGATCACTCCCCCGCAGCGTCCGGACGGATCCTGGATGAGCGTCGAGGAGCTCGCGCCGCTATTGCCCGGCTTCAGCCGTGCCCACGTCGAGCAGGCCCTGCGTGCGGTGAAGCTGTTCGACCTCGCTCACCTGGAAGCGCCGGCTTTCCCGCTGGCGACGCTGCTGCCCCCGGAGGAACCTGTGGTCCCGTCCCTGGTCGTCGTAGCCGACCCCTCGCGGGTCGTGCCGCCCGATCTGCAGGACCGGTTGCAGCGTGGGGGTTACACCGTCCGAGTGGTGCCCGGCGGCGGGCACGACCTGCACGTCCTGAATCTCGAAGCGACCAAGCACGCACTCGCGGATAGGTTGTGACGATGGCGAAACGGTGCGTCAGCGTCATCCTGTTCGAGGGGTTTCAGCTGCTGGACGTGTTCGGCCCGGTCGACCTGCTGGGTGCCGCGCCGGAGCTGTTCGAGGTCCGGTTCGTCGGTCCGGACGGCAGCCCGGTGGCCAGTTCGCCGGGGATCCAGGTGTCGGTGACCGACAGCCGGGACACCCCGCCCGAGCCCGACATTGTGCTGGTCCCCGGCGGCCGCGGCACCCGGTCGCTGGTGCAAGACTCATTGTTTCTGGCCTGGCTGGCCAGCTACGCGGGCCGCGCATCGCTCATCACGTCCGTGTGCACCGGCTCGGCCGTGCTCGCGGCCGCGGGCCTCCTCGACGGCTGCCGTGCGACGTCCAACAAGCGCGCGTTCGACTGGGTCACGACCCACGGCGAGAACATCGAGTGGGTCCGGCAGGCGCGGTGGGTCGAAGACCGCAACCGGTGGACGTCCTCCGGAGTGGCCGCCGGCATGGACATGACCGCCGCGCTCATCCGGCACCTGCACGGCGCAGAGGTCGCCGAAGAAGTCGCCAACTACCTCGAACTCGAGGTGCACACCGACCCGACGTGGGATCCGTTCGCCCGCGGCGCCGGACCGGCGTAGGCCGTGCCCTCCGATCCCGAACCCGAGGCAGTGGCCGCAAGCCTCGGCGGCATGCTGGCGCCCACCGTTACGCCGGAAGCGTCGCCGAAGCCGCACTGCTCGCAGTCTCGCAAGTACCTCGCGGGCGCCGGAGCCGAAGATCCCGAAGCCGTCGACCTGCGGCGCGGCGGCGGAACTCCTGCGCAGCGGCCGCACGGCAGCCCGGCCCGCTCCGGACGTCGACGTCACCGAAGATCTTGCGGCCCTGCCGGCGGATCCCCGCATGGCCGCCGTCCTCGGCCGCGACACCCACGGCTGTCCCGCTCTGGAGACCCCTGGAGGCTTTCGTGACCACCGTGCCCCGCACCCGCGCGACACCGGCCTACCGCCGACCAGCCGGACAAGATCGCGGTCATCGACGCCGACGGCGACGTGACCTACGCCGAACTGGACGACATGGCCCGCCGCCTCGCGACCGGCCTCGCCCGGCTCGGGGTCGACCCGGGCGACGTCGTCGCCGTGCAGCTGCCCAACGGACGGCTGGCCTGCGCCGCCGACCTCGCGATCGCCGCACTCGGCGCCGTCTCCCTGCCCTACCCCGTCGGCCGAGGTCAACGAGACGCGGCCAGCCTCCTTGCCCGCTCCGGTGCCGTCGCCGTCGTCACCGTCGTCCGGCACGGCGACTACGGCTGCGCGGAGGGAATCCGCACACTCGCCGCCGAGCTCCCCGAACTACGCGCGTCGTCGCGGTCGGCACCGAAACCCCGCGGGGCTGCGTCCCGGTCCACGCCCTGCTGGCGGCGGACGCGGTCGGCTTCCGGCCGGTCCGCCTCGACCCGGGCTCAGCCGCGCGCATCCTCGTCACGTCCGGCTCCGAGGCCGAGCCGAAGATGGTCGCCTACTCGCACAACGCGCTCTCGGGCGGCCGGGGCACCATGATGGCGGGCCTGTCCGACGGCGACCCCGCCGAAATGCGCAACCTGTTCCTCGTGCCGCTGGCGTCGGCGTTCGGCAGCAGCGGGACCTCGGTCACCCTCGCGACACTCGGTGCGACCTTGATCCTGCAGCCGAAGTTCGACCCGGTCCGCACGCTCGAGCTGATCGAGCGCACCCGCCCGACCCACCTGCTGGGCGTCGCGACGATGCTCCGCCGGCTCGCCGACCGGCCCGAGTTGGCCGGCACCGACACCTCCAGCCCGCGCGCCGCGGTCGTCGGCGGCGCGGTGCTCGACGAGCCGACCGCGCGACGCGGCCGGGAAGCACTGGGGTGCCCGGTCCTCAACCTCTACGGCTCGGCCGACGGCGTCAGCTGCCACACCGCGCTCGACGACCCACCGGAACGGGCGACGACCGCCGGGCGCCCCAGCCCGGGCGTGGCGGAGGTCCGCATCGTCGACGACCGGCTCGCCGACGTCCCGGCCGGGCAGACCGGCGAAATCCTCGCGCGCGGCCCGATGTCACCGCTGTGCTACGTCGGCGCGCCCGAGCTGAACGCGCGCTACCGCGCCCCCGGCGGGTGGGTCCGGACCGGCGATCTCGGCCACCTCGACGCCGACGGCTATCTCGTGGTGTCCGGGCGGCTCAAGGACGTCGTCATTCGCGGCGGCCTGAACATCAGCCCCGCGGAGATCGAGGAATCGTGATCACCCACCCGGCGGTCCGCGACGTCGCCTGCGTGCCGGTACCGGACCCCATGCTCGGCGAACGGCTCTGCGCCTGCATCGCCACGGATACACCGCTGACGCTGCCCGAACTCGTGACCTACCTCGAACTGCACGGCCTGGAGCCACGCAAGTTTCCGGAGCGGCTGCTGGTCTTGCCGTCGCTGCCGCTGGGCCCGGCGGGCAAGATCGATCGGCGGGCGCTGCGCGCGCGGCCGGGACGCCGGTCTGAGCTGTCGTGAGGGCCGGGCATGCCCGGCCCTCACGCGCTACTCCCGGGTCCGCCGCAGCCGCAGCCCGACGACGACCGCGGCCGCCACGACCACCACGGCGATGAGGATCCACACCCAAGCCGGGATGCCGCCGCTCGTATCACTCGCCGCGGCCGCGCTCGGCGTCGCCGACGTCGGCGGAGCAGCAGCGGATGACCAGCTCCCCCTGAATCCTCTTGTGCCCCCAGTGGTGATTCTCCCCGGCCATCCGTTCGATCAGCTCGGTGAGCGCCTCGTCGACGGGCGGACGGCCCGCTCGGTGTGGGTAGGTCCACTTCCCGGCGACCAGGCGCCGGTGCCAGCGCAGGATCGTGCCCGGGGTGACCAACCGGTGTGCCCGCAGCCCGGGGGGCAGCAGCCGAACCAGCGCGGCGAGAACAGCCCGGTCAGTCCAGTTCAGGCGAGGTTTCGGATTGCCTCGGCGCAGCACGGCCACCTCGTGGCGTAACACGAGCAGCTCGACGTCCTTCGACGCCGATGAGCGCCCAACAAACACCAGTAGGCTCACCAACCGGAGGAAGATCAAGTAGAGCAACCGCAGCGCCATGGCTGGCGATCATGCTCTGCCCATCGAACGCGCCCATCACCGCAGGTCAGATCCACGAACCGACTTTCTGGAGCCCACAGGCCCCCGCAGACTGGGGCGGTACCAGCTGGACTGTCTTCACAGGCGACTCTCGGCCTGACATCCGGTCGCGATGAACGCTTCAGCGTTACTGTCCCGCCCTCGGGCCGCTACTCGAAGAACGCTAGTCACCGTCAGCGAAGTCGATGAACTCTTGGTGTTTTGTTCTGTACTCGTACCACTTCTTCGTATAGCCGGCAGGACGTTCGCGATGTTTGGCCCAGGTCAGTACCAAATGGTTCCTGGCACGAGAGACGGCTACGAAGAACGCGGACATGACTTCTGTGGGGTCATCTCCCCAGAAGAGCTGCTCTTCGACGCCGAGTACCACGACCTTCTCGAACTCAAGCCCCTTGCACTTGTGGACAGTCACGATCTTTACAGCGTCCAATTCGGACAGCCGCTTCAGAGCCTCAACGGCGTCCCCGTCGACGGCGAGTGCCTTACCGAAAGCTTCGAGCGCTTGACTCAGGACGTCGCCGAGACGATCAGACTGCTGGTAGCTCGGCGACAGCGCGATCAGAACCGGACGGGAAACCAGGTCGAGAAACTCGGCGACCAAGGCGATCCAAGATGCCGAGGCAGCTCCGTCGAACGCCGGATCGCGAACCTCGGCCCTCGACTTGCGCAGCAGCCGCTTTAGCCGGCTGTCGAAGCGTGACGCTTCGTCTTCGGAAGCGCTCGAACGGTTGACCACCCGCATCAGCTCGGCGTAGGCGTCGGGTTGCCGGTCATCCGCGACGACCCTGATGAAGTTGAACACCAGGGACGCAGCCGGCTCCGCCCAGAGGTCCTGGCTCTCCTGCTCGTTGCGAACCGCGATGCCGCGTTTGGTCAGTTCCGCGCTGAGCGCCGCGGCGACAAAGTGGGGAAGGTTGCGGACCAGGACGGCGATCTCGCTCGGTGAGACTCCGTCACCAAGCCAGCCCTCGATCAGGTCGGCTACCGCCAGGGCCTCGTCGAATTCGTTGTCGAAGGCGAGCACATCGATGGTGCCCTCGTCCCCGGCGAGGTCTTCGGCGGGGCTGACCGCGGCTGGATCCATCTCCGCGATCATGCGGTTCTGCATCCGCCGCAGGACTGGCGCCGACCTGAAGTTCTGGTGCAGCGGGAGAGCTTGGGCCGCGAAGTCGTCAGCGTAGGTCCGCATCACCCCGTCCAGCGCACCGGCCCATGCCATGATCCGCTGCTTGACGTCACCGACCGCGGTCAATTCCGCCCCCGACTCACCGAAGGCCACCCTGACCAGCTCGTACTGTTCCTTGGTTGCGTCCTGGAACTCGTCGAGAAACACGTGGCTGTACGTCTGACGGATACCGCCCCGGGCATACCGGTTGGCCCCGAGGATCTCGAGCGCGAGCGGTACCAGGTCAGCGAACGTAATCCGCTCGCCCGGGACCCGGTCATAGGCGTCGATGCGGTAGTCCGGTGCGAGGGCGTTCGACCCCGCCAAGGCCGGCCGGAAGTTGTCAATCAGGCGTTTGGCGAACGCTTGGAAGGTGAAGCTGTCGAACCTGGCGGCGAGTTGCGCGCCGGCACGCAGCCGTACCCGGCTCCGCAGGTTGCGAGCGGCGTCGACCTTGAAAGAGACCGCGAGGATCCGGCGCGGGTACGGGCATTGCCCCGTACGTAGCAGGAAGTCGGCTCGCTGAGCAAGGAGTTCGGTCTTGCCTGCTCCAGGCCCAGCGGCAACGACGACGTTCTGCCCGGTCGCCTTGACGGCGGCTAAGGCGTTGGGCTCGAGGACCAGTCCGCCCGCTGGCTGCCAGTACTGCACGCGGATCATTCCGGCAACTCCGCGAGCCGCGCGCGAACGCGCTCCGTAAGCCTGATGAGCACCCCAGGGAGCTGCTCCATCAACGCCTCGTCGGTCAAGGTCGCGAGCGCAGAGAGATGAGTCGCAGGTTTGCTCCTGAGGTCGAACTTGGTGTGGTAGGTGTCGAAGAGCTTCAGAAGTCCTTCTCCGAGACGGTGCTCATTGACGTGGCTCTTCCCCAGCACCGCCACGATCACCTGGGGATCCGGTTCGCCGGCCTCGACGCCGTAGGCTTCGGGGTATGTCTCGAGCATCATCAGATCCAAGTCGACCGGGCTCGAGAAGAACACTCCGCGCGCCTCCAGAGCCTGGATCGGACCGCACCCGTTCGGATAGTCCGGATCGTTGTACGCAGGGAAAGCCTGATCGGCTTTCCATGCCGGAATATCCTCGATTTTCTCGTCGGTGTAGGTCCCCGGCTTGATCGCGTTGATCTGCTTGTACGCGTTGCGCACGCGCCCCCAGCCGCCTTGATGGCGACCACTGTCCAGATCGAGCAACGTGACGTGCGGGATCTCAAGCTCGTTGAGCAGTCTCCAGAAATGGTTAACATGACGCCCGCCAAGCGGCACAACCGCAACCGACGCGTCGTCTTCGGCGATACCTTTCGCCGCCAGAACCCGCGGCAGGACGACCTGTTCACTGTCACCTTCGCCCAGTACGACCAACCGGGCGAAGTACAGCTCGGGAAACGCCTCGACCGCCTCACGCACGTACTTAGCGGCAGCCTGGTCGTCTTCGGGCAGGACGATCTGGCGCACCGTCGTCCGGCGGTTCGCGTCCAAGCGCAGGAACCGAATCGATCCGGGATCGACACGGCGCAGCAACGTCGGTGCGTGTGTCGCGATCAGAGCCTGCACGTCACCTTCGCCGCACGCGCCGCGCAGCTGACGGATGATGCGACCTAGATACTGGGGAGCGAGGCTGTTCTCGGGTTCTTCGAGAGCGATCACCGTGTGCACCGGCGGACGGAGACGATCGGGATCGATCGATGCCTCCTCACCTGCAACTACTCGCCGCGCCAGCCTGTGCCAAGCAAGTACCAGCGAGATGTACAGCAGTGATTTCTGCCCGTCGCTCAGCCGCTCGAACGGCAGTGGCTCCCCGTCGTGGGACGGGGAGAACGTGAGGGTTAGCTGGCGGAGTACTCCATCCAGGTCCCCGCGTCCGAAGGCGATGGCCGGGTCCTTGAAGAAGACGCCACGATGCAGTCCGCGCCACTCGTCCGCGAGCTGCACTCCGATGCTCGACACGGTCGTGTTGGCGACCAGCGCCGTCGTGATCTCCTTCGTGAGTTCGCCGAGCGTCGCTCGCTCTCGCGTCCAGTCGGTCGCTCTAAGTGTGCGGCCGATCAACGACGCGCTGGTGTAGGCGACATGCTCCGTTGGATCACGCCGCGCCGGGAGGTAGTGCACCTCGACGTGGGCCCGATCGTAGCGCGACATGTCGGCCCGCTTGACCGGCTCGCCCGATTCGTCCACCTCAAGGATGTACTCGATTCGCTCGTCGATGACACCGTCCGGCGCGAGCTCAGCGGTGAGGCGGACGCGGATCCGCGGAATCCCCTCGGCGGTTTCGATCGCCATGTGCGAGAAACTTGGTGGAACCGAGGCGTGCTGGCCATCGGCTCCCGACTCCGGGATCTCGAAGTCCACCTCGAGCCATAGAGTGGGGCTGCCGTCCCGCACATCGGCCGCGCTCTGACCGACGGGCACGTGGAAGTCGTCGAGGCATACCCTGCGTTGCGCCGCAAGCGGGCTGAATAAACGCGAGAGCGCCTCCAGCACCGCCGTCTTTCCCGCCCCGTTCGGACCGAGAACGTAAGTGACGTCCTCCAGCGCGACCGTCGTCGGCTCCGGGCCGAAAGACTGGAAGTTGCTCAGCCTTAAGGTAATAATTCTCATTAGACGCGGATCCACATGCGAAGTACGCAGTCACCACATGCCTTGGCGACCGATTCGGATTTGCCCACGTTCTCAGCATCCCTTCCAAGACGCCAGCTACCAGCGAGTAGGCCGTGGACGGTCAACTGGACGCGCTTAGAGGTTGACGGCACTTCGTTAGCACTTCTGGCGAAATTCACTCGATGGTGTTGGCTCTGATCATCAGCACCGACTCGTTACCGCGCCGTAGCCCTGCTGCACCGAACTCCCAGAATCTGAGCGTTAAGCTGACCAAATCGGCGTCGGCGGGTAAGTGCTCGGAGAACCGACGACTGGACGCGGAGAACCGGGTCCAAGCGGCGTCGCCGGAGGCCCGCAGCGCCTGTTGCGCGCGGCCCAAGCCACGACCGTGGCCGACCAGCACGACCTGGCGCCCACCAGAGAGCCGGCACGGCGGAGGAACACCGGCAGAAGGCGTACGTCCCCCGCGCCGAAGCGGCCGCCGACCGCCGCCGCGCCGCCGATATCGACACCCTCGACCGCTGGCCCCGTCGTCGCCTCCCCCAACCGAAGTCGATTAGGTGCACCCTCATGGGAGTTAGGAGCCATCAAGGCGCCTCATGACGGAACAACCTGGCCGCAGACCGCCGCGCAGCCGTTAGATTGCCCTGGTGGTGGAGATGCGAGAACAGGTGACGTGGGACGCTGTTGTCGTCGTGCCGGGAATCATGGGCAGTGAACTGGTCGACGCCGAGACTGGCGTCGTGCTCTGGGGGCTGCGGCGACTCGGCTGGTACGTGCGTGCCTGGAGCTTCGGCGATGGTCTGGCCCCGCTTCGGGTCACCCCGGATGAGCTCGAAGGCCGCACCGGGCGAGTGAAGGCCACTGGGTTGCTCCGTTTCCCCGCCTTCGCGCCGTGGCTGGCCGGGTTCGAGCCGTACACCTCGCTCGTCAAGCGTATTCAGACGACCGTTGCGGATCCGGCAGCCGTACTCGAGTTCGCCTACGATTGGCGGCTGCCCGTCGCCCATAACGCCAAGCTGCTGGCCGAGGCTGCCGTCGCGCACCTGGCCGCCTGGCGGACCCGGTCGGGGCGGATCGACGCCCGGCTGGTGCTCGTCGCACACTCTATGGGCGGCCTGCTCTGCCAGGAGCTGGCCGGGATTTCCGGCGCCATCGACGAGGTCCGGACGGTCATCACCCTCGGCACGCCGTTCGACGGCGCCGCAAAAGCCGCCGTCATTCTCGGCTCTGGGCAGGGCGGGCTTTTGCCGCAGCGGCGGCTGCGCGAGCTGGCCGCCAGCCTGCCCGGGGTCCACGACCTGCTGCCGACCTACCGCTGTGTTGACGAGGATGACTCCGTCCGGCGGCTGACCCCAGCAGACGTCGAACGCTTCGGCGGCTCGGCCGAACTGGCCCACGCCGCCTTCGAACGCCAGCCCACTCCACTGCCCGGGCACCGGGCATTGATCGGCATCGAACAGCCCACCATCAGCAGCCTCAGGCTGGCAGGCGGGACGGTCGAACACCATCCCTACACCTTCCGCCTGGACCCGGACGGCGAGTTCCGGCGGGAGGAGGAAGGCGCGCTGCTGCGCGTCGACGGGCGGGGCGACGGCACCGTGCCGCGCAACTCGGCCCTGCCAGCCAACGCGGTCGCAGTGCCGGTCGCCCAGCAGCACGGCTCGCTGGCCCGCTCGCGCGAGGCGATCGACTTCGTCCGCGACGTCCTCCTCAACGCCGAGGCCGACCTCGGGCCGAGGCTCGGCGCCGGCGACATCGGCCTGGCACTGCCCGACGTGGTTACCCCCGGCACGGAGTGGACCGCGACCATCAACGGCGCCGAACCCCACGAAGCCCAATGCACCGTCGCCGACGCCGACACCGGCGTCGTCATCGACCACCCTTCACCGCACCGGCGGGACGGCGAAGTGGCCGTGGCCGTCGCGTTGCCCGCGCCCGGCGTCTACCGGGTGGAGGTCGTCGGTGGCGGCTCGGCGGTCGCGCAGCTCGTCATGGCGCAGGAGTGACCTCGACGACCCCGACCCCGGCAGGCCCGCCGATCGCCAGGTAGCCCGCCGCCTGCCGCCCGCCGGACACGCTCGCCCGCACGATGTGCAAGGTCTCTACCGGCGCCGCGACCACGAGCCGGATCAACTCGCGCCGGGCGTGCAGGTCCCACACGCGAACGGTGCGGTCGTCGCCGCCGGTCGCCAGCAGCACCTGCCGCTGGGGGCCAGTGAACGCCTCGATCGCGTTCACCCCGCCGAGGTGGCCGGGCAGGATGTTCGGTCCGGTGTGACGGCCTGGCAGCGAGCCCAGCTGCTCACCGGTCGACGGGTCCCAGAGCCGCACCTCGTTCTCGCCGTGGTTCCCGGTCGCAAGAACGACCTGCCCGTCCGGGCCGGTGACCGCGGCCAGAGCCTTGACCGCACTGGGATGACCGGTCAGCTCCCGCACCACCGCCCCGGTGGCGAGGTCCCGGATCCGCACGGTGTAGTCGTCGCCAGCGCTGGCCAGCAGCTGCTGCCCGGACGGGGTCCGGAACGTCACGAGCGCGTTGACCCAGTCAACGTGCCCGCTCATCGCCGGCATGACCTCGGCGCCGGTGTCCACGTCCCAGAGCCGCACGGTGCCGTCCCGGCTGCCGCTGGCCAGCCACGGCCGCCCGGGCACCGCGATAACGGTTTGGACCCCACTGGTGTGCCCGACCAGCTTCCGCACGAGCTCGCCCGATCCGGGGTCCCGGAGCCGGATCGTATGCTCGTCGGCGGCGGAAGCCAGCAGCGTGCGGCCGTCACGGCCGCGCACCGCGGCGACCGACCAGGCCACGCCCCGGTTACTGCTCAGGGTCTGCACCAGATCGCCGGTGCCGGGATCCCAGACGCGCACCGCGCCGTCGTAACCGGCGCCGGCTAGGAGCCGCCTTCCGACACGGTTACGGAACTCTACGACGGCGTTGACCCCCTCGGCCGGCGCAGCGGCCGACACCCTGGACGGCGCGGCGGGCGACGCGGCGAGATCCCAGAGCCGCACGGTGCCGTCCCGGCTGCCGGTCGCCAGCACCAGCCGCCCGGCGCGACTGGTGAACGTCGTAAGCACGGTGTTCCGATCCGTGGTGCCAGGCATCGGCTCCCCCACCGGGGTGCCCCAGGTGGTCCAAGCCTGGAAGGTGCCGTCAGCGTTAACGGTCACCAGCCGGTCCTGGCCGTCGGCGGTGAACCCGGCGACCGCCTGCACGCCTCCGCCGTGGCCCTCGATCCGCCGTTCGGTCCCCTCGGGACCCCAGACCCGCACGGTCCCGTCCGCGCCGCAGCTGGCGAGCAGTCCCTCCACCGGCAGCGCAAGCACCGAGTTCACCGCGCCGATGTGCCCGGTCATCGGCGGCCCGACCGGGCGGCCGCTGCCGACGTCCCAGACCCGGATCGTCTGGTCCCAGCTGCCGGTGGCCAGACGGACTCTCCCCTCGCGCGTCGAGAACGACGTCACCGCGCGCACCCCGCCGGTGTGCCCGGTCAGCGGTGCACCGAACGGGAGCCCGGTAGCCAGGTCCCAGAGCCGGACGGTCTCGTCCTGGCTCGCGCTCGCCAGGAGCGTCCGGCCGAAGGCGCGAAGAGCGTGCACAGCGTTAATCGAGCTGGTGTGGCCGGTCAGCGGGTGGCCGATGACCCGCCCGGTGGCGGGGTCCCACACCCGGATCGCGCCCCGGCGGCCGCCGACGGCCAGCAGGGACCGGCCGCCGGGCCCGGTGAACGCGGCGAGCGCGGTCGCGTCACCCGGCAGTGGCTCGCCGACCGCTCGTCCGGTGTCCGGGTCCCGGACGCCGACCGTGCTGTCGTAAGAGGCAATGGCAAGCAACGCGTTCCCGTCCGGGCCGGGGAAGGCGGCCAACGCGAAGGCCGGCGACGGCAGGTTGGCGACGACATTACCCAGCACGGTCCAATGCGCCCACCGCGGCCGCAGCGCGATGATCCGGCTCGCGTCAGCCACGGGGCCCACCGCGCTCGCCGCGCCGGTGGCGAGCTGAGAGAACCGCAGGCCCAGTGCCCGGGAAGGCTGGTCGGCGTCACCGAGGAACGGCTCGATACGCCCCCACGCGGACAGCGCAGCCTCGGCCAGGGCGTCGGTGGCGGGCAAGCCCAGCAGGCCCCGCACGTGCCCGCCAGTATCCCACGGCAGGAAGGCCGGGAAGACGATTCGGTCGTCCAGCACGCCGCCGAGCGCGGCGTGGTCGACGAGGTGCCGGCGCAGGTACGGGTGTGGCGGCAGCCCGGGCGCCCGGCGCGCGAGGTCGCTGAGCCGTTCGGCGATCCGGCCGTGCAGCACGCGCCCTTCCGAGGGCGGAACGTTGTCCAGGATCCGTTCCGGATCTTCCCGCAGCACCTGAGCCAGCCGTTCGTGCGCTGGGCGGTAGACACTGCGCCCGTCCTCGCTGTCACGGGCAAGGTAGCCGCACAGGCGGCCGCCGATGACGTGGGCGATCGCTCCGTCCAGGTCTTCCTCGGCGTCCGCTTGGCCCAGCACGGCCGCCGCGACCGCGGGCCAGACGTCGGCCCACGGGATGCCCGCGCCTCGCGCGAACGCCGCGGCCTGCAGCACCGCGAGCAGCTCGTCGGCGGAGTACTGCGGCGTTCGCCCGTCGAGCAGGTCCTGCCGGAGCAGACCGACCGTGCCTTCGTCAAGGGATGCCAGCCACTGCCGGTCGTCGATACGTTGTGGGACGGAAGCTTCGTGGAGCCGCTGGCCGGCCAGCCGCGCGTCGAGGAACGACGGCGCAACCCGGTTCGCGACGACCCAGGCCACGGCGGTCCGGTACGCTGGCTCCTCTTCTCCGAGCAGGGCCTCGACGTACTGGGCGATGGCGCCTTCGGTCTCCGCGCCGTCGGTCCGTAGCTCGACGACGTCGTCGGCGGACTGGCGTAGCAGGTCGACCAGCTCGGGTTCCGCGGGGTCCGGGCCCGTCCGCCTGCTGCTGCGCACACCGGCGACCAGGCGGACCCGGTGCCGGCCGTCCCGGGCGGTGAGGCGTGCGAGCGGGCCGAGGACGTCGACGACGAGCAGCGCCGGGGTGCGGGCTTCGTCGACCCCGTCGACCACGATCGTGCGCACCGTGTCCTCGCGTTCCAGGAGTTCCCGCAGGGACTCCCGCGAGCCCGAGCCGGCGCGGCCGAAGGCGGCGAGCAGCTGGTCGACGACCTCGTCGACGCTCTTGTTCCGCGCCAGCACGGCGACATCGACCGCGCCCGGAGGCGGAACCGTCTCGGGCGGCGCGGACGCGACCGCTTCGGAGTAACGGGGGTCGGCCAGGAACGCAGGGTCGCTCAGGGTCACCGCGCGGGCGATGATCGCGGACTTCCCCGTGCCCGCCGCTCCCGTGACGATCAGGGTCCCCTGGCCTTCACGGAGGAAGTCCGCGACCTGGCCGGTCAACTGCCGCCGGCCCGCGAAGTACCAGCCGGGATCGTCGCCGGACAGGCGCCCGCTGGCGCGGTCGAGCCAGTAGTCCAGCTCGCCGGCGCTGGTGGCGACCTGCCGGCGGGCCGGGGAGACGACGTCGTCCGGCGGCCGGTACCCCGGGTTGGGCAGGCAGGGACTTGGCTCGTCGCTGGGCCCGGCCCGCCACACCCGGCGCGGCTCGAGCAGCCGGGGCGCCCGGCGGGCCGCGTCGACGAGTTCCTTCTCGAACTCGTCGAAGGTGAGGAACGGCGCGGTGTACTCGGCCTTCGTCCGCAGCCACTCCCGCAGCCGCCCGAGGAGCTCGGCGAACTCACGGACCCGTGGCATCTCGTCGAAGTCGGCGCTGACGAACACGCTCACCGACGTGAGACCCCGACGTTCGGCCGTCAGGTCCTGGCGTAGCCCAGCGAGTTCGGCTTCGAGCGAGCCGGAGAAACACGAGTTGACGATGACCAGCACGTGGCGGACATCCGAGTCAAGCACAGCCGTCACCGCGTCGGCGGTCGGATAAGCGTGCCCGGGCAACCGCCCATGCGGGGTGTCCGACAGGAGCAGGTAGTGGCGCCCCGACGGGCCGCGCTTGCCGTGCCCCGTGATGTACACCAGCGCGACATCGGACGCCGCCAACCGACGCAGCCCGACATCGTGAACGGCGGTTTCGAAGTCCCGTCGCGAGGCGATCCCTTCAATGCGGCGCACCGCGAAGGCACGGTCACCGAGTTCCGGTGCGCACCACCACGCCTCGACCTCAGCCAGCTGAGCCGCCAGGCCGTCCTGGAACGCCGCCGAGTCGGCTGCGTCCGGAATCGCGATGGCGATCAGCCACCGGTTGTGTTCGCCCATGCTCCCCGTCTGCCTCGAACGACCGTTACCCGACAGAACTTGCGATTCGGCGACGGCGGGCCAGGCCGGCCAGTCGTCCACGCACACGCGAGGCCGACCCCGCGGAGGCCCCCTTCCAGTCGCGTGATGACGTCGTCCCGCAGACGGGTCTGGTTTCCGGACCGAGATGACCAGGAACGTCCGCCCCTCGCAACGGCGCCGCGTGCCAGCATGCGAGAAGGCATGAACGACGACAAGCCCTTCAGGGAGTAAGCCCGAGGCCTGCTGCAGCGGTGGGCCACTTGCGGAGAAGCATTTCAAGCTCGTTGTTCGACCACAACACGACGTCAGGTCGCTTTGCCGCCCTGTTATGATTGTTGACCCAACGGAGAGCATCCTGAGTGAAGGTTCCAGTCGTGGCAACGATCAGCACCCGAACCGGCTCACCATCACCCCAGAGCGGCAGCTTCGCATGCACAAGGTCCGCAATCTCCGACGCACTCACTCCTCGCCGGGGCCAGTGTTTGGCCTGGACCATGGTGCGCTCGTCCTGCTTGTCGAATCGCGCCAGCTCGTCGTCGACCCGACGGTAAGCTTCGATGTCACAACCCGAGTCTGCCGCGTTTACATTTATAAGGCGCTTGATGCGTACATACGACCCGGACTGTTCCAGCAGACGAACAAGCAGCCGCTCGAAGCCATCCGCGTCTATACGACTCCAGTCCAAAGGTGCGTACGACGACACGTGCAATGTGGTCGACGACAGCGCAGCGCCGGGTCGGAGCCTGTCAACGAGCGCAGGATCTGCCGCAGTGACACCCAAGCCCTTTACCGAAGTTGACGGAGCCGTTTCACCAACTACAGCCCGATCCGCCAGGGTTACATCCGCGACCTGCGAATTCGACATGTTCTCAAAATTTTTCGTCTTCACCTGCAGGCGACGTTTGTATGCCCAACGCCGGATGAACAAGCGGATCCAAGCCGGAAAAATGCCGCACACCAAAGCGAAGAATGTGGACGCAAGCAGTGCATTCAGCCATACCGGTATACCGCTCGACTTGCCCGCAGTAAAGATTGCAACGAAGGAGAATGCTGCCCAGGCCACAGTAAACCAGAACAGCCAATCACGATAGATTGGCGCATCAAACAACCGCCAAACCGCATTCATCCGCTTCGGCAGTGGCGGAGGCGGACCCGACGCGTGAGCGTCGCCATTATACATATTTCCCCTCGAAACTGTCTTTAGACGAGTCAACCCGACGCACACTTAGATCGCAGGACACCCGGCGCAGCACATCTTCCAACCGGAGCGACCTGTCCAATCTGCTGAGCACGAGGCACCTCCCACACCGGTGGCCGATGGTCAGTTGGGCCACTCAGAGTAGCCCAACCGGCTCGTCGCGGACGCATTGCCTTGGGTCAACCAGGCCTGGAACTCGACAAACACTGTCGCCAGGGTCGACTTCAAACGCTCCGCGTGCCACATCAGTCTTCTTGAGCACATCGGCGGAAGAGCCCATCGTCAGCGATCCGGCGGGCATGGAGTCAGAGTGCCCGGTCGATAAGATCGAAGCGCAAAGCTTCCTGTGGTCTAGCTCTGCCGTCGGTCAACAGCTCGACACTGCAATCTCGCATGGCTTCCGGAAGCCACTCCGCCAGGTCACGGGCTCGCCCCGGCTGGACTGCGGCGCTGGGTCGCGATGGCCGGTCCGCCAGCAACGGCCAAAGCGTCTCCTCCGGTCCGGCCGAGATCCTGAACTGGCTGGCGATCGCGCAGGCTGTGGCCGCTATCTCGAGGCCGGGAGCGTCGAGGTCACCCCAGGTAGTCGAAACTCGCGCGGACCCCTGAATCTCACTTGATCTCGTGACAGAAAGCCGTTGCTGACCAGCGATGTCGGCCAGGCAGCGATCGCAAGATCGGCGTCGCGCAGGCGACGCCGGATATCGCCCCGGACCGGGTGCTTCGGTCGCCCGGACCCCGGGCGGCGTCGACGTAGATGCCGCCAGCCCCAGTGAGACACATGCCGTGTTACCGCGTTTGTCGACGACGATCTCCAGCTTCACCACGATGTGGTTGGCGAAGTTCAGGTGATACGTCGCCCGGAGTCCGGGCGGCTAATCAGGAACGCACGCTTGGTGAAGATCGAGAGCCAGGTCCTCACCGGCCGAGGTGACGTCGGTTGACCGCACACCGTAAAACGAGAGCTCTTTGTCGCTCGGTCACCGCTGAAGGTGTCCTTGCCCAGGTCAGGGCCATACAGTTGGGCGAGGCCACCGCGCCCCGGTAACACCATCGATGCACGGGTCCCTGACAGACCGCCCACCTCGGCCTTTGTCACGGAGCCTCGCTGATCTGGCCGCGGACATCCACGGGAGTACGCAGGAGGAGGACTGCAGAGATGACGACAGGCGCTGATCGGGAGCCGTTTCCAGGACAGGACGACGACCGTCCACCTCCGCACGGGCGGCAGTCCAACCGCGAACCCTCCGGCCCCTCAGCCGAACAGCTGTCCTATGTCGAAGACACTTTGCCCCGACGTGGTCGACGAACGGACGACGAGCGGCATGGCCTGCTGCATCTCGCCGATCGGATCCTCGTCAGTCCGGGTGCCACCTTTCGGCTGCTGGTGTGCATAGCCGTACTGGTCACGCTGTTCATCCTCGGCGCCGGTCTACTCGACGTCCGGATCGACGTCGGCCCCGTGCACATCGGCCCCGACACAGGCCAAAGCAGCCAGCGCTGACCCAGGCCCATTCACGCACCCGTGAGCTCCTCGCACCATCTCGGCATAGGATATGCCTGCGGATCAAATACGTCAGTCGAAACTACACGGTCGACGAGCATCGCATCACCGTCACGGGGATAACACGGCAGCGAATCAAGATCGAGTTGTGGCACGGCACAGGGGACGGTTGTCGTGGCCGGTCGCCCGCAGGTCGAAGCCGCCGATGGCCGTGGCCTACCACCTACACTCGAGCAGCACCCAGCCGCACAATTTCCGCCGTCGCTGCGTCGCAACCTCATCACAGCGATCGGCGTCGTGTAACAACCGCCGCGTCTCGACGACTTGATGTTGGTCGATGAAGGAGGCGGTCAGTGGCGGACCCGGTCGAGGTGGAACCATTCGAGGAACTGGCGGCGTTGTGGGCGCCGGGAAGCGCCGTGCTGTGCGTGGGGAGCGGCAATGACGACGTTGAGTCGGTGGCGACCTGGCACGTCAGCCCGGCCGGAGAGCCGACCGGTGCCTGGATCGTCCCCGCCGACGAAGCCTTCGGCTCCGAGGACGTCGCGCGACGCATCCTAACCTTCGTCGAGCGGCGGGCGATCGCGGCCGTTCACTCACAGGACCTGCAGAACTGGCTGGAGCGGCTGACCACGACGGCGAAAGTGGACGTCGAAGACGGCTGGTTGAAGCGGCAGCTGTTCTCGCCGGTGGACGCCTTCCGCGAAACGGTCGAGCGACGCCGGCAGTTCGGCCGCACCGTCGAGACCACGCGCGAGAGCAGCAAGACGATCACTGCCTTGGAGTGGACCCACGACCTGCCTGACGACACCGAGTTCCGGGACTTCGCTTCACTGCAGGGTGTTGCCCATATCTCGGCTGCGCCCGGTACGCCGGTGGTGTCCGAAGTGCTCTCAATCGCTCGCACACTGCGATGGCTGGTGTCCGTCTGGGCGGAAACCGAGCAGGTCAAGAACCGGCGCCGCTATGTCCGGGCCGAGCACGGGGATCCCGAGCCGCTGCCGCCGCAATGGTTGGCGGCCGTCCAGTCCGCTAATACCAACCGGCTGCCGCTGTGAACACCGCGCACGGCTACGCCGTCATCGACACCGAAACCACCGGGATCCTGACCGGCTGGCACCACCGCATCGCCGAGATCGCGGTCGTCCACGTCGATCCGCGCGGGACCATCACCGACGAGTGGGTGACGCTCGTCAATCCCGACCGGGATCTGGGCCCGCAAGCCATCCACGGCATCCGGGCGGCCGACGCGCGGCAAGCACCTCGCTTCGAGCACATTGTCGGCGACCTCGTGGAGCGCCTGAGCGGTCGCGTGGTGGTGGCACACAACTGGACGTTCGACGCGATGCACCTACGCGCCGAGTTCGGCCGGCTGGGCATCGACACGCCGTTCGAACCCGACGCGGGACTGTGCACCATGGGAGCCGCCGGCCGGGCACGGCTGAGTTCCGGACGGTCCTTGATCGACTGCTGTGCGGCCGCGGGACTGGCCGACCGCTCCTGGCACACCGCCCTCGACGACGCGCGAGGAGCCGGTGATCTGCTCCGATTCCTCTTGCGGCACGCTCCGGAAGCTGTGCGCGTCACCGACGCCCAGCTGCACGCCACGAGGTGGCCCTGGCCACACCTCGACCGGCGTCGCACCCCGGTGGTGCACCGCACGGCGATCGGGCACGTCGAACCGCACTTCCTGGCCCGGCTCGTCGAGCGGATGCCCCGGGACGGCGAACCAGCGGTCGACGCCTACTACGCAATGCTCGACGACGCCCTGCTCGACCGCCAAATCTCGGCCACCGAAGGCGACGCGCTCGTCCAGATCGCGCACGACCTCGGCCTGCACAAAAACGAAGTCATGGCCCTGCACCTGAGCTACCTTCGCGACCTGGCCCGCGAAGCCTGGGCCGATCAGATCGTTACCGATGAAGAGCGGAACGACCTCCTCACGGTTGCCATCCTGCTGGCACTCGATCCGGCGGTCGTCGAAACCATCCTCGACGACGAACGCGACGCGGTGACTGGAGCGGCACCGGGGCAGGAACGGAAGGTGGGCGGACTCGTCCTGCGGCCGGGCGACAAGGTGGTCCTCACGGGGAACATGAAGCGCGACCGCGCCGACATCGCGGCCGAGGCCGCCGCGGCGGGCGTCCGCGTCACTGGATCGGTCAGCAAGCAGACGCGGGTTCTCGCCGCCGCTGATCCGGACTCGATGTCGGGCAAGGCCAAACGAGCCCGCGAATGCGGAGTTCCGGTCGTCTCGGAGGGAGCCTTCCTACAAGCGCTCGCTAGGCTCATCGGGTGAACGGTCTGGTGAGGCTACGGGCGTCGAAATCGGCATGAGGTGTGGCCCGGCGTTGAGGTGCCCAACTCGAGGCGTTGGTCACCGGCGCGGGCATTGTTATCCAGGTATCGCTGGATTGCCTGGCGATCGCCCGGCGACGGCAACCTGAAGCAACGACGTTGAGCCCGCCCCTCCGGAAAGCGATCCAAGCCCCATACCTGCGGCAGTGCGCAGTTCGCATGGTCAAGCCAGATATTGCACTTCCCTGACACGGAAGAGGTCACTGGTTCAATCCCAGTATCGCGCACTCGATCGCAGGAGAGCCCTGCTTGCGGAACACGCGAGCAGGGCTCTCTTCGTCGTGCCCTGTGGGGGCCGAGCCCCCACACCCCCGCCGGGGCACGCCCCCGGACCCCGCGTCCGGTCACCTCCCGTACCGCGCTCGCCACCGCGCGACCAGCCCTCCTCCAGGGATTCCGGGACCTGATCGACCATCGCCGTGGTCACGTGGTCGTAGACCCGGGCGATGCCCTTCATCTTCTGCTTCGTGAAAGGTCAGCGTCGGCAGGATCGGCGGGCGCCGCCCTCCCGCCCCAGCGGCGTCGAGTTCGTTGCCGTCCCACGCCGGCCGCCAGAACCGGATCCGGAAATTCGACCGGCCGCCACGGATGCCCTTCCGGCGCGCAGAGCACAAAGGGCACCCGGTGGCTGTCCATCAGTTCACGCATCGCGGTATGACCCCCTCCACACGACGACACGGATTCGATGTGTCGGGAGGCTGATCCGACCCACAGGCTCGCGGCACTTCCGATCGCACTGTGGGAGCTCTCACTGGGCGTGTGGCTGATCGCCGAGGGCTTCAAGCCCTCACCTGACGACGCGGGTCGAGCGATGGTTCGGAACGGGGTGGTCGGTCCGCACCCGGACTACCGGCTCACACGCGCTGGAGGGCGAAGCGCTGGTTGGCACCGCCACCCGGGGTCCACTGCGAGATGCGGGCGCCGTCGGCGGTCGACGCGGTGAACACGTCCATCGCCAGGCCGCTCTGGCGGTTGACCAAGCTCACCGTGCCGCCGCCCTGGTCCACCACGCGCCACTGCTGGCTCGCGGCGTTGGAATCGGGTTGCTGGCTGATGTCGGCGCCGGTGCTCGAACTCGCGACCTGCAACACCAGGCCGCTGTGCCGCGCCCGAATCCGGTAGTAGCCGCCACCCGAGTCGACGAAGTCGAACTGCTGGTTGAGGCCGCTGGACACCGGCCACTGGATCAGCAGCGCGCCGGCCGCGGTGGACGCGCCGTTGATGTCCGCGGCCTTGCCGCTGTGCTGGGCCACCAGCCGGTAGTACACGCCGGTCTGCGGACCGCTGCCGCCGCCCGCCGTCTCCACCGGTCGCCGGGACAGCGCCAGGGCCTGGCCGACTTCCGGCAGGGGCCGCAGCCGGTAGGTGTAGGAGTAGTCCCGGTTGGCGAACAGCTTGTACTGGTCCAGAGGCTGCGCGCCCCAGCTGTCGTTGCCGCCGACACCCATCTGGCGGTGGTTGAGCCGCAGCACGACCTCCGACCGCCGCGTCAACTGGTAGTCGTGCCGGGTGCCGGTCGACAGGTCCTCCGGGGTGAAGTGCGACGCGTTCACCTCCAGCAGCGGTTCGCCGAACGCGAGCAGGCCACGGCCGCTGCCGTTGACCAACGCCACCCACCGCACGTCGGTCTTGTTGCCGTTCTCCTGCGGCCGGATGTAACCGGTCCACTGACCCGAGACGGTCGAGGAATACACACCGACGTCGGACCCGCTGTTGCGGTCCCAGTGGTTCTCCTCCGGCCCACGGCCGTAGTAGCGCACCTGCTCCAGGGCCGCGGGCAGGAACAGGATCGTGCCCACCTCCGGGATGTACGGCAGGCTGGTCGCCCCGGGGTGCAGGGTGTTGTCCACCTTGATCTCCCCGTTGCCGTACACCGTGTACGTCGTGGTGTACGTCGACGTGGTGCTGGTCGGCAGGGTGCCGGTAACCGCGATCCGGACGGCGCGGTCCGACGGCTTGCTGACGGAGAACCCGGTCACGGTCCGGTCCAGGCCGGCACGCCGCCAGGTGCCGTTGCGGCTGGGCTGGCCGTTGCCCCGGTCGTTGTCCGTGGGTGCGCGCCAGAAGTTCGGCACCGGGCCGGAGTTGACCAGCCGCATGCCCATCGCGTCGAACGAGCTGATCGTGCCGGTCGCCTTGGCGAAGACGACGGTGAAGTCCGTGCCCGCGACGGTGACGCGGTCGCCGGCCTCGGTGACCGTCAACGCCGGCACGTCCGCCACCGGCGTCGGCACGACGGGCGGGCTGGAGAAGTTCACCGGGAGCTGTTGCCGAGCCACCTCGTACCCCGCCTCGGCCCAGGCCGTGGCGGTCGTAAGGGTGAACGACAGTTCGAGGAAGTGCTCCTCCCCCGGCGCCAGGGCGGTCGGCCGCTGCAGGGGCAGCTGCACGGTCTTGCTCGTCAACGGCGCGATGTCGAGCTGCGCGGCGGTGAGCGCTCCACTTTGGACGGCTGTGCCGTCGGCGACCAGCGCCCACCGGCCGGTGAACTCGTTGACGTTGGTGAACAGGTTCTCATTGGTGATCTTGACGACCCCGCTGGTGACGTCCGCGCCCGCCGAGACGGTGATCGCCTGGTAGACCCGCTTGACCTCGGCCGCCTTGCCGGCCGGCCGCCGGTCCGCGGTGACGATGCCGTTGGCACAGAAGTTGCCGTCGTTGGGGTTGTCTCCCCAGTCGCCGCCGTACGCGAGGTAGGTCCCGCTGCCGCCCGAAGGGATCGGCCGGCGCAGGCCCTGGTCGACGAAGTCCCAGATGTACCCGCCTTGCAGGACCGGATAGCGCCGGATGATGTCCCAGTACTCCTTGAAGTTGCCGGTGGAGTTGCCCATCGAGTGCGAGTACTCGATCATCACGTACGGGCGGGTGTCGGAGGTGTCCCTGGCGCGGCCCTCGACCGTCGACGGGCTCTCGTACATCCGGGACCGGATGTCACTGACTTCGCGCCGGTTGTCACCCTCGTAGTGGACGATCCGGGTCGGGTCGGCCGAGCGGATCGCGTTGCGCATCGTCACGAAGTTGCTGCCGCCGCCCGCCTCGTTGCCGAGCGACCAGATGACGACCGACGGGTGGTTCTTGTCGCGGTGCACCATCTGGACGGCCCGGTCCACGACGGCCGCGGTCCAGGCGGAGTTGGAGCCGGGGTAGTTGTCCCGCACGCCGTGGGTCTCCAGGTTGGCCTCGTCCATGACGTAGATGCCGTACTCGTCGGCGAGGTCGTACCACACCGCGTTGTTGGGGTAGTGCGCGGTCCGGACGGCGTTGATGTTGAGCCGCTTCATCAGCTTGATGTCGGTGACCATGTCCTCGCGGGTCAACGCCTGCCCACGGTCGGGGTTCGTCTCGTGCCGGTTGGTGCCGCGCAACGAGACGGGCTGACCGTTGATCCGCATCAGGCCGCCCGAGAGCGTGAACTCGCGGAAGCCGACCCGTGCCGACGCGGTCTGGGTGACCGCGCCGGACGGGTCGAGCAGTTGCAGCACGGCGGTGTAGAGGTTCGGGTGCTCGGCCGACCAGAGCTTCGGGCCCTGGACGGCCTGGGAACCCTGCGCCGTCGCGTCCTGCCCGACCGGCACCGCGCCCACGTTCACCGGTACCCGCAGGGGCGACGGCCAGACGGCCTGCCGGTTGGCGTCGTAGAGCCGGACCTCCACCGAGTACGTCCCCGGCTGCTGCGCGCCGCGGTTGCGCACCGCGACCTTCACCGCCAGGTCGGCGTTGGTGTAGTTGTCCCGCAACGGGGTGGTGAGCGTGAAGTCGCGCAGGTGCACCGCGGGCACCGAGTACAGGAAAACCGGCCGGAAGATCCCGGACAGCCGGATCATGTCCTGGTCCTCCATCCAGTCCCCGTCCGGGAACCGGTAGACCTCGACCGCGACCAGGTTGGAGCCGGCCCGGACGTAGTCGGTGACGTCGAACTCGGCCGGCGTGTACGAGCCCTCGCGGTACCCGACCTTCGTTCCGTTGACCCACAGGTAGAACCCGGACTTGACGCCCTCGAAGTGCAGGTGGACCCGCCGCCCCTGCCAGGCGGCCGGGAGGTCGAACCGCCGGCGGTACTGGCCGACCGGGTTGAACCGCGTCGGCGAGAACGGCGGCTGGGCGTTCTCGTTCTGCCCGTTCGCGCCCCACCAGGGGTAGGTGAAGTTGGTGTAGATCGGGAAGTCGTAGCCGTGCTGCTGCCAGTTGGCGGGCACCGGGATGGTCGGCCAGGCGGTGTCGTCGACGTCGGCGCGGTGGAAGTTCAGGTCACGGTCGGCGGGCTTGGCGACGTGCTTGAACCGCCACGTCCCGGTGAGGTCGAGCCGGTACGGCGACGTGGTGCGGTCGGCGTCCAGCGCCTGCTGGAGGTCGACGTACGGCATGGAGGTCGCGTGCGGCGGTTCCGAGTTGACCTCGAAGATTCCGATGTTGTTGTTCCACTCGGGGTAGCCGTTGGGCGGATCCACCCACGCCGCAGCGGCTTCGCGTGCCGCGCCGGGCGTGCCCGACGCGATCCCGCCCGGCAGGGCCACGGCCCCCAGAGCGGCGAGCCCCCCGCCGAGAACCGTGCGCCGGCGGACGGATCGTCCTTGGTCCTGCGGGTCGATCATCATCGTCTCCCGTGAGTGCGTGGAACTGTGATGGCGGCGTCAGGTCCGCAGCTTCCGCTGCCGGTTCGGTCCGGGCCGTGCTTCGACATCGCCCAACGCGGGCACCACCAGCGGCACCGGGATCGGCGGGGGTGGGTTCGAGGTCGCCGACCGCGCGACATCCGGCTGGGGCGCGGGCTCGTCAACGGTCGGGCACCCCGACCCGCTGATCGGAGTAGCTCGTGTTGTCGATGTGCAGGTACATCACTACGTCCGGGTGGTGGCGTTGTAGATGACCTTGGGCCGTTCGACGATGCGGGTTCGGCCCGAGGTCGCCACCGGCCTGGTTCGCCAGCCCCTGCCGCGCGCGACCGGCGGTGTCCGTACGGCGGGCTCCGAGGGTGAAGGTGCTCGCCGCCGCGCCGCCGGCATCAGCACCCCGGCCAGGACGACGAGCAGGGCGAGCGGCCGGTTCGCCTGGCACCTCGGAACCTCGTGCGGTGAGCTGGACATCGGTGCCCTCTCCACGGGAGCAGTCGGCGTCGAACCGGTTCGCTCGATGGGGTCGCCAGGGATGGTACGAACCCGGTCGGCGGCAGGTCAACGACGTCTTGCGCCCGACGGCGACAGGTGATCATCCCCCGGACGTCGCCGCAGCCCGGGATCGCCATGGATCCCTTGTGCCGTCTCGATATCGGCGAGCGTGACCGAGCCGATCCGGCAGCCACTCCCCGACGGCGAGACCGCGCGGGACGTGAAATTTACGCCGCAACCGAGCAGGCCGTCGAATCGGCTCGAAGAGGGGCGGTCACCGGTTGCGCAGCACGATCTCCAGGTTGTGCGCCACTTCCTCCGTCGGCGGGTCTGCGGCTCCGAACGCCTTCAGCGCCGCCTGGTACGCCGCCCGGAGGGTCACCGATCTGGGCTCGCTTCCCGGCCGCACGCCGAGACTTTTGGGATTCACCGGCCTGCCGGACCGCCGCCACCGCCGCGACGATGGCCACCACGGCAGCGATGGCAGCGACGCCGGCCGAGGCCCAGCCGGCCAGATCACCCGGCTGCATGGTCACGCCTGCTCGGACAGGCCGACATGCTCGACCTCTACGACACGGCCGTAGAAGCCATCCGCCGCCCCACCTGAAACCGGCCGCAGCGAGCTCGTCACCGAACTGGTGGAGAACACCCTGCAGCACACCCGCTCCTGCCCCGAGGTCCGCGTCGACCTCCGCCGGCCCGCGCCGGAGCAGAACACGAGGAGCTGATCGAGGTCCACTACTCGGGCGACAGCCGCGGCTCCGAGAGCTGGAGGCGGCGTGCCGACCGGGAAAGCAGTTCTTCGGACCGGCCGATGCGCCGGTCGGCCCCGTCCGTCGCCATGGCCGGGGCCCACCTGCGCCGCGACGGCTTCCAGGTCGTGACGGCTTCTAGGTCGTGACGGCGAGCGACACGCGGTCGACCGCCGCGGCGCTGCGCGAGCACGACGCCGACCTGATGGTGCTCGATCTCGGACTGCCCGACGGCAACGGGCTGGACCTGCTGCGCGGGGTCCGCGCCGGCCGGCACCTGCCGGTGATCATCCTGACCGGCTGATCACGATCGCCCCCGGCATGGCCTACACCGCGTTGCGGCTGTTCACCGACCTCGGCCGTGCTGTGGGCGCATGTGCTGACCTCGCTGGTCGCGAACCTGATCTCGCTCGTGATCGTCGTCGGCGTTGCGCTGGTTCGCCGGTGCGCGGGGATCTTCGTCGTCGCCTACGCGGCCTACCGCCGCAACTCTCCTGAGCCGTGTCAGCGCGGTGGCTGCCCCGTGTCAGGGCGGCCGGAGATCGTCATCGCAGCTTCGCATCCCGGAAAGGACCACAGCATGACCATCGAACAGGGCGGCCACGTCGAGCATGGCTTCGGGAAGGTCGCCGACGCGTTCCGCGCGAACTTCGACACCCCTGGCGAGATCGGCGCGGCCTGCAGCGTCTACGTCGGCAGCCGTCCCGTCGTCAACCTCTGGGGCGGCCTCGCCGACCGCGAGGCGGACCGGCCGTGGCGGGAAGACACCATCGCCCAGGTCGCCTCCACGACGAAGGGCGCCGCGGCGATCTGCGCCCACCTGCTGGTCCAGCGCGGCCAGCTGGACCTCGACGCCCCGGTGGTCCGGTACTGGCCGGAGTTCGGCGCCGCAGGCAAGGAAGGCATCCTGGTGCGCTGGCTGCTGTCGCACCAGGCCGGCCTGCCCGTCGTCGACGGCCCGCTGACCTTCGAGCAGGCCTGCGCCTGGCACCCGGTCATCCGCGCCCTCGAAGCGCAGAAGCCGTTGTGGCAGCCCGGCACCCAGCACGTCTACCACGCCGTCACCTACGGGTTCCTGGTCGGCGAGGTCGTGCGCCGGATCACCGGCAAGTCCCTCGGGACGTTCTTCGCCGAGGAGGTGGCCGGGCCGCTGGGGCTGAGTGCCTGGATCGGGCTGCCGGCGGAAGACGAGCCCCGCGTGGCGCGGTTCGAAGACGCCGCCCCGTTCACCGTGGAGGAGCTGCTCGCCGGGATGATCGCGACGACCGGACTGGACGCCGACACGGTCACCAAGTGGGTCGAATCCATGTGGACTCCCGACGCGATCCAGATGAAGGCGGGCGTCCTGGGCGGGGCCATGGACCCTGCCACCGGCTACTTCCGCACGCGGGCCTGGCGCGCGGCCGAGTTCCCCGCCGCCAACATGGTCGCCGACGCCCACTCGCTGGCCCGGATGTACGCCGCCACCGTCAGCGACGTCGACGGCCTCCGGCTGCTCACCCCGTCGACCGTCGAAACGATGACGGCCATCCAGACCGACAAGACCACCATGTACGGAATCCCGGCCGGCCTCGACATCCCGGCCAACCGCTCCTTCAACATGTCCCTCGGCTTCTGGCGCGCCTGCCCGCCGCTGCCGATGCTCGGCCCGGGCTCCTTCGGCCACCCCGGCTCCGGCGGCTCGATCGCCTTCGCCGACCCCGACGCCGAAGCCGGCTTCGGCTACGTCACCAACCTCTGGAACTACTGCCCCGACGACCCGCGCGCGACGAACCTCGCCACGGCCGTCCGCGCCTGCCTCGGCTGACCGCACCGCCCACCACGGCGCTCGGCGCCGTGGTGGGCAGGCGTCACCTCGTCCCGGCAGAATCGGCGAATCCGGCAAGGGAGGTGCCAAGCTTCCGCTTTCAAGACCACGCGCCGTCGCCCTCGTCGTCGTGACGCACCTGCTGACCGTGCTGCCGTTCCTGTTGTCGGTCATCGTCGTCTCGACCTCCGGCGCCGACGCGCAGGCGGCGGCCGAAGCCGAGCTCACGCGGCAGGGGCTGCCTGGTCGCCGGCATCCAGCGGTCCGCTGTACGTGGTGATGCGCGCCATCCACCGCCACTACACCCACGTCCGCGAAGAACTCCAGCCCGACGAGGAAAGCGAGCTGCTGCCCAGCCGCGTCCACGCGATCGTCCTGGTGTCCACTTTGCACAAACCCAGCCAGCGCGCGATCGCCTTCGCCAGGGCCACCCGGCCGGACACGCTGAGCGCCATCACCGTCAACGTCGACGACGCCGACACCCGCGAACTCCAGAACCAATGGGAACAACGCGGGATGAAGCTCCCGCTCAAGGTGATCGAATCCCCGTACCGCGAGATCACCCGGCCGGTCGTGCAGTACGTCAAGAACATCCGGCGCGGCAGCCCCCGCGACATCACGACCCAGCGACGCTCCGGCTGAGGCCCGTACGCCGGCAGCCGCGACGACAGGCGTTCGCCGACATCGGTTTCCAGAACCGGTTCCACAGTGGCACCTCCGTGTCGCGGAGATCACCTGATCCACCCCTCGGCCGGGTACTTACCAACGAGTACGACATGAGACCGTCACCGGAAATGGTTCAAACGTCAACAAGGCTCCTTTTCGGACCATCGAGAAGGAGTTCCATGACAGCAAACGTGACGCGCCGCACGCTGTTGCGCTCCATCGGCATGGCCGGGGGCGCGGGCGTGATGTTCGAGTCGATGCGGGCACTCGGGCTCGTCGCCGCACCGGAGGCGCTCGCGGCTCCCGACTACCGGCCACCCACCCCGGGCGACCTCCCGGACGGCAAGCGGGGCAAGAAGGTCGTGATCCTCGGGGCGGGCGTCGCCGGGCTCGTCACCGCCTACGAGCTGGGCAAGGCCGGCTACGACTGCACCGTCCTCGAAGCCAAGGACCGCGTCGGCGGCCGCAATTGGACAGTCCGTGGCGGCACCAGCGTGACCGACCTCGACGGCAACACCCAGACCGCCCGCTTCGCCAAGGGCCAGTACCTCAACGCCGGACCGGCACGTCTGCCACAGTCCCACATCACGCTCGACTACTGCCGCGAACTCGGCGTGCCACTCGAGATCTTCGTCAACCAGAACGCCAACGCGCTCATCTACAACGAACAGTCGGGGGTCGCGCCCCAGCAGTACCGGACGGCCAAGGCCGACGTGTACGGATACGTCTCGGAGCTGCTGGCGAAGGCACTCGACCAGGGCACGCTCGACCAGCGGCTGTCTTCCGACGACAAAGACCGGTTGCTCACGTTCCTGTCCGGCTTCGGCTCGATCGGCGACAAGGCAGCGGGCTACGCCTACACCGGCACCAGCCGCCGCGGCTACTCGGTGGAACCGGGCGCGGCGGAGCAGGCCGGCACGGTGCTCGGGCCGCCGCCGTCGCTGTCCGCCGTGCTCGCGAGCCAGGTCGGCCGGTACTTCTCCTTCGAGTTCGGCTACGACCAGGCCATGACCATGCTGCAGCCGGTCGGCGGCATGGACGCGATCCCGATGGCCCTGTACCGCCTGCTGGGCAACAAGGTGCGGCTCGGCGCCGCGGTGACGAAGCTGACCGACGGACCGCGCGGCGTCGAAGTGGTCTACCAGGACAAGCGGGGCAAGGAAAACGTCGTGCGCGCCGACTACTGTGTCGCCGCGCTCCCGCCGCACGTCATGGCTCGGGTGCCCGCCAACCTCGACCCGAAGGTCACGGCCGCACTGCGGTACCCGGTCGCCACACCGGTCGGCAAGATCGGCCTCGAGTACCGCCGCCGCTGGTGGGAGCAGGACGACCGGATCTACGGCGGCATCACCGAAACCGACCTGGACCTCGCCCACGTCTGGTACCCGTCCTACGGCTACCACGGTGATCGCGGCGTGGTCGTCGGCTACTACAACACCGGCGCCAACGCGACCGCCTACGGCTCCCTCTCCCCCCTCGACCGCACGACGCGGGCCGTCGCGCAGGGCGTGAAGATCCACGGCGAGAAGTACCGCACCGAGCTGGCGAGCGCGTTCTCCGTGGCCTGGCAGAAGATCCCGGACATCGAGGGCGGCTGGGTCGGCTGGCCGTCCCGCACGACCGGTGAGTACGCGCTGCTCAACCAACCCGCCGGCCGGGTCTACTTCGCCGGCGACTGGCTTTCCTACTTCATCGCGTGGCAGGCGGGTGCCATCGACTCGGCCCGCTACGCGGTCACCAACATCCACCGGCGCGTCATCGCGGAAAGGTAGGCACATGAAGGGCATTTCCCGCCGCAGGCTCGGTCTCGTCGCGGGTGGCGCGGCGGCCGCACTGGGCGCCGGCGCGACACCCGCGACCGCGGCCACCGGCCACCCGAAGGTGCCGCGCCCGACCGAAACCCGGGTGAACCTGCCGGCCGGCAACAGCAACCCGGCCATCGCGGACGGGGTCGTGGTCGGCGGCGCGGTGGCGGTCTACACGAGCAGCGGCCTCGGCCCGGCCGCGGCCAACCCGGCCGCGCCCGCGGGCACGCCGGAGCGGTACCTGGACCTCTCCCTGTTCCCCGGCGGCACACTGCCGGCCGGGGTCACGATCACCGAGGGCCAGGCGTGGAACACGCTGGCCCGGATCGTCGCCAACCTCGCCACGGTCGGGTTGACGCCACGCGACGTGATCACCATGAAGGCCTACCTCAAACGCCCGGCCGGCGCGGCGGACGCGGACTACGCGGGGTGGAACCGGGCCTACCGCCAGTTCTTCGCGAACGTGGATCTTGCCACGGGTGACACGGTCCCCGTGCCGACGGGAACCGGCACGCCCATGCCGCCCAGGATCGCCAACACCGCACGGCCGGCGCGGGCGACGCTCGAGGTGGCCGGACTGGCGGTGCCCGGCTGGCTGCCCGTCCCGGTGGCCGGCTGCGCGGCGAGACGGCGTTGGAGACCGAGGACTGCCTTGGCCCTGGCGAACTCCGCCGGGGTGAACGGCAGCAGCGACCGGGTAACGACCACCACGCCGCCCTCGATGTCCGGCAGCCACATCACCGTTCCGTTCATGCCTTCACCGGCCCCTTTCCGGCGACGGCCGGCGGGTTTCCGTTCGATGCCGCAATCGCCCAGTACCGCCAGCAGCAACCGGATCAGGTCCGGTTCTTCCGCGGCCGCCATCGTCAGCACGCGGGTCGGCAGGTCGACGAACTCGTACACGTCCGCCGGGACGACCCGTACGTCCCGGCCACCGCCCAGTTCGGCGACCGTGGCGATGTCCGCCGCTGTCGCGCCGGCCGGCGCGCGGACGAGAAACTCGTCCACCACACCGTCCGGTACCGCGAGCACCTGCAACGAGACGATGTCGTAGCGGTGCGCCGCCAACGCGGCCGTCACCCCCGCCAAGCTCCCCGGCACGTCACGCACCGTGGCGCGCACCCGCCACGCCACCCCGCTCCGCGGCGGACCTCCGTCCGCGCCGCCGCCCGCCGGCTTCGGTCGCGGACGGTGGGCCCACCACCGGCGCCACGCGGCGGTGACGATCATGAGCCCGCCCAGCGCGAACAGCATGACCGGCCCGACGCGGTTGTGTTCCAACGTGCTGACGAACAGATCGGCAAGCCCGGTGGCGATGAACAGCGCGGCGAGCTCGATCAGCTCACGGCTCATCGAGGTCCTCGATCGATCGGCGGTCTTCGGCCGTACCCCGGCTTCGGTCATGCGGCCAGCATCCGCGGCCTCTCTTACCCCGCCCGCGTCGGTCTGTCACGATTCAGTTAACCGGCCGCGGCCGACCGGCCCGCCCGGGCAATCCGGCCGTTACCCACCACGGCCTCACCGGCGTGTGCTCACGGTTGTGGCACGGACACGAGTGCCTGGTGGTGGCGACCGGCCCGCGCGAACCTGCCCCAGACTGAGACTCAAGGTCGTTCAGCTCGGAACCGAGCAACGTGGCGAGCGTCTTGGCGGCAATCCGGGCGCCGGACGCTTGGTGGTGAGCCAGTTCGAGCACCGCCTGGTCCCGCGCGGTAGCGGGGTTCGGGACGGCGAGGACGGTCATCCCGGCGGCGTGGGCCGAGCGGATGCCCGACGCGGAGTCCTCGACCGCCACACAGCGGTCCGGGGCCGGCCCGAGGCGGCGCGCGGCGAACAGGTAGGGCCCGCCTCAGCGCCGTCTTGCCGCTCCTGTTTCGCAGCCTCCCAAAGCCGTCGCGGCTCGCCACCCATGCGCAGGCCGCGGTCGAGCGCGCCGACCGGTTCACACGATGGCAGGTTCCGCCCTTCCCGCCCGGCCAGTGCCGCGACCGATGGAGAAACCGACGAGGTGTTCCGGCGCCTCGCTGATCGCTGGGTGCGCTCCGATCGGGGATGTACACGGCAGCAGCGGCTCGATCCGGGTCTACGCCGTGATCGATGCCCGGCTCTCACAGGGCCAACGCCTCCGTCGGGGTGAGCCGGGACGCTCGCACGGACGGGTAGACCCCTGCGGCCGCGCCGATGAGCAACGCGCCGGCCAATCCACCGGCCAGGGTCTCCGGTTGTAGCACCAGCGGCCACTGCTGGCGGAGCACGTAGGCCGCACTGGCGCCGATGCCCAGGAGCAGGCCGAGTCCGCCGCCCAGACCGGACAGAGCCACTGCCTCGGTGAGGAACTGGCTGCGGATGTGGCCACGGGTGGCGCCCAGGGCCCGGCGGAGACCGATCTCGCTGCGGCGCTCCAGTACCGAGATCACCATCGTGTTGGCCACCCCGACGCCGCCGACGAGCAACGCGACTCCGGCCAGTCCCAGCAGCAGTGCGGAGAACGCCGTGTCGGTGGCCCGTTTCGCGGCCAGCACCTCGGACGGCTTGGTCACCTGCACGGCGTCGGGCCGCTCCGGGTTGGCCGTGCGGGGCAGGATCGAGCGCACGTCCTCGACGGCGGACTCGGCGGCCTGGACGTAGAGCAGGCTGGGGTGGCCGTCGAACCCCGGAAAGGCTTGCGCCGCGGCCCACCCCACCAGCGCCGACCGATCCAGCTCCGGGTGGAGCGGCAGCGGATCGAGCACGCCGATCACCGTGAACCAGCTGCCGCCGATGTAGACCTGCGGGGCCGGTTGCCGCGCCAGGTCGGGAACCCCCAGCCGCGATGCGGCGACGGCGCCCAGGACGACCGTGGGAAAGCGCTCGGTGGCCGCGTCGAGGAACCGCCCGGATCGGACGTGTCCGCGGACCGCGGACAGCAACCCGAGGTCGCTGGCTTGGACGGTTACTCCGGTCACCTCGGCGGGGTCCGAGTGGTCGGATCGGGTGATCCGGGCCGGGGTCTTGCCCACCGCCTGCACTTCGGTCACCGGGCCGATCCGGCGCACCATGGCGGTGGATTCCCGTGGCAGCGGCACCGGTGGCCGGAGCTGGACGGGCGAGGACACCACGAGGACATTGGTGCCCAGCGCGGAAAGCTGGGCGGCCAGCGCCTGCCGGCTCGACGCCGGGATCGTGGTCACCAGGACCAGCGTGGCGATGCCGATGGAGATGCCCACCGCCGACAGCGCGGCGCGGGCCTTGCGCGTGCGCAGGCCGACCAGGCCGACCGAGAGCAGATCACGGAGGTTCACCGCACACCGCCGGCGGTGTCACGGACGAGCCGGCCGTCGCGGAGCTCCAGCCGTCGAGGCAGCCTGGCCGCGATGTCCCGATCGTGGGTGATCACGGCGACGGTCGTTCCCTCTGCGTTCAGCCTGCCCAGCAGCTCGAGCACGGCCGCCCCCGTCGCGGTGTCCAGGGCGCCGGTCGGCTCGTCGGCGAGCAGCAGCGCCGGCTGTTTGACCACGGCGCGGGCGATCGCCACCCGCTGCCGCTCGCCGCCCGAGAGCTGATTCGGCCGGTGATCGGCGCGGTGGGCCAAGCCGACGCGCTCCAGTGCGGCCAGCGCCAGCGCCCGGCGGCGACGGTGGGGTATCCCGGCGTACAGCAGGCCGGTGGCCACGTTCGCGGTCGCGCTCAGGCCGTCGATGAGGTGGAACTGCTGGAACACGAAGCCGATGCGGCGGCCGCGCAGCGCGGACAGTTCCCGGTCGGACAGGCCGGCGACGTCCTGGCCGTCCACCTCGACAGTGCCCGACGTCGGCCGGTCGAGCGTACCCATCACGGTGAGGAGGGTGGATTTGCCGGAGCCGGACGGCCCCACGATCGCGAGGAGTTCGCCCGCCCGGATCGTCAGGTCGACACCGTCGAGCGCGCGCACCCCACCCGAGTAGGTCATGCCGGCCCCGCGGACGGCGAGTACCGGGGTCACGACGCGGTCACCACGATCATGCCCTCGGCCACGCCGGCGCCGCTGACCTCCACCATGCCCTGGGCGAACAGCCCGGTCGTGACCGGTACCAGAGCGCCGCCGGGGGGTTGCAGCGCATACCCGCCCTCCTTCAGCGCCAGCAGCGCGCCGACGGCCACCGCGAGCACGCCGTGTCTGCTCGTGGCCGGGAACGCGACCTGCACGGACGCCGAGTCCAGGGAACCGGCCTTGGCCGGATCGTCCAGGGCGACGACGAGATCCACCCGCTGCGAGGCCGGTGAGCCGTCACCGCTGCCGTCGGCGGAGTTACCGCCCTTGGCCACGGTCCCCACCGAGCTGACCGAACCGCCGGCGGTGCTCCCGTCGGGCAGCTTGACGGTCACCTTGTCCCCGGCCTTGTGCGAGCCGACATCGGTCGCGTCGATCTCGACGGTGACGGACTTGGTCGTGGCGCTCACCTCGAACAGCGAGTTCGTCGCCGGATCGCCGAGCTGCGCCTGGATCGCGCCCACACGCACCGGGCCGCCGAAAACGACGACGTCTCCCACGTCCACCACACCGGTGGGCTCCACGCCTTGGGCGGTCTGCCACCGTTTGATCGCGTCGATCAGGGATTGCGTGAGGACCGCTTCGCCCTTGCCGGCCCGCGGCTGCGTGCCGATGCGGTACCCGAGCGCATTGAGGTTGTCCGCCACCAGTTTGACGTCCTTGCCGACCAGGTCGGGGCGGTCGAGCTTGCGGTACAGCGGGGTGTCACCGAAGAACAGCGTGACCGGCTTGTCGTTGACGCGGTAGAGCTGACCGGCCCGGTCCACCGTCGCGCCGGTGGCGGGCAGCCAGGTCACGATGCCCGAGCCGGTTCCCCGGATCATCCGGGTGTGGCCGTAGCCCAGGGTACCGGCCACGGAAGTACTGGTGGAAAGGTCCGTCCGGCGCACCTGCGTGGTGCCGGGGGTGGCCGGCGCCGCCGCCATCGGCTGGGCAGGCGGCTCGGCGAACCACCAGACTCCGGCCCCGGTGACCGCCGCGACCACGGCCACGAGCGTGATCGTCACTGCTTTACCCGGCACGGTAGGCTTCCTTGCGGCAGTCGAACTGCACTTTGGCCTGCTCGTCCTGGGACATCGTCGGCCGGCCGTCGTAGTTCCAGCCACCACCGTTGGGCAGCGGGGTGACCTTCAGGCCGCGGTTGTTGAGGCAGGCGATCTCCTTGCGGTAGCCGTCCATGTAGTGCGGGTTGGTGTCGGGTGAGAGTTCCGGCGCGGGCAGCGGCTTGATGGGTTCGCACTGGTCGAAGGCGCCGTTGTAGGCCGGGTTCCGGCCCCGGATCGTGGCGTCGTTGTCTTTCGGCGCGAGTGTTCCCGGTTCCTTCTCGACGTAGGGGACACCGTGGTCCTTGAGGCACTTCCAGTACACCTGGGTCCAGCCCCACCATTCGGCGTCGGTGGTGTTGAGCGTCTGGCGCGGGTGGCGGTCCACTGTGGAACCCGTGGCGGTCGCCCCGGTGCTCGCCGAAGTCTTGCCGGTGGGCAAGGAGGCCACACTCGGCGCTGGGTCAGGCGGGCCTCCGCAGGCCACGGTCGCGCACAGCGCCGCCGCCACGCACAGGCCCAGCTTCAGCCGTCGGGAAATCATCGTCATGGGAACAGCTTTGGCGGATCTCGTCAGCATCCGGTTAAGGCGCTGTTCGAATGATGTCTCTCCGATTAGGTTGGGGCGATGTCCTCCCGTGTACTGGTCGCCGAGGATGACCCGCACCAGGCCCAGGTGATCCGCCTCTACCTGGAAGGTGAAGGGCACACCGTCGAAGTCGTGCACGACGGTCAGGAGGCGCTGGCGTGCGCTCGCGCGCGCCGGCCCGACCTGCTGGTACTCGATGTGATGCTGCCGGGGATGGACGGGCTCGACGTCTGCCGCACCCTGCGCACCGAGTCCGACGTCCCCGTGCTCGTGCTGACCGCGCGCGACTCCGAGTACGACCTGCTGCGCAGTCTCGACCTCGGGGCCGACGACCACATGACCAAGCCCTACAGCCCCCGCGAACTGGTGGCACGCGCGCGGACACTGCTGCGCCGGACGCGATTCGGTTCACAGACCGGCTTTCTGTCGCGGGTCGGGGATCTGGTGGTCGACCGGCAGCGGCACACCGTCCATCTCGCGGGCCGGCCGGTGGAGTGCACCCACGCGGAGTTCGCGCTGCTCGAGGTGCTTTCCGGCCAGCCGGACCGCGCGTTCACCCGGGAGCAGCTGCTGGAGCTGACCCGGGGCACCGACGCCTACGTCACGACGCGGACCATCGATGTGCACATACTCAACCTGCGCCGCAAGATCGAGCGTGACCCGGCCCGCCCGGCCCGCTTGGTGACGGTGTACGGCGTCGGGTACAAGCTCACCGATGCGGGCTAGGTTCGCCCGCCACCGCAGCCTGGTCGTCCGGCTGACGGGGGTCTCCGCACTGATCGCCGTCAGCTCCATCGCCGCGACGGCATGGCTGGCGGCCGAAAGCACGACCGAGGCGATCCGCCGGGAACAAGGGCGAGCGTTGTCCGCCGACGCGTCCATCTACAACGAGCTGATCGGCTACGCGTCGCGTAACCCGGCCTGGAGCGGCGCCGGCGACACCGTCCGCCTGCTGGCGGCGAAAACCGGCCGCCGGATCGTGCTGACGACGCCCGCGCGGGCAGCGATCGCCGACTCCGCCGGCGGCGCGGTGGCGCTGCCCGAGCAACCCCGCGCGGTGGTCGACCCGCTCCACGTGGACCCGGCGTTGCTGCCCGGTACCTCACCCGGCGGAATCGATTCCCGCGTGGTCGGACCGTACGCCCTGACCGCAGACGAACGCGTCAGCCTGCAGACCGCGGCCGCCCTGGCGCAGTTCTGCCTGCAGGACACGGGAGTTCCCGCACAGGTCCGGGAACTGCCGTCGGGACGGCCGGTCGTCAGCCCGCCCAGTGGCGGCTTCGTCCGCACCCAGTGCGACACGGACGCACTGGATCAGCCCACCCCGACCGAATCCAGGGCGCTCGCCGAGTTGAACACGCTGGTCGCCACCTGCCTGAACCGTCAAGGCGCCACCGAGCCCGCCGTGGTCACGCTCGGCTTCGCCATGACAGGCAACCAAACCCTGACGGCGAAGTCCTGTGTGGACTCCTCACGCCGGGCACAGCTGGCCGGGTACGTCGCCCCGCCCGCACTGCTGTTCGTGCTCGGTCCCGGCGGAGAGCCCCAGTCCGGGTTCCCGTTGTCGGCCACGAATTCCGCGCGCATCACCCTGCTGACGCTGGGGGTGGTCGGCCTGGCCGTGCTCGTCATGGTGGCCGTCACCTCCCGGCTGGCCCGGCCGCTGCGCGCGCTCACCGAAGCCGTGCGCCGGGAGCAGCGCGCCCCCGTGACCTCCCGGGACGAAATCGGCTACCTGGCCGAGGCGTTCAACACGCTGGTGAAGCGCCGCGAAGAGATCGAGCAGCAACGGCGCACGATGATCAGCGACATCGCCCACGAACTGCGCAATCCGCTCAACGCCGTCCGCGGCCGGCTGGAAGCAGCCGAGGACGGACACCTCCCACTGGACCGCGCGCTGACCCACTCCCTGCTGGAAGACACAGCGTTGCTCCACCACGTCATCGAAGATCTGCGGGACATCGCGGACGCCGACGCGGGGCAGTTGCGGATCCATCCCGAAGCGATGCGAGTCACCGACCTCGTCGACCAAGTCGTCGTCGCGCACGCCCCGGACGCCCCGGACGTCACCCTCACCGCCGCCGTAGCCGACCCGGACCTCGTGCTGATCGCGGATCCGGTACGCCTGCGCCAGACCATCGGCAACCTCGTGGGCAACGCGCTGCGGTACACCCCACCGGGTGGCCAGGTCACGGTACGCGCGGCGGCCGACGGCGACGAAGTCGTGTTCGAAGTCGCCGACACCGGAGCCGGCATCCCGCCCGAAGACCTGCCGTTCGTGTTCGACCGGTTCTGGCGCGCCGACAAGTCCCGTGCCCGGCAGACCGGAGGCAGCGGACTGGGCTTGGCCATCGTGCGGGACCTGGTCACCGCGCACGGCGGCACGGTCGCCGTCAGCTCGCCCTCGGGTGCGGTGTTCACCCTGCGACTACCACGGTCCGGCCCCGCGGAACGCCAAGGCGGTGATCGGTGAGCTGCCGCTTCTCGACGAGCGACCGCGCAGCGCTCAGCCGCACGAGCTGAGTTGACCTACAACCCCACCCTGGAATTTGCCACGGACCGGCAGCTTGACTCATCCCGGCGCGGCCGCGGTCGCCTCATCGGCAACGCTGCGGGCTCATCACCTTCTCGAACCTGAACATGTGATCGGTCCCGTCCCCGTCCTGCGAATCACCCGGCGAGGCCCGGTGATCATGGGGGTCCGGGTGGCCGGGGTGGAAGAACTCCACGATCGCGAAACCGCACCTGTTCACATAGAAATGGATGTTCCGCCGCTCGAAGTAGGGCGTAAAGGTGGTCCACACCCGCGTTTCCGGGTACCTCGCCTCAACAGCACGCCACGCCAGGACCCCCGTCCCCCGGCCTTGCTGATCGCCGTCCACGAAGAAGAAATCCAACGAGTTCAGCTGGGTGTGCTCGTCGATGGAGACGACCACGCCGCCGACCACACGATCCTCCCGGACCACGTGCAGCACCTCGGCGCCCGGCTCGCGCAGCGTCTGCCACACGTCCTCGTCCGAGGGAATCGGCTCGTCCGGGTCGACGCCGAGCTCGTGCACGGCGGCATCGGTGAACGCACGCTGAAGCCGCCGCGCGAAGCCGGAGTACTCGTCCGGCCGCGCCTCGACCAGCTGCACCAGCCCCCCGCCCGGGACGGTCCCGTCGACACCCACCCGCCGCTCCTTCACTCGTGGATTCGATGACGCCCGCGGCCCCGAGGTCCGCCGGCGACACCATGCCCCGACACCGTAACCGGTGTGCCCCGTGTGACCGGGTGCAGCAGGCTCCCGCTTGCCCTGGGGAGATGTAAGACGCGATCATCGGCGCTGTCCGAGCTGCTGCGCCTGCAGTAGTCCCGGGGTCGGCCCTCCGGGCTCTGCGCAGCACCAGGTTGGCGCCGCAACTCGCGGAGCGCGCCATCCAGCGCCGATCATGCCGCGCTACCGGGATGGATCCGAGGTGGGCGCCGGCTGACCGTCCCGCGTCGCCCGGTCGCGCAGGAGCGCGGCGGCCCGCACAGACCAGTCGTGGTGTTCCTGCTCGAACCGCCGGCCGCGCAAGCACGTCAGGTAGGGCCCGATCGGAGATCCGTGACGCAGGTAGGTCTCCTCGTCGAGGTCCCCGCGGAACCGCCGCAGGATCTTGTCGAGGATCTCCACCTTGGCCGCGGCTGCCGCGGCTCGCTGTTCCAGTTGCGCGATCACCGGTGCCGCGTCGACGTGGTCGACGGCCTGGACCTTGACCAGCAGGTCGTCGCGGATGAACGACGGCTTGCTCACGGCGGCGGCGAAATCCGCCAGCTCGGCGAGGCCGGCGTCGGTGACCCTGAACAACCGCTTGGTGGGACGGGTTCGCTGGACCACCTCCCGGCCGCTGATCAACCCGTCCTTCTCGAGCTTGGACAGCTCCAGGTAGAGCTGTTGCGGCCGGGCGTACCAGAAGTTGGCGACGCCCACGTCGAACGCCTTGGCCAGCTGGTAGCCGCTGTACTCGCCGGACAGCAACGCCGCGAGCACAGCATGCCGCAGACTCACCGGCGCGTCTCCTCGTCGTCGACATGGGGGCCGACGCCATCATAGCCATGGTTATGATTAGTCAACATTATGACTAGGAGGGTGGCGTGATGAGGCCCGAGGAACCCGTGCCCGGCGGCAAGTACCTGCGCTACGTCGCCTTGGGTGACAGCCAGACCGAAGGCGTCGGGGACGGTGACGACATCGTGGGCCTCCGGGGATGGGCCGACCGGCTCGCCGAACGCCTCACCATCGACAACCCCGATCTCCAGTACGCCAACCTCGCCGTCCGTGGCCGCCGCGCGGACGAAGTCCGGTCCGGGCAACTGGGGCCGGCTCTGGCGCTGCGTCCCGACCTGGCCACCGTTGTCGCCGGAGTGAACGACCTGCTCCGGCTCCGAGTCGAGACCGCCACGGTGGCCGGTCACCTGGAAGCGATGTTCGCCGCGCTCACCGAATCCGGGGCCCGCGTGGCGACCGTGACCTTTCCCGACCTCACCAGGATCATCCCCCTCGCCCGACCGGTTCGCTCCCGCATCCTCGACATCAACGACCGGATCCGGGCCGCAGCCGCTCGGCACGGAGTCGCCGTCGCGGAAATCGCTCTGCACCCCTCCGTCGCCGACCGCCGGTTCTGGAGCGAGGACCGGCTGCACTGCAGCCCCCTGGGGCACCAGCTGATCGCCGACGCGGTCGCGCACGCCCTCCAGGTGCCGGGCAGCGACGATTCCTGGAACGAACCCGCACCACCGTTGCCCGCCCCACCGTCGACGCACTGGCGCGCCACCGCCGAACTGCGTTGGGCAGCCACCTTTCTCGGCCCTTGGCTCGGCAGGCGCCTGCGCGGCCAGTCCTCCGGGGACCAGCGCACGGCCAAACACCCTCAACTCCACCGCATCAAGGACCACAGAGCTGAGTGTCGCTGACAACTCGGCACGTTCCGGCGAACCGCCGTTGGCGTGCGGTACGTGGAACCGGGTATGACGGGATTCCCTTTCTCGCCCGGTGCACTTCGGCTCACCTCACGAGCCGCGGCTTGCGGCCCGGAACTGGCCTCGCTGGTCTTCGTCGGCGGGGTCACTTACCTGGCCACGCAGTACATCGCCGTGACCTGGACTCCGGCCCCCTGGGAACAACCCGGCACCGGGTTGTTCGTCGCGGGTGCCGCGATCGTGCTCGCCGCCGCACGCCGCCGGTTTCCGGTGCTCGCGCTCCTCGCCGCCGCGCTGCTGGTGGGGCGGTACCCGGCCGCCGGAGTCACGCTGGCCATGACGTCCTACGGCGTGGCTGCGCGAACCCGGTCGGCCCGGTCGCGGGGTACTGCACTGGCCGTAGCCGCGCTGATCCCCTTCACGATCGGATTGATATTGATCGGGTCGCGCCTTCAGTGGCAGCTCGCGCTCGGCGGGTTCGGGCTCGTCGCGGTGCTGTGCGTCGTCGGGCCCACCGTCGTGCAGGCGCTTCTCGCCCAGCGGGAACGGCTGATCGACGTCCTCCGGCAACAGACCCGGTTTGCCGCATCGGCTGCCCGGCTCCAGGAGCGGTCCCGCATCGCGCAGGAGATGCACGACCTGCTCGGACACCGCCTCAGCCTCATCTCCCTCTACGCCGGCAGCCTCGAGCTCGACGCGGGACGCCCGGTCGAGGCCACCGAGCCGGCCCGGCTGATCCGGGACACCGTGCAGATCGCGATGGACGAGCTACGTGCGACATTGGGCATCCTGCGTCAGGGGGAAGCCGGCGCGACCGAGCCGATCGACCACACCGGCACCCGCTCCGACGTCCGCCGGCTCGTCCGCCAGGCCCAGGCCGGCGGCACCGAGGTCGACCTGACCTGGCACGGCGACGACCTGACCGAAAGCACACTGCCGGTCCGGCAAGCGGTGCACCGGATCGTCCGGGAAGGCCTGACCAACCTCCACCGGCACGCGGCCGGCGCGCAAGCCCACGTCGTCGTGGACCACGGACCCGCCCGGGTCCGCGTGCAGATCGTCGACGACGGCCGCGGTGGGACCGGCACAACCGGCTCCGGCCTCGGGCTGGTCGGCGTCGCGGAACGGGTCCGGCTGCTGGGCGGCACCCTCACCGCCGGTCCCCTGCCGAGCCGCGGGTTCCGGCTGGCGGCCGAAGTGCCGCTGGCCATCCCCCCACCCGGCGCCGGCCGCGCCGAACCCGGCACCGGTGAGGAACCCGACGACCGCTGGGGCCGCCTCGGCCAGGCGGTGGTGCTGGCCACGGGCCTGGCCGGGGCGGTCGCGATCCTGGTGGTCGTGTTCTCGATGCTCTCCTACGCACCGGGCATGGTCGACCGGTTCGACTCGATCGGCCTCGGCGTCACCCGCGGCCAGGTCACCGACTCGGTCGGCCCGGACGACTCGCTGGCCCACCGGGCCGCGCGGGGCGCGGAACCTCCCACGCTCCCGGGCGTGGACTGTTCGTACACCTTCACCTACACCGAGGACGGCGCCACGATGATCGAACGCTACTGCTTCCGCTCCGACGTCCTGGTCGACAAGACCCGGTTCCCCCTGCCGGCGGCCTGACGCCGTGGACCGCATCCGCGTCCTGCTCGCCGACGACGAGCACCTGGTGCGCGCCGGGATCCGGCTCGTCCTGCGGCACGCCGAAGACATCGAAGTCGTCGCCGAGGCGGGCGACGGCGACGAAGCCGTCGACCTCGCCTGCCGCCTGCCACTGGACGTGGCACTCGTCGACATCCGCATGCCCGGCGTCGACGGCCTCGCCGCGCTCGAGCAGCTGACTCACCGGGCACCGGCGGTCAAAGTCGTCATGCTCACCACGTTCGGCGAGCCCGGCTACATCACGCGGGCCCTGCGCGCCGGCGCGGCCGGGTTCCTCCTCAAGGACACCGGCCCCCAGGAGCTCATCCAGGCGGTGCGGGCCGCGGCCCGCGGGGGCGCCGTCCTGTCCCCGCGGATCACCAAGGACCTCATCGACCGGTACGTGACCACCGACGACGGCGAGGCGCGCCGGCTCGTGGGCACGCTGGCGGAGCGGGAACGGGAGGTCCTGGTCCAGGTCGGGCTCGGCAAGTCCAACGCCGAAATCGCCGGCCAGCTGTTCATGGGCGAGGGCACCGTCAAGACCTATGTCAGCCGGATCCTCGCGAAACTGGGCTGCGACAACCGGGTCCGCGCCGCGATCATCGCGCACGAAGCGGGCATCCTGCCGGCTGCCTGATCCGAGACGACCGGCGACTTGACACCGGCGGATCGTCTCGGGAACGCCGTACCGCTGAACACCTCGGCCAGTCCCCGCGTGGAGCCGGGTGAGAACCCGATCACCGAGCACGGAGGTCTGCGAAATGCCTTCCCGGCACCGAAAGCCGAGCAGAGTCAAGCTCTTGGTGGCGGCCGCCGCCATCGTGGCAGCCGCCACGGCCGCCATCGCCATCCCCCATGCGGACGCGGCCGGCACCGGGCCCGCGGACAGCGGCGCCGCGGCGCGCGCCATGACCGGTACCGCGTGGGCGATCGACGCGGACACCGGGCAAACGGTCGTCACGGCCGACAGCACCGTCCAGGGCGAGAGGTGGGACCGCCTGATGGCGGCCACCCGCGGGCAGCAGTTCCGAGTCGAGCGAACCCCCGGAGTCCTCAAGCTGTTCGCGGGCGGCGGCGACGCCATCTTCACCGGCCGGGCCCGGTGCTCCCTCGGGTTCAACGTGACCACGAGCGACGGGAACCCCGGCATCCTCACCGCCGGCCACTGCGCCACCGCCGGACGGCAATGGTCCCTGACGCCGGACGGTCGATCGGTCGCCACCGTCCAGCAGGCCACGTTCCCCGGCACCGGAGACTTCTCCCTGCTCACGTACAACAACACCGCGACCGAGGCACCCAGCGTCGTCGACGTCGGCGGCGGCCGGACGGTCGCCATCACCAGGGCCGCCGCGGCGAAGGTCAATCAGCAGGTGCTCCGGATGGGCAGCACCACCGGCCTGCACCAGGGCCGCGTCACTTCGCTGAACGCCACGGTCAACTACCCCGAAGGCCGGGTCACCGGGCTCATCCGGACCACGGTGTGCGCCGAGGGCGGCGACAGCGGCGGACCGCTGTTCACCCGCGACGGTTCCGCCGTCGGCATCACCTCCGGCGGCTCCGGCAACTGCCGGACCGGCGGCGTGACGTTCTTCCAGCCGGTGACCGCCGCCCTCCTCGCCGTCGGAGCCGGCATCGGCGGCTGACTTCGCCACCGCCCTGCGCACGGGGGTGCGCGGCCCGGCCCGTGCGGTGCGCGGGGGATGTCCAGCACCGCACGGGTCTTCCGCAGTGCTACCGATGGAATCCGTCTCGACGAGCTGTTCCACACCGCCGAGCCTGTCCTCGGTCACGGTGAAAGCTCTTCGAGAACCTTGTTCCCGGTTTCGATGGCGAACAGGATGGTGACGATTCCGCCGATGAGGGCGACCGCGGCGAAGGCGGAGAAGACGTAGCGGATGCCGAGGTCGGCGACGATCCAGCCGACCAGCAGCGGGCCGACGGAGGAGCCGGCGCGCAGCCAGGCGCTGCCGAAGCCGGTGCCGATCGCGCGCAGCCGCGTGGGATACAGCTCGGCGGAGTAGAGGTACAGGGAGAACGAGATCGTCTGCAGGATCGCGTAGGCGAGCGTCGCCATGATCAGAACCTGGATCGCTGTGGTGGCACCGGAAACGGTGAGGGCGACCAGCGGCCCGATCGCGAGCAGGAATGCCCAGGAGTACCAGCGTTTCCGGCCGACCTTGTCGATCAGCAATGCACAGGCCACCGAGGCCAGCACGCCGACGCCGGAGGTGACCCAGCCATAGGCCAGGCTGGTCTGCAAGGGCAGGTGGAAGAGTTGCTTGTAGAGGGTGGGCAGCCAGGTGACCAGGCCGTTGTTGACCAGGTACACCGTCGCCCACAGCACCCAGATCATCAGGGTGCGCCTGCGGTAGATGCCGTGGAACAGCTCGCGCCAGTCCGAGCGGGTCTTCACCTTCGGGTCAACCGGGCGGACGTCTGGCTCGGCCAGGACGTGTCCCTGCTTCACGGCCTCGTTTTCGAGCATCGAGACGACCTTGTCGGCCTTCTCGACGCGGCCCTTGGCAGCCAGCCAGCGCGGTGATTCCGGCATCAGCAGGCGCAGCGGGATGGTCAGCACCGCCGGGATGAGCCCGACGACGAACAGGGCGCGCCAGCCGTAGACCGGCACGAGGAAGTAGCCGGCGATTCCGGCGAACATCAGCCCGACCGGGAAGATGACCTCGTAGAGCAGGAAGAACCGGCCGCGCTTGCGGGCGCCGATGAACTCGTTGATGTAGGCGCTGGCGACGGGGACTTCGCCGCCGGTGCCGATGCCCTGCAGGAACCGGAAGATGAGGATCGACGTGCCGCTCCAGGCGAACAGGCAGGCGACGTCCATCGAGACGAACAGCACGATGGTGATCAGCAGCGTGTTCATCCGGCCGAACTTCTCGGCGATCCAGCCGAAGGTGACCGCGCCGATGAGCTGGCCGACGTAGCCGGCCGACAGGATGGCGCCGACCTGGGCGGGGCTGAGGTCCCATTCGGTGACCAGCTGAGGCATCGCGAAGGCGATGACCAGCACGGTGTAGGCGTCGAAGAAGGTCGCCGAGCCGATGATGACGCGGATCAGCAGGAGCCGGCGGGTGATCGGGAGCCGCTCGAGGCGGGCGAGGAGGGCCGCGGTCGCGGTCGCCGCCGTCCCTCCGCCCGCAGCAATGGTGGTCATGGGGATCGTTCCTCGCTCTCCGCCTCGTCGCGGAGTCCTTCGGGACTGCATTGTCACCGGATCGCGGGGCGGCAGCAGCGTGCTGCCGCCCCGGCAGACGTTCAGAGGAGTTCGGCGGCCTTGAGCGCGAGGACGATCTCCTCTTCGGCCTCGGCGGACAGGTCGATCAGCGGCGACCGCACGGTCGCGGTCGGCAGGACACCGCGGGCTTTGAGGCCGAGCTTGAGCGCCACGGTGCCTTCCATGTGGGACCCGCGGTGGTAGACGGCCTTGGTGACCGGCAGCAGCCGGTCGTGGACCGCGCGGGCGGCCGGGTAGTCCCGCGCCTTGCCCGCGGCGATCAGCTCCAGCAGCGGCTCCGGCGCCAGGCCGCCGTAGCCGACCAGCAGGCCGTCGACGTCGAACATCGTGTGCAGCAGGTACTCGTCGTGGCAGGACAGGATCTGCAGCTCGGGGTGCTCGGCCCGCAGCACCGGGATCTCGGTGTCCCAGCGGCGCATGTTGCGCACCCCGTTCTTGGTGGCGAACACGCCCGGCTGCGCCGCGATCTCCAGCTGGGTCGCCAGGTCGTAGCTGGCCTTCGTGACGTCCGGGTACTGGAACAGGATCAGCGGCAGCCCCGAGGTCTCGAAGATCGCCCGGTAGCGGTCCTGCGGCGCGCCGGTCTGGAAGCCGAACCGCAGCCAGCCGTGCGACGGGTAGACCAGCCCGGCGGACGCGCCGGCGTTCACCGCGCGCACCGCCTCCTCGGCGGCGACCGCGGTGCCCTCGCCGGTGATCCCGGCGATGATCGGGACCGTGCCGCCGACCGCCTCGACCAGGGTGCGGATGGTGGCGACCTGCTCGTCCTGGGTCAGGAAGGTGCCCTCGCCGGCGTGCCCGAGGCAGACCAGGCCCTTCACCCCCTCGAACCCGGCCAGCCACTTGCCGTAGGACGCGAGAGCCGCGTGGTCGACCGCGCCGTCCACGGTGAACGGCGTGACGGGGGCGGGCACCAGTCCGCGCAGGTCAAGGGTGTGCTCCGAAGACATTCTCGAGCCTTTCCGACATCGACGGGAACGGTTGCAGGAACGTTCCCACACGATGCGCCACGGCTGCCCCGACGTCAACCCCTCCCCCGGAAAAGGCCGGCCGGCCAGTAGCCTTCAGCGTGTGGTGACCATCGTCGACGTCGCCCGGGCGGCCGGGGTGAGCAAGTCCACCGTGTCCCGCGTCCTCGACGAACGGCTCCCCCGGTCCAACAGCGAAACCGCCCAGCGCGTCCGCCAGGTCGCCGCCGAACTCGGTTACGTCCGCAACCCGCTCGCGTCCGGCATGCGCCGCGCCGGCACCAGCACCGTCGGCGTGATCGTTCCCCGGCTCACCGACACCGTCATGGCGATGCTGTACGAGCAGATCGCCACCGCGTCGGCAAGCCGCGGTCTCTTCGCCGTCGTGGCCACCACCGAGGACGACCCCGCCACCGAGCAGTTCGCCGTCCAGACCCTCGTCCGCCGCCGCGTCGACGGCCTCGTCCTCACCACCGCGAGGCTGGATGTCCCCACCGCGCAAGGCGTCCCGCACGCACTGGCGCTACGCACCGACGGCATCGGCCCGGCCGCCATCGGCGACGACCGGCTCGGCGCCCGGCTGGCCGTCCGCCACCTCATCGACCTCGGCCACCGCAGGATCGGACTCGTCGGCGGCCCGAACTACGCCTCCAGTGCCCGCGGCCGGCTCGACGGCTACCGCGATGCCCTCGCCGAAGCCGGGATACCGCTCGACGAGTCCCTGATCGCCGGCGACTCCTTTTCGATGAAATCCGGCGAAGCCGCCGGCCGGGCCCTGCTCGACCGCACCGACCGGCCCTCCGCCATCTTCGCCGTCAACGACAACACCGCCATCGGCGTCCTGGCCGCCGCCCACGCCCTCGGCCTTCGCATCCCCGAAGACCTGTCCCTGGTCGGCTACAACGACATCCCCGTCGTCAGCAGCCTGCCCGTCCCGCTCACGACTGTGCGCGTCCCCTTCGCCCAGATCGCCACCACCGCCCTCGACCTGCTGAACGAAGCGAGCGACGACCGGGCGCCGCGGACCGTCGTCGCCGCACCGACCCTGATCCCCCGCCGTTCCACGGCACCACGATCATCTTGAAGTGGCGTGGCTCCCTCTCCGGTTACCGGCGGGCGATCTGGAAGGTGAAATCGAGCCGGCGCCATTCGCCGTCGACGGCACGGCCGTCGGGCGTCGGGCCGGTTCGGGGTTCGAAGTTCACGATGAGGTCGTCCTTGACGCCGAACACGGCGTCGGAGTCGAGGTACTTGCCGCCCGCGACGAAGAGCTGGGTGATCAGGCGCCGGCAGCCCTCGGCCGCGATCATGAAGTGCAGGTGCGGGGCGCGGTAGGGGTGCCGTTCGGTCGCGGCCAGCATCGCGCCGACCGGGCCGTCGGACGGGATGGGATATGCCGAGGGCAGGATGGACCAGAACCGCAGGCGGCCGTCACGGTCGGTGCGGAGCCGGCCGCGGAGGACCGGTCCGTCGAGTTCGGGCAGTTGCACGTCGTAGAATCCGTCCTCATTGGACTGCCAGACGTCCACCACCGCTTCCGCCACGGGCGTGTCGTTCGTGTCGGTGATCTGCACGTCGACCCACAGCGGGGTGCCGGGCATCCCCGCGGCGATGTCGGCGCCCTGCTCCAGTTCGGGTGGGCCGTCGACGTAGAAGGGGCCGAGCACCGCGGACGGGGTGGTGTCGGGGGTGCGGGAGTTGGTGAGGACATCGACGACGCTGGACAGGCCGAGCGTGTCCGACAGCAGCACGAACTCCTGCCGGGTGGCATCGCAGATCTGCCCGGTGCGGGTCAGGAAATCGATGCCGTGTTGCCATTCCTCCTGGGTCAGGTCGTTGTCGATCGCGAAGGCGTGCAACCGCGGAACCAGGTCCCGCAGCAGCGCGCGCAGCCGCGGATCGGGGGTGCCGGCGAAGGTCGACACGACCTGAGCGGTGAGCCGGTCCAGCACCGGCGCGCCGGTGGGCTCGGGACGCTCACCGGCCCAGGCCCGGCGCAGCAACCGCGCGACGCCGTCCCGGGTCGGCTCGGCGGGGTTCGGGTACGGGGCGGCGGTCGCGAGTCCGGCCGCGCGGTCGAGGTCGGACTCGGCCAGGCCGAGTTCCCGCAGTGAGGTCGGCCCACCGGCCTCGGCGATGAGGTCGTACACCGCCGTGGGAGCGTCGGTGGCGCCGAGCGCTTCGGCGATGCGGCGCATCGCATCGGGTGCCGCGGCGGCGTTGTAGGCCATGACGTGCGGGAGCACGACGGTGTGCGTCGGAGCGTGGGGAAGGCCGAAGCTGCCGCCAAGGGTGTGGCAGAGCTTGTGGTGCAGGCCCATGCCGACCGCGCCGAGGCAGGTCCCGGCGAGCCAGGCGCCCTGCAGCAGTTCGGTCCGCGCTTCGAGGGTGTCTTCGCCGAGCCCGCGGAGTCCGCGTGCCAGCCGCCCGATGGCGTCGAGCGCCATCCCGTCGACGACGGGGTTGGCGTCGGGCGAGTAGAGCGCCTCCACGGCGTGCGCGAGCGCGTTCACGGCACTGGTCACCGCGATCGGGACGGGCAGTTCCCGGGAAAGCTCGACATCGTAGATCACGGTCTCGGGCAGGATCTCCGGCGATGAGCGCGTCGTCTTCACCTCGTCCGCCGTCTCGCCCAGGACCGGGGTGACCTCCGAGCCGGCGTACGTGGTCGGCAGGATCACCTGGTCGACCCCGGTGCGGACGGCGAGTGCCTTGGCCAGCCCGGTCGTCGAGCCGCCGCCGACCGCCACCACGCAGTCCGCTCCGGCCTCCCGGAGCAGCGCGAGGGCCTGCTCGGTGACCTCGACCGGGGTGTGCATGGCGGCGCCGTCGAAGCGGCCCACGGCGAGTGGGCCGAGGGCCTTTTCGACCCGGTCGCCCGGTTCCGCCAGGTCCGGGCTCGCCAGGACGAGCGCCCGGGACCGGCCGAGCCGTTCGACCTCGTCACGGACCCGCTCGAGGGTGCCGTGCCCGAAGACGATGCGTGCGGGCCGAGCCGTGTAGGTGAACATTTCCGGTCTCCTCAGACGCGGTCGAGCAGGCGGGCGAGTGCCTCGGTGAGCTCTTTTTCCGGATCGGCGGGCAGTTCGCAGGCCCGCCAGCCGACGTGGGCGTCCGGCCGGACGAGCACGCACCCGGACTCGGTGACCTCGCGCAGCCGCGCCCAGTCGTCGTAGACGTCGGTGTACTCGCGGCCGGGGCCGATCACGTGCGCGGCGATGTCGACGCCGAGCGACCGGGCGGCGCCGGCGGCCGCCTCCGCCCACGCCTGCCCGGAGATGCCGGTGAGCACGGCGAACCGGCCCTTGCCGGTGATGTCGTGGGTGCTGACCCGGTGCCCGCCGTGGCCGAGCCAGCAGTGCGGCAAGCGCGCCCCCGGCCAGGTGGTCGGGTGGTAGTACAGCTCGGGATCGCGGGTGAACTCCGGCTCGGGCGTGTCGTCGCCGACCACCGCGCGGGAGACGTACCGCTGGCCGAGTTCGACACCGTGGGCGTTGAACTCGTAATCCTTCAGCTCCAACGCCTCCCGCAGCGCGGCCCGCTGCGCGGCCGCCTCCGGGGTGTCCTCGGCCCGGGCCCGCATGTTCGCGATCTGCTCGGCCGGGTCGTCGGTCGCGGTGAACCCGAGTGCGTCGAAGATCGGGCCGAACTCCTCGATGGACTTGTTGGCCCGCAACACGATCTGCTTGCCGACCGGGGCGCGCTCGGCGTCGTAGCTGTCGAGCAGCCCCTCCCCCGCCTTCCCGGACAGCACCGCGGCGAGCTTCCAGGCGAGGTTGTAGGAGTCCTGGATGGAGGTGTTGGAGCCCAGGCCGTTCGACGGCGGGTGCCGGTGCACGGCGTCGCCCGCGCAGAACACGCGCCCTGTCCGGTACCTGGTGGCGTACATCTTGTTGTTGCCCCACAACGAGGTGGAGCGGATGGTGACCGGGGTCGTGTCGTCGCCGACCAGATCGTGCACGATCTTGGTGGCCATGGCGTCGTCGACCTGCGGGGGCGGCCGGCTGATGTCGTAGCCCCACACGACCAGCCACTCGTCCCACGGCCGGACCATCCGTACCAGGCCCATCCCGATGCCGCCGATGTCCGAACCCGGCTGCAGCACCCAGTACAGGACGCTCGGCCGGTGCTCGACGTACTTCGTCAGGTCGGCGTGGAAGACGATGTTCATGCTCCCCGCCAGATCCATCTGTCCTTCGAAGGGCAGCCCGATGTCGCGGGCCACCTGGCTGCGCCCGCCGTCCGCGCCGATGACGTACTTCGCGCGGATCGGGTAGGTCTGGCCGGACAGCCTGTCCTGCACGGTGACGGTGACACCGTCGTCGTCCTGCTCCAGCGACAGGTACTCCGTGTCGAACCGGATCCTGCTGCCGCGCTCCGCGGCGTGCCCGATCAGGATCGGCTCGAGCAGGGTCTGCGGGAGGTCGCAGTTCTCGGACGGACTGGCCAGCGTGTAGTCGGCCTTGCGGGCCGGGTGCGTCCCCCAGGTCCGGACCCGGCCGATCTCGTCGCCGGCGAGGCTGGTGCAGAAGACCGTGTCGCCCATGAGCGCGGCGGGCGTGCCCTGCGCCTCGATGTCGGCTTCGATGCCCATGTCGCGCAGGATCTCCACCGTGCGCTGGTTGGTGATGTGCGCGCGCGGGGTGTTGGCCGTCCACCGGTACTTGGTGATCACCAGGTGGTCCACGCCGTAGGTGGCCAGGAACAGCGCGGCCGAGGCGCCCGCCGGTCCGCTGCCGATGACCAGGACGTCCGTGGTGACTTGGCCGGGGTTGTCTGGGTTGTCGCTCACGCTGCCTCACCTCTGGGTCCGCTTCGACCGGTGGAACGAGTATGCGAACCCGCCGGCTATACGTCCAATACGAAGTCAATGTCGCTGATATAGCCTCTGAATATGGATCTGCGGGCTCTGGAGTGCTTCCTGGCCGTCGCCGAGGAAGGCTCGATCAGTCGCGCCGCCGCGGCACTGCACATGACACAGCCTCCGCTGAGCGTGCGGCTCCAGACGCTGGAACGCGAGCTCGGAGTCCCCCTGCTGGTCCGCCATGGCCGCGGAGTCGAGCTGACGGCAGCGGGCCGGGCGCTGGCGGAACGCGCGCGCCGCCTGTTTTCCGAGCTCAACACCACGACCGAGATGGTGCGCACGATCGGCCTCGGCACCCGGGGCAGGCTGACCGTCGCCGTCGGCCACACCGTTTCGCCCCGGCTGCTGCCCCACCTGGTCGGCGGCACCATGCTCGAACCCGGCGTCGACCTCGTTCTCACCGAAGACTCCGATCCCGACGTGGTCGAGCGGGTCCACCGTCGCGACGCGCACGCCGGGCTGCTCCACATCGAACCCGGCGGTCCCGGCCGGACACGGCACGCGGCGAGCCGGGCCCGGGCGCTGGAAGTCGCGGTGGTCGCCCGCGAGCCGCTCGTCGCGGTGCTCGCCCAAGCGCATCCCGCCGCCGGCCAGGAACGCATCGACCTGGCCGAGGTGGGCGGCGAACGGGTGGTGGTCACGGCCGAGGCCGGAGCCGGGCTCGCCGCCCACATCCACGCCGCCTGGGCCGGCGCCGGGCGTTCGTCCGACGCCCGGCACGAGGCGACCTCGGTCATGCACGCGCTCGCCCTCGTGGAGGCCGGCGCCGGCGTGACCCTGCTGCCCGCGCAGTACAGCTCGATGCTCTGGCCGGGCTTGATCGCGCGACCGTTGCGCCGGCACACCGCCGTCGTCGAAACCGCCGTCTGCTGGCGGCCCGACGAGGACTCGCCGGTCCTGCGCCGCTTCCTCCGGACAGCCCTGTCCACCCCCGAACCCGACATGCTGGGACCGGAGCACGCCAGGGACGGGCTGGGCGCCGCCCACTGGTGACACGCGCGGCCTGTCCGCGCGCGGCGGCGAGCTGCAGTAACGCACCTCGGACGCACGACACTAGGCGGAGGTCTTGGGCACGTCGATCTTCTCGAAGTGCGCCAACAGGGCCGGGTCGTCGATCGCCTCCCGGCTGACGACCTGCTCCGGGTCCGCACCCTGCAGGATCCGCTTGACCGGCACCTCGAGCTTCTTGCCGGTCCTGGTGTGCGGGATGGCGGGCACCTGGAGGATCGCGTCCGGCACGTGCCGCCGCGACGCGTGCACGCGCAGCTCGTGGCAGATGAGGGCGCGCAGGTCGTCGTCGAGGACGCGATCGCCCTCGAGTGCGACGAACAAGGCCAGCCAGTAGCCGCCGTCCGGCAGGTCGACGCCGACGACCAGCGCCTCGGCCACTTCCGGCACCTTCTCGACGACCTCGTAGATGTCGGCGCTGCCCAAGCGGATGCCGTTGCGGTTCAGAGTCGCGTCCGAACGGCCGTGGATCACGACGCTTCCGCGTTCGGTGATGGTCGCCCAGTCGCCGTGGCGCCAGACTCCGGGGTAGACGTCGAAGTACGCCGCTCGGTACCTCGACCCGTCCGGGTCGTTCCAGAGCTGCACCGGCATCGTCGGCATCGGCTTCGTCACCACCAGCTCGCCGACGGTCCCCCGGACGGGTTCGCCGGCTTCGTCCCACGTGTCGACGGCAACGCCCAGCGGCCGCGCCGAGAGCTCGCCAGGCCAGATCGGCTTCGTCGGAGCTCCGGTGGCCAGGGCCGAGACGATGTCCGTTCCGCCGGACATCGAGACGAGCGGTATGCGGTCGCCCAGCTGTGCACGAATCCAGTGGAACGCGGCAGGCGGCACGGGTGAGCCGGTGGCCCCGATCATGCGGAGCCGGTGTCCGGAAGGCACCTGGGTGCCGTGCCGCTCGCACGCCTGGAGGTAGCCCGGGCTCGCGCCGAGGATCGTGGCGCCGTGTTCGGCGGCGACCGCCCAGAGCCGGTCCGGCGTCGGGTGGGCCGGACTCCCGTCGTAGGCCACCATCGAGCCGCCGATGAGCAGCATGTTGACGGCGAAGTTCCACATCATCCAGTTGGTCGTCGTGTACCAGAGCATGCGGTCCGCCGCGCCGGCGTCGAGCTGCAACCCGACGTGCTTCTGGTAGTCGAGGGTCACGGCGCCGTGCCCGTGGACGAGGCCTTTCGGGATTCCCGTCGTCCCGGAGGAGTAGAGCACCCACAGGGGGTGGTCGAACGGCACCGGCGTCGGCACCAAGGCGTCATGCGCCGTCGCCAGGACCTCGTCCCACGTTGCAAAGTCGCGATCGGCCATGATCGGTGGCAGGCCGAGATGCGCCACGTGCACGACGTGCTCGACGGTCGGCAGCAGTTCGAGGAGCCGAGCGCCTTCGTCGCGGCGATCGAAGGTTCGGCCGCCGAAGTGGTAGCCATCGGCGACGAGCAGCAGACTCGGCTCCAGCTGTGCGAGCCGGTTGGCGGCGGCCTCGGCCGCGTAGTCCGGTCCGCAGCACGACCACACCGCTCCCAGGCTGGCCGTCGCCAGGAACGCGACGACCGCGGCGGCGCAGTTGGGGATGTAGGCGACGACCCTGTCCCCCCGGTTGATCCCACGCTCGGTCAGGGCTGCCGCGACGGCGGCGACCTGGTCTTCGAGAGCGCCCCACGTCAGCGACCGGCTCGCCCCCGGCTCGGTCACTTCGACGACAGCGACAGCGCCCGCGTCGCGTTCCCGGAAGACATGACTGACGTAGTTGAGGCGCACGCCGGGGAACCAGGTCGCGCCGGGCATTTCCGCGGAGGCGAGCACCGTGGCCGGTGCCGGTTCGGAACGCATGTCGAAGAAGTCCCACGCGGCCGCCCAGAACTCCTCCAGGTGCTCGACGGTCCAGGCCCAGAGGTCGTCGTAGTCGTGGAACCGAATGCCGTACGCGGCTTCGACGAGCGCCGCGAACTCCGCGAGCCGGCTGCGGGCGGCGTCCTCCGGATCGGGGACCCAGACGGGGATGGCTGACATGGGTGCTCCAGTCGCTGGTAGTCGGAAAGCGAAACTACGACGACAACACCTTGACGCATAGTCTGATGTTTGTCAGGATCCACGGAAGACAAATGTCAGACCGAATGGCCGAGGGGAACCGCGGCCCTCGAGGGAGAGTGATCGTGGTGTCAGCAACCGCGGCAGGCCGGCCTGCGCCGCTGGTGTCGAGCCTGGGCTATGTCGGCGTGACCGCTGTCGACCTGGGCGCCTGGGAACAGTTCGGCACCCAGGTGCTCGGCCTCGAAATCGCCGAATCCGGTCCCGATCGCCTGCTGTTGCGCGCCGACGAGCGTGCGTTCCGCGTCTCGGTGACCCCCGGCGACGGGAGCTGCGACTTCATCGGCTGGGAGGTCGCGGACGCGGCCGCGCTCGGCGAGGTGGCGGCGGCGCTCGGCCGCATCGGCGTCGAAACCACGCGCGATCCGGTGCTCGCCAAAGAGCGCAGTGTCGCCGACCTCGTCCGGGCTGTCGATCCGGCCGGGACGAACCTGGAGTTCTTCTACGGCCAGGAGACGCCGGGGACGCCGTTCAAGTCGCCGACGAGCGCCACCTTCGTCACCGGAGACCTCGGGCTCGGGCATGCCGTGCTGGTCGTGCCGGACATGGCCGAGGCCGAGCGCTTCTACCTGGAAACGCTGGGCTTCCTCGAGTCCGACCGCGTCCGGACGCCGCGTTTCGACGTGCTGTTCACCCACTGCAACCCGCGGCACCACAGCCTGGCGATGATGCCGACGAACACCGGGCTCGAGCCGGGTCTGCACCACTTCATGATCGAGGTCGACGACCTCGACACGGTGGGTCACGCGCTCGACAAGGTCCTGGACGGCGCCGCGCAGCTCAACAGCTCGATCGGCAAGCACATCAACGACCTGATGGTGTCGTTCTACTGTCAAACGCCCTCGAAGTGCGAGGTGGAGTACGGCGTCGGGGGCATCACCATCGATGACGCGACCTGGGTCCCGAGCGTCCACACCATCGAGAACGTGTGGGGACACCGCCGGATGCCGGGCGCCCCGCCGGACGGCATGCCGGACGGGATGTGAGCGCGCAGCCGGCCGGACCGCTCGGTGGTTTGCGGATCGTCGACCTCTCCACGTCGTACGCCGGACCGACGGCCTCGATGTACCTGGCGGATCTCGGCGCCGACGTGATCAAGGTCGAGCGTCCGGGCTCCGGAGACGACGCCAGGGCCTGGGGGCCGCCGTTCGCGGACGGCGCGTCGGCGTGGTTCGCGTCGGCCAACCGCAACAAGCGGTCGATCTGCCTCGACATCCGCTCCGACGCCGGCCGGAAGGTGCTCGCCCGGCTGATCGATTCGTCGGACGTGTTCGTGCAGAACACCAACCCCGCCAAGCTGGTCGAGCTCGGGATCGACCCGAAGTCGGTGCGGACGCGCAACCCCCGCCTCATCTACTGCGCGTTGTCCGGGTTCGGCCTGGACGGTCCGGACGCGCATCTTCCGGGATACGACCTGGTCGCCCAGGCCCGCTCGGGTCTGATGTCGGTCACCGGAGAGGAAGGGCGCAGTCCGCAGCGCGTGTCGACGGCCCTGTCCGACATCGTCACCGGGATCTGCGCGGCGCTGGCGGTGTCGGCTGCCGCGGTCCGGCAGGCGAGCACCGGCCAGGGCGATGTCATCGACGTTTCGTTGCTCGACACCGACCTCGCGCTGATGGCGCCGAGACTCGCCGCGTTCCACGCCGGCGAGCCGGAACCCCGCCCCAGCGGCGGCACCGACTCGGTGCTCGCCGTCTACCAACCGTTCCAGGCCGCCGACGGCACGCTGGTCATCGCGGTGGGGAACGACCGGATGTGGACACGGTTGTGCGCGGTACTCGGGTTGGCGGAGCTGGCGGCGAACCCGGCCCTGTCCGGCAACGCGGGCCGGCGACGGCATCGGCCGGAGATCACGGCGCGCGTCGCCGAGGTCATCAGGACCAAGCCGGTGGCCGAATGGCTGACCACCTTCGAAGGCGCCGGCGTGCCCGCTGCTCCGGTTCAGACCCTGTCGAAGGTGGTGTCCGATCCGCAGGTCCAAGCGCGGCGCGGGCTGTTGCCGGTCCCCGGATCGGACGGCTCGCTGGTCACCGTCCACGCGCCGTTCCGGCTCGCGTCGAACCCCGAGCCCCGGAACGAGCGGTTTCCCGAACTCGGCGCCGACACCGAGTCCGTGCTGGCCGGCCTCGGTTTCCCGAGGGCAGAGATCGAGTCGATGTTGCTCGAAGCCGGCCTCGTCGCCAAGGAGAAGCCCCATGTCTGAGCTGCCCCCTCCGGTGGTCCTGGTGGAGGATCAGGGGCCGGTCCGAGTGGTGACCATCAACCGGCAACACGCCTCCAACGCGCTCAACCGTGAAGTCCTGCGTGAACTGAAGTCGGCCGTCGTGGCGGCCCCTGGCGCACGGGCCCGCGCTGTCGTGTTGACCGGTGCCGGCCGGAAGGCGTTCTGTGCCGGCGCCGACCTCAAGGAGCTGGCCGGTCTCGGGCCGGACGACGCCTATGCGCTTCTGGCGGACGGTCAGGCGACGCTGCGCGCCATCGAGCGCTCGACGGTTCCCGTGATCGCCGCGGTCAACGGGCCGGCCCTGGGCGGTGGCTGCGAGCTCGTGCTGGCGTCGACCTTCAGTGTCTTCGCCGACCATGCGACCCTCGGGCTCCCTGAAGCAGGCCTGGGCCTGATGCCGGGCTACGGCGGGACTCAACGCCTGCCCAGGCTGATCGGCCGGGCGGCAGCGGCACACGTCATGGTGACGGGAGCACGGATCGACGCGGCGCGGGCCTTCGCGTGGGGGCTCACCCCGGTCGAGCCGGTGGCGGGGAACCCGTGCGAGGCTGCGCTTCACCTCGCTCGTGAGGTGGCTACCAAGGGTCCGCAGGCGGTACGGGCGATCCTCGCGGCGCTGGACATGGGCGCGGACGCGGCCATCGACGCCGGCCTGGCCATGGAGACCGGGCTGGCCGCAGTCGCGACCAGCGGTCCGGAAGGTGCCGAAGGGGTCGCCGCGTTTCTCGCCAAGCGTGCCCCGGCGTTCGCGGCCGGGGGCGATCGGTGATGCAGTTGCAGCCGCTCGAGCTCGACCACGTGGCCGACACCTATCTCGGCCTGCACGACCTCCTCGACGAGCCCGCGGTGGACCAGTCGCTCACCGAGCGCGAGAGCACGTTGCGCCACCTCGCGCGCGGCATCGTCGCGCGCGAGGTCGTTCCCCGCGCACCAGAGCTGGATCGCGAAAGGACGTTCGCTCACGAGAGCTATCAGGCGCTGGCCTCGGCCGGGCTCGGTGGGCTCGTCTTCCCCGAAAAGCTCGGTGGCACCGGCGACTCCACTGTGGCCTACGCAGTGGTCATGGAGGAGATCGCCGCGGCCTGCGGGGCAACGAGCCTCGTCTTCATGACGCAGACCCACGCCGCATACCCGATCCTGGTCGCCGGCTCGGAACCCGTCCGCGAGCAGTACATTCCGCCGCTGCTCTCGGGTACCGCCTACGGATCCATGGCGATCACGGAGCCCGATGCCGGGAGTGACGTCTCCAGTCTTCGGACGACAGCGGTCCCGCAGGGCGGCGAATACCGCCTCAACGGCACCAAGACCTTCATCACCACCGGTGATCGCGCGGACGTGATCGTGTGTTTCGCGACCACCGACCGGACGTCGAGGCGAGCCGGTGTGAGTGCCTTCGTCGTCGAGGCGTCGTGGCCCGGTGTCACCCACGGCAGTCCGTTCGGCAAGCTGGGCATGCACGGGTCGTCGACCGCCGAGGTGTTCTTCGACGACGTGGCCGTGCCGGCCGCGAACCGCCTCGGCGACGAGGGCGAGGGCTGGTCGATCGTGCTGCGATCGGTCATCAAGTCCCGGATCAGCGCCGCGGCGCAGGGCGTCGGGATCGCCCGGGGAGCCTATGCCCGGACGCTCGCGGTGCTGCGGCGCATCCACGGCAGCAGGGTTCCGGCCGACGTACTGCACGACCTGGCCGGGTGGCGGAGCCGGATCGTGCAGGGCCGGCTGCTCCTGCACGCGGTCGCCCGTCAGGTCGACGCCGACCCCGGCACAAGTCCGGGCCGAATCGGGCTCATGAAGCAGGCCTGTACGGACCTCGGCTGGGATGTCGCCCTCGGCGCCACGGCGCTGCTCGGACCGTATGGCGACCTCGCCCTGCTCGGCGTCGAGCGATGCCTCCGAGATGCCCGGGTCACCCGGATCTACGACGGAACCAACGAGATCCAGCGACTGCTGATCAGCCGCGAGATCGCGAACGTGATCGAGGAGATGCCATGAACGGGGTGCTGGACGGCAAGGTCGCCGTCGTGACCGGGGCGGGCCGCGGCCTCGGGAGGGCCATGGCCCTCGCCCTCGCCGACGCCGGTGCCTCGGTCACCCTCGCCGGGCGCACCGCCACGCACCTGGAGGAGCTTTCCACCGAGATCAAGGCATCGAACGGCGAAGCACTGGCCTGCCCGACGGACGTCACGGACGAGGCCGCTGTCGAGCGGATGGTCGCGGCCACGGTCGAGACCTTCGGGCGCGTCGACATCCTGGTCAACAACTCCGGTGTCCTCAGCACGACGCCGCTGCTGGACCAGCCCGCCGAAGACTGGGATCGGATCATCGGCACCAACCTTCGCGGGACGTTCCTCGCCACGAAAGCCGCCGGTCGCCACTTCGTCGGCCAACGATCGGGCAAGGTGCTCAACGTCGCGTCGAGCTTCGCGCTCAAGGGCATCCCCCACCACGCCGCCTATTGCGCTTCCAAGGCCGCGGTCATGGCCTTCACCAGGTCGATGGCAGTCGAATGGGCGCGCCACAACGTGCAGGTCAACGCCCTTGCGCCGGGCTATTTCACGACCGACATCAACGCGGACCTGCGTGCGGACGAGGAATTCACGGAGAAGGTGCTCAAGACGATCCCCGCTCGCCGGATGGGCAGCCCGGACGAGCTGGCGCCGTGGCTCCTGCTCCTGGTGGGACCCCAGTCCGCGTACACCACCGGCTCGATCGTCGTCATCGACGGCGGTCAGTCCCTGCAGTGAGCGCCGACAGGAAACCCATGAATCAGCACAGCACGGTAGCCGTCCTCGGGGCGGGCACGATGGGATCCGGTATCGCGACCGTCATGAGTCGCGCGGGCTACCGCACCCTCTTCTACGACGTCGACGAAGCAAACCTGCGCCGAGGTGTCACCACCGTCAACGGTTTCTTCGATCGGAGCGTCAGCCTTGGCAAGCTCGACCGGGAACAGGCGCTCGAAGCCAAGTCGAAGCTGGTCGGAGTCACCGAACTGCGCGAGATCGCCGACGCGGACGTCGTCGTGGAGGCCGTCTTCGAGGACCTGGCGCTGAAGAAGGAGCTCTTCGCCCGCCTCGACGAGATCGTCTCGGCGAGCGCTCTGATCCACACCAACACCTCGACGCTCTCCGTCACGGGAATCGCCTCGGGTTCACGCCACCCGGAGCGCGTCGTGGGCACGCACTACTGCAACCCGGCGCCCCTCATGAAGCTCGTGGAGGTGGCGGACGGACGGCACACGGCGGACTGGGCACACAAGGCCACAGTGGACTTCCTGGGCTCGCTCGGCAAGACGACGGTGATCACGAAGGACCGCCCCGGATTCATCGTGAACAGGTTCCTCATCCCCTGGGAGAACCGGTGCATCGCCGCCCTGGAATCGGGTCTCGGCACGGTGGAGTCCATCGACGCGGCGGTGACCGGGGCGCTCGGGCACCCCATGGGGCCGTTCCGGCTGCTCGACATCGTCGGCCTGGACATCCACCAGCAGGTGGCCACGAGGCTCTACGAGCAGCTGCGCGACCCCCGGTTCTTCCCGCCCCCGATGGTCGAGCGCATGGTCGCGGCCGGAGACCTGGGCCGCAAGACCGGCCGCGGCTTCCACACCTACGACGACACCCGGCTGTTCGGGTCCTGACGCGACGACCGAGGAGAGACACATGATCGACAGCCACCTCGACTTCGCTCGCACGGGCGTCATCGGATTCGGGACGATGGGCGCGGGCATCGCCCAGGTCGTCGCGCAATCGGGACGGGCCGTGACCGTCCTCGAGCTGGACGCGGGCCGGCTCGAGACCGGGTTGGCGGCGGTGCGCACGTTTCTCGACGGCGGCGTCGCGCGCGGCAAGCTGACCGAGAACGAGCGCCACGCTGTCCTGGGCAGGATCACGGGAACCACCGACGTCCACGACCTCGCGGGCGCGGATCTGATCATCGAAGCAGCCACCGAGAACTCCGGCACCAAGCGGGAGATCCTTGCGCGAGTCGCTGCCGAAGCCGGTGATTCCGCCGTGATCGTGACGAACACCTCGGCGCTGTCGGTCACGGACCTCGCCACCGCCCTCCCCCGCCCCGAGCGGTTCGCCGGACTGCATTTCTTCAACCCCGCGCCACTGATGCGCGTTGTGGAGATCGTGCGAGCACTGCAGACCGGCGAGACCGTGGTCGAACGGCTGGTCTCCCTCGTCGAGTCGTTCGGGAAGACCGCTGTCGTCGTGAAGGACCGTCCCGGGTTCCTGGTCAACCACCTGCTGATGCCGTACCTCAACGACGTCATCCAGGAGTACGACGACGGTCTCGCCACCGCCGAGGACATCGACACCGCGCTCAAGCTCGGTCTGGGGTACAAGCTCGGTCCGCTCGAGCTTCTCGACCTGATCGGGCTCGACGTCCATGACCATGCGACGACGAGCGCTTACGAAGCCACCCGGGATCCGGCTTACGCACCGCCGCCCCTTCTGCGGCAAATGGTGGCAGCCGGCTATCACGGGACGAAGAACGGCCGGGGCTTGCGGACGGGGCAGGTGCCGGCATGAATGCCCCTGCCTACGAGGACATTCTCGCCACTGTCGACGGACCGGTCGTCACCTGGACCATCAACCGGCCGGACGCCGGCAACAAGCTGCGCGCCCAAACCTGCCGGGAGCTCACGGACGCCCTGCAGAGGTTCCGGCTCGATCCGGATTTGCGGGCAGCGGTCCTGACCGGTGCCGGGGACAAGTTCTTCTGCATCGGTGGCGAGCACGATCCGATGACGTCCCTCGACCAGTCCCAGGTGCTGCCCATCATCGATCTCTATCAGGCCATCGACACGACTATGAAGCCCATCGTCGCGGCCGTCAACGGATTCGCCGTGGGCGGCGGAAACGTCCTGCACACCGTCTGCGACCTGAGCGTCGCCAGCGACAGCGCCGTGTTCCGGCAGGTCGGCCCCATGGTGGGCAGTTTCGACGCCGGCTACGGGACTTGGTACCTGGAGGACACGATCGGCCGGAAGCGGGCGAAGGAGATGTGGTACCTCAACCGCAAGTACACCGCCGATCAAGCGTTCGCCATGGGTCTCGTCAACGAGGTCGCCCCCGCCGCCGAGCTGGTCGCTCGCGCGCAGGAGGTGGCCGCCGAGATCGCGTCGAGGAGCCCGCTCGCGATCGCCGGGCTCAAGGCGGCATTTTCCGGGCGCCACAACGGTGTCTCCGGTCAGGCCCGCATGGCGCACGACCAGCTCCTCACCCTCTACTTGGCCACGCAGGAGGCGCACGAGACGAGCGCGGCCTTCGCCGATCGGCGGTCGCCGGACCCCGGGAAGTTCTGGTCGTGAGCTGGTTCGGACCACCGCTGACTTCCGATCAGCACGACGTTCTCAAGCTCGTCGACGAGTTGCTCCGTGACGTGGACCCCGACGACGTCGCGAAGGTTCGCGAGTTACCGGGTGCGCTGGCCGCGCTCGGGTTGTGGACCGTCGGGGTACCCGAAGAGCTCGGGGGTGGCGGCGCCGGCCGGCCGATCACCGCGTTGGTGATCGAGCGGATCAGCCGCGTGGTGCCCGAACTGGGCGTGGCTTGTGCGCACGCCCACGCCGCGGCGCTCGCCGTACCCGGCGACATCCGCGCGCTGCTGCACTCGGGCAGGATCGAGATCGTCGTGGTCGAGTCCTCGGCGCTCCACGTGTCGGTCGATCTCGCCGGTGGGCGGTGGACGGGGCAGATCGATCGATTCGACGCCTTCGATCCCGACCAAGCGCACGTGGTGCTGCTGGGGGCCGAGCCGGTGCTGGTCGAGCCGGCGGGGATCTCCGTCGGCCGAACACTGCGGACGACCGGCCTCAGCAGCTTTCGCACGGTGACGCTCACCCTCGACGGAACCTCCGTGCACCCGCTGCCTTCCGATGCGGCGGCAGTGCGGTCGAGCCTGCTCGCAGGACTTGCGGCGGTCGCGGCCGGCATCGCCGGAGCTGCCGTGGACGCGGCGAGCGCCTACGCCGCGCAGCGACACCAGTTCGGCGGCCCGTTGGCGGCCTTGCCCGTGGTCCGGGCGTCGTTGACCGACCAGGTGCAGCGCACAACCGCCCTCACCCACGCGGTCTTCGCCGGTGCGCCGGACTCGCTGGGTGCGATCGCCGTCGCCAGGCTGGGCTGCGACCTCGCGCTGGAGGTCGCGGACGCGGCGCTGCAGGTTCACGGCGGCTACGGCTATCTGCGCGAGTACCGGATCGAGCGGTTGCTGCGCGACGCCCTGTCGCTGCGTGCGTCCGCCGACATCACCGGCGCACCATCGATCCTTCAACCGGAGTGAGGAAACAATGTCCGACAACATCACGCTCGACGCCCGGCAATTTTCCGCTTCTGCCGAGCAGGACCTCACTCTTGAAGTGGCGCTCGGGATCGCGCGTTCGCTCCGCCCGCAACTGGTCGCAGAACAGGCCGCCACCGAGGCCCGCACCACCTATTCACCCGAGCTGCACCAAGTCTTCAAGGATGTTGGCTACTACCGGCTCCTGGTGCCCAGGGCCTACGGCGGCCTGGCCTGGACGATGCCCGACTTCGTGCGGCTGATGGGCGAGGTGGCGCGAGGCTGCATGTCCACCGGCTGGTGCCTGTGCCTCGGCGCGAGCCACGCTCTGCTGGTCAGCTCGCTCTGGCCGAGGTCGGCCCAGGACGCGGTGTTCGGGGACGGTCACGTCGTGATCCCGTCGACGGCGCGACCGGGTGGCCCGGCGACCCGCGTCGACGGTGGCTGGCGGCTCGACACCACGCATCCCTACTCGTCAGGGTCGCCGTACTCCACCCATTACGTGGGCCAGGCGTTCGAGTACGGGCCGGCCGGGGGCGCGCCGGTTCAGCAGATGCTCTTCGTCGCGCCTCGGGACGCCTACGAGATCAAGGACGACTGGGGGAACACGCTGGGACTGAAAGGCAGCGGGTCGAACACCATCGTCTTCCACGACGCCTTCCTGCCGGACGACCATGTCCTCGAGGGCACCATGCAGGTCGACATCAGGAGTTCGCACACGTCGCCGGGTTTCGAACAGCACGGCAACCCGATGCACCTGGCGCCGGGTCAAGGTTTCTTCGGCCTGGACCTGGCGACCGTGTTCGTCGGCGGGGCGTTCGGTGCGCTCGACGAGTACGAGCGCCTCATGCGGGAACGCAAGACCGCGGGTGACGCCGGGCGGGCGCCGGCCGCACGGCTCACCGACCCCGACTACCAGCGCTGGTTCGGCCTCGCCACCGCCCGGTTGAACTCGGCTCAGGCGATCATCCACGACACGGCGGAGCGCTGGATGGAGCTCTGCCACCGCGCCGCGGCCGGCGGCGAACCGTTCACGACAGCCGACGACATGATGCTCAACATGATGTGCCGCGAGGCGACCCGGCTCGCCTGGTCGACGGTGCAGGACACGATCTTCCGCACCGCGGGGTCGTCGGCGGCGGTCAACGGAGAGCGGATGGAGCGCGCCTACCGGGACCTGTCGCAGGCGTGGGGCCACGTGAACATGATCATCGAAGACTCGATGGCGCGGGCGTGGACGGCCCGGACCCTGGACTGAACCGGGGTGCCGGACGCTCTGGACGGAGCGGGTCTCCGCTCAGAGCGCGTGGTGCCGGGCCATGTCGAGCTGCGAGGTCATGGCCGCGGCCGCCTTGTCGGCGTCGCCCCGGACGATCGCGTCGACGAGCACGCCGGTCAGGTCGCGGGCGGCCGCGGCGTCTTCGGCCGGCAGGTCGCGCATGTACACCGGGATGGTGACGCCACTCATCGCGGAGACGAAGGACGCCAGCAGCCTGTTGCCGCTCGCCTCGGCCACCAGCGTGTAGACCGCCTGACCGAGCTCGAAGAGCTCGGGGTCGCGCGCATCGCGCGAGGGCCGGCTCATCATCTCGTTCTGCCGGTCGATCAGCCGGGTGAACTCGGCCACCTGCTCCTCGGTGCGGTTCTGCGCGGCGAGCCGCGCGGCAGGAACCTCGAGCATCCGGCGGACGTCGTTGATCTCGTCCATCGTGAGGCTGCCGAACTTGAGGATGGTCTCCAGCGAGCCCGAGATCAGGCTGGTGAGCGACTCGTGGTCGACGTTCTGGACGAAGCTTCCGCCGCCGGCGCCCGGCACCTTGGAGATGAGCCCCTCCGACACGAGGACGCGAAGCGCCTCCCGGACCGTCGAACGACTGACCTGGAACTCGCGCGACAGCTCGGCCTCGCTCGGCAGGCGTTCGCCACGCTTGAACGTCGAGGACACGATCGCGTCGCGAAGCTGCTTCTCGACCTGCTCGCGGGGCCGGCGGACGGGCTCGGGACTGAAGGGCATAACTTCGATTTTATCCAACACAGCTCTTCCCTACCACTTGGGGATTCGTCGGCTGTTCCGCACTGAAGGCCCTGTCTGGCAGCATACCATCAGACTGTAATTTGTTGGATGTTTGGAGGTGGGCGATGCGAGCCCTGGTCGTCACCGGTGACTGGCAGCCCCGGCCGGGCTACGTACCCGACGAAGAGGAGATCGCGGGCCGATGGGCGCGCAACGCCAGCCAGGTGTGGCGCCACCCCCAATGGGCGGCCGCCACCCTTCCCGATCCCGTCCTGCGGTCCGCGACGGATGTGCTCGTCCGCGTGCGGGCCAGCGGCGTCGCCGTGTCGACACTGCGAATGACGGCCACCGATGACGACGGCTACGTCACCCTCCCCTATCGCATGGCTCTCCCGCTCGTCCCCGGGCACGAGTTCGCGGGGGAAGTCGTCGAGGTCGGCTCCGCGGTGCGCGACCTTCGGGTCGGTGACGCGGTGGCGGTCGAGACGCTCCGGCCGTGCGGCCGGTGTCCTGCCTGCCGACGTGGTCAGGTCAATGCGTGCCTGGACGGACAGTTCGCCGGGTTCGACATCGACGGCGGCCTCGCCGAATACGCGGTCGTGCCCTCCGCCCACGCTCGTTCGCTGGAGGCGCTCCGAGAGCGCTTTGACGACGACGGTGTCTTCCAGGTCGGAGCCCTCTGCGAGCCCGCCGCGATCGTCTACAACGGACTGTTCGAGGTGGACCGGCACCTGCGACCGGGCATGCGCGTCGGGGTCCTGGGGTGCGGCCCGCTGGGGCTCGCCGCGGTGGCGTTGGCCAGAGCCGCGGGGGCAGCTCGAGTCCTGGCGTTCGATCCGGTCCCCGGCCGCGCCGGCCTGGCCGAGCTGCTCGGCGCGGATCGAGGCTGGTCGGAACGCGACCTCGAGCCCGCCGCGCTTCCCTCTGTCGTGCAAGACGAAACGGCCGGGCGTGGCGTCGACGTCGTCGTCGATGCCAGCGGGGCGCCCGGGGAGGTGCTGCCCGTGGCGCAGCACCTGCTCGCCATCGGCGGCCACGTCGTGCATCTCGGTGTCGGTGGCCCGCCGGGTTCGTTCCGGCCGAAGGCGACGATGGGGCGCGCGGCGACCCACGCGTTCAGCATGGGGCACATCGGTGGCTTCGACCCGGTCATCGCCCTGCACGCCGCCGGGAGGATCGATCTGACTCCGATGGTCGGCGGGCGCTGGGCCCTGCACGAAGGCCTGGCCGCGGTCGAGCACGCCACTGACAAACGTGTCGCCAAGACCCTCGTCGTTCAGACCTGAAGGAGAGCCGTTGCCGCCGGCAGACTGGCCTCCACCTGCGCCGCGGCGGCTCGGAGGTCCGAGGCCCACCGCTTGATCCGTTCGCCCGAGGCGGGCGTCGGCAGCTGGGCGAGCCTGAGGAGCAGGACGACGTTGCCGTCCTCGCCGAGGACGGGCGCCATGAGGCCGCCGATGTCGTATTCCCGTTCGTCGGCGAAGTCGGCGGTGTCCACCGACGGCATGGACTCCGCCATGCGCGCCAACAGCGCTCGCTCGCGTGCCGGAGTGAGGTCGCCGGCGGCGTACTCGACCATCATGGCCGCGACGTCGGCCTGATCGCCGGATCCGCTGGAGGCGATCTGCCACGCGGCGTAGCCCCGTGCCCGGATCGCCGCCAGCCGCTGCCGGTGGGCCGCGAGCCGGTCCGGGTCCTTGCCCACCATCGCCAGCCATCGCGCCACGGCTTCGTCCGACGCCCATGCCACATACGCCTCGCCGAGTGGTGGCTTCATCGGCAACCTCTCCCCGAGAAGCTCCCGCATGACCGCGGATCCGCCGTGCGCGGTGGCCGCGGTGGTCAGTTCGAACTCGTTCACGGCGACGAGCACGGCGGCCTCGCAGGCCAGATCGCGGGCCAGGACCTCGATCTGCGGGCGAGCCAGGTCCGCGAGCCGGATTCCCGAGATCAGGTCGGCATCGCCGCCGGCCGTCATGCCGTGGGGCGAGAAGCCGCCGTATCCGCCCTGGAAGAACAGCAGCGGCGTGACCTGCCGGCGCACCTCCATGGACTCGACGTCGCAGACCTGGATGAAATGATCTCCCGCTTCGATGGCCTGTCGCGGCGCACAGTGGACGTGCGCCACCGCTCCGGCGATGGCCGGCGCTCCGGCCGGGGACGCACTCCATTCGACGCCCCTGAACTTGGCGGGCACCGGGCTCGACATCGTCCGGCACAGCTCCACCTGGTCGTGCGCGAGCACGTTGATGCAGAAGGACCGCGCGGTCCGGAGCCGCGCGAACGTCCTGGACGCCCGAGTGGGCAGGAACGCCACCAACGGCGGATCGAGCGAGACCGCGGTGAAGGTCCCGATGACCATGCCCACGGGTTCGCCGTCGTCCGCGATCCCGGTGACCACCGTGACGCCGGTCGGGTAGTGCCCCATCACTTCGCGGTAGCGCAGTGAGTCGATCAGGGGAAGCGGGTCGGTCATGGCAGCTCCTCGGGTCGTTGACACCGGAGTACATCCTCTGTGAACTGTCAGACATTTGCAAGAGATCGAGTGACCAGCACCGCGCGACCATTGACGCAGGTTGTGATCGCGGTTACGTTGGCGATCGATAAACATCGCACATTAGACCGAGGTGTCTCTTGTCCGTCAAAACCACCCGGCGCCGTGTGGCGTCCCTGCTCGCCGGCGTCGTGGCGTTGGCATCCGGCGTCTCCGCCTGCTCGAGCGGTTCCTCGGCCGGGGCCGCGAACGGCGAGACGCTGACCATCTCGGTCTCGGGCGATCCGCTCAATCTCGATACGGCGAACTGCGTCCCGTTGGTCTTCTGCAGCGTCGCCTACGACCCCTTGATCCACATTTCTCCCGGTACCGGCGAACTGCAGCCGGGTCTGGCCACCTCCTGGGAGTGGGTCGACAAGGAGCACCGCACGTTCCGCCTGACGCTCCGCCAGGGAGCGAAGTTCGGGGACGGCGCGCCGCTGAACGGCGAGGCCGCGGCGGCGTCGCTGAACTCGTACCTCCAGGCGCCTGGGCCCTTCGCGTCGCTCAGCTACCCGCTGAAGGGAGCACAAGCCGCCGGGTCGGACAAGGTCGACGTGCAGTTCGCGGAGCCGGTCTCCACCCACTACGCCCTCTACCTGCTCGCCGGCCAGAGTGGTGTCGGATACGTCGTGGGCCCCAAGGGCGCGGCCGACCGCAAGAACCTGCTCGCGGACACGGACGGCATCGGCCCTTACAAGCTTGATCCCACCCAGACCGTCAAGTCGGTCAAGTACGTCTACGTCCCGAATCGCCAGTACCCCAACCAGGACGCGATCAAGTACGAAAAGGTCGTCCTGAAGCCCGTGATGAACCCGCAGACCCGGCTGAACTCGATCAGGTCGGGCGAGGTGGACTGGGCCCTCAACATCGCGCCGACGGACCTGTCCGCCGTCACGCAGAGCGGCGCCTCGATCGCTCGCGGTCCGCTCGGATCGTTCGCCTCGATGGCGCTGATCAAGCGCGCGAACGGCCCCTTGGCCGACGAGCGGGTCCGCCAGGCTCTCGCCTACGCGACTCCGCGCCAGGACATCGCCACGGCGATCTTCGGGACCGACGCGGTCCCGACCAGTTCCGTCGTCGCCGACGGCGCGGAGGGCCGCAACGCGGGCGGCGTGAACCAGTACGCGTACAACCCGGAGAAGGCGCGGCAGCTGCTCGCCGAGGCGGGACACGCCAACGGACTCAAGATCCAGGTCTTCGACCCGTCGTTCTTCGATCCGGGAAGCGCCGTCGGTCAGGCGCTCAAGGCGGCCTACGCGAAAGTCGGCGTGACGCTCGATCTCGTGCCCAGCGACGCGTCCCCGGGCGTGGTCGCCCAGCAGATGGGCAAGTACGACGCGGTGATCATGACCAACGGCGCGAACGGCCTCTCGGAGGCGGTCTTCACCATGTTCCGGCCGATGGGGCTGGCGAACCCGCTGGGCGTCCCCCTCGATCCCCAGCTGACCGACCTGATGCGGGCGGCTGCCACCACCGCGGACCCGCAGGATCAGGAGGCGAAGATCAGGATCGCCACGGCGCGCCTCGACGAGCTGGTCTACGCGGTCCCGATCGCCAGCATTCCCACCCTGCAAGCCATCAGCTCCAAGGTCGCCAACGTGCGCGAGAAGTTCTGGACCATCGAAATGAACCCGTTCAGCCCCGTCGCGAGCGAGGCCTGGCGTCCGGCGAAGTGACACCGGGTGTCCCCTGTGGACCGACGGACCGCGCGGGCTCGATCCGGGAGCCATCGCCGCCGACCTCCCGTCCGAAAGCTGGGAGCGTGCCGACGCGATCAATCCGACGGGAGTCCTCCATGGAATCGGGGCTGCCCTGAACGGCGCTTGAAGTATCAGAACCCGGTGTAGGTGACCCGAAGCGGTCGGAGTCGAGGAGAAGTCTTGTCAGCGAGAGTCGAGATAGCCAGGACGGCCGTTCGTGCCCCGTCTCCGAGCACCGTTCGTACGGTCGAGGCGACCGGCGTCGCCAGTCTCACGCCGGACGTGCGCCGACGGCAGCCAGCCGAGCAGACCGCCGGAGATCGTTCCCGATCGGACCGGATCGGCCGGCTGCCGTGATCCGGCTGATCGCGCGCCGCCTGCTGCTCGCGGTGCCACTTCTCCTGATCGTCTCCACGCTGACGTTCGTGCTCACCGCCGTGGCACCCGGGGATCCGGCCGCGACCATCCTGGGCAGCTCGGCCACCCCGGAGTCGATCGCCGCGCTCAACGCGAAGCTCGGTCTGGACGACCCCGTCGTCGTGCAGTACTGGCGCTGGCTCGGGCATGCGGTCACGGGCGACCTCGGCACGTCGGTCGTCACCTCCCAGAGTGTCGGCCAGGCGATCGGAACGCGGCTGCCGACGACGCTCTCCCTGGTGCTGCTCGGCACTCTGGTCGCCGCGGTGGCCGGGATCGGGCTCGGCATGGTGAGCGCTCTCGGCGGCCGCCGCCTCGGCCGCGTGACCGACGTCCTGGCCGTGGTCGGCTACGTCATCCCGAACTTCTGGCTCGGCCTCATGCTCGTCTACTTCCTGTCGGTGAAGCTCGGCTGGTTCCCGGCAACGGGCTATGTCGGACTCGGCGACTCGCCGGGAGGCTGGCTTCACTCCCTCGTCCTGCCCGTCACCGCACTCGCGGTCATGGGGGCCACCGCCGTGGCGAAGCAGACGCGCGACGCGATGCGTGAGGTGATGGGCCGCGAGTTCGTCACGGCGCTGCGCGCGGACGGCTTCTCCGAACGGCAGATCGTGTTTCGCCATGGGCTGCGCAACGCGGCGATCCCCATCGTGACGGTGACCGGGGTGCTGTTCATCGGCATGTTCGGGGGAACCGTTCTGGTCGAGTCGGTTTTCGTCCTCCCCGGCCTGGGCGGGCTGGCGGTCAGCTCCGCGCAGACCGGTGACCTGACGATGCTCCAGGGCGTCGCCGTCGTGTTCTGCCTGGCGGTCGTCGCCGCGAACCTCGCCGTCGACCTCGCGTACGGATGGCTCAACCCGAAGGTGCGTGTGCAGTGAACGACGCAACCGCCGCTGTGCCGGTCCCGCCGCCGAACCCGCTGCAGACCGTCCTGCGCCAGTACCTCCGCAACGGTCTCGCCACCGGTTCGCTGATCGTCCTGGCCGTGATCGTCGCTGCCTGCGTGCTCGCGCCCTTGCTGACCTCGGGTGGACCGAACCAGGTGGACCTGGGGCACAGCCTCGCGGGACCGAGCGCACAGCATCTCCTCGGAACCGACCAGCTGGGCCGCGACCTGTTGACCCGCCTGCTGTACGGCGGCCGGACCACGCTCTTGAACGCCTTCGTCGTCAGCTTCGTCGCCGTGGCCGTTGCGGTCCCCCTCGGCGTGGTGGCGGGGTACGCCGGCGGGTGGGTCGATCGTGTCGTGATGACGGTGACCGACGTCGGTCTCTCGCTTCCCGCCATGGTGGTCATGCTCGTCGTGGTGTCGACGTTCTCCGGGCACCTCGGATTGGCGATGATCGCTTTGGGGTTCCTCCTCGCACCGCCCATCGTGCGCAACGTCCGCGGCCCGGCTTTGGCGGTGAAGGGCGAGCTCTTCGTCGATGCGGCTGTCGTCGCCGGCCTGCCGTCACGACGGATCATCTTCCGGCACGTCCTGCTCCGGGTCCTCGGGCCCGTGCTGGTCCAGGGTGCCCTCGCCACGGCCATCGCACTGCAGTTCACCGTCGGCTTGTCGTTCCTGGGCTTCGGGGCGAAGCCCCCGGACCCCGACTGGGGCTCGATGATCGCCGAGGGGTCCCAGGTCCTCAACTCGAGTCCCTGGCCCCTCGTGTCCGGCGGCGTTGCCTTGGGGCTGGTGTCGCTCGCCTTGGTGCTGATCGGTGACGGCGTCCGCGATGTCGCGGTCGAGGCATGGAGCGGCGCACCCACCCGCCGGAGGCGTTCGCGGAAGCCGGGCCCCGGGGTTCTTGCCGGGCGAGCGCAGCGGCCCGCCGACGCCGAACCGACGCCGGCCGGCGAAACGCTGCTGACGCTCCGCGACGTTTCCGTGGCGTACTCCGCCAGTGACGGCCCGCGGTGCGTCGCGAGCGACGTCAGCTTCTCGATCGCGGCCGGGGAATCGGTCGCCGTCGTCGGCGAGTCGGGGTGCGGCAAGAGTTCGATCGCACGAGCCATCGCCCGCCTGCTTCCGCATGGCGGGGAGATCGTCGCGGGCTCCATCCGGTTCGACGACTACGACGTCGCGACGCTGGAGGGCCGCTCCCTCCACGGCTACCGCCGCAACGCCGTCAGCTACATCGCTCAGGATCCGATGACGGCCCTGGACCCGACCCTGCGGGTGGGAGTCCTGCTCCGCCGGATCGTCCAGGCCGGCGACGGGCTCTCGCGCAAGCAGGCCGAGGCCCGCGTGCTCGACCTGCTCGAACAGGTTCAGCTTCCGGATCCCGCCGGCGTGGCCAAGCGCTTTCCGCACGAGCTCTCCGGCGGGATGGCACAGCGGATCGGAATCGCGCGCGCGATCGCGACCCGGCCGCGCCTGCTCATCGCGGACGAGCCGACGACCGCGCTCGACGTCACCGTGCAGTCCGAGATCCTGAGCCTCCTGCGCTCGCTGCAGAAGGACCTGGGCATGGCACTTCTCCTGGTGAGCCACGACTGGGGCGTGGTGGCGCAGGTCTGTGACCGGGCCCTGGTGATGTACGCCGGCGAGCTGGTCGAGCACGGGCAGCTGAACAGGATCACGCACGAGCCGGCTCATCCCTACACCTCGGCGCTCCTCGCGTGCCGTCCCGCCACCATCGTCGACGACGACCTGCCGCTTCCGACGATCCGCGGTGCGGTCTCGGCGCCGGGAGAGTGGCCGACCGGGTGCCGTTTCGCGTCGCGCTGCGACTTCAGCACCGATCAGTGCCGGTCGGCAGCCGTTCCGCTGACCGAAGTGGACGGAGAGCACAGTGTGCGCTGCCTGAACCCCCTTCGCGTCGGCCCCGAACACGAGGAAGTGTCGGAACGTGTCTGAGTCCCCCCTGCTCGAGGTCTCCGACCTGACGATCGAGTACCGGCGCGGCATCCACCGGGTCACCGCGGTCTCGGACGTGAACTTCACGATCCGGGCCGGCCGGACGCTCGGCCTGGTGGGCGAGTCCGGCTCGGGAAAGACGACGATCGGTCGCGCCATCCTCGGGCTGGTGCCCATCAGCGCCGGACGCATCCTGTTCGACGGGCAGGACGTCAGCGCCGACGCGCATCGTCGCCGGCGCCGGGAACCGGGCCAGATCCGGGCGATCTTCCAGGACCCGTACAGCTCGCTCAACCCGTCGCTGCCGGTCGCCGTCAGCGTCGCCGAGGAGGTGCCCCGGAGCCGGCGCGTGCGGAGCGAAGCGTTCGCCAGGCTCTCGGACCTGTTCGACCGCGTGGGCCTGCCCCGCGCGGTGGCGGCGAGCTACCCGGCGCGGCTCTCCGGAGGGCAGCGCCAGCGCGTCGCCATCGCGCGCGCCCTCATGAGCGATCCGAGCCTCATCATCTGCGATGAGCCGGTCAGCGCGCTCGACGTGTCAGTCCAGGCGCAGGTGCTGAACGTCCTCAAGGACGCGCAGCGCGCCAATTCGCTCAGCTACTGCTTCATCGGTCACGACCTCGACGTCGTGCGCTACATGTCCGACTGGATCGTGGTGCTCTACCGCGGCCGGGTGCTCGAGGACGGGCCCGCGCAGACGGTGGCCCGTCGCCCACGCCACCCGTACACCCAGGCCCTGGTCGCGGCCTCGCCCGAGCTCGACCGGCCGGCTCAGCCGCGCCCCGTGCGCGATCCTCGCCCCGAGCCACCGCGGGGCGGAGGCTGCCCCTTCGCCCCCAGGTGCGGGTTCGCGGAGGACCGGTGCTGGGTCGAGCTGCCGCCGGTCCACCCCGCAGCCGACGGCGGACACGTGGCCTGCCACCGCTATGACGCCGCCGCGGACACGACGGCCGGAGTCCTCCTCTGAGTGCGACCGGAGAACCACAGCTCATGCTCGAACCCGAACGCCGGCGTCAGTCGGTCCTGCGCATCTACGACGCCCTGACCGCCGGACGCCTCCACGACGAGAGCGGCGACGATCTCGAGACGATCTTCTGGCCGGACGCCCGCCATCACCGCTCCGCCCAGCCGCTCGGCGACGGGCCGTCCGGAGCGCGTCAGCTCTACCGCGAGCTGCAGGCTCGCCTTCCCGGAGTCGTCGCGACGGTGAAGCGAACCGTCTCCGATGGCGAGTTCGTGGCCGTGCACTGGCAGGCTTCGACGGATCCGCGTGACGAGTTCAGCGGCGAGTCCTGGTGTGAATTCTTCCGCTTCGCCGGCGACCGGGTCGCGGAGCACTGGCAGCTCCACGCCGCCGTGCCGCCGAGCACGGTCAGCGGGAGGTCGGTGTTCGGCGATGCCTACCAGGGCACTCACGGTACGGAGGAAGGGGACGCCGCTCTGACGGAGATCAACCGCGAGATCGCGTCGGCGGCCTTCGCCCGGTTCCTCGAGTTCGACCCCACTGTCGTGGCCGATCACTGGGGCGAGGTCTACCTCCAGCACAACGAGAGCATCCCCGACGGTCCTGACGCCCTCCGCCGCTCCCTGGCGGAAATCGGCGGCCTTCCGGATGAGTTCAGGCCGAGCTTCACGGTGGTCGTCACGGTCGCCGAAGGCGATCTGGTGTGGCTCCTCGAGCGCGTCCGCGTCGGAAAGCTGACCGGCCTCGGTGTCGACATCTTCCGGCTGGCCGATCGCCGGATCGTGGAGCACTGGGACATCCCGGCGCTCAGACCCGATCGCCGGGGTTGAGCAGGAAGTCCTTGCTCCACCCCGGCGACCGTTTCCGGCGCCGCCGTGTCAGACCGCGGCCGTCGCCGACTCCTCGATCCACTCCACGGGCGCGCCCTCCTGGACGATGCGGTTCTCGAGGTGACCGATCCCGTCGATCTCGACCCGCACGATGTCACCGGGTGCGAGGAAGCGGTTCTCCATGACGCCGACGCCGCCGGGGGTACCGGTCGCGATCACGTCGCCCACCTCCAGGGTCGCGGCGCTCGACAGTTCCTCGATCAGGCGGTAGCAGTCGAAGATGAGGTTCTCCGTGGTGGAGCTCTGCCGCACCTCGCCGTTGACGATCGTGCGGATCGGCAACCGATGCGGGTCGACCTCGTCGGGCGTGACGAGCCACGGCCCGATGACGCCGTGCCCGTCGAACGACTTGCCGAGCACCCACTGGCCCCCGCGCATCTGGAAGTCCCGGACGCTGTAGTCGTTGACGACCGTGAAGCCGGCGATCACCCGGTGGGCGTTCTCCCTGCTGACGTGCCGGCAGCGCTTGCCGATCACGACTCCCAGCTCGCACTCGAAGTCGAGCCGGTCGGACACCGCGGGCCGCTCGACGTCGGCGTAAGGTCCGGTGACGGTGTTGGGCATCTTCGCGAAGACGGTCGGGAACTCGGGGAACGGCTTCCCGGTCTCGCGGACGTGCTCGGCGTAGTTCATCCCGATCGCCCAGAACTTCGGCGGCCGGGGAATCGGCGACATCAGCGTCGAGGGGTCCAATGCCGACCGGGCGGCCCCCGAAGCGATCGCGTCCGCGATCACGCCGAGACCGACCTCGCCGAGCTCGAGGACCCCCACCAGCGTGCCGGGCAGTCCGGGCGCCGCCTTCGCGATCTCGACGATTTCGTCGCCGACCACGACCACCGCCGCCGGACCGGACTCTGTACGCACTGTCGCAAGCCGCATCGGGCGTCTCCCGTCTCCTTCCGAACCTGTCGGAAGTGCATCGTCGAAAGTGAGAGGCGAGAACCTCCCCGCTGAAGTTTGACATCAAAATGATCGATTGACAAATGTCAGACAGATGCCATAGCGTCGGCTCCGGGCGGGCGGTGTGCGCGCCGGCCGGATTCGCCACGAGGCGGGACGCGGGCACGCCCGAGACAGCGATGGGAAGTAAGCAATGACCACTGTGGATGTGGATCCGACCAGCACTGGACAGCCCGCATCGGTGGGCGCGGGTGAGCCGGACTTCGAGGAGCGCACAGACCGTCTCATCGAGAAGGCGAAGGTGCTGATTCCGACCCTGCGCGCACGCGCGCAGGAAGCCGAGGCGCTGCGCTACCAGCCGCCGCAGACCGTCAAGGACGCCGAGTTCCTCATGGATGCGCTCACCCCGCGCGTGTGGGGCGGCCAGGGGCTGGGATCCCGCGCGCTCTGCGAAGTCGCCCGCGTTCTGGCGCACGGCGACACGTCCGCGGCGTGGACGCTGGCGTTCCTGATGGAGCACAGCTGGATGGCGGCCCACCTCAACTGGGACGCGCAGAAGGAGATCTTCGCCGGGCGGACCTTCATCCTCGCCTCCGCGCCGCTGACGCCGGCCGGCAAGGGCGAGAAGGTCGACGGCGGATTCCGGGTCAGCGGCACCTTCCGCTACGCCTCGGGGCTGTGGAACTCGACGCACACCTTCCTTTCGACGATGGTCACGATCGACGGCGCCATGACGCCGACGACGTTCCTCATCGAACTGGACCAGCCCGGCGTCACGATCAACGACGACTGGCACATGTCCGGCATGGCGGCCACCGGGAGCGCGAGCGTCACGCTCGACGACGTCTTCATCCGCGACAGCTACAGCATCCCGCTCGAGGAGATGCTGTCCATCGACAAGCACCCCGGCACGTCGCACGAGGAGAAGTTCCTCCGCTACCCGCCCTTCGCGAGCCTCGGGATGATGATCACCGCCATCGCGCTGGGCTCCGCCGAGGCCGTGGTCGACATCGTGAAGTCGCGCCTAGGGACGACCCGGGCCTTCGGTGGCGCGACGCGCCAGGACCTGCCGCAGTCCCGGATGCGGTTCGCGGAAGCGTGGGAGAAGCTCCGCTGCGCCCAGCTGCTCTACACGCACATCCTGGAGGGCTCGATCCGGAAGTGCGACGCGCTGGAGCCGTGGAGCCAGGAAGAGATCGGGCAGATCGAGCTCGATCAGACCACGATCGTCCACCTCGCGCAGGAGCTGATCGGCATCCTCTGCGACGGCATGGGCTCGAGCCCGTACCAGAGCAAGGAGGCGCTGCAGCGCTACCGGCGGGACATCAACGTGATCGCCAACCACGCGTTCATGGACTGGGACCTGGTGGCCGAGCGGTCCATCCGCTACGTCCTGGGTCTCGGCACCCGTTCCACCGACATGTTCCGCAGCCAGGTCACCGCGCAGGGCGGAGTCGCGAACGACCGCATTCCGGGGGCCACCGACAACGAGGAGAAGACGATGAAGGCAGCAGTGCTCAACGAGGTCGGTGGCGTTCCCGCCGTCGGTGAGTTCGACGCTCCCCAGCCGGGTCCGGGCGAGCAGGTCGTCGACGTGATCGTCGCGGCGCTCAACCCCATCGACCTGCGGCTTGCGGCGGGTGGCCCGTTCGGTCCTCCGGTGGTTCCCTCTGTTGTCGGTTCCGAGGGCGTGGGCCGGCTCGCCGACGGCACCAAGGTCTACTTCAGCGACGCGAAGGCACCGTATGGGGCGCTCGCCGAAAAGGTCCTGCTCGGCGACCGTTCGCGCTCCTACGCCATCCCCGACGGCCTCGACGACGGTCTCGCGGCGGCGCTCGGCACTTCGGGCATCACGGCGCTGACCGCCCTGCAGTGGCGCGCCGAACTCCGGGCGGGTGACGAGGTGCTGGTCCTGGGCGCCACCGGCGCGGTCGGCCAGGTCGGCGTCCAGGCCGCCAAGCTCCTCGGCGCCGGCCGGGTCGTCGGTGCGGGGCGGAGCGCCGAGACGCTCGAGAAGCTCAAGAGCGACGGGAAGATCGACGACTTCGTCGTGCTCGGCGGCCAGGATGACGCGGCAGAACTGAAGGCGTCGGCCGCGATCGGCTTCGATGTCGTGCTCGACACCGTGATGGGCCCGGCCTTCGAGGCCGCGCTCCCCGCCACGAAGATGGGCGCTCGCTACGTGGTCGTGGGCATGTCCGGCGGAACGCCTGCCAGCTCGATCGCCTACCCGTTCCTGACCGGCCGGAGCGTGTTCGGGTTCCTGAAGCCGTTCGTGCCGCTCGATGCCTGGGAGGCCGCCTACCAGCAGCTGGTCGGCTGGGCGAACGCCGGGCAGCTGAGCATCGAGGTCGAGCGCGTGCCGTTCGCGTCGATCGGTGACGCGTGGGGCCGGATCCTGTCCAGCCCGCACCGCAAGCTCGTCGTCGAGATCTGATCTCGACGACGAGCGGCGTGCCGGCTCAACCCGCCTGTTCGGTTCCGATCGAGACGGCGGCGAGGATCGCGGGCTCATCGGCCCGGTTGGTCCACGCGTGGCTGGTGCCGTTCTGGATGACGACGTCGCCGGCCCGCAGGTGGGTCTCCTCCCCCGTGTCGAGGCCGAGCCACAGTTCGCCGCTGAGCACGATCTGGTAGTCGACGGTCCGCGTCGCGTGGAAGCCCGGCCGATCGGGGTCGAACGTGTCGGCCAGTCCGGGAAGCTCGCGTGCCTGCTCCTCGCCTGCCGCCTCGAAGTCCACGTCCGAGAGAGCGGCGGCGGGAGGGAACCTCACGATGGTCAGCGCCGAGCCGCCCGGACCGGGCATGAGCGTCGTGAGGCTCGGCGTCGGGTCCGCCGGCGTTCCCGCCGGCGCGACCGCGCCGGCCAAGGACCAGACCACGGTGTTGCTGAACCCGGGCAGGTGTTCGAAGTCGTGGGTCCGCGGCGCGGGCCCGTCGGAGACGACGCAGCTGCGTCCGTCCCGGTCGAAGCCGGTGACGACTCGGCGGATCTTCATCGGTTCTCGTTTCTGTCGGCCCGCGGTGCTTCCGGGGATGCACTCGATGGTACTAAATGTCAGATGTTCAACATAGGACTGAAGTCTGACCTCAGTCCGTGACCGCCGAAGGTGCCGAGCTGATGCGTGCCGTGGTGATCAATGGCGAATGGGCGCCGCGCCGTGACCTCTCCCCGGAGGAGGTCGCAGGCCGGTGGGCGCGAGATGCCACGGCGGCCTGGCGCGAGCCGACGTGGACGCTGGGCGAGCGTGCGGTGCCCGGCTTGGCGGGCCCGTACGACGTGCTCGTGCGGAGCAGGGCGGTCGGCATCTGCGGGTCCGATGTCCATCTCTACGAGACGGACGACGAGGGGTATGTGCTGCTCCCCTACCGGGTACGGCTACCGCTCGTCCCCGGGCACGAGATCGCCGGCGAGGTGGTCGAGGTGGGCGCCGGGGTACGGGGTGTCCGGCCGGGTGACCCGGTGGCGGTGCAGACGCTGCAGTACTGCGGACGGTGCGGTGCCTGCCGGTCCGGGCTCCCCGGCCACTGCGCCGACGCCGAGGACAGCGGCTTCACCATCGATGGCGGGATGGCCGAGTTCGTGCTGTCGAGGGAGAGCAACGTCCGCTCCCTCGCCGCTGTGCGCGAGCGGTATTCCGAGCGCGACACCTATGAAATCGGTGCGCTCTGCGAACCGGCCAGCGTCGCTTACGTCGGATTGTTCCTGCGCGGCGGCGGATTCCGCCCCGGCGGCGTCGCGGCAGTCCACGGCTGCGGGCCGATCGGGCTCGCTTCGGTTTCCCTGCTCCGCGCGGCCGGCGCGGCGAAGGTGCTGGCGTTCGACACGGAGCCGGCTCGGTGCAAGCTCGCCGAGTTGGTGGGAGCGGACGCCGCCTACGACGTCACCAAGCTGCGTGGTGACGGAATGCGTCCGTCCGATGTGGTTCTGGAGCAGACGTCCGGCGAAGGCGCCGACGTCTGCGTCGAGGCCGCGGGGGCGGCTGCGGCCGTCCTGCCGGAGATCGAGAGGTCGATCTCGGTCGGCGGCAAGGTGGTGCTGCTGGGTTCGGAGAGCGGCGCGGTACCGATGCAGACGATGGCCTACCTGCTGCGCGGGGCGAGTGTGCACGGGTCGATCGGGAACATCGGTGGGCTCGATCCCGTCATCGCTCTGCATGCCGCGGGCCGGATCGACCTTCGCCCGATCGTCACCGCGCGCTTCGAGCTGGCTGCGGCGACCGATGCCGTGCGGCAGGCTTCGCTGCGCCAGGACGCGAAGATCCTCGTCAAAGTGTGACGCCCGCAGTCCACAAGGCCCGCCGGACCGCTCGGTCCGGCGGGCCTTGTGCTCAACGCCGAGCGCGCAGCTTCCGGGGCCAGATCCCCTGCTTTCCGGCCTGGAGGATCCCGTTGGGGTCCACCGCGTCCTTGATCGTCTCGACGAACCGCAGATACGCGTGGTCGTTGAAGTCGAAGGTCGCCGCCACGGCGTCCATCTTGAAGATGTGCGAGCGGTACAACCCGTACCCCTCGGCCGCGATCCGCTTGAGCATGGGGTCGTAGTTGTCGTAGATGCGCTTGGTCTTCTCGGCGTCCTTGGGGTCGAAGAACATCACGGACACGACCAAGATGCTGGTCGGGAGGAGCATGCAGCCGGCGGCGTACGGCTCGCCGAACTCCTCGTACATGCCGCGCACCAGCCGGATCATCTTGAGCACCTCGGTGCCGACGAGGGGCCCGACGGGCGAGAAGTCGAGGTGGCCGGTGTCCGGGCCGAAGGGAACCTTGTACAGGTCGAGCAGCTCCATGCCGGGGATCCCCGCCTGGACCTTGTCGTCGTGGATCCCCTCGAGCGGACCGGTCCGGTCGGTCCCGTCGAACACCTTGCGGCCTATCTCGACACCGGGAATCGCGCCGAGGACCCGCTCGACGATGCGCCACTTCGCCTCGACGATCTCGTCGTATCCGTAGAGCGCGAAGCGCAGCGCCCACTTCTGACTGTCCGGGTCGAGGTCGGGCTGTCCCTCGGCGTTGGCGGCGACGCCGCGGCCGAGGAACGGGTAGTTGTTGATCGTCTCGTCGAGCATGAGCTCGCGCATGGCGTCGATGACCGGGACGATGATCTCGTCGCCGTCGAAGTGGACCCAGCAGGATGCGTACTTCTCGGGCCGCTTCATCAGCCGCCAGCCGATCTGCGTGACGATCCCCATGTTCGACTGGAAGAACAGGCCGTCGACCATCGGGCCGAACCCGAAGGGGTAGGCGTGGAAGGCGCGGTTGCCCGCCATGGCCCCCATGCCGGTGCGCATCAGCTCGCCGTTCGGCAGCACGACCTCCATGCCGACGACGTTCTCGGCGTGTGAGCCGATGCGCGTGTGCCCACGGCCGTACTCGAGGCTGTTGCCGATCACCGATCCCCAGCCGAGGTCCGGGATGGACGACCACCACTCACCGCCGTGCTCCTCGAGCGCGTCGACCAGGTCGAACCAGCGAACGCCGGGTTCGACGACCGCGTAGCCCAGCTCGGAGTCGACCTCGAGCACCCGGTTCATCCGGGACAGGTTGACGAGGATGGAGCCGGGCACCCTCGGCGAAGCGCCACCGTACCCGTAGTTGCGGCCGGTGCTCACCGTCCACAGCGGAACCTCGAACTCGTTCGCGATGCGAACGACGGCCTGCACCTCCTCGACGCGGGCGGGCAGCACTGCCGCCGCCACGTCGAGGTCGTCCGAGCCCAAGACCCAGAAGGGGTCCCGGAACTCGTCGAGGTCGGCGCGGCTCCTGAGCACGGCGTCGGCCCCGAGTGCCTTCTCGATCGCGTCGACGGCTCGGGCGACCGCCTCCTGGTCCACCAGCTGGGCGTCCATCCACCAACTCCTCTACGACGGATCCTGTGCGCGATGGGATGATAGTCTGACATTTGCCACTTGGTGAAGACTGGATTGATGACCTTCCAGGCCATATTGTGACTGCCAGGCGCTGCGGGGACGAGGAGAGAGGTTCGACCATGAGTACGAACAGGCCGGCGGACGTCCCGGTGGTCATCGCGGGCGGCGGCCCCGTCGGTTCGTCGCTGGCGATCGACCTGGCGCTGCGCGGTGTGCCGAGCATCGTCCTCGAGCGACGGGAGCGCGGAAAGCCGTTCCTGCTGCGCACCAACATGACGAACGTGCGCTCGATGGAGCACTTCCGCCGCTGGGGCATGGCGGACGCGTTGCGCGAGAACGACCCGGTGCCCGAGGACATCCAGCGCGACGTGTCGTTCGTGACCCGCCTCAACGGCCATCTCATCCTCAACCTGCCCCGTTCGTACGAGTGGAGCGAGCCGCTGCCGTTCGCGTCCGAGGTCGCCGAATGGGCTCCGAACGAGGGCATCGAGAAGACCATGTGGGCCCGGGTCGCCGAGCTGCCCCTGATCGACTACCGCAACGAGAACGAAGTGGTCACCTTCGCGCAGGACGACGACGGTGTCAGCGTCGAGGTCAAGGCCGCGGACGGTGTCGCCTACCGGGTCCGCGGCTCCTACCTCGTTCTCTCCGACGGCTCACGCGGGAACCTGCGCCGGGTCCTGAACGTGCGCCACGAGGGCCGGACCCTGGCGATGAGTCTCTCGTGGCACTTCCGTTCCAGGCAGCTCCGCGAGGTCTGGACCGCAGGACCTGCGGTGTCGATGGCCTACTTCTACAACGAGGACCGCGGAAGCGACTTGATCACGTCGCAGGGCCCGGACACCTGGCAGTACTTCGCCGGCCCGGCGCCGCAGGGCATCGACGGCGACGACTGGGGCCAGGTCAAGGGCCTCATCCTCAAGGCCGTCGGACAGGAGGTCGATCTCGAACCGCTCTCCGGTGGCGCTTTCGCCGAGAACTCGCTGCTCGCGCCACGGTTCGACTTCGGGCGCGTCATGCTCGCCGGCGATGCCGCGCACATGGTTTCCCCTCAGGGTGGCTTCGGCATGAACTCCGGGATCGGGGACGCCGCGGACCTCGGCTGGAAGCTCGCCGCGCTCGTGCAGGGGTGGGGCGGTCCGGCGCTCATCCCGTCGTACTCCATCGACCGGCGGGAGGCCGTGCGGTTCATCCAGCTGGGCTCGGAGGCCAACCACGCCCTTGGCGCGATCGAGCTCGTCCAGGACGGGATCGAGACTGAGGGGCCCGAGGGCGATGCGGTTCGAGAGGCGGTCAAGCAGGACATCCTCGAGCGCAAGCTGGTGCAGTTCAAGCGGATGGGCGGGCAGCTCGGCTACCGCTACTCGGCCTCCCCGCTGATCGTCCGCGACGGCACCGAGCGTGATCTGCCCGAACCGACTTTTGCGGATTACACGCCGTGTGCGGCTCCCGGTTACCGCGCGCCGCATCTCTGGTTGACGGACGGGAGCTCGCTCTACGACCACCTCGGCCCCGGGTTCACGCTGCTCGACCTCGGCGGAGTGGACGCAACCGAGCTGGCGAAGCGCGCCGAGGAACGCGGGATTCCGCTGGCGGTCTTCGCGCCGGCTGAAGGGGACCGCGAGTCGCTGCTCGCCCTGTATGAGCGCCGGGCCGCCCTCGTGCGCACCGACCACCACGTCGTCTGGCGGGGAGACGAGCTACCGGCGGAGATCGAGCACCTCCTCGACATCGTCACCGGACACGCCTCGTGGGGGCACCTGTGACCGACCTGGAGCGCGACCCGGATTTCGTGCGGGGCATGCGAGTGCGCCGAGAGGTGCTGGGCGATGACCGGGTCGACGGCTCGATCGCCCGGTCGAGTGATTTCAACCGTCCGTTCTTCGACTACCTGACCCGATCCGTGTGGGGCCAGGTGTGGAGCCGCGAGACGTTGGACCGCCGCACACGCAGCTGCATCACTCTCGCCATCCTCACGGCACTCGGGCGCGAGGACGAGATCGCGCTGCACACCGAGGTGGCGGTGCGCAACGGACTGACTCCCGAAGAGATCGCGGAGGTGCTGCTCCACTCGGCGGTGTACGCCGGCGTACCGCATGCCCGCGGCGCCATGCTGATCGCCGAACGCGTGCTGGACGGGCTGGCTGCTTCTGCCGATTCTCCCCCCGCCACAACATGATCCGCGCCCTACGCGGGCACATCCGCACAGTTCGGCGGGGATCAGACGCTCGGCCGCACTCGCACGCGTCGATCAGGCCGTTGCGCGACAACGCGCTGAAACCGAGGTAGCTCTCCACGGTCGCAGGTTCGATTCCAGCCCGGGGCACCACAAGGATCCGGGTTCTCCGCGGGCGAAGGCGGGGCTCGGCCGTGCACCGAGCCCGCCTTCCGGATCCACCCGTTCCTGATCGTCCGCCGGTTTTCGGCGAACGTCCGGAGCTGGACCTGCGTCACGCCACTGGCTAGCGCTGCAGCGTCAGCACCCCCGGCCGGTAAGGCAGGAGGGGGTAGTCCATGCCGTCGGAACCGGGGTCGCGCCCCTGGTAGAGGAACTGGAGGTTGCAGGGGTCGATGGTCTTGGTCTGGTCGGGGTTGGTACGGACCAGATCGCCGTGGCTGATGTCGTCGGTCCAGGTGGCGCCACTGTTGGCCTTGCCCGCGAACGGGTTGCTCTCGGTGGCGGCCTGCGGCGTCCACGTGCCGCTCAGGCTGGTGGCCGTGAACGAGCGGAAGAAGCGCTGCGCTTTCGGCCACGCCCCTCGCGCCTCGACGATCATGAGGTACTGGTTCTGGCCCTGGACCTTGTAGACCTCGACCGCTTCGAACAGGTTGTCCTGCGTGTCGCTCATGATCGTCGTGTAGTTCGAGCCGAAACTGCCCGGGAAGTTCCCGATGGGCATGCTGGCGCGGTAGATCTTGCCGTTGTCGCCGGCGAAGAACAGGTACATGTTCGTGTCGTCGGCGATGAGGGTCTGGTCGATGGGGGCGGTGACGGGGATGCTGCCCGTGAACAGCGTCTGCGGCGCGGACCAGCCGTTGGGGTTGGTGGGGTCGCTCGAGGTGCGGTAGGAGAAGGTCGGCCCGTCCCACTGGTAGGCGAGCACCCAGATGTTCTTCGGGGCGAAGTAGAACAGTGTCGGCGCGACGGCGTTGAACGACATCGAGTTCTGGGTGGCGGTGGCCATGTCGGACCAGTTCGTGAAGGGGCTGAAGCTCATCGATCGCCAGTTCGATTGGCTGTCACTGGTCGTGCCGTAGACGACGTGCTTGCCGTTGTAGACGACGTGGGTGAAGTCCTTGAGGGACACCCAGCCCTGCTTCGGGGTGGCCAGCGGGCCGGTCGACGTCCAGCGGTAGGTCGACGGCAGCGTGCAGGTGCCGCTGCCCCCGCCGACCTGGACGAGTTGCCATTGCTGGTTGCTGCCGTTCCAGTCGCCCCACTGCGCGACGCCGGCGCCGTCGGCGGTCGACAGGCCTTGCACCTCGGCGGCCTTGTTGCTGTTGCGGTTGATCAACCGGACGTACCCGTCGGGGGAGTCGGCCAGCCGGAACTGCTGGTTGGCGCCGTTGCCGTCGGCCCACTGCACGATCGCGGCACCGTCTGCCGCCGACCAGTCGAAGACGTCGAGCACCTTGCCGGAGTGCCGCGCGCGCAGCCGGTAGTAGCCGCCGCCGGAGTCCACGAACTGGAACTGCTGGTTGGTGGCGTTGGTGCGGGTCCACTGGACGAGGTTGGCGCCGTCGGCCGTGGACGCGCCGTTGACGTCGAGGGCCTTGCCGCTGTTGCGGTTCACCAGGACGTACCAGGCGGTCGTGTCCACCGTGGCGGCCGACGCCGGCGTCGTGGCCACCGTGAGCAGCCCACCCACGAACACCACCACCGCCACCGCGGCCACCCCCGACCGCCACCGGCGACGCCACCTCGCGGCGCGCGCAAACCCAACCGACATAGCGTCTTCCTTTCACCATGGGATCGCCGACACGAGGCGGGCGGCATCGGCGCGGACGCCGACGACACCCGCGCACGGACAACTGCCCGAACGGAGTGTTAGCGCTAACACTTTTCGGGACGGGTCCGTACGGGAATGAGCGTGGTTATAGGTGTGGAGCAGCCAACCGGTCGTGCGACTGAGCGCACCCGTGGACTGTGAACGATAACATCGGCCGTGTCAAGATGTTACGGGCACGTTTTCGCAGGAAGACGCGCATGAGACGCTGGACCCCGCCGAGGCGGCGGCCGTCAAGCTGACTCACCCGTTCGCCGACCGTCGCTCAAGGCCGCGATCCGGGTAGCCGATCCCGGGAAGGGTGAGCCGGCCCCACTCGGCACCGGCCTCGCGTAGCCGACGCAGCGTTGACAGCTTCCCCAGGATGGTCGACAATCGACAAACGACGACTGAACACAGGAGGAACAGTGAGTTTCGAGAGCAAGCCGAAGTTCGCCACGTTCGACATGAACGGGACGTTGATCCACTTCCGCATCAACGAGGTGATCCGCCGAGTACTGGGTGACCGGCTCCCCGCCGACATCGCCGACACCTTCCTGCGGACGGGCAACGAGTTCCGGTACGACGAGACCCTGGGCGACTACAAGCCGTTCCACCAGATCATCGCTCACTCGCTGGAGCGCACCATGCGCCACTTCGGCCTGGAGTACCGCGCCGGTGACGCCGAGGCGGTGTACGAACAGATCCCCACGTTCACCCCGTACCCCGGTGTCACCGAGGCCCTGAACCGCCTGGCCGAGGCGGTTCCGCTGGTCATCGTGACGAACACCGACGACGCGCACGCGCCGAGCCTCGTGGAGAACCTCAAGGCCCCGTTCGAGGTCGTCATCACCGCCGAGCAGATGGGCTGCTACAAGCCGCGGCTGCAGGCGTGGCGGTACACGCTGGACAAGCTCGGCGCGACGCCCGACGAGATCGCGTGGGTCTCGGCGAGCCCGAAGTACGACCTCCGCTCCGCGACCGTCATGGGCTTCGAGAACAAGGTGTACATGGACCGCGGCTTCGAGCCGGACCACCCGTGGCTCGGCTGCGAGCGGATCACCGACATCGCCGACCTTCCCGTCCTGTTCGGCCTGCCCCGCCCCTGAAGAGCAGGAGAACAGCGATGAAGTTCACCCCGTACTGGCTCGACACCGCACCACAGGGCCCCTCCCGGTCGCGGACCGAAATCGGCGGGCGGGTCGACGTCGCGGTCGTCGGTGCCGGGCTGACCGGTCTCTCCGCGGCCCTGCACCTGGCGCGGAAGGGCGCCGACGTCCAGGTCTTCGAAAAGGAGACCGTCGGCTGGGGTGCGTCCGGCCGCAACGGCGGCATGGCCACCACCGGACTGTCGATCGGCTTCCGCGACGCGGTCAGCCGGTACGGCCTGGACACCGCGAAGGCGTACCTGCTGGCCTACCACGACGCGGTCGACACCGTCGAGAAGCTCGTCGGCGACGAGGGCATCGACTGCGATTTCGCCCGCACCGGCAAGCTGAACCTCGCGTCCAAGCCGGCCCACGTCGACGGCCTGCGCAAGACCGCCGAGGCGCTGTCCGGGATCGGCGTCGAGACACGCTTGGTGAGCAGGCACGAGCTCGGCGCGGAAATCGGCTCCGACTGCTTCCACGGCGCGCTGGTCGACTCCAAGAGCGCGGGTCTGCACGTCGGCAAGTTCGCCAAGGGACTCGCCGAGGCAGCGGTGCGGGCAGGTGCCACGATCCACGAGAAGGCACCGGTCGAGCGGTTCCGGCGGCTGCACGGAACGCGGCACGAACTGGTCACCCCGCGGGGAACCGTGCAGGCGGACCAGGTGCTCGTGGCGACCAGCGGCTACACCGGCCGGCCGTTCCGCTGGCAGCAGGTCAGGATCGCGCCCGTCGGCAGCTTCATCATCGTGACCGAGCCGCTGGGCGAGGACGTCTGCGACGAACTGCTGCCGACCAGGCGGATGGCGTCGACGTCGAAGAACCTGTTGAACTACTTCAGGATCACCCCGGACCACCGGCTGCTGTTCGGCGGCCGTGCCCGGTTCACCATGTCCAACCCGCAGTCGGACGAGAAGTGCGGGCGCATCCTGCAGAAGGCGATGACCGAGACCTTCCCGCAGCTCGCGAACGCACGGGTCGACTACTGCTGGGGCGGTCTGGTCGACATGAGCATGGACCGCATGGTGCACGCCGGCGAGCGTGACGGGTTGTTCTACTCGCTCGGCTACTCCGGTCACGGCGTGCAGATGGCCACGCACATGGGCAAGCAGATGGCCGAGTACCTGAACGGGACGACGAGCGCGAACCCGTGGCGCGACTTGAAGTTCACCCGCATCCCCGGGCATTTCGGACCGCCCTGGTTCCTGCCTTTCGCAGGCGCCTACTACAAGTTCAAGGACCTCATGAAGTGAGCGGGCCGCCTCGTCCCGCACCATGTTCCCAGTCTGCAGAAGGACGGCAACCATGCGAGTCACCACACCACTGCGTGCCGCGTCGGCCGCGATGTCCCTGACATTCGCGCTGGTCGCGTGCGGGTCGGTCGACACCACCCAGCCCAAGGAGCCCGATCAGGTCGAGCACACCGACGACATCTCGGTCGGTGTGCCGCCGGATCCGGCGGCGGTGAAGCTGTTGCCGGAAGCCGTGAAGGCCAAGGGCACGATCTCGGTGGCGATGGACCTGTCGAGTCCGCCCACGACGTTCATGGCGGCGGACAACAAGACCCCGATCGGGTTCAACCCGGACATGGCGCGGCTCATCGCCGCCAAGCTCGGGCTGAAGCTCCAGATCGACAACGTCAAGTTCGACACCATCGTCCCCGGCCTGCAGGGCAACAGATTCGACTTCACCGCCACCACCATGGGCGCCACCGCGGAACGGCTCAAGGTGCTCGACATGATCAACTACTTCCAGAACGGCACCGGCGTCGCCGTACCGCGCGGCAACCCGCAGAAGCTCGCCGTCCACGAGCTGTGCGGACGCCGCGTCGGCGTGCAGTCCGGCACCACGGCGGAAATCAAGTGGCTGCCCCAGCTGAGCGACAAGGACTGCACGAGCCAGGGAAAGCCGGCCATCACCGGAGTCACCCTGCCCAGCGTCAACGACTCACTGACCCAGCTCTCCTCCAAGCGCCTCGACGCGGTGATGTACGACTTCACCTCGCTGTCGTGGACCGCCAAACGACAGCCCAACGTCCTGGAAGTCCTTCCGGAGCGGGTGGTCTCCGCGACGGTGAACGTCGCACTGCCCAAGGGTTCCCCGCTCACCCGCGCGATCCAGGCGGCGATCCAGTCCGTCATCGACAGTCCCAAGTACACCGAAGCACTCGACCGCTGGGGCTTCCAGGGCCTCGGCATCAAGACCGCCGCGATGGCCGTTCCGCTGGGGCAGTGATGACGACGAACACGATCGATCCGACGACCAAGGGCCGGCCGTTGCCGGAACTGCTGCCGGAGAACAAGAAGCGGATCACACCGAAACGTCCGCGCGACGTCGCCTGCTGGGCGGTCGCGATCGCGATCGTCGCCGGTCTGATCTACACCACGGCGACCAACGAGAACTACCAGTGGCCGGTGGTGTTCGGCTACTTCACCACTCAGTCCATTCTGGACGGACTGGTCCTCACCCTGGTCCTGACCGTGGTCAGCATGGGACTGGGCGTGCTGCTCGGGTTGCTGCTCGCCGTCATGCGCATGTCGCACCAGACACCGATTTCGGGCCTGGCGCGGCTCTACATCACCTTCTTCCGCGGCACACCCGTACTCGTGCAGCTGATCTTCTGGTTCAACATCGCCGCGCTGTACCCGCACATCTCCCTCGGCATCCCCTTCACCGACATCTCGACCCCCGTGGACGTCAACGCGGTCATGACCCCGCTGACCGCCGCCATCGTCGGCCTGACGCTGAACGAGGCCGCCTACATGGCCGAAATCATCCGCGGCGGCTTCGCCTCGGTCAGCCGTGGCCAGTACGAAGCCGCGGACTCCCTGGGCATGCGCGGTTTCACCAGGCTCCGCCACGTGATCATCCCGCAGACCATGCCCGCGATCATCCCCGCCACCGGTAACCAGGTGATCGGCATGCTCAAAGGCACCTCACTGGTCAGCGTGCTCGGCGTCGCCGAACTCCTCAACAGCGCACAATCCATCTACGCCCGCACCTACCAGACCATTCCCCTGCTCATCGTCGCCAGCCTCTGGTACCTGGTCATGACACTGGCCCTCAGCGTCCCCCAGTCCATGATCGAACGCCGCTTCTCCCGCTCCACCCGCCGGCCGGCCGCAGTCGCCACCGCGACAAAGGAGTCGTTGCTGTGAAAGCAGACGGAACGATCGTCGCGCGCAAGCTGCACAAGAGCTTCGGCAGCCACCAGGTCCTGCGCGGAATCGACCTGGCCGTGGCGGCGGGCGAGATCTCGTGCATCATCGGCCCCAGCGGATCCGGCAAGTCCACACTGCTGCGCTGCGTCAACGGACTGGAAACCATCGACCGCGGCGTCCTGCGGGTCAACGGCGAAGACTTCGGCTACACCGAGACGGACAACGCCTACCTCGCCCTCCCCCCGCACCGACTGGCCGAGCAACGCGCCCACATCGGCATGGTCTTCCAGCAGTTCAACCTGTTCCCCACCATGACCGCCGAAACCAACGTCATGTCCGGACCAGTACTGGTCAAGAAAACGAACCGCAAGACCGCCAGGGAACAGGCCCAAGAACTCCTGGCCCAAGTCGGGCTCGCCGGCTGCGGCCACAAATACCCCGCCCAGCTCTCCGGCGGCCAGCAACAACGCGTCGCCATCGCCCGCGCCCTCGCCATGAACCCCAGCATCATGCTGTTCGACGAACCCACCAGCGCACTCGACCCGGAGCTCGTCGGCGAAGTCCTCGCCGTCATGCGCGACCTCGCCCACAACGGCATGACCATGCTGCTGGTCACCCACGAAATGGGCTTCGCCCGCGACGTCGCCGACGAAATCCTCTTCATGGACGACGGAATCGCCGTCGAACGCGGCGACGCCCGCGAAGTACTCGCCAACCCCCAAGAAAAACGAACCCAAGAGTTCCTGGAAAGGGTGCTGTGACTGTGCTCGAAAGTGCTGTGAAGGCAACGGAGCGGCTCCGGGCTCTCGGTCTGGAGCTGCCCGCCCTCGGATTCGGTGCGAGCCCGCACTTCGTGAACCACCGGACGGTGGACTCGAGCGTCCACATCTCGGGCCAGTTGCCGTACCGGGACGGCGTGCTGCTGGGCCAGGGCATCGTCAGCCGGGACGTCGACGTGCCGACGGCGCGCGACCTGGCCCGGCAGACCGCGCTCAACGCACTCGCCGTCGCCGCGGACGCGGTGGGAGACCTGGACCGGGTCCGGATCGTGCAGATGCTGGTTTTCGTGGCAAGCACACCGGATCTGGGCGAGCAGTCGCGCGTCGCCGACGCGGCCAGTGACCTCCTCGTCGACGTGCTCGGTGAGAACGGGCGGCACGCGCGCACCGCGATCGGCGTCGCGGGGCTGCCGCGCAACAGTCCGGTCGAGATCCAGCTGGTCTGCACCGCGGTGGAGGAGAGGAGTGCACCGTGAGCCGGCTCCAGCACGCGCTCGCCGCCTTGGCGGGGCGGATCGACACCCCGGCGCCGATCGTGCTGGTCGACGTCATGCAGGACAACATCGACCGCATGCAGGCCTTCGCCGGCCGGCACGGTCTCCACGTCCGGCCGCACGTCAAGACGCACAAGTGCGTCGAGATCGGCAGGCGCCAGCTCGCGGCGGGAGCGGTCGGCATCACCGCCGGCAACGTCGGTGAGGCCGAGGTCTTCGCCGCGGCCGGATTCGACGACATCTTCCTCGCCTACCCGGTCTGGCCTTCGGGAACCAAGGGGGCGCGGCTGCGCAGGCTGGCCGAGTCCGTCCGGCTGCGGGTCGGCGTGGACAACGTCGCGGCGATCGACGCACTCGCCGACGCGATGGCGGGCGAGCCGGAGCGGCTGGAGGTCGTGATCGAGGTGGACTGCGGCGCCCGGCGCTCCGGGGCACCGCCCGAGCTCGCGGGCGACCTCGCGCTGGCCGCCGGCCGGCGCGGCCTGGTGCCGGTGGGCGTCTTCACGTATCCGGGTCACGGCAGTGCCGGTCCGGACGCTCGCCTGCGCGCCGCGCGCGACCAGGACGCCGCGCTCGTCACCGCGGTGCGCAGCCTCTCCGGTGCCGGGATCAGCGCGCAGGTGGTGAGCGCCGGCTCCACCCCGACCGTCGAGTTCACCAGCAGCGGCGTGATCACCGAGATCCGCCCCGGCGAGTACGTCTTCGGTGACCTGGACAACACCCGGCTCGGCTCCTGCACGGACGACCAGGTCGCACTGTTCGTCGCCACCACCGTGGTCAGCGACTGGGTCCCCGACCAGGTGATCGTCGATGCGGGCACCAAAGCCCTCAGCCGGGAAGGCAGCGCCGAACGCGGCTACGGCGGCGTCGCCGGCACGAAGGCCGTCCTGACCAAGCTCAACGAGTACCACGGATTCCTCGGGCTGCCCGCCGGTGAGTTCCGCCCCGGCATCGGCACCGTCCTACCGGTGGTGCCGAACCACGTCTGCCCGGTCGTGATCAACTTCGAGGAGCTGATCGTCACCGACAGCACGGGCACGTCGCTGGAACGATGGCCGATCGACGCCCGCGGTTTCCTCAGCTGACCCACAGGAGTTGCCCGACATGAGACTCGACCACGTGACGGCGCTGGTGACCGGTGCCGGCAGCGGCATCGGCGAGGCGGTGAGCTCCCACTTCCGCCGCGAGGGCGCACGACTGCTGCTCACCAGCCGGAGGGAGCGACTCGACACGGCGCAGCCCGACGACCGGTACGTCCCCGGCGATCTCAACGACGAGGCGTTCGTCGAAGCCCTGGCCCGCCAGGCCGCCGAGTCGTTCGGCACCGTCGACGTCGTCGTCCTGAACCACGGCCTGCAGGCCAGCAGCCCGCTCACCGAGATGACCGGCGAGGCCGCGAAGAACGTGCTCGACAGCAACCTGCTCAGCGCGTTCCTGGTGATGAAGCACTTCGCGCCGCTGATGCCCGCCGCGGGAGGCGCGTTCGTCTGCGTCAGCTCACGGCTCGGCATGGTCGGCAAGGCGGGCGAAGTCCTGTACTCCGCGGCCAAGGGCGGCCTCATCATGCTCGCGAAGGGCGCGGCGATCGAGTGGGCCCCGCGCAACATCCGCGTCAACGTCGTCGCCCCCGGCCTCACCGTCACGCCGATCATCGAGGCGTCGTTCCGGCGCAGCGCCGACCCCGAGGCCCATCGTCGCGAGCGTGAGACGCAGATCCCGCTCCAGCGCCTCGCCACCCCGGAAGAGGTCGCCGACGCGGTTCTCTTCCTCGCGTCCGCGGAATCGACCTACATCACCGGAGCGGTGCTGCCGGTCGACGGCGGCTACACCGCCTTCTGACCCGGCCCGGCCTCACGCCTTCCGGGGGTGGACCTCGGCCTTGCCGCTCAGTCCCGTCCGGAAGTGGGCGGCTAGCTCCTCGCGGAACTCGTCGATGTCACCCTCCAGCGCGACCGCGGCCAGCCTCTCGTGCTCGACGGCCAGCTCGCGCGGGTCGCTGTAGGTCTGGTGATCGACGCTGAGGTAGAGCCGCAGCTTGGCCTCCCAGCCGTTCCAGAGGTTCTGCAGAGCGCCGCTGCCGGAGAGGTCGTAGAAGAGCCGGTGGAAGCCGAGGTGCGCGTCGACGCTGGCCGGGATGTCGTTCTTCGCCAGGGCCTGGTGGAGGTCCTCGACGGTCCGCAGGAACCTCGACCGCTCGGGACCGCGCAGCGCTTCGTAAGCGAGCTCGGCCGCGTACGGCTCGACGAGCAGGCGGATCGCGTCGATCTCGGCGATGTCCTGAGCGCTCACCTCCGCGACGAACGCCCCGCGGTAGGGGATCTTGACGATGAGCCCCTCTTCCTCCAGCTTGGTCAGCGCCTCGCGCAGCGGGGACCGGCTGATGCCGAGGTCCGTGGCGATGTGCGCCTCACGCAGCGGCCCGCCAGGAGGCACGGTCCCGTCGAGGATGGCAGCACGCAGCACGCGGTAGACGCCATCCGGCGTCGTCGTCCGGTCTTCGATCCACTTGAACTTGCGGTCCATTCCCCCGCCGCCCTCCCGATTGTCTTTTGTCGACTATACCGGCCCGGCACGGGCGGACGGGGGCCCCTCGGCGGATTCACCTCGGGGCAAGGCCCCGGCGCGGCGTCAGTTCCCCGTGGGGATCGCGATGTACTTGTACTCCAGGAAGCCGTCCATGCCGGCCCGTCCGCCTTCCCTGCCGAGGCCGGACTGCTTCACACCGCCGAACGGTGCGGCGGGATTGGAGACGACCCCGGTGTTGAGGCCGACCATGCCGCTCTCCAGCCGCTCGCTCACCCGCAGCGCGCGATCGAGATCGCGGGTGAACACGTAACCGACGAGACCCCAGTCGGTGGCGTTGGCGGCGGCGACGACCTCGTCCTCGTCGTCGAACGTGCGCAGCGCCGCCACCGGACCGAAGATCTCCGTCCGCGCGATGGCGGCCCCGGCGGTGATTCCGGTCAGCACGGTCGGCGGGTAGAAGCAGCCGGGGCCGTCGGGCAGTTCGCCGCCCGTGACGAGCTTGGCGCCGTGCCGCACGGCGTCGAGCACGAGCTGGTGGACCTTGCCGCGGCCCGTGTCGTCGATGAGGGGGCCGACGTCGACGCCCGGTTCGGTGCCCACGCCGACGGTGAGGGCTTGCATGCGGCCGGCCAGGCGCGCTGCGAACTCCTCCGCGAGCGAGCTGTGGACGAAGATCCGGTTGGCGGCGGTGCAGGCCTCGCCCATGTTGCGCATCTTCGCCTGCATCGTGCCCTCGACCGCGATGTCCAGGTCGGCGTCGGCGAAGACGATCACGGGTGCGTTGCCGCCCAGTTCCATGGACGCGCGCACGACCGTGTCGGCGCACTGGGCCAGCAGGATCTTGCCGACCTGGGTGGAGCCGGTGAACGAGAGCTTGCGGATCTGCCCGCCGCGCAGCAGAGGCTCGACGACGCCTGCCGCGTCCGAGGTGACGACCACGTTGAGCACGCCGTCGGGCAGCCCGGCCTCGGTGAGGATCGCGGCGAGCGCGAGGGTGGACAGCGGGGTCTGCGGAGCCGGCTTGAGAACCATGGTGCAGCCGGCGGCGACCGCGGGGCCGATCTTGCGGGTCCCCATGGCCAGCGGGAAGTTCCACGGGGTGATGAGCAGACAGGGACCGACGGGCTGACGCAGCACCATCAGGCGGTTCTTGCCGTCCGGGGCGGTCGTCATGCCTCCGTCGACGCGGACGGCCTCTTCGGAGAACCAGCGGAAGAACTCGGCGGCGTAGGCGACCTCACCGCGCGCCTGGTCGAGAGGTTTGCCCATCTCGAGGGTCATCAGCAGGGCGAGTTCCTCGGTGCGGGACACGATGATGTCGTAGGCGCGGCGAAGGATCTCGCTGCGGACGCGGGGTGCGGTCGCGGCCCACCCCGGGGGGGGCCCGCCCGCCGCGTGGGGGGGGCGCCGAGCGTTCTGCGGGGGGGGGGGGGGGGGGGGCCGCCGCCCGGGGGGCGGGCCCGCCCCCCGCCGCTTCGGCGGCGCGCCTGCCGTCGGCGGGCGAGGCGTCGGCGACCAGGCACAGCTCCTCGCCGGTGGCCGGGTCGTCGACGGCCAGGGTGCGGCCGGACTCCGCGTCCTGCCAGGCACCGGCGATGAACAGCTGCTTGGGGACGTCCTTGATCACAGTCGGGCTCATGGGTGCTTCCTCGGAGTTCGGCTTCGGCGGAGTTGGGCGACGACCTCGTCGAGGGGCACGGCGAGCGCCTGCTCGACGTTGCTCCAGTCGTCTTCGGCGTGGGCCAGGAGGTAGTCACGCCGTTGTGGGACACGCTGCGCGCGCCAGTTCGTGATCAGCGCGCGCAGCGTGAGCCGGGCAAGCGCGGCGACGGGCAGGAGCGCGAGTTCCGAATCCTCGACCGGCCGGACGCGCTCGTAGCCCTGCAGGAAGGCGCAGGCGTCCTGCCAGGGGTTCTCCTGGCCGCGGCCGAGCAGGTTGGCCATGGGCACGGCGGGGTCGAAGATCAGGGCGCTGCGCACCGTGTCACCGAAGTCGATGACGCCGGTCACGAACGGCTCGCCGTGCGGGTCGACGACCACGTTGTGCGGGCTGTAGTCACCGTGGATCACCTGTGTTTCCAGGCCGTTCAGGCGCGGTAGGACGAACTCGCCGAACAGCCGGGAGACCTCCCCGGCCAGCCGGCGGTGCCCGGCGTCCGGCGTGTGCGTGACCAGCCCGGCCAGGTGGGGGAAGTGCTTGATGTCCCACGCCAGCCCCCGCCCGCCGGCGGGGTGGGCGAATCCTGCGAGTGCCACGTCGATCCGCCCGAGCATCTCGCCCGCCCCGGCGAGCTGCCGCGCGTCCCGGTTCGCCCCGGCCCAGACCGGGCCGGGGACGAAGCCGAACACCCGCAGGATTCGCGTTCCGTGGCCGTCCCCGCCGACGGCCACGCAGTCGTTCCCGTCGACGGTCAGCCGCACGCGCTGGACCGGCAACGCGGGAGCGGTGGCCTCCAGAAAGCGCATCGCGGCGGTCTGCAGGTCGACGACGCTCTCGTTCTCACCCGGCGGCGACACCTTCACGAGGTGGTCACCGGAGCCGGTCATGAGCCGGAACGTGTCGTCCTTCTCCGTCGCGAGCCGCGCGAGCCGTCCGCGCAGCCGGTAGTGCTGCTCGAGGAGCGTCCCCACCAGCGTCACGTCGACGGGTTCGTGGGCCGACGCCAGTCCGCTTTCGACCATGAGGCGCCTGCCGGGGTCCGCCGGCGGTGAGGTGGTCACGGTGCGTCCCTCCGGTCAGCCGCTACAGCCGGTCCCGGGCGACCTGGGCGAAGGTCTCCAGGAACCGGGTCACGTCAGCGGCGTCGAAGGCCAGCGGAGGGCGGATCTTCAGCACGTTCGCCCCGCGCGCGGTGCCGCTGATGAGCACCCGCCGGTCACGCAGATCGTTGATGACGTCCTCGGCGAGCGCACGGTCGGGTTCGCGCGTCTCCCGGTCCTTCACGAGCTCGACGCCGACGTAGAGGCCGCTGCCGCGGACTTCGGCGACGTACGGCGACTCCCGCGTGATCTCCTCGAGCCCGGCGCGCAGTGCCCTGCCGTTTTCGAGGACCCGCTGCTGCACGTTCTCCCGCTCGAAGACGTCCAGCACCGCGGCCGCCGCCGCCACGGGGATCGAGCTGCCGCCGAAGGTGTTGAAGTAGCGGACGTTGCGCCCGAACTCGTCGGAGACCTCGGGGCGGAAGACCACCCCGGAGACCGGCAGCCCGTTGCCCATCGGCTTGCCCATGGTCACGATGTCCGGCACCACGCCGTGGCGCGCGAAGCCCCACATGGACTCCCCCAGCCTGGCGAACCCGGACTGCACCTCGTCGGCGATGTAGACACCGCCGGCCGCGTGCACCTCCTCGACCACGGCCTTCAGGTAGCCGACCGGGTCGGTGAAGATCCCGTCACTGGTGTGGGCGCAGTCGGTGATCAGGGCGGCGAGCCGGTAGCCGTGGCGCTCGAGGTCGTCGATCGCGCCACGCACCTGCGCACGCATGTGGTCGGCCAGCGTCGACCCCGGCGCGACGAGCCGCGGGTCGGGCGGGTCGATCAGCCTGACGTTCGGCCCCAGCGGCGATCCCGCGCCCAGGTGCGGCGAGAAGCTCGCGACCTCGCTGGTGATGCCGTGGTAGGCCCAGCGGGTCACGATGATCCCGGTGCCGCCGGTGTGGAACCTGGCCACGCGCACCGCGAGGTCGTTGGCCTCCGAGCCGCTGCACGCCACGCTCAGCTTCGACAACTCCGCGGGAAAGGTCGCGAGCAGTCGTTCCGCGTAGTCCACCAGCGAGTCCTGGACGTAGCGCGTGTTGGTGTTGACCGCCGACATCTGCCGGGCGACGGCCGCCACCACGTGCGGGTGCGCGTGCCCGACGCACGGGACGTTGTTGTAGGCGTCGAGGTAGTCGTTGCCGTCGCGGTCGACGAGGTGCGCGCCGTGACCGGAGACGAACTCGACCGGCGTGCGGTAGATGAGGGTGTAGCCGGGTCCCAGCACCTCGGTCCGGCGCCGGATCGTGTCCTGGAGACGGTCGGGGAGCGCATCCAGCACGGCCGGGTCGAAGCGGTTCGGGTAGTTGGCGATCGCCCGGCTCAGTGTCGAAGTCATCGGCCGTCACTTTCCGTCTGGTTCCGCCGGAGTCTCCTCCGCTGGTGGTCTCACCGTACCATTTGTTGTTCCAGTTCCAAACTGAAACTTTTTGGGTGCACATCGTCCCCCGGCGGGACGATGTCACGGGCGGCTCAGAAGGCGGGCGAGGGCCGCTGGTCCGCTTGCGGCGCTTGACAACGTGCGTCGAGCAGCGCCTCCCGCAACCGGGCCTGAGCCAGCGCCAGGCACGAGTGCACCGCGCCACGCGCTGTCGACAGCCCGAGCACCTGCGTGGCGACGGTGACCCGCGGAACGGCGGGAAGACGCTCCTCAAGGCGTTTGCGCACCTCCGGCAGGACTTCCTCGACCAGCGTGCGCAGCCTGCCCACGAGGTAGATCGACTCCGGGTCCAGGGTCACGACGACGGTGGTCACAGCAGTCACCAACGCCGTGGTGAACGCCTCCACCACCGCCGTGCGCGCCTCGTCGTGGTGCGTCTCACCCCAGAGATCGTCGATGCGTTCCAGCCCCAGCCCCTGCTCACGCGCGAACGCGAGCAGGCCTCCCGTGCTCAGCAGGCCGTCGAGAGGTTTGCCGCGCACTCCGGAGAAGAGCACGCCGACGTCACCGAACGACGGAGTGCTCCCGCGCGCCGGCTCGCGATCGGCGCGGCAGGCGAAGCTGAGCATGCTGCTGAGACTGAAGAGTGCGGCGTTCCCGATCGTGACGTCGTCGGTGAGGATGCCCAGCAAAGACGCGTTCGCATCGCTGTCGAGCAGCACCGGAGCGCCGACCAGGTCCGCCAGCGCGCCTTGCAGGCGGGAGCCGGCGAGGTAGGTCATCGACTCCGCCGGGCCGAAGATCTCGCCACCGTCGCGGACCCGGCCGGGCACGGCCACGACGACCTGGCGCAGCGGCCCTGCCGCGGGCCGGCTGGCGCCGGCGACCAGGCCGGCCAGCCAGGCGGCGGCCTTGCCGGCGTCGTCGTGGTTCGCGGTGGGCACGATCACGTGCTGGATTTCGCGTCCTCTCAGGTCGCTCACGAGAACACCGGTGGTCTGCGCACCGAAGCTCACGCCGGCGACGTGCCCGGTGGTGCCGGGAATGTCCAGGCAGGTGGACGGCCGGCCACGACCGGCGACCGCGTCGACCCCGCGGTCCACGACGAAGCCGTCGGCCCGCAGTTCCTCCACCGCCCTCGACACCGTGGCCTTGCTCAGACCCGTCAGCTCGATGAGCTTGTTGCGCGTCATGGGCGCCTCAGCGAGAACGACGTCGAGGACCGACGCTTTGTTGTGGTCGCGCGTGGTCGGGTTGATCGGCACACCGCCACCATAACAAAGGTTTCAGTTTGGAACTGGAATAATAGCTGGTGGCGCCTGCCCGCCGCACAGAACCTGGTTGTCCACCACTGCCACGCCTCCGCCGGTTCGGCAGACCGTCACGAAAGACACTCGGCCGAACCGCCTCGGGCAGGGGGCAGTGCGGCGAGAAGCCACGCGGCCTGGCGGATGGCTTGTGCGGCAGGCCGGTTGCCGTTTTCCGGTGTCAGGTGGTCCGCATCGGCGTAGGGGGATCGGGCCGGGGCAGAGCGGCGATCACGGGTTCCTCGCTACTCGAGCGCGCCGATCATGGCCTCGGCCATGGGGGCGCTGGAGGCCGGGTTCTGGCCGGTGAAGAGGTTCCGGTCCTGCACGTTGTACGCCTGGTACGCCGGTCCCCCGGAATGCTTCGCCCCCTTCTGACGCAGCGTCCCGGCCAGGAGCCACGGAGCGCCTTCCGCGGTGCCGAAGCTCTGCTCCTCTTCGTCGGTGAAGGCCGTCATCTCCCGGCCCGCGAACAGCCATTCGCCGTCTTCGTCCACAGCGGACAGAAGGCCGGCGGGGCCGTGGCAGACGGCGCCGATGATCTTCCCGGCCGCGTCCGCCTCGGTGAGCAGCCGGCCGAGGTCGCGGTCCTGGTAGAGGTCGACCACCGGGCCGTGCCCGCCGGGGATGACCACGGCGGCGTAGTCGTCGATGTCGATTTCGTCCAGCTTGAGCAGCGGACCGAACTCACTCAGCGCCCGCGCGGCGTGCGCCACGTAGTGCGCGCAGTCCGGGCCGGCGATCTCCGGGTCGGCGCTGTGGGCGTCGAGCGGCTGCAGCACGCCGCCCGGGGAAGCGAAGTCGACCGTGAAGCCGGCCCGCACGAACTTCTCGTGGGGCGCGGCGACCTCTTCGGCCCAGTATCCGGTCGGGTACTCCGAGCCGTCGGTGCGCTCCCAGATGCTCGCGGCGGACATGACGATCAGGATCTTGCGCACGATTGTTCCTTCCGGTAACGAGTCGGCGAAGTCGGTGACGCCGGCGGTCTGTGCGGTGGCCTCAAGCGTCGCCCACCGCAAGCCCTTCCGGGGGCCCATCTCGCGCCCTGCGGAGACGCGGTCTTCGGAACCTGGGACTCGCCGGTCCACCCAGGGCCGCGCCGGCTCGGGGGATACTCGACCCGTGCCCAGGACCAACCCGGAACTCGCCGATTTCCTGCGGCGGGCCCGCAGCCAGATCGATCCCGCCCGCGCCGGCCTGCCCCCCGACGGGCGCGTCCGCCGCGTACCCGGCCTCCGCCGCGAAGAAGTCGCCCGCCTCGCCGGCGTGTCCACCGACTACTACGCCCGCCTCGAACAAGGCCGCCGGATCGTTCCCTCCGCCGCCGTCGTCGAAGCCATCGGCCGCGCCCTCGGCCTCGACGCCGCCGGACGCGCCCACCTCGACGACCTCATCGGCCTGACCTCGGCACCGGCCCACCGCCGAGCCCGCGACGTCCAACGCGTCCGCCCCGGCCTCTACCAGCTCCTCGACGCCCTCGACGGCGAGCCCGCCCTCATCCTCGGCCGCCGCACCGACGTCCTCGCCGCCAACCGCATGGCCAAAGCCCTCTTCACCGACTTCGACCAGCTCCCCGCCGCCCACCGCAACTACGCCCGCTGGATGTTCCTCGACGACGGCGCCCGGGCCCTCTTCCTCGACTGGCCCGACCAAGCCCGCGCCGCCGTCGAAAGCCTCCGGTTCGAAGCCGGCCGCCACCCCGACGACCGCGTCACCACCGACCTCGTCACCGAACTGCGCGAACACAGCCGCGAATTCGACCAGTGGTGGGAACAACACCGCGTCCACCAGCGCACCCACGGCTCGAAACGCCTCCGGCACCACCTCGTCGGAGACCTCACCGTCGACTACGAAACCCTCACCCTCCCCGGCGACCCCGAGACCACCCTGTTCGTCTACACCACCGAACCCGGGTCGCCCTCACGCCGAGCCATCGACATCCTGGCCAGCTGGACCGCCACCACCCCCACCTAGCGGGAACGCGGCGTCGAACGCCGAACCGTGGTGCTGCACCACGGACATGTACTGCTCAGCCCACGCTCGCAGGCTCCCCAGTGGCGCGACGAGCGTCGTGCCCAGGCCGGTGAGCCGGTAGTACACCCGCGGCGGCTTGCTCGCCTCGACACGACGACCGACGAGCCCGTCTCGTTCCAGCGCCCGGAGGGTCTGCGCCAGCATCTTCTGCGACACACCGGCCATCCCGCGTTTCAGCTCGCTGAACCGCAGCTCGCCCTCGGCGGCGGCGAGCGTCAGCACCGCCATGGTCGTCCACCGCGACCCCACCCGGTCGAGCAGCTGCCTCGTCGGACACCGAGGATCGAACAGGTCCCCCTGCCGCGAGGCGGTTACCACGGGGTTACCTGGTGCGGGAAAAGTGCCTTCTTCCCCGTTCATCGGGGGTTTCCTACGGTGACCACGTTCCCGACCGTAACCAAGGAGAGTTCCTGTGCGCCAGCTGACCCTGTCCGCTCACCTTCCGGGCGCGACCGTGCACCGGGTACCGATCGACGGGGTCGAACTCGTCGTGGAGACCCTCGGGCAGGGCCCGGCCGTCCTGCTGCTGCACGGCTTTCCGCACACCCGCGCGATCTGGCGCGGTGTCGCGCCCCGGCTGGCGGCGGCCGGGTTCCGGGCCATCGCGCCCGACCTGCACGGGCTGGGCGACAGCACGCCCGCCGTCCGTGGCTACCACGCCTCCGCGATCGCCGCGGACCTGCTCCGGATGCTGGCCGTCCTCGGTGACCGCGAGGCCCACGTCGTCGGCACCGATCTGGGTGTCACGCCGGCCTTCGCCCTGGCGGCATCGTCGCCCGGGCGCGTGAGCAGCCTGACCCTGTCCGAAGGGCTGATCGGGCTCCTGCCCGGTGCCGAGGCCTTCCTGCGGCAGGGGCCGCCGTGGTGGTTCGGCTTCCACCAGGCGCCCGGTGGCCTGGCCGAGGACGTCCTGGAGAGCTCGGCGGAGCGCTACGTCCGCTTCTTCCTCTCCGCCGGCAGCCGCCGGGGTGTGCCGGCGGACCTCACCCGGGTGATCGTCGAGGCCTACCGGGGCAGAACAAGTCTCGGCAACGCCTTCGACCACTACCGCGCGATGCCGGCCACCGCGGAATGGATCGGGAACTGGGCGCGGGACCGGCGGCTGACGACGCCGGCCCTCGCCATCGGCGGTGGCGTGCTCGGCGCGGCCACCGCCCGCCAGCTCGAGCCGATCACCGGCCACCTCGACCAGCACCTGCTCGAAGACTGCGGTCACCTCACCCCGATCGACCAGCCGGACGCCTTCGCCGACCTCCTCGTCGAGCACGCCAGGGCCACCCCGTAGTCCTCCGATCGGTGGATACGGCTTGGCCGTCCGGTGGACCGGGTTTCCACCGCCGGCCTTCGATTCGGTCGATGTGTGCCCGGTGCCGGTGTGGGACGGTGTGCCGGGACGGGAAACCAGCACTTCGCTTGCGGAACCAGGAGTTGTCCGGCATGGGCACCACCGGCGCGAAAGCGTGCGATCATTGCAGGTCGTGAGTGTCGAGGCCGAGTTGCGCGAGGAGTTCTCCCGCTGGGAGCGCAGGGAGACCGCGATCCTGAAAGTGCTCCCGTACCCGCTGCTGGCGGTCAGCGTCGTGCTGCCCCTGCTGCAGCCGCTGTGGAACGCGGAGGTCCAGCTTCCGGCGGTGCTCGGGCTCTCGGCCCTGCTCACGGCGTGGGTCGTCTGGTTCCACACGTTCCACCCGGAGTCGCACCGCAACGCGCCCTTGATGGGCCTGTACTACACGGGGCTCGTGGTGTTGACCGCCTTCCTGGTGCTGCTCACGCCCTGGTTCGGCTTCTTCGCCTTCATCGGCTACGTGCACGCCTTCCAGTACCTGAAGGGCCGGTGGCGGTACGTCGGCGTGGCCGTCACGTCCGCGGTCTCGGCGGTCTCCTACGTGGGAGGGGCCGACGGCATCACGGCCGACCAGTGGTGGAAGTGGCCCGCCGTCAGCGTGCTCACCACGGTGATGGCCACGGTGGCCTTCCACGCCGACGTGATGTCCGACCGGCGCAATCACCGGCAGAAGCGGGCGCTGGTCGAGCTGCACAAGACCAACGCCGAGCTGGAGAACGCTTTGGCGGAGAACGCGGGCCTGCACGCCCAGCTGCTGGCGCAGGCCCGCGAGGCCGGCGTGCTCGCCGAGCGGCAGCGGATGGCGCGGGAGATCCACGACACCCTCGCGCAGGGACTGGCCGGTATCCTCACCCAGCTCCAGGCCGCCGAGCAGGCGACGGACGAACCGGCGGTGTCGCGCCGGCACGTGGCGAACGCGATGGACCTGGCCCGCGACAGCCTCACCGAGGCCCGCCGGACGGTGCACGCGGTGGGACCGTCCGCACTGGCGCAGGCCCGCCTCCCGGACGCGATCGGCGACGTGGCCGAGCGCTGGTCGAAGCTGAACCGCGTCGAGGCGGTGCTGACCACGACCGGCGACGCCCGGCCGATGCACACCGACGTCGAGGTGACACTGCTGCGGACCGCGCAGGAGGCGCTCACCAACGTCGCCAAGCACGCGGGGGCCAACCGGGTCTCCCTGACCCTGTCGTACATGGAGGACCTGGTGACGCTCGACGTGCTGGACGACGGAGTGGGTTTCCGGCCCGGCGCCGAGCGTGCCGGCGGTTCCGAGGACGGGGGCTTCGGGCTCGCCGGCATGCGGCAGCGGGTGCAGCTGCTCGCCGGGCGGCTGGACGTCGAGTCCGAGCCGGGCGGGGGCACCGCGATCACGGTGACGGTGCCGGCGATCCCCGCCGGGAGCGAAAGTTGATCTCCCTGCTGATCGTCGACGACCACCCGGTGGTGCGGGACGGGCTGCGCGGCATGTTCGGCGCCGATCCACGTTTCGAGGTGGTCGGCGAAGCCGGTGACGGTGCGGAAGCGGTCTCGGCCGCGGAGCGCCTCCGCCCCGACGTGATCCTCATGGACCTGCGGATGCCCGGGACCGACGGGGTCGCCGCCATCAAGGAGCTGGCGAAGCGCGGGGTGCCGGCACGGGTGCTGGTGCTCACCACGTACGACACGGACAGCCACGTGCTGCCGGCCATCGAAGCCGGCGCCACCGGCTACTTGCTCAAGGAGGCGCCGAGGGCGGAGCTCGTCCGCGCGGTGGAGGCCGCGGCACACGGACAGGCGGTGCTTTCCCCCGCCATCGCGACCCGGCTCCTGGGACAGGTGCGCAAGCCGGCCCAGGCACCGCTGTCACAGCGCGAACTGGAAGTGCTGGAGCTGATCGCCCAGGGCTCGACGAACCGCGAAGCGGCGAAGCGGCTCTTCATCAGCGAAACGACGGTCAAGACGCACCTGCTGCACGTGTACGCGAAGCTGGGCGTCAACGACCGGGCAGCCGCCGTCGCCGCCGCGTTTTCCCGCGGCTACCTGGCGCCGCGAGACTGACACACCGATCACCGCATCCTCCGAACGAAGGAGGCGATGCGGACCGTTGTGCCGACGCGCCGGGCCGGGGCGCCACGGGATTCTCGATCCGTCGGAAACGGATCGGGAAGGGACGGCGGCATGCCGGTCATCGAGGTCGAGCACCTCCACAAGCGGTACGGGGACAAGGTCGCGGTCGACGACGTTTCGTTCGACGTCGAGCGCGGGGAGATCTTCGGCATCCTGGGCCCGAACGGCGCGGGCAAGACGACGACCGTGGAGTGCCTGGAAGGGCTCCGGGTGCCCGACGGCGGGAGGCTGTCGGTGCTGGGGCTCGACCCGCGCCGCGACCGCGCCGAGCTGCGCCAGCGCGTCGGCGTCCAGCTCCAGGAGAGCCGGCTGCAGGACAAGCTGCGGGTCGGCGAGCTGCTCGACCTCTACGCCGCGTTCTACCGGACGCCGGCCGATCCCGGCGAGCTGCTGGCCACGCTCGGCCTGACCGAGCACCGGAACACCGCGTACAAGAAGCTGTCCGGGGGCCAGCAGCAGCGGTTGTCCATCGCGCTCGCGCTCGTCGGGAGCCCGGAGCTGGCGGTGCTCGACGAGCTCACGACCGGCCTCGACCCGCAGGCCCGCCGCGACACGTGGGACCTCATCGAGACCGTGCGCGCCAAGGGCGTGACCATCCTGCTGGTCACCCACTTCATGGAAGAAGCCGAACGGCTCTGCGACCGGATCGCCGTCGTCGACGCCGGCCGCGTCGTCGCCCTCGACTCGCCGGCCGGGCTGATCGCCGGGGTGACCGACAAGCAGGTCGTGCGGTTCCGGCCGTCGGCGCCGCTCGACCCCGGCGCGCTCGAAGCGCTGGCGGATGTCCGCCGCGTCGAACGGCGCGGCGAGCAGTTCGTCGTCAGCGGCCACGGCAACGTGCTCCACGCGGTGACGTCGCTGCTGGCCCGGCGGGGAGTGATCGCCGGGGACCTGCGCGTCGAGCAGGCCGGCCTCGACGACGCGTTCGCGGCCCTGACCGGCCACCGGCCGGAATGAGGGGGAAACCATGTCCGTCCTGACCAAGCTGACCACCGCCGAGGCGAAGGTGTTCCTGCGGGACCCGGGCGCGCCGGCCATCGTCGTCGGCATCCCGCTCGCGCTGCTGCTGGTGTTCGGGCTGCTGCCCGGGGTGAACGAGCCGGACCCCGAGTTCGGCGGGCACAGCGTACTGGCCACCTTCATCGCGCCGATGGCCATCACGATCCTGCTGGCCATGCTGGCGCTCACGCTGTTCCCGGCCGCGATGGGCACCTACCGCGAAAAGGGCCTGCTGAAGCGGCTTTCCGCCAGTCCCGTGCCGCCGAGCCTGCTGCTCGCCGCGCAGCTGCTGGTGAACCTCGCCGCCGCCGTCGCCGTGGTCGTGCTGATCGCCGGGGTCGGAGGCCTCGCGCTCGGCATCCCGTTGCCGGGCAACCCGGGCGGTTTCCTGCTGTCACTCGTGCTCGGGGCCGTCGCGCTGTTCTCCGTCGGCCTGCTGGTGGCAGCCCTGGCCCCGACCGGCCGCGCGGCCAGTGGCATCGGGAGCGCGCTGTTCTTCCCGATGCTCGCGCTGGGCGGGGTGTGGGTGCCGAAGGAGAAGCTGCCGGTCTTCCTGCAGCACGTCGCCGACGTCCTGCCACTGGGCGGCACGCTCAACGCGCTGCGCGCCACCTGGGCCGGCGACGCCCCGGAGCTGCTGCAGCTCGGCGCGATGGCGGTGTTCGCCATCGGCTGCTCGACGATCGCGGCGCGGGTGTTCCGATGGGAGTGACGACCGCGCCCGCCCCCGCCCGGCTCCACCCGGTCGCCGTGAAGCCGGTGGCGGTCGTGATGGGGGTGCTGGCGATCCCGTTGCTGCTGACGGCGAACCGCTACGGCTACTTCGGCGACGAGCTGTACTTCCTGGCCGCCGGACGGCACCTCGCCTGGGGATACGTCGACCAGCCGCCGCTGCTTCCGTTGCTGGCCCAGGCGATGGACGCGCTCGGGCACTCGCCGTTCGTGCTGCGGATCCCGGCGATGCTGGCCATGCTCGCCGGAATCGCGCTCACCGCGCTGATCGCCCGCGAGCTGGGCGGCGGCGGGAAAGCCCAGACGCTCGCCGCGGCCACCTTCGGCGTGTCGTCGCTGTTCCTGGCGGGCGGGCACTACCTCGCCACGTCCACAGTGGACCCGCTTTTGTGGACACTGGTGCTGTGGCTGCTGGTCCGCTGGCTGCGCACCCGCGCCGACGGCCTGCTCGTCTGGGCCGGCGTCGTCACGGCGATCGCGCTGTACACGAAGTTCCTCATCGCCGGCTTCTGGCTCGCCGCCGGTGTCGCGGTCCTCGTGTGCGGACCACGGGAACTGCTGCGCCGGCCCGGGTTGTGGCTCGGCGCGGCGATCGCCGCGGTGGCGCTGGTGCCGACGCTGCTGTGGCAGGCCACGCACGGCTGGCCGCAGCTGGGCATGGGCGCGGCGATCTCGGCGGAAGTCGAAGACACCTGGGGCGGCCGGCTGACGTTCGTGCCGGGGGCACTGTTCGTCGCCGGCCTCCCGGTCGGCGCCGTCCTGCTCTGCTACGGCCTGTGGCGGCTCTTGCGCAACCGGGAACTCCGCTTCCTCGGCTGGACGGTGGTGCTGCTGACCGTGGTGTTCCTGGCGGTGAACGGCCGGCTCTACTACCTCGCCGGGCTGTACCCGGTGTGCTGGGCCATGGCCGCGGTCGCGCTCGAACGGGGAGAGCCGGCGCGCTGGTGGCGGTGGATCACGACCTGGCCGTGCTACGTGCTGTCCGCGTTGCTCGTCCTGCCCCTCACGTTGCCGATCTGGCCGCGGGCGTGGCTGACCGAGCACCCGTCGCTGCCGTCCCCGCCGCTGGCCTACGCCGAGATCGGCTGGCCGGAGGCCGCCCGCTCGGTGGCCGGCGCGTTCGCGCGGCTGCCCGAGCGGGCTCGGACCGCGGTGGTGACCGAGACCTACTGGGAAGCGAGCGCGCTCGACCGCTACGGCCGCGACCTCGGCCTGCCGGAGCCGGCCAGTGGCAACCGCGGGTACGCGACGCTGGTCGTGCCGTCCGAGGAGATGACGGACGTGCTGTTCGTGGGCGCCGACCCGCGGCCGCTGCTCGGGCACTTCGCCGAGCTGCGGCCGATCGGGAAAGTCGACACCGGCGCCGCGAAACCGAGCTACTTCGACGGCGTGCCGTTGTGGCTCGCGAGCGGCCGGACCGAGCCGTGGTCCGCGCTGTGGCCGAAGCTGGTGAACACCCGCGCATGAGCCACCGCCCCGGTGCGGTGTTCCTACCGAGCAATGCCCGCGGTACGCCGGAGATCCAGGAGGTGCCGCGCCAGCTCGGCGACCGTGGGCCGGTCGAAGACGACGGTGGCGGGCAGGTCGATGCCCGACAACCCGGCGAGGCGGGTGCGCAGCTCGATCACGGTGAGGGAATCGAACCCGAGTTCCGGGAACGGGTGGTCGTCGGCGATCACGGCGGCGTCCGGGTGGCCCAGGACCGCCGCGACCTCCGCTCGCAGCAGCTCACGCAGCTCCGGCTCGGCCGGGTTCTCCGGCCAGCTCTGCCGCGCCGCGGGCAAGCGGGCGGACGAACCGGCGGTCGGCGGTGCCAGCGGCGCCGCCGGGTCGAACCGGACGGGCACCAGCACGGGTTCGGCCGAGCCGAGCGCGGCGTCGAACAGCGCCAAGCCCTGCTCGGCCGTCAGCCCTTCCACGCCGGACGCGCGGATCCGCCGCCGGGCCGTGGCCGAGATCCGGTCGCCCAGACCGGTGCCCAGCTCCCACAGCCCCCACGCCAGCGACAACGCCGGCCGTCCGGCCGCGCGGCGGCGGCACGCCAGCGCGTCCAGCACCCGGTTCGCGGCCGCGTAGTTCGCCTGCCCGGCCTTGCCGAACACGCCGGCAACCGAGGAAAACAGGATGAAGGCCGTCAAGGGCAGATCCCGGGTCACCTCGTCGAGGACCAGCGCCGCGTCCGCCTTGGGGCGCAGCACCGCGTCCAGGCGTTCCGGCGTCTGGGCCGCCAGGACACCGTCGTCGACCACGGCCGCGCTGTGCACGACCGCCGTCAACGGCGGATCGCAGCTGCCGGCCAGCCGCGCCACGGTGGCCCGATCCGCGACGTCGGCCGCGACGATCCGCACGTCCGCGCCCAGTGACCGCAGGGACGCGAGCAGTTCGCCGGCTCCGGGTGCCGCCGGCCCGCTGCGGCTCACCAGCAGGAGGTGCCGGACGTCGTGCGCGGTGACGAGGTGCCGGGCCAGCAGGGCGCCGAGGGCCCCCGTCCCGCCGGTGATCAGCACCGTCCCGGACGGGTCGACCGGCTGCGCCGGCGCCGGGGCGGCGCGGGTGATCCGCAGCGCGTGCGGCACGCCGTCGCGGACGGCGACCTGCGGCTCCGCGCTGCCGCCGGCGAGGTCCGCGGCCCGCGCCGCGGGGAACCCCGGTTCGAGGTCGACCAGGCCGATCCGGCCCGGGTGTTCCGCCGCGGCCGCGCAGCCCAGGCCCCACGCCGCCGCGGCGGCCGGGTCGGGGTCGGGGCCGGTCGCGTTGCGGGTGACGAGGAGCAGCCGGTCGCCGCTGCCCTGCCAGTCCTGCAGCACAGTGAGCGCGTGCCCGGCCGCCGCGCGCACGTCACCCGGCGTGATTTCGACGGTCCGGACCGGTTCGGTGGCCGCCACCGGCGACATTGGAATCCACTGTGGACGGTAGAGCATCGTGTCGGGCGCCGCCATCGGCCGGGTCGTCAGCGATTCGACCACCGCCACCGGGTTCCCGGCTTCGTCGTACAGCGTGACGCGGACCGCGCCGGAGCCGAGGCGGACACCGTGCACCCGGGCCCGCCGGGCACCGGGCGCGTAGACCTCGACCCCGCTCCAGAGGAACGGCACCCGCGGCTGCGCCGCCGGCCCCTCGGCGAGCGCGGTCGCGTGCACGGCCGCGTCCAGCAGGACCGGGTGCAGCTCGAACCGGCCCCCGGCGCCCGGCGGCACCTCGACCTCGGCGAAGAACTCGGCATCGCGCGCCCACAACCGTCGCACGGCTCGGAAAGCCGGTCCGTAGGCGTGCCCGCGGTAGGCCTCGGCGACGTCGGCTTCCGCGGCCCCGGCCGGCGGCCACTCCCCGCTCCAGCCGGACGGCCGCGGACCGCGCGGGCGCAGCTTCCCGCCGGCGTGCTTCCGCCAGTGCTTCTCGTCGCGCCCCCGGGCGTAGACGTCGATCCTCGGCTCGTCCACCACGACCTGGACGTGGACGTCCTCGGTGCCGAGGCGCAGCGGGGCTTCGATCGCGAGTTCCCCGACGGCCGCGCCACCGGCGTGCAGGGCCAGCTCGGCGAACACCGTCCCGGGCACCAGCACGGATCCGCCGACGACGTGGTCGGCGAGCCACCGGTGGCGGCGGACGCCGAGCGAGCCGCCGTGGACCACCCGCGGCGAGCCGGGCGCCTCGAGCGCGGGGCCGAGCACGGCGTGGTCGCCGCCATCCTGTTCCGGGGCCGGCTGGTCCAGCCAGTACCGGGTGCGCTTGAACGGGTACGTGGGCAGCGGCGTGATCCGCGCGCCCGAGCCGGCGAACACCGCGGGCCAGTCCACCCGGCCGCCGGCCGTGTGCACCGCGCCCGCCGCGGCCAGCATCCCGGAGTCCGACTTCGTGGCCGTCACGACCGGCATGACGCCGGCGGCCAGGCGGCCGAGCACCGGAGCCGGGCCGATCTCGAGGCCGACGGCCGGACCGGGCGCCGCCGCCGTGGCGAGCGCGTCGGCGAACCGCACGGTCGAGCGGGCGTGCCGGCGCCAATGGCCGGGTTCGATCTCCTCGACCGGTTCTCCGGTCACGCAGGAGACGAGCGGAAGCACGGGACGGTGGTGCCGCAGACCGGCGGCGACCTCGTGGAACTCGTCGAGCATCGGCTCCAGCAGCGGCGAATGGAAGGCGTGGCTGACGCGCAGCAGCGTCCCGCCGCCGAAGCGATCGGCGAGTGCCGTCGTCGCGGCCCTCTCCCCGGAGAGCACCACCGAACGCGGCCCGTTGACCGCGGCGACGGCCACCGCGTCGCCCACGTGCGGGACCACCTCCGCCTCGGTGGCCTCGACGGCGATCATCACCCCGCCGCCGGGCAGCGCGGCCATGAGCCGGCCGCGCGCCGCCACGAGCGTCGCCGCGTCCGCCAGCGTCAGCACGCCGGCGACGTGCGCGGCGGTGATCTCCCCGATCGAGTGGCCCAGCAGGACGTCCGGGCGCAGGCCCCACGACTCGAACAGCCGGTACTGCGCGACGCCGAAGGCGAACAACGCGGCTTGGGCGTGGTCGGTGCGGTCCAGCGCTTCCCCGCCGGAGAAGGCGATGGCGCGCACATTGCCCCCCAGGGCTTCGCACGCCTCGTCGAAGGCGTCGGCGAACACCGGGAACTGCTCGGCCAGGTCCCGGCCCATCCCGGCCCGCTGCGCGCCCTGCCCGCCGAACAGCACGGCCAGCCGGGTTCCACTTCGGACGGTCCGGCCGGGCACGCGCCCTTCGGCAACGGCTCGCAGGGCCTCCCGGTTCGCCGCGGGCACCAGCACGCGGTGGGCCAGAGGCGTCCGCCGGGCCAGGGTGTAGGCGACGTCGACGGTGTCGGGCGCTTCGGCCAACCCGGCCGCGACGAGCCGGAGGGCGTCGCCGTCCGCGGCGCTGAGCAACCAGGGCGCCGCGGGGAACGGCCGCCGCGCCGGCGCCTCCGACCGCGGTGCCTCCTCGACGATCACGTGGGCGTTGGTGCCGCCGATCCCGAACGCCGACACGCCCGCCCGGCGGACCCGGTCCGTCCGCGGCCACGGCCGGCCCTCCGCCAGCAGCGCCACCCCGCCGGCCGGCCAGTCGACGTGCGGGCTCGGCTCGTCCGCGTGCAGCGACGGCGGCAGGTGCTCGTGCTGCAACGCCGTCACCGCCTTGATCACGCCGGCGATCCCGGCCGCGGCCTGGGTGTGGCCGATGTTCGACTTCACCGAGCCCAGCCACAGCGGCTCCCGGCGCGGGCCACGCCCGTACGCCGCCATCAGCGCGTCCGCTTCGATCGGGTCGCCCAGCGGCGTTCCCGTCCCGTGCCCTTCGACGGCGTCGACGTCCGCGGCGGCCAGTCCCGCGTCCGCGAGCGCCGCCGCGATCAGCGCCTGCTGGGCGCGTCCGCTGGGCGCGGTCAGGCCGTTCGACGCGCCGTCGGCGTTCACCGCGCTGCCGCGCAGCACCGCCAGCACCGGGTGCCCGTGCCGGCGGGCGTCGGACAGCCGTTCGAGCAGGATCACCCCGGCGCCCTCGGACCACGCCGTGCCGTCCGCTCCGGCCGCGTAGGACCGGCAGCGGCCGTCCGGTGAGAGGCCACGCTGCCGGCTGAAGGCCAGGAACGTCCGCGGGGTGGCCATCACGGTGGCCCCGCCGGCGAGGGCGAGCGAACACTCGCCTTCGCGCAGCGCCTTCACCGCGAGGTGCAGCGCGACCAGCGACGACGAGCAGGCCGTGTCGACGGTGAGGGCCGGTCCGGTGAGCCTGAAGGTGTAGGAGATCCGGCCCGAGGCCACCGCGTGCGAGGAGCCGATGCCCAGCCACGCCTCGAGTTCGTGGGGAGTGGTGAACCGGCTCGCGTAGTCCTCGTGCATCACGCCGACGAACACGCCCGTGTCGCTGCCGCGCAGCGCGGCGACGTCGAGGCCCGCCCGTTCGAACGCCTCCCAGGACGTCTCCAGCAGCAACCGCTGCTGCGGGTCGGTGGCCAGGGCTTCCCGCGGGGAGATGCCGAACATCCCGGGGTCGAAGTCCGCGAACCCGTCGAGGAACCCGCCGCGGCGGGTCACCGAGTGCCCGATCCGGTCCGGATCCGGGTCGTACAGCCCCGCCACGTCCCAGCCGCGATCGGCGGGGAATTCCCCGGTCGCGTCCACCCGGTCCGCCACGAGCCGCCACAGGTCCTCCGGCGAACGCACCCCGCCGGGAAACCGGCACGCCATCGCCACGACGGCGATCGGTTCCGCGGACGGCGCCTTCTCCGGTCGCGCCGGCACCGCCGGGCCCGCCGAGCGCAGCCGCGTCAGCTCGGCGATCACCGCGCCCGGCGTGGGGAAGTCGTAGATCAGCGAGTGCGGGACGGGCACGCCGGTCAGCGCGGTGATCCGGTGCCGGAACTGCACGCCGGCCAGGGAGGACAAGCCGAGGTCGGTGAAGGGCCGGTCCCGCCAGCCGTCGCCGCCGTCGTGTCCGCAGAGGGCCGTCAGCTCGGCCCGCACCACCGCGGCGAGATCCGGCTGTTTCAGGGCGTTCCGCTTCGGTTTGCCCGACGCCGTCCGCGGGATCGAGCCGACTTCGACGTAGGCCACCGGAACTTTGTGCAGGGAAAGCCGGCTCAGACAGCGGCGACGCAGCTCTTCGGCGTCGAAGCCGTCCGGCCCGGCGACCACGAAGGCCACCGGCACCTGCCCGACGACGTCGTCGGGCCGGCCGGTCACGAGGACGTCCCGCACCGAAGGGGACTCTTCCAGCACCGCCTCGATCTCGGTCGGGTGGACGTTCTGGCCACCGCAGACGATCACGTCGTCGACCCGGCCGTCGAGCACCAGCCGGCCGCCTTCGAACCGGCCGGCGTCGCCCATGCGGTACCAGCCGTCCCGCACCGGCGACCCGGTCTGCCCGTGGTAGCCCAGCATCAGTCCCGGGCCGCGGACGAGCACCTCCCCCGCGTCGATCCGGACCTCCATGCCGGGCACCGGGACCAGTCCCGGCTCACCGGGCCGCTCCACCGCGACCTTTCCCGTTTCGGTGCTCCCGTAGCCGTCGAGCAGCGGAAGGCCGAACAGCTCCCGGACCGCGGCGCGGGTCGCCGGCGTGCACGGCGCGCCGCCGGTCAAGCACAATCTCGGCGGGGTCACCGGGCCGTCGGCCTCCTGCCGGAGCCGGAGGTAGGTGGCCGGCACCCCGGCGAGCACGCAGCCCGGGTACTCGGCGAGCAGGTCCGGCGAGCAGCCGTCGGCGAGGCGGGTGTGGGCGCCGAGCGCGATCGTGGTGGTGAAGGCGAGCGACAGGGCGTAGGCGTGATGGAGCGGCAGCGGCCACACGACGGTGTCACCGGCTTCGATCCCGTAGACGGGGGCGTAGCAGGCGGCGGCCGACCACAGCATCGCCCGCTGCGAAAGGCGAACGCCCTTCGGCCGTCCGGTGGTCCCGGAGGTGTAGAGCAGCCAAGCCGGCTCGTCCAGCCCGAGGTCGTCCCGCGGCGATCCCGCGGCCGGCGGTGGGTCCTCGACGAGGAGCACCCGCAGCCCCAGCCGTGCTCCCAGCTCGGCGTGCCGCGCCTCGGTGATCAGGAGCGTCGCCCCCGAGTCTTCGGCCAGGTGGGCCAGCTCGGCCTCGGTCGACCGCGCGCTCACCGGCACCCCGACGGCCGCCGCGCGCAGCACCGCCAGCAGGGCGACGACGAACTCGACCCGGTTGCCGACGTGGACCAGCACGCGATCGCCTCGGGAGACGTCGAGGCCGGTGGCCAGATCGGCACTGGCGCGGGCCAGCTCACCGTAGGTCAGCGTCCGCCGGCCGTCGGAGTAGGCAGGGCGTTCCGCGGGATGCGCGGACAACGCCGTCAGCAGCGGCCTGATGAACTCGGTTCGGATTTCCTCCACTGCTCCGGGTATACCGCAATCACCGCGGCTTCGTGCCGGGCCGCTCGCGCCGCAGCTCAGCCGGGGCTCGCTCCGGACGCAACCCCACGCCGACGAGATACACCGCCAACGTCCTCAGGACCGGCAGCCACTGTGCCGCGGTCATGAGCCGGCCCGCCGGATCCGGGCGAGGTCGGCTTTCCGCACCGCGCCCCCGCCGCAGCCGCCCGGCCGGCCCGGTCGCGGATGAAGAACCTGAACTCGTTGACGAGGACGACGACCGCAGCGTCCTGGCTGTGCTCGAGTATCCGAACCGCTGACCGGCGCGTGCCGGGTTGCGGCCTTCCCACATCCGCTGCGGGATTCTCGAACCGTTGGACAGGGTATTGTCCCCCGGGGCCGCGGCTTTCCGCTGCTGCGGTTGCCGGTCCGGTCAGCCGGCCATGGCCAGTGTGACACCGGCCGCCGGCATGGCAAAGCGCGCGATTGTCTTCGCCGCCGTGTCTCGACCCCCAGCTGATTCGTTCGGCGCTTCGTGTGTCAGCCCCAGCCTAGCAGTGGGCCGCGTCGCCCGCGAGGCTTTCAGCTACAGCCGAAACCGCGTGGGCACCTGTGCGGCTTGCGCATTGCCTTCTCGGGTGCGGGGGCGGCAGAATCGACTGGTGAGCGATCCGCTACTTTCAGGCAAGGCAGCGTTCGTTTCCGGTGGGACGAAGGGGATCGGGCGAGCGGTGTGCGTCGCGCTGGCTGGTTCCGGCGCGCAAATCGTCACTTGCTACAGCACGGACAGCGCGGCGGCGGAAAACACCCGGAGTCAGCTGGCCGAACTCGGTTCGCATGTCGTCGTCAGGGCGGACATCAGCAGTTCGGAGGGTGTCGAGCACGTTGCCGATGTCTGCGCGGAAACCTTTCCGGACGGCCTCGACACAATAGTGAACAATGCAGCTCTTGTCCATGGTGCCCCGCTCACCGAAGCTTCGGCCGAGTCACTTCGCCAGATGGCCGACATCAATGTCGTCGGTCCGCTCCTGGTGACCCAACGGCTCTTGCCCATGGTTCGAGAGGGCGGATCCGTCATCAACATCGGATCGCGGATCGCGGCGCTCGGGAGGAGCGGCAGGGTTGGCTACACGGCCGCCAAGGCGAGTCTCTTGGGGCTGACCCGGTCCTTGTTCCGGGAGCTCGGTCCGCGGTCCATCCGGGTCAACCTGGTCACGCCCGGGATGATCGCGCCACCCGATCCGGTCGATTTGCCGGCCGCAGAAATGGCGGCGATAAGGCAACGTCTTCGGACACAGGTAGCTTTGGGACGACCGGGAACATCGGCCGAAGTCGCGGAAGTGGTCCTGTTCCTGGCAAGCGATCGCTCGAGTTACGTCAATGGCGCCGAAATATCGGTCGATGGCGGGATGTAGTGGAGCGGTTTTCGCGTCCACACGGAGACGAGGGTCGGCGACAACTGGTACGACCACGGATTCGTCCGGTAATGCCGGCGCAGATCCCGCTCGAAGCGGCGCAGCTCCGGCTCGCTGACTGTCTTGGTCGCGAGCGCGGTCGAACGGAACGCCTCCAGCGCGCCCAGGAGTTCGGCAGCTCCTTCGGGTCCCTGCGAGCTGATCCAGGAATTTCCTCGCAGGTCGACCGGCCCGGTTGCCCCGGCGGCGCGCAGCAGGAGAGGTAGCCGGTAGGCGAGTTGCGGGTCTTTTCCCAACGCGCTGAATGTGGCGGCGAGTGTTCTTCGCGGCAGATCCGAGCCGTCGAACGGTGGGTGAACCTGCCAGGATGTGTTGTCGAACTCCTGAAGCAGCAGTATGCCACCCGGAGCCACCGAGTCGTACAGCTTGCGCACGATCCCGGCAGGGTCCTCGACATGCGGCAGCAGCAACCGGGAGAAGACCACGTCGTACGGCCCGCCGGGCACGGCCGGCACGAGTTCGATGTCGATCTGGCGGAAGTCGAAGCCGACCGTCGACGACGTCCGCAGTTCCGACAGGGAATCTCCGGGCAGGCTCGCGTGGAGGTCCATACCGGTCACTTTCCCGCCCGGCTCGACCTCGGCACCGAGCAATCGCATCACCTCGCCTGGTCCGCAGCCCATGTCCAAACAGCGCATACCGGGGGACACGCCCGCGGACCTGAGCACCGCCCGGGTCGGCTCTTCGCACGCCTGCGCCAGCCGGCGCAGGCGGGTCTGCTCGGCGGCGGGGTTCGCGAACGTGTACTTGCCGTCGCCGGAAGACATCTGGCCGAGCTCCTACTGGTCGATGCGGATGGTTCGGGTGTCCGGGAGGCGCAGCGCGGCCAGCAGGCCGATCGATCCACACGCCATCAACACGAGAGCGGGCGCGAGTGTGTGGCCGACCGAGGTCGACGACAGCAGCTGGATCACCACCGGTGGCAATCCGGAGAAGACCAATCCGCCCACGGTACTCGCCAGTCCGCCTGCCGTGGCGCGAATGTCTCTGGGATACAGTTCCATCGACACCGCGTGAATCGAGCCGAGACACAACGGAATCGGCAGGGCGAGGAGAATGCCGCCGATGATGGCGCCGGCCAAGGTGCCGCCGGTCGCTATCGAGAAAGCCGGGACGGCGGTCGCGATACTGACCCCCGCGGCCAGCAAGAGGGGCACTTTCCTGCCGAGGCGATCGCCGAGTACGCCCACCACGGGATTGAGCAGCGCGGACCCGGCGATCAGGATCAACGGCATCAGCCGCGCCTGCGCTTCGGGCAGCCCGGAGACGCGGATCAGAAAGCTTGGATAGTAGACAATCAGCAGGTAGACCGGGGTGCCGAGGCCGCCCAGCAGGCTGAGCTGGGCCACGGTTTTCCAGTTCGCGCGAATTTTCCTGAACCTGAATCGGAAGCCTTCGCGGTCCCGGCCGGGGAGCGGCTCGGAAAGCTTGCGGCGAAGGTGGAACCCGAGAACGGCGAGCGGGATCGCCGCCAGGAAGGGAGTTCGCCAGCCCCAGGAGTCGAAGGCGGCCGGCGGAAGCCGGGCGGACAGGGTGGCGCCGGCCAGCGCCGCGAGCACCGTGGCCGCGTTTCCGGCTACCGCGATCAGTGAGGTGATGAGACCACGCCGCCTCGGCTCCGCCTGCTCGCCGAGGTAGACGGGGATCACCGTCGTCTCGCCGCCGGACGCGAATCCTTGAACTATCCTGCATACAAAGAGCAGAATCGGTGCCAGGGTTCCCGCTTGGGCATAGGTCGGCAACGCGCCGACCGCGGCGGTGGCCGAGCCGACGGCCAAAATGGTCGCGACCAGCGTCTTCTGCCGCCCGATGCGATCGGCGAGAAGGCCGACGGCGATACCGCCGATCGGCCGCGCCACGAAAGAAACACCAAACACGATGAGCGCTGCCAGGAAGGCCCGGTCGTCGTTCCCTGCCGGGAAGAACGCTTTTGCGATCGGAAGGACAAACAATCCGTACAGTGCGGCATCGTAGACTTCGATGAAGTGCCCTGTCACGGCGGCGAGCACCGGACGTTTCTTCTCCGTGTCTCCGGCGGATTCTTGCCGTGCCATCCGTCTCCCCCGTAGAGTACGTGACATACAGGGACCAGTTCCGACGTTACTCGGGGGAATTGTCAATGACTCGGATATCGCCTTCGCAGCACATCTTGACTCTACACACGGAGTGGTCGGGACACAACGGGATATCGGTCTTCAACCAGCAACTGAGCCAGGCGCTTGCGGGCGTCGGTTGTCAGGTGACGGCGCGTGTCGCGGAACCGGGCGCGAGTGACGGTCTCGTCCGGGTGCAGGCACTCGATCCGCTGCCGGGAATCGATTCGGCCGGCCAGCTCCTGCGCACCGAAGAACTTCCCGGAAAGGTCGACCTCCTGATCGGTCACTCCCGGTTTTCCGGTTCGGCTGCCGTCTATTTGCGGAATCGGGTATACCCGGACGCGAAGGCCGCCCTGTTCATCCACACCAGCCCCGAGGAAGGGAATCGGCTCAGAGGGCTTCGCGGGCGCGCGGACCTGCTCGCGGAGATCGACGTGTCGATCGCCGGGGCAGCGGACATCGTGTTCGCCCTGGGACCGCTGCTCACCATGCGGGCACGTCGCCTCGCGGCTTCGCACGGCGTGCCCGCTGAACGCATCCGGGAGATCGTGCCGGGAATCAGCGACAGCGCGGTGGCGGAGAACGGGCACCACGGCGACGAGTTCCGGATTCTGGTCCTCGGCCGGCTCGATGATCCGATCAAGGAGTCCGGCTTGGCCGCCGACATCGTCGGCGTCCTGAGGCAGAACGGGATGAGAGCGCAACTCGTGCTGCGCGGCGCCCGCGAAGAGTCGATCGACGGCCTGGAGCGAACCCTCTCCGAACGCGCGCGGTCGCCGGTGTGGGTTCGGCCGTTCACGACCGACAGGACAGCGGTCGAGCGGGAGCTTCGCGCGGCCGATCTGCTGCTGGTGACCTCTCAGCACGAGGGGTTCGGGCTGGTGGCGTTCGAGGCTGCCAGCCACGCGATCCCCGTCCTCGTCAGCCGGGAGAACAGCGGGGTGGGGATGTTCTTGAGCGATCCACGACGGGTACCGGCCGCGCTCGGCCTCTCCGGGACGGTGTCCGACAGCTATGTCCACGAAGAGCGCGTGAGATTGTGGTCCGACGCGTTGACCCGAACGCTGACCGACCTCGACGAGGCTCGCCGCCGAGCGAGGGAACTTCGTGAGCACCTGCTGGCGCGGTACAGCTGGAGCGCCTGCGCCGAGACAGTGCGGTCCGAAGTCGCGACGCTTTCGGCCGAGCGATCGGGGTGACACCGGCTTCAGGGCCGGACCAGTTCTCGCACCTCGACCGGCCAATCCGCCATGACCTCCGCCGGCGCCTCGAGGGACGCGTGGTTGCGCCAGGCGACCCAGTTCCTTTTGTAGACCAAGGAAAGCATCATGCGGGGCGCGGTCGTGTGGTTCGGCGTTCCCCGGTGCCAGAGCCGAAGGTCGCGGATGACGGCGGACCCCGCGGGCGCGTTCGTCCGGGTCGCGGGCCACCCCTCGGTCCGCTTCTCGAGATCCGTGGCGCCGGCTGTCCCGCGCAGGGTGTCGACGATGAGATGCGTCCCCGGCCAGACTTCCGTGCTGCCGTTTTCGGTGGTGAAATCGCAGAGCAGGATGTTCACCGCCAACAGGGATGGCGGGGTCGGGACGCTGATCTCGCCGTCGAACGTGGGCGGACAGTCCCGGTGCACTCGTTGGTAGCTGGACCCCGGCTGGGTGAGGTTCGAGTTGCAGAAGGCAATCTTCAGACCTGCGCCGAGGATCGGCCGGAGACACTGCAACACTGCGGGATTCGCCAGGTAGAGCGCGCCGCCGAAGCGTCCGGCCAGGTGCGGCTGGATCTGGTAGTGACCGCTTCCGCTGTGGCTGGTCTGCAGCCGCGTGCTGTTCGTTGCCTTGAACTCCTCGAAGGTTCGCAGGTACTCGGCGCGTGCGGCTTCGACCTCTTCTCGCGGGATGACGTTTTCGAGGATTGCGTATCCGCGGTCGTGGAGATGCAGTACGACTTTGTCGACGTCTTCGGGGGAGAGCTGACGGCTCCGTACCTCGAGTGACTCCGACGTCATGCTCTGCCCATCCTTCGGATCGGGAGGACCTCGTGTCCTTCCTGCATAGCACATCATCGAGAGCTGCCAAGCCTGACATCGAGCTTCGCCGGCGACCGTCGACCCGGCTCGCGCTCGTGACCTACAGCGGTGACGTCGTCCGACGGACGCCGGGACGGTCACGGTGCGCTTACCGTCGGTTCATGATCCACAAAATCGCCGTCGGCGGCTTCGTCACCGCCACTGTCGTCCTCGCGGCCGCATGCGCGCCGAACACTCCAGCTCCCGCCGCGCCACCGTCACCGGTGGCCGTCGCCGACCCGAGCTGGTCACCCGCGCCCGTCGTTCCGCTGGAGTCCCAGCCCAAACCCGCGCTGGTGGTGGACGCACCGCTCCCGGACCAGCTCGCCAAAGGACTGGTCGTGATCCGCTACCAGGCCGAGAACCTGCGGATCGTGCCGGTCTACGGCCCGAACGCGCTCGACGTGTCACCGCGGATCGGCCACATCCACGTCACGGTCGACGACGCACCGTGGCACTGGGCCGACGCCAGCGGCGAACCACTGATCATCCAGGGGCTGCCCGCGGGACCCCACCGCGTGTGGATCGGACTGGCCGATCCGACGCACATGATCATGGACAGCAAGACGGTGGACTTCGTCGTCCCCGCGCACTGAGCGCCTCCGGTAACCGAGCCGTTCAGCCCGGGAGCTTCGACGGGTGTCTCGCGAGTGGCGTGACCGCGATGTCCATGTGCGGGAACAACGGCAGGCCCGACAGCAGCGCGTGCAGCTCGTCGTGGTCGGCGACGTCGAAGATCGAGAAGTTGGCGTACTCGCCGGCGATCCGCCACAGCTGCGGCCACTTCCCCGCCTTCTGCAGCTGCCGGCTGTACTCCTTCTCCCGCGCCAGGAGGTCCGTGCGCTCCGCCGGGTCGAGGTCCGGAGGCAGGTGGACGTCCATGCGCACGTGGTACAGCATCAGGACCGCTCGGGGTCGAGGACGAAGCCGTACTCGACGGTCTCGCCGCCGTCGACCGGACGCGGCGACAGCATCAGTTCCGGCTTGACCGCCGAGGCGATGTCGTCGTCGTTGTGCTCGTCGCCCGGGAAGTACAACTGCGCGGTCAGCAGTTCGTGGCCCGGGGCGGACACCTTGACGTGCAGGTGCGCCGGGCGCCAGGCGTGCCAGCCGGCCGCCGCGATCAGCTTGCCGCACGCGCCGTCGGTGGGGATCTGGTACGGCGCCGGGCGGACCGTGTGGATCTCGAAGCGGCCCTCGGCGTCGACAGTAAAGGACGCGCGCAGGTTCCACTCCGGGATTCCCGGTGCGAACTGGGAGTAGAACCCGTCGGCGTCGGCGTGCCACAGCTCGATCTTCGCCCCGGCCGGCGCGGTGCCGTCGGTGGAGGTGACCTGGCCGGTCCAGGTCAGCGGAGTGCCGGGCTCACCCTCCCGCATCGGGACCGAGCCGTGTGCGCCCCGCTCGGGGGCGCCGGGCACGTAGTACGGGCCTTCGATGGTGCCCTTGTTGCCTTCGCGGTGCTCGGTGGCGACCTCTTCGACGACGTGCTCGACCCACACGTCCAGGAACAGCGGCCACTCACCGTCCTCGCCCACGCTGATCAGCCACGCCTTCAGCGCGTTGTACTCGGCGTAGGTGACCTTGTGGCGACGGATGGTCGCGTGCACGGCGTCGAGCACCTCGCGGGCGAGCAGGTCGACGCGCTCCGGCGGCGTGCCCGCCGCGCCCGCGAGCTTGTCGGACTTGAACCGTTCGGTGGCGTTGGCGCCCGAAGCGGCGGCAGTGGCGGTGGCGGTCATGACTTCTCCTTGTTCAGCGGTCCTGGCGGTATCGCCGGAGTTTGCCGGGGTCGATCGCGGCGCCGAGGCCGGCGCCGGGCCGGACGGCCAGTTCGCCGTCGCTGATGGACAGCGGCTCTTCCAGCAGGTCGTCGGTCATGTCGAGGAAGTTGGACAGCTCGCCCGCGCGGCGCGACGTCAGCTCGTACGCGGCACCGAACGCGACCGTGCACAGAGAACCGAGCTGGCCGTCGATCTGGTTGCCCATCACGACCTCCAGGCCGAGCCCCTCGGCGAGGTGGTGGGTGCGCTGCGAGCGGGTGAAGCCGGTGCGGGCGGTCTTGATGCTCACCGCGGTGGCCGAGCCGCCCAGGATCTCGCGGGTGACATCGGCCGGCGTCACGGCGGATTCGTCGGCGATGAACGGGACGTCCAGCTGCCGCACCAGCCAGCGGCGGCCGAGGACGTCGTCGGCCGGGCACAGTTCCTCGGCGAAGAGCAGGTCGAGGTCGGCCATCTCCCGCATCGCGCGGGCGGACTCGGCCGCGGTCCAGCCGCGGTTGCCGTCCACGTACAGGTCGGCACCGTCGCCGAAGTGCTCGCGCAACGCCCGCACGACCGCCGTGTCCAGGGACACCGGACGGCGGCCGACCTTCACCTTGAAGGTCGTGATGCCGTAGGTGTCGCGCATCTTCCCGGCTTCGGCGACCATCGCGGCGGGCTCGTCGAAGCCGAGCATGTGCGACACGCGCATCCGGTCGGTGTAGCCGCCGAGCAGCTCGGTGACCGAGACGTCCAGGGAGCGGCCCAGTGCGTCCCAGATCGCCATGTCGATGGCCGACTTGGCCGCCGGGTTGCCGACGGTCCGGGAGAGTCGCGTGTGGACGGTCTCGCGGTCGAGCAGGCTCAAGCCCACGACCTGCGGGGCGAAAATCGAGTCGATCACGGCGACGATCCCGGCCTGGGTCTCGCCGTAGGTGAACGGCCGCGGCGGTGCCTCGGCGACGCCGACGATCCCGTCGTCGGTGTGCACCCGCACGAGGACGTGCTCGGCGGCGCGCACCTCGCCCGAAGCGAAGCGCAGGGGTTTCCGGTACGGGATGGCGAACGGGATCGCCTCCACGCGGGTGATCTTCATCAGGTGACCGCTGCCGGTGGCCGGGCGGACGGGAAGACGTCCTCGAGCGCCGCGAGGACGGTGGTGACCAACGGAGACGGCGTTTCGCGGTGCCACGCGAGCGCCAGTTCGACGGTCGCCGCGCCGGCGAGGTCGCGGAAGACGACCCCGGCCAGCGGCAGCGACCGGGCCGACGCGGGCACGACCCCGACGCCGAGGCCGCCGGCGACCAGGGCGAGCAGCGCCGCGGTGCCCGGGGCCTCGTGCCGGCGGTCCGGGGTGAACCCGGCGTCCCGGCAGCTGCGCAGCACCGCCTCCCGCACGACGGAGTCGCGTCCCTCGTAGGTCACGAACGGCTCGGTCCGCAGGTCGGTCATCGCGACGACGGGCTCCCCCGCCAGCCGGTGGTCGGCCGGGACGGCGAGGACCAAGGGCTCGACTTCGATGACGCGGTAGTCGATGCCGGCTCCGGTGACCGGCGGCCGGAGCACGCCGATCCCGAGCAGACCGCCGCGCAGCCGGTCGCACTGCTCGGCCGTGAGGAGGTCGGCGCGGACCTCCAGCTCGACCCGCGGCAGCCGCTGGGTGAGCGCCCGGGCCAGCCGCGGCAGGTGTGAGAAGGCGGCGGTCCCGGTGAACCCCACCCGGACGAGGCCGAGCTGTCCTTCGCCGATCCGGCGGGCGCCGCGCACGCCGGCGTCCACCGCCGCGAGCACCCGCTGGGCCTCGGCGAGGAAGAACTCCCCCGCCGGGGTGACCCGGACCTGCCGGGTCGTGCGGGCCAGCAGGGCCACGCCGAGCTCGTCCTCCAGCTGCCGGATGGCGTGGGACAGCGCGGGCTGGGCGACGTGCAGCCGGTCCGCCGCGCGGCCGAAGTGACACGTCTCGGCGACGGTCGCGAAGTACCGCAGGTGCCGCAGTTCCATGCGTGGCCTCCTCCCGCGTCTCCGTCGCCGATCACCTCACCGTAGGGAGCGCACTGATCGAAGACAAAGACTTGTTTTCCGATGATTGATCGATGCTGTTTATCAATAGCACCTCGCCCACGAAAGCCGGAGGGGCGGACTACACTCCGTGAAACGAGTGGTCACGGTCACTCGTCCCGGCCGAGTGGAGTGATCATGGCGCAGTTGTGGGGACCACTCGTGCTGATCGCGACGTTCCTCCTGCTGGTCGCCGCGCTGCGGTTCGCGCACAAGCGGCTCGATCGCGGCTCGCGAGGGTAGCCGGCTGCCGTACGTCGCAGCTCCTGTCATGGCGCGGTAGCCGGTTTGCTTCGCCCGGGCCTTTGCGGCATCTTTACGCGTGGAGCGCCGGGAAGTCTGGTCGGCCCTCCGCCCGGAGCGGGTGGAGGACCCGGCTCGAGGACGGAATTTCCATGGCGCTCGTACTGGCGTTCACCTCCTCCCATCTGGACACGGTCGGGACCGAGCTGGTCCTCGGGCCGGCGATCGGCCCTGCCCACCGGGCGTCAAGAAACCGGCAGGAGGGACCGATAGTGCGCCGCGAACCCGGCCGCAGGGTCGTACGCTGGGCGGATGCATGCTGTGGAGATGGCCGAGGAGTACCCGGTCGTCGACCTGGACTCCGCTGCCCTGGACGCGGTACGGCTGCTGGCCGAGCGCCGGTTGCCGGGCATCGTGGTGACCGACGCCGCGGGGTGCCCGCAGTCGATCCTGCCCGCGTCGCAGGTGGTGCGTTTCCTGGTGCCCGGCTACGTGCGCGACGACCCGTCCCTGGCCGGGGTGCTGGACGAGTCGATGGCCGACCGGGTCGCGGACAAGCTGAACGGCAAGACCGTCCGCACGCTGCTGCCGGAAAAGCCCTCGGAGCTGCCGCGGGTGCAGGCCGACGACACGATCGTGGAGGTCGCGGCCATCATGGCCCGCCTGCGCTGCCCGCTGGTCGCCGTCATGGAGGACAAGCGGCTGCTCGGCGTGATCTCCGCGTCCCGGCTGCTGGAGCTGGCCCTCACCCACCGCTGACCGCGGCGGCGGGGCGATGAGCACCGTCCTCGCCATCGCGGTGTTCGTCGTCGCCTACGTCTTCATCGCCACCGAGAAACTGCCGAAGACCGCCGTCGCGCTCGCCGGCGCCGGGATCGTGCTGGCGTTCGGGGTGACCGATTCGGCGGACGCGTTCTACTCCCCCGACACCGGCATCGACTGGGACGTCGTCTTCCTGCTGTTCGGGATGATGGTCATCGTCGGCGTCCTGCGCCGCACCGGCGTGTTCGAATACGTCGCCATCTGGGCGGCCAAGCGCGCCAAAGGCTCACCGCTGCGGATCATGGTCCTGCTGGTCATCATCACCGCGGTCGCGTCGGCGTTCCTGGACAACGTCACGACCGTGCTGCTGATCGCGCCGGTCACCCTCCTGGTCTGCGACCGGCTCGACATCAGGCCGACGCCGTTCCTCATCGCCGAAGTGCTGGCCTCCAACATCGGTGGCGCCGCAACGCTGATCGGTGACCCGCCGAACATCATCATCGGCAGCCGGGCGGGCCTGTCGTTCAACGACTTCCTCGTCAACATGACCCCGATCGTCGCGGTCGAACTGGTCGCGTTCACCCTCGCGCTGCGCTGGGTGTTCCGCGGCTCGTTCGACGTCGACCCGGCCCGCGCCGCGTCGGTCATGCGGCTCAACGAACGCGAAGCGATCCGCGACCACCGCCTGCTGCTCAAGTGCGGGGTCGTGCTGCTCGCGGTGTTCGCCGCCTTCGTCAGCCACTCGGTGATCCACGTCGAGCCGTCGGTCGTCGCGCTGCTGGGCGCCGGCGTGCTGGTGCTGATCTCCCGGGTGGAACCGCGGGACTACCTGGCCGGTGTCGAGTGGGAGACGCTGCTGTTCTTCGCCGGGCTGTTCATCATGATCGGCGCCCTGGTCAAGACCGGCGTCATCGGCACGCTGGCCGAGTGGGCGGCGCGGGCGACGGGCGGGAACGCGCTGGTCGCGGTGATGCTGATCCTGGTGGTGTCGGCGCTGCTGTCCGGGGTGATCGACAACATCCCGTACGTGGCGACGATGAGCCCGCTGGTCCTGGCGCTGACCCAGGACATCCCGGATCCGGCGCACTCGGAGGCGCTGTGGTGGTCGCTGGCGCTGGGCGCGGACTTCGGCGGCAACATGACCGCGATCGGCGCCAGCGCCAACGTGGTGATGCTGGGCATCGCGGCGCGGTCGGGCAGCCCGATCTCGTTCTGGGAGTTCACCCGCAAGGGCGCGCAGGTGACCCTGCTGACCGTGCTGATCGCCGCGCCGTACCTGTGGCTGCGCTACTTCGTCTTCGGCTGAGCAAGGTGGGAGGAGCACGCCATGAGCAGGACCGCCGACGGGACCGCGCTGGGGCCGATGGTCATCGTCGCCGTCGACCAGTTCGAGCCCGCACCCTTGATCCACGACCCGTTGGCTGCCGAACTGCTGCCCGCGAGCGGGAAGTTCGCGGTCGCGCTCACGCGGTGGCCGCCGCTGCGCCGGGCGATGGTGTCGGCGACGGAGAAGAAAGTTCCGGGGTTGTGGGCGGGCATCCTCTGCCGCAAGCGCTATCTCGACGACCAGCTGCTCGAGGCCGCGGCGGGCGGTCTGGACGCGGTCGTCGTCCTCGGTGCCGGGTTCGACACCCGTGCCTACCGGCTGCCGCCGCTGCGCGGGATCCCGGTGTACGAAGTGGACCTGCCGGCCAACGTCACCCGCAAGGAAGCCGCGCTGCGCAAGCACTTCGGCCGGGTTCCCGTCGGCGTCACGCTGGTGCCGGTGGACTTCGAGACCCAGCAGCTCCGGGCCGAGCTGGCCCGCCACGGCTTCACCGGCGGCCGGAAGACGTTCGTCGTGTGGGAGGCGGTGACCCAGTACCTCACCGAACCCGCCGTGCGGCACACCCTCGCCCAGCTGACCGACCTCGGCCCCGGCAGCCGGCTGGCCTTCACCTACGTCCGCAAGGACTTCCTCGACGGCGAGGAGTTCTACGGCGCCCGCGCCGCCCACGACGACTTCGTGACCAAGTGGCGGCTCTGGCGCTTCGGGCTCCGGCCCGGCGACGTCGCCGGCCTGCTCGCCGAGTACGGGTGGCGCGAACGCGAACAGCTCGGGCCGGCGGAGTTCACCAGCCGCTACCTGCGCCCGGCCGGGCGCGACCTGCCCGTGTCGGAGATCGAGCGCTCGGTGCTGGCCGAGCTCACCGGCTGACGACGTCCGCTCCGAGATCGATCACCGCATGATCGCGGTGAGGTGCACGATGATCAACGCACGAAGGTCACCGGGATGTACAGGTCGTAGGAGCGGTCCGCCGTCGCCGTGAAGTCCGCACGGGTGACGATCGCGCAGCGGACGTTCACGTCGCACACGACGCCGTCGGCGAGCTCCGGCCGCAGGTTCGTCAGGCTCGTGACGAAGGACCCACCTTCGCGGTACGGAATCGTGATCCCCGGCGTGCCGGTCGCGGCGTCGGTGATCCGGCGAGACGACCCGTCCTTCGAGTCGCGCCCGGGCAGGCACGGCGTCGGCGGGCTGAGGTAGGTCGCGGGGTTTCCCGGCCGCACGGCATCGGGAACGGCGCAGAAAGCGAGGAAGATGCCCTGCGCCCGGTTGTAACCCGTACCGGCGACGAAAACCGTTCCCCCCGTCGCGGGCAGGACGGTGGGCCCCGCGAACAGGTTCGGTTCGAAGGTCCTGCCGCCGACGGCCACCGTGCGGTGATCGTGCCCGGCCGCGGGCGCGGCTGTCGCCGTTCCCGGGGCGGCGGAGACGACGGCCAGGGCCGCCGAGACCGCGGCCGCGCCGCGCCGCAGCATGTTCCTGATGGGCTTCCGCACGGAAGAGACCCCCTCTTCGCCGGCAAGGGACTGTTCCCTGATGATGTCCGATCCGGCCGGGCGTTGCCGAGATTTCCGCTCGATGCGGAGTTCGTTCCGCGGAAGGACGAAGAGGGTCCCGTTCGCGCTTCTCGCAAACGGGACCCTCTTCCCTACGCGACGTTCCGGATCGCGGCGACCGCGTGCCTCAGGACTTGTCTGCCGCGTCGGCGATGAAAATCTCGGTTTCCAGGAACGATCGCCACTGGGCGGGCGATGCACTCTGCACGGCACGGTAGGCGGCGGCCTGCACCCGCGAGCCGGACTTCGCCCTGGTCCAGATCTCGCGGACCAGCGGGCCTTCCTGGAGGTACCTGGCGTACCCGGCCTCGATACCGACGACGGCGGCGGCGCGAACCTTGATGTTGTCCACCTTGTCCTTGGCCGCGGCGGTGAAAATGCCGGTGTCGATGAACGCTCGCCACTGCTCCGGCGTCCGGCTGAGGTAGGCCTGGTAGTACACCTCGGAATCCCGCGGTGCCAGGTCGTCGAACCAGATGGCCTCCACGAAGTCCTTGTCCGTCAGCTGCGCGGCCAGCGCCGGGTCCATGCCGACGACGCCGGCCGCCTTCACCCGTGCCTCGCGAAGCTTCTTCTCCGCCGCTTCCTTCTCGGCCGCCTCCTTCGCCGCGTCCACGTCACGCTGGTGCTGGACGAAGATGCCGCGAACGATGAACTCCTTCTGCTCCGCCGGCGTTCCGCTGTACACGGCAGCCGCGGCCGACTTCACGAACGAACCGCCGGCGGCCCGCTCCCACAAGGTGAAGACGAAGTTCTTGTCGTCCTTGGTCAGCAGGAGCGCGGTCAGCTCGAAACCGAGCAGCGTGGCCGCGGGCTGCCGCTCCGCACGCCTCGCCTCGTACATCGCCGCACGGTCCAGATCCCGCTGGTGTGCCTCGTGGATCCCGGTCGCGAGGAAGTACGACGTCCTCCCGGAGATGTAGGCGTCACTCGCCGCGGACTGGACTTCCTGCGCGACCTCGCCCTGCCGCGTCGCGGCCTTGAAGATCTCGTAGACGAAGTTGCCTTCGCTCATCCGCAGCAGTTCCGGGGTGACCGTGAGCCCGACGACGGCGGCCGCGTTGACGCGCACCTCGTCCGAGGTCTCCGCCACCGCTGCCGGGGTCCCGGCCGAAGCCGCGCTCGCCACCGGGGCGAGGACACCGGTCACCACCGTCATCGCGGCGAGAACTGCCACAGAAGACGTCACCAGGCCACGAATTCTTGCCTTGCTGATAGTTTTCATGTGTTCGGTTGTCAGTTCAGTTCTGCTCGCCGGTGCGGTCGAGCACGAGGAACCCCACCCAGACGACAACCCCGGTGCTCCCCAGCCATACCGGATATATCCCCATGATCGGCAAACGTTACCGCCGGGCCGGCCACCTCGACGTGGGCGAACGGCAGCGTGTGGCACTCACGCCGCCGTCCGCGAGGGCCTTCCACGGCGTCGGGTCGCTCTCCGGGCCGCCGCAGAAGAGCAGCTCGCCGCGGTAGGGGCCGGGTGTGAACTCCGCGGCCAGCCGGGCGTTCGTGGCCGCCACCTCGGTGACGGCGGTCAGGCCGGGCTCGCCGAACTGCGCCAGGGTGCCGGGGTAGTGCTCGGCGAGCAGCCCGCGCATTTCGTCGAGCGCGATCGCGTGGGGCAGCCTCGCCGGCGGGTCCACCACCAGCAAGGGCACCTCCTCCCCGCGTCTGCAGCGCCGTCGCCACGGCGTGCGCGTTCGGCGCGCCGAACGCGCAGCCGGACAGGTGGTACGGCCCGTGCAGGCGCAGCCGCCGGATCTCGGCGGCGAAACCGGCCACCAGCTCGTCGAGCGATCCGGCCAGCCCGCCCTCTCCGCGCAGCCCGCGGCACTGCAGCCCGTACACCGGCCGTCCGCCCAGCGTGCGCAGCAGGCCGGCGTACCGCCAGGTCAGCCCGGTCAGCGGCGGCAGGCAGAACAGCGGGTCCCCGGTGCCGTGCGCGCGCAGCGGGAGCACCACGGCGAACGGGTCCCCCGCGGGAGAGCCGGCGTCGAGCACCGCCGGCAGGCGGGCCGGGGTGGGCGCCTCGAACAGTTGCCGGATCGACAGGTCCGCGCCGGACAGCTCCGCCAGCAGCGCTCCCGCGGGCCGGCCGCGGTGCGGGTGGACGCAGCCGAGCTCCTCTGCCGGGAAGAGGCGGACGTCGCAGCTCAAGCGGCCACCGGCAAGGACCCGACGACAACCAGCCTAACTCCGGAAAAAGCGCAGGCTGCCGCCGTCGTTTTCCCCGGGCGCCGGGGCCTGAGCCGCGCAGCGCGCGTCGTGCGCGGGCCGCTCCCCGGTCACCAGGAAGTTCGTCACCGCCGTGTTGCCGCACTGGTTGGCCCCCGGGTAGACGCCGTGGCCGCCCTGGTCGACGGTCACCATCCTGGCTCGCTCGCCGAACGCCGAGCGCAGCTCGAGGGCGTTCACCAGTGGCGTCGCCGGGTCGCGTTCGTTCTGCACCAGCAGGACATTCGCCGGGCCGCGGCCGGTGATCCGCACCGGCGGCTCCTTCGGGGGCGCCCAGTAGGCGCACGCCGAGATGTTCGCCGCGGCCGCGCCGAGCAGCGGGTAGCGGACGCGGTCGACCGCCACGTTCACCTGGTACGTCCCCACCGACCGCGGCCACGCCGAATCGCCGCAGATGACCGCGAACCGGGCCGCGAACACGTTCTCCACCGAGCCCGGCAAGGTGGCCGGCTGCGGCGGCCGCCCGTTGTCGAGGGCCTGCCAGTCCGAGGCCAGCGGTGCCAGGTCCGTCGCGTACAGGCCACCGAATGTCAGGCCGCGGAAGATCGAGCCCGTCACGTCCGCCACCGGGGCACGGTCGAGGCGTGCCGCCAGCTCGTGGAACTTGGCCGTCACCTGGGCCGGCGTGCGGCCCAAGCCGTACTCCGGGTGTGCCGCGGCGAACTTCGCGAAGTCCGGGAAGCGGTCTTCCATGCCCCGGGCGAACGCGCGCATCGCCGTGATGTCGTAGCCGCCCGGGCCGAGGTTGCTGTCCAGCACGATGCGGTCACTTCGGTCCGGGAACATCGTCGTGTACACCGCGCCCAGGTACGTGCCGTAGGAACCACCGAGGTAGGACAGCGTGGACTCGCCGAGCGCCGCCCGGATGCGGTCCATGTCCCGCGCGGTGTTCGCGGTGGTGACGTAGGGCAGCATCGACCCCGTCGCGGCGTCCCGGCACTGCTGTGCCTCGGTTTTCGCCAGCTTCGCCTGCTTCACGACGTCGGCCGGGCCGTGGGCGTAGGGCAGGTTGCCGATCGCCAGCTGCGCCGGGGTGAGGTCGCACGTCACCGGCGTGCTGCGGCCGACGCCCCGCGGGTCGAACCCGATCACGTCGTAGGTGTCCAGCACACTCTCCGGCAGCTTCAGGTACTTCAGCAACTGCGGGTAGTCCAGGCCTACGCCGCCGGGGCCACCCGGGTTGGTGAACAGCACGCCTCGCCGCTTCTCCGGGTGCTTGCTCGGCAGGCGCGACACGGCGACGTCGATCGTCCGGCCGCCCGGGTCGCGGTAGTCCAGCGGCACCCGCATCGTCGTGCACTGCAGGTCCGGGACCGGGAAGGCGCCGGCCGGACACGGTCCCCAGGGGAGGCCGGTCGTGGCGGCCGCCGGGGGCGCGGCCGTCGCGCCGAGCACGGCGACCGCGGCGGTGAGCAGGGCTTCGCGCAGCATCGTTGATCCTTTCGTCCGGCCGCGGTTCAGCGGCGCGGTTCCCAGCGGAAGAGCCGCGTGGCGAGCGCGACGGCGACGGCGACCCAGGCCAGGGTGGGGCCGAAGAGGACGAGCGAATCGGCGAGCGGGACGCCGCCGTTCCAGGCGTTCAGCACCAGCTCGGTCGCCGAACCCCCGGGCAGCAGGCGCTTGAGCAGCGTCAGGTCGCCGGTGCCGGTGAGCCCGACCCAGCCCGACACGGCGAGCACGCCGACGCTGACCGGCAGCGTCGTCACCTGCGCGTGCTCGGGCGAGTTCGTCAGGCCGGCCGTGGCCAGTCCCAGCGCGGCCATCATGGCCACCACGGACACCGCCGCCGCGACCAGCAGCAGCGGATCCGCCGGCGTGCCGGCGACCGCGGCCAGCGCGCCGAGGATGACGGCGAGCTGCGCCACCGACAGCACGGTGACCGGCAGCAGCAGCCCGGCGAGGATGCCCGCGTCCCCCGCCGCGGTGGAGCGCAGGCGCTTGAGGAACAGGTTCTGGCGGCGGGCGGCCAGCGTGGTCACCGACGTCGTGTACAGGCCGATGCTCGCCACGAAAAACAGGACGAGGGTGGCGATGTAGCCGAGACTGCCCATTTCGGTGAAGGCGTCGCGCTTCGTGATGAAGAACGCGCTCAGCGCGGCCGGCAGCACCAGGGCGGTGACCAGCACCAGGCGGTTGCGGAAGATCTGGATCAGCTCGCCACGAGCGATCGTGAGCATGGAGTTCCCTTCTCAGGCGGGTTCGATGGCGCGGAAGACGTCGTCGAGGCGCGTCGGTCCGGCCTGCAGGTCCTGCAGCCGGACGGCGTGGTCCTGGGCCCAGCCGAGCAGTGAGTGCAGGTCCTTCTGCAGCTCGAAGGTCTCGACGAGGAACGTGCCGTCCGCGTCCCGCGAAGCCAGCAACGGCGGGGCCGGCGCGCGCGGCGGCAGTCCGAAGTGGATGGTCGACGGCAGGGTTCGCGTCAGCTCGGCGACGGTGCCCTCGCGGTGGAGGGCGCCCTGGTGCATCAGCCCGATGCGGTCGGCGCGCTGCTGGGCCTCTTCGAGGTAGTGGGTGGTCAGGACGACGGTCGCGCCGTCCTCGCGCAGCCGGTCCACCGCGTCCCACAGCGCGTCGCGGGACTGGATGTCCAGGCCGGTGGTGGGTTCGTCGAGGAAGACCAGCTCGGGCGTGCCGTAGACGGCCGTGGCGAAGTCCAGCCGCCGCTTCTCACCGCCGGAGAGCTGCCCCACCTTCGTCCCGGCCTTGCGGGTGAGGTCGACGACGCCGAGCACGCGCCCGGCGTCGTCGGACCGTTCGGTGAGCCGCCCGATCAGCCGGACGGTCTCGGCGACGGTCAGGTCGGGCGAGAACCCGCTCTCCTGCAGCATGATCCCCATCCGCGGGCGGACGGCGGCGCGGTCGCGGGGGTCCTTCCCGAACACCCGCACGGCGCCCGAGGTCGGCGCGCGGTGGCCTTCGACCGTTTCCAGGGTCGAGGTCTTCCCGGCGCCGTTGGTGCCGAGCAGGGCGTACAGCTCTCCGCGTTCCACCTGGAACGAGAGGTCCTTCACGGCGGCGAACCCGCCGTAGGTGAGGTTCAGGCGATCGACGTCGATGACCGGTGTCGTGGACATGCCCCGAATTCCAGCGGGATCGGCGCGCGCCCGGCAGTGTGCCGACGTCATGCCAAGATGTGACGCGGTGTCACTGGTGCGGCCGGCCCAGGCCGATACGCTCGGCCCGTGGAGGTACCGAAGATCGCGCGCAGGAGCTCCTGGACCGGCGGGGCGGTGCAGGAGCGGCTGCGCCGGCTGAACCTCATCACGACGGTGCCGCCGCTGGCGTTCGTCGGCGTGCTGCTGCTGGCACTCACCGCCCGGACCTGGTGGCACGCCGGCATCCAGGTCATCGGGCTCGTCGCGGCGCTGGCGACGGCCGAACGCTGGACGGCAGGCGACTACCTCCGCGTCGCGCGGCCGAGCCTGGCCGTCACCGCGGTGGTCTGGCTGGCCGGCGCGCTGACGAACGACACCGCCGCGTTCTACGGCGTGTCCGTCGTCGGGTCGTTCCTCATCCCGCCGCTGCGCCGCCACCGGCTCGCGGCCCTCTTCGGGCTCGCCGCGCTGGTCGCGGTCCTGGGCCTGCCGAACGTGCTCGTGCACCCCGATCGCACCGGGCCGCGGCTGCTGCAGTACGTCGCCGTCCCGGCGATCGCCGTGCTGCTCTCGGCCGGGTTCATGTTCGCCACCCAGCGGTTGTTCGACCTGGTCGCGGAACTCGAGCAGGCGCGCGAGCGAGAGGCGGAACTGGCCGTCGCCCGGGAACGCGTCCGCTTCGCGAGCGACCTGCACGACATCCAGGGGCACACGCTGCACGTGGTGAAGCTGAAGGTGGCGCTCGCGGAGAAGCTCCTGGACGCCGACCCCGGCCGCGCGCGGGAGGAGCTGCGGGAGGTGCACACGCTCGTCGGTGACACGATCGTCCAGACCAGGGAGCTCGCCTACGCCCAGCGGCGGCTCAACCTGACCGCGGAGCTGGAGAACGCGAAGAACCTGTTCGAGGCCGCGGGCATCCACGTGCGCCTCGAACGGGAGGCCGAGCCGGACGCCCGCGTCGGCGAGCTGCTCGGCCAGGTCCTGCGCGAGACGACGACGAACATCCTGCGCCACGCCGAAGCCCGGCACGTGCGGATCACGCTCGGCCGCACCGGCATCGCGATCGTCAACGACGGCGCGGCGGAGCCGGGCCCGCTCGGCGGGCTCTCGGCGTTGCGGCAACGGCTGGCGGAGCACGGAGGAGAGCTCGAGGTGTCGCACGAGGACGGCCGGTTCCTGACGGCGGTGGCGTTCCCGGAGCTCGCCGGAGCCGTCCGATGACGACCGTGGTGCTCGCCGACGACGAAGCCCTGCTGCGCAAGGCCTTGGCGGCGCTGCTGCCGCTGGAGGGCGGGATCACCGTGCTCGCCGAAGCCGAGGACGGCGAGCAGGCGGTGGCGGCCACCCTGCGGCATCGGCCCGACGTGCTCGTCATCGACCTCGAAATGCCCACAGTGGACGGTCTCGGCGCGGTCGCGGAAATCCGGCGGGCACGGCCGGAGCAGGTGATCCTCATGCTGACCCGGCACGCCCGCCCCGGCGTGCTGCGGCAGGCGCTGAAGCTGGGCGTCCAGGGGTTCGTCAGCAAGGCCGCGGAACCCGCGCACATCACCGCGGTGATCCAGACCCTGCGCGCGGGCAAGCGCTGGATCGACCCGGACGTCTCGGCCCTCGCCGTCGTCGACGACTGCCCCCTGACCGAACGCGAGCTCGACGTCCTGCGCGCGACGCGCGAGGGGTATTCGGTGGCCGAGATCGCGGGCCGGCTGCACCTGGCCGAGGGCACGGTGCGCAACTACCTGTCCAACGCGATGCAGAAGACCCAGACCCGCACCCGCCACGAAGCGGCCCGCTACGCCCACGAGCACGACTGGCTGTGACCGCCTCGGCCGGCCGTGCTGTCGGTCAGCTGGGCGCGGCGCCAAGCCACCGGCCGGGTGACGCCGCTCGCGAAGAAGGTGCGAAGGTCGCCGACGACGGTGGCCGCGTCGAACCGTCGCGAAAGGACGGTCCGGTCCGGTTTCCCGATCCCCCGAGCTCAGCTGAGCGGGTAGTGAATCATCTCGACCCCACCGGTCGCGTAGTTCGGCACATCCGCGGCCACCGCCTTGCCCTCTTCGGACCCCAGCGCGGCGGCCATGGCTTCGGCCGACTCGAAGTCGGCGTGGAACACGGCGAAATACCGGGGCTTCCCGCCGAGCGAGGCCACGTCGAAGGAGTACTGCGACTGCACGAGCCCGGGCAGCTTCGCCGCGAGCGGCAGGTGGGTGCCGACGTAGTAGGCACGGAAGTGGGCTTCGTCGGCGGGCGGCGGATAGAGCACGGTGAGCCGGTGCATCGGGTTCCTTTCGGCGATGGTGGCTCCCAGCCTGTCATACCCGCGCCCGCCCCGATCGGAATGTCAGCCACAAGATCACTCACCCGGCGTGGACGGCCGGGCCGCGCCCCGTGGGCCGGACACCGCGTGGCAGGTCGGGTTCGGGTTCGCCGGTGAGGACGTGGGCGGGATCGGCGCGCCACGCCGCTGCCACGATTGGCACACCGCCCAGCGGGTAGCCGGTTGTCACGGGCTTGGCGGGCGCGGGGTCCACCAGGCGGCGGGACTGGAGGTTGCGCGATGTCCGAAGCGCCCACAGCACAGCGTTGGGTCGTGGCCGGTCACGACGGGTCCGAGCAGGCCCGGGCCGCGGTGGACTGGGCGGCAGAGGAGGCCGGCAGCCGCGGCTGCGCGCTGGCCGTGGTCCAGGTCGTCCACTGGCCGCCGCCCGGACCGCATCTCGTTCCCGGCACGGAGGAGGCGGAACAGCAACTGACCGCCCGCACGCACGCCGAAGCCCTCCTCGCCGACATCGCCGAGGAACTCGGCAAGTCCCGGCCGGAGCTGACCGTGCGAACCAGCGTCGAATCGGGCCGGACCGGCGAAGCGCTGACCCGGGCGGCTGAGCAGGCGGAACTGCTGGTGATCGGGGCATCCGGGCAAGGCGCGCTGCCGCGGGTCGTGCTCGGCTCGACAGCAGCCGAGCTCCTGCACTCCTGCGCGCGACCGGTCGTCGTGGTCCGATCCACCGACTCCTACGCCGAGAGCGGGCCGGTCGTGGTCGGCGTCGACGGGTCGGACATCAGCTCCGCGGCCATCGCCTTCGCCTACGACTTCGCCGACCGGCACCACCGCGAACTGCTGGCCGTGCACGCCTGGGCCGATCTGCCGATGCATGTCGCGGAACCCGTCAGCGGCTGGGCGGAGGACTGGCAGGACACCAGCCGGCGCGGGCAGCGGGTGCTCGCCGATGCCCTGGCGAGTCATTCCGAGCGGCATCCCGAAGTCGTCGTCCGCCGGACCGTCAGCATCGACCGGCCCGCCCGAGCACTGCTGGACACCGCCGACGGCGCCGCGCTGCTGGTCGTCGGCAGCCACGGCCGCGGCACCCTCGGCAGGCTGCTGCTCGGCTCGGTCAGCCACGCGATGGTCTACCACGCCCCCTGCCCGGTCGCGGTCGTGCACCCACCCACGAAGAGCTGAGCGGAGCCCAGCCCGTCACCGGATCGCCCAAAGCTGGTTGAGCGCCATCCACTGGGCGACCGCCCGCCGTCGCCGGTCGGCGAAGGCGGGGTCGTCGGAGCCTCGCACTTCGAAACCGCTGCGGGTGGCGGGCTGGTCGAGGTCCTGGCGGGGTGGTGAGCGAGAACTGGCTCAGCGCCCGCGAACGCCCGCGGCTGGAACCGGCCCCGGCCCGGGAGCGAAGCCGCCGCCGGTGGCCGCCGCGAGGATCGCCGCGGCCACTGCCCGGGCGGCCGTGCCGGCCTCGGCACGGAACTTCTCAGGTCACCTTGACGACGACCTTGCCCGCGGCATGCCCGTTCTCGACGGTGGCCAGCGCGGCCGGGGCGTCCGGCAGCGGGTGGACCGCGGTGATCACCGGCGCGAGAACACCGTCGAGCGCCAGCCGGGCGGCGCGCTCCAGGTTCGCGCGGCCGAGGCGGCGCTCGACGAAACGGCCACCCAGCTCGGACACCGACTGGTCCCCCACGGCGATGACGTCGCGCGGCTCACGAGCCAGCGGCGCGACCGCCCGCAGCGAGGCCCCGCCGACCAGGTCCACGATCCCATCGACGCCGCCCGGAACCAGCTCACCGACGTCTTCGGCGGTGTAGTCGACGAACCGCACCCCGATCGCTTCGGCCTGCGCGCGCTTGGCGGCACTGCCGGTACCGACCACGCGCAGCCCGCGCGCCGCGGCCAGCCGGGCGACCGCGAGGCCGACCCCGCCGCCCACCCCGTTGACCAGGATCGTGGCGCCGGCCGGGAGGCCGAGCTGGTCCAGCGCGTCCACCGCGGTCGTCCCCGCCACCGGCAGCGTCGCCGCCACGGTCGCGGACAGGCCCTCCGGAACGAGTACGGTGTTCGGCGCCGACAGCACCGTCGTCTCGGCGTACGTGCCGCCACCCGTCAGCGCGAAGCCGAAGACCGCGTCCCCGGCCTCGAGCCCGTCGACGTCCTCCCCCAGCGCGAGCACGGTTCCGGCCGCTTCCATGCCCAGCACGCGGGGGAACGGCCGCCCGCCGTCCAGCCCGGGGACCAGACCGGCGCGCACGAGGTGGTCGAGCGGGTTGACGCCGGCGACGTCGACCCGGATCAGCACCTCACCGGGACCGGGAGCGGGATCCGGACGCTCGAACAACTCCTGCACCTCGGGCCCGCCGAACCTGCCGAAACCCCACGCCTGCCCCATTTTCCGCCGCCTTCCGGATGACCGCCCGGTGGTTCCGGGCGCTGCGGCCATCCTCACCGCTCACACCGGTGTCAGGGGCAACCGGCTGAGGCGCGGGTCACAGCTTCAGGCCGACCGGGTCACCGGCTCCGCGGCCAGCGCCGCCCGGTGCCGGCTGTTGGCCTCGATCACCACGTCGAGCGCGTTCCGGGTCTCGATCAGGCGCGCGACCTCGGCGTCGATCCGGGCGCGCTCGCGGGTCATCGTCGCGAACGCCTCCTCGGCAACCCCGGGGTCGCCGGGGATTTCCACGCACGGCAGCACCGCCGCGATCACCCGGCTCGACAGGCCCGCGTCGAACAGCTGCCGGATGAGTGCCACCCGCTCGACCTCGGCGTCGGAATAGTGCCGCTGCCCGGCCTCGGAGCGGGAACTGGTCAGCAGGCCCTGTTCTTCGTAGTACCGCAGTGAGCGCGAACTCACGCCCGTACGCCGGGACAGCTCGCCGATCCGCATGCCAGACAGCCTACGCGGCACTGTGCCGGACCCCGGGAATGAACAGCGCCAGACGCGTCCGGCACCCTGCCCCGGCGGCGATGCGAGCGATCGTCGTGACCCGGCCCGGATGGTGCGCGAGGGCGTGGGGGTCGTCGACCAGGCGCCCGCGGACAGTGAGCTGCGTCCGGGGCAGCAGGTGGCGACCGTGATGGGCGGCATGGGCCGCTTCTTCGACGGCTCGTACGCGCAGTACGTCACGGTCCCGGCGACGCAGGTCATCCCGTTCGCGACCAGCCTGCCGTGGGACGTCGCCGGTGCCCTGCCGGAGACGTTCCAGACCGCCCGCGGGTCGCCGGCCACCGGCCTGGGCCTCACCGCCGGGCACACTCTGCTGATCCGCGGCGGCACCTCCACGGTGGGCCTGAGCGCGCCGACGAACTGCGGGCCATGGGCGTCGACGTGCACCTTCCGCTTCACCGGCGCACTGCTACGCGGGTGCGGCCACCGACCTGCCGGCCGACGTGTTCCAGCAGCAGCTCGAGGCCCACACCGGCGTCGAGTCCGGGCAAGCAGGTGGTGCTGCTCCACGACTGAGACACCCAACGAAAGGACCGGCCCGTGGGCAAACCCGCTCCGGATGCGATCACGGGGCGCGCGTGCACAACCTGGAGGACGTCGTCTACCTCGCCACCGCCCCGAGGTCCATCGCCGCCAAGCGCACCGGCTCACTCATGCCGGCCGCCCACGTCCTCAACGCCCGCTTCTCCGGCGCCGACTGCTTCCCCGGCGAAATGAACCGCGAGACCTACTACCAGCCCACCCGGAACGGCTACGAGGTCGAGAGCGTCGAGCGTCTGAGCCGTTGGGCTGCCTCGCGCGCTCGCCGGCGACGCGGCTGACCGGCCGATTGCTAGATCCCGCGCTGTTCCTTTCACTTCTGCCTCAGCCGCCCCCGGCCGCCGGGGTCGGCGCCTCCTCGGCCGCACGTCTCGACTTGTATCCGGTACGGCTTCGGCTATCGGAAGATCAGTGGGCGGTGAGAAGAGGTGGCTGGGTTTCAAGCACGGCTTCGCCGCGGCGTGGGAAATCGGCGCTCCAGGGGTTGGGTCGCGTTGTTGGTCGCCAGCGCCGATTCCCCACGCTTCGGTTGCCCTGCCGTGGTTTCCGGTGTTCTCGGGTGCGGACAGCGGCTTTACCTTTTGTTCCCACCGTATCGAGTGATGACCCTGTGTTCGATCGCCGGTAGCTTGGAGACATGACCAACGACGCGACCCAGTCCCCCGAGGCGGTGGCTCTCGCCGACCGCCTCGGTGAGCTGGTCGCGCGCATGCGGTCCGCGGAGGCCGAACTTGGTGCGGTGCTGGTGGAAATCGAGCAGCGCGGGGTGATGGAACTGTTCGGCTACCGCTCCGCAGCCCGGCTTATGGAGCACCTCGCCGATATGCCGAAGCCGGCTACGGAACGGCTGATCAAACGCGCCCGCTTGGTGAATCCGGGCCGCAACCTCGACGGCTCCCCGATTCCTGCCTTGGCTCCCGCCACTGGTGTTGCGGCTCGGGCGGGGCGGTTGAGCAACCCGATGATCGACGTGATCACCAACGTGCTGGCCCAGGTCCCGCCCGAGCACTGCGTGAGCGCCGAGACCAACCTGCTGGCTTTCGCTGAGGAGGCCGGGCACAAGCAGGTCGCCGCCCTCGGTGCCCGCATCCTCGCCCACCTCGTCCCCGACGGGCCCGCACCCGACGACACCGAACCCGCCGCCCCGACCCGGGAGCTGTTCCTCCGCCGCAAAAGAACCGGCATCTGGGAGCTGAGTGGCCGGTTCGACGACGAAACCGGCACCCGCGCCCACGCATTGTTGGATGCTTTGGCCGAGCGTCGCACCGGCGACGACGGCCCCGACTTCCGCACCACCCCACAGCGCTACGGCGACGCCTTCTCCGACGCCATCGACCTCGCCCTGAATTCCCCAGACCTGCCGATGCAGGCCGGAGAACGAGCCCACGTCATGGTCGCCGTGTCGTTCGAAGACCTGAAATCCGGCCTCGGCAAGGCCACCCTCGGCGACACCGGCACCATGACCGCCGCCGAAGCCCGGGTGCACGCCTGCGACGCCATGATCATCCCCGCCGTCCTCGGCGACAAAAGCGAACCGCTGAACCTCGGCCGCCTCCGCCGCCTCATCTCCGCCGGACTCCGCCGCGCCCTCTTCCTCCGCGACCGCGGCTGCGCGTTCCCCGGCTGTCATCGGCCACCCCGGCACTGTCAAGGCCACCACATCCGCCACTGGGCAGACGGCGGCCCCACCAACCTCACCAACCTCGTCCTGATGTGCGCCCACCACCACCGGCTACTCCACCGCTCCGGCTGGGAAGCCCGCATCGCCACCGACGGCCTCCCCGAATTCCTCCCACCGACATTCATCGACCGACGCCGCAAACCCCGGCGCAACAACCTCCACGAACCACTCCCATTCACAGCCTGACCACGGGACAGGCCCGCAGCCACACGGCTACGGGCCCACACCCACGAGCACACCAGCCCACACCAGCTCGACACAACTTCGGCACAAGCCCTAAGGTGCCTCGGGTGAGCACCGTCGGAGACCGGATGGCCGCCCTGGCCACCCTGCCGTCGCCGCTCGCGGAGCTGCGTGACGAGCGGCTCGAGCGCCGTGGTGTCCACCTCCAGCTCAAGCGGGACGACCTCATCAGCCGCGATGTTCCCGGGAACAAATGGCGGAAGCTCCGCCACAATCTCGAAGCCGCTCGGCATCAGGGCTTCACGCGGCTCCTGACCTTCGGTGGCGCATACTCGAACCACATCCGCGCGACCGCGGCCGCCGGCCGGCACCTGGGGTTCGAGACCGTGGGCGTCATCCGCGGTGAAGCGCGTCGACCGCTCAACGATTCCCTTGCCTACGCCCGCGCGCACGGGATGGCACTGACCTATTTGGACCGTGCGACGTACCGCCGCAAGACGGAGCCGGCCGTGGTCGCCGAGCTGACCCGCGAGTTCGGGCCGTGCTACGTGCTGCCGGAGGGAGGCAGCAACGGCCTTGCCGTGCGCGGTACCGCAGAACTGGTCGGCGAGATCACCACCGGCTTCGACGTCCTCTGCTGCGCCACCGGAACGGGCGGCACCCTGGCGGGGATCGCGGCCGGCCTGCGGGGCCCGCAACGCGCGCTCGGCTTCGCCGTCCTGAACGGCGGCCGGTTTCTCGACGACGAAGTTCGCCGCCTCCAGCTCGAGGCGTTCGGCACCGTCACCACGAACTGGGACATCGACACCGGCTTCCACTTCGGCGGCTACGCGAAGCGTCGCCCAGCACTCGACAGCTTCATCGAAGCCTTCCGCGACCGGCACGGGATCACCCTTGACTGGGTGTACGAGGCCAAGATGCTCTACGGGCTCTTCGCACGCGCCGAAGCCGGCGGCTTCGAGCCAGGCACCCGTGTCGTCGCGGTGCTGAGCTGATCCGCCCGCGAAACGCCCTGCCCCCACGGGCAACGGATTCTGCCCCCGATGCCGTGCGCCCGCCCCTGGCCACCCCCGGGGGTTGCGCCGACGGTTGAGGAACCGTGCCCCCGGGAGGTGCCGTGACGGACGCGACGTGGACCGTACCCGGACGCTGGGCCCGTCGCGGCTTCCCGGCCACCGGTGCCGCCGGACTGGTCCTCGCCCTGACACTGAGCCTGCTCCTGGCCCGCGCGACCGGGATGCCCGTCGCGCTGGTCCCGGCCCTGGGCGCCGCGATGCTGCTCGCCTTCCTGGCCGTCGCGGCCGGGGGCGGGCTCGTCACCGGGCGGCCCCGGCTCGTCTGCCTGCACGGCGAGGCGGCGGCGTTCGCGGCCGCCGCCGGGCTGCTCCTCCTGCTGCACCGGCCGGTCCTGGACGGGCTCGGCGTCGTCGCTCCGGGCGTCGGGCTGTTCCTGGCCGCCGGGCGGATCGGCTGTCTGTCGGCCGGCTGCTGCCACGGCCGGCCGGCCCGGTGGGGTGTCCGGTACGGCGAACGGCACGTGGCGGCCGGGCTTCCGGCCGAGTACGCCGGTGTGCCACTCGTGCCGGTGGCCGCGGTCGAGGCGGTCGCGCTGGCCGGCACGGCCGCGGTCGCGGCCCTGGTGACGGCGGGTGGCGGGCCGGGGTTCGGCTGGTACCTCGGACTGCACCTGGTCGTCCGGTTCTGGCTGGAGTTCCTGCGCGGCGACGAGGACCGGCCGGTGTTCGGCCTGCTGACCGAGGCGCAGTGGACGGCGCTGGCCGGGACCGGGGTGCTGGTGTCGACCCCGGCCGGCCCGCCGGCACCGGTGAGCGCCGTCCTCGTGGTGCTGCTGCTGGCCGGGGTCGGCGTCGCGGCCCGGCGGGCCGAGGCGACGCGGTTGTGCCGCGACGGTCACCTGCGCCGCCTGGCCGGGCTGGTCCGGCGGGCCGCCGCGGCCCCGGGTGACCCGGTGCTGATCGACGAGGACCGCGGCCTCCGCCTGTCGGCGTCCCACCGGCACTACGCCTTCTCCCGGCCCGGCGCCCCGCTGGGCCGGGCCGGGCTGGCCGCGCTCGGCCGGGTCGTCGCGGCCACCGGACCGAGCGGGCGCCCGCGGCGGCTGACCTCGCCGAGCGGCGTGCACCACGTCTCGATCGGCGTGGACCGATGACCGCCCGCGAGCGACGCCCCGCACCGGACGGCGACACGCCGGCCACCGCACTTACCCCCGAACATCGCGGGTCCTTGCCCGTGGCCCTGCCGACCCACGGCGACTCAGGCTCCCGGGCCGCCCTGATCTCGCACCTGCAGCAGGCCGCGGGCAACGCCCGGGTCCAGCGGCTGCTCGTGAGCCGGGAGGCCGGTGACGCGGGCGGAGCCGACGGCGGGTTGATCGTGCCGGACTCGGCGGCCGGCCTGGAGCCGGGGCAGATGCGGCGTGGACCTTTCCTGGCCGCGCTGCGCGGTGCGGTCGAGGCGGCGCTGGGCGGGGCCGACCCGGTCACCGCCGCCGACGCGCGGGCCCACTTCGCCGAGGTCTTCGGCGGCATCGAAAGCCAGGACTGTCCCGGACTTGAGCGCTCACTGCGGGAGAACCTGCCCGGCGTGGCGATCACCGACGCCCAGTCCTACGTGACGGCGGCGGCCACCGCCGTGCGGGACCGGGTCGGGGGCTCCGCCGCGCCGGCTCCGGGCGGGCTGGTCGGGCGGCTGGTGTCCGCCGTCGGGAACCTGGCCGGCGCGCTGTTCAAGGCCCGTGACGGAGTGGCCGGCGACCGTGACGTCCGGGTCGTGCGCGGCCGGCTCGGCGCCGGGCAGGCCCTCGACGGCGGGGTGCGGGCCGACCTGGAGTCGGCCTACGGGCGGGACTTCGGCGGGGCGCGGGTGCACACCGACGCCCGGGCCGGCGCGCTGGCCGAAGAGCTCGGCGCGCGGGCGTTCACGGTCGGCGAGGACATCGCGTTCGCCCCGGGCGAGTACCAGCCGGGCACCCTCGGCGGGGACGCGCTGATCGCGCACGAGCTGGCCCACGTCCAGCAGCAGCGGGACGGCGCCGGCGGGAGCGCGGTCGACGGGCTGGAAGAGGACGCCGACCGGGCCGCGGTCGGGGCCGTGGTGTCGCGCTGGTCCGGGTCGGCCCAAGGGCTGGGTGACGGGCTGGTGCCCCGGTTGCGGGCGGGACTGCGGCTGCAGCGCTGCGGGGGCGGCCAGGCCCGCGCGGCCGGGGCACAACCGCCGGTCCAGCTCACCCCGGACCAGTGGCGCGCGGCGGTCACCGCGGCCACCCAGCTGCCGCCCGGCCGGCAGGGCGCGGCCATGACCAGCCTCGCCCAGCAGGCCGTCGGCGGGCTGGGCATCACGGTGCGCCAGGCCGGCACGCGCCACCCGGACCAGGTCCACCCGGACGACTACGCCGAAACGCCCGCCCTCAACTTCGACCCCCGGCTCAACCTCAAGACCCGCTTCGGCCGGAGCGGTGGGGGCCGGCCGATCGGCACCAACGTGGGCTACAACTTCGTCGTCGGCAACCAGCGGACCGGCGTCCGGCGGTACGCGATCATCGGCCCGAACTCGCTCGACCCCGACACCCAGCTGACCACCCGGCAGTACGCCCAGCACGAGCTGTCCCTGGCCGCGGCGAGCCAACCGGGCCGGGAGCAGGATGACGACGTGCAGGAACTGCGGCAGTGGACCGAGGACTTCCGCGGCTACTTCCACCAGTACGCCGCCCTGCCGCTCCCCCAGCGGCCGACATGGAGCCCGCTGGCCCGCTACTACGAGCGGGCCGAGGCCGCCGACCGGCAGGCGGCCGTCCAGCGGCTCGTGCAGTACTTCACCGCGCAGCCCGAAACGGTACAGCGAGCCATGCGCACCTGGGCCCGGCGCTATCCCAGCGCGCTCACCAACGACCTGACCGCCGCGCTGCCCGCCGCCCGCTGACCAGGAGGCAGACCTCACCTGAAGATGCTCGCCCCGGACACCGGGGTGAACCGCGCCTGGAAGAACCTCAGGTGCCGCGGTTCGGTCTCGAACCGCAGCCCGCGGGCGATCCGGTCGCGGTCGCGGTGGACGGCGATGACGGCGTCGGCGACCAGGTCGATGTGGGCCCGGGTGTACACGCGGCGCGGGATGGCCAGGCGCAGGAGTTCCAGACGCGGCAAGCGGTTCTCGCCGGTGACCGGGTCGCGGCCGGCCGTCACGGCGCCGCGCTCGACGCCGCGGACCCCGGCCTGCAGGTACGTCGCGCAGGCGAGCGTCTGGGCGGGGAACTCCGTCCGCGGGACGTGCGGGAGCGCGGCCGCCGCGTCGACGCAGACGCAGTGCCCGCCGAACGGGCGCACGACCGGCACCCCCGCGTCGGCCAGGCGTTCGCCGAGGTACTCGACCTGGGCCACGCGGGCCCGGATGTGGTTTTCGTCGACCGACTCGGCGATGCCCGCCGCGATGGCTTCCATGTCACGGCCGGCCATGCCGCCGTAGGTGTGCAGACCCTCGTACAGCACCACGAGTCCGCGGGCCTGCTCGGCCAGCGCGGGATCGCGCAGCGCGAGCCAGCCGCCGATGTTGGCGAGCGAGTCCTTCTTGGCGGACATGACCGCGCCGTCGGTCGGGGCGCACAGCGCGCGCAGGATGTCCGCCACCGTGCGGCGGGCCCAGCCGGGTTCGCGCTGCTTGACGAACCAGGCGTTCTCCACCGCGCGGGCGGTGTCGAGGAACACCGGGATCCCGTGCGCGTGCGCCAGTTCGCACGTTTCGGTCAGGTTCGCGACGCTGATCGGCTGCCCGCCCGCCATGTTGACCGTCGCGGCGAGCGAAACGTACGGGATCGCCGCCGCCCCGAACTCGCCGATCACGGCCTTCAGCTTGCCGAGGTCGACGTCGCCCTTGAACGGGTACGCCGAATCCGGGTCGTGGGCTTCGTCGACGATGACGTCGTGGAAGACCGCCCCGTTCAGTTCCTGGTGGGCGCGCGTGCTGGGGAAGTACATGTTGCCGGGAATGTGCGTGCCGGGCCGGATCAGGCAGCGGGACAGGATGTTCTCGCCGCCGCGGCCCTGGTGCACCGGGATCACGTGCTCGTAGCCGTAGAAAGCGCGCACGGCCTCCTCGAAGACGTAGAAGCTGCGGGCCCCGGCGTAGGCTTCGTCGCCGTGCAGCAGCGCCGACCACTGCCGGTCCGACATCGCGTTCGTGCCGGAGTCGGTGAACAGGTCCACGTAGACGTCCTCCGCGCGCAGCAGGCACGGGTTCCAGCCTGCCGCGCGCAACGCCGCTTCACGGTCGTCACGGGTGGTGGCGCGCAGCGGCTCGACCATCTTGACGCGCCACGGTTCCGGTGGGTAGACGGGCATGTCAGACTCCCTCGCGTTGCCGGGACAGCCGGGTGAGCAGCGGGCCGGTCATCGCCGTGGTCACCAGGGCCATCACGACCAGCGCGGTGTAGAGCGCGCCGTCGATGAGGCCCAGGTTCAGGCCGATGCCGGCGAACACGATCTCGGTGACGCCGCGGGTGTTCATCAGCACCGCGAACACCCCGGCCGGGTGCGGGTCCAGCCCGCCACAGCGCGCGCCCAGGTACGCGCCGCCGAGCTTCCCCGCCACGGCGACGCCGACGACCGCGGCGATGTCCGCGGCCAGCCCCGCGTCGAGCAGGCGCAGGTCGACCGCCCGCCCGGTGAGCACGAAGTACAGCGGCACCAGCAGCGAGCCGGCCGGCGCGAGCAGCGCGGCGGGATCGAGTGCCGGGACGGCGTGGCCGAGGACGATGCCCGCGAAGAAGGCGCCGATCGCCGGGTGCAGGCCGGCGGCCTCGGTGCCCGCCGCGGCCGCGCAGGCCAGCCCGGCCAGCACCGCCGTCGCCGACGGCCGGGACAGCCGGGCGGCCCAGCGGCGGAACCGGTCGCGAGCCAGCCACGGCACCGCCACGAACGCGACCAGAACCGGCCACGCCGGCGTCGCGGACCAGCCGTGCCAGGACGCGGCGGCGACGGCGAGCGCCGTCCACGCGGCGACGTCGGAGACGGCGGCCGCGCTGAGGGCGCGCTGCCCGGTGACCGCGTCGGACAGGCCGCGTTCGGCGAGGATCCGGGCCAGCACGGGCAACGCCGTGACCGCCAGCGCGGCCGCGACGACGATGACGAACGCCCCGGAGCCGGCCCGGGCGTGCCGCTGGGCGAGCCACACCGCCAGCACCACCCCCAGCGCGAACGGGACCAGGGTCGCGCCCAGGGCCGGGACCACCGCCGACTTCAGCCGGACGCGGGTCATCGACGGTGCCAGGTGGGCACCGGCGGCGAAGAGGAACAGCACCAGGCCGAGCTGGGCGAGCGCGGTGAGCGCGAGGCCGGCCGGCTCCGGCAGCAGGCGCAGGAGGGGCGCGAGGGCCACCCCGCACAGGATCTCCCCGAACACCGCGGGCTGGCCGAGCCGGACCGCGGCCGCCCCGGCGAGCCGGGCCAGGCCGAGCACCACAGCGAAGGCAGCGAGCAGGATCGCGAGCTCAGGCATCGGGCACCTGCCACCGCCGGCCGTCCGAAGTAGACACCAGCCCGCCGGGGAACATCGGCGGCTCCTCGCCCGCGTCGGCCCCGAGCAGGCCGCGCAGCTGCAGGTGCGCGCCTTCGGCGAGCACGTCCCCGAAGGCGTCGAAATCCCCGGACGACACCCCGCCGACGAGATCGGCGAACGCCGCGCGGTCGTCGCCACCGTCGCCATCGCGACCGGTGACGTGCCCATCAACAACGTGGTGCGCGTACCGGAAGTAGGCGCGCTGGTCGGACGCGAGCCGGTAGAAGCCGCGCAGGAAGTCCCGGAACACCCCGAACTCACGGCGGTAACGCGCTTCGAACTCGGCGAAGCACCGGTCTTCGGGCACCAGCCCGGCCAGGGTGCTGTTGATCGACCGGGCGGCCAGCAGCGCGCTGTAGGTGGCCAGGTGGACCCCTGAGGAGAAGACCGGGTCGATGAAGCAGGCAGCGTCGCCCACCAGCACCATGCCGGGGCAGTACAGCGAAGTCCGGTCGTAGGAGTAGTCCTTGCGCACCCGCAGCCGGTCGTACGGCGGTTCGGTGGCCGGCCGCGCGTCCCGGAGGAACTCGGCGATCAGCGGGCAATCGGCGATCAGGCCGCGGAACGCCGCCTCCCGGTCGCCTTGCACGCGGGCCGCGCACTCCTGCCGGACGACCGCGCCGACGCTGGTCAGGGTGGCCGACAGCGGGATGTACCAGAACCAGCCGGCGTCGAAGGCGACGCAGAGGATGTTGCCCGCGTCCGGCTCCGGCAGCCGGGCGCCGCCGCGGAAGTACCCGAAGAGCGCCACGTTGCGGAAGTCCGGGGAGTATTCGCGGGTGCCGCCGGCGTCGTGGTGCAGCCGGCTGGTGTGCCCGGAGGCGTCGACGACGAAGCGGGCCGTCGCGATCCGTTCGCGGCCGGCCTCGTCGAGGTAGCGGACGCCGGTGATCCGGCCGCCGTCCCGCACCGTGCCGACGGCCCGGTGCCCTTCGCGGACGTCGGCCCCGAGCCGCCGCGCGCCGCGCAGCAGGATCGTGTCGAACCGGGTGCGTTCGACCTGGTAGGCGTAGGAGGTCGGCCCCGCCATGCGGTCCGAGGCGGCGAAAGCGAACGTCCACGGCTCGGGGCTGCTCCCCCAGCGGAACGCGCCGCCGCGCTTGCGGACGAACCCGGCGCGCTCGATCTCGTCCCGCACGCCGAGCAACGCGCAGACGCCGTGGACGGTGGCCGGGAGCAGCGACTCGCCGATCCGGTACCGCGGCAGGTGTTCCTGCTCCAGCAGCAGGACGCGGTGGCCGTCGGCCGCGACCAGCCCGGCCGCGGTCGACCCACCGGGCCCGCCGCCGACGACGATGACGTCGTAACCGGTCATGACGCACCGCCTTCCATGCTGTCGGGGACGAGTTCGGCGAGCCGGGCGACGGTGCGGCGGCGCAGGACGTCGCGCAGCGAACACGGCACCCCGCGGGCCCGCAGCCGCGCGGCCAGCGCCGCGGCGGAGAGGCTGTGCCCGCCGAGGGCGAAGAAATCGCTGCTCGGGGCCACCGAAGTCACCCCGAGCTGGCTGCGGAACGCGGCCGCGACGACCGCCTCGGCGCGGGTCATCGGCGCCGGGCGCCGCGCGATCCGGGTGGCGGTGCGGCCAGTCTTCGCGGTGCGGCCAGTCTGCACAGTGCGGCCAGTCTGCACAGTGCGGTCGATCTTGCCGGCGCGGTCGATCTTGCCGGTGCGCCCGACCGGCAGGGCGTCGGCTTCGACGACGACGGGCACGAGGTATTCGGGCAGCCTGCGGCGAAGCCGCTCGCGCAGGTCCTCCGGCGTTCCCGCGTCGAGGACGACGTAGGCGACCAGGGCGCCGTTCTCGCCGCGGACCAGGGCCTGCCGCACCCCGGGCAGCGCGAGCAGGGCGTGTTCGGCTTCGGCGGGCTCGACGCGGTGACCGCGGATCTTGACCTGGTCGTCGAACCGGCCCAGCCAGCGCAGCGTGCCGTCGGGCTCGCACCGGCACCGGTCGCCGGTGCGGTACCAGCGTTGCGGCGGGGACCCGAACCGTTCGGCCGTCAGCGCGGCGTCGCCGAAGTAGCCCAGCGCGAGCGACGCCCCGCCGACCAGCAGCTCACCGGCTTCCCCGACCGGCACCGGCCGCCGGTGGTGCGGATCCACGACCTGGACGGTGGTGTTGGCGATCGGCCGGCCGATCGACGGCGTTTCCCGGTCGGCCACCCGACAGCAGGTGGTGAACACCGTGCATTCGGTCGGGCCGTACAGGTTGACCGCCGTCAGGTCCGGGGTCTCGCGCAGCCGCGTCCACAACGATTGCGGGACGGCTTCGCCGCCCATCAGCAGCATCCGCGGGCGGGTGTCCTCGGCGAGCAGGCCCGCGTCGACGAGCCCGGACAGCTGCGCCGGGACGGCTTCCACCACGGCGAGCCGCCGCTCGCGGACGAACCGGACGTAGCGCTCGGGATCGGTGCGGACGTCCTCGGGTACCAGGTGCACCTCGTGCCCGCCGACCAGCCACAGCAACGGGTCCCACGCGGCGTCGAACGCCGGCGGCAGGCCGTGCGCCACCCGCTGCCGCTCGCCGCCGGCCGGGAACAGCCGGGCGGCGAGCTCGCAGTACAGGTTGACCAGGCTCCGGTGTCCCACCACGACACCCTTGGGCCGTCCGGTGGAGCCGGAGGTGTAGACGATGTACGCCGGATCTCCCGGGCGGGGGCCGGTGACCGCGTCCCCCTGCTCGGGGCGCGCGGCGAGTTCGCGGCGCCAGTTCTCCGGTGTCAGCGCCACGTCCGCGTCGGCGGCGAGCTCGGCCACGTCGGTGAGCAGCACCGCCGGACGCGCCTCGGCGAGGATCAGCGCGCGCCGGGCCGGCGGCAGCCCCGGGTCCAGGGGCAGGTACACCGCGCCCGCCTTGGCGACGGCGAGGGGCGCGAGCACGGCCAGCACGGACCGGGTCATCGCGCACGCGACCACCGAGCCGGGCACCGCCCCGGCCGCGCGCAGCGCGTTCGCCAGCCGGGCACTCCACCGGCACAGGTCGCCGAAGCTCCAGGCGACGTCGTCGGCCACCAGCGCCGTCCGCCCGGGAAACGCCCGCGCGCGCAGCTCGAACAGTTCCTGCCACCCCACCTGCGGCACGAAGCGCCGCCCACCCCCGACCACGCTCGGCGGCAGATCAGGCATCGCGTGCCCCCGCCGCGACGACGTCCCGTTCGACCCGGCGCATCCACGTCCAGAACCCGGCGCCGCCGCCCGGGGCGAGCAGCCCCAGGTGGCCGCCGGGGACCGTCGCGGCGAGGAAGGCCCCGGTCGTCCAGTCCCGCCACGCCTCGGTCGCGTCCTCGGTCGTGACGGGGTCGTCCTCGCCGCACAGCGCGGCGAGCGGGCACCGCACCGGCGTCCCGGCCGGACCCCGGTAGGCGGCGGTCAGGGCGACGTCGCGCCGCAGGAGGTCCACGGCGTACGCCCAGACCTCGAAGGACGCGCGGTTGCCCAGGCCGGGAACGAACCCTTCGCCGCCCAGCACCTCGGGCAGGCTGTCCTCGCCGAGCTGCCGGTACCGCCCGCGGACCCGCCGCTGCGGCGCCGGCGCCCCGGCGACGACCACGGCCGCGGGCAGCGGGCCGCAGCGGGTGCGCAGCCGCTGGGCCAGCTCCACCGCGACGAACGCCCCCATGCTGAACCCGGCCACGACGGTGCGCCGCACCCACGCGGGGTCCCGGATGAGCAGCTCGCCGGTGAGGTGCTCGGCCAGCTGTTCCAGCGACGCGGGCGGCGGCACGTCCAGCCGGTCGCCCCGGCCCGGGTACTCCGCGGCCCACACCTCGGCGCCACCCGCCGCGGCGGCGACGTGGCGCAGCGTGCCGACAGTGCCACCGGCCGGCGGGAGAAGCAGATATCGGCACTCGCCGTCGCCGAGCCGTTCCCCCGTGGACAATGACCTGATGGCAGCGGGCATGACAAATCCTTCGGTGTACCGCGTCGGCGTTTTTCCCGATTTTCCAAAAAGGAAAACCGGCCTTGGTGCCGCCATTGTGGAATGGCGATGGAATTTCACAGGCGGCGACCGCCAACGTCTTCGGTTTCCTGCGATCGCGGGGGACCGTGTCCAGCTACCTCCGTCAACCGATGTCGATCATCGCCTGCCCCGAAAAGATACGACTCGACCAGAGCAACGTCCATAACGGTTCGGTCGCGTTGCCGGAAATTAACCTCAGTCCACCCAGGACTGGGCAATACTCCCCCGCCGGGGTGATATTCCGGGGAGACCCGTAGCTTCGAAGGATATTCATCTTCGACCGGGCCCGGAATTGCGAACCGCGACGGTGACCGAAGCGGGACGGCGAGTGCGGACCGCGACCCACCGCGAGGGTGCCCGGCGGTGGCCCGCGCGTGCTCGAAGCCGGGCCGGGTCGGTCCGCACTACGCGGAGCGCGGGATTCGAAGCGGGTGGTGCCGCGGAAGGGTCGGCGGTGTGGCCGGGACACGGCCGGCCCGACTCGGAGGGATACCACGTTGAGTTATGTCACCGCTTCTGACGGGGCGCGGATCTTCTACAAGGACTGGGGTGCCGGCCGTCCGGTCGTGCTCAGCCACGGCTGGCCCCTGAACTCCGACAGCTGGGAGGCCCAGGCTCTGTTCCTGGCCGGGAACGGGTACCGGGTGATCGCCCACGACCGGCGCGGGCACGGCCGCTCCACGCAGACGTGGGACGGCAACGAGATGGACACCTACGCCGACGACCTCGCCGCGTTGCTGGACTTCCTCGACCTGGCCGAGGTCACCCTGGTTGGGTTCTCCACCGGCGGCGGCGAGGTCGCCCGGTACGTCGGCAGGCACGGCACCGGCCGGGTCGCGCAGGTCGCGCTCGTCTCGGCCGTGCCGCCGTTCATGCTGCGCACCGAGGACAACCCGGGCGGGGTGCCGGTGGCGGTGTTCGACGCGATCCGCGCGGGGTCGCTCGCCGACCGGTCCCAGACGTACCAGGACCTGGCCGACGGGCCGTTCTTCGGCCACAACCGGCCGGGCGCGAACGTCTCGCAGGGCATCCGTGACGCGTTCTGGCTGCAGAGCATGGCGTCGGGGCACCGCAGCGCCTACGAGTGCATCGCCGCGTTCTCGGCCACGGACTTCCGCCCGGACCTGGCCGCGATCGACGTCCCCACGCTCGTCGTGCACGGCGACGACGACCAGGTCGTGCCGTTCGAGGTCGGCGGCAAGGCGTCGGCGGAGCTGATCAAGGGCGCGCGGCTGGTGGTCTACCCCGGCGCGCCGCACGGCATCACCGACACCCACAAGGCGCAGCTCGGCAGCGACCTGCTCGCTTTCCTGAAGGAGTACGGGGCATGACCACCATCGTTCTGGTCCACGGGCTGTGGATGACGCCGCGCAGCTGGGAGCACTGGGTGCCGTACTACGAGGCGAAGGGGCACACCGTGCTGACGCCGGCGTACCCGGGCTTCGAGGTCGAGGTGGAGGCACTGCGCGCCGATCCGGCGCCGATCGCCACGGCGACCGTGCCCGAGACGGTGGCCCACCTGGAGAAGGTCATCACCGCGCTGCCGGAGCAGCCGATCATCATCGGGCACTCGTTCGGCGGGACGCTGACCCAGCTGCTGCTCGACCGGGGGCACGGGGCGGCCGGGGTGGTCATCGACTCGGCGCCGCCCGAAGGCATCCGGGTGAACCCGCCGTCGCAGATCAAGTCGTTGTTCCCGATCCTGAACAACCCGGCCAAGCGGCACCAGGCCGCCGGGTTCACCCCGGAGCAGTTCCGCTACGCCTTCACCAACACGCTGTCCAAAGAGGACTCCAGGGCGGCGTACGACCGGTACGCCATCCCGGCGCCGGGCAGCTGGGTGTGGGCGTACGGCCTGCTGGCCAACCTCACCCCCGGCAAGCAGGAGACGTGGGTGAACTTCCGCAACGAGCAGCGGGCTCCACTGCTGTTCATCGCCGGCGGGGCGGACCACATCATGCCGCCGTCGGTGAACAAGTCCAACGCCCGCCACTACAAGGCACCCGGCACGGTCACCGAGTACGTCGAGTTCCCCGGTCGCTCGCACTGGACGTGCGCCGAACCCGGCTGGGAGCAGGTCGCCGACCACGCGCTCGACTGGGCGCTCCGGCACGCCCGGTGACGCGGGTCCGGCTCGGCGACGTGATCCACCCGCACCACGGTTCCCCTCCCCGGCAAACCGTTCCGACCAGTGAGGACATCCCATGAGCCACGACGCGACCGGACTCCGGCGCCGCACGTTCCTGGCCGGTGCGGCCGCCGCCGGGGTGGTGACCGCGGTCGCCGCCCCGGCCGCGGCCGCCGCTTCCCCCGGCGGTCCGAAACCGACCATCGTCCTGGTGCACGGCGCGTTCGCCGACGCCTCCGGCTGGAACGACGTCGTCCACCGGCTGTTGTGCGAGGGCTACCCGGTCATCGCGCCGGCGAACCCGCTGCGCGGCATCGCCGCCGACTCCGCCTCCCTGGCGAGCCTGCTCGCCGCGCTCGAAGGCCCGCTCGTGCTCGTCGGCCACTCCTACGGTGGCGTCGTCATCACCAATGCCGCCACCGGCAACCCCCGCGTCAAGGCGCTGGTGTACATCGCGGCGTTCGCTCCCGACGACGGCGACACGGTCGGGGGCCTGCAGAACATGTTCCCCGGCACGAAGCTCGGGCTCGACGCCCTCGACCTGCGGCCGATCACCCTGCCCGACGGAACGCCGAGCCACGACGGCTACGTCAAGAAAGCCGTGTTCCGCGACGTCTTCGCCGGTGACCTGCCGCCGGCGACGACCGCGGTCATGGCGGCCACCCAGCGCCCGGCGAACGTGCGGTCCCTGCAGGAGCTGTCCGGGCCGCCGGCGTGGCGGACCATCCCGTCGTGGTTCCTGGTCGCCCGCGACGACCAGCTCATCCCCGCCGCCGCGCAGCGGTACATGGCGCGGCGAGCGGGTTCGCGCGTCGTCGAGGTGCGCAGCTCGCACGTCGCGATGATGTCCCGGCCGGCCCAGACCGCGGCGATCGTCCTCGCCGCCGCGCGCTGAGCCGGCTCACTCCAGCCGGGACACGTGGGCCAGCCGGCGGCGGGACGTCACGCCGAGCTTCCGGAACACCTTCCGCAGGTGGTAGTCGACGGTGGAAGCGCTGATGAAGAGCTGCTCGGCGATCTCGGCGTTGGTCGCGCCGCGGGCGGCGAGCTTCGCGACCGCGAGTTCCTGCACGGTCAGGTCGCCCGCCGTCTCGGGCGACCGCCGCCGCGCCTTCTCGCCGGTGGCGACCAGTTCCTTGGCGGCTCGCGTGGCGAAGCCGGGTGCCCCCATCCGCTGGAAGATCTCCAGCGCCGTCCGGAGCTGGTCGCGGGCGTCCCGGCGGCGTTTCCGCCGGCGCAGCCATTCTCCGTAGAGCAGGTGGGCGCGCGCGAGGTCGGCGCGCGCGCCCGCTGCGGACAGCAGGGTGACCGCCTCGCGGTAGTACGGCTCGGCGGTGCCGGCCGGGGCGAGCAGGGCACGCGAGCGGGCCAGCACCCCGGCCGCCCAGCCGGTGCCGGCGGCCGTGGCCCGGGGCGTCAGCCTGGCCAGCGCGGCGGCCGCCAGGACCCGGTCACCGCTGCGGACGGCGGCTTCGACGAGGTCGGGCAGGATGCGGGAGTGCACGCTCAGCACATCGGTCTCGGCGACCTCGTGGGCGATCGCGCGGGCCCGCGCGTAGTCGGCCCGCCCGAGGTACAGCACGACCAGGCCGATGCGGACGAGCGACTGGACCGAGCCGCCCCCGAGCCGGCCGGCCGCCTCCAGCGACTCGTGCAACGCGGCGGCGGCGCCGTCGTGGCCGCCGTCGTCGGTGCGCCAGGCCAGCAGTTCCGGCAGGCGGTGGATGGACCACAGCTCGTCCGTCGCCCCGATCGCCGCGCGGACCTGGTTGCACTGCGCCAGCAGGTCCTCGGCCGCGGCCAGGTCGCCGAGGTAGGTCTCCACCGTGGCCGAGCAGTACAACGCGGTCACGAGTGTCCACAGTGCACCGTTCTGCCGCGCGACGTCGACGGCTCGCCGCCACACCGCCCGGTGCCGCTCCGGGTCCCAGAGCAGGATGCTGAGCGTCGTGCCGGCCAGGTGCCGGCGCAGCACGTGCTCGGCGGGGGTCGCCGGGTCCAGCAGCGCGTCGGTGGCTTGCCGGATGTGCGGCACGGCCGGCGCGCAGCCGTCCGTGACCAGCACGGTGAACGCGCGCAACACCAAGTCTCGTAGGGTCGCGTCGCCGGGTGCGCCGGCGGCACGGGCGATCCGCGCCACCGTGGTGTCCTGGATGAGGTGCCCGCCGCGCACGGCGTGCTCGACGGCGTCCACCAGCGCTTCACGGGCGAGTTCGGGCTCCCGTTCGCCGAACGCCGCCGCCGCGTCGAGGCACAGGGCCGAGCCTCCCGCGTACGCTCCCTCGCCGCCGAGCACCACCAGCGTGCTCGCGCGGACGAGCAGCGCCCGGCCCCGCCCGACGTCGCCGACCTGCTCGACGCCGACCGCGTCGAGCAGCTTCAGCGCCTGCACCGGCGCCCCGGCCAGGAGCGCGGCTTCGGCGGCCCCGAGCATCCGGTCGGCGCGAGCCGGCCCCTCGGGAGTCAGCTCGGCGGCCCGGGTCAGGAACGCCGCGCGCGCCGCGTACCCGCCGCGCGCACCGGCCCGGTCGGCCGCCCGTTCCAGCTCGACGGCCACCGTTTCGCCGGGTCCGACGCAGGCGGCGGCCAGGTGCCAGGCCCGCCGGTCCGCGTCGGCCGGCCGGGTGGTCGCGCCGGCGAGCGCGGTGTGCGCCCGCTGCCGCTGCGCGCTGGTCGCCCCGCCGTAGACCGCGGAGCGCACCAGCGGGTGCCGGAATTCGGCGGTGGTGCCGAGCACCAGCAGGCCCGCCGCCTCCGCGGGACCGATGTCGTCCAGCCGGACGCCGAGCTGCGCGGCGGCGTCGGTGATGTAGCCGATGTCGCCGCCGGGCTCGGCCGCCGCCACCAGCAACCACGTCTGGGTCTCCGGCGGCAGCGCACGCACCCGGCGCAGGTAGGTCTCCTCCAGCCGCCTGCCGAGGGGCAGCGGGTCCGGCAGGGACAGCGCCCCGGTCAGGTGGTCGGCCGACAGCTCCTGCCCCAGCAGGGTCAACGCCAGCGGGTTGCCGCCGGTCGCCACCGCGATGCGCGCGGCGACCCGCCGGTCCACCGGCCGGGTCACCACCGCCTGCAGCAGCTCCACCCCGTCGGCCTCGGCCAGGCCGGTCACTTCGAGCACCTCGAGCCCGGCCAGCGCGTCGACGGCGTCGCGCGTGGTGAACAGCAGCCCGAGCCCCTCGGCGTGCAGCCGGCGGCCGACGAAGGCCAGCACGCCCAGGGACTCCTCGTCCAGCCACTGCGCGTCGTCCACACAGCACAGCACCGGCGCGCCGGCGGCGACCTCGGCGAGCAACGTCAGGGTCGCCAGCCCCACCAGGAACCGGTCGGCCGGCGGGCCTTCGGCCTGCCCGCAGGCCACCCGCAACGCGCGGTCCTGCGCCGCGGGCAGGCCACGCGGAGCGCTCAACAGCGGGATCAGCAGCCGGTGCAGTGCCGCGAACGGGAACGCGGTCTCCGCCGCCACCCCGGCCACCCGGACGACCCGCAGGCCCTCGGCCCGCGCGGTGGCGTCGTCGAGCAGGGCGGTCTTGCCGATCCCCGCGTCGCCGCGCAGGACCAGCGCGCCGCTCAACCCGGCACGCACCGTGGCGACCAGCCGGTCGAGGCGCTCGCGTTCGGCTCGGCGGCCGTGGAGCGTCACCGCCGCGGTCCGGTTATTCCGTGGAAGAACACAGGACAAAAGGGTAGAAGCGGGATCAACCGGGAGGACGGCTGTGCGTGCACGCCTCTCGGCTCACCGTGCATCATGGGAGCGCTAACACTGGGAGGGTGCGCCATGCCGTTCGTCCTCGACACCGCGGAACTCCCGGCCGGCGACCGGATCGAGGCCGTGCACGCGGCGATGCAGGAGGCGTCCGCACCCTGCTACGTCATCCACGAAGACCCCGGGGGCGACGTCCACGCGCTCATGGGGGTCTGGGAACTCGGCCCCGCCAACATCTTCACCAACCGCGCCTCGGGCATCCGGCTGTCCCGCACGGCCAAGCAGGCCAAGCAGGACGTCGAGCCGGTGGTCGCCCTGTCGGTCCAGCTGCTCGCCGACGGCCGGCGGGAACAGCTGTCCGCGCGGGAGGTGGTCAAGCCGGGCGAACTGATGGCGATGGACCTGTCGGCACCCTACGAGTTCTCCTGGTCCGGCACCGGCGCCGCGGGCTGCGTCCAGATCCGGTTCGAGCAGCTCGGCCTTCCGGTCGACGTCATCCGCGACGCCACCGGCAACCTGCGCGCCAGCCCGCTCAACCGGCTGTTCACCGACCACGTCAGCCACCTGGTCGCCGACGCCGGCCGCCTCAGCGCCGACGCCGGAGCCGCCGCGCTCGGCACCGCCACTGTCGAACTGGCCCGCGCGCTGCTCATCTCGGCCGCGCACCCCGGCCGGCACACCGCCGAGGTCCTGCACCAGACGCTGCTGACCCGGGTGCGCGCGTATGTGCGCCGGCACCTCACCGACCCGGCCCTCCGCCCGGCGACGATCGCGGCCGCGCACAACGTCTCCCTGCGCTACCTGTACAAGATCTGCGCGGAGGCGGGCTTCAGCCTCGAACAGTGGATCATCGGCGAACGGCTGGCGGGCGCCCGCGCGGACCTCGTCCGCCCGAGCAGCCGCGGCCACACCATCGCGGTGATCGCCCGGCGGTGGGGCTTCAGCGACCCGACCCACTTCACCCGGCGGTTCCGCGCGGCGTACGACATCACGCCGGGCGAGTGGCGGCGCAGCGGAACGCCGCGATAACGGCTCACCTGCTCAACCGGGCGATTTCGCGGTGCAGGCCGGGGATGTGCGTCTCGCTCTCCGGCTTCATCAGGACGCTGCGCAGGATCCGGCCCCGGGGGACGTCCTCGCGCACCGCGTGACCTCGGCGGGCGAGGTCGGCGCCGGTGACCGTGTACGTCGCCACGAACAGCGCCTGCTCCGGAGGGCGACGCATCCCGGCCTCGAGCACGTGGGCGCTGACGCGGTCGATCTCGGAAAGCGTGTCGCGGGCGGGGAAGTAGCTGACGATGTCGAGCTGCGGACGCTGGAACAACGCCAGCTCGGCACCGCCGGCGATCAGGTCTGCCCAGGCGAGCGCGGCGCGGCGCCCGGGCCGGAGCACCGCGCCGAGCCCGTCCGGGGTCAGGGGCAGGACCCGCGACGTCAGCCACAGTGCCGCGGCCGCGGCACCGGCCCGGGAGCATTCGAGGGAGATTTCCCCGAGGTGCAGCTCGTCGGAGGTGAAGTACGTGTACGGCGAGTCGTGCAGGTAGAGGCCGGCGACCGACGGGTCGCGGAAGAGCACGGCACCGCAGCCGTAGGGCTGCAGCCCGTGCTTGTGCGGGTCGATGACCACCGAATCGGCGTCGGCGATGGCGCGGAACGGCGCCGAGGCCACGCCGTCGGCGGTGTCGTCGGCGATGAGCCGGAAGAACCCGCCGTAGGCCGCGTCCACGTGCACCCGGGCGCCGTACCGGCGGGCGAGGGTGACGATCTCGCCGACGGGGTCGACGGCACCGAGGCCCGTCGTCCCGGTGGTCGCGACCACCGTGCCGACGCGGCCGGTGCGGAGCAGGTCTTCGAGCGCGTCCAGGTCGAGGGTCCCGGCCGCGGTGACGGCCACCGGGACGGCCTCGATCCCGAGCACGTGGCTCATCCGGCCGTGGGTGTAGTGGGCGTCGGCGCTGTGCGCGATCGCCCGGCCCGGGTGCGTCTGGCGGGCGACGAACAGGGCCTCCAGGTTCGCGATCGTCCCGCTGCTGGTCAGGTGTCCCAGGTGCTGGGGCAGGCCGAACATCGCCGCCAGGTCCGCGACCACCTCCTTCTCCATGGCCGCGGTGGCGGGACCGCCGTCGAGGGCGTGGTTGTTCGGGTTGATCAGCATCGCGCTCAGGTAGCCGGCGACGGCCGCCGGGTGGGGCGGCTTGAGCATCTGCCCGACGTACCGGGGGTGGAAGAACGGGTAGTTGTCCCGCAGGCGGCGGTGCAGGTCCGCGGCCGCCTCCCGGAACCGTTCGAGCGGCACGTCCTGGGCGGGGTGCGGGTCGTAGCCGCCGTACTCGGACATCCAGGCCCCGACATCGCGGACGGCGTCGCCGAGCACCGCCGCGAGCTCCGCGAAACCGGCCGGCCCCGCACGCAGGACACCCTCGTTTTCGTTCATCGGCACATAATTATGTTTACATAACTATCGGGTAGCGTAAAGGGGTGCCGCTCCCCCAGCCTCCGGACCCGTACGCCGACCTGGCCGACCTCGTGCTCAACGTCGCGCGCCTGATCCGCCTGCGCACCCCGGCCGAGCCGGACGTCGTACCGCTCACCGCCACCGAGCGCCAGGTCATGCGCATCGTGGACCTGGACCCGGGGTGCGCACCGAGCCGCATCGCCGAGCGCGCCGGCTTGCAGCGCACGAACGTCAGCACGGCCCTCCGCGGCCTCGAAGCCAAGGGCATGCTGACGCGCTCGGGCCACGGCCGGACCGTGACGGTGCACCCCACCGAGCTGGCCCGGACCAACCTCGAAGTCCTCCGCGGCGCCTGGTCGGAGCTTCTGGCAGGCCTGCTCGACGACATCGACCCGGCCGAGATTGCGCGGTGCAACGAGACCCTCGCCCGGCTGGAGCGGCGCTTCGCCGGCGACGGGGCCGGCCGGGCGGCACTTCTTGCGCAACCTCGGCCGCCCGGTCCGGCAAGCGCTTGAGCTGCCTCCTTTCCGCGGTACGAACCTGCCGACGACCTGCCGTCCGAGTGCGGCGAGCACCTCGTCCGCCGCGTCGAGAGCCGCACCGCCGTCTTCAGCTCGGCCCCGATGGCGCACGCCGCTTCCGTGGCACGCGCGAAGTCCGGCTCAGGCCGCGGTGCGCAGCGGCCGGACCGCCCGGACTTCTCACGACGGAAGGCCTTTCGAGGAGGAGAACAGGGTGCTCCGCCGTGCATTGAAAGCGCTTTCTCAAAGTGACCGACAAAACGCAAGGTGACCGGCGGTCACACCGTGTCGAGAGAAGAAATATCTCCACTTCACCGCCGTAAACGAATGTTTCGCACGGCGCTTCAGCCGAACACCCCGGTTGGCCGAACGGGGTTACCCCGTTGGCCGCGTCGACTTCACCGCCGCCTCGGGTAGCGTCGGTCGGTCGCCCCGGGATCGAAAGCGTCAACGAGCGGAGGCCCGTTGAAAATCCTGCTGCTGTGCTCCGCGTTCAACGGTCTCAGCCAACGCGCCTGGCTCCAGCTGCGCGGCCGCGGCCACCACGTCACGGTGCGGACCGTGCGCGATCCGCAGGACATCGCCGCCGCGGTTGCGGCAGGCGATCCCGACTTGATCATCTGCCCGTTCCTGCGCCGGCGCGTTCCCGAGGGGGTCTGGCGCCGCTACCGCACGATCGTCATCCACCCCGGTCCGGAAGGGGATCGCGGCCCGTCCGCGCTCGACTGGGCGATCATGGACGCCGAACCTCGCTGGGGCGTCACCGCCCTGCAGGCGACCGGGGAGCTCGACGGCGGGCCAGTCTGGGGCACCCGGGTGTTCCGGATGCCGGCCGACCCGCCGCGCAAGAGCACGCTCTACAACACCGAGGTGTCCGACGCCGCGCTGAGCCTCATCGACGAAGTCGTGACCAAGGCCGGAGACCCCGGGTTCGCGCCCCGGCGGCAGGACAGCCGGGCGGGCGCGGACCGGCCCCTGGTCCGGCAAGCCGACCGGGCCTTCTCCTGGGGTGACCCGACCGGCCACATCCTGCGTCGCGTCCGCGCCGCGGACGGCCGGCCCGGCGTGCACACCGAGCTGGCCGGTGTCCCGGTCGCCGTGTTCGACGCCCATCCCGGGGACGCCGGGCCCGGCGAGCCCGGCACCATCGCGGCACGCTCGCGCAGTGCCGTGCTGGTCCGGACCGGCGACGGCGCGCTGTGGATCGGTCATGCGCGGCGGCTGGCACCCGAAGCCCCGGGCACGACGGTCAAGCTCCCCGCCGTTCTCGCCCTCGGGGACCGGGTTCCCCCCGTGCCGCGGATCGCCGCGCCGCCCGGCCTGCGGGACATCGGCTACCGGCGGGCAGGCCGGGTCGGCTTGGTGCGCTTCGCGTGCTACAACGGCGCGATGTCCACGGCCCAGTGCCGCCGGCTCGGCGCGGCCGTGCGCTACGCCTCGGCGCAGGACACCGACGTCCTGGTCCTGGCCGGCGGCGAGGTGTTCTCCAACGGCCTGCACCTGGGTGTCATCGACGCGCACCCGGATCCCGCGGCGGAAGCCTGGCGGAACATCACCGCGATCGACGACCTCTGCCGGGACATCATCGGCTGCACCCGCCAGGTCGTGGTCTCCGCGCTCGCCGGCGACGCCGGCGCGGGCGGGGTCATGCTGGCTCTCGGCGCCGACAAGGTGATCGCCCGGGACGGCGTCCTGCTCAACCCGCACTACCGGAAGATGGGTCTCTACGGCTCGGAATACTGGACCTACGTGCTGCCGCACCGGGTCGGCGAAGCACAGGCACACCGGCTGACCACCGACTGCGAGCCGATCACCGCCGCCGAAGCCGCCGGGATCGGGATCATCGACCGGCTCGCCGCGAGCGACCGCGCGGCCTTCGTCGCGAACGCACTGGCCTACGCCACCGAACTCGCCGCCGGCGGCCACGCGAAGGCCCTGATCAGCCGCAAGCGGGCGACCCGGGAAGCCGACGAGCAACGCCGCCCGCTGGAGACCTACCGGATCCGGGAGCTCGCCGAGATGAGCCACGACATCTTCGACGACCGCCACGGTTTCGCCCACGCCCGGCGCGCCTTCCTCACCGGCCGGCCCGCCGACCCGGCACCACCGGAACCGCCCCGGCTGCCGGTCCCCCGCCGGCCCCCGAAGACACCCGTCGGCTGACCGCGGCCGGCGGGTCCGGTGGGCACGGCCGGCGAAGGCGGCAGGTCACGGCGGGCTCGCGGGACAACGCCGGCCTCGGCTGACTGTCTTCCCAGAGGACTCGGCGGCGGAGCCTACGCCGAAGTGGCACATCATTGTGCCATTTGGCCCTAGGGTCCGGCAGCACGGCGGGGGGCCCGGG
>NZ_JADWPD010000018.1 GCF_017308975.1 Amycolatopsis sp. MtRt-6 | reverse complement strand
CTCATCTGCCTCGCCCGCCGCCGCTGCGACGTCCTCTACGCCATGCTCCGCAACGGCACCCACTACCGGCATCCCGAACCCGCTCCGGCCCCCACTGCCGCTTGACAACCACATAGGGACACCCCCCGAAGCTAGGGTGAACCGGTGACCGTCTCGACCGACGACATCGTCCGGCACGCGGCCCGGCTGCTGATGGCCGGGACGCGCCTCGACCTCGGGCGGATGGCGACCGAGCTCGGGATCTCGCGCACCACCTTCTTCCGGCGCGTCGGCAACCGCGACGACCTCATGGGCGCCGCGTTGCGGCTGCTGTCCGAGCGGAACTGGCAACGGTCGCTCGACGGCTGGCGCGCCCAGCACGGCGACGTCGTCCGCGCGCCGGATGGCCGGCTGCGCTGCCTGTGGGTGATGGAGGCCTACCGCCGCGAAGTCGCCGGCAGCGAAGGCATGCGCAAGCTGATCGAGGCGGAGTCGGCGGTCGCCCTCCGCGTGCTGACCGACCCGCGTGGCGCCGTGCAGCCCGGGCTGGTCGACGCGCACGTCGAGCTGTTCCGGGCCGACGCCGACGCCGCCGGGCTGGCGCCGCTCGTCGGGCTGCCGGACCTGGCCTTCGCGGTCGTCCGGCTCGGCGAGTCGTTCCTGTACTCCGACGTCCTCGCCGCCCGCTCGGTCGACCTCACCGTCGCGACGACACTGGTCGACACCCTCGTACGCGGTGCCCTGGAGCCGGTGCACGTGCACTGAGCGACCGCACAGTTCGTCAGACCACTCCCCCGTTCGGAGGATGTGGAACATTTCGCCAAGGTGTTTCATAGGCGACGGGGAAGCGGTTACCCCGCACCCCGCCCGCGGCACGTCCTTCCGTTGCCGTGCACCAGTTCTGCCGATCCGCCCGTCTGTGTCCGGGCGCGCTTTCGCCTGCCCGGGGAAAGAGAGCGATCCATGTCCGCACTCACCAGCCCGCCGACGACGTCCGGCTCGCGTGAGAAAATTTCCCGCCACCACGGTTGGCGTGCCAGGACCGCCGGCGTCGTGCTGGCCGCCCTGGCGCTGACCACCGCGGTCGCCGCGCCGGCACCCGCCGCCGCGAACCCCTACGAGCGGGGCCCCGACCCGACCACCGCCAGCATCGAAGCCTCCCGCGGTTCGTTCGCGACGAGCACCGTGACGGTGTCGCGGCTGGCTGTCTCCGGCTTCGGCGGCGGCACCATCTACTACCCGACGACCACGACCGCCGGCACGTTCGGCGCGATCTCGATCGCGCCCGGCTTCACCGCCACCCAGTCGAGCATCGCCTGGCTGGGCCCACGCCTGGCGTCGCAGGGCTTCGTGGTGTTCACCATCGACACCCTGACCACCTCGGACCAGCCCGACAGCCGCGGCCGGCAACTCCTCTCCTCCCTGGACTACCTGACGCAGCAAAGCAGTGTCCGCTCGCGGATCGACAGCAGCAGGCTCGGCGTCGTCGGGCACTCCATGGGTGGTGGCGGCACGCTCGAAGCCGCCCGCTCCCGGCCGTCGCTGCAGGCAGCGGTGCCGCTGACCGGCTGGAACCTGACGAAGAACTGGTCAACGCTGCGGGTGCCGACGCTCGTGGTCGGGGCGCAGTCGGACACCATCGCGCCGGTGGCGTCGCACTCGATCCCGTTCTACACCAGTCTTCCGTCCACTCTGGACCGCGCGTACCTCGAACTGCGCGGCGCCAGCCACTTCGCGCCGAACACCTCCAACACGACGATCGCGAAGTACACGCTGTCCTGGCTCAAGCGCTTCATCGACGACGACACGCGGTACGAGCAGTTCCTCTGCCCGATCCCGGGCACCAGCCTGTCCATTTCGGACTACCGCGGCAACTGCCCGCACAACGGCTAGGCACCGGGCACGCCGAGGGTGACGACGATCTTGCCCTTGGCGTGCCCGGCTTCGGAGTAGGCGAACGCGGCGCGCAGGTCGTCGAACGGGTAGCTCCGGTCGACGACCGGCGTGACCGCGCCACGCTCCACGAAACCGGCCAGCTCCCGGAGGGCCGCCGCCTTGTCCGGGCACGCCACGGCGTCCGCGAGTACGACCCGCCGGCGCGCCACCGGCCCGGACGCCAGCGCCGCGAAGACGTGACCCGCCGGCTGCACCCACCGCCCGGGTGGGCCGCCTACAGCGACGAAGGTTCCATCCCGCGCGAGCACCCGCCGGCAGGCGAACACCGACCGGCCGCCGGCGATGTCCAGCACGAAGTCGTAGCGGCGGCCGCTGCGCGTGAAGTCCTCCGCCCGGTAGTCGAAAACACGCTCCGCGCCGAGCGAGCGCACCAAAGAGGCATTGGTGGACACCGCGTCGACCTGCGCGCCGAGCGCCTTCGCCAGCTGGACGGCGAACGTCCCGACCCCGCCGGAAGCGCCGTTGACCAGTACCCGCTGCCCGGCTTCGACACCCCGCAGGGCCAGCAGCGCCGTGACGGCCGCCATCGGCATCGCCGCCGCCTGCTCGTGGGTGAGGTTCGATGGCATCGGCGCGAGCAGGTCCTCGCGCACGCAGACGTACTCGGCGTGCGCGCCCCGCGGCAGCAGCGCGTAGACGTCGTCGCCGGGCGCGAACCGCGCGCCGGCCGTCTCGACCCGCCCGGCCAGGTCGCAGCCGAGGATGCCGGCCCGCGGACGCAGACCGAAACCGCCGGGCATCAGACGGGCCACGTACGGCTCGCCTCTCAGGAAGTGCCAGTCGTACGGGTTGACCGAAGTGGCGTGCACCCGGACCAGCACCTCACCGGCACCGGGCACCGGGTCGGCCAGATCTTCCCAGGTCAACCCATCCGCAGAACCGTACGCACGCTGAACCAGAGCCTTCATCACTGCCCCCTTACGTTGTAAGTCGTACGCCGTAAGGTAGCTCCGCGCCGGGCCTGTGGTCAAGGACGCCTTACCTTGTACGATCTTGTGGGTGACAACCGACGCGCGGATGCCCCTGAGCCGCGAACGCGTCCTGCGCGCGGCCGTCGACCTCGCGGACGAACACGGGCTGCGGGCGCTGACCATGCGCCGGCTCGCTGAAGAGCTCGGCGCCGAGGCGATGTCGCTCTATTACCACGTCGCGAAGAAGGAAGACGTGCTCGACGGCATCGTCGACGTCGTGGCCGCCGAGATCAACGAGGCCGTCGCCCGCGTCGAGCCATCGCCGGCCTGGAAGACGGCGGTGCGGCAGCGGATCCTGGCGGCGCGGCAGGTGTTCCTCCGGCACCGCTGGGCGCCGGAGCTGTTCGAGACGCGGTCGTCGACGAGCACCGAGGTCCTGCGCTACTACGACACCCTGGTCGGCCTGATGCGCGACGGCGGGTTCTCCTACGACCTGGTGCACCACGCGCTGCACGCGCTCGGCAGCCGTGCGCTCGGGTTCAGCCAGGAGCCGTTCGACCCGAGCGCCGGCGAGTCGGCCGAGGTGCCGGTGGATCTGTCCTGGCAGCTGCCGAACCTGACCAGGCTGATGAGCGAGATCGCCCACGACGACCCGGACTCCACCCTGGGCTGGTGCGACGACCAGACCGAGTTCGAGTTCGGTCTCGACCTCATCCTCGACGGCCTCGACCGGCTGCGGTAGTCCACCAGCTGGGATGACCCCGCTCACCGGGGCAAAATCGAACTGTGTCACGACCACTGCGGAAGCTCGGCTTCCTGACCATCGGCCTGTTCGACGCGGCCGACCCGCGCCGCGGCCACGAGTCGACGCTGGAGATCATCGAGCTGGGTGAACGGCTCGGGTTCGACAGCGCCTGGGTGCGCCACCGGCACCTCCAGTACGGCATTTCCTCCCCGGTCGCCGTGCTGGCCGCCGCGTCGCAGCGGACCAGCCGGATCGACCTCGGCACCGCCGTGATCCCGCTCGGCTGGGAGAACCCGCTGCGGCTGGCCGAGGACCTCGCCACCGTCGACCTGCTCTCCGGCGGCCGGCTCAACCCCGGCCTCAGCGTCGGCCCGCCGATGCGCTGGGACGACGTCAAGCACGCCCTCTACCCGGACACCGCCGACGCCGAGAACTTCTCCTACGACCGCGTGCAGCGGCTGCTCGGCTTCGTGCGCGGCGAACCGGCCACCGGGTTCAGCGGGACGCAGGGGTTCGAGGTGTTCTCCGACCGCGTCCAGCCGCAGGCACCCGGGCTCGGCGACCGCCTCTGGTACGGCGGCGCGAGCCTGCGCTCGGCGGAGTGGGCGGGCAAGCACCGGATGAACTTCCTGACCAGCAGCGTGGTCAAGGCCGAAGACGAGAGCACGGACTTCGCCGAAATCCAGCTCTCGCACATCCGGACGTTCCGCGAGCACCACCCCGCCGGGCGCGTCTCCCAGGGCCTGGTCGTGATCCCCACCGACAGCGCGACGCCGGAACAGCGCGCCAAGTACGAGGCCTACGCCGGAAAACGGCTGCCCCGCACCAAAGAACCGCAAGGTCCCGCGCGGATGCTGTTCTCCCCCGACTTCGTCGGCACGTCCGCGGAAATCGCCGAGCGGCTGCACGCACACGCGGCGTTCCGCGAGATCGACGAGGTGGCTTTCGCCCTGCCGTTCACCTTCGAGCACGAAGACTACGTGCAGATCCTCACCGACATCGCGGAACGCCTGGGTCCGTTGCTGGGACGCTAGGTCACTGGTTGGTACCCGGCGTCAACACCTTGTCGATCACGAAGACCGTGGCGTTCTTCGTGGGGATGTTGCCGCACAGGACCTTCGCGCCGTTGACCGTCAGGTTCTCGCCGGAGCCCTCGATCTTCACCGGGCCGCCGGCGGTGTTCAGCGTGTCGACCGAGCCCGCGGCCGCGAGACCCGTGGCGTCGTAACGCTTGCCGACGACGTGGTACTGCAGGATCGGCGCCAGTTCGGCGGGCTTGCCGGCGAGCTCGTTGAACTTGGCGTCGCCCAGCGCGGCGAACGCCGGGTCGGCCGGCGCGAAGACCGTGATGGCCTCCTGGCTGTTCAGCGTGTCGACCAGGTTGGTGGCCTTGACCGCCGCCACCAGCTTGGTCAGCAGCGGGTTGGTCGACGCGGCCGAGGCGACCGGCTGCGGGCCCATCGAGTCCAGCGAGCCCGGCGCGGAGCCCTGCGGCAGCTGCGCACAGGCCGGACCGAAGACGTCGGCGTTGGTGGTCATGCCGTTGCCGGAACCGGACGCCATGCTGGACGACGTCGCGGGCGCCGGCGGCGTCATCGAGCTGCTGGAACCACCCGACGAAGCGGTGTCGCTACCGCTGCACGCGGTCAGCGAAAGGGCGGCGACGGCGGTGACGCCGATCCCGGCGACACGGAGCTTGGTCACGAAAATCACTCCCACAATCGGCTGATAACTTCTTCTTGATCGGTATTCGGAACTACCGGTGAATCGGATTGGCACCCATTCGAGTGATGCGAGTCACCGCGCTGTGAAGGCGATGCTGTGCCACCCGGTCGCGCCGTCCGGAACGGTTCCGGCGCGCATTTCCGTCTGCGTGTACCCGCTTTTGTCGGTCGCCCGGCAGACGACCTGGTGCCCGCCGGGTGCGACGTCGAACTCGAGCCACCACATGCGCCAGGTGTCCGGGTTTACCTCGTGTGACAGCATGGCTTCCCGCCACGGCCCGTTGTCCACGCGCAGCTCGACCTTGGCGATGCCGGTGTGCTGCGCCCAGGCGATCCCGGCGACGCGGACCTTTCCCGCCGGAACTGTTTCGAAACCTTTCGGCGTGTCGATCCGCGATTGGGTCTTGATCGGCGCCTCACGCCCCCACCCGCGTTTCAGCCAATACGCCTGACGCGCGTCCCAGGTCGTGACTTCGAGATCGGTCACCCATTTCGTCGCCGACACGTACCCGTACAACCCGGGAATGACCAGCCGGGCCGGGAAACCGTGTTCGATCGGCAGCGGCTCGCCGTTCATGCCGATGGCGAGCATGGCCCCGCGCGAGGGGTCCAGCGCCGCCGCGAGCGGGCTGCCGGACGTCCAGCCGTCCACACTGGACGAGAAGAGCTGCTCGGCACCGGGTCGCACGCCGGCCTCTTCGAGCAGGTCGGCCAGGTCGACACCGGCGAAGTTCGCGGTGGAGACGTAGGTGCCGCCGACCTCGTTGGACACGCAGGTCATCGTGATCGTGCGTTCCACCAGCGGCCGGTTCCGGATGTCGCCGTAGCGGTAGCGGATCTCGCGGTCGACCATCCCGTACAGCCGCAGGCTCCAGTCCTCCGCCCGCACCTGCGGCACGGTCAGCGCGGTGTCCACGCGGTAGAAGCGGTCGTTGCGGGTCAGGAACGTCGGAGTCCCCAGCTTCGCGAAGTCGGCGTCGGCCGGGATCGTCGGCGCGGTCCGGACCGGGACGAGCCGCCCGACCGCTTCGCGTGACGACGCCGCGTCCCGGCGGCCGGCGAGCAGCTGCCCGCCGAGGCCCGCGATCCCGGCCCCCGCGACGACCCCCGCCAGCAGCACCGTCCGGCGCGAGCGGTCCGGGACGACGTCGAGCCGGCGCAGGAAGGCGAACGTCCCGACTCCGGCAGCCAGGCTCGCCAGCGGGGCGAGCAGCGCGACGGCGTCCAGGTCCGGCCGCGCGTAGACCGCGACGAGGCCGACGAGCCCGAACCCGGTGATCACCACCAGCCCCGGCACCGGAGTGCGCCGGGACAGCAGGCCCGCCACCGCCGCCACGACCACCATGACCACGGCCATCCCGGACAGCAGCACGAGCTTGTCGTAGGTGCCGAACGTGCGGACCGCGAAGTCCTTGAGCCACACCGGAGTCAGGTCGATGGCACCGTTGCCGACCGCCAGGTACGGCGACGCGTTCACACCCACGAACCCGGCGACGAGGTGGCCTGCCGCCAAGGCCGCCGCGAGCGCCAGGACACCGATCAGAGCGGCCGGCCACCGGCTAAGCAAGGGAAATCCTGGTGACGGCGGGCGTCGTCGGGCCGGGCGAACCGCCGGCCGGCTCGACGGTGATCCCGATCCGGTCGACGTCCGGCGGGAGGTCGGCCACCAGCATCCGCTGCGACGGCTCGGCCGTCATCAGCCCGGCCGACCGCGCGCCGGCGGGGCCGATGAGCCACACCTGGTAGACGTGGCCGGCGTCGAGCGCGGGCAGGTCCGACGCGAGCAGCACGGCCTGGTGCCGGCTGCGCGAGACGACGAGGGTGGCGTGCCCCTGGCCGGTCCCCTCAATCGCGGCGGCGTCCGGCGCGCTCAGCACCGGGTCGACGGGCGCCGGCGTCCGGGCGACGCCGAGGACGACCGCCACCACGGCCGCGGCGGCCGCCCCGAAGAGCGAGACCCGCAGCTGCCACGTCTTGGCCCGGCTCAGCCGGCGCGGCACCGGCACCTTCGGTGGTAGCTGCCGGGTGCGGGCGATGTCGGCGAGCACCAGCGGCTTCAGCGACGGCGGCGGCTCCACCGCGGCGGCCAGGGCCAGCCGCGCGCCGGTCGCCCGCAGCTCCGCGACCTCCTGACGGCAGGCAGCGCACCGGCCGAGGTGGCGTTCGAACTCGGCACGGTCCACATCGGACACGGCGTCCAGGGCGTAGGCCCCGGTCAGCGTGTGCAGCTCGGCGGTCACCGGTCCACCCCCAGGCAGTCGCGCAGCCGGATCAGGCCGTCGCGGATGCGGGTCTTGACCGTGCCCGGCGCGACCTGCAGCACCTCGGCGACCTCGGGGTAGGTGTAGCCGTTGTAGTAGGCCAGCACGATCGACTCGCGCTGCAGGTCGGTCAGCGCGGCCAGGCACTGCCGCACCCGCTGCCGCTCCAGGCCGGCCAGCGCGGACTCGGTGACCTCGTCGAACGGCCGCCGCACGTCCATCAGGCCGGCCCGCTCCTCGCGGTCGACGCCGGCCTGGTGCGCGCGCACGCGGTCCACGGCCCGGCGGTGGGCGATGGTCAGCACCCACGACAGCGCGCTGCCGCGCTCCGGCTCGTACCGCGTGGCCTTGCGCCACACCTCCACCAGCACCTCCTGCGCCACTTCCTCGGCCTGCGCGTGACTGCGCAGCACGCGCGTCGCCAGGCCCAGCACCGGACCGGCGACGAGGTCGTAGAGCGACGCGAACGCCGTCTCGTCGCCGGCCGCCACGCGCCGGAGCAGCTCTTCGGCGCTCGGCGCGGGCGCCGGTGCCTCGTCCGGTGGCAGCCGCAACCGCCCACGCTCACCCATGCCCGAGTCCTCCAGTCACCCCTGACTTGCCCGGGGGTTCGCGGCCGGACGGCGGCCCGGACTGGTGTCCGGTGACCCTTCCCACCCGGACGGCGCAACTCCGGCGCCGGGACCCATCCGGCAGCGGCACGGCTCCGAATACCTGTCACCGTTGGTCACGGCGTGTGAGGGAGTTGCCCGTTCGGCCACGCTGACGGTGACCTCGGACACTTCTTGATCACCCTCGCGTGTGAAAGTTTTTCGGAACGCTGGGCGTTGAACTGACTATGGGTTATCCCTGGAAGCAGCGGAAGTTAACCGACGAGTAGCAAAGGGGCCACCATGGCCGACCCGCACACCGTGACCAGCGCCAGCATCGACTTCGCCCTGCGCACCTTCGGGGCCGGGCCGCGACCGGTGCCGGCCGAGCTGGAGTACGACACCCGCGACCCGTACGCGGTCGCCGTGGTGCTGCACGCCGGCCCGAGCGCGGTCCGGTGGCTCTTCGGCCGCGACCTGCTCGCCGACGGCCTGCTCGCCCGCTGCGGCGACGGCGACGTCCGGATCGGGCCGGCCGGCGACCCGGCGCTGGTCGTCGTGGAGCTGAGCTCGCCCGACGGCGCCGCGGTGCTCGAAGCGCCCGCGAAGGAGATCGCGGCCTTCCTCGACCGCACCTACGACGTCATCCCGGCCGGCAGCGAGAGCGACTGGTTCGACTTCGACGAGGAACTGGCGAAGCTGTCGTACCAGGACTAGATACCGTCCCCGGGTGAGCTTCTTCCTGACGAAGGTCCTCGCCGCGCTCGACGACGGCGGTGACCGTCCGCTCTTCGTCCAAGACGGCGTCACCACCTACCACCAGGCCCGCGACCGGCTGCGCCGCCTGCACGGCGGGCTCGGCGATGTCGGAACCCTCGCCGTCGACCTGCGCAACCGGCCCGAGACGGTCCTCGTCCAGCTGGCCGCCCTCCTGCGCGGCGCGACCGTGCTCCTGGTCCCGGCCTCGGCGCCCACCCGAGACCGGCTCGCCGCGGCGCGTGGCGCCACCGTCGTCACCGACCGCCCGCACGACTGGCCCGCGGGCGACGTCCGCACCCTCGGCGACCTCGACGCCGAACCCGAGCCACTGCACCCGCCGGCGGCCGTCCGCCTGCTCTTCCCCACCGGCGGCACCACCGGCACGCCGAAGCTGATCCGCCACAGCGGCATCTACGACGGCATGGCGCACATCTTCGCGCCGTCGCCGGACGGTCCGGGCCGGACGCTGCTGGTCGCGCCGATGACGCACATGACCGGCAACGCCACCGTGCTCGGTGCGCTGCTGCGGCAGGACACCGTCGTCGTCCACGACGGTTTCGACGCGGGAGCCGTCCTCGGCGCGATCCAGGAACACCGGATCGACACGCTCTCGCTCACCCCACCACGGCTGGCCGCCGTCCTGGACCACCCGAAGTGCCCGGAAACCGACCTCACCAGCGTCCGCTCGCTCTCCCTCGGCGCCGCGCCGCTGCCGCCGCACCGGCTCGCGCAGGCCCTCGACGTCTTCGGCCCGGTCGTCGGCCAGGGCTACGGCCTCACCGAGGCGCCGATGATCGCGAGCATCTCCGCCGCCGAGCTGCTCGACCGCCCGGAACGGCTGGGCTCGGTCGGCCGGATCGTGCCGGGCATGGCAGCCCGCATCACCGCCGACGGCGAGGTCGAGGTGCGCGGACTGTCCATGATGGACGGTTACCTCGGCGGCCCGGACATCGGCGCGGGCTGGCTGCGCACCGGCGACCTCGGCCGCTTCGACGACGAGGGCTACCTCTACCTGCTCGACCGCGCGGACGACGTCGTCGTGGTCGGCGAGCACGGCACGAAGGTGCCCACGACCGTCGTCGAACACGCCCTCGCGACGCACCCGGCCGTGCGCAGCGCGGCCGTCTTCGGCCACGGCGATCGGCTGCACGCCGTCGTCGTCGCCACGAGCGAAGTCACGGCGGTTGCCCTGCAGGCACACACCCGCGAAATCTTCGGTCAGGAGCACTACGTCCCGGCGGCCGTGGCCTTCATCGCCGCGCTGCCGCTCACCGACGTCGGCAAGGTCGACAAGCGCGCCCTCGTTCAGCTCGTGACGGCCCCGTAGGACGACGACCGCACCAGCTTCACGTACTTGCCGAGGACGCCCTCTCCGAACTTGTTCGGCAGCGGCTCCCAGTCCTCGCGGCGCCGGGCCAGCTCGGCCGCGTCGACCAGCAGGTCGATGCTGCGGGCCTTGATGTCGACGGCGATCCGGTCGCCGGTGCGGACGAACGCGATCGGCCCGCCGTCGACCGCCTCCGGTGCGACGTGGCCGATGCACAGGCCGGTGGTCCCGCCGGAGAACCGGCCGTCGGTCAGCAGCAGGACGTCGCGACCGAGCCCGGCACCCTTGATCGCCGCGGTGATCGCCAGCATCTCCCGCATGCCCGGGCCGCCCTTGGGGCCTTCGTAACGGATGACGACGACGTCGCCGGCCTCGATCCGGCCCTCGTTCAGGGCCGCCATCGCCTCCTGCTCGCGCTCGAACACGCGCGCCGGGCCCTCGAAGTTGGCCGTGTCGAAGCCCGCGGACTTCACGACCGCGCCCTCCGGCGCGAGCGAGCCGCGCAGGATGGTGATGCCGCCGGTCGGGTGCAGCGGGTTGTCCAGACCGCGCAGCACCTCACCGTCGATCGGGCCGGGGTCGAGCTCGGCGAGGTTCTCGGCGACCGTGCGGCCGGTGACGGTCAGGGCGTCGCCGTGGATCAATCCTTCGTCGAGCAGCGCCTTCATCAGCACCGGGATGCCGCCGTGGCGATCGATGTCCTGCATGACGTACTTGCCGAACGGCTTCAGGTCGCCCAAGTGCGGGACGCGGTCGCCGACGCGGTTGAAGTCGTCGAGGGTCAGCGAAACCTTCGCCTCGTGCGCGATGGCCAGCAGGTGCAGCACCGCATTGGTCGAACCACCGAGGGCCATCACGACGGTGATGGCGTTCTCGAACGCCTCCCTGGTCAGGATGTCCCGCGCGGTGATGCCCTTTTCGAGCAGGCCGACCACGGCTTCCCCCGAAAGGTGGGCGTAGTGGTCGCGGCGACGGTCCGCGGACGGCGGCGCGGCCGACCCCGGCATGCTCATCCCCATGGCTTCGGCAGCCGACGCCATGGTGTTCGCGGTGTACATCCCGCCGCACGCGCCTTCGCCCGGGCAGATGGCGCGTTCGATGCGGTCGAGATCGGCGGTGCCCAGACGCCCGGCCCGGCACGCCCCGACCGCTTCGAAGGCGTCGATGATGCTGACGTCCTTCTCGGTGCCGTCGGTGAGCTTCACCCAGCCGGGGGCGATCGTGCCCGCGTAGAGGAACACCGAGGCCAGGTCGAGGCGCGCGGCGGCCATCAGCATGCCCGGCAGCGACTTGTCGCAGCCGGCCAGGAGGATCGAGCCGTCGAGCCGCTCGGCCTGCATGACCGTCTCGACCGAGTCGGCGATGACCTCGCGGGAGACCAGCGAGAAGTGCATGCCGTCGTGGCCCATGGAGATGCCGTCGGACACCGAGATCGTGCCGAACTGCAGCGGGTAGCCGCCGGCCGCGTGCACGCCTTCCTTCGACGCCTGGGCCAGCCGGTCCAGCGACAGGTTGCACGGCGTGATCTCGTTCCACGAACTGGCGACGCCGATGATCGGTTTCCGCCAGTCGCCGTCGCCCATCCCGACCGCGCGCAGCATGCCTCTGGCGGGCGCGGCCTCGATCCCGTCGGTCACCGTGCGGCTGCGGGGCTTCGGGTCGATCGTCATCGCGGGCCTCCGATACGACGTTCGGGCGCTGGTCATGTTACCAACGCTCGCGCGGTCCGCTGGCCGGAACGAATCCCTTCCCGGAGCCGCGCAAAAGGCGAAAGCTCGGCGCATGATCGCCACAGTGGTGTGGGGCACGGGCAACGTCGGCCGTGCGGCAATCCGGGCCGTCGACGCCCACCCGGCGCTGAAGCTCACCGCGGTGCTCGTCCACGACCCCGCGAAGGTCGGCAAGGACGCGGGCGAGCTGGCCGGCACCGGCCCGCTGGGCGTCGCCGCGACGGACGACATCGACGCCGTCCTGGCCGCGAGCCCCCGCGCGATCGTGTATGCCGCTTCGGGTGACGTCCGGTTCGACGACGCGCACGCCGACATCGTGCGCGCGGTCCGGGCGGGCGCGATCGTCGTCACGCCGGCCCTGTACCCCCTCTACGACCAGCGGAACGCGCCTCCAGAGCTGCGGAACCCGGTACTGGCCGCGATCGAGGACGGCGGCGGGTCGCTGTTCGTCTCCGGCGTCGACCCCGGCTGGGGCAACGACGTGCTGCCGCTGCTGGTCAGCGGGCTCGGCACCGACGTCGACGTCGTCCGCTGCCAGGAGATCTTCGACTACTCGACGTACGAGCAGCCCGACTCCGTCCGGTACCTGGTCGGGATGGGGCAGCCGATGGACTACGACCCGCCGATGCTGATGGCCGGCGTGCCGTCGATGGTGTGGGGCGGGCAGGTCCGGCTGATCGCGCGCGGCCTCGGCGTCAAGGTGACGGAGCTGCGCGAGACGCTCGACCGGCGGCCGCTCGAGGAGACCGTGACCACGCGGACCATGGGCGAGTTCGAGAAGGGCACCCAGGGCGCGGTGCGGTTCGAGGTGCAGGGCATCGTCGGCGGCGAACCGCGGATCGTCATCGAGCACGTCACGCGCATCCACCCGTCCTGCGCGCCCGACTGGCCCACACCGCCGAGCGGCGACGGCGCGCACCGGGTGATCATCGAAGGCCGGCCGCGCATCGAGGTCACCGTCGAGGCGACCGACGAAGGCGAGAACCGGTCCGCGGGCGGGAACGCCACCGCCGTCGGCCGGCTGGTCGGCGCGATCGACTGGCTGGCCGCGGTGGAACCCGGCCTCTACGACGCACTCGACGTCCCGCTGCGCCCGGCAGCAGGCAAGCTCGGAAGGAGCCGTCCGTGAACATCGACATCCCCGCGGGCAAGGACCCGATCGGGTACGTCTGGGGCGAAATGGTGCCCGGCATCGGGATCGCCGCGTCCAAGTTCTCCCTGGCCGTGTACGAGCACACGACGCTGGGGCTGCGGGAGTTCGAGGCCGCGCGGCTGCGGATCGCCCAGATCAACGGCTGCGTCTTCTGCCTCGACTGGCGCACCGAGCGCGACGGGGTCAAGGTCGAGCCGGAGTTCGCCGACGCCGTGCTCGACTGGCGCACGACGGACCGCTTCGACGACCGCACGCGGCTCGCGGCGGAGTACGCCGAGCGGTACGCGACCGACCACCACAACCTCGACGACGAGTTCTGGAAGCGGATGGCTGCTTCGTACAGCCAGCAGGAGATCGTCGAGCTTTCGATGAGCCTCGGTGCGTGGCTGGCGTTCGGACGGCTCAATCACGTCCTGGGCCTGGACACGGTCTGCGTCCTGCCGTCCCACCGGTCGTGAGGGGCGGGGGCGGCGCCCCTCACGAGTCGTGGGTCAGAAGTCCTGCGCGATGATCTTCTCGATGTTGCGTTCCGCCAGCGCGGTGATGGTGACGAACGGGTTGACGCTGGTGTTGCCCGGGATCAGCGAGCCGTCGATCGCGTACAGACCCTGGTACCCGGCGAGCCTGCCGTAGTTGTCGGTCGCCTTGCCGAGCACCGCGCCGCCGAGCGGGTGGTAGGTGAGATGGTCGCCCCAGATCTTGTACGCACCGAAGAGATCGGTCCGGTAGATCGTGCCCTCGGTCGAGTTGATCTTGTCGAAGATGGTCTTCGCCATGTCGATCGACGGCTGCTTCCACGCCGTCTGCCAGTTGAGCTCCACCGCGCGCGTCGCCGGGTTCCAGGTGAACTGCGCCCGGTTCGGGTTCTTCGTGATGGACAGGTAGAACGACGCCCACGTCTCGATCCCGGTCGGCAGCGGCGCGACCTCCGCGAAGGCGCCGCCCGCGGCCCAGTTGTCGATGCCGGCGCACGGGATGGTCGACTGCGAGGCCCCGGTCGGGTCCCAGATGTGGTTGGCGCGGCCGCACATCACGTTCCCGTTGTCACCCCAGCCCTTGCCGACCTCGGCGTTCAGGTTCGGCAGCGCGCCGGTCGCCTTCAGCTTCACCAGCAGCTTGCTCGTGCCGACGCTGCCCGCGGCGAAGAACACCGTGTCCGCCGTGACGGTCTTGATCGTGGACACCGCGCCCGCGGTGGTGAGCTGCTCGATCGTCACGGTGTAGCCGCCGCCGGAAGCCGGCAGCACCTGCGTCACGCGGTGCAGCGGCGAGATGGTGACCCGGCCGGTCGCGGCGATCTTCGGCAGGTACGTCTTCTGCAGCGACTTCTTGCCGTAGTTGTTGCCGAACAGGATTTCCCCGGCCAGCGCCGACTTCGGGACGGTGCCCGCCGCCTCCTGCTCCATGTAGTCCCAGTCGTACACGTCCGGGACGAACACGAACGGGAACCCGGACCGCTGGGCCTGTTTCCGGCCGACGCGGGCGAACTGGTACCAGTCGGTGCTGTCGAACCAGGCCGGCCGGATGTTGGCGACCCCGAGCCCGGCGTTGGCCCGCGGGTAGTAGACGTCGTACATCTCGTCGGCGTTGACCGTCGGGAGGACCGCGCCGAAGTTCTCCCGCTTCGGCGTGACGGCCATGCCGCCGTTGACGAGCGAGCCGCCACCGACGCCGCGGCCCTGGTACACGGTGATCCCGCCGAACTCCTCGGCGTCGAGGATGCCCGTGTAGCGCGGGATGTCCTTGTCGATCGGGAACCCGAGGAACTGGGAAAACGGCTGTTTCGTCCTGGTGCGCAACCAGAACGACCGCTGGTCGGGATTGGGCGTGGTGCAGAAGATCTTGCCGTCGGCGCCCGGGGTGTCCCAGGCCATGCCCATTTCGACCAGCTGCACGTCGACGCCGGCCTGGGCGAGCCGGAGGGCGGCGACCGAGCCGCCGTAGCCCGATCCGATCACCAGCGCGGACACGCGGGCGCCGTCGGGGATCGCGGCCGGCCGCGACGGTGCGGCCGTGGCTCGGCCGGCCAGCGCGGCACTCGCCAATATAGAACCAGTTCCAGCAATGAAGAGACGACGGGAAACGGAGCCAGAAGTTGTTCTCCACACGGGTTCGCCACTCATGTGTTGTTCCTCACCGTTGAGGTATTTAGAACAAGTTATAACTCGGTGGTGCAGACAAGTCGACATGTACCCACGAGTAACCTGTCGGGGGTGGCGGGACCGTGCCGCTGAATGGGCCATGATGGACGACTGTGGAGTCCACCCGAGTGGACCGCTGGCTCTGGGCGGTCCGGCTGACGAAGACCCGCCCGGACGCGGCGGCGGCCTGCCGCGGCGGCCACGTGCGCGTCAACGACAAACCGGCCAAACCGGCGACCACGGTCGTCCCGGGCGACGAGGTCCGCCTGCGCGTCGGCGGGACGACGAAGGTGCTCGACGTGGTGCGGGTGATCCAGAAGCGCGTGGGCGCCCCGGACGCGGCCACGTGTTACGTGGACCGGACGCCGAAGCCGCCTCCGGAGGCCGCGATCCCGGTCGCCCGGCGCGACCGCGGCGCGGGCCGGCCGACCAAAAGGGAGCGTCGCGTGCTGGACGCGTTCCGGTCCCAGCAGGAGCCCTAGCGGCGCAAGCCGTCCATGACCACCGAAAGCAGGTGCCGCGTGCGGGCTTCGCGCTCGGCACCGAAGTCGTTGCGCCACAGGAAACCGACGAGCAGCAGGACGTCCTCGGCGTCGACGTCGGCCCGCAGCGAGCCCGCGGCCTTTCCCGCGTCGAGCAGCAGCGTGATGGCCTGGACCACCGGCGCGTAGTACTCGCCGGACAGGCCGGCGCGCGTGGCGGCTTCGACCGCCTCGGCGACGCCGTGCTTGATGCGGCCGTACGCGGCGAGGCGCTCGAACCACTGCCGGAGCGCCTCGGCGGGCGCGTGTTCGGCCAGCAGCGCCGGCGCCGCGGCGATGAGCTCGTCGAGGTCGTGGCGGTACACCGCGATCAGGAGCGCTTCCCGGCTGGGGAAGTGCCGGTAGAGCGTGCCCTGGCCGACCCCGGCCGCCTTCGCGATCGACTGCAGTGAGGCCGCGCTGGAGGCTTTGAGCGCGGTCCGCGCGACCTCCAGGATGCGCTCGCGGTTCTGCTCGGCGTCGGCTCGCATCGGCGTCACCCGATCACCCTAGCCAACCGGACACCTGTCCGCTACCGTCGAAACGGACAGATGTCCGGTTGGCTTTCGAGGAGTGCCATGATCGAGAACAAGGTCGTCGTGATCACCGGGGCGAGCAGCGGGATCGGGGCGGCGACGGCCGCCCTGCTGGCCGAGCGCGGCGCGAAGGTGGTGCTGGGCGCGCGCCGCAAGGACCGGCTGGACGCGCTGGCCGAGCGGCTGGGCGCGGTCAGCCTGCCGACCGACGTCCGGCGTCCCGCGGACGTCGCCGCGCTGGTCCGGCTGGCCCGCGAGACGCACGGCAGGCTGGACGTCCTCGTCGGCAACGCCGGCGTCGGGCCGATCTCCCCGCTCGACTCCCTGCGCACCGACGACTGGGACACGATGATCGACGTCAACATCAAGGGGGTGCTGCACGGCATCGCGGCGGCCCTGCCGGTGTTCCGCGAGCAGGGCTCCGGCCAGTTCGTGCACACGGCCTCGACCGCGGCGTACCGCACGGTGCCGACGATGGCGGTGTACGCGGCCACGAAGACGGCCGTCCGCACGATCTCCGAAGGCCTGCGCCAGGAAGCCGGCGCGGACCTGCGCGTCTCGCTGGTGTCCCCGGGCATGATCGCCACCGATTTCATCGACGGCATCCCGGAGCCTTCGGTCCGCGAAAGGCTCGGCGAGGCCCGTGACGCGGTGGCGATCCCGCCGGAGGCGATCGCGCGGGCGATCGCGTTCGCCATCGACCAGCCGGAAGACGTCGACGTCAACGAGATCGTCGTTCGGCCGACCGCGCAGGACTAGGTCATCTCCCCCGTCGATCAACGGATCGCCGCCGCACGGGGCGGCTCTCCGGAAATAGCCGGGAATCCCCGCCGGCCGGGTCGATCCGCGTCGAATGGGGGTAGTTCCCCGCACGGAGGACGCCATGACCACCACCCCGGACCACCCGCTGACCGCCGCGCGACCGCTCGTGGAGCGCTACTGCCGCGCGCGGCTGGACCCCGACTCGGCCGACGACGTCGCCCAGGACGTCTGCGTGGCGCTCCTCAAAGCCCTGCCGCGGCGACCGCCGGAACGGCCCTTCCCGGACTTCGTCTGCGGCATCGCCCGGACCAGGGTCGCCGCCGCGCGCAAGGCGGCCGCGCGGCAGGACGAGCCGGTGGCCGAACTGCCCGACGAGCCCGACTCGTCGCTGGGGCCCGAACACCACGCCCTCCGCCGCGAACTCCGGGAGCGGATGGCGAAGCTGCTCGGCGTGCTGCCGCGCCGGCAACGGGAGATCGTCGTGCTGCGCGTGGTGGTCGGCCTGTCGGCGGAGGAAACCGCGGCGGCGGTGGGCTCGACCCCGGGCGCGGTCCGCGTCGCCCAGCACCGGGCGCTCGGCCAGCTGCGCAAGGTCGTCACCAGCCCCTGAGAGCTACCCTGGCCGGGTGAGCGACAGCGAGAATTTCGAAGGACGCGACGTCGGGTCCGGAGTCTCCGTCATCCGCGAAAGCACGGACGTCGTCGGCTCCGGGCCGCGGCTGCACCGGCACCCCTACACCGAAACGTTCGTCATCATCCGCGGCCGGGCCCGGTTCACCGTCGGCGACGAACAGCGTGACGGCGGCGCCGGGGACGTGCTGGTCGTCCCGGCCGGCACGCCGCACAAGTTCGCCGTGCTCGGCCCCGGCGTCTACGAGGCCGTGCACATCCACGAAAGCGACCACTTCGTCACCGAATGGCTCGAGTGACGCCTAGAGCTCGCCGATCATGCCGCGCAGCTTCGTCAGCGCGCGGAACTGCGTGATGCGGACGTTGCCGGCGGAGATGCCCAGCGCCTCCGCCGTCTCGTTCGCCGACAGGCCGGCGACGATCCGCAGCGACAGGATGTCCTGGTGCAGCGGCGGCAGCGCCGCGAGCAGCCGGCCCAGCCGGGCGCCGAGGTCCAGCTCGAGGACGTGGTTCTCGGGCTCGTTGCCGCCCAGCGGCCGGTCCGGCAGCTCCGGCACCGGCTTCGACCGGTCCCTGGCCACCGAGCGGAAGGCGTCGGCGACCTTGTTCGCCGCGATCGCGCGCACCAGGTACAGGAACGAGCCTCCGCGGTCCTGGTAGTTCGGCAGCACCTTGAGCACCGCCAGGCACACCTCCTGGGCGACGTCGTCGGCCGAGAGGTACGAAAGGTCCCGCCCGCCGATCCGCGCCCGGCAGTAGCGCACGACCGTCGGCTTGATGAGCCGCAGCAGCGCCTGGACGGCGTCCGGGTCGCCGTCGCGCGCCGCGGCCACCACCGGGTCGAGCCGCTCCTTCGCCAGGCCGCCCTCCGGCCGCGGCGAATCCGCCGGCACGGTGTAGCCGTCGACGGCTGCCGCCGCCTCCGCGATCATGGTCTCCACGCCGCCCTCCTCGCGCCCGCCGCCGGGAGGCCGTCCGTCCACAACGGACATATTGGCGCCTGGACGGTTCCCGGTCCGACATCCGGACTAATCGAGGCGCTGACCAGCAACGTTGCACTGTGCCGCTGGTTGTCCAGATATTGTCCGTTAATCGGTCCAGCGGATTCCGTACGCGTAGCCCGGCGCGAGGTTCCGGAACCGGACGTGCACCTCGCCGGCGTCGTCGGCGGCCAGTGCGGCGCCGGTTCGCGACCAGTCGCCCACCCCGCCGGGGGAAAGCTTTTCCAACCGCACGATCCGTTCCGGCACGTGTTCACCGAACCGGACGTGCAGATCGAAAAGGTCGCACGGGTGCCGCGGAACGCAGACGTAACGCGGTTCTCGCAACTTCGCCCGGAATCGCAGACCGACCTCGTGCCGCACCCCGCGGCGCAACGGCTCCGGCAGGCGCAACGCCAGCCCGATCCGGTCACTCGATTCCAGCACCGGATCGGCGAGCACACCACCGTGGAACACGTCGACTCCGAGATCGGACGCACTGACCGAATCGCCGGATTCGCCGGCCACCGGCAACGTCAGCGCGAGGTCGAGGACGGCGATTTCGTCGGCGTCGGCGACCACCCGCCGGAATTCGAACGCCTCCGGCACCGGCTGGTCGAGAGCCAGCGTGACGCGCAGTTCTTCGGTGTGCCAGCCGCGGCCCGGATAGTGCCGGGGCGCCGGCACGGCCGCCGCGACGGCCAGCGCGGCGATCTGCTCGATCCCCTCGTCGATGCGCCGCCGGACCGTCCGGTCGTCGCGGTCGAGCGTGATCGCCGCCCAGTGCACCCGTTCCTGGTAGAACGGTTTCCGCGCCCGCTCCTCGAGCGCGAACGCGGCGAGCAGAGCGATCTTCAGATCGTCCGGCAACGACTCGACCAGCGGCCGCAATCGGTCGGACAGCTTACGCCGCATCTCCACGGTTCCGTCATCTTCGAGAATGCCGCAAGCAGAGCGCAATGCGGGACCGATCCGGTCCGCGAGCGGCGTCGTGAAAATTGCCCTCCCTTTGCGAAGGGCCTTGAGTTCGCCGGCCACGTCCGCCGCACTGAGGCTCACCATCCCTCCCCTTCCCACGCACGGAGGTCAATGTTCGCCAGCGCCACCGCCGATGTCCAGTCGATCACGCTCCGGCAAACGGATCGTTATCCCGCGGTTTCCTTTTCCGCCATTCGGGTAATCGCCGAAACTTGTGGGCGTTGTGCCGACAACGAACGCATTGCGCCACAACGATTTCCGGCGGAAACCCACACGACCGCCGCTGTCGAAGGTGTCGAAATGACCGCACCACCCCCGCGGGTGAACGTGACCGCTCCGTTGCCTCGGCACCGGTTGACCGCGGCCCGCCGCGGGTACTCGTGATCATGAGCCCGAGGATGTGGCGCCTGCTGATCTCGGGGTCGTTACGGCTTTTCCTGCTCAGCGCCGTACCGGCCGCCGCGCACCTGTCCGTGCTCGCCGGGGTGGCGGCGGCGGTGATCGCGTTCGTCGTGCCGGCGCCGCGGAGCCGGCACGACCACGGCGGGGCCGGCTGAGAGCCCTACGCCCGCTGCCAGCGGCCGAGCTTCTCGGGGTTCCGCACCGCCCAGATCCGCCGGACCACGTCGCCCGCCACTTCGAAGGCCATGACCGCGACGATCGCGCCGTCCCGCTCGGCGACCAGGCCCGGCCGCCCGTTGACCGTGGTCTCCACGAGCGTCAGCGCCGCCATCCGGCCCGTGAGGTCCACGGCGTAGCGCGCGACCCGCTCGCCACCCACGACCGGGCGGTGGACCGCGCTGACCAGCCCGCCGCCGTCGGCGACGACCGTGGCCTCCGGGTCGAGGAGCCCGACCAGCCCCTCGATGTCCCCCGCCTCCCAGGCCAGCTTGAAGGCGCGAACCACCTCGGCGCTCTCCCGGGCCGGCGCCGGCGGGCGGGCGGCCCGGACGCGGCGGCGGGCCGAGGAAGCCAGCTGGCGCGACGCCGCCGGCGACCGCCCGAGGACCGTCGCCACCTCGGCGAACGGGTAGCCGAACACGTCGTGCAGGACGAACGCCACCCGCTCGGCCGGCGTCATCGCGTCCAGCACGACGAGGAACGCCATCGTGATCGACTCGTCCAGGGTGACGCGGTCGGCCGGGTCGGCGAGCGGTCCCGCCTGCTCGGGCAGCGGCTCCGGGAGCCACTCGCCGAAGTACCGCTCTCGCCGGACGCGAGCCGAACCGAGCTGGTCGAGGCAGATGCGGCTCGCCACCGTCGTCAGCCACGCACCGGGCGACTCGATCGCTTCCCGTTGCGGCCCGGTCAGGGCGTACCACCGGCCGTAGGCCTCCTGGACGACGTCCTCGGCGTCGCTCAGCGAGCCCAGGAGCCGGTAGGCGAGGCCGGTCAGCCGCGGCCGCTCGTGCAGAACATCAGTCACACCCTTCCGACGTTCCCGGGCGGCGATTTGTGACGGCACCTCACACCCGGGCGGGCTGTTTCGTCGGGACACGAAACGAAGGAAGGAAACCCATGCCCGACAAGTCCCGCCTGCCCGACCCCGAGCAGTTCTTCCCCGAGCTGCGGGAGATCGCCGGCGCGCTGACCAGGGTCACCATGAACGGCTCGATCCCGCGGCGCACCATCCACCTGGTGCAGCTGCGCATCGGGCAGCTGGTCGGCAGCACCTACCACACCGTCCGGCAGGCCGAGCTGCTCCGCAAGGCCGGCGCGACCGAGGAGCAGGTCAGTTCGGTGGTGTCCTGGTCGACTTCGCCGTACTTCGACGAGGCCGAACGCGTCGCGCTGGAGCTCGCCGAGGCGGTCTTCACCACCAGTCCCCTGAACGAGCGGGTACCCGACGAGCTGTTCGCCCGCGCGTCGGCCTGCTACGACGACAAGGCGCTCTGGACCCTCGCCCTCGCGCTCAGCCAGATGTGCTACTTCGTGCCGGTGGCGCTGATCGCGAAGCCGATCCCGGGGATGCCGCTGGGGAAGAACTACAGCAGTTAGCGCGGGACGAGCGCCCCAATGTGGCCTTGGTTGCGTTCAACGCACCGAAGGCCACCTTGGGTGCGTTGAACGCACCGAAGGCCACCTTGGGTGCGTTCAACGCACCGAAGGCCACATTGGGGCGCATGCCGGGCGCCGTGCTCACGCGCGGCGCCGCACGCACCGGCCGCGCAGCACCACGGCCGCCGGGCGGGCCAGCTGGTCCGGGTCCGCCCGCGGATCCCGGTCGTAGACCACCGCGTCCGCTGGGGCGCCCGGCTCCAGTCCGCCCAGTCCCAGGTACTCGCGCGCGCTCCACGACGCCGCCGCCAGCGCGTCGTGCGGTGGCACGCCCGCGGCCACCAGTGCCCGGATCTCCGCGACGATCCCGCCGTGCGGCAGGGAATCCGTGCCCGCCAGCACGCGCACCCCGGCTTCCGCCGCGGCCGCCGTCAGGGCGCCGTGGACCCGCGCGCCCCTCAGGTACCACGTCCGGGCCGGGCTGTCCGGCTCCTTTTCCCGGCGCCCGAGGCTCGCCGTGATCGTCGACAGCGTCGGCGTCAACGCCGTGCTCTGGGCCGCCATGCGCGCCAGCAGCTCCGGGTCCAGGCACATGCCGTGTTCGAGGGAGTCGACGCCGGCCGCGACCGCCGCCGCGCCGCCCTCCGGGTGCTGGCTGTGCACCGCGATCCGCCCGCCGGCCGCGTGCACCTCGCGCACGACGGCCCGCAGCACGTCCACCGGCACCGCGGAATCGCCGACGCGCCAGTCCGCGATGATCTTCGCCCAGCCCGTGCGGGCGGCCTGCGCCGCGGCCAGTGCGGGCAGCTCGTCGTGGCCGGCGCGGCGGCCCCAGCCGTCGAAGAACTGGCCGTGCTGCGCCAGCCACGGTCCCGCGTGCCGGGCCCGCGGCACGTCGGGGTCCTCGCCGAACCACGGCGGCGGCTCGCCCGGCAGCCCGGGTGACCGGATCAGCGTGACCCCGGCGGCGACGTGCTGGTGCAGCTGCTCCCGGAGCAGGTCGGCGTCCATCGGCTGCCCCGGTGCCGCGGCGCCGGGGTGGGTGTGGGCGTCGACCAGCCCGGGGACCAGCCAGCCCTCGCCCACCAGGGTGGCGCCGGGCACCGGGTCGGTCGTCCAGCGGTCGCCGTCGGCGTAGAGGTCGGCGTACTCGCCGCTCGGCAGCGCGTACCCCCGGATGCGCGTGATCACCACGCCGACCGTACGCGCGTACGCAGCCCGGCGTAGGCGGAAGTGCCGTCCGGCGGCGGACGCCCGCGGCGGCGCCGGTCCCGACCATGGGAGACGCCGAAAAGGAGGCCCACCGTGACCCTGCCACCCGTGGAAACGACCGCGCTGACCAAGCGCTACGGCGAGATCGCCGCCGTCGAAAACCTGGACCTGACCGTGCCCGCCGGGGAGGTGTACGGCTTCCTCGGTCCCAACGGCGCCGGCAAGACGACGACGCTGCGGATGCTGCTCGGCCTGATCCGGCCGACCGCCGGCCGCGTCCGGCTGCTCGGCGCCGAGCCGGGCCCGGGCAGCCTCGCCCGCGTCGGCGCCCTGATCGAGGGCCCCGCCTTCTACCCCTACCTCTCCGGCCGGGCCAACCTGCGGATCCTCGCCGACCACGCCGGGGCGCCCCGGATCCGCGTCGACGTCGTGCTCGACGTCGTCAGCCTCACCGAGCGCGCCAAGGACCGGTACGCGACGTACTCGCTCGGCATGAAGCAGCGGCTCGGCCTGGCCGCGGCGCTGCTGAAGGACCCCGAGCTGGTGGTGCTCGACGAGCCGACCAACGGCCTCGACCCGGCGGGCATGGCCGACATGCGGGTCACCCTCCGGAAGCTGGCCGCCGGCGGCTGCACCGTGCTGCTGTCCAGCCACTTGCTCGCCGAGGTCGAGCAGATCTGCGACCGCGTCGGCGTCCTGGACCACGGCCGGCTCGTCACCGAGACCACCGTCGAGGACCTGCGCGCGGGTGGCGCGCTGCGCGTTGTCGCCGATCGGCTCGCCGAGGCCCGCGAACACCTCGGACGCCTTTTCGGCGCCGAGCGCGTCCGGGCCGGCGAGACCGCCCTCGAACTCGACGTCGCGCCGGAGCAGGCCGGGCGGGTCAACGCCGCGCTGGTCGGCGCCGGCTTCGTCGTCACCGAGCTGCGCTGGCGCGAACCCGACCTGGAACAGACCTTTCTCGCCCTGACCGGAGGTACCCCCGATGCTGCGTGACATCCGCGCCGAGCTGACCAAGCAGTCCCGCCGTCCCGCGACCTGGCTGCTGCTGGCCGTCGCCGTCGTCCTGACCCTGACTTTCGGCTACGCCGTCCCGTACGCGGGGCTGAACGGGACGACGTCCGGGCCGCCGGGCAGCGGCCGCGGGCTCGGCGCGCTGCTGCCGGACGCGTTCGTCGGCAGCGCGCTGGGCGGGCTGCCGGTCTTCGTCGGCGCCCTCGCGCTGATCTTCGGTGTCCTGGTCGCCGGGAGCGAATACGGGTACGGCACCTGGAAAACCGTGCTCGTGCAGCACCCGTCGCGCGTCGCGGTGTACAGCGCGAAGCTCGTCACCGTCGCGATCGCCGCACTCGCCGCCGTGCTCACGCTGTTCGCGACGACGGCGGGAGCGAGCGCGCTCGTGGCGTCGCTCGAAGGGCAGGCGACCAGCTGGCCCGCCGTGGCCGATGTCCTGCTCGGCGTCGGCGCCGGCTGGCTGGTGACGACGATGTGGGGCGCGCTCGGCGTGCTGCTGGCGATCGGCCTGCGCTCGGTGGCACTGCCGATCGGGCTGGGCCTGGTGTGGCTGCTCGCCGTGCAGAACCTCCTCGCGTCGATCGCCGCGCCGCTGCTGGACTGGGTCGCGCAGCTGCAGAAGGCGCTGCCCGGCCCGAACGCCGGGGCGCTCGCCGCCGCGTTCGGGGCGGACGCCCCGGGTGTCGAAAGGGTCGTCGGAGCCGGGCAGGCGACCGCCGTGCTGGTGGCGTACTTGATCGTCTTCGGCGGCTTCGGCGGCTGGCTGCTGCACCGCCGCGACATCGCCTGACGCCGGTGCGCTTGTGCGTGGTCACGCCCGGTGTAGTGTTTGCCGGTCCGACCGGCGTGCGTGACCGCGTGAGGTGCCATGACAGTGCGGCGGTACCCCGTGGCCATCCTGCTCGTCCTGGTCACGGCGACCCTGATCGTGGTCAACGGCTTCGCCTTCTGGGGCGACACCCTCGCCCTGTGGATCGACGACGTCATGCAGCTGAGCGCCGGGGTCACCGCGGTCGTCTGCGGCTTCGTGGTCGCGCGGCGGGTCACCCGGCACCAGCGCTGGTGGCGGGTGCTGGTCGCGGTCGGCATGACCGGCTGGTCGCTCGGCCAGTGCTTCTGGTCCTGGTACCAGCTGATCGACGGCCGCGGGCTGCCGTCGCCGTCGCTGGCCGACGTCGGGTACCTGAGCTTCCCGGTGTTCGGGCTCGCCGCCCTGTTCGTGCTCGCCCGGGCGCGGGCGCGGCCGGACCGCGAGCGCTGGCAGCCCGCCCAGTGGACCGCGCACTTCGGCGTCGCGGTGGTGCTCGACGGGCTCGTCGTCACCGGCTCGCTGTTCATCCTCACCTGGACCGCGGCGCTCGGGCAGGTGGTCCGGGCCACCGGGCCGGACGCGCTGACCTGGGCGGTCGCCATCGCGTACCCGCTGTCGGACCTGGTGGTCGTGGTCGTCGCGGTGCTGCTGGTCGTGTTCGACCGGGTGGACCGCCCCTACCGCGCGAACCTGCTGCTGGCCGCCGTCGGGATCGTCGCGCTGGCCTGTTCGGACAGCGTGTTCGCCTACCTGGTCAGCGTCGGCGCGGAGAGCATGAAGCCGTGGTCGGACGCCGGGTTCGTGCTCGGCCCGCTGTTCATCGCGTTCGCCCTGCTGGCCACGCCGAACACGCGGCGGCGGGAGGACGCGGGGCAGCCGGTCGGTGTCGACTGGTGGCAGGTGGCGCTGCCGTACCTGCCGGTCACGGCGGTCGCGTTGCTGATCACCGTGCAGATCGTGGCCGGGGCCGGCCCGGACGGCGTCGAGGTGTTCGTCGGCGCGCTCGTGGTGTTCCTGGTGCTGGCCCGGCAGCTGCTTTCCTTGCTGGACAACAGGTTGCTGCTGCGCCGGGTGTACGAGGGGCAGCAGCAGCTGACCCACCAGGCCTACCACGACCCGCTGACCGGGCTGGCCAACCGCGCGCTGTTCGCCGACCGGCTGGACCGGGCCGTCGAGCAGGGCGCGGAAAGCGGGCACGGGCCGTTCGTGCTGATCTTCGTCGACCTGGACGACTTCAAGGAGGTCAACGACCGGTTCGGGCACGCGGGCGGCGACGTCCTGCTGCACGCGGTCGCCCAGCGGCTGCTGAGCTGCGTCCGCGCGGGCGACACGGTGGCGCGCCTGGGCGGCGACGAGTTCGCGATCCTCCTGGAAGGCGAGGCCGCCGCCCCGCAGGCGGTGGCCGACCGGATCCAGAGCGCGCTGCGGCGGCCGTTCGCGGTGCACGGCACGCTGGTCGGAGTCCGCGCGAGCATGGGCCTGGTGGTGCCGGACCCGGCCGAGCCGTCGGTGACGTCGGACGTGCTGCTGGGCCGCGCGGACACGTCGATGTACGCGGGCAAGCGGCTCGGCAAGGACACGACGGTCGTGTACCACCCGTCGCCGGACGGGCCGCCGGACTTCCCGTCGGCGTTGCGCCGCGCCGACGGCGGCCTCCCGGAGGGGTTCGCGCTGGTGTTCCAGCCGATCGTCCGACTGGCGGACGAGCAGCCGGTGGCGGTGGAAGCACTGGCCCGCTGGACGACGCGGGACGGCACATCGGTGTCACCCGAGACGTTCGTGCGGGCGGCGGAGGGCGCGGGTCTCGGCGCGGAGCTGGACGCGCTGGTGCTGGACCTGGCCTGCCGCGAGATCACCGCGGCCGGCATCGACCTGACGGTGCACGTGAACGTGTGCGCGAGCCGGCTGGGTGCGGCCGCGCTGGAGCAGAGCGTGGGCTCGGCGCTGGACCGGTACGGCCTGCCGGCGGAGCGCCTGATCGTCGAGATCACCGAGACGGTCCCGGTCCCGGACCTGGCGGCGGGCGCGGCGGCGATCCGGCGGCTGCAGGACCTGGGCGTCCGGGTGGCCCTCGACGACTTCGGCGCGGGGTACAGCTCGCTGACGGTGCTGCACGCGCTGCCGGTGGACCTGATCAAGCTGGACCGGGCGCTGACGACGGGAGTCCGCCCGGACCGCGACGCGGCACTGTGCCGGTCGCTGGTCGGGCTGTGCGCGGACCTGGAGGTGGCGGTCGTGGCGGAGGGCATCGAGACGGCCGAGCAGGCCGAGCTGGTCACCCGCGCGGGCTGCACCACCGCCCAGGGCTACCGCTTCGGCCGCCCGGCCGCGCTTTCCTCGCTGCGCCTCTCGACGCTGTCAGCCGGCTAGCCAAGCACCCCAATGTGGCGTTCGGTGCGTCAGATGCACCCAATGTGGCGTTCGGTGCGTCAGACGCAACCAACGCCACATTGGGGTGCTTTGGGCTAACCCACCCCCGGCGGCAGCACGCCGAAGATCGTTGCCGTCGAGCCGGATCCCTTGCGGTTGATCGGGCCGCCCGCCAGGACCCACGCGCCCGTCGCCGGCAGCGCCTTCAGGTTCGCCAGGATCTCCAAGCTGATCCGGTGCCGCCGGTAGACCAGCTTGGACACCGTGTACGTCTCGTCCGTGCCCACGTCCGGGCTGAACGTGTCGGTGCCCGTGCCGCCGCGGCGGCCCAGGCGTCCGGTGTCGATCAGCCACCGCACCGCCGGGATCGAGAAGCCCGGCTGGTGCAGCACCCCGCTGGAGTCGGTGTTCGGGAAAGCCGGCGTGCCCCACTTGGCGTCCCAGCCGGTCCACAGCACCACGACCGACTCGTCCGGGATCCGGCCGTGGCGCTTCTCCCACGCCTTGAGGTCGTCGATCGTCACCGCGTAGTCCGGGTTCGCCGCCGCCTTCGCCCGCACGTCGATCTTCACCGCCGGGCGGAACAGGTCTCCCGGGTCCATGTCGTCGGCGAGCGGCTCCCCCGTGTTGAAGTGCCCGGGCGCGCCCCAGTGCGTCCCCGTGTGCTCGCCCTCGCGGACGAACTGCAGGTAGTAGCCGTCTTGCGGGATGGTCGCGATGGTCTCCAGCTCGAAGGCCGGGTCCCCGGGGAAGACGTTGGTCGTCGCGGGGTCGTTGACGTGCGACAGGTTGACCAGGTTCAGCTGGTCGAGCCGCATCGGCGGCGTGGCTTCCGAGGCCTGCGCCGTCCGCCCGGACAGCGCGGCGCCGAACACCCCGGCCAGCCCCGCGGCCAGCACCCTGCGTCTCATCGGCATGAGGGATCACCTTTCACCGTGCGGGGCGAAGCCCCGGCGTGGCACCGTCATATCACCCGGACTGGGCGCGGCCAACGAGTTGAGCGAAGATGGAGGCCGTGGACAACGACATCGAAGACAACGCGGACAACGGCATCCTCGACCCCGAGGACACTTTGGACGACCGCGACGAGCTGGCCGAGGGCTACTCGCCGCCGGAACGGGCGCAGGCGACCGAAGGCTGGGGCACCACCGCGCGCGAGACAGCGGAGGGCGAAAGCTGGGCGGGCCGGCTCGCCCGCGAGGTCCCGGACGTGACCGCCGAAGACGGCGACGGCCTCGGCGACACCGGCGACACCGACGGCGAGCTGATCGACGAAGAGGTCGGCGACGTCCGCGCGGGCCGCCTGGTCGCCACGGACGCCGGCTACGGCGAAGACACCGACGAAGAGCTGTGGGCGTCGGACGCCGGCATCGACGGCGGCGCGGCTTCGGCGGAAGAAGCCGCCGTCCACGTGATCGACCCCTCCCGCCGCTGGTGAAGCCGGCTCACGCCGTCGCGCCGTCGTACTCGCGGACCGCCGCCAGGTACTCCGCGATCGCGTCGCGGTTGCGCAGCAGGCAGTCCGCGCGGCGGGTCATGCGGTCGCGCTCCGCTTCCAGGGTCGCGATCATCTCCGGGGTCGCGTCCGGGAAGTAGATCGTCCGCGGCTTGTCGAGGCACGGCAGGATCTGCTTGATGATCCGGGTCGGCAACCCGGCGTCGAGCAGGCCGCGGACCTGGATCACCCGGTCGACCGCCGGCTCGTCGTAGTCGCGGTAGCCGTTCGGGCCGCGGCTGGCGATGATCAGGCCCTGCTCCTCGTAGTAGCGGAGCAGCCGGCGGGACGTGCCCGTGCGCTCCGCGAGCTCACCGATCCGCACTGTGCGCCACCTCACGTAGACCTTCACATGGATGTGAAGGTTTGAGCATAGCGGCATGACGAACCTCAGCACGCGAACTCTTCCCCTGACCGCCCTCCTCGCCCTGACCACCGCCGCGTTCGTCACCGTGCTCACCGAGGCGCTGCCCGCCGGCGTGCTGCCCGGGATGAGCGCCGGACTCGGCGTCGGCGAGGCCGCGGCCGGTCAGGCCGTGACGGTCTACGCGCTCGGCACCGCGCTCACCGCGATCCCGCTGTCCGCCGCCACCGCGGCCTGGTCCCGCAAACGCTTGCTGCTCACCGGGATCGCCGGGTTCGCCGTGGCCAACACCGTCACGACGCTGTCCTCGGACTACGCGCTGACAATGGTGGCGCGCTTCGTCGCGGGCGTGGCCGCGGGCGTCGTCTGGGCGCTGCTCGCCGGCTACGCGCGCCGGCTCGTCCCGGACAACCCGGGCAAGGCCATCGCGATCGTGATGGCCGGCATCCCGCTGGCCCTGTCGCTCGGCATCCCGGCAGGCACGTTCCTCGGCGGCCTGCTCGGCTGGCGCTCGGCGTTCGGTGTCATGTCAGCGATCGCGGCGGTGCTGCTCGCGTGGATCGCCGCGGCGGTGCCCGGCCGGCCCGGGCAGGCAACCGGCCGGACACCGGTCCTGCGCACCCTCGCCGTCCCCGGCGTCGTGCCCGTGCTCGCCGTGACGCTCGTGTTCGTGCTGGCGCACACCGTGCTCTACACCTACATCGCCACCTTCCTCGCGCACGCCGGGATGGGCGACGCGGTCGACGTCGTCCTGCTGGTGTTCGGCCTCGCGTCGATGGCGGGCATCGGCATCGTCGGCGCCCGGATCGACCGCGCGCTGCGGACGCTGACGGTCCTCAGCACCCTCGGCGTCGCGGTGGCCGCGACGCTGCTGGCCGTGTTCGCGGGCAGCCCGGCGCTGGTCTACGTCGCCGTGGCGCTGTGGGGACTCGGCTGGGGCGGCGTCCCGACGCTGCTGCAGACGGCGGCCGGGAACGCCGGCGGCGAAGCGGCGGACAACGCGCAGGCCATGCTCGTCACGCTGTGGAACGCGGCGATGGCCGCGGGCGGCGTGGCCGGCGGGGTGCTGCTCGACGCCGCGGGGCCGGCGTCCTTCCCGTGGACGCTGCTCGTGCTCCTGCTGCCGGTGCTCGCCGTGGTGCTCGGCGCGCGGCGGCACGGATTCCCGGGGAAATCCTGAGTGGACGGAGGGCCCGGACGCGCTCGCGCCCGGGCCCTCCAGCTCTTTTCAGCAGCGGCCCGCGATGGCTCGCAGCAGTTCCGCGTCCGCCGTATCGCCGGACAGCTCCCAGGCGAACACCCCGCCGAGCCCCTGCGACCGCGCGTAGCCGGCCTTGGCCGACGCCGTCTCGGGCGTGTCGTAGCTCCACCACTGCGAACCGCACTTCGCGTACGCGGTGCCCGCGACGCGGCCGTTGGCCGGGCACTTGGTCTTGAGGACCTTGTAGTCCTCGACGCCCGCTTCGTAGGTGCCGGGCGCCGGGCCGGTGGCGGTGCCGCCCGGCTGCCGCTGCGTCACGCCGTCCCAGCCACGACCGTAGAACCCGAGGCCCAGCAGCATCTTCGCCGACGGCACGCCCTGGCGGCGCAGCTTCTGGACGGCCGCGTCGGCGTAGTAGCCGGCGCTCGGGATGCCCGGGTACGCGCGCAGTGGCGAGTGCGGCGCGGTGGGGCCGGCCGGACTGGCACCGGCGACGAAGTAGTCGTAGGTCATCACGTTGTACCAGTCGAGGTACCGGCTCGCGGCGCCGTACTCGGTGGCGTCGATCTTGCCGCCCACCGAGCCGTCCGCGGTGATGGCGGCGGTCACCAGCTGCCGCCCGAACTTCGCGCGCAGCGCCTTGACCAGCCCGGTGAAGGCCTTGGGCCCGCTGGTGTCGCAGGTGTTGCCGCAGGCGTTCGGGTACTCCCAGTCGACGTCGATGCCGTCGAAAACACCGGCCCAGCGCGGGTCGTTGACCAGGTTGTAGCAGGATTCCGCGAACTTGGCCGGGTCCTTCGCCGCTTCGGTGAAGCCCGCCGACCACGTCCAGCCGCCGAAGGACCACAGCACCTTGAGCTTCGGGTGCAGCTTCTTGAGCTGGCGGATCTGGTTGAAGCTTCCGCGCAGCGCCCCGGGTTCGGTGCTGTCGGCCTGGCCGCTGACGCTCGTGGCGGCGTCGTAGGGCATGTCGTGGTCGGCCCACGGGTCGCCGACGGCGCAGCCGCCGCCCGTGACGTTGCCGAACGCGTAGTTGATGTGGGTCAGCTTCGCGGCCGAACCCGACGTCTCGATGTCCTTGACGTGGTAGCCGCGGGCGTAGACGTCCCAGTCGGCGAAGTAGGCCATCACCTTGCCCCGGCCCTGCCCGGCGTCCGCGGGCGGCGCGACGACGGAGGCGCCGGCGAGCGCGAGCGCGACGGCGGCGATGCGTTTTCTCATGCGGAGCACGGGATTCTCCTCACCGGCACAGGCGGGCGGACAGCTGAGGTTAACAGGTCCAGACCACTGCGGACCAGAGCGAAATCGGGTGGTCAGCGGCTTTCGGTGTACCTCCGCAGCCGGGCGCGGATTCACGCGTGCGATGATCAGGCGATGACCGAGTTCGGCTGCGCCCGCTGCTCCGGCGAGGACGCCCTGACCGCGCTGGCCTTCTGCACGACCCGGCTCAACAAGACCCATCGCCTGGTCGAGCGGTCCCACTTCAGCATTTCCCTGCGCCGGTGCCCGGAATGCGGCCAGTCGTTCGCCGCGATCTTCACCGAGTTCGTCGACTGGGAGGGCGGCGAAGACGCGCAGTACTTCGACTTCGTCCCGCTCACCACCGCCGAGGTGTCGTCACTGGCCGCCCAGGGCGCCCGCGTCGACCTCGTGAAGCTGGGCGCGCTGGGCAGCGTCCGCCGCCGGCTGTCGTCGAGCTGGCCGACGGGCGGCGAGAAGGAGATCGCCTGGCGCACGGATCCGCTGTCGGTGCGCGAAGGTCACTGAGCCAGGCGCAGGATCGCCGCGGCACCATGGTCGACGTCGGCCTCTGTCGTCGACCAGCCGGAGACCGAGATCCGCAGGTACCGGCGGCCGCGCCAGGTGGTGCCGCCCAGCCAGCACGTGCCGTCGTCCTGGACTTTCCGGATGATCGCGTCGGTGTCGTCGCCGAAGGACACGAGGACCTGGTTGAGGACGACGTCGTTGGCGATCTCGGCCCCGCCGTCGGCGAGCCGTCCGGCGAAGCGGCGCGCCAGCCGGCAGCAGCGGTCGACGAGTTCGGCGACGCCGTCACGGCCCAGCTCGCGCAGCGCCGCCCAGACGGCGAACCCGCGGGCGCGGCGCGACGACTCCAGGGTCAGGTCGCCCATGCCGGACACCTCGCCGGCGCCGGTGAGGTAGGCGGCCCGGTAGGCGATCGCGGCGGCGTGCACGTCCGGGCGGGCGCAGAAGACGAAACCCGAGTCGTACGGGACGTTCAGCCACTTGTGGCCGTCGCAGGCCCAGGAGTCGGCGAGTTCGACGCCGTCGAGCAGGGCGCTGGTTTTCGGGTTGGCCGCGGCCCAGAGCCCGAAGGCGCCGTCGACGTGGAGCCAGGCGTCGCCCGCGGCTTCCCGGGCGGCACGCAGGTCGTCGCACGCGCCGGTGTTGACGTTCCCCGCCTGCAGGCAGACGATCAGCGGCCCGTTTCCGGCCGCGCACACCCGGTTGAGGTCTTCGACGTCGATCGCGCCTTGCGGGCCGGCCTTGACCGGCTCGACGACGCGGGTGCCGAAGCCGAGCAGCCGCAGGGCGCGGTCGACGGTGGCGTGCCGTTCTTCGCTCGCGACGACGCGGACGCGCGGGGCACCGGCGAGCCCGTCACGTTCGACGTCCCAGCCGGCTTCGGCCAGCACGTGGTGGCGCGCGGCGGCGAGCCCGGCGGTGTTCGCGGCCTGGCCGCCGGTGACGAACCCGACGGAGGCGGCGGCCGGGATCTTGAGCAGCTCCTTCAGCCAGTCTCCGGCGACGTCCTCGGCGGCGGCCGCGGCGGGCGAGAGGACGGCGTTGAAGCCGTTCTGATCCCAGCCGGCGGCGAGCACGTCGGCCGCGGTGGCGGCGGGGAGGGCACCACCGATGACGAAGCCGAAGAACCGCGGCCCGGCGGTGGCGACGAGCCCGGGTTCGGCGGCACGGGCAAGCTGTTCGAGCACTTCGGACGGCGGGCTCGGCTCCTTCGGGAGCGGCCCGCCGAAGCCGGCCCGCAGGGCGGCGCGGTCGACGACGGGAGCGACGGGCCGGTCCGCGAGCGAGGCGCGGTAGTCGGCGGCCAGCTCGGCGGCACGGGCCAGAAGAGCGTGCATCTCGTCCACGCGCCGACTGTAGGCCGGAAACGGAGGACGAGCGGCGGGATCGGCCGCTCGGGCGGGAACTCGCGGCCCTGCGCCGCTAAGCCGCCTTCGGGTGGGCCGCCCGGCGGTTCTCCCGTGCCGCCAAGCCGCCGTCGGGTGGGCCGCCCGGCAGGTCCCCGCGCCACTAAGCCGCCTTCGGGTGGGCCGCCCGGCGGTTCTCCCGTGCCAGCTCCACCGTCTTCGCGATCCGCCGCTGCCGGGTCTCCGGCCGCTTGGCCTTCGCGATCCACTCCAGGATCATCCGCCGCGACGAAGGCGGGAACCCCGCGAAACACCGCGCCGCCACCGTGTCCGCCTCGAGCGCGGATCGCAGGTCCGCCGGCACCACGCCGTCCTGGGCCTCCGCGAGCACGTCCCATGTCCCGTTCCGCCGGGCCAGGTCCACCACCGCCTGCCCGGCCGGCGTCATCAGCCCGGCCGCCGTCAGCCGCGCCACCCGCTCCCGGTTCACCCGGCTCCACGTGCTTCCCGGCTTCCGCGGCGTGAAGCACAGATACGTGCTCTCGGCGTCGCGCCGCAACGCCTTGCTGTCGATCCACCCGAAGCACAGCGCCTGCTCCATCGCCTCGTGGATCCGCACCCCCGGCACCGCACTCCCCCGGCGCCGGATCACCAGCCACACCGATGTCTCGCGGGACTTCGCCAGCCACGAGCGCCACTCCTCGACCGAGGAGACCTCCAAGACCTTTTCCATGCCCTCATCGTCCCCGCTTAAGCGCTCATCTTCTGAGCACTTTTCCCGGGGAACAATCGGCGCCCTCCCGGCGTAGCGTCCTGGTATGGAAACCCCGTTGAGCACCGACCGGCTCGTGATCCGGGACTGGACGCCTGCCGACGCCGAAGCCGCGTTCGCCATCTACGGCGCGGAAGACGTCACGCACTGGCTGACCCCGGCCATGGACCGCGTCGGCGACATCGGCGCGATGCGCGCGGTGCTGCACGCCTGGCAGGAAGCGCAGCCGAACCTGCCGCCGCCGCGCGGCCGGTGGGCGATCGAGCGCAAAGAGGACGGTGCGGTGATCGGCGGCCTCGGCATCCGGCTGCTGCCACCGTTCGAAGAGGACCTCGAGCTCAGCTGGCAGCTCGCCCCCGGCGTCTGGGGCAAGGGCTACGCGTCGGAGGCGGCGACCGCGCTCATCGAGTGGGCGTTCACCCAGGACACCGAGGAGCTGTTCGCCGTCGCGCGGCCGAACAACACCCGGGCGATCGCGGTCGCCAAGCGGCTCGGCATGAACTGGGTCGGCGAGACCGACAAGTACTACAACCTGCGGCTGCAGGTGTACCGGATCCGGCACACCGACCTCATCGACTGACCGGCTCCAGCAGGAAGACGCGGATTTCGCGGTGCTCGGCCCGCACGGCGTACCGGTCGTACGCGGGCCAGTACGCCGCGACCGCGTCCCACATCTCCTGGCGCTCGTCCCCGGTCAGGAGCCGCCCGGTGACGTCGACGGTCCGGCCGCCGATCGCCACCGTCGCGGCCGGGTTCGCCAGCAGGTTCGCCGACCACGCCGGGTGCGCCTCGCCACCCCAGTTCGAGCCGATCACGACGTACCCGCTCCCGCGCGAGACGTACAGCAGCGGCACCTGCCGCGGCTCGCCGCTGCGCCGGCCGATCGTCGTGAGCAGCAACGTCCGCAGCCCGACCGCCGCGCCGACGCCGACCCGGCCGCCGCTGATCCGCAGCAGCACCCGGTCGGCGGGCACGAGCGCCCGCCCGAGCACCGCGAACGCCCTGCTCTTGCCGAACCCGGCGAAGACACCCCGCAAACCAGCCACGCCGGGATCCTAGGTCTGGCAGGCTGGACGGTCATGACCCGCCCCGAAACCGCCGCCGAGGTCTTCGACGCGCTCGGCACGGACTACGAGACCGCCTTTCCCGATCAAGCCGGGCAGAAGGCCGTGCTCGAGTGGCTGCTCGGCCGCCTCTCGCCCGGTGCCACGATCGTCGACCTCGGCTCGGGCACCGGCCGTCCGGTCGCCGAGACCCTCGCCGCCGCCGGGCACGACGTCACCGGGTACGACGTCTCGGCGAAGATGATCGAAATCGCGCGAGCCCGGGTCCCGGCCGCGCGGTTCGAGCAGGCCGACCTCCGCGCGCTGACCCGGCCCACCGGGAGCCTGGACGCCGTCACGGCGTTCTTTTCCCTCCTTCAGATGACCCGCGGCGAACTCGACGCGGCGCTGGCGAAGGCGGCGACGTGGCTCGTGCCCGGCGGCTACTTGGTGCTCGGCACCGTGGCGGTGGACGCCGACGACGTCGAGTCCAGCTTCCTCGGGCACCCGATCCGCACGAGCAGCTACCTCCCCGGGCAGTTCGTCGCCCGGTTGGAGGGCGCCGGCCTGGAGATCGTCTACCGCGAGCTGGTTCGGTACGAGTCGAGCCATCCCGGCGTCCGGCCGGAGGAGCAGGTCTACCTGACCGCGCGCAAGCCGGGCTGAGCCGTCAAGACCTCACGACGTCGATCACCCGACGGACATGAATTTTGCTCAACTTCGTGCATGTCCCGCGCGACGGACCCGAGCTAAAGTGAGGAATGGGCATCGAAGCTCTCGCCAGGCCGGTACCTCGCGAGCACCGTGAGCTGGTGCGCGAGATGCTGGCCCGGCTTCCCGAGTTCGCCGATCGCCTGGCCCGGCTGCTCAGCGAGCAGGACGAGTTCTACCGGCAGGTCGAGGACGTCGCCCCGGGCGAGCTGCGGCAGGTCTGCCGGGCCAACCTCGAGCGCGCGCTGACGGCGCTGGCCGAAGGCCGCGGCCTCGCGCTCGACGCCGCCCGCAAGACCGGGCTCGCGCAGGCGCGCCAGGGCATCCCGCTGCCCGCCGTGCTGCGCGCGTTCCGGATCGGCGGCACCTTCGTCTACGAAGGACTCCTCGAGCTGGCCGGCCCGGAGTTCCTCAACCCGACCCGGACGATCGAGATCAACTCCTACGTCTGGAAGGCGATCGACCTCTACTCCGACGCGCTGACCACGGCGTACGAGGAGGTCGCGGCCGAGCCGTCGCACGCGAACGCGCGACTGCTGGACGACCTGCTGCGCGGCCGGCTCGCCGGTCAGGCGGAGATGGAGGCCGCGGCTCGCGAACTGGGCCTGCCGACCGCGGGCATGTTCGTCGCCGTGGTCACCGAGCGCGTCGAGCCGGACGACCACGACTCCGTCGAGGCACTGCTGCGGGCGCGGCGCTGGCGGTCGGCGTGGCGGCCCGGCGGCGAGGCGGGCCTGGTCGCGGTCGACCGGATCGAGGACGTCCGGCGGCTGCGCGAAGTGCTGGGCTCGCTGCCGGTGGCGGCCGGGATGAGCAAGCCGTTCACCGGCTTCCCCGACGTCCCGGACGCGCTGCACCGGGCCCGGATCGCCCGCCGCTCGCTGCCGGCGGCAACGGCCGGGGTGGTGGTGTTCGGCGACTCGCCGGTGACGACGCTCGTCGCGGCCGCACCGGGGATGGCTCGCGACGTCGTCCGGTCGGCGCTGGCCGGCGTGCTCGCCCTGCCCGCGGCGGAACGCAAGGTCCTGCTCGACACGCTGCTGGCGTGGTTCGCCGGCGGCGGCTCGGCGAAGGAGGCCGCGGACCGGCTGTTCGTGCACCCCAACACGGTCCGCTACCGGCTGCGCCGCGTGCAGGAGCTGACCAAGCGCGACCTCACCGACCCGGTGGACATCGGCGAGCTGTACGTCGCGCTCGAGTCAGTGCGCCTGGATCCGGAGCCGGATTGATCGCTTTCCGATCACTACCGATTGACTTTCGATAGGAAGCGCGCGATAGTCGGCGCATGGTTACCGAGAAGTGGGCCGTTGCCGCGCTCAGATTCTTCCTCGTGGTGCTGTTCGGCGTCCTCGTCGTGTTCCAGACGATGTCGCTACCGGGCGGCATCGCCTACCACGCGCAACAGAACCCGCAAGACGCTCCGCTGCGCTGGCCGCTGACCGCCATCGCGGTGTTCCTCGTGCTGTGCGCCCAGGTGGTGGTCGTCGCGACCTGGAAGCTGCTGACACTGGTCAAGAAGGACCGGATCTTCACCACGGCGTCCCTGAAGTGGGTCGACGCGATCGTCTGGGCGGTGGCCGCGGCATGGCTGGTGGTCGTCGGGATGCTGCTCTTCGTCGGCTTCAACGCGGACGACCCGGGGATGCCGATGCTGCTGTTCCTGGTGACCGTGGCGGTCACGGTGGTCGGCCTGCTGATGGTGGTCATGCGCGCCCTGCTGCGGCAGGCGACCGCGCTGCGCTCCGACATGGAAACGGTCATCTGATGCCGATCGTCGTGCGCATCGACGTCGAACTGGCCAAGCGCAAGATGAGCGTCGGGGAGTTCGCGGAGAAGGTCGGGCTCACGCCGGCCAACGTGGCGGTGCTGAAGAACGGCCGGGCCAAGGCGGTCCGCTTCAGCACATTGGAGGCGATGTGCCGGGTGCTCGGCTGCCAGCCCGGCGACCTGCTGGAGTGGGTCGAGGACGAGGTTTAGCCCAGGTCCGCGGGCCGCACGCGCAGCTTGGCGGCGATCCGGGCCAGCGTCTGCTGCTCGGCGGCGGTGAGCGGGTCGAGGACGTCCAGGACGCTGCGCACGTGCGTCGGCGCGGCTCCTTTCACGACCTCGAACCCGGCATCGGTGAGGGCGACCAGGGTGTATCGGCCGTCGTCGGGGTCCGGCGAGCGCCTGACCCAGCCGCGCTGTTCGAACCGCTTGACCACATTGGACAGCCGGGAGAGCGAACCGTTGGCGAGGTAGGCGAGTTCGCTCATCCGCAGCCGGCGCTCGGGGGCTTCGGAGATGTGGCTGAGCGTGAGGTATTCGAAGAGCGTCAGGCCGGCTTCGTGCTGCAACGGTGCTTCGAGGCGCCCCGGGAGCAGCAGGATGAGCGAGACCAGCCCGGTCCAGGCTTCCTTTTCGGCCGGGCTGAGCCAGCGCGGGCCTTCTTGATCCATGACGGGAGCCTAACCACTCGCGGATGACTTCATGCTTGAAGTCGTGCTACGTTGACTTCAAGCATGAAGTCATCCGAAGGGAACCCCATGTTCTACGTGACCCCGGGCTACGGCCCCCGCCACCTCGCAGCGCTGCACTACAGCCAGGCGGTCCGCATCGGCAACCGGGTGGAGATATCGGGCCAGGGCGGCTGGGACGACAACACGGTGTTCCCGGCGGACCTGGAGCAGGAGATCATCCAGGCGTTCGACAACGTGGAGCGGACATTGGCCACGGCGGGCGCCGGCTGGGCGGACGTGGTGTCGGTGGATTCGTTCCACATCCCGACGGCGGAGGACACGATCGGCGACGAGCACACGCGGGTGATGGTGGAGCAGTTCCGCAAGCGGATGGGCGACCGGGCGCCGATCTGGACACAGCTCGGGGTGGCAGCCCTCGGCGCCCCGGGCATGCGCGTGGAGATCCGAGCCACAGCGGTGGTCGGCGAGGCCTGACCCGAGCGCGGCCACAGCCCAGCCCCAGCGCCCCAAGGTGGCCTTGGGTGCGCTGAACGCACCGAAGGCCACCTTGGGTGCGTCCAACGCACCGAAGGCCACATTGGGTGCGTTCAACGCACCGAAGGCCACATTGGGGCGCTCGGGACCAGGCCGGGTCGGCAGGGGCGAAGGCTAGGCCGCGTCGGTGTCCACCAAGCCGGCCAGTTCCAGGAGCGTTCCCTCGAAACCCGGGCCCGCCGTCAACGCCACCGTCAACGGCCCGCCACGCCGATCCCGCCCGACCGGCAGCGTCACCGCCGGCTCCGTCCACTGGGGACGGTCCATCCCGGCCGAAACCACCACGTCCGGCCGGGCCGGGCGGTGCCGGCGCCCGCCCGCGTCGAGATCGAGCACCACGTTGCCGTGCAACGAAAGCAACGTCGCCACGTCCGCCACCGCGTCCCGGAGCTCGCGGTCGGCTATCGAATCCGAATGCGCGCCGATCGCCGGCCGGGGCGAATCGGGCCGGTCCAGGCGGGGAACCAGTGTCCCCAAGTCGCCCGAGGAGCACGTCAGCACCCGGATGCCCGGCACACCCGCCAGGGGGTCGGTGATGCTGATACCCGCACTCGCGGCGGCCGCCACGATCCGGGCCCGCCAGCGCGCGGTCGCCGCGATGGCGACCTTCGATGGGTCCTGCGACAAAAGGGGGTTTCTCCTTTGCGGTCCGGGCGCGGCGGCGTGCGGATCGTCCGATGGTGGGCCCGTGCCCGTTGTGCCCGGGAACAAACATGTTTGGTCGCTTGGTCCGAACGGCCGTGCCCATGCGACCTTCCGGTGGCACCGGACATCTGTGACCCCGAGTCACACTTTGACGCGCGACGTGGCGCGGGCCACTATCCGGGCACCTGATTACCGCCGGGTAATTTGCGTGTCCGGAGTACGACCCAGGAGGACCGTTGCGACGAGCTTTGGGCCTGATCTTGCTGGCGCTGGGGGTCTTCGCGGTCGCCGGGGCGGTGCTGCTGCCGACCTACGTCTACCCGAAGCTCGCCAAGGTGCCGCTCGACCAGGATTCGACGTCGGTGCTGGAAGGCACCGCGAGCAAGGTCCTCGCCGTGACCGACAAGGGCGCCGGCCCGGTCACCGAGATCCGCAAGGACGCCAGCCTGACCGCGACCGCCCGCGTCCAGGCGAACTTCGCCCGGCCCGAGATGCGCGCGGACACCGACTACGCCGTCTGGCTGCTCGCGGTGCAGGTCAAGGACGACAAAGACGGCACCGTGGTCAGCGCGAGCAAGCGGCAGGTCTGCTTCGACCGGCGCACCGCCGAGGGCTACGACCCGCGTGGCGACGCCGACCCGAAGTGCACCAAGGAAAGCAGCTACGTCACCGAGCTCAAGGACAAGGCCGACAAGGACGGCGAGAAGCCGCCGGAGCAGAACGTCCCCAAGGCCCAGCCCGGCCTGAACTTCAAGTTCCCCTTCGGCACCGAGCAGAAGGACTACCCGGTCTACGACGACAACACCGGCACGGCCGTCACCGCCCGGTTCACCGGCACCGAGGAGGTGAACGGGATCGAGACCTACAAGTTCGTCCAGACCATCGGCGACACCAAGCTGGAGACGAAGAAGGTGCCCGGCTCGCTCGTCGGCCTCACCGACCCGACCGTCGACGCCGACCTCTACTACCGCGGCATCAACACGATGTGGGTGGAGCCGGTCACCGGGATCCAGGTGAAGCAGCAGCAACAGCAGCACCAGGAACTGCGCCCGGCCACCGGCGCCCCGACCGTCGTGTTCGACGGGACGCTCGCCTACAACGGCGAGACGGTCGCGAAGATGGTCGACCAGGTCAACGAGAACAAGGGCAAGCTGGAGTTCCTGTCGAGCACCGGCCCGCTGTGGCTCGGCATCGGCGGCGGGGTCATGATCGTCGGCGCGGTCTACCTGCTGGCCCGCCGTCGCCCGGCCGCCCCGCCGGCCCCGCGGCAGCGGCGGCACCGGGTGCCGGTGGGCGCGGACCGCTAGCTCTTGCGCAAGACCAGCACCAGATTCCAGGACGCTATTTCCCGGAGGCCGGGAATCCGCACGATCCACATCGCCCAGCTCGGGTGGTATCGCGGATACCCGGCCACCAGGTCGGCGAGCGGTGTCGTCTTCGCCCAGCGGAGCGCGGCGCCCACCGAAACCGGGAACAGGCTTTCGCCGAATTTGTTCTTTGGCTGCTTCCCGAATTTACGCGCATAACGGCTCCGCGCGTAGTAACCGCCGAGGAAATGCCACGGCGCCGTCTCGTGGCCACCCCACGGCGAATACCACGGCGTGAACGACGCGAACACCGTGCCGCCGGGCTTGGTCACCCGGCACATCTCCTCGAGCATGACCCACGGCTCGGACACGTGCTCCAGCACGTTCGACGAGTAGCAGACGTCCACGGATCCGCTGCGTATGGGCAGTTCCGTGCCGCTCGCGCGGATCATGTTCTCCCCCGGCTCGCCACGGGCGGACAGCTCGCCGACGTCCGGGTCCAGGCCGAGGTAGACCGCGCCGGCCGCGCGGAAGGCGTCGGAGAAATACCCCGGGCCGCCGCCGACGTCGAGCACGGTGCGCCCGGACAGCGGAGTGTGCGCCGCCAATTGCCGGACGGAGTCGGCGGCGAGCGCGGAATAGAAGCCGTCCGGGTCCGTCTGCTCGGTGAGAAAAGTGCGGAAGAGAGTCACGGAACGACGGAGCGTGGCGCGATGCGGCTGCGCCGTCGCGACGAGAACCGGATTACCTACCATTGAACCGTCGCTTTCCCGAATACGTTCATCTAGGGTGTACGCACCAGTAACCTAGCACCGCCGCAGGAGTTTGGATAACCCGATGGAACGTCCTCGTGTGCTCCTCCTCAACTGGCGCGACACCGGCCACCCCGAAGGCGGCGGTTCGGAACGCTACGTCGAGCGCATGGCCGAAGGCCTGGCCAGAGCGGGGTACCGGGTCGAAATCCAGTGCGCCGCCTACCCGGGCGCGACCGCGGGCGAATGGCGCGACGGCGTCCGCTACCGGCGCCGCGGCAACAAGTTCGGCGTCTACGCGCACGCGCTGCGCGCCATCCGCCGGGCCCGCGCCGACCTCGTGGTCGACGTACAGAACGGCATGCCGTTCTTCGCCCGGCTGGTCGCGGGCTGCCCGGTGCTGGTGCTCGTGCACCACGTCCACAAGGAACAGTGGATCAGCGCGCTCGGCGAGACACTGGGCCGGGTCGGCTGGTGGATCGAGTCACGGCTGGCGCCGTGGCTGTTCCGCCGCTGCCGCTACATCACGGTTTCCGAGGTCACCAAGGCCGAACTGGCGGAGCTGGGCATCGGGCGCGAGCGCGTCACGGTGATCCCGAACGGCCTCGACGCGCCGCCGCCGTGCGCGTCCGAACGCGACAGCGAGCCGACCCTGGTCGCGGTGAGCAGGCTGGTGCCGCACAAGCGGATCGAGCACGCGATCGACGTCGTCGCGAGCCTCGCGCGGCGCTGGCCGTCGCTGCGGCTGGAGGTCGTCGGCCAGGGCCCGTGGGACGAGGTGCTGCGCGCGCACGCGGCTTCGCGCGGGGTCGCCGACCGGGTCGTCCTGCACGGCTGGGTCGACGAACAGGCCAAGCACGAGATCCTCGCGCGCTCGTGGCTGCACCTGTGCCCGTCGGTCAAGGAGGGCTGGGGCATCGTCATCATGGAGGCCGCGGCGCACGGCGTGCCCTCGGTGGCCTACCGCGCCGCCGGTGGCGTTCGCGAGTCCATTGTGGAAGGTCGAACCGGCGTGCTGGCCGACGACTTCGACGATTTCACCGCCCAGGTCGACGGCCTCCTCGCCGACGGCCCGCGGCGCGCGGAGATGGGCCTGGCGGGTGCCGCGCGGGCCGGTGAGTACAGCTGGGACGCGAGCGTCGGGCAGTTCGCGTCACTCGTGCGGGACGTCGCCGGCCGGCCGGTGCCCCGCCCGCGAACCCTGGTCCCGTACCGCGTCCCGGAACTCGCCCAGGAGCCGGGCGGCCGCGGAAGCGTCGAAGTCCTTGCGGCGGGCCCGCACCGTGACGGTGGTCTGCCCGCCGGTCGTCGCCACGCCGAACGCCACGCCTGACCGGCCGCTCGCCGCCGGGTAGAAGGCCAGCGACCGCACGGTGTCCCCGGTGGACACCAGGCCGAGGTTCGACACCAGGAACGTCGAACCGAGCCTGCTCGCCAGCAGCCGGGTGCCCAGCCGGGCGAGGCGGCTGCTGCGCGCGGGGAAGTCCGGCTCCGGCGGCTGAGCCGCGAGCACCGCCGGGACGTCCGCGCCGCGGCTCAGCCGCAGCCGGAAGAAAGCGCTGTCGTGCACCGGTTCCGGCGCCGCGCCGGACCTCCGCGACGCGCCCAGCGCGGCCACCACGCGGGCGGTGCGGGCGCCGTGCGCGCGGTTCCAGCGTTCGGTGGCGCGGGCGGCGGCCGCGACGAATCCCGCGGCCCCCAGCCGCAGGCCCGGCTCGTGACAGGCCACGAAGACGTCTCCAGTGGCCGAACTCCCCCGATCGGGCGTGATCCGGCCCGGTGGCGCGAAAAGCGCCTCAGCGAGCCGCTGGAGGGCCGAAAGGGCAAAGGGTTTGCCGCCCGCGCGTTCGCCGATTCCCCGCGCCGCCGAGGAAACCGGGACGTCGAGCAGGATGCCGAGCAGGGACAGCAGGCCGAGGCCGTCGAGGGCGCCGTGGTGCGCGGCGACGAGCAACGTCGATTCGCCGACGGCGACGCGCACCAGCGGCGCGGCCCGTTCGTAGGGCGCCGAAGCGAAGCGGTCCCGGACTCCCGCCAGGTCGGTGCTCCGCTCGATTTCCGGCACCGCGCCCAGGTGCGGGTACTGCTGGACCGCGGCCGCGAGCCGCGCCCGGAGCTTCTCCGGTTCCGGCGCGGCCGCGCCGAGTTCCGCTTCGAGGAGGATGCTCCAGGAAACGGTGGGGTCGCCGTAGAGCCCGACGACGCGGTGGGCGTGGTCGGAGGCGAGCCGGGTCACGCGTCAGCGGTCCCCGTAGAGCTTGAGCGGGTGGTCGGCAGGGTTGTACTTCACCTGCGCGTTGAGCTTCTCCTGCACCGGAGCGGCGGCGTCCGGGTCGGCAGTCTGGGTGAGGGCGAAACCCCCCGCTGTCGCCGCTCCGCCGCCGATGATGACGGCGACGATCGCGCCGATGACCGTGCCCACGTGTCACTCCTTCCGCGGCGGGAGAATCCTGCCGCGGCCCAATGTACGCATCGGTAACATGCGGCACAACACCGCGACGCACAGCAACGCGAGCGCTACTCCGTTCGCCAGCAAGGCGGACGCCCACGAAATCTCTTTCACCGGCGGCTCACCCGGGGTCCGGTACAGCGTCAGCCAGTCACCCGACCACACCCGCGTCGCGCCGGCGAGCAACTGCGGGTCCACGTAACCGGGTGTCCCGTGCTCGACGAGGATCCAGCCGATGCCCGCGTCGGTGAGCTCCCGCGCGGACGTCGCGGCGCGGACGTCGCCGATCCTGGGGTCCTCGCCGGCGACGCGCTCGCTCCCGACCTGCAGGGCGTCGTCCATCAGCACGGGTTTCGGCAGCACGCGCGGCGCCGGGTCGAGCTGGGTGCGGCCGTCGTTCCAGGCGAACCCGCGGAACGCCGAGAGCGGCAACGCGAGCACGTCACCCGGCCGGTCACCGAGCTTTTCGGACACTGCCTGCCAGTCGGCCGGGTACTGCGCGGTGCCGAGCCGTCCCCAGCCGCCCCACGCCAGGTCCGGCATGGTGAGCAGCGGGAAGACGACGGCCGCCGCCACCAGGGCCACACGTCCGCTTTTCAGCTTCGCCGCGGCGGCTTCGACGGCCAGCGCGAAGCCCAGTGCGAGCGGCAGGGCCCACCACGCCACCCATTTCTGGGCGTCACGCAGCAGTCCGGCGCCGGGCACGGACCGCGTCGCGGCGGTCAGCAGTGCCTCCCCGCCCGGCAAGGTCGCCAGCGAAGCCAGGAAGACACCCAGGACGCCGAGCGCCGTCAAGGACCGGACCGGCGCCTTCCCCCACCGGCTCGCGAGCGGCCACAGCCCGGCGACCGCGATGGCGACGACGACGAGCGTCAGCACCGGCACCAGCGGCACGGCCCGGCTGCCGGGCACGGTTTCGGCGTTCCAGATGCCGCCGAGTCCCAGCACGCTGAGCAGCGCGGGACCCCAGCTTTCGGCGCGGGCGCTGAACGCCGTGACGCCGGCCGGGTCGGAGAACGTGCCGCCGGCGTTGAGGAACGTCGGGACGAGCCAGGGCAGGTTGAGCGCGATGGCGAGCGGGACCGTCTGCCAGAGCCGCCGCGAGCCGGCGGCCACGACCATGACGGCGGCCGCGAGCACGCCGCCCGGCGGCGTCAGGACGGCCGGGGCGCAGGCGATCACCAGCTTCGGCAGGGCACGGGGTTCGTGCTTGCGCGCGGCGAGCCCGGCGGCGGCGATCCACGGCAGGCTCGCGTACGTCAGCAGCAGCGGCCAGTGCCCGATGAACAGCCGTTCCGCGACGTACGGCGTCCAGGCGTAGGCCGTCGCGGCGACGAGCCGGGTGCCGAGGTGTTCGGTGGGGACGAGCCGTCCCGCGCCGAGCGCGGCGAAGAAGACGGCCAGGAGCAGGACGAGCTTCTGGACGATGTCGCCCGGCAGCACGGTGGTGGCGAGCGCGACGGCGGCGTCGGCGGGGACGGACCGCGGCAGCGTGCCGCCGATCCCGAAGGCGTCCGGCACGAAGTACTGCCGGGGCGCGAACACCATGTCGTAGCTCAGGACGAACCCGCGGCCCAGCAGCGGCCCGCAGACGGCGAACGCCAGCGCTGCGGCCAGCACGGGGAGGGCGAGCCGCCTGCCCGGTGCGTCCACGGCCCTTCCTTTCCGGTGCGTGCGCGGTTATGGTCCCTGGTCATTACCCGCCGGTAATGGGAGCCCGCCGTTGAGCGTAGACACCGAAGTCCCGGCGCGGACCGGCAACCGGGTCGCGGCGATCCTCGTCTCACTCGCGCTCGCGGGCAACAACGCGGCGAGTTACGTCCTGAGCCTGGCGGCCGCGCGCATCCTCGCGCCCGGCGCGTTCGGAGAGCTCAGCTCGCTGCTGGCGGTGCTGGTCATCGGCGTCGTGCCGGCGATGGGCCTGCAGACGGTGGTGGCGCTGCGGGTGGCGCGTTCGCCGTCGCTGCCGCAGGGTTCGCTGTTCGCGCTGGGCCTGATGACGAGCGCGGTTGTCGCGACGGCGGCGTTGACGCTGAGCCCGTTGCTGGTGCTCCTGCTGCACCTGGGTTCGCTGGCCCCGGCGCTGCTGGTGACGGCCGCGCTCGGGCCGTTGACGCTGCTGGGGTTGTTCCACGGGCTCCTGCAGGGCAGCCACCGGTTCGCGGTGCTGTCCGGGCTGATCGCGCTGGAGGGCGTGGGCAAGGTCGGCGGTTCGCTCGTGGGACTGCTGGTTTCGGGCACCCCGACGGGCGCGCTGGCCGGGGCGGCGGCCGGTTCGGTGGCGGTGGCCGTGGCGGGCTGGCAGCTGTGCGGCCGCCCGCGCCCCCGCTGGGCCGACCGCCACGGCGGCGAGGTGTTCCACACGGCCCAGGCGATGCTGGCGCTGGTGCTGCTGGTCAACCTGGACCTGGTCCTGGCCCGGCACACGCTGTTGGCGGGCGAGGCGGGCGAGTACGCGCTGGGGGCGATCGTCACGAAGATCGCGTACTGGCTGCCGCAGGCGGTGGGCGTGCTGGTGCTGCCGCGGTTCGCGGTGTCCGGCCGCCGTCGCCGGGTCCTGCCGGTGGCGCTGCTGGTGTGCGGCGGCCTGGACGCCTTGGTGCTGCTGGTGTCGCTGGTCCTGGGCCCTGATCTGCTGGCCTTGATCGGCGGCGCTCGGTACGCGGGGAGCACGATGCCGGTGTGGCCGTTCGCGCTGGCGGGTTCGATGCTGGCCCTGGTCCAGATCCTGCTGTACGCCCGCCTGGCCGACGGCGACCGCCGCGTGACGCTGCTGATGTGGTCGGCGGTCGCGGTGGAGGCGGTGCTGATCACGACGTGGCTGCACGGGTCACCCACCCAGGTGGTGACGGCGGCGGTTTGCACGGCCGGAGCCCTGGCCGCGGCAGGCGCGGCCCTGGAGCTCCGGCCACGCAAACCGGCCTGAGCAGCCCCCGTTTTCCACGCTACCGGCAGGCACCGACAGTCCGAACGCGCCGAGTACCGGGCTTCCATGCGCCCCAATGTGGCCTTGGTTGCGTTGAACGCACCCAAGGTGGCCTTCGGTGCGTTCAACGCACCGAAGGCCACATTGGGGCGCTAGGGGGACGGCTCCGTCGGGTTTTCCTTCCTGACGAACCAGTCCACGCACGTCGCCACCGTCGCGGCCGCGGCCAGCAGCAACGCTGCCTGCGTCACCGGGCCGTACGCCCACTCCTGGCCGTGACCCAGGACGCGGCCCGTCACCGAGACCGCCGCCGCCACGGCCATGCCGCCGAACGCCAGGAACCTGGGTGCGCGCTCGGAGAACTGGCGAGCCAGCAGGCACGCGATCAGCAGCACCACCGGCAGCATCCCGCCCAGCGCCACCAGCAACCCGATCAGCACCACCGGCACCACCGCGCCGCCATCCGGCGCGATCGTGAAGCGCCGCCGGTGTGCCGGCCACGCCACCCCCACCAGCAACAGCAGCACCGCCGCCGCGCCGATCAAGAGACTCGAGCGGTAATGCGCGTCCGGGGTGAACGACAGCGACACGACGCCGCCCGCACCCGCCGGGACTATCCACGCCTGCTGCCAGCCGTCCACGCGGGTGCGCGTCAGCTGCTGTCCGTCCAAAGTGGCCGTCCAGCCCGCGTTCGCGTTCTCCGGGACCGCCAGCACCGCCTCCGCGCCCGGCCCCACCGTCACCGACCGCGACGCCGCGTCCCAGTCGCCCACCTGCACCGCCCGGCGCACCGGGGGCGACGACGCCACCGCCGGGCGCAGCCACAGGTCCTGGACCACGAACGACTCCGACCGGTCCGTCCGCAGCTCGTGGCCGCCGGCCGGCAGCACGATGCCGCCCTCGGAATCGCGGCACATCCCCAGCGTCAGCGGCCGGTGCGCGGTGATGTCGGACAGCTTGCCCTGCACCGACGTCCGGTAGTCGAGCCCGTCCAGGTGCACGTTCGGTCCCGAGCCGCACGGCACCGAAAACGCCGGGTCCGGGCCCGGGAGCAGGTCGTCGCTGCCGGACAGCGAAAGGCTGCCGATGCCGACCACCGCGCGCGCCGCCGGGTCGTCGTCGTCGCCCGGCAGCAGCACCTGCAGCTGGTCGGTTTCCAGTGGCTCGAAGGACGCCGATCCGCCCGCGTCGAGCTGCACCGTCCGCGTCGCCGACCGGCCCACCAGCTGCACCTGCCGGGGCGCCCGGGCCCCGCTGGCCGGCGCCACCCCGATGTGCAGCCCCGAAATCCGCTTCGGTGCCGGCCAGCCGAGGGTCAGCGCCGGCCGCAGGTCGGTGACGTCGGGGCGCCACGTCGTGCCCGCGTCGCCGTCCACGGCCGCGAACCCCGCCGCCGCCGGGTCGCCGCCCAGCTGGGACGTCGACGCGACCGTGACCCCCGGCAGCGACACCGGGTTGCGGCCGCCGCCCGCCGGCAGCACGGTGCCGCCGACCAGGTACGTCTGCTCGGCCGGGGTGCTGAACAACCGCCGGATCCCGTCGGGTTCCTCGCCGTCGCGGGCGGCCGCGGCGTCGCAGCGGACGGCGTCGCCGGCAGGCAGGCAGGCGTACCGCGGCTGCGCGCCGCGCGTGAACGCGAACCCGGGCGCCGGGCCGGTCGGCAGGTCCGCCGGCACCTCCAGGGCCCGCTGCGGCTGGGTGCCCGGGATCTGCAGCTCCGCGATGCCGAAGTTCCCGTCCTGCCGCCCGACCACCAGCGACAGCAGCGTGATCCGCACCTTCCGCGTGACGCCGCCGGCGACGGAGTACTCGTGCGGCCCGGCGCCGCGGACCACCGGCTGGTCGACCGAGCCGTTGTCCGTCGTGATCCGGATCCGGGTGGCGGGCCAGCCCACCCGGAGGTCGTCCACGAGCTGCAGCTGCACCGACGTCACCAGCCGCGGGGTGTCCAGCTCCACCTCGAGCCACTGGCCGATCGCGCCGGTGAACGACGACGAGTGCCACGCCGTGCGCGGGTCCCCGTCGATCGCGGCGAACGGCTGGTGCGAGGGATCGGACCCGCCGAAGGCGTCGGCGAACGACGCCGCCGTCGACGCCGTCACCGAGCGGATCCCCCGGTAGGCGGCCACGGTCTGGTGTTCCTGGCCCGGGAACGGCAGCAGGTCGCCCGCCGCGCGCTGCTGGCGGTAGGCCTCGCCCGCGGTCAACGTCTGGCTCAGGTTGTCGCGGACGCCGCCGACGTTCCGCTCGGCCCGGCGCAGGCCGTCGGTCACCAGCCTCGGGCCGCCGGGCGACCCGCCGTCGCCGGTGAGCACGGTCGGCGTCGCCGGGTCGAGCAGCCCGGAATCGATCAGCGGCAGCAGGTTCTCCGGCCCGCCGCTCACCGTCGGGACGTCCGTCGCGGACGTCGCCGTGGCCAGCGGCACCGGTTTCCGCACTTCCCAGACTTCGAGCGGGCCGAATTCGGCCGCCTTGGCGATGCCCGGCGAGCCGGCCAGGCCCGCGCGCAGCGTCGCGACGGGCGGGGCCGCGGTCCGTTCGCGGTCGATGTCGTTGCGCAGCAGCAGGAACCGGTAGCCGGACCGCGCGAGCAGCGCGGCCAGCCCGGGATCGCCGCGGCCGTCGGCGAGCGCCGCGTCCACCGAGTCCATCAGCCGCGTGTTCCCTTCGGACCCCAGCGGCACCTGGTTGCGGACCGCCCACGGGCTCCGCGCGATCGCCTGCGCGGGCTCGTCGACCGTGCGGCCCCACTCGTACTCGCCGAACCCGGTCGCCGGCAGCAGCAGCGTCCGCGCGTTCGGATCGGCCTTGGCGACGTAACCCATCGCGTCGTACCAGTAGCCGGGCACGGCGTCCCAGCCCGGACCGGACCGCAGGTTGAGCAGCCACGCCGGCGCGGCCATCACCAGCACCAGCAGCAGGCCCAGCGCGGGCCGCAGGAAGCGCCGCGCGGAAGGCACCGGGCTGGAGATGCCGTGCACGAACGCCAGCATCAGCGGCAGCCGCAGCACCGGCTCGAACTTGTGCACGTTGCGCAGTGGCGCGAGCGGCCCGTCGAGCAGGTGGCGGACCTGCTCGGCCAGCGGGCTGTCGAGCGTGCCGACGTAGCCGATGGTCAGCAGGGTCAGGCCGGTGACGACGCCGAGCACGAGGAACCGCCGGTCCGGCAGGCCGCGCCGGGTCAGCCCGAACAGCCCGACGCCGGCGACCAGCCCGGTCGCGAGCATCAGCACCGGGTTGTCGATCAGCGACCAGCCGCCGGGCCACCACGGCGTGCCCTGGACGACGTAGGCCACCCACTGGTTGGTGCCGCGCAGCACCTCGAACAGCGACATCGGCGCGGTCGTGTTCGTCGCGGACTCGATGTAGTCCAGGAACGGCAGGCTGTACTCGCCGAGCAGCAGCAGCGGCAGGATCCACCAGAGCGTCGCGCCGATGACGAAGACGAACCACCACAGCACGAGCTCGACGTGCGCGCGTGTCCAGCGGCGGGTCAGCAGCCACAGTCCCGGCAGGACGAGCGCCATCACCACCATGGCGCCGTTGACGCCGCCCATGCACAGCACGGCCAGCGCCGACAGCCCGGCGGCCCGCCGCGGCGAGCCGATCGCCCCGGCCCGCACGAGCGGCACCAGCACCCACGGCAGCAGCACGGCGGGCAGCATTTCCGCGGACAGGCCGCCGATTTCGGTCAGCATGCGCGGGGCGACCGCGTAGCCGAGCGCGCCGATCAGCCGGGTGCGCTCGGTGCCGATCTTCATCGCCCGCGCCAGCACCAGGGCGCCGCCGAACGCCGCCGACAGGAGGATCGCGCCCCACAGCCGTTGCGCGATCCACGCGGGCACGCCGGTCGCCTGGCACAGCGCGAAGAACGGGCCCATCGGGAAGAGATAGCCGTACGCCTGGTTCTGCAGCTCCCCCGCGGTCGCCTCCGGGTTCCACAGGTGCAGGGCGCGCCCGAGGAAGGCGATCGGGTCGACGGCGAGATCCAGTTTGGTGTCGAACGTCGTCTTCCCCGGCATCTGCAGGAACGACAACGTGGTCAGCGCCAGCACGATCCAGGTGCTGGGCCGGCGGAAGAACGCGGCCACCGAGAACTTCCGGTCGCGCTCCGCGGGCGGGGCGTCGTCCCGGGTTCGATCGCGGGTGGCGGTTACCATCCGGTAGATACTAGGCCGAAACCTGGCTACGATGTGCCGACAGTTTTGTGAGAACAGAGTCCCCAGTCTCCCTGAACTCCTGGCAGGTGCGCCATCTCGTTCGAAGATGCCTGGGCCTTGGCCGAGCCGGTCAAGGGCTGGATGACGCGTGCGCAGGGCGAAGCGCTGTGGAACGCCGTGTGCCGCTTGGAGAAGGGCGACGTCGTCCTGGAAATCGGCAGCCACCAGGGCCGGTCCACGATCGTCCTGGGCGCGGCGGCCCGCACGGTCGGGGCCACGGTGATCGCCGTCGACCCGTTCGTGGACGGCCGGTTGTTCGGCGGATCCCCGACGCGGCAGCTGTTCGAGCGCAACATCCGCCGGGCCGGGCTGGACGACATCGTCGAGCTCGTCGCCGGTTACAGCACGGAACTGCGTCCTGACTGGGACCGGCCCCTACAGCTGCTTTACATCGACGGCAAGCACGACTACTGGACCTACACCGACGACCTGCGCTGGTCGGCGCACCTGCCGCCGGGCGCGGAAATCCTGGTCCACGACTGTTTCTCCTCGATCGGCGTGACGCTCGGCACGATCGTGAAGGTCCTCTTCGGACAGCGGTACACCTATGTGGACCGCGCGACGTCGCTGGCGCGCTTCCGGCTGGCCCCGCCGTCGGCCCGCGACCGGCTGCGCGTGCTGGCGCAGCTGCCGTGGTTCCTGCGCAACGTCGGGATCAAAGTGCTGCTACGCCTGCGGTTGCGGCCGGTGGCGCGGCTGTTCGGCCACGACAGCCCGTACGACCCCTACTGAGTCACCGGCTGCCCGACCTCGACCTTCGCGACGCACACGGGTGCACCCGGGCTCGACAGCCGCACGCCGATGTGGTCGAAGAGGCCGTCCACCGGCAGGTACAGCGAGTGCAGCCCGGCCTGGAACCACACCGGCGTCCGCTCGACCAGTCCTTCGCCGCCGGCGGCGGTGAAGTAGTCGATCTTCAGCAGGTGCCTGCCGAGCAGCGGTTTGTCGAGCGGGACGCGCACCGGCGTTTCGCCGACCGTGTACCCGCAGTTCGGCACCGGCCCCGGCAGGCCGCGGGCCTGCGCGCTCACCCCGGTGATCAGGTGGGGCGTACCTGTCGCGTCGAGCTGGTGCATCCGGTTCGTCGGCTGGTCGAAGTGCGTGCCGGGCAGCAGACCGGCCACGCGCGACGCCCGCGAGTCCACCCCGAACCATTCGTGCACCACATCGGACGGCACGAACGTGTCGTAGAACACCAGGCGTGGATCCGCCGCCACGGCCGCACGGACGTTCCCGAGGTACTGCCCGGAGTGCTCGAACCGCAGCGCCGGGGCGAGCCGGGAGAACCCGATCGTGGAACTGACAAGCAGAAGCACGCACACGATTAGAGCGATCGGCCGCTCGCGCGTGCCACCGGATGGCGCACCCTCGCCCGGTGCCAGGAAAGCGAACGCTCCGCACAGGGCGGCCGTCAACGCCAGCTCGGCGAGGTACCGCGGGTCGTCACCGGCGGCCGGCCCGACTTCGCGCAGCCGCGTCAACGCCAGCAGCCCGACGTCCACGGCGAACAGCAGCCCGAGCAGCGCCCACGCCCGCCAGGCCCGGCGGCCGCCCACGCGCGCGCCGGCCACCAGCAGCGCCAGGGCCGCGGCGAACAGCAGGACGACGACCGCGAACGGCGACGGCGCCCAGGTCGCGCCCGGACCGGGTCCCGACCACGGCCCGCCGGCCAGCCCGGGCAGGAAGATGTCGCCGAGCATCCGGCCGGTCAGGTCGGCGACGGTGCCGGCGGTCATCGGCGGGCCACCGGGGGCGACCTGGCTCGACGTCAGCGCGAGGTAGCCCGCGACGAACGCGGCGAGCAGTACCGCGTGTCCCGCCCAGTAGCGCCACCGGTCCCGGAAGGACTGTCCGAGCAGGACGGTCACCCCGGCCAGCAGCACCGGGACCACCGCGGCCTTCTCGTAGAACGCGAGCCCGAACAGCGTCCACGCGAACGCGCCGATCCACCAGCGGCCGCCGTCACGCAGGTAGCGGACGTGCCAGTACAAGGCTCCGGTGCTCGCCAGCACCACCGGGACGACCTGGGCACCGAACGCCCACCACAGCGTCGGGACCAGCAGCAACGTCGAGGCGGTGAACACGGTGAACGGCACCAGGATCGCCCAGCGGCGGCCGAAACAGCGCACCAGCAGGCACCAGAACAGCACCGTCGCCGCGGCCCGCATCAGCAGCAGCGGCGCCACCATGAGCGGGAAGTTCAGCGGCGCCCACCACGTCAGCACCGCCGCGAGGAAGAGCCCGCCGGGCTGCAGGTGCCCGTGGTAGTCCTGGAAGAGGTAGCCGAGGTCGAACGGCCCGGCCGCGGCGGCCCGGGAGGTCATGACGAAGTCGTCCTGGACGAAGTTCCCGTGCAGCGCCGCCCACGTGTGCAGCGCGAACGGCACCACGCCGGCGACGAACGCGGCGAAGACCAGCGCGGACGGTCTTCGGGTCACCCGTGGCGCGGGCTTTTCGATCTGCACCAACACGGGCGTCCTCACTTCTTGCAGGCGGGCGGCTGGCACATGAGCTTGCTCAGTGCCTGGTAGAAGACGTCGGAGATCTTGCGCGGGTCCGGCGTGGTGAAGGACTCGCCGCCGGTCGCGGCCGAGATCTGCTTCAGCTCGCTCGAATCGATGTCCGGGCCGATGCCGATCCCGATCACCGGCAGCGGTTTCCGCGGGTCCTGCAGCCGGTTCAGCTCGGCGAGCAGGCCGGGCAGCCCGATCGAGTCGTCGTCCTCGTTGCGGCCGTCGGTGAGCACGACGACGACGTTGATCCGGCCGAGCTGCCAGCTCTGCCGGGCGTTCTGGTACGCGGCGAGGATCGAGTCGTACAGCCCGGTCGCGCCGCCGGGCTTCGGCTTGACCGCCTGCAGCGTCGCCACCGCGCCCGCCGCCAGCTGCTGGGAGATCGACCGCATCGGCAGCAGTTCCTGGTAGTCCTTGGTGCCGTCCAGCTTGGTCGAGAACAGCCAGAGGCCGATCTCGGTCGTCGGCTTGAACAGGCCGAGCCCCTGCGTCGCGGCTTCGAGCGTCAGCGCCATCCGGCTGCGGCCGGTGCCGGGCACGGTGGCGGCCATCGAGCCGGACACGTCGAGCAGCACCTGGACGCGGGCGCTGAGGTTCGCCCCGGCCCACGCCTGGAGCACGCCGTACATGCCTTCGGGCGTGGGCGGTCCGGCCGGGCGCGCCGCCGCGTCGGTGCGGGTGTTGCCGGACCCGAGCTCGCCGAGCAGCTGCCCGGACGGCGTCCGGAACCCGCCGCCGGCGAACGCCCCGGTGGCGGTCTGGTCGAGCAGCAGCCGCAGGAACCGCTCGGCCGCCGCGCGCGAGGCCTCCGAGGCCCGCGGCAGCACGACGTACGGGTAGTCGAAGCTCGGGACACCGGCGGCGGGGTAGGCGGCGACGAGCTTGCGGGCCAGGACCGACTGCTCCGACGCCGGCCACGCGGTGTACGGCTGCTTCACGGCGGAAAGCCTGCGGATCTCCTCGGTGAACGCCGCGGCCGGGTCGGGCGCGTCCTTGGTCAGCTGCTGCAAGCCGAGCAGCGCGCCGATGGCGGCCGGGTCCCGGCCCGGGTCCGGCAGCCCGACCGGGCTCCCGGCGAGGACGTCCGACCAGGACGGCGACTTCCCCGGCCAGCCCGCCTGCTTCGCGACGTCGTCGGTCAGCGCCAGCACCACCGGAGAGCTCGCGACCGACTGGCCGGTCTCGGGGAGGTTCCACGCGCCGCCGTCGCGGGCCTGCAGCAGCCAGGTGCTCGACTCCGGCACCCAGACATCGGGGCCGTTCGCGCCGTTCGCCTCGAGGGCGGTGGCGGTGGCCGTCGAGGGGCTCGCGGTGACGTCGACGGAGTAGCAGTCCCGTTCGGGGACGGTCCGGGCCAGCTCGGTCAGCACCGGCGCGATGTCCGGCGCGGCCGTGACCCGCACCGGCGTGGTCGTGTCGCAGCCACTGCCGGCCAGCCGGTCCTTCAGGTAGTCGAAGCCGGCCCAGGCGAGCAGGGCGACCACGAGCAGCGCGCTCAGGACGACGACCCGTGCGTCGATCCGCCGGGCCCGCGCCGGGTGTGCCGCCATGCACGTCCTTTCCTCGTGAGGTGCTGGCAGCTTGCCAGCCGGGTGAGCGGGAAGCCAGTACCCGTGAGCGGCCGGTGAAGGAATGGCGGGCTGCGGCCGTTTTGGTGATTGACCGGCCAGGTACGACGCGGTGACTGCCGTGACGAACCGAGATCGACGTCGCCGGGTGGGTCTCAGGCGGGTGGGTCTCAGGCGGGTGGCAGGGAGCGGCACAACGCGTCGAGGGCCGCGGGGTAGGCGTGCTCGGGCGGTGTCGCGTAACCGACGACCAACCCGTCCATTGTGGACATGGAGCTGCCCGGGTGCCGGAACGCGGCCAGGCCGTCCAGCGCCAGCCCCTGCCAGGCCGCCGCCTTCAGCGCGGCTTTCTCGGTGCCCGGCGGGAGCCGGAGCACGGCGTGCAGGCCGGCGGCGATCCCGGTCGCCGTCACGTGCGGGGTCCGCTCGGCGAGCGTCGTCACGAGCTGGTCGCGACGGCGGCGGTAGCGCCGGCGCATGCGGCGGATGTGCCGGTCGTACGCGCCGTCGTTCAGGAACTGCGCCAGGGTCAGCTGGTCGAGCACGCCCGCCCACGCCTCGCGCTCGCCCTTCACCGCCAGCACCCGGTCGACGAGGTGGCCGGGCAGCACCAGCCAGCCGAGGCGCAGCGCGGGAGACAGGCTCTTGCTGACCGAGCCGAGGTAGACGACGTGCTCGGGGTCGAGGCCCTGCACCGCACCCACCGGCTTGCGGTCGTAGCGGAATTCGCCGTCGTAGTCGTCTTCGAGGAGCACGCCGCCGCTCGCGCGGACGTGCCCGACGACCGCGGTGCGGCGGTCGTGGTGCAGCGGGCCGCCGGTCGGGAACTGGTGCGCGGGCGTCAGCAGCACGGACGGGACGTCGAGATCCTCGACGCGCGCGCCGTGTTCGTCCAGGGCCAGCGGGATCGTCCGCACGCCGGCAGCGGCGAAGATCGAGCGGTGGAAGGCGAGGCCGTAGGACTCGACGGCGAGCGGCCCCGGCAGCACGGCCGGGAACAGCAGCCGCAGGGCGTGCGCGAACCCCGAGCACACGACGATCCGCTCCGGCGACGTCCGCACACCCCGGGCACGCGCGAGGTACTGGGCGAGGGCGTCCCGCAGTTCCGGACGGCCGCGTGGGTCCCCGGGGCCGAAGGCGTCGTGCGGCGCCACGTTCAGCGCGCGTCGCGCGGCGGCAAGCCATTCGGTGCGCGGGAAGGACGTCGCGTCCGGCCGGCCCTGCCGGAGGTTGTGGACCGGCTTCGGCGCTCCCGGGGCTTTCTTCGGTGTCCGAACGGGTTTCAGCGGCTCCGCACGCTCGGCGACCCGGGTGCCGGAGCCCTGGACGGCGGTGAGCCAGCCCTCGGCGACCAACTCGGCATAGGCCTCGGCGACGGTGTTGCGGGCCAGCCCGAGATCGGCGGCCAGCGACCGGTAGGGCGGCAGCCGGGTGCCCGGAGCGAGCCGTCCCGCGCGGACGGCGTCCCGCAGGGCGGCGATGAGCGCGGCCCGCTTGGGGCCGGGTGCCAGCTCCAGGTGGAGGTCGCGGTCCCCCGGATTGACCCAGTCTTTTGCCACGGAAATGCACCCTACACAGAGGTCAAAGCGCGGCTAGATTTCTGGTCATGACGAACTCCCGCATCAACTTCGCCAAGACCACCCCGAAGGCCTTCAAGGCCCTGATCGGCTTCGACGCGGCCGCCCGCGCCGGGCTCGACCCCGCGCTGGTCGAGCTGGTCCAGATCCGCGCGTCGCAGCTCAACCACTGCGCGTACTGCCTGCACATGCACACCTCGGACGCCCGCAAGGCAGGCGAGAGCGAGGAGCGGCTGCACATGGTGGCGGTGTGGCGCGAGGCGAGCAGCTTCTTCAGCGAGAAGGAGCAGGCGGCGCTGGCCCTGACCGAAGCGGTCACGCAGATCGCGGGCGGCGTCCCGGACGACGTCTACGCCCGGGCCGCGGCGGAGTTCGGCGAGGAGGAGCTGGGACAGCTGCTGGCGCTGATCTTCACGATCAACACGTGGAACCGCATCGCCATCACGACGGCGAAGGTGCCGGGCACGGACGAGCGGGTGGCCCGGTAAGCGCCCTGGCGGCTAGCGCAGGGTTTCCCGCAGTACCTCGCGGTGCGTCTGCTTCGCCGCGAGGTACTTCTCCCGGCCGGCGTCGGTGATCGTCACGAAGACGCCGCGCCGGTCGACCTCGCACAGGGCGCGCGAGACCAGGCCCTCCTTCTCCAGGCGGGCCACCAGGCGGGACGTGGCGCTCTGGCTGAGGTGGATCGTGCTGATCAGGTCGGCCGAGCGGCACTTGAAGTCGCAGGTCGCGAGCCTCTCGAGGGCTTCGAACTCGTTCGCGCCGATACCGTGGCGCTCCTGCAGCCGGCACTCGAGCGCGCTGAACACGGCCGAGTAGCGGGCCAGCAGCTCGTGCCACTCCTGGACCAGACCCTGCTCAACAGCGACGTCGCTCACGGCGACCAACATAGCATGCACGCACATCAGATGCAAACACATTAAATGCTTGAACATTAGATGCGCGTGCATGTAATGTCGCCGCCATGAGCTCTTCCGTGTCTTTGTCCACCACCTCGACCCGGTGGGACGCACGTCTCTGGGGTGTCCTGCTCACCGTCTCGATCGTCATCGGCCTCGACGCGCTCGACGTGTCGATGGTCGGGGTCGCGCTCCCGGCCATCCAGGCCGATCTCGGCCTGTCCACCAACGCGCTGCAATGGGTCGTCAGCGGCTACGTGCTCGGCTACGGCGGCCTGCTGCTGCTCGGCGGCCGCACCGCCGACCTGCTCGGCCGCCGCCGCGTGTTCCTCGTCGCCGTCGCCGTGTTCGCGCTGGCCTCGCTGCTCGGCGGCCTCGTCGACGACGGCGCGCTGCTCATCGCGAGCCGGTTCATCAAGGGTCTGGCCGCCGCGTTCACGGCGCCGGCCGCACTGTCCATCATCACCACGACGTTCCAGGAGGGCCCGGCCCGCAACAAGGCGATCAGCATCTTCGCCGTGTTCGGTGCCAGCGGCTACTCCGCCGGGCTCGTGTTCTCCGGCCTGCTGACCGAGGTCGGCTGGCGCTGGACGTTCCTGCTGCCCGCCCCGATCGCGCTGATCGCCCTGGTGGCGGCGTGGAAGCTGATCCCGTCGTACCGCGCCGAAACCGGCGGCGGCTACGACTTCCCGGGCGCCATCACCGGCGCCGCCGGTTCGCTGCTGCTGGTGTTCGGCGTGGTCGAGGCGCCGGAGATCGGCTGGGCCGCACCGCGCACGCTGATCACGTTCGCCGTCGCGCTGGCACTGCTGGTGACGTTCGTGGTCATCGAGAAGCGCAGCCGCCACCCGTTGCTGCGGCTGGGCATCCTGCGCTCGGGCCCGCTGGCCCGCGCCAACCTCGGTGCCGCGCTGTTCTTCGGTGCCTACATCGGCTTCCAGTTCGTCGTGATGCTCTACCTGCAGCGCGTGCTGGGCTGGTCGGCGCTGCAGACGGCGCTCGGCTTCCTGCCGGCGGCGCTGATCGTCGCCTTCGGCTCCCCGCGCATCGAGCCGCTGATCGACCGGGTCGGCACGTCCCGCACGATCTTCGCGGGCGTGGTCGCGCACGTCGTCGCCTACGTGCTGTTCCTGCGCGTCGACGAGCACTCCGGCTACGCGGGGTCGGTTCTGCCGAGCATGATCCTGCTGGGCATCGGCTTCACGCTGGCGTTCTCGTCGCTGAACATCCAGGCCACGGCCGGGATTCCGGACGACGAGCAGGGCCTGGCCGGCGGCCTGCTGAACACGTCGCTGCAGGTGGGCGGCGCCATCGGCCTGGCAGTGGTGACGGCGGTCCTGACCGCCAACGGCGGCCGCGAAGCCTCACCGGCGGCGCTGCTGACCGGCCTGACGCCGGCGTTGAGCGTGGTCACCGGGATCGCGGCGCTCGGCCTGCTGGTGGCGGCGAGCGGCCTGCTGGCCCGGAAGGAGCCGGTCGCGGAGCAGGAAGACCTGCTCGCGCTCGCGGACTGACCCAACACCCTGGCGCGGGGGAACCACCATCGTGGTGGTTCCCCCGCGTCAGTGCGGGTCAGCCGACCGGCCCCTCGATCGCCCGCACCTGAACCTGCTTCTGACCACCCGCGGCGTCCGAAACCGTCACCGTCAGCCGGTCCCCCGGGTGGTGTGTGTCCATCACCCTCGTCAACGTCGTCGCCGAGTCGACCGGCTTGCCGTCGATCGCCGTGATCACGTCGCCGGCCGCCAGGCCTGCCTGCTGGGCCGGGCCGCGCTGGACCACCTCGCGGATCCTCGCCCCGCCCTGGCCGTCCGTGACCGAGACGCCGATGAACGCCGTCTTGCCGATGTGGATCTTGTCGGAGGCCTGGCCCGCCACGATCTTGTGCGCGATGTCGATGGCCTGGTTGATCGGGATCGCGAAGCCCTGGCCGGCGCCGCCGGTGCGGCGGCCGTTCAGCTGGTACCCCGTCGACGCCGCCGTGTTGACGCCGATGACCTGGGCGTTCGCGTTGACGAGCGGGCCGCCCGAGTCACCCGACTCGATGTTCGCCCTGACCTGGATCAGCCCCTCGAGCTGCTCGGACGACCCGCTGGACTCGTCCGACGCCGTGATCGACTGGTTCAGCGCCGTCACCGTGCCCGGCGCGGGCACCGGGTCGCCGCCGCGGCCGCCCGCGTTGCCCAGGCCGAGGATCTGGTCGCCCACCTGCGTCGTGGACGAGTCGCCGATCGACGCCGTCGGCAGCCCGGACGCGTCCTGCAACTGCAGGACCGCGATGTCCTCCGTGCGGTTGTAGCCGACGACCTCCGCGTCGTAGGTGTCGCCGGTGCCGATGCTGGTGACCTTGATGCTGGTCGCGCCCGCGACGACGTGGTTGTTGGTCAGCACCTCGCCGTCGGCGGTGAGCACGATTCCGGTGCCCGCCGAGGCCGCGCCCTGCAGCCCGAGCTGGCTGTTGATGTTCACGATCGCCGGGTTGACCTTGGCCGACACGGCGTCGACGTCGAGCACGGCCGTGGTCTCGCTGGGCTGCCCGGTGAAGCCGAAGTTCTGGTTGCCGCCCGCGGTCGGCGCGTTCGCCCCGGAGATGAGGTGCCCGATCCCGAGCCCGGCGACCACGGCCAGCGCGATCGCCACGACGGCGACGGTCAGCGCCCGCAGCGGGTGACGCCGGCGCGGCGGCGGCTGGTAGGCGGGCTGCGGATAGGCGTAGGTCGGCTGCGTGTACGGCTGTCCCCACTGGTCACGCGACTGCCCGTAGTAGCCCCGCTCCTCGCCCTGCCGGTACTGGGGCTGCTCGTAAAAGCCCTGGTCCCGCGGGTAGCCGTTCTGGCCGTAGTACTCCGGCGGGTACCCGCCTTGGCCGTGGCCGTACGGGTACTCGCCGCCCGGGCGTCCTCGGTCGTACTCGCTCATGCACAGCTCCAGCTCTCGACAAGCCTCCGGCTCGTACCAGGAAACGCCCCATTCCTGAGAATTTCCTTGTCCGGTTCCATGGACTTGCTGTGGATTACCCGATCGAGAGCCTGGAGCTACCGCACGTGACCGGCGTTACGCCGGGAGAGCTGTCACCGTCAGGCGGTCCGCCCGTTCGCGCACCGCGGCCACCTCGGGCGGGACTCCCGCGCCGGAGTGGCTCTCGACACCGGCCGCACGCGTGCCGTCGCGCCTCCGCCAGTTCGCCCGCCGCCGGCGAACGGTGGGCCCGGGCGAGGATGACAGCCGCTTGGGCTCCTTCTCCGCCAAGCGCAGCGCGTAAATGCTCAGTGCCCGGTTTCGCCGACGTCGGAAACCCAGCCGACCAGGGCCGCGGCCTGGGCGACGTGCAGGGCCGCCGCCCGGGGAAGCCTCGGACGCCAGTGCCTTGAGGAAGTCGCTCATGATCCGGTCACGCTCACCGCCGGATCCGTTCCATGCCGGGGTCGACCAGCGGCTCGGCGGCCACGGTGGCCGCGACCCGGCGGCCGAAGTACTCGATTTCCACACTGCTGCCGATGTCCGCCGACGCCGGGAGCCACGCGTAGGCTATCGGACGGCCCACCGTGTACCCGTACGCGGCGCTCGTGACGTAACCCGAAGCCACGCCGTCGACGAACACCGGTTCCTTGCCCAGCACCACCGTGCGGCCGTCGTCGATCGTCAGGCATCGCAGGCGCCGCGACGGCGTCCGGCCTGCCAGGGCGTCCCGGCCCAGGAACTCGCCCTTCGCCGGGCGCACCGCGAAGTCGACGCCGGCTTCGTACGGGTCGTGCTCGGTGGTCATGTCGGTGCCCCACAGCCGGTAGCCCTTCTCCAGCCGCAGGCTGTTGAACGCCGCCCGCCCGGCCGCGATGACACCCAGGGGCTGCCCCGCCACCCACAGCGCGTCCCACAGCCGGAGGCCGTTGTCCGCGCTCGTGTAGATCTCCCAGCCGAGCTCGCCCACATAGGACAGTCGCATCGCGACCACCGGCACCCCGGCGATCCGCGCTCGACGCGCCCGGAAGTACTTCAGGCCGGCGTGCGAGAAGTCCTCGCGCGACAGCGGCTGCACGAGGTCCCGCGCCAGCGGTCCCCAGACGCCGACGCAGCACGTCCCGCCGGTGGTGTCGCGGACCTGGACGCCGGGAGGCGCGTGCTTCACGAAGTGGTCGACGTCGATGTTGCCGTTGATGCCGACCTGGAACACCTCGGGCTCGAGCCGCGCGACCGTGACGTCGCTGCGAATACCTCCGGCGTTGTCGAGCATCAGCGTGTACGTCACCGACCCGACCGACTTGTCCAGCTGGTTGGTCGTCAGCGACTGCAGGAATTCGAGGGACCCGGGCCCGCTGATCTCGACGCGCTTCAACGGCGTCATGTCGTAGAGCGCGACGCCGTTGCGCGTCTGCCACGCCTCGGCCGCCGCGATCGGCGAGTGGAACTGCGCCGACCACGCGTCCCGCGCCGGCGGCAGCGCGTCGTGCGGGAGCTTCTTCAGCAGCGGCGCGTTGGCCTCGAACCAGTGCGGCCGCTCCCAGCCGCCCGCCTCCAGGAACACCGCGCCCAGCTCGCGCTGCCGCGCGTGGAACGGCGTCACGCGCAGGTCGCGCGGGGACAGCTTGGGCTGCAACGGGTGCAGGATGTCGTAGACCTCGACGAAGTTCTGCTGGGCGGTCTCGCGCACGTACGACGGCGCGAGCTGGACCTCCTCGAAGCGGTGCACGTCGATGTCGTGGGTGTCCACTTCGGAATGTCCGTCGACGAGCAGCTGGGCGACGGCCTTCGCGATGCCCGCGGAATGCGTCACCCAGATCGCCTCGGCCAGCCAGAACCCGCGGACGTCGGCCGACTCGCCGACCAGCGACTGGCCGTCCGGAGTGAAGGAGAAGATGCCGTTGAAGCCCTCTTCCACCTTGGTCTGGCGCAGCGCGGGCAGCAGCAGCTTGCTCTCCTCCCACGACGGCGCGAAGTCGTCCTCGGTGAAGGGCAGCATGGACGGCATGGCCGTCTCGGTCACCGCCGGATCCAAAGTGGACTCGTCGACCGGCATGGGCCGGTGGGCGTAGGAGCCGATGCCGAGCCGGTCGACGTGCTCGCGGAAGTACAGGTCCTGGTCCTGGTGGCGCAGGATCGGCAGGCTCGCCTCGACCGCCTCGCTGTTGCGCCCGGCGAGCTCCGCGACCTGCCCCGTCTTGACGTACTGGTGGGCCAGCGGCAGCAGCGGCACGTCCATGCCGGCCATCGCGCCGATCTCGCGGCCCCAGAACCCGGCGCACGACACGACGACGTCGGCCGGGAAGTCGCCCTGGTCGGTACGCACACCGGTGACCCGGCCACCCTCCTGCAGGACGTCGGTCACCCGGGTGGCGCCGACGAACCGCGCGCCCCGCTCGGTGGCGCGCGAAATCAGCACCTCGACGGCCTTGGCGGCCCGCGCCAGCCCGTCGGTCGGGACGTGCAGCGCGCCGAAGATCCGCGAGCCGTCAAGCAGCGGCCAGCGGCGAACGCACTCGTCGGCGTCGATCAGCTCGCCGGACACGCCCCACGACGTCGCCCAGCCGTGCTTGCGCTTGAGGTCCTCCCAGCGGGCCGGGGTGGTCGCCACCTCCATGCCGCCGACCTGGAGGAAGCAGTCCAGCTCGAGGAACTTCGAAACGGTGTACCGCGCGAAGTCCGTCATCGCCTTGGACGCGTTGGTCTGGAAGACGAGCCCGGGCGCGTGGGACGTCGACCCGCCGGTGCGCGGCAGCGGGCCCCGGTCGAGGACGGTGACGTCGGTCCAGCCGCGGGCAGTCAGCTCGTCGGCCAGGTTCGCGCCGACGATGCCGGCGCCGATGATCACGACCTTCGGTGCGGTCATGGCGGGAACTCCTAACGGAAGACGACGGTGCTGTTGCCGTTGAGCAGAACGCGGCGTTCGCAGTGCCAGCGCACCGCGCGGGACAGGGCCAGGGCTTCGGCGTCGCGGCCGACGGTCACCAGCTCGCGCGGCGAGTACGTGTGGTCGACGCGCTGGACCTCCTGCTCGATGATCGGGCCCTCGTCGAGGTCGGGCGTGACGTAGTGCGCGGTCGCGCCGACGTACTTGACGCCGCGGTCGTAGGCCTGGTGGTAGGGCTTGGCGCCCTTGAAGCCGGGCAGGAACGAGTGGTGGATGTTGATCGCGCGACCTTCGAGCTTCTGGCACAGCTCGTTGGACAGCACCTGCATGTACCGGGCCAGCACGACGAGATCGGCCTCGTACTCCCCGACCAGGTCCAGGAGCCGCTGCTCGGCCTCCGGCTTGGTGTCCGGCGTCACCGGGACGTGCACGAACGGCACCCCGGCGGCCTCGGCCATCGGCCGCAGGTCCTCGTGGTTCGAGACGACGACGGCGATCTCCGCACCGAGGCCGCCCGCGCGCCAGCGGAACAGCAGGTCGTTGAGGCAGTGGCCGAACTTCGAGACCATGACGAGGATCCGCGGCGGGGTGCCGTCGGAGAACTCGAACTCCATGCCGAAGTCGCCGGCCACCGACGTGAACGCGCGGGTCAGGTCGTCCACTGTGGCCTGCTCGGTGCAGGTGAAGGACGTGCGCAGGAACAGCGAGCCGCGGACGTCGTCGTCGAACTGCTGGTGCTCGACGATGTCGCAGCCCTGCCCGACGAGGAACGTCGTGACGGCGTGCACGATTCCCGAGCGTTCGGGGCACTTGAGGGTCAGGGTGAAGGTCACGAGACGTACTCCAAGCTCGCGTCGGCCAGCCAGGCTTCGAAGTAGCCCGAAAAGGACTGCCGCACGAGAATCGTGAAGTCGTCTTCCCGGACCATCAGCACGATTCCGGTGCGCGCCAGCAAGGTCTGCACGCACGTACCCGGCGGCGCCATCTCCAGATCGATCGAGCATCCGTGGGCGAGCACCTCGACCACCCTATGCTTAAGTGTCACATCATTGGGACATTTATCCCTAGGCGCCGGAGACCCGCTGAGCCGATAGACGTTGCGCTGCGCCGAGACGTCCACCACGGCGTCGCATTCCGGGGAAAGGGCCGCTTCCAGTTCGGCCTGGCGGCCGGGTCCGGCGAGCACGAGGTACTCGTCGGGGCCCATCCAGAGGATGTCGACGCCGTTGCCGCTGGTGAAGGTGCACGGGCCTGGCAAGGGGACGCCGAGAAGCGTGTCGCCTTCGCGGAGGCGGACGGTGAGCTGGGTGCGGAACGGTTCGTGGACCGCGTCAACCGTCACGGCGGGCTCCTTCCTTGTCGAAGAGGACGGATTCGGTGACGGTGACCGGCACCACCTGGTCGCCGACCGGCACGTACAGCGTCTCGCCGATCCGCTCGCGGCCCGAGCGCACCAACGCCAGCGCGAAGGTGCGCCCGAGGGCGGCGCTGTCGTAGCTGGAGGTGACGTGGCCGAGCATCCGCACCGGTGGCTCGGGTACGAGTTCCGATTCGATGATCTGCGCGCCTTCCGGCAGCAGCACCGACGGATCGACCGGCAGCAGCCCGACGAAGTGCTTGCGGTCCGGCCGGGTGTTCTCCGCGCGGGCGAACGACCGCTTGCCGATGAAGTCGGCCTTCTTCTTCGACACCGCCCACGACATGCCGAGGTCCTGCGGGGTGACCGTGCCGTCGGTGTCCTGGCCGATGATCGGGTAACCCTTTTCGGCACGCAGGACGTGCATGGTCTCGGTGCCGTACGGCGTGGCTCCCTGGTCCACTATGGACTGCCAGAGCGCGGGCCCGTGCCACGACGGGACGTTGATCTCGTACGCCAGCTCGCCGGAGAAGCTGATCCGGCAGACCCGGGCCTTGAGTCCGGCGACCTCGGCGTCCTGCCAGGTCATGAACCCGAAGGCCTCGTTGGAGACGTCCAGGTCCGGCGCCAGGCGGCCGAGGACCTCCCGCGAACGCGGGCCGACCAGCGGGATCGTCGTCCAGTGCTCGGTGACCGACGTCGCGAAGACGCGCCGGTGCGGCCACTCCGTCTGGAGCCACTCCTCCATCCACTCGAGGATCTTCGCCGCGTTGCCGGTGGTCGTGGTGACCAGGAACCGCTCCTCGCCGACGCGGATGACCGTGCCGTCGTCGATCACCATGCCGTCGACGCCGCACATCACGCCGTAGCGGATCCGGCCGACCTTGAGGGTGCTCATCATGTTCGTGTAGAGCATGTCGAGGAACCAGCCGGCGTCCGGGCCCTGGACGTCGATCTTGCCCAGCGTGGAGCCGTCCATGCACGCGACGTCGTTTCGGGCGGCGCGGCATTCGCGCAGGACGGCGTCGGCCATCGACTCGCCGGGCCGCGGGTAGTACCACGGCCGCTTCCACTGGCCGACGTTCTCGAACTCGGCACCGTGCTCGACGTGGCACGGGTGGATCGTCGTGACGCGCACGGGGTCGTGCAGCTCGCCGCGGTTCCGCCCGGCGAGCGCGGCGAACGACACCGGCGTGTACGGCGGCCGGAACGTCGTCGGCCGGCGGTCGGCGAGGTCGACGCCGAGTGCCTCGGCGGTGATGCCCGCGGCGAGCATGCCGGACGTCTTGCCCTGGTCGTGCGCGGTGCCGATGGTCGTGTAGCGCTTGACGTGCTCCAGCGAGCGCAGCCCGGCGCCGGTGGCCCGCAGGACGTCGGACACGGTGGCGTCGCGCTGCTGGTCCACGAACCGGGTGTCCACTTCGGACTCGGGCGCGGGCACCTGCCAAAGCACCTTCGTCTCCGGCAGGCCTTCGCCCGCCGCCGCGCCCACGACGGTCACGTTCGGCAGGTCACCGGCCGGGACGTACGCGCCGAGTTCCGAGGAGTACCGGAGGGTGCCGCGGGCCTGGCTGTAGAGGTGCACCGCCGGGTTCCAGCCACCGGACACGAGCAGCAGGTCACACGGCACCCGCTCCCCTTCCAGCGAGCCCAGCGGAGCCACGTGGGCGGCTGTGATGTGGCAGTCGCCGTCGGTGCCGATGACGCCGTAGCCCTCGCGGGCGTCGACGATCCGCACGATCTCGGCCCCGGCCCCGGCCAGTTCGGACGCGGCGTCGAGCGCGGAGTCGTTGGTGGTGAACACGACCACGCGCTGCCCGGCCAGGACGCCATACCGGGTCAGGTACGTCCGCGCGGCCGACGCGAGCATGATGCCGGGGCGGTCGTTGTCCGGGAAGACGATCGGCCGCTCGTGGGCGCCGGTGGCGATGACGATCCGCTTCGCCCGGATCCGCCAGACCCGCTGCCGCGAGACGCGCTCCGGAGCCGCGGGTTCGCCCCGGCGTTCGAGGGCGAGCACGAACCCGTCGTCGTAGATGCCGAACGCCGTGGTGCGCGAGAGGAACCGGACGCCCTCGGGAGCCTCGCCGCCGGGCTGGTCGTCCACGAGCAGGACCCGGCCGGACGCGGCGGCAGCGGCCGCGCGGCCCGCGGGTCCGGCACCGATGACCAGGACGTCGCAGTGGGCGTGCTTGGCGTCGTAGCGCGCCGGGTCCGGCTCGGCGGCCAGCCGGCCCTGACCGCGCAGGCCGCGGGCGACCAGGCCGTCGTACAGCTCGACGGTGGTCGCGGACAGCATCGGCTCCGGGAACGGCGCTTCGATCTGGACCAGTGCGTTCGAGTCCTCGACGCCGGCGCCGACGATGCCGCGCGGCCGGCCGTACTTGATGCTGGTCGCGACCTGGTGGATGCCGTTGGCCAGCAACGCGGACGCCAGGGTGTCGCCGAGGAAACCGGTCAGCTCGCGGCCGTCGAAGGTGAACTTGAGCGGGACGCCGGACAGTCGGGTCACGGGATCACCGGCCTCGGCTCGTCGAGGCGGTAGACCGCCTTCAGTTCGTGGGTGCGGGTGTCGCGGACGGCGTTGAACCAGCGGCGGCAGCCCGCGGAGTGGCTCCACCGCTCGGCGAACGGCCCGCTCGGGTTCTCGCGGAAGAAGACGAATTTCGCCCAGTCCTCATCGGACAGTGCGGCCGGGTCCGCCGGGTAGGCGACGTGCGCTTGGCCGCCGTAGTGGAACTCGGCTTCCTCGCGCGGCCCGCACCAGGGGCAGGGGATCAGCTGCATCGGAAACTCCTGCTTTTGGACGACTCAGTGCGCGACGGCGGCGGCGCCGTGCTCGTCGACGAGGGCACCGGTGGTGAACCGGTCGAGGGTGAAGGGCTCGGCGTACTCGTGCGGCTTGCCGCGCGCGATGGTCTGCGCGAAGACGTCCCCGACTCCGGGGGTGGCCTTGAAGCCGCCGGTGCCCCAGCCGCAGTTGAGGAACAGGTTCTCCACCGGCGTGAGCCCGATGATCGGCGAGGCGTCCGGGCTGGTGTCGACGATCCCGGCCCAGGTCCGCAGCAGGTGCGCCCGCGCGAACACCGGGAACAGCTCCAGCGCGGCCGCCATCTGCTGTTCGATGATGTGGAACGAGCCGCGCTGGCCGTAGCCGTTGTAGCTGTCGATGCCGGCACCCATGACCAGCTCACCCTTGTGCGCCTGGGAAACGTAGACGTGCACGGCGTTCGACATGACGACCGTCGGGTGGATCGGTTCGAGCAGCTCCGAAACGAGCGCCTGCAACGGATGCGACGTCAGCGGCAGGTCGAGCCCGACCATCTTCGCCAGCACGGACGTGTGCCCGGCCGCGCACAGCGCCACCTTGCCCGCGGCGATCCGGCCCCTCGACGTCTCGACACCGGTGACCCGGCCGCTGTTCGTCGTGATCCCGGTGACCTCGCAGTTCTGGATCAGGTCGACGCCCAGTGCGTGCGCGGCCCGCGCGAAGCCCCAGGCCACGTAGTCGTGCTTCGCGATGCCGGCACGCGGCTGGAAGGTCGCGCCGAGGACCGGGTAGCGGACGTCCGGCGAGGTGTTGACGATCGGGCAGATCTCCTTGACCCCGTCGGCGTCCACCCATTCGGCGTCGATGCCGTTGAGCTTGTTGGCCTCGACGCGGCGGACGCTGTCGCGGACGTCCTGCAGGCTGTGCGCGAGGTTGAGCACCCCGCGCTGGCTGAACAGGATCGGGTAGCCGAGGTCCGCTTCGAGGCCTTCCCACAGCTTGAGGGAGTGCTCGTAGATGCCGGAGCTCTCGTCCCAGAGGTAGTTCGAGCGGATGATCGTGGTGTTGCGGGCCATGTTGCCGCCGGCGAGCCAGCCCTTCTCCAGCACGGCCACGTTCGTGATGCCTTGCTTGGCCAGGTAGTAGGCGGTGGCGAGGCCGTGCCCGCCGCCGCCCACGACGACGACGTCGTAGGCCTTCTTCGGGTCGGGGTTGTCCCAGAGGAAGTCCGGGTGCTCCGGCAGGTCGGTCATCGGGATCCCTCCGAGGGGTACAGCGGGAACGCTTCGGCCAGCGCGGTGACACGGGCCCGCAGCTTCTCGACGTCGAAGCCGGGTTTCAACGCCTCGGCGATGACGTCGGCGGCCTCGCGGAACTCGGTGTCGCCGAAGCCGCGGGTGGCCAGGGCCGGCGTGCCGATGCGGAGGCCGGACGTCACCATCGGCGGCCGCGGGTCGAACGGGACGGCGTTCCGGTTCACCGTGATGCCGACCTCGTGCAACCGGTCTTCGGCCTGCTTGCCGTCGAGCTCCGAGTCGCGCAGGTCGACGAGGACCAGGTGGACGTCGGTGCCGCCGGTCAGCACGTCGATCCCGCCGGCCAGGAGCCGCTCGGCCAGGATCTTCGCGCCGCGGAGCGTGCGCTGCTGGCGTTCCAGGAACCCGGGCTCGGAAGCCATCTTGAACGCGACGGCCTTGGCCGCGATGACGTGTTCGAGCGGACCACCCTGCTGACCGGGGAAAACGGCGGAGTTGACCTTCTTGGCCAGGCCCGCGTCGTCGGTGAGCACCACGCCGCCGCGCGGGCCGCCGAGGGTCTTGTGGGTGGTGGTCGTCGTGACGTGCGCGTGCGGCACCGGCGACGGGTGCAGGCCCGCGGCGACCAGGCCGGCGAAGTGCGCCATGTCGACCATGAGGTACGCGCCGATCTCGTCGGCGATCTCACGGAACCGGGCGAAGTCGAGTTGCCGCGGGTACGCGGACCAGCCGGCGATGATCAGCTTCGGCCGGTGCTCCTTCGCGAGCCTGGCCACTTCCGCCATGTCGACCCGATAGTCCTTTTCGGACACTTCGTACGCGGCGACGTCGTAGAGCAGGCCGGAGAAGTTGATCCGCATGCCGTGCGTCAGGTGGCCGCCGTGGGCCAGCGAGAGGCCGAGGATCTTGTCGCCGGGCTTCAGCAGCGCCGCCATCGCCGCCGCGTTGGCCTGCGCGCCCGAATGCGGCTGGACGTTGGCGAACCCGGCCCCGAAGAGCGCCTTGACCCGGTCGATGGCGAGCTGTTCGAGGACGTCGACGTGCTCGCAGCCGCCGTAGTAGCGGCGGCCGGGGTAGCCCTCGGCGTACTTGTTGGTCAGCACCGAGCCCTGGGCCTGCAGGACGGACAGCGGCGCGAAGTTCTCGGAGGCGATCATCTCCAGCGTCGACTGCTGCCGGTGCAACTCGGCGCCGATCGCCTCGGCCACTGCCGGGTCGTAGTCGGCCAGGGAGCGGTTGAGCACTGGGGCGATCGTCGCGGTCATCGCGAAACCTTCCGTGGTCGACTTCTGATATATCAATCGTCGATGTAGGCTAAGCGCCATGCACCCGCAGGTCAATCCCCCGTCGCTGGCGGAGCAGGCGTACCTCTTCGTCCGTGATCGCCTGGTCATGCTGGACATCCCGCCGGGCTCGCCGCTCAACGAAGAGGAGCTCGGCAGCACGCTCGGCATGGGCCGGACGCCGATCCGCGAGGCGCTGAAACGGCTGGAGTCCGAACGCCTGGTCGTCGCCTACCCGCGGCGGGGGACGTTCGCCACCGACGTCAACATCTCCGACCTCGCGCACATCTCCGAGGTCCGGCGCACCCTGGAACCGATGGCGACGGCCGCCGCGGCCGCACGGGCCACGGACACCGACCGGGCCACGCTGACCGAGCTGCGCACACAGCTCGACGCGGGCGTCCCGGCCGGGGACAACGCCGAGCTGCTGCGCACCGACCTCGCCCTGCACCGGGCGATCTACCGGTGCGTGCACAACCCGTTCCTCGAGGACACGCTGATCCGGTACGACAACCTGGCGACCCGCATCTGGTGCGTGTTCGTGCCCCGGCTGTCCGGGATGGCCGGCCACGTCGACGAGCACGTCCCGCTCCTCACCGCGATCATCGAGGGTGACGCCGAGAAGGCGGCCGCGTTGACGCTGGAGCATGTCACCGGGTTCGAGGCCGCCATCCGGGCGCTGATCTAAGCCAGCCTCGCCCGCACCCAGTCGTGGAAGGCACCGATGTGGTGCTCGCTGGGCACGAGCACGCCGCCGTTGACGTAGGAGCGCGAGTCCATCGCGAGCTGGCAGCGTTCGCAGGCTTCGAAGTCCTGCAGGTTGACGCGGTGGAACAGCTCGACCGAGCGGCTCAGGTCGCGCCCGGATTCGACGACTTCGGGCAGGTAGAGCCAGTCGCAGCGGACCAGCGTCCGGTCCGGGGCCAGCGGGAACATCCGGTGCAGGATCACGTGGTCCGGGACGAGGTTGACGAAGACGCCCGGCTTGATGGTGATCGCGTAGTACTTGCGGTCCTGGGCTTCGGTGACACCGGGCAGGCGGTCGACGCCTTCGCTGCCGTCGACGGTGAAGCCCTTGATGTCACCGCCGAATTCGGCGCCGTGGCCGACGTAGTACTGCGCGGCGTAGCCGTCGGCGAACTCCGGGAGGACCTCGGTGAGCTCCGGGTGGATCGTCGCGCAGTGGTAGCACTCCATGAAGTTCTCGATGATCTGCTTCCAGTTCGCCTTCACGTCGTACTCGATGCGCTTGCCGAGAGCGAGGCCGTCGATGCCGTAGGCGTCGATCTCCTTGGCGCCGCCGAGACGTTCGGTGACGGCTCCGATCACGGTCTCTTCGAACGACGGCGGTTCGTCGGCCAGGCAGACCCAGGCGTACCCGAGCCACTCGCGCAGGTGGAGCCGGGTGAGGCCGAACTCGGTGCGGTCGACGTCCGGCATCCCGGTGAGGTTCGGGGCGGCGATCAGCTTGCCGTCGAGGCCGTACGTCCAGGCGTGGTACGGGCACTGGAAGGCCCGCTTGACGGTACCGGTTTCGGACGTGCACAGCCGGGCACCGCGGTGGCGGCAGACGTTGAGGAACGCGTTCAGCTTCCCGTCCCGGCCCCGCGAGACGAGCACGCTCTCCTTGCCGATCTGGACGGTCTCGAACGCCCCGGGCCCGGCGAGGTCGGCGCTGCGCACGGCGCAGAACCAGTCCGCTTCGAAGATCTTCGCCTGCTCCAGCGCGAAGATCGCCGGATCGGTGTAGGAGCTGCCCGGCAACGTGGCGAGCAGGCTCGGCGGGAGATCGATTGCGGTCACCGGCGTGGTCCTCTCCGCGAATCCGGACGGGAGTAGTTGCGCAGAACGCGTCTTGTTGCTCACTCCGCACCAGAGTGACTGCCGCCACGACCGCCTGTCAACCCACGTTCCGCCCACGATTCCGTGCCGTTCGGGGCATCACACGTGATCGAGCGGGCATCACGCGTGACCGGAGGGGCATCACACGTGATTCGGCGGGCATCAGCCCGATGCCCCGTCAATCACGCGAGATGCCTCTCCAAGCACGCGTGATGCCCCTTTCGTCACACGGCGGGGCCGTCGATGGCTCGGCGGAAGAGGGTTTCGATCTCGTCGCGGGTGGGGCGGGGATCGGCCAGGGCCGCCTGCATCAGGAGGCCGCAGAAGAGGCCCGCCAGGAGGCGGCCGGTGAGCGGGTCGGTGCGGGAGCCGAAGAACGCGATCAGGGCGTCGTCCCAGGCCGCGCTCGCCTTGCGCAGGGCCGGCCGGTGCAGGGCGGCCACGTACAGGTCGTACTCGACGACCGTGTCCCGGTACTGCTCGTTGATGTAGCCCATGACCAGGTCGGCGAGGGCCGCGGCGAAGTCGGCGTCCGGCGGGAGCGCGGCCTCCCACTCCTTCAGCGCGTGGACGTTCTTCTCCGCCGCCTGGTGCAGGGCGACCTCCAGGAGGTCGTCCAGGGTCGCGAAGTGGTAGGTCGTCGAGCCGAGCGGGACGCCGGCCGCGGCCGCCACCGACCGGTGCGTGACGCCGTCGATCCCCCGCTGCGCGACCACCTCGATCGCCGCCTTGGCGATCCGGGCGCGCCGCTCGGGGTCGTTCGGACCGCGGCGCCGCGTTGCGCCGGGTTCGCTCTTGGCCATCGGGCCCCCTTGTGGACATCTGTACACACTTCGCGTACAAATGTACGCACTCTCGACACGAAGCAGCCACTACCGATCCGGGAAGGGCGCCCGTGAAGGACCTCTACATCGACGGAATCTGGTTGGACGCGGCCACCGGGACGCGTTCCGACGTGCTGAACCCGGCCACCGGCGAGGTCATCGTGACCGTCGCCGAAGCGGGGAAAGCCGAGGTCGACGCCGCTGTCAGAGCGGCGAGGCGGGCCTTCGACGAGGGCCCGTGGCGCCGCACGACCGCGGGTGAACGCGCCCAGCTCCTCCGCAGGACCGCCGACCTGCTGGTCCGCGACCGCGAGGAACTCGCCCGCACCGAGAGCCTCGACACCGGCAAGACGCTGGGCGAAGGCCGCATCGACATCGACGATGTGACGAACGTCTTCCGCTACTACGCCGACCTCGCCGACAAGGACGCCGGCCGCGTGGTCGACGCCGGCAGCGCGACCGTCGTCAGCCGGATCGTGCACGAGCCGGTCGGGGTCTGCGCGCTCATCGCGCCGTGGAACTACCCCCTGCTCCAGATGTCCTGGAAGGTCGCGCCCGCGCTGGCCGCGGGCAACACCGTGGTGCTCAAGCCCAGCGAGGTCACCCCGCTCACCACGATCAAGCTGGTCGCACTGCTGGAAGAGGCCGGCGCGCCGGCCGGCGTCGTCAACCTCCTGCTCGGCGACGGCCGGGCCGGCGCGGCGATGGTCGAGCACCCGGCCGTCGACCTCGTCTCCTTCACCGGCGGTTACGCGACCGGCGAGAAGATCATGACGGCAGCCGCGAAGGGCGTCCGGCGGGTCGCCCTGGAGCTCGGCGGCAAGAACCCGAACGTGGTGTTCGACGACGCCGAGTACGACACCGCGCTCGACTACGCCCTGATGGCGGCGTTCGTCCATTCCGGACAGGTCTGTTCAGCGGGCGCGCGGTTGATCGTCCAAGATGGAATCCATGACCGGTTCGTCGCGGACCTCGCCGCGCGCGCCGACCGGATCCGGGTCGGGAACGGCCTGGATCCCGCGACCGAGACGGGCCCGCTCGTCTCGGCGCAGCACCGCGCGAAGGTCGAAGGCTACATCGAAAGCGCTCTCGCCGCGGGCGCGAAACTTGAAGCAGGCGGAAAGCGGCCGGAAGGACCCGAGTACGAAAGCGGTTTCTTCCTGCGTCCCACCGTGTTTTCCGGCTGCACGCGGGACATGGCGATCGTCCGGGAAGAGGTCTTCGGCCCGGTCGTCACCGTGGAACGCTTCACGACCGAGGCCGACGCGATCGCGCTGGCCAACGACACCGAGTACGGGCTCGCCGGAGCCGTGTGGACGTCGGACGCGTCCCGCGCCCAGCGCGTCGCCGGGGCCCTGCGCCACGGCACCGTGTGGATCAACGACTACCACCCCTACCTGCCGCAGGCGGAATGGGGCGGTTACGGCAAGTCCGGCATCGGCCGCGAACTCGGGCCGTCCGGGCTGGCCGAGTACCAGGAGAGCAAGCACATCTACCAGAACATCGATCCCGTTCCGCAGCACTGGTTCAAGGGCTGAAGCTTATTCTGGTCAGCCCGCCGCGCCCCGCGCGCACTGCCGCCGGCCACCGCGAAAGTCATGCGGCGGGCGACGGCTGAATAAGCTTCACCGAATTCCCCCTCCCCACCACGTGAGGACGCATACGATGACGACTCGGGAAATACCGGCGGGCGGGGGGCCTGCCCCGGACGACAGCTCCGACCTCGAAAAGTTCGGCTACCGCCAGGAGCTCGAACGCTCACTGGGTTCCTTCTCCAGCTTCGCCGCCGGGTTCTCCTACATCTCGATCATGACCGGCGTGTTCCAGCTGTTCTTCTTCGGCTTCGGCGCGGGCGGGCCGGCGTTCATCTGGACCTGGCCGCTGGTCTTCCTCGGCCAGCTCTGCGTCGCGCTGTGCTTCGCCGAGCTGGCGGGGCAGTTCCCGCTCGCCGGTTCGGTCTACCAGTGGGCCAAGCAGATCGCGAAGCCCGCGACGTCGTGGCTGGCCGGCTGGATCATGATCATCGGCGCCATCGTCACCGCCGGCGCGGTCGCGGTCGCCTACCAGATCATCCTGCCGCAGGTCTCGACCGCGTTCCAGATCGTCGGCAGCGACTCCGACGCCGGCCTGACGTCCACCCCGGGCGGCGCGCAGAACGCCATCATCCTGGCCCTGGTGCTGGTCGTGTTCGCCACGATCGTGAACGTCATCGGCGTCAAGCTGATGGCGAAGATCAACAACTTCGGCGTCGCGGTCGAGCTGTCCGCGGTCATCCTGCTGATCATCGCGCTGGCGGTGCACATCAAACGCGGCCCGCAGGTCGTCCTGGAGACGCACGGCGCGGGTGAGGGTCACTCACTCGGGTACCTCGGGGCGTTCCTCGTGGCGTCGCTGATGAGCGCGTACGTCTTCTACGGTTTCGACACCGCGGGCTCGCTCGCGGAGGAGACGACCCAGCCGCGCAAGCACGCGCCCCGCGCGATCCTGCGGGCGATCACGGCGTCGTTCATCGTCGGCGGCCTGGTGATGCTGGTCGGCATGATGGCCGTGGGCGACATCAACGCCGAAGAGCTGAGCACGTCCGGCATGCCGTACCTGCTGAAGAGCACGCTCGGCCCGTGGCTGGGCAACGCGTTCCTGATCTGCTCGGCGATCGCGATCACCGTGTGCTGCCTGGCCGTGCAGACCGCGGCGATCCGGATGGCGTGGGCGATGGCCCGCGACGGGCGGCTGCCGTTCAGCAAGGCGATGGCGAAGGTGTCGCCGCGCTCGAAGACGCCGATCCTGCCGGCGCTGCTCACCGGCGGCCTGACCGTCGTGGTGCTGCTGATCAACCTCGGAAACCAGCGGGCGTTCTTCATCCTGACCTCGACGGCGATCATCCTGTTCTACATCCCCTACCTGATGGTCACCGGCCCGATGCTGCTGCGCCGCCTGCGCGGGCAGTGGCCGCGCCCCGGACACGGCCCGTACTTCAAGCTGGGCCGCTGGGGCACGCTGGTGAACCTGGTCGCGGTGGTCTACGGCGCCGCGATGACGGTCAACCTGATCTGGCCGCGCGCCGAGGTCTACGGCGACGACCACTGGTACTTCCAGTGGGGCGCGGTGATCGTCACCGCGCTGATCGTGATCATCGGCGCGATAATGCTCTACGTCCGGCGGCGCACCTGGGGCTCGGCCCACACCAGCCCCGAACACATGCCGGACAGCACCCCGGACACCCTGCCCGGCTGAGGAGGACGCATGAGTTCCGATACCTACGACTTCGTCATCGTCGGCGGTGGCTCGGCGGGCTGCGCGCTGGCGAACCGGCTCTCGGCCGACCCGTCGAACAAGGTCCTCGTCCTGGAGGCGGGCCGGTCGGACTGGAAGTGGGACGTCTTCATCCACATGCCGGCCGCGCTGACCTTCCCGATCGGGTCGAAGTTCTACGACTGGGGCTACCGCAGCGAGCCCGAGCCGTACATGAACCGCCGTCGCATCTACCACGCGCGCGGCAAGGTGCTCGGCGGGTCGTCCAGCATCAACGGGATGATCTTCCAGCGCGGCAACCCGATGGACTACGAGCGCTGGGCGAGCGATCCCGGGATGTCCACTTGGGACTACGCGCACTGCCTGCCGTACTTCAACCGGATGGAAAACTGCCTCGCCGACGCTCCCGACGGCCAGTGGCGCGGCCACGACGGCCCCCTCGAACTGGAGCGCGGACCGGCGTCGAACCCGTTGTTCCAGGCGTTCTTCGACGCCGCCGAGCAGGCGGGCTACCCGCGCACCGACGACGTCAACGGCTACAAGCAGGAAGGCTTCGCGGCGTTCGACCGGAACGTCCGAAAAGGACGTCGGCTGTCGGCGGCCGGCGCGTACCTGCACCCGGTGATGCACCGGCCCAACCTCACGGTGAAGACGAACGCGTTCGTTTCGCAGGTCCTCTTCGACGGCACCCGCGCGGTCGGCGTCGAGTACGCGCAGGGCCGGGGCGTGCCCGGCGAGGTGTACGGCAAGGAGATCATCCTCTGCGGCGGCGCGATCAACACCCCGCAGCTGCTGCAGCTGTCCGGCGTCGGGAACGCCGCCGAGCTGGAGAAGCTCGGCATCGACGTCGTGAAGGACCTGCCGGGCGTCGGCGAGAACCTCCAGGATCACCTGGAGGTGTACATCCAGTACGCATGCAAGCAGCCGGTGTCGATGCAGCCGTCGCTGGCGAAGTGGAAGCGGCCCTACATCGGCGCGCAGTGGCTGTTCCTGCGCTCCGGGCCGGCCGCCACCAACCACTTCGAGGGCGGCGGGTTCGTCCGGTCCAACGACGACGTCAAGTACCCGAACCTGATGTTCCACTTCCTGCCGGTGGCGATCCGCTACGACGGCTCGGCGCCCACGGAAGGCCACGGCTACCAGGTGCACGTCGGCCCGATGTACGCCGACACCCGCGGCTCGGTGAAGATCAGGTCCACCGATCCGCGCGAGCACCCGGCGATCAAGTTCAACTACCTGTCGACCGAGACCGACCGCAAGGAATGGGTCGAAGCGGTGCGGGTGGCGCGGAAGATCCTCAACCAGTCCGCGCTCGACCCGTACAACGGCGGCGAGATCTCGCCGGGGCCGTCCGTGGAGACCGACGAAGAGATCCTGGACTGGGTCGCCAAGGACGCCGAGACCGCGCTGCACCCGTCGTGCACGACCAAGATGGGCGTGGACGACATGTCCGTCGTCGACCCGCAGAGCATGCGGGTGCACGGCACCGAGGGCCTGCGCGTGGTCGACGCGTCGGTGATGCCCTACATCACCAACGGCAACATCTACGCCCCGGTGATGATGACCGCCGAGAAGGCCGCCGACCTGATCCTCGGCAACACCCCGCTCGACCCGATCAAGCTGCCGTTCTACCGGCACGGGGAGAACTAGCCTCCGACGTCGCAGGGCCCGTACCGCCATCCTCGGTACGGGCCCTCGGCGTGCCTGGAATACCCGTTATCAGGTAACGAAAACTACCGGGGCGTACCCCCTTGACGGCGGTCGGCGCCGGACTCAGACTTGTTGCGTATCACAGTTGATGTTCCCCCATGCGCAACACAGTGTTGAATTCAAAGCAGGAGGCGGTCATGATGCGCGCGTGCACGGTGGACGAGCTTCCCCCCGGCGAGTCCGTCCGGATCCCCGGGCAGCCCGCCATCGCGGTGTTCCACACCGAGGAGGGCGAGCTGTACGCCATCGACGACACGTGCACGCACCAGGACGCCTCCCTGGCCGACGGCTGGCTCGAAGGCTGCTTCGTCGAGTGCCCGCTGCACGCGGCGCTGTTCGACCTGCGCACGGGCATGCCGACCTGCCTGCCGGCGAAGGACCCGGTGCGCACGTACACCGTGGTCGTCGACGAAGGCGTCATCTACGTCCAGGGCGTGGCCGGCGAGGACGCCGCGTGAAGCGCGTCGCGGTCGTCGGCGCGTCGCTCGCCGGGGTCCGCGCGGCGCAGGAACTGCGCGCGCAGGGGTACGACGGCGGCGTCGTGCTGATCGGCGACGAGCCGCACCTGCCCTACGACCGGCCGCCGCTGTCGAAGGCCTTCCTGGCCGGGACGGCGTCGCGGGAGTCGCTCGACCTGCTGGACGCCGGTGACCTGGCGTCGCTGGCCCTGGACTTCCGGCTCGGCGTCCGGGCGACCGCGCTGGAGCCGGCCGCCCGGCGCGTGCTGCTGTCCGACGGCACGTCGGTGCACGCGGACGGCGTCGTGATCGCCACCGGCGGCCGGGCGCGCACCCTGCCGGGCTTCGAGGGCGCCCACACGCTGCGGACGGTCGACGACGCACTGGCGCTGCGGGCAGCCTTGGTGCCCGGGGTGCGCGTGGCCATCGTCGGCGCCGGGTTCATCGGGGCCGAGGTGGCCTCGACCTGCCGGTCTCTGGGTCTCGACGTCGTCGTCCTGGAAGCACTGGCCGCGCCGCTGGCCCCGGTGCTGGGCCCGTCGCTGGCCGCGGTGTGCGCCCGGCTGCACGCCGACCACGGCACGGAGCTGCGCTGCGGCGTTCAGGTTTCCGGCTGCTCGCCGGCCGGCGTCGAGCTGGCTTCGGGTGAGCTCGTCCCGGCCGACGTGGTCGTGACCGGCGTCGGGATGACACCGGCGACCGAGTGGCTGGCCGGTTCGGGGTTGAAGGTCGGCAACGGCGTCCACACGGACGCCGGGCTGGTCACGGACCTGCCGCAGGTGGTCGCGGTCGGCGATGTGGCCCGCTACGGCGGACGGCGGCACGAGCACTGGACGAACGCCTCGGAGCAGGCGCCGATCGCGGTGGCCAACCTGCTGGCCGGGCACACCGCGCGCACGTACACACCCAGTGGTTACGTGTGGTCCGACCAGTACGCGGGCACGCTGCAGCTGGCCGGCCACCCCCGCCCGGACGACCAGCTGGTGTTCGTCGACGGCGACCCGTCGGCGGCTTCGTTCGTGGCCACCTGGCAGCGCGACGGCGAGACGGTGGGCGTGTTCGCGTTGAACAACGCGAAGCTGTTCAACCGCCTGCGCCGGCAGGCCCTGCGCCGCCCACAGTTTCAACCGGCGGTTCAAGGATAAGCTTCAGGGGCATGGAGCTGGATCTTGACGAGCTGCGGACGTTGACGGGCTGGGCCGCGGACTGCGCCGCCCGGGTGTTGCCGTTGATCCCGGACGACCCCCGCCCGGCCGCGGCGATCTCGGCGGCGCGGGAGTTCGCCGCGGGAGGTCCGCGCACCAAGGCCCTGCGTACCGCGGCGTGGAACGCCCTGGCGGCGGCCACCTCGGCGCAGCACCCGGCAGCCGCGGCCGCCGCGCGCGCGGCGGTCGGCGCGGCGGGCGCGGCCTACCTGCACCCGCTGGGGTCACCGCACCAGGTGAAGCACATCGTCGGCCCGGCGCAGCAGGCCGCGTTGGCGAGCGAGCTGGCCGGCGGTTCCGCGGAGACGGAGATCGAGTGGGCGCTCACCCACGCCCCGGCGGCCGTGCGCGACACCCTGCGCAAGTTCCCGCCGGGCAAACCGGGCAAAACCCGCCTCGGCGAGTTGCACCGCAAGCTGGAGTCAGCGCTCCGCACCAGTGCGTGAAGGGGCATCACCCGTGTCTGGAGGGGCATCACCCGTGTCTGGAGGGGCATCACCCGTGTCTGGAGGGGCATCTCGCGTGTCTGGAGGGGCATGACTCGTGATGCCCCTCCAATCACGGGTCATGCCCCTCCAATCACGGGTGATGCCCGCCTGATCACGGGTGATGCCCGGCGGATCACGGGCTAGAGGGCGAGGTCGTCGAGCTCCGACTCCAGCCTCGCCCGCCAGGTCCAGCGGCGTTCCGTCGTGTCCGCGTCCTCACCCGCCGGCGGGCCGAGCGGCAGGGCCTGGTCCGTCACCCCGAACGTCACCCGGTACGCCAGCACCGACGCGGCCGTCCGGATCCACGCGTCACCCGACGTACCCGACGGCGGCGCCACGCCCAGCGCGTGCCCGAACCACACCGGCAGCAGCGCGTTCGACCCCAGCGCGTCGGTGATCCGGGTCCGCAGCCGCACCTGCAGGTCGTGCCACGCCCGCTCGGCCCGCTCCAGCTGCGGCACCACCCGCGCCTCGACCGCGTCCGCCTCGCGCAGGGCCAGCCGCGCCTGGTCCGCCGCCGCGGCGGCCGCCGGGATCTCCTCGTCCAGCATCGTCCGGCGCCGCGTCGACAACGCCCGCAACGACGACTCCGCGTCACCCCGGGCGCGCGACGAACGGTCCGTTGACGCCAGGACGCCGATGACATCCCGCAGGTCCGCGTCGCACCGGGCCAGTGCCGCCCGCACCGAGTCCAGGTGCGCGATCTCCTCCGCGTACCGGGCCCGCTGCTCCTTGGTGACGAGCTCCTTGTGCAGGTCGTCCCAGCGCGCCGCCTCCGCCGCGAGCGCCCGCGTCTCCGCGCCGACGTCGTCGAGGTCGGCCTGCGGGACTCCGTCGGACACGCGGACCGCGCGCTCCAGCACCCGGACCTGCTGCCGCAGCCGCTCCAGCTGCCGGCCGAGCAGGTCGAGCCGGTCCTGCTGATGGTGCGGGTCACCGCTTTCGAGCCGCTCGGCCAGGTCGGCGACGTCCTGACCCAGGCGGTCGTCGGCCGCGCGCAGCCCGTCGACCGCCGCGAACAGCTCGTCGAGATCGCGCCGCGTCGGGTCGACGGCGTCCGGGTAGTCGTACTCCTGGGTGAACTCCGGGTCGTCGCCGTAGGTCGCGTAGCCGTGGCTCATGGGGTCCGGCTTTCCCGCCACAGCAGCGCGATCGTGCCCGCGACGCCCAGCGCCGTCAGGACCGTGCAGACCACCGCCCCGGCCCACGGGACCAGCGCGAGAACCAGCGCCACCGCCGTCACGCTGCCCGCCCACGCCGCCCGCGTCCGCTCGCGGATCACCGCTCCGGCCCGGCGGACCGGCGCGAAGCCGACCCACAAGCCCGCGCCGAACAGCGGCACCAGCACGAACAGCCAGACCGGCGACAGCACTTCGAACAGCACCAGCGCCGCGGCGACCAGCGGCACCAGCACGGGCGCGGCCGCGAACCAGACGACCGCGCGCTGCGTGGCCGCGTGCCGGGACTCGAGCTCGGCGTCGGCCAGCCGCCGCTTGGCCTCGTCGAACGCCACCTCGGCGTCGAGCAGCCGGTGGGCCGTGGCCACGAGCTCGTCCATCGCCTCGACGCTTTCGGGCGCGGTCGCGAGCCCGTCGCGCAGGTCCTGCTTGAACCGGGCGACGCGCCCCTCCGCCAGGTCGCGGTCGTGCTGGGCCGGTGTCGTCACGCAACCACTTTACTAATCCGGCCAAAAGTAGGCCGACCATCGCGCGGCACGTAAGTGTTACTACGAAAGTCATCAGGCCGTGACTGTGGTCGGATTAGTAAAGATCGACACAGTAGTGCCGCCGCCGTCACCACCGGCCAACTCGGCCGGTGAGTCGTCAGAGGTCCCCGAGGGCGGTGACCGGCGACTCCACGCAGTCGGCGACGAACCGCAGGAACCCGCCCGCCGTGCCGCCGTCGCACACGCGGTGGTCGAAGGCCAGCGTGAGCTCGCAGATCTTCCGGGCCGCCAGGGCGCCGTCGACGACCCACGGCCGGTCGATGATCCGGCCGATGCCGAGGATGGCCGCCTCGGGGTGGTTGATGATCGCGGCCGAGCCGTCGACGCCGAAGACGCCGTAGTTGTTGACCGTGAAGGTGCCGCCGGTGAGGTCCGCGGGCGCGAGCTTGCCCGCCCGCGCGGTGCGGGCCCGGTCGCCGATCGCCGCGGAGAGGTCCCGGGTGGACAGCGTCCCGGCGTCCCGCACGACCGGCACGACGAGCCCGCGGTCGGTCTGCGCGGCGAACCCGAGGTGGATCTCGTCCAGCAGCACGATCTCGTCGCCTTCGACGCGCGAGTTCAGCTCCGGGAACCTGCGCAGCCCCGCGACGGCGAACCGCGCGATCAGCCCGAGCAGGCTGACCGGCCGGTCGGACTTGGCGTTCAGCGCGGCCCGCGCGGCGACCAGCTCGGTCGCGTCGACGTCCACCCACACCGTGGCCTCGGGGATCTCCCGCCGGGACGTCGCCAGCTTGTCGGCGACGGCCTTGCGCACACCGGTCAGCGGGACGCGCTTGCCCTTCGCGACGGGCTTCTTCAGCGCCGCCTCGACGTCGGCGCGGCGGATGATGCCGTCCGCGCCGCCCGGGGTGAGCCGAGCGAGGTCGATCCCGTTGTCCGACGCCAGTTTCCGGACGAACGGCGAGATCACCCCAGGCTGCTTCGGCCGCGTGGGCGCGGTGGTGCGCACCGGCCGCCGGGCGCGCTTGCGCCGGGTCGCCGGCGCGGTGCCGTAGCCGATGAGGACGTTGCCGCTGCCCGACGACGTCGTCACGCCGGGCTCGGCGAACCCGCCGACGCTCAGCAGCGGCGCGCCGACCGGCAGCAGCTGCCCCGGCTCGCCGTGCAGCGCGGACACCACGCCGGCGAACGGCACCGGCACCTCGACCGCAGCCTTCGCCGTCTCGACCTCGACGACGACCTGGTCGACGTCGACGGTGTCGCCGACCTCGACCCGCCAGTCCACGATCGCCGCCTCGGTCAGGCCTTCGCCGAGGTCGGGCAGCAGGAAGTCAGGCACCGGCCACCACCGGCGTGTCGTCCCACTGCAGGCGCGCGATCGTGTCGAGGATCCGGTCGACGTCGGGCAGCATGTGCCGCTCGAGCTTCGGCGCCGGGTACGGGATGTCGAGCCCGGTCACCCGCAGCACGGGCGCGTGCAGCTGGTGGAAGCACTGTTCGGTGACGCGCGCGACGACCTCGGCGCCGTAGCCGCCGAAGCCGGCGGCCTCGTGCACGACGACGGCCCGGCCGGTGCGGCGCACGGACGCCGTCACGGTCTCGTCGTCGAACGGCGACAGCGAACGCAGGTCGACGACCTCGACGTCCCAGCCCTCGACCTTCGCCGCATCGGCGGTTTCCAGCGCGGTGGCGACCATCGGGCCGTAGGCGACGAGCGTGACGTCCTTGCCGTGCCGGCGGACGACGGCCTGGTCCAGGCCGGGCCCGGTGCGGGTGAAGCTGACCTCTTCGCTCGACCAGTAGCGGCACTTCGGCTCGAGGAAGATCACCGGGTCGGGCGACTCGATGGCGTCGCGAAGCAGGTCGTAGGCGTCCTGCGCGGTGCCCGGCGTGACGACGCGCAGGCCCGGCGTGTGCGTGTAGTAGGCCTCGCTGGAGTCGCAGTGGTGCTCGACACCGCCGATGCCGCCGGCGTAGGGCACGCGGATGACCATGGGCACCTCCAGCGCGCCCCGGGTGCGGTTGCGCAGCTTCGCGACGTGCGAGGTGATCTGCTCGAACGCCGGGTAGGCGAAGGCGTCGAACTGCATCTCGACGACCGGCCGGAACCCGCCCATCGCCATCCCGACGGCGAACCCGACGATGCCGGATTCGGCGAGCGGGGTGTCGAAGCAGCGGTCTTCGCCGAAGTCGGCGGTGATGCCGTCGGTGACGCGGAAGACGCCGCCGAGCGTGCCGACGTCCTCGCCGAACACGAGGACGCGGTCGTCGTCCTTGAGGGCGTCCCGCAGGGCCGCGTTGAGCGCCTGCGCCATGGTGGTGGTCGTCATCAGGCCTCCAGTTCGGCGACGAGGGCGGCCCGCTGGGCCTTCAGCTGGCGGGTCGGTTCGGCGTAGACGTGGTCGAACAGCGACAGCGGGTCGAGCTCGGGCTCGGCGTTGAGGGTGTCGCGGACGGACTGGGCGTAGCCCTCGGCGTCGGCGGCGAACTGCTCGATCTCGTTGTCGCTCAAGCTTTCGCGGCTCTTCAGGAAGGTTTCCAGCCGCTTGACCGGGTCGGCTTCGCGCCACTTCGCGACTTCGTCGGCGTCGCGGTAGCGGGTGGCGTCGTCGGCGTTGGTGTGGGCGTCGATGCGGTAGGTGTGGGCCTCGACGAGGACGGGCCCCTTGCCCTCGCGCGCGTGCCGCACGGCGTCGTCGAGGACGGCCAGGACGGCGACGGCGTCGTTGCCGTCGACCTGCTCCGAGCGCATGCCGTAGCCGACGCCCTTGTACGCCAGCGCAGCGGCGGCGCTCTGCTTCTCGAAGGGCACCGAGATGGCGAAGCGGTTGTTCTGCACGAAGAAGACGACGGGCGCCTTGAAGACGGCGGCGAAGTTGAGCGCCTCGTGGAAGTCACCTTCGCTGGTGGCGCCGTCCCCGATGAGCGCGAGCGCGACGGCGTCTTCGCCGCGTCGCTGCATCGCGTGCGCCAGGCCGGCGGCGTGCAGAGTCTGCGTCGCGAGCGGAGTGCACTGCGGGGCAACGCGCGTCTCGACCGGGTTGTAGCCGCAGTGCGCGTCGCCGCGAAGCAGCGTCAGGACTTCGCCGGGCTTCAGGCCGCGGGCGACGAGGGCGACGGAGTCACGGTAGGTGGGGAAGAGCCAGTCCGCGGTTCGCAGGACGAGCGCCGCGCCGACCTGGCACGCTTCCTGGCCGGCGCTGGAGGGGTAGACGGCGAGCCGGCCCTGCTTGGTGAGCGCGGTGGCCTGCACGTCGAACCGGCGGCCGAGGACCATCAGCCGGTAGGCCTCTTTCAGCCGGTCTTCCGCGGGCTCCCCGTACGGCCCGTGCCGGTCGGCACGGCTCCCGTCTTCGGCGACGAACCGCACGGGGGCAGCCGACGGCAGCAGGGTTTCCACAGCGCACCACCTCTCCCAGACATATGATGCTGAAATGGTGGTTCCCGGCGGTGTTCTGTTCAAGGGTTGGCGGAAATGAGCGACAAACGGCCTCCGGCGGGAGTCCCGGCGGACCAAACGTCCACGGGTGCCCTGGCTCACGGGGCTCTGCCGGGACGAACGGTCCCGGCCCTGGACGACATCGACCGGGCCATGCTGGCGGAGCTGTCGGCGGACGGCCGCCTGGCGGTGCGCGCGCTGGCGGAGCGCCTGCACATCTCGCGGACGAACGCGTACGCGCGCTTGGAGCGCTTGCTGGCGGAAGGGGTGATCACGGGCTTCGGCGCCCGGATCGACCCGCGCCGGGCGGGTTTGGGCACGTCGGCATACATCATGGTGACGGTGGAGCAGACGTCGTGGCGCACGATGGCGACGGACCTGCACGAGATCCCGTACGTGGACCACGTGGCGCTGGTGGGCGGGGATTTCGACATCCTGCTGCTGGTCCGGACACCGGACAACTCGACACTGCGGGACGTGGTGCTGGAGCGGCTGCAGGCACTGGAGGGGGTGCGGTCGACGCGGACCTGGCTGATCTTCGAGGAACTGCCGGGCTCGGTGCCGAGCTGAGCCGACACCGGGGCAAAACCCCTGCCCGGCAGTGCTCTTGACCTTCGGCACCCCGCCGGATATGGGTGGCCCCGCCACCGAGCGACTCTTAGTTTATGTCGAGAATTAACAGGCCGTGCAAACAATCGAAACCCTTGACTGCTTCCCCGTCGCCCGGTGAGGATCGGCCGGTCCGCCGTTCATCGCAGAATGGACCAGACCCATGGCCCGTAGATCCCGCGCGTGGTCCCGTGCGCGCCGAAGTTCGCTCGTCACGCTGATGAGCCTGAGCCTGCTGGGCGGGATCGCCCAGGCGACGCCGGCCCAAGCCGAAGCCCCGCAACCCGTCATCGGCCAGCCCGCCAAGGACAGGGACGGCTGCGCCCGGATCGAGAAGAGCCTGCCTGCCCTCGCCGACTGGCCGAAGGTCGACAGCCGGTTCAAGGGGAAGGCCGGCGACGAGCAGCGGATCGCCGAAATCCTCAAGGGCATGACCCTGGAGGAAAAAGTCGGGCAGATGACGCAGCCCGAGATCGCCGCCATCACCCCCGACGAGGTCCGCCAGTACGCCATCGGCTCGGTCCTCAACGGCGGCGGCTCGTGGCCCGGTGGGAAGAAGTACGCCACCCAGCAGGACTGGCTGAACCTCGCCGACGCCTACTGGAACGCCTCCAAGACGAGCCGCACGAAGATCCCCGTCATCTGGGGCATCGACGCCGTGCACGGCAACAACAACGTCTACGGCGCCACCGTCTACCCGCACAACATCGGCCTCGGCGCCGCGCACGACCCCTGCCTGGTCCGCGACGTCGCCGCCGCCACCGCCCGGCAGATCCGCGCCACCGGCCAGGACTGGGCCTTCTCGCCCACCCTCGCCGTCGTCCAGGACGACCGCTGGGGCCGCACCTACGAAGGCTTCTCCGAGGACCCGCGCATCACGCGCTCCTACGGCTACGAAGCCATCAACGGCCTCCAGGACGGCGCCACCAAGCGCATCGGCTACAACGGCGTCATCGCCACCGCCAAGCACTTCATCGGCGACGGCGGCACCATCAACGGCCAGGACCAGGGCGTCACCCCCGCGTCCGAAGCGGACATGATCAACGTCCACGGCCAGGGCTACTACGGCGCGCTCGCCGCCGGCAGCCAGACCGTGATGGTGTCGTTCAACAGCTGGACCAACGCCGACCTCGGCATCAACGAGGGCAAGCTGCACGGCAGCGACAAGGCGCTGAACCAGATCCTCAAGGGCAAGATGGGCTTCGACGGCCTCGTCGTGTCCGACTGGAACGGCATCGGCCAGGTCACCGGCTGCACGAACTCCTCGTGCCCGCAGGCGATCAACGCCGGCATCGACATCGTGATGGTGCCGAACGACTGGAAGGCGTTCATCACCAACACCGTCGCCCAGGTGCAGAGCGGCCAGATCCCGATGGCGCGCATCGACGACGCCGTCACCCGCATCCTGCGCGTCAAGCTGCGTGACGGCCTGTTCGAGTCGCAGAAGCCCTCCGACCGCTCCTACGCGAACTCCGACGAGGCGCTGAAGGACAACTGGCTGGCGCGCGACGCCGTCCGGGGCTCGCAGACGCTGCTGAAGAACAACGGCAACGTGCTGCCGCTCAAGCCGGCGTCGAAGGTCCTGGTCGTCGGCAAGAGCGCCGACAACATCGCGAACCAGACCGGCGGCTGGACGCTCAGCTGGCAGGGCACCGGCAACACCAACGCCGACTTCCCCAACGCCACGTCGATCCTGACGGGCATCAGGCAGAACCTCGGCGACGCCAACGTCACCTTCGACGCGACCGGCAACGTCGACCCCAAGGGCTTCGACGCGGTCATCGCGGTCATCGGCGAGACGCCGTACGCCGAGGGCGTCGGCGACCTGACCCGAAAGTCGCTCGAAGCGGCGCGGCTCTACCCCGAAGACCTGGCCGTGCTGGACAAGGTCAGCGGCAAGGGCACCCCGGTCGTCACCGTCTACGTCGGCGGCCGCCCGCTGTACATGAACAAGGAGATCAACCGCTCCGACGCGTTCGTGGCCGCGTGGCTGCCCGGCACCGAGGGCGGCGGCGTTGCCGACATGCTGGTCAAGGGCAAGGACGGGAACGGCTACCAGGGCACGCTGAGCTACTCGTGGCCGAAGAGCGCGTGCCAGTCGCCGCTCAACCCGTGGTCGCCGAACTACGACCCGCTGTTCAAGCTCGGCTACGGCCTCAAGACCGGCCAGCGCGCCACCGTGGGTCAGCTGGACGAGACCCCCGGCCCGGCGTCCTGCACCGCGACCGGCGGCGGCGGGACCGCGACCGAGGACCTGGCGATCTACGACCGCACCGACGTGCCGCCGTACACGAGCCAGATCGGCTCGGCGGAGAACTGGGGCGGCACGGTGATCGGCCCGGACGGCACGGCGGCGCACACCGAGATCAACGTCGTCCCGACGGACGTCAACGTGCAGGGCGACGGCCTGAAGGCGACCTGGACGGGCGCCGGCGCGGCCCAGCTGTACATGCAGAACACGGCGGGCACCAACGATCTGCGCGGCTACCTCAACGCCGACGCGGCGCTGGTGTTCGACACGACCGTGCAGCAGGCACCGGCCAACCGGACGGTGATCAGCATGCACTGCGTCTACCCGTGCTTCAGCGAGGTGAACGCGACGAAGCTGTTCACCGACCTGGCGGGCGGCCCGAAGACGACGGTGAAGATCCCGGTGTCCTGCTTCGACAACGGGCTCGACTTCGAGCACATCAACACGCCGTTCCTGGTGTACACCGACGGTGCCTTCCAGGCTTCGTTCGCGAACGTGCGGTGGGTGCCGAAGGGTGCTCTGGATCCGGACGCGAGAACCTGTTCGAGCCTGACCTGACGGCGACCGGGCCGGGAGCGGATTCCGCTCCCGGCCCGGTTCGTTTCCGGCACCATGAAGAGATGCCCCTCGCCGACGAACTCCTCCACGTCCTGGCCACCTGGTCCCCGCTCGAAGCGACCTACGTCGGCGTTCCCGGGTACGACCACATACTCCCCGACCCGAGCGAAGCCGGCCACGCACGGCTGCGCGCGGAAGCCGCCGGCATCCTCGAACGAGCCCGAGCCTCGGCCGATCCCGACAAGATCACGCTGGGTGTCGTCGTCCAGCAAGCGGAAGCCCTGATCACCCGGATCGACACCCGCGTCGTCGAGTTCACGCTCGCCGATCCGCTGTACGCCGTCGGCATGTCCCACCTGGCCTTCCTGCCCCAGCTCGAGCCCGCCGGCCCGCGCGCCGAGGAAGATTTCCTGACCCGGCTCGCCGCCTTCCCCGCCTTCTACGGCGCTCTCGCCGAACGCCAGCGCGCCGGACGGACGCCCGTCGACCGCATGGCACAGAACGCGATCGGCTTCCTCGACCGGTTCCTCGGGCAGGACACCCCCTTCCCCCAGCAGCTCGGTGCGCGCCGCGACGAACTGGTCGCCGGCACAGTGCGGCCGGCGCTGGCCCGCTACCGCGAGTTCCTCGCCACCGAAGTCGCCGGGCACGGCCGGTCCGACGACCAATCCGGCCTCTGCTGGCTCGAAGACGGCGAAGCGCACTACGCCGCCCTGGCGCGCATGCACACCACCACGGACCACACCCCGGCGGAACTCCACCAGCTGGGCCGGGACGTGCTCGCGGAGCTCGAAGCCGAGTACGCCGAACTCGGCGGCCGCGTGTTCGGGCTGACCGACCCGGCCGAGGTGCGCCAGCGGCTGCGCAGCGACGAAAGCCTCCGTTGGCGGGACGCCGCGGAGATGCTCGAAACCGCCCGGAGCGCCGTCGCCCGCGCGACCGCCGCCGCGCCGGACTGGTTTCCGCGGGTGCCGAAGGCCGAGTGCGTGGTGAAAGCCGTGCCGGAGGCCGAAGCGCCGGTCGCCGCGGCGGCGTACTACCTGCCGCCCGCGCTCGACGGCTCGCGGCCGGGTGTCTACTTCACCAACACGCACGAAGTGCACACCCGCGACCGGTTCATCGCCGAAACCGTCGCGTTCCACGAAGCCGTGCCCGGCCACCACTTCGCGGAGTCGCTGGCCCTGGAGCTGCCCGGGCTGCCGCAGCTGCGGCGGATCGCGCTGATCACCGCCTACGACGAAGGCTGGGCGCTCTACACCGAGCGGCTCGCGGACGAAATGGGCCTGTTCTCCAGCGATCTGATGCGGCTCGGCATGGTCGCCGAGGACTCGGTCCGCGCCGCCCGGCTGGTGGCCGACACCGGCCTGAACGCGCTGGGCTGGACGCGGCAGCGGTGCGTCGGGTTCCTGCGTGCGCACACCGTGCTTTCCGAGGTCGAGGTGCAGTCCGAGGTGGACCGGTACATCGAAGAGCCCGGCCAGGCCCTGGCCTACCTGACCGGCCGTCGGGAGATCCAGCGCCTGCGCCGGTTCGCGGAAGAGCGGCTCGGCGACGCCTTCGACCTCAAGGAGTTCCACGGCGTCGTGCTGGGCAGCGGGAAGCTGCCGCTGAAGGTGCTGGACGACGTCGTCCGGGCCTGGGCCGGCGCCAAGGTGTGAAGATCCGGTCAGGATGCGGTGGGAACGGTGTCAGGACGCCTACCCTCGACGCCGTGTGCGCACGTGTACTGGTCGCCGAGGACGACGAGAAGCAGGCCGAGGTGCTCCGGCTCTACCTCGAAAGCGAAGGCCACACCGTGGTGCTGGCCGCCGACGGCCGGGCGGCGCTCGACGAGGCCCGGCGCGACCGGCCCGACCTGCTGGTCCTCGACGTGATGATGCCGAAGGTCGACGGCCTCGACGTCTGCCGGATCCTGCGGCAGGAGTCCGACGTCGCGGTGCTGATGCTCACCGCCCGCGCCACCGAGGACGACCTGCTCCTCGGCCTCGATCTCGGCGCCGACGACTACCTCACCAAGCCCTACAGCCCGCGCGAGCTGATGGCGCGGGTCCGGACGCTGCTGCGGCGCACCGTGTCGCGCCGCGAACCGCCCGACACCGCGTTGCGCGCGGGTGAGCTGCGGCTCGACCCGGTACGGCACGAGGTGTCGGTCGGCGGCCGGCCGGTCGACACGACGCCGGGCGAGTTCCAGCTGCTGGAGACGCTGATCCGGCAGCCGGGCCGGGTGTTCACCCGCCGTCAGCTGCTCGAGCTCACCCGCGGCGACGACCGGTTCGTCAGCACCCGGATCATCGACGTCCACGTGCTCAACCTGCGCAAGAAGCTCGAGCCCGACCCGCAGAACCCCGTCTACCTGCGGACCGTCTTCGGCGTCGGCTACAAGCTCACCCCCGAAGATGCCCCGTAGCTTTCCGCGGCGACGCAGTCTCGTCGTCCGGCTCACCGCCGTCTCGCTGCTGATCGCCCTCGCCTCCATCGCGGCGACCACCTGGCTTGCGGTACAGACCACCACCCGCGCGATCCAGCAGGAGCAGGGCCAGGCCCTCTCCGGCGACGCGACGATCTACACCGAGCTGCTCGGCTTCGCCGCGGCGAACCACACGTGGGACCAGGTCGGCCCCCGGCTGCGGGCGCTGTCGGAGCAGACCGGCCGCCGGGTCGTGCTGACCACGCTCGACCGCCGCGTCCTCGGCGACTCCGGCGGCGCGCCGGTCACCCTGCCGGTCAAGGCGACCGCGTCGGTCGACCCGCTGCACGTCGACCCGGTGCTGCTGCCCGAGGCCGGGACGAGCGGCATCGACCCGCGCGCGGCCGGCCCGTTCAGGCTGCCGCCGTCCGAACGCGCGCACCTGTCCAACCTGGCCACGAAGGCGTCCGCCTGTCTCGCCTCGATCGGCCTGCCCAGCCAGGTGCGCGACTCGCCGAGCGGGCGGCCGCTGCTCACCGGCCTCGACCCGCTCACGGCCCGCTACTACGCGGGCAAGTGCCTGCTCTTCGAGCTGGCCGAACCGACACCGACCGAGCAGACCGCGCTCACCGGCCTGAACGAGGCCGTCAACCGCTGCCTGCAGAACCAGGGTGCCGAGCCGGTGAAACTGGGCCTCGACCTGGAAGTCCTCGGCGTCGCCGAGCAGCGGCCGATCGAGGGCTGCCTCGACGCGGCCCGCCGCGAACAGCTCACGCCGTACGTGGCGCCGCCCGCGTTGCTGTTCACGCTCGGCCCCGGCGGATCACCGCTGCCGACGTTCACGCTGTCGCGGGAGAACCTCACCCGGATCCTCGCGGTGACCGGCGGCGTGCTGCTCCTGGCCGTCGCGCTCACGACGCTCGTCGCGCGGCGGCTGTCCCGCCCGCTGCGGGCGCTGACCGAGGCGGCGCAGCAAGACCGGCCGGCGCCGGTGAAGTCCCGCGACGAGGTCGGTTACCTCGCCGCCGCGTTCAACGACCTCACCGCGCGGCGCGAACGCATCGAGGAGCAGCGGAAGGCGATGGTCAGCGACATCGCCCACGAGCTGCGCAACCCGCTCAACGTCATCCGCGGCCGGCTGGAGGCCGCCGAGGACGGGCACCTCCCGTTCGACCGGGCGCTGACCGCGTCGCTGCTCGAAGAGACCGTGCTGCTCCAGCACATCGTCGACGACCTGCAGGACCTCGCCGCGGCCGACGCCGGGCAGCTGCGCCTGCACCCGGAGCCCCTCGACGCGGCGGAGCTGGCCGGCCACGTCGCCGCGGCGCACGCCGACCGGGCCGCCGCGGCCGGGGTCACGCTCACCGTAGACACCACCGCCGCCACCGGCGACTGCGCGCTGGAGGCCGATCCGGTGCGGCTGCGCCAGGTCGTCGGCAACCTGGTGACGAACGCGATCCGGCACACGCCGCCCGGCGGCCGCGTGACGATCCGCGTGTCGGCCACCGCGGACGAGGTGACGCTCGCTGTGGCCGACACCGGCACCGGCATCGCCGCCGAGGACCTGCCGCACGTGTTCGACCGGTTCTGGCGGGCCGAGAAGTCCCGCAGCCGCCAGACCGGTGGCAGCGGGCTCGGCCTCGCCATCGTGCGCCACCTCGTGCAGGCCCACGGCGGCACGGTGGTCGCCGAGTCCGAAGTGGACGCCGGGTCGACGTTCACCGCCCGGCTGCCGGTGGTCTACAGGGGCAGGCCGGCGTAGTTCTCGGCCAGCTCGGTCTTCGCGGCCGCCGACGTCACCGTGCGGTGGAGCTGGGAGAGCTGGAGCTGGGCGTCGAAGCCGTCGCCGTGGCGGTGCAGCATGGACGTCATCCACCACGAGAAGTGCGTGCAGCGCCAGACCCGCCGCAACGCCGTCTCCGAGTAGGCGTCCACGAGCCGGTCGTCGCCGCGGAACGACGCCGTCAGCGCCTTCGCCAGCAGCGAGACGTCGGCGACGGCCAGGTTCAGTCCCTTCGCCCCGGTCGGCGGCACGATGTGCGCCGCGTCGCCGGCCAGGTAGAGGTTTCCGTGCCGCATCGGGGTCGTCACGAAGCTGCGCATCGGGAGCACGCTCTTCTCCGTGATGGTCCCGGTCCGCAGCGTCCACCCCGGGACGCCGAGCCGCTCGGACAGCGCCGTCCAGATCCGGTCGTCGCTCCACTGAGCGAGGTCCTCGTCCGGCGCGACCTGCAGGTAGAACCGGCTGACCCGCGGCGAGCGCATGCTGTGCATCGCGAAGCCGTCCGGGTGCCAGGCGTAGATCAGCTCGTCGGTCGACGGCGCGACGTCGGCCAGCACGCCCAGCCACGCGAACGGGTAGGCCCGTTCCCAGACCTGCGGCTCGGGGATCGAGGCCCGGCTCGGCCCGTGGAAGCCGTCGCAGCCGACGACGACGTCCGCGTCGATCCGCCGCGCGACGCCGTCGGCGTCCACAAAGGTCACCGACGGCTGCCCGGTGACGTCGTGCAGGGTGACGTCGGAAGCCGAGTAGTACGCCGGGTGGCCCGCCTTTTCCCGCGCCGCCATCAGGTCCTTGGTGACCTCGGTCTGGCCGTAGACGGTCACCGACCGTCCGATGAGGCCGGTGAAGTCGACGTGGTGCCGGTTTTCCGGCCACTGGAGGTAGATGCCGCGGTGCTCCATGCCCTCGACGTCGAGCCGGGCGCCGAGGCCGACGTCCCGGAGCAGCTGGACGGTGCCGGCCTCGAGGATGCCGGCGCGGATGCGCGCCTGGACGTACTCCGCGGTCTGCCGTTCGAGCAGCACGGAGTCGATGCCTTCGAGGCCGAGCAGGTGGGACAGCAGCAGCCCGGCCGGGCCGGCGCCGACGATGACGACCTGGGTACGCACTGGAGGATGTCCTTTCCCGCGGCAGGGCCCCGAGCATGGATCGGCGGCCATGCTGACCACCAGGACATTCTCATTCAGTGAGAGAGATTCCCCATCGCCCGCGAAATCCCGCGCGCGGCGGCCCGCAGCGCCGGGATCTGCATCCGCGCGCCCCGGTCGTTGGGCACGATCACCGACAGCGCGGCGACGACGTCGCCGGCGGGCCCCCGCAGCGGAACGGCGATGCCCGTGGTCTCTTCGTCGATGAAGCCGGCGCAGAAGGCGTAGCCGTTGCGCCGGACGTCGGCGAGGAACCGGCGCAGCCGCGCCGGCTCGGTCAGCGTGGTGCGCCGGAAGGCCTCGAGCGGGCCGGCGAGCACCCGTTCCTGCAGGTCGGCGGGGGCGTGGGCGAGCAGCACCAGCCCGGAGGACGACGCGTGCAGCGGCAGCCGCCCGGCCACCCGCGTCACGTTGACGACGGCGCCGGGTGCCGAGAGCCGTTCGACGAACAGGACCTCGCGGTCTTCCAGCACGGCGAGCTGGGTGTGGTGCCCGACAACGGCGTGGAGGTCTTCCATGAAGGGCAGCGCGGCTTCCCGCAGCCCGAGCGTCGGCGACGCGCGGGAGGCGAGTTCCCAGAGCCGGACGCCGACGCGGATCCGCCGGTCGGGATCGCGCCGCAGCCAGCCGTGCCCGACGAGTTCTTCGACCAGCCGAGACGCGGTGGCGACGGGCAGGCCGGCTTTTCGCGCGATGTCGGTGACGCGCAAGGCGGGCGTGTCCGGCCCGAAGGTTTCGAAGATGCGGACGACACGGCTCAGGACGGACTCGCCTTGCGCCGGTTTGACCACGTCGGACAGTGTGCCCCACCCGGGCGGCGGAGCACACTGTCCAACGTCAGGGAAGGGCGTTCAGGAACGGTTCGTGGCTGTTCTGGAACTCCCAGTTGTAGTACTTGTCCCAGTTGATCGACCACGTCATCAGCCCGCGGAGCGCGGGCGACGTGCCCCCGCGCAGCGTGTAGGAGCCACACCCACTGCCCTTGACCAGGCAGTTCACCGCGGTTTGGACGTCAGCGGGAGACGTGTAACCGTTGCCGGCGCTGACGGCGGCGGGCAGCCCGACGGCGATCTGGTCGGGACGCAGGCCGGGGAAGAACAGCCCGGTGTTGGCGACGCTGAAGCCGGCTTTGAGCATGTCGGTCATCGCGATGTGGAAGTCCGGGCCGCCCATGGTGTGGTACTGGTTGTCGAGTCCCATGACGGGCCCGGAGTTGTAGTCCTGGACGTGCAGCAGGGTGAGCGAGTCCCGCAGCGCGTGGATGACAGGGAGGTAGGCGCCGGTCCGCGCGTCCCCGGCGCCGGAGCCACCGTAGAACTGGTGCCCCACCTGCACGAAGAAGGTCTCCGGAGCCATGGTGAGCACGAAGGACGAGCCGTACTTCGCCTTGAGCGCCTTGAGCGCGGAGATGAGGTTGACGACGACGGACGTGGTCGGGTTCCGGAAGTCGGTGTCCCCGGCGTCGAGCGAAAGCGAGTGGCCTTCGAAGTCGACGTCGAGGCCGTTGAGGCCGTACTTGTCGATGATGGCGGAGACGGAGCTGACGAACTTGTCCCGCGCGGCGGCGGTGGTGAGCTGGACCTGGCCGTTTTGCCCACCGATGGAGATGAGCACCTTCTTGCCCTGAGCTTGCTTGGCCTTGATGGCGGCGACGAAGTCGGCATCGCTTTCGACGTTCGGGCATTCGGCGACGGGACACCGGGTGAAGCGGATGTCCCCGGAGGTGACGGAGGTGGGTTCCCCGAAGGCGAGATCGATGACATCCCAGGCGGCGGGGACGTCGGCCAGCCGGACATAGCCGGAGCCGTTGGCAAAGCTGGAGTGCAGGTAGCCGACGAGAGCGTGCTTGGGCAGCCCGGTATCGACACAGCCACTGGTACTCCCGGTGACAACGGCACTCTTGGGCGACTCACCGGCACCGTTGTAGGCGACAACGGAGTAGCTGTGAGTAGTGCAGGCGGCAAGGCCACCAATGGTCGCGGTCGTCCCGCTCACAGTGGCGACGACGGCGGCACCTTCGTAGACGCGGTACCCGGTGACGGAGCCGGAGCCGGCACCCCAGCCGAGGGTGAGGGAGTTGTTCGTGACGGCGGTGATCCGCGGCGCACCGGGGGAGGTCGGAGCGCCGGGGGTGGTGCCACCAGGACCGCCGAGGACGACGTCGTCGGCGTAGTAGGTACCGGCGCCGTACCAGCCATGGAGGTAGACCTGGACGGAGGTCTGGTTACCGGTGGTGAAGGTGAGCTGGAGCTGGTTGTAGTTCGCATTGCCGGACCACGTCGAGGGACCACCGGCGATCCCGAGGTAGACGGGGTTCCCCCGCACCCAGGCGGAGACGGAGTAGCTGGAGTTGGGCTGAACGGAGACGACCTGCGAGCACTGAGCGTAATCAGAGCCAACGGGCGTAGCGGCGAGGGCATAGCCGCCGGAGTGGACGGGAGTGGTCACGGCGGCGGCGTTGCCGCAGGTCCAGCCGGAGAGCGAGCCGGCTTCGAAGCCGGGATTGGCGAGAAGGTTGGCAGCCTGCGCAGGGGCGGCAAGCACCCCGGAAAGGCCAAGCACGAGGGCGGCAAGGGTAAGGAACAGCCGGGAACGCCTCATCGGGTCCTCCAGTCAGGGAGAGCCCCATTGTCTGGACCAATACGCAAGTTGTCCAGACCAAAAAGAAGGGGTTGCGACCAAGGGCGAGCGCAAGGCAAAGCCCCCGGCCACACCCCCCTGCCGACCCGATACGCAGCCGCATCAGCGGCCGTCACGCCGGGTCAAGGCACGCTTTCCCGCCTTGACGCGGCGTGACGGCCGTTGAACAATCGGGCGCCGGGTCGGTGGAGAGAACAAAATCCCAGGTCAACACCACCAACGAAAAGCCCGGGTCACCGAAAATCACGAAACCCCCACCAGCAACTTGGCCACCAGCCGAGTCCGAGCAGCCCGCGGCCGATCAACAACCTGAACACTCCGCCACCCCAGCGGAACCTGATCGGCCAGCAGCTCCTCCCGCCACTTCCCCACCCGCCGAACATGCCGGGCAAAGGACCGAGCCCGCACCACCCGCCCCCGGCTCACCTGCCCGGCCAGCGCGACCTCCGCCGGCACGTCCAGGAAGAGCAACCGCACCGACCGCCCGCTCAACACCCCGACCAACGCGAGCAAAGCCCTGGTCGAAGCCCGCGTCGAAGGCTCGTGAACCACGACCGGCCCGTTCTCACCGAGCGCGTGCCGGACGATCCGCAGCCGGTGCCACGCGTGCACGACCGGCCGGTACCACCGGTACGGCACAGCCGGAACCACCGCCCCGAGTCTCTCCCGCACCTGGTCGGAGTCCAGCACGGGCAACCCGACGGCGGCGTGCCGCAGCATGGTCGTCTTGCCCGCTCCAGGCAGCCCCGCGACGACAAGCAGGTCGCGCGGGCCGAGCTCGATGACAGTGGGCTCGTTCATGCCCGGCCAACGTCCCGGCGAAGGTAATCGTTCCTTTACCTTGCGATCACGCACAGTGACGATCGGCGGTGAAGACCACCCAGCCGGCGGCCTGCCGTGTTTCCCGTCACCCCATCGCCTGAAAACCCATGCGCGGCAAGGCATCCGACGTCGAACCGCTTCGGGTGAAGATCCCGCCGGGGCCTTCCGGACGTCCGGAAAATCCCTATCTTCTGAAAGGGACGCTCAGTGAGAACAGGGGAAACTCGTCATGACCCAGTCGCTGGAACTCCCGGTCCAGGAATACTGTCTCGATTGGACGCTCACGGGCGAGGAAGGCGCCCGGGTCGGGGTCACTCTGTCCGGGCAGGTGTCCCTCCTGGACAACAACCGGTTCTACAAGATCGACGGCGTCGTCTACGTCACCGAGGGCGACACCGACATCCGCGCCGTCGGCAACCCGCGGATCTCCGTGCGCCGCAACGGCGTCGAGAAGACCGGGCGCCAGTGGGGCTGGGAAATGTGCTCGGCCCGCAAGAGCCTCGGCGCGCTCAACACGATGGAGGGCTACTTCGTCCGCACCGGGTACTGGGCGCCGGCCGACCGCGCGATCCAGCTGAGCCTGTGCGCCGAACACGGCTGGAGCCGGCGCAAGAGCTACAGCCCGCACGTCACCGTCCGGATGGTCGACTGACCACAGTGGACGCCCGGCGCCGCGCCGCCGCGACGACCAGCCCGGCCGCAAGGGCCCCGGCCACGGCACACCCGGCTCCGAACCCCGCCGCCGGCTCGTGCACCCGGAGCACGGACACGCACAGCCACACCGCGGCACCGAACAGCAGACCCAGCACGGGCCCGCCGGCAGCGGCACCCCGCCAGCGGTGGCCGCTGCGGATCGTCCGCAGCCCCGATTCGAGGTAGGCGAGGGCGAACAAGGCCAGGATGAGACTGCCCGCACCCATGGCGCTGGCCAGCGGGTGCTGGCTGGTGCGCAGGGTGAAGGTCTGCGTGGCCGTGCCGGTCCGCACGTCGGCGGTGACGGCACCCCCGACAATCCACCGCGCGACCCCCGGAAGGGTGAGCTCGGCGGTGAAGCCATTGCCATCGGGCTTGGCCTCGGTGGCAGCGGACCCGAGCGGAATCCCGGCGGCGGAGAGGTCCAGCACAACACGGCCAGGGTTCCCGGGCCCGGTCAGGACGAGCGGCTTGCTGAGATCCACTTCGACGGGAGCGGCGAGGGAGGAACCCCCGAGGTCCAAGGCGCCCGCCGCCGGGTGCGGCAGCTGCGCGGGGTTGAGCAGGGCGAGCACAACGAGCACGACGGCGGCCGCGGCGGCCGCCAACCGCAGCCAGAGGACAGCAGCCGACGAGTCCGGCTTCGGCGGCGGATTGGGCGGCGGGTTGCTCGGTGCGCCCACGAGCGTCGGATCCGGCGTCTGCGGCCGTGCCACCGGGCGCGTCCGGGCTTCCACCGGTGGCGACGGTGCCGTCGCCGAGTTCAGGCCACCGATCACCCGGGGCGTCAAGTGCAGCACCGGTACCCCGGACCGCTCCAGCCACCCCGGGCCGTACACCACCGTCGCCGCCGCGGCGAGGTCCGCCGCGAACGACTCCGCCTCCCGGTACCTCGCCTCCAGCTCGCGGGCCAGGCTGCGCATCACCACCCCGGCGATCGGCGCCGGCACCCCGGAAATCGGCTGGGGGTCGGTGAACATGTGCTGGCGCATCATGCTGATCGCGCCGCGGGTGTTGTCGAACGGCAGGCGGCCCGACAGCAGCTCGTACAGCACCGTCCCCGCCGCGTACACGTCCGCCGCCGGGCTCAGCGCGTTGCCCATGGCCTGCTCCGGGGCGATGTACGCCGGTGTTCCGAGGATCTCGCCACCATGCGTCACCAACGTGGCGCCCTCGCTGATCACCCGCGCGATGCCGAAGTCAGCCACCTTCACCACGCCCTGCGTGCTGAACAGCAGGTTCCGCGGCTTCACGTCCAGGTGCAGCACGCCCGCCCGGTGCGCCGCGTGGAGCCCGGCCAGCATCGCCAGCCCGATCGCGCACGCCTGCTCGCCGCTGACACCACCGCCGTGGAACCGGCTGTGCACCGTCCCGCCGTCGAGCCGCTCCATCACCAGCAGGTGCTCGCGGCCGGTGCGGACGTAGTCGTACACCGGCACGATGTGCGGGTGGTCCAGGCTCGCCAGCACCCGGGCCTCGCGGTCGAACAGCTCGCTGCTCGCCGCGTGGTTGAGCACGTCCCACGGCAGCTGCTTGATCGCGACGCTGCGGCCCAGCGTCCGGTGCACGCCGGCGAACACGACGCCCATGCCGCCTTCGCCGATCGACTCCCCGATGTCGTACTGCGGCAGGGCGGCGACCAGCTCGGCCGGTGCGCTCATCGGGTGAATTCTTGCGTGGACGGGACCGGCAGCTGCACCGTCTTGTCACTCTCGGTCACCGACGGCGGCGCCGGGTGCGGGGTCAGGTAGCCGAGCAGGAACGCGATCGCCGCCGTGCCGAGCACCACCGGGATCTCGATCGCCGGCTCGGGCGGGACCAGGCGCAGCACCGACAGGCTGATCACCGCGACCAGGCCGGTGCCGAACCCGGCGGGCAGGAACCGCACGCCGCGGCGCCAGCGGTTGGGCGCCAGCCGGTGCCGGGCCAGCGCGAGCAGCGCCGTCACCCACGCCAGGATCGTCAGCACGAGCATCGCCAGGCCGAAGACGCCGTAAACCGACCAGAAGGAGCCGCGGACGTCGGCGACCGTCGTCGCTTCGCCCAGTGTGACGCGCCCGGCGTCCAGCAGCTCGACCGACGACGGCAGCAGCCCGGTCGCCTGCCCCGCCAGGTCACCGAGGTCGAGGACGAACGTCCGGGACACCGACCCGCGGGCCGGCACCTCGAAGGGCGCGGTCGTGTCGTAGGCGAAGAACGTCAGCGCGAGCGCGACGCCCGAGAGCCGGACACTGCGGACCTTCACCGGCGCGGTGCCGGAGTTGGTCGCCACCACCTGCAGCTCGACCTGGTTCGCCGGGTCGATCGGGATCGTGGCGTCCTCGATCGGCCGCTGGTCGATCGACACCTGCAGCCGCAGCGGCGCGGACTCCGCCGACGCCGGTGGAGCGCCCAGCAGCACCGCGCACAAACCCAACGCAACCCCCGCCGCGATGACACGTCCCATTGGGCATCCCCTACTTGCGTTATCGACTGGCCTGGAATGCTACAGCGAGCACACACCGGGGAGGGACGTCCCAATGCGATTCGTGGTTCGGCTGTTTTTCGGCGCCGTGGCCGGAACGTTGCTTTTGCTGGCGACGGCGAACACGGGTAACGCACAAGTTCCACCGTCGGTTGGTTTGAAACCGTCGACCGGACCTGCGGGCAGTTCATTCACCATTTCCTGGAACGGTTTCCCCGCCTGCCGGGCCATCAATTTCTTCTGGGCGGGCACGCTCCTCGGCACGAAGGTCGCCCCCGCGGTCAGCGGGCAGTTCCCCACCGCCGCGCCCGCCGACGCGAAGCCGGGCTCCTACACGGTGACCGCGACGTGCACGAGCCAGAAGCAGACCGCCGGCGGCACCTTCGTCGTCACCGGCACCCCCACCACCACACCCCCGCCGCCGGTGACGACCACGCCGCCCCCGCCGGTGACCACCCGGCCCGCCCGGCCCGGCACCACGACGACCCCGGCCACCCCGACCACCACCCCGCCGCCGGCCACGAGCACGCCACCCACCACGACTCCGCCGGTCACTCCCGGTGTCCCCACCACGTCCAGCACGGCGCCGAAGCCCGGCGAACTGGTGCTCGACCGGCCGAGCATCAAGCCGGGCGAGACGCTCTCGGCGTCCGGCAAGGGCTGCCGGCCGAGCCGGATGGTGACGCTGATGTCCGGCGGCAACGAGGTCGGCACCGCCTACACCGACAGCACGGGTTCCTTCACCGCGCCGGTCGAGTTCACCCGCATCGAGGCCGGTCAGCACACCGTGGTCGCCGAGTGCGGGGTGCGGCTGACCGGCGCCGTCGACCAGGTCGTGACCCGCTCGTCCGGCGGGCAGACCAGCACGCTGGTCATCCTCGTGTTCTTCGTCCTCGCGAGCGTCACGGTGATCCGCTTCCGGTGATCCCCGGTTGACATGCAGCCATCTGGCTGCCTATCGTCGCGTCATGGACGAGGTCTTCAAGGCGCTGGCCGACCCCAGCCGTCGGCAGCTGCTGGACGTCCTCAACGAGCGAAACGGCCAGACCCTGCGCGAGCTGTGCGCGGGGCTGGACATGGCCCGCCAGTCGGTCAGCAAGCACCTGGCCGTGCTCGAGGCGGCCGGGCTGATCACCACCACCCGGCGCGGCCGGGAGAAGCTGCACCACCTCGACGCGGCGCCGATCAACGCGATCGCCGAGCGCTGGATGACCCGCTACGACCGGCGGCGGGCCGGCGCGCTGGCCGACCTGAAACGAGCACTGGAGTCCACACCGATGAACGATTTCGCGTACACCACCTACATCAACACGACCCCGGAGAAGCTCTGGCAAGCGCTTACCGATCCGGCGTTCACGAGCCAGTACTGGGGCGTCTCCTTCGAAACCGACTGGAAAAAGGGCTCGCCGATGACGTGGGTCGAAAGCGGCGCGAAAACCGCCGGCCCCGAGCAGGTCGTGCTGGAATCGGAACCGTTCCGACGGCTCTCCTACACCTGGCACACTTTCACGGCGGATTGGGCGAAAGCCAACGGCATCGACGAGGAAACGCTTTCGAAACTGCAGGGTGAGAGCCGGACGAAAGTCACGTTCACCATCGAACCGCACGGGGAAATGGTCAAGCTGACCGTGCTTCACGACGGGTTCGACACCGGCAGCACGGCACGGGAGATGTGTAGCCAGGGTTGGCCCGCGCTGCTGTCCAGCCTGAAGACGCTGCTCGAGACCGGCGCCCCACTGCCCTGACCTGCGTCAATCGGTCGAATTTCCCGAACCCGACAGATCTGGCACAAAGAAACGTCTGATTCCTCCCCATTTCGTGGGCGTCCGGCTGAAGTCCGGGTGAATTTCGCTCGTTCGACAGGATCCGATGCGGTTTTCCGCGCGTTAGGCTCGCATAATCCGTGATCGGTGATGGTCCGATCGAGTGACGGGAGTGTGGGCGTGCCGGGGTCAGTGCGTACCCGCTGGATCGTGGTGGCCGTGGTCGTGGCCGCCGCGGCGGGAGCCGTTGTGGCGTTCTGGCCGGACAGCGCGGCGGCCGGCGACCCCGAGATCGCGGTGTCGCGCTCGGCGTGCGGCACCGGCTGGACGGACCCCAGGCCGGGGCCGCAGACGTTCCGCCTGCACAACACCGGGTCGGTGCCGGCCGAGGTCGACCTGATCGACCCCGCGACCGGCGTGATCTACGGCGAGGTCGAGGGCCTCGGCGCGGCGACGACCCGGCCGTTGCAGGTGAACCTGGGCAACGGCAGCTACGCGTTCCGCTGCCTGCCCGAGGACGCGGGCGCGATCGTCGGCCCCGCGGTGCGGGTCACCGGCGGTGCCGAGCGGACCGGGCCGGGCGTCGCGCCGGTGACGCACGACGACCTGCTCGGCCCGCTCAAGGCCTACCAGCAGCACGTAACGGCGGGACTCGGCGAGCTGGTCGCGAACACCGGCGCGCTGAAGAACACCGTCCACGGCGGCGACCGCGCGGCGAGCCGGGCGGCGTGGCTGACAGCGCACCTGACGTACGAGCGCCTGGGCGCGGCCTACGACGCGTTCGGCGACTCCGACGGCGCCATCAACGGCACGGCCGACGGCCTCCCGGGCGGCGTGACCGACCCCGGTTTCACCGGCTTCCACCGCCTGGAGCAGGGCCTTTGGCACGGCGAGGACATGGCGGCGCTGGCCGCCGTCGCCGACCAGCTCGACACCGACGCCCGCGCGTTGCAGACGTCCTTCGCCGGCAGCCAGGTCGACGGGAACGACCTCGGGCTGCGCGCGCACGAGATCATGGAGAACACGCTGCAGTTCGAACTGACCGGCCGCACCGACTACGGCAGCGGCACGAACCTGGCCACGGCCCGCGCGAACCTCGACGGCACCCGCGCGGTGCTCGAGGTGCTGCGGCCGCTGCTGACGCCGAGGTACCCGGACCTGTCCAAGGTGGACAGCTGGCTGAACCGGACCCAGTCCGCTTTGGACGCGGCCCGCCGCCCGGACGGCACGTGGCTCCGGCCGGCCGAGCTGAGCCGGGACCAGCGCCAGAAGGTGAACGCGGACGTGAGCGAGCTGACGGAACTGCTCGCCCCGATCGCGGCGATCGCCGAGCCGAGGAGGGTCTCGTGACGAACTCACCGCACGAGAACCGGCCCGGCCCGCGCGCCGAGCCTTCGCACGCCGCCGGGGGTGCCGGCCTCCCCCGCCGGTCCTTCCTCCGCCGGGCCGCGATGGGCGCGGGTCTCACCGTCGCGGCCGGAGCCGGGCTCGGCGCGTCCTCCGCGAGCGCCACCGACAGCACCTCGCCCGTCCCCTTCCACGGTCCCCACCAGGCCGCCATCCTCCGCAAACCGCCCACTCAGACCATCGTCGCCTCCTTCGACGCCGTCGCCGAGTCCAAGGCCGAGCTCACCGACCTCTTCCGCGCGATCACGGATCGGGCGCGGTTCCTCACCGCCGGCGGGGCGCCCGCCGCGCTGGGCATCACGGCGCCGCCCGCCGACTCCGGTGTGCTCGGGCCCGTCGTGCCCGGCAGCGACCTCGGCGTCATCCTCGGCGTCGGCGCGAGCCTCTTCGACGACCGGTACGGGCTCGCGAAACTCAAGCCCGCCAAGCTGAAGCCGATGGCGACGTTCCCGAACGACGCCCTCGACCCCGCCCAGTGCCACGGCGACCTCAGCCTGATCCTGTCCGCGAACGACACCGACACCGTCCTGCACGCGCTGCGGGACATCGCGCGCGCCACCCGCGGTGGCATGCAGCTGCGCTGGAAGCTCAACGGCTTCACCTCGCCGTCGCGGCCGGACGGCGCGCCACGCAACCTGATGGGCTTCAAGGACGGCACCGCGAACCCCACCGGGTCCGAAGCAGACAGTCTGGTGTGGACGACCGGGGAACCCGCCTGGACCGCGGGCGGCAGCTACCAGGTCATCCGGCTGATCCGGATGCTCGTCGAGTTCTGGGACCGGGTTTCGCTGGCCGAGCAGGAGAACATGTTCGGCCGCCGCCGCGACACCGGTGCCCCGCTCGACGGCACGGCGGAGACCGACGTCCCCCGGTACGCCGACGACCCGATCGGCAGCGTCATCCCGCTGACCAGCCACATCCGGAAGGCGAACCCGCGCACCCCGGAAACCGACGCCAGCCGGATCCTGCGCCGCGCCGTCAACTACGACCGCGGCGTCGACAGCAACGGCAACCTGGACATGGGCCTGCTGTTCGTCTGCTACCAGCGGGACCTGGAGCGCCAGTTCGAGGCCGTCCAGACGCGGCTGGCCGACGAACCCCTGACCGACTACATCTCCCCGTTCGGCGGCGGCTACTTCTTCGCGCTGCCGGGCGTCACCGGCCCGGACGACCACTTCGGGCGCGCTCTGCTCGCGTGAGAGCGCTCTTGAAGAATTTCAGCCCACCACGAAAGGAATCCACAGTGGACAGAAAGACGCGACGGCGACGGCGCGGCCTGCTCGGCGCCGGGGCAATCGCTTCGGTGGCCGTCCTGGCCGTCGCCACCGGATCCACGGCGAGCACCGCCGACGCCCAGCCGCTGCACCCGGTCCCGGCGCAGTGGATCCCGACGACGACCCCGATCAAGCACGTCGTGGTCATCTTCGGCGAGAACATCTCGTTCGACCACTACTTCGGCACCTACCCGGACGCGGCGAACACCGACGGCACCCCGTTCACCGCCGCGCACGGCACCCCGAAGGTCAACGGCCTCGACAAGAAGCTGCTGACCGAAAACCCGAACGCCTACAACCCGAAGCGGCTCACGCCCCAGCAGGCGCTGACCTGCGACCAGAACCACAACTACGGCGCCGAGCAGGCCGCGTTCAACGGCGGCAAGATGGACGAGTTCGTCGAGAAGACCGAGACGGACAAGTGCACCGGCCAGCCGATCCTGTTCGGCGAGCCCGGCCTGGTGATGGACTACTTCGACGGCAACACCGTCACGGGCATGTGGAACTACGCCCAGCACTACGCGATGAGCGACAACTCGTTCAACACGGTCTTCGGCCCGTCGACGCCCGGTGCGCTCAACCTGATCTCGGGCCAGACCCACGGCGGCCAGGCGGTCGACCCGGTGACGCACGAGCCGGTCAGCGACTCCTACGTGGTGTCTTCGCCGGACGCGAACGGCGTCGGCACGGTCATCAACGACCCCGACCCGGCGTGGGACGACTGCTCGGGCAAGAACCACACGAGCAAGGACAACCTGGCCACGATGCACGGCCGCAACATCGGTGACCTGCTCAACGAGCGGCACGTGACGTGGGGCTGGTTCCAGGGCGGCTTCCGCCCGACCGGCGAAGCGAACGGGTACGCGGTGTGCGGCCAGACCCACACGAACGTGGGCGGCAACGCGGTCGTCGACTACAGCCCGCACCACGAGCCGTTCCAGTACTACCCGTCGACGGCGAACCCGAAGCACCTCCCGCCGTCCTCGGTGCAGGCGATCGGCCAGACCGACCGCGCCAACCACCAGTACGACATCGCGGACTTCAACGACGCGCTGCAGGCGGGTTCGATGCCCGCGGTGAGCTTCCTGAAGGCCCCGGAGTACCAGGACGGCCACGCGGGTTACTCGGATCCGCTGGACGAGCAGCAGTTCGTGGTCAGTGAGATCAACAAGATCCAGCAGTCCCCGGAGTGGCGCTCGACGGCGATCGTCCTGGCGTACGACGACTCGGACGGCTGGTACGACCACCAGAAGTCCCCGATCGTCAACGGCTCGCACGACGCCGCGCAGGACCAGCCGATCTGCACGGCCAAGGCGACGACGGCCGGCACGTACGCCGACCGCTGCGGCTACGGCCCGCGCCTGCCGCTGCTGGTGGTTTCGCCGTTCAGCAAGGTCAACCACGTCGACCACACGCTGACTGACCAGACATCGGTGCTGAAGTTCATCGAGGACAACTGGTTCACCGGCCGCATCGGCGACTCGTCGTTCGACGCGCGCGCCGGCTCGCTCAACGGGATGTTCGACTTCTGGTGGCCGAAGGCCCGGAAGGTCACCCTCGACCCGAAGACCGGAGCCGTGGTCCACAGCTAGCCCGAAGCGCCCCAATGTGGCCTTCGGTGCGTTGAACGCACCGAAGGCCACCTTGGGTGCGTTGAACGCAACCAAGGCCACATTGGGGCGCTCGGGTCAGAGGTCCCAGGTCAGGGTCACCACGGTGCCCTGCTCACCGGACGCGATGTCCGCGCGGTCGGCACTCGCCCGCAACAACAGCAACCCCCGGCCCCGCAACGAAACCGGGCGGGGGTCCGGCACCGGGGTGCGCCACCGGCCGTGGTCGGTGATCACCACCTCGAGCCGCCCGGGCCGCACCGCGGCGTCGACGTCGACCACGCCGGGCTCCGCGTTGTCGTACGCGTGGTCGGCCACGTTCGCCAGTGCCTCGTAACTGGCCAGCACGATGTCGCCCGCCCGGTCCGCGTCGACCCCCGCCGCCAGTACCCATGCCATCAGGTCGTGCCGGAGACGGCGGAGGGCGTCCGGCGAGGCCGGTACTCCGTGGCAGCGATACGGTTCCGGCGTCATGTGAGTGCTTCGTCGACGGTCGGGTGGACACCGATCCACGTGTCGAGGCCGGTCGTCTTCAACGGGCCGGACGTCACCGGGGAATCGCTCACCACGCACAACGCGCGCTCGGCCAGCCTGCGGTGGGCCGCCGCGAGCACCTGCAGCCCCGCCGAGCAGAAGAACGTCACCTCGCGCAGATCGACCACCAGCTTCTCCGGCCCGCTGGCCAGCACGACGTCGACGACTTCCCCGAACTCCGGCGCGCTGACCAGGTCGATCTCCCCCGCCACGGCCAACACGGCGGCCCGGCCACGCCAGTCGAGCGTCACCGCCAGGTCGGTTGCGGGCAGGTCCGGCGTCGAAGGGGTCACGGCCTCCCATCGTGCCGCACTCCCCGCCAAACGGCTACCGGGGCGGGAGTTTCACCACCGTCACCCAGAAATCGTCGATCTTCCGGACCACCTCGACGAACTTCTCGAAGTCGACCGGCTTGGTGACGTAGGCGTTGGCGTGCAGTTCGTAGCTGCGCAGGATGTCCTCCTCCGCTTCGGACGTCGTCAGCACGACCACCGGGATCGTGCACAGCGCGGGGTCCTGCTTGATCTCGCCGAGCACCTGCCTGCCGTCCTTGCGGGGCAGGTTGAGGTCGAGCAGGATCAGCCCCGGCCGCGGCGCCCTCCCGAACGGCCCTTCCCGCTTCAGGAACCGCAGCGCCTCGACGCCGTCCTCCGCTACGTGCAGCGGGTTGCGGATCTTGTGGTGCGCGAACGCTTCCCGGGTCATCAGCACGTCACCGGGGTCGTCCTCGACGAGCAGGATGTCGATCGGGGCGGGTGCCTCCGTCATGCGGTCCCCTCGCTTTCGACAGCCGGCAGGGTGAAGCGGAACGTCGTGGCTTCGGCCTCGGTGTCGAGCCAGATCCGGCCGCCGTGGTACTCGACGATCCGGCGGCACAGGGCCAGCCCGATGCCGGTGCCCGGGTACGCCGAGCGCGTGTGCAGCCGCTGGAACAGCGCGAACACCCGTTCGGCGTACTCGGCGTCGATGCCGATCCCGTTGTCCACCACGGAAAACACCCAGCCGGCGCCGTCGCGCTCGGCGGTGACCCGCACTTCCGGCGGCGCCTCGCCCTTGAACTTCAGCGCGTTGCCGATGAGGTTCTGGAACACCGCCGTCAGCAGCGCCGGCTCGACGCGCACCTCGGGCAGGTCGCCACGGCTCACCTTGCCGCCGCTCAGCGAGAGCGCGACCTCCAGGTTCGCGATGGCGTCGTCGACCAGCGCGCCCGCGTCGGCCACGACGTGCTCGCCCGGGTTCCGGCCGACCCGCGAGAACGCCAGCAGGTCGTTGATCAGGGTCTGCATCCGCTTCGCGCCGTCGACGGCGTACTCGATGTACTGCTCGCCGCGCTCGTCGAGCAGCCCCTGGTACCGCCGCTGGAGCAGCTGGCAGAAGCTGGCCACCTTCCGCAGCGGCTCCTGCAGGTCGTGCGAAGCGACGTAGGCGAACTGTTCGAGGTCGGCGTTGGACCGCTCCAGCTCGCGCGTGCGCCGGTCCAGCAGGGCGGTGGACTGCTCCGCCTCCCGCGTGCGCCGGTCCAGCAGCGCGTGCGCCCGCTCGAGCTCGGCGACCTCGTCGAGGATGCGCTGCCGCATCGCCTCGACGTCGGCGCCGAGCTGCGCGATCTCGCGCGGCCCGCTCCCGTGCACCGGGTGGTGGACATCCGCGTCGGCGACGCGGCGGACCTCGCCGGCCAGCCGCAGGAGCGGTCTCGTGATGACCTGCCGCAGGCCGAAGAGCAGCATCGCGAACAGCAGCAGGACCAGCACGGCGACGGCGACGAACATCGCGTTGAGGAAGCTCGCCGCCGCGTTCAGCTCGGCGCGGCCGTCGTCGCGGATCACGGTGAGGTGGTCGAGCTGGGTGTCGAGCGCCCGGCGCACGTCGACGAACAGCGTCCGGCCGCGTTCGACCTGGTCCGCGGTGACCGGGGGCGCGCCGGGGGCGATGGTGGGGGCGGCCGCGGCCTGCCAGGCGGTGGCCGCCCGGACCACGGCGTCGAGGTCGTCCCCGATCCGGGTGCCCGTGGTCGCGCCGAGCTGCCGCAGCTGCGCGACCGCGTCGGCCTGCGCGCGGACCCCGTCGGTGTAGGGGACCAGGAACGCCGGCTGCCGGCCGAGCTGGTAGCCGCGGACCCCGCTTTCCTGGTTCAGCAAGGCCGTGGACAGCTGGGTGGCGGCCAGGCGCTGCGGCGCGATCACGTCGAGCAGGTGGGTCCGGGCCGCGGTGAGGTTGTTCAGCGCGACCCCGGCGGCGACCAGCGCGGCGACCAGCAGCACGGTCTCGACGACGGCGAGCAGCGCCAGGCTGCGGCGGATGGGCCGGCCGGGTGCGTCACTGCTCATCGGCGGCGGCTTCCGGGTCGTGGCGGAGCAGGGCGAGGGCGACGTCGTCGTCGAGCGGACCGGAGTTGAGCCGTTCGGCCCGGGCGATCAGCTCGTCGAGCAGGGCCCGGCCGTGCAGCCCGGTCTCGTGCTGGATGTCGAGCACGAGGGCGGCCATCCGCTCGTGGCCCAGCCGCTCGGACCCGGCGCCGACGCGGCCCTCGAACACGCCGTCGGTGTAGAGCAGCAGCGACCACCCCGGCTCCAGCGGCACTTCCAGCGAGTCCCACTTCGCGCCTTCGACGACGCCGAGCGGGACGCCGAGGCGCTCGCCGGAAAGCAGGTGCCCGTCGCCGGGGGTGAGCAGCAGCGGCGGCAGGTGCCCGGCCAGCGACAGGCGCAGGGATCTTCGGTCCGGCGCGACGACGACCATGCAGACGGTGGCGAACAGCGGCTCGATCCGCTCGTGCACCAGGACCCGCTCGACCATGCTCAGCACGTCGGGCATCGGCAGGCCGGCCATCACGAGCGAGCGCCACGCGATCCGCAGCGCGACACCGAGCGCGGCCTCGTCCGGGCCGTGGCCGCAGACGTCGCCGATCATCATGTGCACCGTGCCGTCGGCGAGCTCGATGGCGTCGTAGAAGTCGCCGCCGAGCAGGGAACCGTTGCGGCCGGGCCGGTAGCGGGCGGCCAGGTCGAGGTGCGGGTCGCGCAGCAGCGGGCTGGGCAGCAGGCCGCGTTCGAGCCGCGCGTTCTCCCGCGCGAGCAGCTGCTGCTGGAGGAACTGCTGCTCGACCTGCTCGGCGCGCTTGCGTTCGCGGGCGAAGCGCAGCGCCTTCACCAGCAGCGGGCCGTCGACCTGGTCCTTGACGAGGTAGTCCTGCGCACCGGCGGCGACCGCGGCCACGCCGGTGGCCTGGTCGTGCTGCCCGGTCAGGACGACCACCGCGACCCCGGGCGCGTGCTGCCCGAGCTTGGTCAGCCCGTTGAGGCCCATCGCGTCGGGGAGCTGCAGGTCGAGCACGACGCAGTCGGCGGTGAGCGGGCCGCTGAGCGCGGCCTTGAGGGTCTCGACGCGTTCGAGCGCGTACGGCACCGCGGTGTCCGCCAGCATCTCCTCGACCAGCAGCGCGTCGCCGTCGTCGTCCTCGATCAGCAGCACCCGCAGGCGCGTGCGGGGATCCCACGATGAGTCGAGCGCGGCGGTCACCGGCGTCTCCCGTTCGGCTGCTCTTGAGCCAGACATCCAGACGATCAACCCTAGCGGCACCGGCGACGCCTACGGCCGCGAAACCGGTCCCACCGGGGTAGCGTTTTATAGCACCCCGATGTGACACCGGGTCGATAACGGTTCGGGTGACTTGCGTGCCGGAACCGGGCATAACGCGCCTACGCTGCGCGAATGGCCCGGTCAGCCGCACTCGCCTGGTGGGGTGCGACGGCGTGCTGGTTCCTCGGGACGCTCGCCGGCCGCCTGACGGGCAGCCACACGGCGATCACCGGAGCCGTCCCGCTGCCGGTCGCGGTGCTCGTGTTCGCGCTCTGCGCCGGCCTCTGGGCGCTGCTCGTCCACGGCGCGTACCGGGGGCTGCGAGGCGCTCGTGTGGTGCTGGCGGTCGTCGGCGGGCTCGGCATCGTGGGCCTGGTGGCGCAGCTCGTCGGCGACGTCGTGACGCGCAACGTGGTGCACGGCGGGTTGTTCCTGGCCGCGCTGGTCCTTTCCGGAGCCGGGTTCACGGTGATGTTCCGGGACCGCTGAGCCGTTCAGAAGAGGGGGCGGCCGGTGTTCTTCGCGGTGACGTACGCCTGCCAGTCGCCGGTGACCTGGTCGGCGTAGCTCGCCGCGAAGGCCCGGGTCTCGGCTTGCAGCCCGGTGACGGACGTGATCGCGCCGTCGATCGCCGCGTCCGCCGAGTAGGTGAGCCCGGTGCCGGCGATGTCCTGGTCGGCGCGGGAATGCGCGGCGGCGAGGAGCCTGCCGATGTCCCGGACCGTGTCGTCCCAGCTCGCCGACGTCGTCAGGTCGCCGATCTTCAGGTCTTCGGCGAACGGGGACTTCTCCTTGACCAGCACCGCGGTGCTCCCGACGTTCGCCCAGCCGGCGAGCGGGTCCGACTGGTTCGCCAGCCAACGCAACGCCAGCGCCGGACGCTGTCCGCCGATGAGCGTGGTCGCGTTCGGCGCGAGCGGCTTCGGCGCCGGGTCGACCTCCTGCTTGAGCTCGAGGATCCGGTCGTCGGACGTACTCGTCGTGGTGCCCTCGACGAGGACGTACCAGCGGAACCGGCCGAGGCTGCCGGTCCCCGCGCCGATTCGCCGCCGCACGTCCTTCACGACGGCTTCGGAGGCCTTCAGCGGCTTGCCCGCGGTGGTCCGGTACGCCGCGACCGCGGCGGCGAGCTGGGTGCGTGTCGCCTCCGGAACGGCCTGCAGCCGGGGATCGGCCTTGAAGTGGCCGCCGGTGGTCCACTTCGCGAGCAGGTCGGCCCGCTTGTCGCCGGCGGCCTCGTCGATCAGGTCCCCGACGAGGCCGGAGGTGTTGCCCGACGTGAGCCGCCAGCTCGCTTCGTCGTCGGTGCCGTGGAACTTCGCGATCCACTGCGCGTATTCGGCGACGAGCGTGTCGACGTCGGTGGCGATCCGGCTCGCGCTGCGGCCGCCGGCCCGGCCGGCGAGGACGATCGACACGGCTTCGCGGCGCAGGTCCCACGTCCACGAACCGCGCCAGGCGTCGTCGGTGTCGGTGATCGCGAACTGCGCTTCGGTGTCGGCGCCGCGATCGGCACCGGTGTTCTCGAGGTGCGCGTCGCCGGTCAGCCACACGTCACCGCCCGCGGTCGCGTACGCGGACGGCGGCAGCTTGCCGAGGTCGCGGTAGAAGAGCGGTGACGTGCCCCGGAAGAACGCCCACGCGCTCGACGCGAGCGTCTGCGTGCGCAGCGTCAGCTCGTCGTCGGTCGCGCCGCCGTTGAGGACGTGCAGGGCGTGGTCCCGGTCGTGGATCACCGTCACCGGGTCGCGGCTCAGGCCGGCCGCCTCCCCGGGCGCGGCGGTGGCGAGCAGCGTGACAACGACCAGAGTCCCCACAGCGGTTCGGCGCATTCCCCCACCTCTACCCGCCGGAGGTGAGCGGCAGTCAGCGCGCGGTCAACGTCAGGGCGAACGTGTTCCCTCCGCCCTGGAGCAGCGAACTCAAGTACGCCGTGAACGCGCCACACCCGGTCAGCGGCGGGATCGTGTACGTCCCGGTGACCGGCCCGCCCGTCGCCAGGGCGAAGCCGGGCCCGGTCCGCAGGTCGACCGGGACGGGCGCGCTCGCCCGGCACCCCGCGTCGGCGACCGGCAGGCCGAACAGCGTCACCTGCGGCACGGCCAGCGCCAGCTTCGCGTGCGCGACGAACCCGCCGTCGCCGAGTTCGCCCGCCTGCGGGCCGTCCGGGCCGAACTGCAGGTCGGCCGTCCCGGGGACGAACCCGAACGCCTTGAACTCCGCCCGCGTCCGGTCGAACGCCGCCGTGAACGCCGGCACCGCGAAGGCGCCCGCCAGCGGCGCGGTCGCCCCGAGCGCCTTCAGCGTCGTCGAGCCCGTGACGCCGTAGTCGTGCGAAGCGGCGCCGCCCAGGTCGAAGCTCAGCAGCACCGGGTCCTGGCCCGGGTCGAGCGTGCAGTCCGAGGTGAACGAGCCGAGCCCGGTGTACGAGCCGTCGGCCTTCTTCGGCGTGAGCCGGGTGCTGAAGTTCCCGATGGTGAGGGTGGTCTTTCCCGCGTTCGGCAGCCGGACGGGCGGGACCGTGCCGGACGCGCTCGTGGTGAACGCTCCCGACGGCGGCACCGCGGTCTTCGCCACCGTCAACGGCAGGCCGAGCGGCAGCGTCAACGGACCGTTGGCCAGCGTCACCCCTGCGGACGCCGTCCCTTCGATGCTCGCCGCGCCGACCAGGGCCAGGCCACGGGTGGACTTGTCCGGCACCGTCACCGCGACCGCGAGGTCCGCCGTCGTGAAGGTGCCGCCGGGCGCGGCCGGCACGTCGAACGCCGCCTTGATCTCCACGTCCAGCTTCTGCAGCCCGATCAACGGGAACGGGCAGGTGAAACCCAGCTTCTTGGCGATGGGCGTCGACGCCGGCGCGGGCGTGGCGACGGCGACGGTGCCGGCAAGAGCGAGCACGCAGGTGGCGAGCAACGACCGGGCGATCCGCACGGGCTTTCCTTCCAGGGCATGGCACCGGCCCCCGCCGCGGCGCGGCGGGGGCCGGCAGATCGGTCACTTCTTGGCGAGCACGAGCTCCAGCGAGTTGCCGTCGCTCTTCGCGAACCCGCTGATGATGTCGTTGAACGAGCCGCAGTTCTGCAGCGCCGACAGCGAGTAGGTGCCCGAAAGCTTGCCGCCCTTGAGCAGGTCGAAATCGGGGCCGGTGGTCATCTCGCTGGTCGACGGGCTGACCGTGCCGCACTTCGGGTCGGTGCTGATCGGGATGCCGAACAGGGTGACCTTGGTGAGGAACGTGTCGAACTTGATGTGCGCCTTGAAGCCGGTGCCCACCAGCTCCCCGGTCTGCGGGCCGTTCTGGACCACCTTGACGTCCGAGCTGCCCTGCAGGAAGCCGAACAGCTTGAAGTCGGTGTGCGTCGGGTTCAGCTGCAGGTTGCCGGTGAACGTCTTGGCCGACAGGTTGACGTCGGCGTCGAACGAGCCGCTGATCGGCGCCGTGCTGCCGAGCGACTTCAGCGCCGTCTGCCCGGTGATGCCGAAGGAGTACTTGATCCCCCCGCCCGGCGGCGTGGTCGTGGGCGGGGTCGTCACCGGCGACGTGGTCGTCGGCGGCGTGGTGACCGGCGGGGTGGTCGTGGGCGGGGTCGTCGTGCCGCCACCGCCGTTGATGGTGATCGTGGCGAGGGTGTTGTTCTGGCCGCTGTCCTGCGTGCAGGGCGCGTCGATCGTGCCGTCCGGCGTGATGCCGGTGACCGAGCCGTCGGCCTTGCGCGGGGTGACCTTGAGGTTCAGGTCGCCCACGGTGATCTTCGCCTGGCCGGCCTGGGTGAACGTCAGCGACGGCGTCTTGCCGGCGGCGTTGATGGTCATCTCGCCCGAGGCCGGGATGTTCGTCTTGTCCAGCGTGATCGGCACGCTGACCGGCAGGTTGAGGCTCGGCGCGGCGACGGTCGCGCTCGCGGTGGCGGTGCCCTCCAGGGTCGTGGCGCCGATCAGGCTCAGGCCGCTGACGGTGTCCGCGTTGATCGTGGACACGGCCTTGATGTCGAACGCGCCGGTCGGCTGTCCGGTGTTCACCGTGGTCGGCAGGTCGGTGTTGATCACCACCTTCAGCGACTGCGAACCCACCAGCGGGAAGGTGCAGTGGTAGTTCAGCGTCAGCGAAATCGGGTCGGCGGCGCTGGTCTGCGCCCCGGCGACGAGCGCGGTGGCGACGAGCCCCGCCGCACCCGCGGCCGCGGCGGCCGCGACCGTTTTCTTCATGCCTCTTGGGTGACTCACGATGGTCCTTCCGTGTATCAACAGTGATACGAAACGGCCCGCTATTCGAGAATCGCGACCGGACCGTAAGCTAACGAGCACGGCTGGCACCGATCAAGGGCTTTCGGTAAAAAGGCCACACAAGCACCGCAAATTGTCACACCGGCACGCCACCCGGCCCGGGTTCCTAGCAGGACACGGATGGTTTCCGCAGCACAGAGGCATCACCGAACCGCTGACGCGCGTAACAAATCTCCGCAGCGGAATGTTGACGCACGTGCCAACCGGCCATTCCCTTCTTGCTCGCGCACAACCGCGGCGCGTAGCTTCGAAACCCATGAAAAGAATGCACAGCGGAGTGCTCGCAATGGCGGCCGCCGCGCTTCTGTCGTGCGCCGCGTGCGCTTCGGACACCCCGCCCGACCCGGGACGGCACGCCGACCCCGCGGCACTCGCCTGGGCCGACAAGGTGTGCACCGGGGTGGCGGCGGGCTCGGCGAAGCTGGCGCAGCCGCCCGCCGTCGACGACGCCGACCCGGCGAAGACCCGGGACGCGATGGTGGACTTCCTGGGCCGCCTCGGTTCCGCACTGGAGGACATGGCGGGCGGCCTGCGCACGGCCGGTGTCCCGCCCGTCCCGGATGGACAGTCCGTTGTGGACAAAGCCACCGGCAACCTCACCGAGACGCGGGGCAAGCTCGCCGAGACCAAGGCCAAGATGGAGCAGGCGAAAGTGGTCGACCAGCCCAGCCTGCGCCAGGTCATCTCCGAAGCCGACGCGACCATGGGCAAGCTGGCCGATCCCGAAGGCCCGATCAAGGACCTCAAGGCCAATCCGGAGCTCGACCTGGCCTTCAGCGAGTCCGCGACCTGCAAGCGCGTCTACGGGACCGGCGCGTGACCGCCCGCCGCGTGCTCGCCGTCGCCGTGGCACTGGCCCTGACCACGGCTTTCGCCCCCGCGGCGGCGGCCGCCGAGCCCGCCCCGCCGGGCGATGCCTTCTACGTGCCGCCGTCGCCACTGCCCGCGGGCAAACCGGGTGACGTCATCCGCTGGCGGCCGTCGCACGCCGGCCCGCGCCAGGCGACGGTCGACGCGTGGCAGGTGATGTACCTGTCCACGAACGCGCTGGGGCAGCCCGACGCCGTGACCGGCACCGTGCTGGTGCCCAAGAACGCCGACCGCGCGACCGCGCCGATCGTGGCGTTCGCCCCGGGCACGCACGGGCCGGCGTTCGAGTGCACGCCGTCGAAGATGATCGACATCGGCGCCTTCTACGAACAACCCGGCCTCGACGACCTGCTCGACGCCGGGTACGCAGTCGCCGTCCCGGACTACGAGGGCTACCGGCCGGCACCGAAGACGACGTACGTCGTGGGCCGGTCCGAGGGGCCCGCGGTGATCGACGCGGTCCGCGCGGCGCAGCGGCTCGGCGCGGCCGGGCTGTCGACGTCGGCGAAGGTCGTCTTCCGCGGGTATTCCCAGGGTGGCGGCGCCGCGGCCTGGGCGGGCGAGCTGCAGCCGTCGTACGCGCCGGAGCTGAACCTCGTCGGCGTCGCGGCCGGCGGCGTGCCGGCCGACCTCGTCCAGGTGACGCTGCAGCTCGACGGCAAGTTCGGCTTCGGCGTGTTCGCCTACGCGCTGCTCGGTCTCGACCAGGCCTATCCCGAGCTTCGGCTGGACTCGTTCCTCAGCGACAACGGGCGAGCGAAGCTGGCCGAAATGCAGCAGAGCGCGTGCACGTTCGAGCTGCTCACCACGTACGCGAACCAGAAGATCGCGGACTACACGACCGGCCCTGGCTACATCAAGCCCGCGTGGGTGGCGCGGCTGAACGAGAACAAGCTCGGCGGGACGCCGCCGCGAGTGCCGGTGTTCCTCTACCACGCGACCGGCGACCAGCTGGTGCAGTTCGCGCAGGCCGACAGCCTGCACAAGGCGTACTGCGCGGCCGGGGTCCAGGAAACGTGGAAGACCTACGACACCGACCACATCACGCTGGTCTACACCGGCAACGCCGACGTCCTGGACTTCGTGCGGGACCGGATCGCCGGGAAGCCGGCGACGACGAGCTGCTGATCAGCGGTTCCGGCCGCCGTGGGGGTGCTGCTGCTGCCACGAGCTCATCACGGCGCTGACGTACTCGCGCCACTGGTCCTCCGGCGACGCCGAGGTCGGCGTCGGCTCGTCCCGCGCGGGCTTGCGCCCGGCGCCGGCGGGCGCGCTCGTGGTCTCGACCGTCGTGTGCCGGACCTCGGCGGTCAGCGGCGGCGGCGCCGCGGAGGCACTCATCGTCTCCACGGCTTCGCTGGAGGTCGGCGGCGGCGAGACCGGGGTGGGCGCGCCGGGCGGCGGCACGGCGGTCCCGCCCACCTGGTGCGGCTGGAGCAGCACGACGGCGGCCAGCCCGAGCCCGACGGCCGCGCCCGCGGCCAGGACGTACGGCTTCGCGCGGCGCGACCGGTCGGCGGGCGGCGCCTCCTGGGGACGTTCGGCTTCGGCTTCGGCCGCGGCCAGCTCGGCGTCGAGCACGGCCAGCGGATCGTGGGCAGGTTCGGTGGCCGGCTCCTCGGCGAGCTTCGCGTCGAGCTCACCGCGGATGATCAGCGGCCTCGTCTGCGAAAGGTCCACCAGTTCGGCGACCGAGGGGAGCTCGTCCTCACCGCCTGTGCGTGCCATCGAAAACCTCCACCCGTTCGGCGTCACCTGGAGGAACCATGCCCGAGCTGTTCCGGTTCACCGTCGTCGGCTTGGCCGCGTACGGGGTCACCCTACTGGGCGACTACAGCCTGAAGCTCACCGTGTTCCGGGACAAGCCCGTGACGGCCCTCGCGATCGCCACGATCGTCTCGACGGCGTTCGCGTACCTGCTGTCCCGGCGCTGGTCGTTCGCGGGACGCGGCAAGCACCGGCAGCTGCGCGAGGCGACGCTGTTCTTCGCCGTCAACGCGGGCGCGGTGGCCGTGAACCTGGTGCCCGCGCTGGTGTCGCGGTACGTGCTGCACTTGGCGGTGCCGCACGTCGGGTACCTGACGCAGGAAATCGCCGACTTCGTCGCCGGGATGCTGCTGGGCACCCTCGCGGGGACGGTGTTCCGCTGGTTCGGGTACCGCCGGTGGGTGTTCCCGTCAGCGCCACCAGTTCGCGTCACCGAGGTTGGCGAAGCCGAGCTTCTCGTAGAGCGGCCGGCCGGAGCGCGAGGCGGTCAGCGTGACGGGCACGTCGTCGAAGTGCCGTAGCACCGCGTACATCAGCGCGCGCCCGACGCCCTGGGAACGGTGCTCGGGCATGGTCGTCACCCAGTAGACGCCGCCGACGCCGCCGTGGGCCATGGTCAGGCAGGCGCCCTGGTCGCCCTTGCGGAAGAACGCGGTGGCCCGGTCGAGGAGCTCGGGCGGGAAGACGGTGCCGGGCCGGTGGGGCTGGTACTCCTCGAGCGGGAAGCCGTGGACGACCATGTCCTCGGCCCCGGCCAGCTCGGCGGGGGTGGTGACGCGTTCGACGTCGGCCGGGCTTTCGGGCGTGGCGCCGGGCTCGCGGGCCATGACCGGCAGTTGCCCGGCGGTCATCCCGAGGTCCGTCAGGTCGAGCACCCGGAAGGGATCCTCGACGACGACGGCCCGCCCCTCGTCCCGGCGCTTTCCGGCGAGCGCGGTCAGCTCCCGGGCGGCGGCGTCGCCGGGGGTGCCGGTCCGCAGCATGATCCGGTAGCGACGGCCGTCGATCGCGGTGAACGCGGGGTGCTCGAGCACGTCGTCACCGCGGGCCCGGGCGAGGGTGGTCCACATGGCGACGGCGTTGTCGCAGGCTTGCCGCAGCCGCTCGGTGAGCAATCCGGTCATGTCGGGCAGCCTAAAGCCGGAGCGGGGTCCTTCGCGGGCGTTTCCGGAGAAGGCGGTCAGCCTTGGCCCGGCAGGGCGCGCTCCGCCAGCAACGCCAGCTCCAGCCGCAACCGCTCCGCCGGATCGTCCAGCCTCGCCCCGAACAACTCCGCCAGCTTCTTGAGCCGCGCCCGGATCGTCTGCGGGTGCAGGTCGAGCAGGCGTCCCAGCTCGGGTGCGCTGCCGCGGGTCCGGACCAGGGCCAGGAGCGTCTCGGCCAGCTGCTCGCGGCGGCGTCCGGTCAGTCCGGACAGCGGCGCCAGCGTCGTCGAGGCCAGCTGGGCGACCAGGAACTCGTCCGCGAGCAGCAGGAGCGTCGTCACGTGGTCGCGGCACCAGATCACCGGGCCCGGGGCGTCGAGGAGACCGCGGGCGGCCAGGTCGACCGCGCGGCGGGCGATCCGGAACGACTCGGCTGCCTCGGCCACCGGGACCAGCGGGCCGACCGCCGCCGTCCAGCCCGGTGGCAGGCCCGTCAGGTCGATCAGGTCGATGTCCGGGGCCGGCGTCAGCGCGGCCGGCGGGTCGCCGGCCGGGTCGGCCGGGACGTGCTCCGGGAGCAGGCCGGGCGGGAACTCCGGGGCACCCGGCAGCGCCCGGAACGCCACCGCGGCCACCCGCTCGGGCACCGGCAGCCCGGACGCCGCGAGCAGACCGTCCACATCGGCCGGCGTGCGGCCGCCGAGGAGGGCGCGCAGCAGGCGGCGGTGCCGTTCGCCGGTGCCGGACACCGCGGCCTCGGCGGCGCTGTACCCCTCGGCGACGGCCGCCATCGACGTCTCGACGTCGGCGAACATCCCTTCGGCGGCGCCGTAGAGGACGTCGCCGGACAGACCCGCTTCCCGCGCGATGTCGGCGATCCACCGCCAGGTGACCCGGCTCGACACGCGCACTGTCGCCTGCACGGCCTCGCGGCTGAGGCCATTGTGGAACGCTTCGCGTCCGTGGCCGCGGAACTCGGCCAGCCGGTCGGCCTGCCACAGCGCGGGCGTGCCGACGCGGTCGACGTCACGCTCGATCCCGCGCCGCGCCAGCTCGATCGCGGTCGCGCGGCCGGGGCCGCCGCCGAATCTCGCGGAATATTCCGGAATCTCGGCGGCGATCGCGTCGACGCAGGCCCGGGCGATCTCCGGGATCCGCGGGCGCACCGCGACCCCGAGCGCGTGCGGCAGCCGGGACCACACGGAGCTGTCCGAGGCAGCGGAACCGCGCATGGGGAATTCAGTCCTCCACTCGGGAATTGGCACCGCGGAAATACCCCACCATCTGCCACGGAGCGTAGAACGCGCACCCGTCCGTGTCAAAAGGACGTGTCAGCGTCACCCTTTCCGGGAACGGATCGTTGATTTTTCAGTCACACATGCGTCCGATACGCTCGCCGCACACGCACTCGAAGGGGGATTCGTGGTCGAGTACCGCAGCTTTCGCCTGCTGGCCTCGCTGCCGCGCGCGCTGGGCGCGGGCCTGCGCCCGCACGTCGGGCACGCGGCGGCCTCGATGATCCAGGAGGTGCAGCGCACGGTCCCGGCCTACGGGCAGCCGCTCAAGGGCGTGTTCGGCAAGGTGCTGGTGAAGAGCGTCGAGTTCGCGGTGCAGCACTGCGTCGATTCGATGGGCGAGCCGTCGCTGTCGCACGGGCACTGGGTCGAGTTCTACCGCGGCCGCGGCCGGATCGAGTTCACCGAAGGCCGCAACCTCGACGCGTTGCAGGACAGCGCGACGATCGGGGCCAGGGTGGCGTGGCGGGCCATGCACCCCGCGGTGGTCGCCGCCGGGGTCGACCCGGCCGTCATCTCGGTCGCCGCGGAGGCCATCTTCGCCTACGTCGACGAGCTGTGCGCGACCGCGATCGAGGGCTACCAGGAGGCGCAGGCCGAGGCCGAGGGCGCCGTCCCGGTCCGCCGGAGGCGGCTGCTGGAGCTGATCGCCGGCGCCCCGGAAGGCGCGGCGAGCAGCATCGCCGGCCTGGCGGGCGGCGCGGGCTGGCCACTGCCGGAGACCGCGGCGATGGTGGCGCTCGAACGCGGCCCGGACGCCGCGGACTTCCCCGCCGACCTGCTCGGCGACGGCGTCCTGGCCGACCTCGACGGCCCGCAGCCGTACCTGCTGACCCGCGACCCGGACGCCGAGCTCGCGCCATTGGCGGCCAAGCTCGACGGCTGGCGCGCGGCGGTCTCCCCGACGGTCCCGCTGGCCGACGCCCCGGCGGCGTTGCGCACGGCGCGGCGGGCGCTGCTGCTGTCCGGACCGGACGTCCCCGGCCCGATCATCTGGTGCCGCGACCACCTGGCGACGCTCTGGCTGCTGGCCGAGGACTTCCTGGCGGCCGAGCTCGCCCGCCAGAGCCTGGACCCGTTCGAGTCGCTGGGCGAGAAGCAGCGCGACCGGCTGAGCGAAACCCTCCTGGCCTGGCTGGAGACCCGCGGCGGCGCGCCGGAGATCGCGCAGCGGCTGGGCGTGCACCCGCAGACGGTCCGCAATCGCCTGCGTCAGCTGGAGGAGCTGTTCGGAGACCGGCTGAAGGACGCGGACGACCGGCTGGGCATGCAGCTGGCCCTGCGCGCGCAACGCCTGATGCGCGCCCACCGGCCACCGGAGCCCTGACCGGCCCGGCGCCCCGCGGCTCACCAGCGCCCCAATGTGGCCTTGGTTGCGTCCAACGCACCGAAGGCCACATTGGGTGCGCTCAACGCACCGAAGGCCACATTGGGGCGCTCGGGACCGGCTCACGCACCCGGTCGAGCACGCGGACCGGCATCGGCAGCACGCGCCGCCAGGACCGGCGTCCCCGCCACGAGCGCGGTGGCCCCAGGTGAACGAAATGGAAACTCGCGCGGCAGGACATCAGCACGTCCGGTGCGTCATTGCGACCATGCCTCCGAGGATTACCGGATACCGCCGGAATGTCGATACGCATTCCCGGTGACGCCGCCAAAACCCGCACGCGCCGCCACCTTTCCGCAATCCTTCTTGTCACGGGTGTCCGCGAGAAAAGGACCCCCGCCCCGCCGGACGGCCGCTTGACCGCGCCGGAAAACGTGAAACACTTTCCACGCGACGCCACCCCAGGCCCCTCCCGCACGAGACAGCGTCCGTCACGCGGCTGACAACCCGCCGCCAGGCCCGCCGGAAAAGTTGTCACGCGCGCACCACCCGGGCGCACCGGAAGTGTCACGTCCTCTCGCGCCGTTCCACCCGTTCGGGTGTAGTCCGGACGGGTTACCGCAAAGTCAGCGGAGAACCCGTTGACAGTGCCGATCGCGCGAAATTATGTTGCCTGAGCCACAAAAACCGGATCGGCGTCCCCGCCGACGAGGCCGATTTTGTTGCCAGCAAGGATAAAACACATGACCGACGTGGACACCGGATTCGCCGTCACCGCCCTGCGGGCCGGTCGGCCGAACCCCGGCGAGCGCACTCCCGGACCGGCCTACCGGCAGCAGTCCGTGTCGGCCGACCGGCCCCGGCCCGCCTACCCGCCCGCCCCGCGCACCCCGGCGGATCCCCGGCACGGCCGCGCTTCCGGCGCGATCGGGCTGTGGGCTTCCCTGCCCCGCGAGCTGGCGATCCGCTTCAAGCCGCGGGTCGACCCGCTCGCCCGCGCCATCCTGCAGGAGGTGCAGCGGGCGGTGCCCGAGTACCGCCAGCCGCTCGAAGGCGCGTTCGGGCACATCATCACGCAGGGTGTCCGGCAATCGATCATCCAGTGCCTCGACAGTGTCGGCACCCCCGGTGCCGTGCCGCTCGAGACGTGGACGACCGTGTTCCGCAACCTCGGCAAGATCGAGTTCAACGAGGGCCGCAGCCTCGACTGCCTGCAGACGGCCTACCGGGTCGGCGGGCGCGTCGCGTGGCGGCACATCAGCGAGTTCGGGCAGGCCGCCGGCGTCTCCGCGGACACGCTGTGCACGAGCGCCGAAGCCATCTTCGCCTACGTCGACGAGATCTCGGCGCTCTCGATCGAGGGCTACACGGCGGCGCAGACGCGCGCGGCCGGCACCCGGGCGCGCCGCCGGAGACGGCTGCTGGAACTGCTGCTCGCCGACCCGCCGTCCGCGCCGCAGACCATCACCGCGCAGGCCGCCACGGCGCAGTGGCCGCTGCCGGCCGAGGTCACCGTCGTCGCCCTCGAACCCCGCGCCGACCAGCACAGTCTCGCCGCGCCCGACCTGCATTCCGACGTCCTCGTCGACCTCGAGGGCAGCGAGCCGTGCCTGGTCACCGGCGACCCGGACCGGCACCTGCGGAACCTCGCCGAGCGGCTGCCGGGCTGGCGCGCGGTGATCGGCCCGGCCGTGCGGCTCACCGACGCGCCGCGGTCGCTGCTCTGGGCCCGCCGCACGCTGAAGCTGCTCCAGCGCGGCGTCCTGCCGGACGCGCCGGTGACGCGCTGCACCGATCACCTGTCCACGCTGTGGCTGCTCGCCGACGAGTTCCTCGTCCGCGAACTCTGCGCACGCAGCCTGCAGCCGTTCAACGACCTCACGCCGAAACAGCGGGCGCGGCTCGGCGAGACACTGCTGATCTGGCTGCAGTCCCGCGGCAGCGCGCCCGAAATCGCGAAGAAGCTCAAGGTGCACCCGCAGACCGTCCGGTACCGCATGCACCAGCTCATCGATCTGTTCGGCGACCGGCTCAACAACGCCGACGACCGGCTCGACATGGAGATCGCGTTGCGGGCGGAGGCACTGCTCGGTTCCTGACTCCCTTCAACGACGAGGTGAGGCATGACGGGATCGCCCGTCGAGACGGCCTTCGGGCCGATGCTGAGCGGCGACGGACGGCCGGGACAGCTGTGGGCCATGCTCCCCCGCGAGCTGGCCGCGGTGTTCCGGCCGCGGCTCCTCGACGTCGCCGACGAGGTGCTGCGCGAGATCCAGCGGACGATCCCGGACTACGCGCGGCCCCTCGACGGCGCGTTCGGCAAGGCGCTGCGGGCCGGCGTCCAGGCGGCGATCCTGCAGTTCATCGACCGGATCGCCGCCTCGGGGCCGGTGCCGGACGAGCGGCGCCAGGTGTTCGTCGGGCTCGGCGTGCACGAGCTCGCGCAGGGCCGCAACCTCGACGTCCTGCAGGCCGCCTACCGGGTCGGCGCGCGGGTGACGTGGCGGCGGATGGCGGAGGTGGGGACGCGCGCGGGCGTCCCGTCGGCGACGCTGTGCCTGCTGGCCGAAGCGATCTTCGCCTACATCGACGAGCTGTCCGCGCTGTCGATCGAGGGGCACGCGGCGGCCCAGGCGCGGGCGGCGGGCGCGTTGGAACGACGGCGGCGACGCCTGCTGGACCTGCTGCTGGCCGACCCGCCGGCGCCGTCACGGACGGTGCAGGAAGCCGCGACGGCGGCGGAGTGGCCGCTGCCGCACCGGCTCGTCGCGGTGGCGCTCGACGGGCCCGCCGACGTCACCGGGCTCAACGCGCTGGAAGACCTCGAGGACGGCACCCCGCGGTTGTTGCTGCCGGCCCCCGCGGACCGGCGCGCGCTGACGGCGGCCCTGGCCGGCCACCGGGCGGCGGTGGGCCCGCCGGTCCCGCCGCGTCAGGCGGGCCGGTCGCTGGCGACGGCGCAGGAGGCGTTGCGGCTGGTGACGGCGGAAGTCCTCCCGGACGAGCCGCTGACCTGGTGCGAAGACCACCTCGCGACACTGTGGCTGCGCAAGGAGCCGTTCCTGGTGACCGAGGTGTCCCGCCGTCGTCTGGCGCCGCTGACAGCGTTGACCCCGAAGCAGTACAACCGGCTCGCGGGCACGTTGCTGGCGTGGCTGGAGACGTGCGGCAACGTCCGCGAAGTCGCCGAGCGCCTCGCGATCCACCCCCAGACGGTCCGCGCCCGCGCCCAGGAGTTGGAGACCCTCTTCGCCGACCACCTCCGCAACCCGGACGACCGCTTCGAGATGATCCTCGCCCTCCGCGCCACCCTCCCCTGACGCCGTGTCGACTCCCCAATCACGTGTGATGCCCCTTCAATCACGCGTGATGCCCGCTCAATCACGGATGATGCCCCTTCCCGCCCGGGCAGCCGGTGTGCGGGAAGGGGCATCTCGTGTGATCAGAGAGGCATCACGCGTGATCAGAGGGGCATCACGGGTCAGAGGGTCGTGAAGTAGGGGCGGGAGAGGTCCGGCAGGTGGGGTGGGCCGAGCCGGACGATCGTCGCGGGGAGGCCGCGGGTGCGGCGCCAGGCGGCGAACGCTTCCAGCCACGCGTCCGCCGTTGCGCGGGTGATGCCGCCCGGGGCGCCGAACAACGCCGTGGCCGACGTGCACAGCAGCCACCAGTCCGGCGGGCAGTCCGCGGTTGCCTCGTGCAGCCGTCGTGCGCCGTGCACTCCGCGCTGCCAGTCGGAGAAGGGCGCGTGCACGATCCCCCGCAGCGGCAAGCCACCCGCCGTGGCGGCCGCCACCAGCCGCTCCGCGACGCCGGGCTCGGCGATGTTCCCCGGGACCACCACGGCGTCCGCCACGGCGTCGCGTCCACAAAGGACGATCCGAGTGGCTCCGGCGGCCGCCAGCCACCGGGCGGTCGCGGGTCCCAGGCCGCCGGTGACGACGTACGCGCCCGGCCCGGTCGGGACCTCGACGGCGAACGGCACGCGGGCCAGCCGGGCCGCGTGGCGGACGTCGTGCCGCCAGCGCACTTCGTCGTCCGGTGCGTCCGAACGCAGCTCGCGGACCAGGACGTCCACATCGGACCGCGCGTCGAAGTCGACCAGGCTTGCCCGCAGCGACGGCCGCTCGACCGCGAGCACCCGCACCAGCCCGCGCAGGAACACCAGCCCCGGCTCGCCGCCCGACTGCGTGCACACGTGGAACCGGACGCCGGAACCGAGCCGGGCGACCACCGACAGCAGCGCGCGCAGCAGCTCCCGCGCGGCCTCCGGATCGTGGTAGGCGTACGGCGACCCGGCGAGGAAGACGACCCCGCGCACCGGCCGTTCGGCCAGGAACCCGGGCAGCTCGTCGAGGTCGTCGCGCGGCAGCGAAAGCGCCTCGTCCCCCGCCGCGGCCAGCGCCAGTGCCAGCGCGACGGCCCGGCCGAGCGCCGCCGGGTGCTCGTCGGTGAGCAGCAGCCACGCGCCCGGCCCGTGCGCGGCGACCGGCGGCAGCGGCACCTCCGGCCACGTCACCTCGAACGACGACGTGGCGAACGGGACGCCCGGTGACAGCGCCCGCTCCACCGGCCCGGTCGTGGCCATCAGGCGGCGGCCATCCCGGTGACGCGCCACTTCCCGGCGACGCGTTCGGCCGTGACGCTCAGCTGGGCGGCACCGGTGCTGCGCTGCCCGTCGCCTCGGGTGCCGGTCTGGTCGAGGAACACCAGCAGCGCCGCGCGGTCGCCGTCCAGGAGCTTCACACCCGAAGCGACGGCGGTGGACGTGACCACGAGCTTCTGCTCGACGGCAAGCTTCCGGACCTGCCCGAAGAGCTGCTCGTACTGCGCGAGCGCCGGCCCGGTCAAGACGTCCCGGGCTGCCTGCGAACTCGCCGCCGGATCGTCGTAGCGGTAGGAAAACACCGTGCCGAGCGCCGCACTGACCTGCTTCGCGGCCTCCGCGGTGCCGGCCACGTCGGACAGCGCGCTGTTGTGCGCGACGACGGCGTTCGTGCTCCGCGCTTCGAGCGTGAACCACACCGCGAGACCGGCCATCAGCACGGCCACGACCGCGAGCACCGCCGTCGCCCGCCGCCGTGGCCCGGTCGTCGTGAGTGGTAATTCGGGTTCTAACCCTAATTGCCACTCACGAGAGCCGTGGTGGCGGCCGGCGACCTTCACCGCTCGCTTCTTCGTCGGGACCGTCATGGTGCCTCCCCTACCGGAACCTGCCCAAGGCCGGTGACGCGCCAGCCGCCCGGCCCGCGCGTCAGGTCGGCCTGGAACCGGTTGCGTTTCGTCACGGCCTCGCCGCCGTCCGGGGCCACCACCAGCTCGACCGAAGCGATCAGCTTCGCCGTGCCCGCGCCGGTGTCCACTTCGGTCACCGCCGCGTCGGTCACCTTGCCGGTGGTGACGGTCTTCGCCTGGGCGATCCGGTCGAGGCTCCCCTGCCGGTCGGCCGCCAGCTCGTCGTGCAACGCGCCGCCGGAGAGGTCCAGCCAGTGCTGGTACCCGGGCGCGGCCTGCCGGTAGTCCAAAGTGGTCAGCCCGGCGACCGCCGTCCGGCCCGCCCGCAGCGCCTCTTCCCGGACGACCGCGCGGGCGACGCCGTCGTCGTGTGCCGCCTGCCACCAGGTGTAACCCGACCAGCCGGCCGCGACGGTCGCCAAGACCGCGGCCACCCACGCAAGCACCCTCACGGCCGTCCTCCCGGTGCGTTCTGCGAACCGCGCACGTTCGTCGGGTCGCCCTTCGGCAGCGCACAGCGCGCGGCCGTGTTCAGCGGGCGGACCGACGTGTCGAGGCCGTCGCGGTACGGCGCCGGGTACCCGGTGGTGCACGGCGGCGGGTCGAAGAATGTCAGCGACAGTCCGATGTGGACGCCGTCGGGCCGCACGATCGCGCCGGCCGCGGCGACCGCCTGCGGCGCGGTGATCAGCAGCTGACGGAGCCCGTCCTGCCGCGCTTCCAGCACGTCCGCGGTGGTCAGCAGGTTCGCCAGCAGCACGCCCAGGTTCGGGCCGGCGTCGCGGAGCAGCGCGCTGACCTCGTTCGCGGCCGCGGGCACCGCCGGGATCAGCGTGCGCAGGTCGCCGTCGGACTGCTTCAACGTCGAGGCCAGCAGCTTCGCGTTCGCGCCGAACTCGCGGATCGCGCCGGCCTGCTGCACCTGCGTGTCGAGCACCGTGTGCGCGTCGGTGACGAACCGGGTCAGCGGCGCGACGTGCGCGCTCGCCGCCTGCACGAACTCGATGCCGCGGCCGACGAGCTGGTCCAGCGCCGGGCCGGCGTCGGACGTCGCGTTGTACAGCTCGTCGACGACCGTCCGCAGCGCGGGCTTGGGCACCGAATTGGCGAACGAGTCCACTGTCGACAAGACGACGTCGACCGGCAGCGGGATCTTCGTGTCGGCCTGGGTGATGACCGAGCCGTCGTGCAGCTTGGGGCCGCCGTCCACCCGCGGCCGCAGGTCGACGTACTGCTCGCCGACGGCCGACCGGTCCGCGACGACGGCTTCGGTGTCGGCCGGGACGGGTGCGGTGCCGGAATCGATCTCGAGGTCGGCTTCCATCCCGGCCGGGGTGAGCCGCAACTCGCCGACGCGGCCGATCGGCACCCCGCGGTAGGTGACCTCGGCGTTCGTGAAGATGCCGCCGCCGGTCGGGAACCGGGCCGTCACGGTGTAGCCGCGGTCGAAGAACACCTTGTCGAGGCCCGCGTAGGTGGCCCCGACGTAGGCCACGCCGACGACCGCGATGACGACGAAGACCGTCACCTGCACGCGCACGAACCGGGTCAGCATCAGCGGCCCGCTTTCAGGAACCCGTTGAGGTAGTCGCCGCGGATGGTGTCCAGGGCGGCGTCCGGGAACGGGAAGGTGAAGATCATCTCCATCGCCTTCGGCAGCTTGTCGCCCGAGTCGGCCAGCCGGCGCAGCACCGGCTCCAGTGCGCGCAGGTCGGCGACGAGGTCGTCCTTGCTGCGGTTCACCGTGTCGACGGCGACCGAGGTCAGCCCGTCCAGGGACTTGAGCATCCCGACGAGCGCTTCCCGCTGCTGGTTGAGGACGCCGATGCCGGGCGTGAGGCCGTTCAGCGTGGTCGTGATCCGGTCGGTGTGCGCGTTCAGCGTGGCCGCGAGCTTGTCGACGCTCTCGATGGCCCGGGTGATCTCGTTCCGGTGCTCGTCGAGCCCCCGCACGAAGGTGTCCAGATCGGACAACAGCGAACGTGCCGCCGTTTCGCGACCGCCGAGGGCGTCGTTCAGCTCACGGCTGATGTTCTGCACCTGCGCCACGCCACCGCCGTTGAGCAGCAGGGACAGCGCCCCGAAGACCTCCTCGATCTCGGGCGTCAACGTGGACCGGTCGAGCGGGATGGTGGCACCGTCGAGCAGCCGGCCGGACGGCGTCGCGTCGCCGGGCGGGGCCAGCTCGACGAACTTCTCACCCAGGATGCTCGCCTGCCGCAGCCGGGCGACGGCGTTGCCCGGCAGGTCGACGTCGCCGTTGAGCAGCAGCTCGACGACCGCGCTGTGCCCGCCGGGCGCCAGCTCGACCTTGACGACCTGCCCGACCGGGACGTCGTTGACCTTGACCCCGGACTGCGGCACCAGGTCCAGCACGTTCGTGAAGCTCGCGGTCACGTGGATCGGGTGGTCGCCGAGCGCGGCGCCGCCCGGCAGCGGGATGTCGTAGACGCTCACGCCGCTGCCGCAGCCGGTGGTGACCAGCGCGAGGGCCACCACCGCGGTGAGCTTGACCAGTGCCTTCATTTCGGCTCCGCGAACTCGAGGAGGTTGCCGCGGCCGTCGATCGTCCCGTTCGCCTGGTCGTAGGCACCCAGGAGGTTCGTCAGGGCGTTCGGGGCCGCGGTGAGGGCTTCGGCGAGGGAGTCCTTCTGGTTCACGAGCACCTTCGTGACGTCGGCCAGCTTGTCCACATCGGACTGCACCTTGCCGCGGTTGTCCTTGATGAACCCCTGCACGACGCTCAGCGCCTGGGTCAGCTCGGTCAACGCGCCGGAGAACTGGTCGCGCTGGCCGGCCAGCACCTCGCTCAGCGCCGCGATCTGCGAGATGGCCTGCTTGACCTGGCCGTCGTTGGCGGCGAGCATCGCGGTGAACTTGCTGATGTTGTCGACCGACGCGAACAGGTCGTCCTTCGAGTCGCTCGCCGTGCGCGCGAACTCGCCGAGGTTCTCGATCGCCTGGCCGATGGTCTGCCCGGTGCCGTTCAGGTAGTCCGCCGAGCGGGTCAGGACCTCGCTGACCGCGCCGTCCTTGTTGGCACCCTGCGGCCCGAGCGCGGACATCAACTGGTTGAGGCTGTGCAGCAGGTCGTCGACCTCGACCGGCGTCGCGGTGCGTTCCCGCGGGATCGACGCGCCGTCGGCCAGCTGCGGCCCGCCGCGGTAGACGGGCGTGAGCTGCACGTACCGGTCGGCGACCAGGCTCGGCGTGATGACGACGGCCCCGGCGTCCGCGGGCAGCGCCACGCCGGGCCGCAGCGTCATGGTCACCTTGACGTCGGTGCCGTTCGGCTCCACTGCGGACACCGAGCCGATGGCGACGCCGAGGACGCGGACGTCCGAGTTCGGGTAGATGCCGACGGCGGCGGTGAAGTACGCGGTCAGCGTCCGCTCGGCCGGCGCGGTCACCACCGGCCAGGCGGCCGTGACCCCGAGCGCGAGCACGACGCCGAGCGTGAGCGCCCGCATCCGTGTCCGGCGGCGTGCCCGCGCGCCCAGGTCGGTGAGCTGGTGGGCCATCAGCGTCCCCCGTTCTTCGGTGGCCGGCAGCTGCCCGGGGTGCTGCCGGTCGGGATCAGCCCGCAGATGTAGGTGTCGATCCACCGGCCGTTGCCGACGGCGTTGCCGAGCAGCCGGTAGAACGGCCCGGCCAGGCGGAGGCTGTCTTCGAGCTTCCCCTGGTTGCGCTGCAGCACGGTCGCCACGCGGTCGAGCTGGTCGAGCGCCGGGCCGAGTGTCTTCTGGTTCTCCGCGACGAGCCCGCGCAGCTGGATCGAGAGGTTCTTGATGCCGGTGAACAGCTTCGCGATGGCGTCCTTGCGCGCGTTCAGCTCGGTGAGCAGCGTGTTGCCGTCGCGGATCAGCGCCTGGATCTGGCCGGAGCGCTCGCCGAGCGTCTTCGAGACCTGGTTGGTGTTCCGGAACAGCTTGACCAGTTCCTCGTCCCGGGACGCCAGCGTTTGCGACAGGGCGGCGATGCCCTCGAACGCGGTGCGCACGTCGCTCGGTGCCGACGCGCCGAGCGTGTCGGACAGCACGCGGAACGCCTGCGCGAGCTGGTCGGTGTCGATCGCCCCGACCGTGCTCGCCAGGTCGTTGAACACCGTGGTGACGTCGTAGGGCGAGCTGGTGCGCTCGGCCGGGATCGCCTGGTCCGGGTCGAGTTCGGCGTTGCCGACCGGGTCGAGCACCAGGTTCTTCTGACCGAGCAGCGTCTTGATCTTGATCGCCGCCGTCGTCCGGTTGCCGACCCAGGTGTCGCGGACGCGGAACAGCACCTCGACGTGGTCGCCGGCCAGCCGCACGTCGGTGACCTCGCCGACCTTGACGCCGGCGACGCGGACCTCGTCGTTCGGCTTCAGGCCGGCGGCCTCGTGGAACTCGGCCTTGTACGTGGTGCCGCCGCCGATGAGCGGCAGGTCGTCGGAGAAGAACGTGGCACTGCCGGCCAGGGCCATGACCAGTGCGGTCGCCGCGCCGACGGCGATCGGGTTGCGGCTGCGGAAGGGTTTCACCGGCACCTCGCAGCCGTCACGGGAATGCCCGGGGGCGGGCCGCCCGGCGCCGGTTTCGCGTCGGTCTCCACCGCGCACAGGTAGAAGTTGGCCCACGAGCCGTAGGAGAAGAGCGTGCCGATCCGGTCGAGCTTCTTCGGCAGGTTGTCGAGGAACTGCTGGAACACCGGGGTGTTGCCGGCCAGGTTCTTCGACAGGTCGCCGAGCGCGGTGATGCTGTCCTTGAGCGGCTGACGGCCCTGTTCGAGCAGCCCGGCGGTCGCCGTGGTCAGCTCGCCGAGGCCGCCGATGGCCTGCCCGATCGGCTGGGCGTCCGCCGCGAGGCCGGTGACCAGCTGGGCGGTGGTGTCGACGAGCGTGTCGAACTGGTCGCCCTGGGCGTTCAGCGTGTCGAGCACGGTGTTGAGGTTGCCGATCACCTGGCCGATCAGCGCGTCCTTCCCGGCGAGGGTGGCGGTGAGCGACGCGGTGTGCCGCAGCAGGCTCTCGATCGTGCTGCCCTCCCCCTGCAGGACCTGGATGATTTCGAACGACAGCTGGTTGACGTCGTTCGGCGACAGCGCCTGGAAGAGCGGCTTGAAGCCGTTGAACAGCGCGGTCAGGTCGAGTGCCGGCTTGGTGCGTTCGAGCGGGATCTGCGCGCCTTCGGCCAGCGTCGGTGACGTGTCGGTGGCGCCGGGGTCGATCGCGAGGTACCGCTGGCCGACCAGGTTGCGGTAGCGGATGGTGACCGAGGCCGACGCCGTGAGCCGGTGCGTGCGGCCGACCGAGAACCCGACGTCGGCGAGCCGGCGTTCGACGACCCGCACGGAGTCCACCTGGCCGATCCGGACCCCGGCCATCCGCACCTCGTCGCCGGGGTTGACCGAGGTCGCGTCGGTGAAGCGGGCGGTGTAGCCGATCGTCGCGCCGACGTTCGAGTTGGCGATCGTGATCGCGAGCACGGCGGTCGCGGCCGCGGTGACCAGGAAGAAGACGAGGCCCTTGACGGCAGGTCCGGCGACGCTCCTCATCGGACGGTCACCTCCGTCCCGCGCAACGCCGGTCCGATGAGGACACTGCTCCAGTCCGGAACGTCACCCAGCTCCGGACGCAGCAGCTCCGCGACCAGCCGCCGTTCGCCGAGCGAATTCGCGGGCCCCAGGTCACCATCGGCGGCCGCCGCCGCGCCGCCGCCGTAGCACTTCGGGCCGCCAGTGGCGTCGAACCGCGGGGTGTCGCGGCCGGGGACGTACTTCTCGCGCGGGTCCTGGACGGTGAGCGTCACGTGCAGGCCGGGCTCGTTCGTGCCCTTGCCGAGGGCCTTCTCCATCAGCGGCTTGAGCCGGTTGACCGCGTCGAACAGGCACGGGAACTCCGGTGAGTACCGTGCCAGCAGCTCCAGCGTCGGCCGGCTCGCCGCCGAGACGCCGATGAGGTTGTCCTTGTTCTTCCGCAGGAACTCGTTCAGGTGCCCGGTGGCGCTCGTGACGCTCGTGTAGAGGTTGCCGAGGTCGGCTCGGGTGTCCACAATGGTCCTCGCGGTCGTCGACAGGTCGCTCAGCGCCTGGAGGATGTCCGGTGCTGCTCCCGTGTAGACGTCGGCAGTGTTCGCCAGCCCGGTGATGTCGGCCTTGAACTGCGGCATCAGCGGGTTCAGCCGGCCGAGGAGGTCCTGCAGCTGGACGATGCTCTCGCCCAGCGGCTTTCCGCGGTTGTCGAGGGCTTGGGAGATCGCGCCCAGCGAGCTGTTCAGCTTCTGCGGCTGGACCGCGCGCAGCAGCGGCAGCAGGTCGCCGAGCACGCGTTCCAGCTCGATGGCGTTGGCCGAACGGTCCTGAGCGATCACGGCGCCGCCGCGAAGTTTCCCTTGTGGACTGTCCGGCAGCACGAGGTTGACGTACCGCTCGCCGAACACCGTCTTCGGCAGCAGCCGCGCGGACACGTTCCCCGGCAGCAGGCCGATCTTCGCCGGGTCGAGCGCGAGGTCGATCTCGGCGCCCGCGCGCGTGCTGCGCACCGCCCGGACCTCCCCGAACGGGACACCCCTGACCTTGACCTCCGCGGTCGGCGCGAGCTGGTTGCCGACGCGGTCCGCCCGCAGCGTCACCAGCTCGGCGTCGTCGAAGTCCTTGTCGTAGATGGCCACGGCGAGCCATCCGAGCAGGACGAGCACGCCGAGGAAGGCGACCCCGGCGAGCTGCGTGCGGAAGCGGCTCATCCGGACACCTTCACCGTGGTCGTCGCGCCCCAGATGGCGAGGGAAAGGAACAGGTCGAGCACGCTGATCAGCACGATCGACGTCCGCACGGCCCGGCCGACCGCCACGCCGACCCCGGCCGGACCGCCGCTCGCGCGGTAGCCGTAGAAGCAGTGCGTCAGGATCACGCCGACGCTGAAGACGAGCACCTTGCCGAACGACCACAGCACGTCGCCGGGTGGCAGGAACAGCGTGAAGTAGTGGTCGTAGGTACCGCCGGACTGTCCGAAGAAGACGACCGTGGTGAGCCGCGAACCGAGGTAGGAGATCAGCAGGCCGATGACGTACAGCGGGATGATCGCGACGAACCCGGCCACGATCCGGGTGGTGACCAGGTACGGCATGCTCCGCACGGCCATCACCTCCAGCGCGTCGATCTCTTCGGAGATGCGCATCGCGCCGAGCTGCGCGGTGAACCCACTGCCCACAGTGGACGACAGCGCGAGCCCCGCCACCAGCGGCGCGATCTCGCGCGTGTTGAAGTACGCCGTCAGGAACCCGGTCATCGCCGAGATGTTGATCTGGTTCAGCGCGCTGAAGCCCTGCAGGCCCACGGTGACGCCGGTGAACACGCACAGCCCAACCATCACGCCGATCGTGCCGCCGATCACCGCGAGGGCACCGCTGCCGAACGTCACTTCGGCCAGCAGGCGCACGACTTCGCGGAAGTAACGCGTCACGGCCAGCGGGACGGCCGCGAGCGCGCGGACGTAGAAGAGCAGCTGGTCGCCGAGGTCGAACAGCCGGTCGCCGGGTTTGCCGAGGATGGCCACTCAGGTTCCCTTCGCGGGGACGAGCTGCAGGTACAGCGCGGTGAGCACGGTGTTGACGAAGAACAGCAGCAGGAACGTGATGACGACGGACTGGTTGACGACGTCGCCGACGCCCTTGGGGCCGCCCTTCGGGTTCAGGCCGCGGTAGGCCGCGACGACGCCGGCGAGGAAGCCGAAGATGACGGCCTTGATCGAGCTGACGACGAGGTCGGGCAGCTGCGCGAGGGCGTTGAAACTGGCCAGGTACGCGCCGGGCGTGCCGCCCTGGACGATCACGGTGAAGAAGTAGCCGCCGAGCACGCCGACCACGCTGACCAGGCCGTTGAGCAGCACGGACACGCCAACGGCGGCCTGCACGCGCGGCACGACCAGCCGGTGGATCGGCGAGACGCCGAGCACCTCCATCGCGGCGATCTCCTCGCGGATGCTGCGCGCGCCGAGGTCGGCGCAGATGGCGCTGCCGCCCGCGCCGGCGATGATCAGCGTCGTCACGATCGGGCTGGCCTGCTGCACGACGGCCAGCACGCTCGCCGCGCCGTTGAACTGCTGGGCGCCGATCTGGCTGGTGAGCGAGCCGAGCTGCAGCGAGATCACCGCGCCGAACGGGATGGACACCAGGATGGCCGGCGTGATGGACACGCTGGCGATGAACCAGAACTGCTGGACGAACTCCCGCACCTGGTACGGGCGGCGGAGCATGGCGACGAGGACATCGAGACCCATCGCGCACATCCGGCCGAACTCGCGCAGGCCGTTGGCCGCTCGCTGCCGCACCTGGATCGTCATGGCTTGCACCCGGTGCTGAAGCAGCGCAGCTGGAGGTTCGAGACGAAGGTGTTGCCGGGCCCGGAAACCAGGCCGGTGAGCAGCCGGCTGACGTCCTCGTGCCCGACGCACCCGGCGAACGGCGGCGTGGTGAAGGTCGACGTCACCTTGACCGGCGGCGCCGGTGGGGAAATCGGCACCAGCGCCTTGATGTTCACCGCCGCGGGCTGGGCGGTCCGGCAGCCCGGGCCGACGTCGAGGGGCTTGCCGTCCACCTTGACGTCCGAGAGCTTGATGAAGACCTTGGCGGTGACGTCGGTGTCGGCGCAGATGTTGGTCTGCGTGGCCTTGCAGTCCTTGTCCTTGCCCGTGCGCACGGTGGCCGTGCCGGACGCGTCGCCGTCCGGGACGATCTCGACCCGGCCGGTAGTCGGCATGAACCGGAACGCGACGAAGTAGCCGTTCGCAGGCGGGATGGTCAGCTTGCCGGTGATCGGCACGGTGTTCGTGAGACCGCCGAGGAAGCCGTCGAAGGTGCCCGGCGGGAAGGCGATGTCGGACCCGAGCTTGGCCACGTGGCTCGTGGTCGGCTGCTGCGCGTCCCCGAGGGTGAAGCCGAAGGGGATCTGCGTGGCGGCCGCTTGTGGTGGTGGCGGTGCGTTCTCGCCCGGCGCGGCTTCCGCGGCACCGAGCGAGAACGCGGCCACTGCCAGCACGAGCGGCAGCGCGAATCGGGTCAGCGTCATCGAGTTCACTTCTTGGTGAGGGTGACGTCCAGCTTGTTGCCGGGGCCGGAGGTGATACCGGTGATCAGGCCGGTCAGGAAGCCGCAGCCGGTGAACCGCGGGATGCCGTAGGTCGCGGTCAGCTTGCCGCCCTTGAGCGGGTCGAAGCCGGGTGCCGACGTCAGCGGCACGGCGGCGGGTTCGACCGTGTGGCACGACTTCGACGACAGGATCGGGAAGCCGAACACGCGGACCTTGGTGAGCTGGACGTCGACCTGGGCGTTCGCCTTGACCGCGCCGGCGGTGAGCGTGCCGGTGATCGCGCCGACCTGGTTGAGCTTCACGGTCGCGGACGCCGGGATGAAACCCAGGACGCGGAAGTGGACGTCCGACTTCGGCAGCGCGAGCTGGGCGCCGAACTTGCCGGAGGCCGCGTCGAGCTTGGCGTCCAGGGTGCCCGGGCCGAGGGGCAGTGTGGCGTGCAGCTGCTTGAGGACCGATTTGCCCTGCACGGAGTATTTGACGTCGATGCTGCCCGGTGGGGTGGTCGGCTGGGTCGTCGGCGTCGTCGGCTCGGTCGTCGGGGTGGTCGGCTCCGTGGTCGGGGTCGTCGGCTCCGTGGTCGGGGTCGTCGGCTCCGTGGTCGGGGTCGTCGGTTCCGTGGTCGGGGTCGTCGGCTCGGTGGTGGGAGTCGTCGGCTCCGTCGTGGGCGTGGTCGGTTCCGTCGTGGAAGTCGTCGGCTCGGTGGTGGGAGTCGTCGGTTCCGTGGTCGGGGTTGTGGGTTCGGTGGTCGGGGTCGTCGGCTCGGTGGTGGGGGTTGTGGGTTCCGTGGTCGGAGTCGTCGGTTCCGTCGTGGGAGTCGTCGGCTCGGTCGTCGGAGTCGTCGGCTCGGTCGTCGGGGTGGTCGGCTCCGTCGTGGGGGTCGTGGGGGTCGTCGGAGTGGTCGGCGTGGTCGTGCCGCCCGCCGGCTTGATCTCGAACGTGCCCAGCTGCTGGTTCTGGCCCGGGACCACGACGCAGTCCGACGTGAACGTGCCGAGGTCGGTCGGCTGGCCGTCCGCGGTGCGCGGGGTCATCGTGGTGCTGAAGTTGCCGACCGTCACCGACGCGGTGCCAGGGCTGGGGAACGTCACCGCCGGCGCCTTGCCGCTGCTCTTGACGTGGAACGCGCCCGACGGCGGCACCGGCGTCGAGGGGATCGTGAGCGGCAGGTTCAGGTTCAGGGTCTTGTCGACCGGGTACTTGAGCACGGCCGCGGCCTTCGCCGAGCCGTCCAGCGAAGTGGCGCCGACCAGGGCGAGGCCCTCGGTGGCGGTCTCCGGCACGGTGACGTCGACGTCGAAGGTGATCGGGGTGGACGCGGCACCCGCGACGGCGTTGTCGGGCAGGTTCGTGTCGATCTTCACCGCCAGGACCTGGTCGCCGATCAGCGGGAACGGGCAGTTGTAGTTCAGCGTCAAGCTCACCGGCGCGGCCTGGGTCGGACCCGCCCCGACGAGCGCGACGACCGCCGCGACCCCGGCGGCGGTCACGGCGGCCAGGCCGAAGGCGGGCTTTCTCGACTTCCACGAAAACTTCACGGGTCGTCACCTCGGGAAATGGGGGAATTTCGGCAAAGCTACCTCCGTGTTTCCGGGTGAACAAGCCGCTTCCCATTCTTTGTCACACACGGGGGATCGCCCCCTCCTGGAAGAGTCACGCAGGTCAGCGCTTGTCACGTGGGTGCTATCCGATTCCGTAAAAATTGTCACGCGCCCGGCGGATGACGGCGATCTTCTTGATCGCGACGACAGCTCCCGATACCTTTTCCGGGGCAAGGAAAGGAGCGGCCATGTCCCAGCCGGTCATCGCCGTGACGGACCTCGCGAAACAGTACGGCGAAGTCACCGCGCTCGCCGGGATCAGCCTCACCGTCGCCCGTGGCGCGGTGCTGGCGGTCCTCGGCCACAACGGCGCCGGGAAGACCACGCTGATCGACATCCTCAGCACGCGCGTCCGGCCGAGCGCGGGCACCGCCCGGGTCTGCGGCTACGACGTCGTGCAGCGCGGCCGCGCGGTCCGGCGGCGGATCGGCGTGACCGGGCAGTTCGCCGCGGTCGACGACGCCCTGTCCGGCCGCGGGAACCTCGTGCTGATCGCCCGGCTGCTGGGCGCCCGGCCACGGCAGGCGCTTGCCAGGGCCACCGAGCTGATCGCGGCCTTCGGCCTCGAAGACGCGGCCGACCGCCCGGCAGGGACGTATTCCGGCGGCATGCGGCGGCGGCTGGACCTGGCCGCGGGCCTCGTCGGCGCACCACAGGTGCTGTTCCTCGACGAGCCGACGACCGGGCTCGACCCGGTGAGCCGGGCCGGGTTGTGGACGATCGTCGAGGGCCTGGCCGCCCGCGGCACCACCGTCGTGCTCACCACCCAGTACCTCGAGGAGGCGGACCGGCTGGCCGACCATGTCGTCGTCCTCGGCTTCGGGCGCATCACCGTGTCGGGGACGCCGGCGCAGCTGAAGGCCCGGCTCGGCACCCGCACGGCGACGCTGACGTTCGGCACCGAGCTGGCGTTGCAGCGCGCGGTGCACGCGTTGGCGCGCCTGGGTCTCGCGCCCGGCCGGGCCGCGCTGGTGCTCACCGTGCCGTTGTCCGGCCCGGGTGACATCCCGGTGGTGGTCCGCGCGCTCGAGGCGGCGGGCGCGCCGCTGCGGGACCTGACGGTGACCGAGCCGACGCTCGACGACGTCTACCTGTCACTGCACCGGACAGCGTCGTGACCCAGTCCCGGCACCGAGCGGCCGTCACCGCGCTCGGCGACCCGGCGGCCTGGCCGGAACCCGGTTTCTGGACGCAGGTCCGGGTCCTGACCGCGCGTTCGCTGCGCACGGCGTTCGGCGACCGCCGGCTGGTCTTCTTCGGCCTGTTGCAGCCGGTGGTGCTGCTGTTGCTGTTCAGCCAGGTGTTCAGCGGCGTCGGCGCTCTGCCGGGTGTCGCGGCGTACCAGGGTTACGTGAACTTCCTGGTGCCGGCCACGCTGGTCAACATCGCCATGACGACGGCGATGAGCTCGGGCGCGGGCCTGCTGGCGGAGATCTACGGCGGCTTCACCGGACGGCTGCGCTGCCTGCCGATCTCGCTGTTCTCGGTCCTGGTGGCCCGCACGTTGGCGGACTCCGCGCGGCTGGGCGTCCAGCTGGTGGTGACGGCCGTGGCGAGCGTGGTCTTCCTGGGCTTCCGCCCGGCGGGCGGGGTGGCGGGCCTGGGCTTGGCGCTGGTGCTGACGTTGGTGGTCGGCTGGTGCCTGAGCTGGGTGTTCGTGGCGATCACGACGTGGCTGCGCAAGGCGGAGACGCTCCAGGCGGCGTCGTTCGTGGTGATGTTCCCGCTGATGTTCTCGTCGAGCGCGTACATGCCCCTGGACACGATGCCGCCGTGGGTCCGCGCGGTCTCGGCGGTGAACCCGCTGACGTACGCGATCGACGCGACCCGCGCGCTGGCGCTGGCCCGCCCGCTCGGCTGGTCCCTCCCGGTGGCACTGCTGATCGCGGCGGCGGCCGCGCTGGCCGGCTCCTTCTGGGCGGCCCGCACCTTCCGCGAGGGGCATCATTCGTGATTGGAGGGGCATCACCTGTGATTGGAGGGGCATCAGCGTGATGCCCCTCCAATCACACGTAGTTCCCCTCCAGACACGAATGATGCCCCTCTGATCACGTGTGATGCCTCCTCAATCACGGCCCAGCAGAGATTCCAAGCGCGTTGCCGCTTCCTCGGCTCCGCCGGCCGCCTCGAAGGACTCGCGGATCTTCGCCGCGCCCGGTCGGCACTGCTCCGCCGACTCGATTGCCGCGCGGATGTCCGCCGCCTTCGCGCGGTCGAACCGCAGCCGCACGCCTGCCGAGGCCGCGACCACCTGCTGGGCCAGCATCGACTGGTCGTCGCGGATCGGGGCCACCACCAGCGGCACCCCGGCCGACAGGGCTTCGCACACCGTGTTGTGACCGCCGTGGCAGACCACCACCGATGCCCGCGCGAACACCGCCACCTGCGGGATCCGGCGCGCCAGCGTGACGCTTTCGCTCACCAGCGAGCCCGTCGGGTCGACCACCAGCCCCCGCACCGACGGCATCCCGGCCAGCGCGTCGACGCTCTCGGCCAGGAACCGCGCACCTGCCATGGCATTCGACGTCCCCAAGGTGACCACGACCAGCGGGCGATCGTCCACAAGAGACCACCCGGCCGCGGCAGCAGGCAAGGCGGGCCCGACGTAGGACACTGCCCTCCGCGACTCCCCAGCCAGCGCCCGGGTCGTGAACGCCAGCACCAGGTGCGGCGAAAACCGCAGGTCACCGAGCCGCACGCCGTGCCGGGCGCGCAACCCGGCCTGCAACTCCGCGACCCAGGACGCGATCTTCGGCAGCGCGCCCAGCGGGTCGGCCAGCTCGGTGGACGTCGACGCCGACGTCGCCCACGGCAGGCCGCACCGCGACGCCACCAGCGCGCCCGCCATGGCCTGCTGGTCGACGACCACGACGTCCGGGGCGAAATCGGCCACCGCGGCGGCGACCCCCGGCACCATCGCGTCCGCCAACGGCACCAGGTACGACTCCCACAGGTACTTCAACGCGGCGAACCCGCGCAGCCCCGGCGGACGCCGTGACACCGCGAACGGCGCCGAGTCCCCCGCCGGGAACACGCGCCCCGAGACCAAAGTGGACAGTTCCGGGCAAGGACCGCACCACGCCACCTGGTGCCCCCGCGACGACAGCACCGATGCCACCCCGCGGAGCGGCGCCACGTGCCCGGCCAGCGGCGGCACGACCAGCAGGAACCTCACGCCGCGTGCCGTTCGATCCACTCGAGCACCAGCTCGCGCACCTCCCGGTGCTGTTCCACCAGCACCGAATGCCCCTGGCCCTCGAACACGTGCAGCTCGCCGTTCGGCAGCAGCGACGTCAGCGCTTCAAGGTCGTCGGCCTGGTAGCCGTGACTGCCCAGGATGGACAGCACCGGGCAGCCGATCGCCGCGACCTGGTCCCAGGTCAGCAACGGCCCGAGCGGCACCTCCTCGGCCATCGACGTCGACGTGATCCGCTCGGCCGCCAGCCGCGCCAGCCGCCGGTGGTGCGCGCTGAAGTTCGCCTCGATCCAGGCAAAACTCTCCTCGACCTGCAGGAACCGCACGGTGTACGCGAGGATCGCGCTCATCTTCTCCGCCCACACCGCGGTCGCCGGCTCCGACTCGATGCACACGATGCTGCGGACGCGCTCCGGACACGCCACGGCGTAGCTGTAGGCGAGTGTGCCGCCGAAGCTGTTGCCTACCAGGTGAACGGGGCGCGAAACGCCGAGCTGCCGCAGCAGGTCGTCGAGGTCCGCGACGAAGTCGCCGAGCGTGTACCCGCGCTCGGGCCGCTCGGTCTTGCCGTGCCCGCGCAGGTCGTAGCTGATCACGTCGATGCCGGCGGCCGCGACCGGCGGCGCCAGCGTCAGGTAGAAGCTCGCCAGGCTGTCGGTGCCCATGCCGTGCAGGAACACCACGGTCTCGGTGCCACCGGCGGGCACGAGCTGTACGTTCGTGCGCAGCCCGTTGACGGTCATCGTGGGCACGTGCGCTCCCCCACGAACCGGGCGATGTCGCCGACGGTCAGCCCGATGACGTCGTCGAGGTCCTGCTCCGCCAGGTATTCGGCGAGGTTGACGTCGGCGCCGAAGTGCTCGGCGAGGATGCTCGCGAACGTCACCAGGTCGATGCTCTCCAGCTGCAGGTCCTCGTGGAACGTCGTGTCCGGGGTGATCTCGATGCCGAGCACCTCGGCATCCCCGACGAGCTCGGTGAGGAGCTCGGCGACGACGTCGAAAGTGGTGGACGCGATGGTCATTTCGTGCTCCTGAGGTGTGCGATGGCGGTGTCACCGGTCAGCTCGACCGAAACGGCGAAGGGCGGGAGCGCACGGCCGTGACCGGACACCGTGCCGTCTTCGCGCACCCGGATTTCCGCCGGGTAGACGGGTTCGCCGAGCCGCGCGCGGACGGCGTCCTTCGCCGCGATCCGCGTCAGCAGCCAGCCGCGCTGCTGCCTCGGCGCGACGGCGGCGAACTCGGCGCGTTCGGCGGCGCCGAGGTAGATGCCGGCGTAGATGTCCCGCGCGGCGACCGTCGGCCAGCGGTCGGTGACGGCGACCGAGCCGTCGTCCCGCCGTTCGCCGAGGAGATTCTCCGCCGGGAACGCGTAGACGCGGTGGGCGGCGCGGTCGCACGGGAACCGGACGTCCCGCCAGCGCTCGATGCGCGCCAGGACCCGGCCGTCACGGACCAGCTCGGCGTCCATCTCGAGGACGTCCGGCCGTGGCAGCCGGACCCGCACCAGGCACTCCAGCCGCGTCCCGGGCGCCGGCTCCGGGCCGTGCCAGGTCAGCCGGCCGATCGAGCGCGGGAACGCGAGCAGGTCGGCGGACCGGGTGGCCATCAGCCAGCAGCCGAGCAGCTGGCCGACGTTGTCGAGCAGCCCGCCGGGTGCGTCCGGGACGACCAGGTCGCCGCGGATGTGCTGCTCGCCGAGCCCGGTCAGCCGGGAAAGGCCCTGGTAGGCCGGGCCGTGGAACATCTCGCGCCGCGCGTAGACCTCGGCCGCGGTCAGCGGCGGCGCGGTCTCCGGCCCGGGCACCGCGGTCCGTGGCGGCGGTGGCGCGAACGCTCCCAGCTCAACGGTCAGCAGCGCGTACGGTCCGATTTCGACGGTCACCTGGTCGCCCTCGCGGCTCATCGACAGCGGCACCCGCCGGGCCGGGGCGGCGATCAGCCACCGCGAGAACACGGCGTCCCGCACCGCGACCGCCGTCGTGCCCGGCCAGGTGCGTTCGACGGCCCGGCAGGCCAGGTCGACCAGCGTCGTCGCGGGCACCACCGGCCGGAAGTCGGACTCGTCGGGCCAGCCGTCGCGCTGCCGGAAGAACCGGTGGTCGCGCAGGTGGGGCATGGCCGCCACGGAGACGTCCACAGTGGACTCGACGCGGCGCCGCGCAGCCGCGACGACCTCCGCCGCGGCCTGGCGGGTTTCGGTGAGCAACGCGGTGAACTCGGCCACGATCGGGTCCGTGGCCTCGGCGGGTTCGTCCAGCAGGCCGCGGGCCGACTCCCCCAGCGACAGCAGGGAGTTCCCGGTGGTGAGCCGGATCCGCCGCGGTTCCAGCGCCGCGAAGTCCGGGTCGCCGCCCTCGGTCCACACCGCGGTGGCGAGGCGCCGCAGCTGCGCGAGCCCGGGCCGGGTGCCGGACGCGGCCGCGACGACCAGGTGCCGCCGCTCGCCCAGCGTGTCGGTGACGAACGAGCCGAGCTGGCCGGCCCCGACCTGCACGAACACCCGGAACCCGGCGTCGAACATCGCCTCGGTCAGCTCCCGGAACCGGACCGGGCGCAGCAGGTGGTCGAGGTAGAGCCGGCGGACGTCGTCCGGGGCCGCGGGATACGGCCGCGCGGTCGTCGCCGACCACACCGGCAGCGCCGGTGCCCGCAGGTCCAGGTCCGCGACGAGCCGGGCGAAGGGCGCGAGGTGCGGCGCCATCAGCGGGGTGTGGAAGCCGGACCGGAACGGCAGGGTCGTGGCGACGATCCCGGCGCCGCGGCAGGTCGTCGCGAACTCCGCGACGGCGTCCGGCGGCCCGCACACGATGGTCTGCCGCGCCGCGTTCTCGTGGGAGATGACCAGGTCACCTGTCAAGAGCCCGGCCACGCGCGCGGCCGGGGCGCCGAGCACGAGGTAGTCGGCCTCGGGCAGCTCGAAGCCGTCCGGCCAGTACCGCGTCAAGGCGTCCGGCGCCGCGGTGTACATCCCGGCGGCCCGCATCGCGGTCCACTCCCCGACGCTGTGCCCGGCGAGCGCGTCCGGCCGGATCCGCAGCCGCCGCAGGACGTCGTCGAGCAGCAGCCCGGCCGCCGACACGCTCGCCGCCCGGTCGAGCACGCTCGTCTCCGACCACTGTGGACGGTCGAGGCCGAAGTGCCGGGCCACGTCGTCGAGACGCGGTTCCCCACCGGCTTCCAGTCCCGGGTGGACGAACGCCGTCTTCCCGCCCGGCAGCAAGGGGTCGACGCTGCACCAGACGTCGCCGGCACCGTGCCACGACCGGCCCTCGGCCGCCACCTTGGCGATCACCCGGCGAGCGGTCGCCCGCTTGCGCTCGTCGGGAGCGACGATCCCGAGCCGGCACGGGCCGTCGCCCGGCCCCGGCCGGTCCAGCCGGTCCAGGAGCTCCTCCGGCGTGCGCGCGGCCAGGCGCAGCACGCGTTCCGGCTCGTCGACGCGCACGCGTCGCTTCGACACCGGGTCGCCGGCTTCGAGGACGACGTGGGCGTTCACCCCGCCGAAGCCGAACGCGTTGACCGCGGCCACCCGCGGCAGCGCGCCCCACGGCTCGGCCTCGGCCAGTACCCGGAAGCGCGTCTTGTCGAGCAGCGGGTTCGGATCGGCGCAGTGCAGCGTCGGCGGCAGGACGCCGTGGTGCAGCGCGAGCGCCACCTTGACCAGCCCGGCGACGCCGGCGGTCGGCAGCGTGTGCCCGATCATCGACTTGACCGAGCCGATCACCGCGCGTGGCCCGTCCACCTGGCCGAAGAAGCCGGCGACGGTGGTCAGCTCGGCGGCGTCCCCGGCGGGGGTGGCGGTGCCGTGTGCTTCCAGCAGGCCGATTTCCGCGGGATCGCGGCCCGCCCAGGCCCGGCGCAGGGCGAGGGTCTGCCCGGCGACGGACGGGCTGAGCAGGCCGGCGCCCCGCCCGTCGCTCGACGTGCCGCTGCCGCGGATCACGGCGTACACGCGGTCGCCGTCGCGGCGGGCGTCGGCCAGCCGCTTGAGCACGACGATCGCCGTGCCCTCGCCGAGGAGCATGCCGTCCGCCTCGCGGGACAGCGGGCTGATCCGCCGGCTCGGCGACAGCGCGCCGAGCTGGGTGAACAGCGACCACAGCGTGTCGTCCTGCGTCTGGTGCGCGCCACCGGCGAGGACGACGTCGCAGCGGCCGCGGGTCAGCTCGCCGATCGCCTGGTCGACGGCGACGAGCGAAGACGCGCAAGCGGCGTCCACCGTGTACGCCGGGCCACCGAGGTCCAGCCGGTTCGCCACGCGGGCGGCGGCGAGGTTCGGCACCAGCCCGGCGGCGGTCTCGGGCCGGAACTCGCCGAGCGGTTCGAGCAACGCCGTCCGCAGCCGCTCGAGGACGGCCGGTCCCGCCGACGGCATCAGCTCGCCGACCGTGCGGGTGATCTGCCGGACGGTGCGAACCCGCTGGTCGAAGCCCCGCAGCCCGGGCGAGAGGTACCCGCCGCGGCCGAGCACGACGCCGATCCGCTCGGGGTCGCCGAGCCGGCCGAGGCCACCGGCGTCGCCGACCGCGGCCACGGCGACGGCCAGCGCCGTCAGCTGGTCCGGCTCGGTGCCGTCGAGGGACGTCGGCGGGACGCCGTGGGCGACCGGGTCGAAGTCGAGGGTGTCCGGCGTGAAGCCGCCGCGGCGGCCGGGGAACTCCGGGTCCCGGTGGCGCGCCGGGGCTTCGGTGACGGCGTCGGTGCCATCGACCAGGTTCTGCCAGTACTGGTCCACTGTGGACGCGCCGGGGAGGAACGCGCCCATGCCGACGATGGCGACCGGCGTCACCACAGCGACGCCGTGTAGAGCACCGCGCGGTCCGTGCCGTAGGCGAGTTCGCGCAGCAGGGCCGCGGTGGCGGCGGCCGGGTCGAGCAGGGCGACGTCCCGGCGTTCGTACTCGCGCGCCAGCTCCGGCGAGACCATGCCGCCGTGGTCCGCGTCCGGCGCCCACGGTCCCCAGTGGACGGTCACCGCCCGGCCCGGCCAGTTCCTGCCGAGGGTTTCGAGCGCGTCGTTGGCGGCGGCGTAGTCGGTCTGGCCACGATTGCCGAGCACCGCGGCGATGCTCCCGAAGAACGCGACGAACCCGGGTTCGGTGTCGAGCGCGTCGAGCAGGGTCCGCGCACCGGCCGCTTTGGTCTCGAAGACGGTCCGGAACGACTGCTCGTCCTTGTCCGCCATGAGCTTGTCGTCGATGACCCCGGCGGCGAAGACGACGCCGTCGAGCCGGCCGCCGAGGTCCTTGACCAGCCGCTGCACGGCGTCGGCGTCGCGCGCGTCGAGCACCCGGTAGGCAGGGTCGCCGCCCGCGGCGCGGATCTCGTCGAGGGTGCGGCCGATCTCGCGCTGCGCCAGGACGGTCCGCACGCGGCGTTCGATCTCGGCGACCGAGCCGCCGCGGCCGGCCAGCACCGCGCGCATCGCCGTGGGGTCTGCGGGCAGATCGTCCGGCTCGCCCGGCCACGGGGTCCGCCCGGCGAGTTCGAGCCGGCACCCGGCGGCGGCGAACGCGACCGCCGCGTGGGCGGTGATCCCGCGGGCCCCGCCGACCAGCAGGACGACGGAGTCCGGGCCGAGGCCCAGCGCGGCGAGCTCGCCACCGCCCGGTCCGGCACCGGAGTAGGCGATCGACGGGAGGTCCGCCGGCCGCGGCTCGATCGTGAAGCGGCCGGCGTCGTCGTGGCCGACGACCGAGGGGCCGTCGCTGAGGGCCTCGTCCACCAGCGTTTTCGCCACGTCCTGCGTGACCTCGACGAGCCGCGTCACGCCGGCACGCTCCAGCGCGGCCGACCGCACCAGGCCGCGGAGCCCGGGCACGGCGTCCGGCTCCGCCGCCACGAGGACGGTCCCCCGCAGCGCTTTGAGCCGGGTGAACACTTCTGTGAGGTCGCGGGCGAACAGCACGGTGATGTCCGCGTCGGCCTCGACGACGTCGGCCCCGGCCGCGGCGAAGGCGGCTCGCACGGCGTCGTCCGGCGCGGCCACGGTCTTCCCGCGCAGCCGCCCAGGATCCGGGGCCAGCGGCACGGGCACCCGTTCGAGCCGGTACCGGCGCGGCGGGGCGGCCGGCGGTGTGGGCGTCAGCCAGCTTTCGAGGTGCGCGGCGAGGGCGTTCGCCGTGCGGTCGCGGCTGAGCTGGTCGGTGCGGTCGTCGGCGGGCAGGCCGAGCCGGGCGAGCAGCGTGCCGGCGATTTCGGTCCGCTTGATGGAGTCGATCGAGAGGTCGGCTTCGAGGTCGAGGTCGCCGGCGATCATGTCGGCCGGGTAGCCGGTGCGTTCGCTGACCACGTCGATGACGGTGCGCATGACGTCGGCTTCCGGCTTTTCTGCTGGGGCCTGCGCTTCGGGTTCCTCGATGACGACCGGAAGCGGGACCGGGGCGGGCGCGCTGCCGAGGTAGCCGAGCATGACTTCCCGCTGGGCGGCGACGAGCTCGCGGGTGGTGCGCAGGAAGTCGACGATCGCCTGGTCGCGGCCGGGCGCGGGCTGGGTCATGGCGGTACTCCGGATTCGTCGGGCCGGGGACAGTGCGGGGACGGCGGAGCCGGGCGCGCGGGCGGACCGCCCGTCGACGGCCCAGGCGGTGGCGGAAGGTGCGGACGGCTTCGGCCGGATCAGCCGGTCGGGACGGACGTCGACACCGGCGTCGGCGAGAGCTTTGAGCGCGGCCAGTAAGCCCCTGAGGTCGGGTCCGCAGGCGACGACGGTGTGTGGCCGGTCGCCGAGGATGTCGGCGATGAGCCGCGACAGCACCCGCCCGGGTCCGACCTCGACGAAGGTGCGTGCCCCGGCCGCGTACATGGCCTCGATCTGGTCGAGGAAGCGCACGGGGGCACCGATTTGCGCGGCGAGTTCGTCGCGGACGTCGTCGCGGTACGGCTGGGCGGTCCGGTTCGCCCACACGGGTTTCCGCGGCGTGTTGACGGGTGCTTCGGCGAGTGCCTGGGCGAAAACCTCGCCCGCACCGGCGACCAGTGGGCTGTGGAAGGCGCAGGAGACGGGGATCCGCTGGGCGCCGATGCCGGTTTCCGCGAGCCGCCGGACGGCGCGTTCGATGGCGGGGACGGGTCCGGAGAGGACGACCTGCTCGGGAGCGTTGTGGTTGGCGACGACGACATCGGGACCGATGAGGGTGGCGGTGAGGGCGTCTCGTGGCGCTTTGACGGCGGCCATGGTCCCGGGCCGGGCGACCTGGGCGATGGCCTGCGCCCGGGCCCGGCTGAGGCGCAGGAGGGTTTCGGAATCGAAGGCGCCGGCGACGGAGAGGGCGACGAGCTCGCCGTAGCTGTGCCCGGCGAGGAAGTCGGGGTGGACGCCGAGCTGGGCGAGCAGCCGGGCAACGGCGGTTTCGACGAGCCCGAGCGCGGGCTGGGCAACGCGCGTGTCGGTGAGCGCGGCTTCCTGGGCGTCGGCGGCTTCGGGGGTGAAGGCGTTGGGCGGGAAGGCGGTGGCGGCGATGCCGGGCGCGAGGCGGAGGAGTTCGGCGAGGTCGGGAAAGTGCACGAAGAGGTCGGCGAGCATGCCGGTGCGCTGGCTGCCCTGGCCGGGGAAGAGGAAGGCGACCTTGCCGGGATCGGCGCGCTTCTCCGCCGCCGCGCGTTCCAGCTCGGCCAGCGCCTCCTCCGCCTCCGGCGCCCAATCCCGCAACCCGTGCCGCCGATCCGGCGCGACCGGCGCCGCCCCCAGCACCGCGTGGAAGTTCGTCCCCCCGAAGCCGAACGCGCTCACCCCCGCGAACCTCGCCGGGGCCGCCCAGGGCCGCGCCGCCGTGGTGAACGTGAACGGGCTTTCCGTCGCGTCCCAAGCCTCGTTCGGCCTGCTCAGCTGCAGCGTCGGCGGCACCACCTCGTGCCACAGCGCCAGCGTCGCCTTGATCAGCCCCGCCAGGCCCGCCGCGCACTTCGTGTGGCCGATCTGGCTCTTCACCGACCCCAGCGCGCACGACCCCGCCTGCGCGCCCGCGTCCGTGAAGAAGCCGGTCAGCGTGCGCAGCTCCGTCGCGTCGCCCAGCACCGTTCCCGTGCCGTGGGCCTCGACCAGCCCCACGTCCACAGGGGACACTCCCGCGTCCCGGTACGCCCGCTCCAACGCGCGCCGCTGACCCTCCGGGCGCGGGGCTGTCAGCCCGAGCGCCTTGCCGTCGCTGGCCGCGCCCACTCCCTTGACCACCGCGTAGATCCGGTCGCCGTCGCGCTCGGCGTCGGGCAGGCGCTTGAGCACCAGGCACGCCACCCCTTCACCCAGCGCGATGCCGTCGGCCGCCGCGTCGAACGGGCGGCAGCGGCCCGTCGGGGACAGCGCTCCCGCCGACGTGAACATCAGGTAGTCGTGGATGCCGTTGTGCAGGTCGACCGCGCCGCACAGGACCAGCGAGCTCGTGCCCGCCCGCAGCTCCTTCGCCGCGAGGTCCAGCGCGGCCAGCGACGAGCCGCACGCCGCGTCGACCGTGTAGTTCGCGCCGCCGAGGTCGAGGCGGTTCGCGATCCGGCCGGAGATGACGTTGGCCAGCGTGCCCGGGAACGTGTCCTCGGTCGGCGCCGGCAGCTGCGCGAGCAGCTCGGGCGGCACGTCGTCGAGGTAGCCGTCGAGCAGCGACCGCAGCGTGCCCGCGTTCGCCAGGTCGCCGCCCGCCTCCGCGCCGAACACGACGCTCGTGTGCTCGCGGTCGAAGTCCCGGTTCGCGTACCCGGCGTCGGCCAGCGCGCGACGCGCGGTTTCCAGGGACACCAGCTGCGCCGGGTCGATGCTGCCCATCGCCGACGGCGGGATGCCGAACTCCAGCGGATCGACGTCCAGCGCGGGCAGGAAGGCGCCGTGCTTCGACGTCGACTGTCCGAAGTAGACTTCCGGGTCCCAGCGGTCGCGCGGGACTTCGGTGACGGCGTCTTCGCCGCGGAGGATGTTCGACCAGAACGCCGGGAGGTCGCGCGCCCCGGGGAACGTGCAGGCCATGCCGATGATCGCGATGTCGCGGGAGTCCGGCACCGGTTCCTCCGGGCGCGCGAACGTCTTCCCGGACGTGACGTCGCGGTGCAGCTCGGCGATCGTCGTCCGGCGGTCCCGCAGGACGGCGACCTCGCCCGCCATGAACATCCCCTCGGCCAGCTGGGTGGCGGTGTCGAGCGCCTCGCCGTCGCGGCGGACGCCCTTGCTCGCGACGCGCAGCCGCCCGGTGTTCAGCTCCTCCAGCCGTTGCCACGCCTCGGGCGTGTCACCCAGACCGGCTTTGACCTGCGCGAACTCCGTCGTGTACGGGCTGGGCAGGCACCGCGTGCGGTGGCCCGGCGCCGTTTCCAGCGTCACGGTGGTGTCCGCGGCGAGCGCGCGCTCCTGGAACAGCCCGGTGATCGCGCCGTGCGTCACGGCTTCTTCGGTGAACAGGTACGCGGTGCCCATCAGAACCCCGGCGGCGTCGATCGGCTCGGCCATCGCCGCGACCACGGCGGCCGAGCGCGCGTCGTGGATCCCGCCGGCGAACAGCACTTCGACGTCCTTCGCGCCGTCGAGGACAGCCAGCTGTTCCTCCCACAGCGCGAAACTCGCCCGCGGGCCGACGTGCCCACCGCATTCGGCGCCCTCGAAGACGAACCGGCGGATCCCGGCGTCGAGGTACTGGCGGAGCAGGACCGGCGACGGCACGTGCAGGAACGTCGCGATCCCGTCGGCTTCCAGGGCCTTGGCCTGTCCTGGTTTCCCGCCCGCGACCAGCACGCACCGCGGTCGCGCCGCCCGGATCGCGGCGAGCTGGGCGACGCGCAGGTCGTCGGGCACGAAGCCGAGGATGCCCGCGCCCCACGGCCGGTCGCCGAGGCGCTCGGCGGTGCGGGCGAGCAGCTCGGCGGTGCGGGCGCCGTTCGCCGTGGCCACCGCGACGAACGGGAACCCGCCCGCGTCGGCGACCGCGGCCGCGAAGCCCGGCTGGTCGCTCACCCGTGTCATCGGGCCCTGGACGATCGGCAGCGCGCTGCCCAGCGTCCGGCACAGCCCGGTGCCAAGGCCGGCCGCGGGCACCTTCGCGCCGACGATCCGGGAGACGTCCTCTGTGGACTCGACGACGACACCCGCCGCGCCGCCGGCGAGCGCGCCCACGGCCGTCCGCGGCCCGGCCACGCGGCCCCAGACCGGGACGTCGAAGGTGGTCAGAAGCTGTTGCAGCAAAACGAAGTCACTCAGCTCCCCCGGACCGGCGACGAGGCCCAGCGCGCCGCCGCGCACGGCCTCGGCAGCCGTGGCCACGTCCGCGACCTCGGCGAGCGCGCCGGCCCACGGCGCTTTCGTGCGGACGGCGAAGGCCGCGCCTTCGGGCAAGGGGCCGTCCGTCCGCACGGCGTACGGCACCCGGACCCGGGCCTCGACCAGCCGCAGGTCCGCCGGGTCGGCGCCGTCGAGGACGCCGAGGCCGCCGCCGCGCGCGACCGCGGCGACCACGTCGGGATCGCCGGCCCCGAGACACCGGAGCCGGCGAGCGTGCGACGGCGGAACGAGCGCGGCCATCGGCGGACCTCCTGTGCGCGGGGCGTTGCGATCTTCAGGAATAACGCACCAGGCACCGGAAACGCAATACTCGTGCTACGGTGAAAAACCGTGGAACAAGGCAAGAACATGACGCTGACCAGCACTTTTATCACACGCATCGCAACCGGGAAATACATTTCCCGCACCCGCGTGACAATTCGACACTGAAATACCTGGAGCCCGCGTGGAACTGACTGGACGCGTGGTCGCGCTGACCGGCGCGGCACACGGAATCGGGGCCGCCATGGCCCGCCGCTTCGCCGCGGAAGGCGCGGCCGGGGTGGTCGTGTCCGACGTGGACGCCGACGGCGCCGCGCGGGTGGCGGCCGGGATCACGGCCGCGGGTGGCCGGGCCGTCGCGGTGACCGCCGACGCGACGTCCAAAAAGGACCTGAAGGCCCTGGTCGCGACGGCCCGCGCCGAGTTCGGCCGCATCGACGTGTTCTGCGCCAACGCGGGCGCGGCGTTCGGCACCGGCGTGCACGCGGCCGACGAGCAGTGGCAGAAGTCGTGGGAGATCAACGTCATGCAGCACGTCCACGCCGCGCAGGCGGTGCTGCCGTCGATGCTGGCACGCGGCGAGGGCTACCTGCTGATCACCGCGTCGGGCGCCGGCCTGCTCGGCATCCCCGGCGACGCGCCGTACTCGGTCACCAAGCACGCGGCGGTCGGGCTCGCCGAGTGGCTGGCGGTCACCTACCGGCCGCGTGGGGTGCGGGTCAGCGCGCTGTGCCCGCTCGGCGTCCGGACTGCGCTGCTGGAGCCCGGCATCGCCGCCGGGCACCCGGCCGCGCTGGCCATCGCCGCGGCGGCCCCGCTCATCGACCCCGAAGACGTCGCCGAAGCGGTCGTGCGCGGCCTCGGCGCGGAGGAGTTCCTGATCCTGCCGCACGAATCGGTGCGGGAGTCGTTCGCGCGCAAGGCCGGCGCGGTCGACGCGTGGATCGACGAGATGGCCGTGGGAGGCTGAGGTGGAGTACCGCAGGGTCGGCGCGAGCGGGCTCGCCGTCAGCGAGATCGCCTACGGCAACTGGCTGACGCACGGCTCGCCCGGCTGCGTCGCCGCGGCGCTGGACGCCGGCGTCACGACGTTCCACACCGCGGCGGCCTGGGACGGCGGCGCCGCGGAGGCCGCATTCGGGGCGGCGTTCGCCGGCGTGCGCCGTGACGACCTGGTGCTGTGCACCGGCGTGTTCTGGCCGGAAGGCCCGGGCCCCAACGACGCGGGCTTGAGCCGCAAGCACGTGATCGCGTCGCTGGAGGGCTCGCTGCGGCGGCTGCGCACCGACTACGTCGACGTCTACCAGCTGCTGCGCTTCGACTACCGCACGCCGGTCGCGGAGACGTTCCTCGCGCTGTCGGACCTGGTGCGGCAGGGGAAGATCCGGTACGTCGGCACGTCGGAGTGGACGGCCGAGCAGCTGCTGCAGGCCCACGAGGCCGCCGCGCGCCACGACGTCCCGCTGATCGCCAACCAGCCGCACTATTCGATGCTGTGGCGGGTGCCCGAGGCCCAGGTGATGCCGGTGGGCGCGCGGATCGGCGTCGGGCAGTTCGCTTCGGTGCCGCTCGCCCAAGGCGTGCTGACCGGCAAGTACCGGGCCGGGCGGATCCCGGTGGGGTCGCGCGGGGCCGGGCCGTCGTCCGCGCGGCCGTTGCTCCTGCCGGAGCTGCTGGAGCGGGTGGCGCTGCTGCGCGGCGTCGCCGACGACGCCGGCCTGACGATGGCGCAGCTCGCGCTGGCGTGGACGTTGCAGCACGAGAGCGTCGCGGCGGCGGTGGCCGGCGCGAGCACGCCGGAGCAGGTCACCGAGAACGCCAAGGCCGCCGGCGTCCGGCTCGACCTCGACGTGCTGACCCGGATCGACCAGCTGCTCGGCAGTTTCGTCCAGACCGACCCGCGGCTGGTGTGGTCGCCCCCGGCACAGCCGGTCTAGCCGGCGCCGAGGCAGACGAAGGGGCGCCGGAACGGGTCGACGGCGATCGCGTCGGCCAGCGCGAGCGCCGGGCTCTCGCGGACGGCCAGCGCGCGGTAGTAGTCGTCCATCGCGGCCGCCGATGCGAGGTCGCCGACGCGCGACAGCGGCGCGATGACCGTCCGGGAGCCGCTGGCCAGCAACGCACTGGCGAAGCCGAGGGCCTCGTCGCCGGGCCGGATCCGGTTCATCGCGAGTTCGCAGGCGGCGAACACGACCTGCCGCGGCGGTTGCCGCAGCCCGGCCATCTCGTGGCCGAAGAGGGCGCCGTCGGCGAGTTCGAGCCGCGAGAACAGCGCGTTTTCCGGCTCGTGCGCGCCGTGGGCGGCGAAGTGCGCGAGCTTGGCGCCGTCCATCGCGCGCAGCACGGATTTCACGGTGGCCTTGGCGCCGGTCATCGTCGTCGCGGTGCGGTAGTGCGTGGTGAGCTTCTCGAGCTCGGCACGGGCGCCGGCCAGGCCGGGCCCGCGGACGAGCACGATCTTGCGGGCCCGCGAAGACTTCGTCAGCTCGGCGGCGAGCCACGCGGTCGCCGAGGGGGCGACGACGGTCGGCCGCCCCCGCAGGCCGGGCAGCACGCCCCACGGCACGGCGTAGAGCGGCCCGGTCGGGACGATGACCAGTTCACGGTCGCCGATGGAGTCGGCGAGGGGCTGGATGATCTGGGTGTCGAGCTTGTCGGCCTGCTTGCGCGCGGAGGTCATGACGACCTCGGCGAGCCGTTCGGGCAGGTTGTCGGGCGCGAGGGCATCGAGGTCGACGTTGAGCACGCGCGCGGACTCGGCGGCGGCCCCGGCGGACCCGAGCCGCACGAGCCGGCACTCACCCCCGGCCACGACGACGGCGACGAGCTCGTCCCCGGAAGCGGCAAAGCTGACCATGGCCCGCTCGCCCAGCCGCGCGACGACCTCGTCGAGCCCGGCCACGGGCCGCGGCCGGCCCCACCGCCCGGTGTGCCAGCCGAGCCGCTGGGCTTCCCGCAGCCGTTCGTTGTACTTGGCCCGCAGCCCGGCGATGGGATGCCCGTCGTGCTGGGCCTCCTGGATGGCCTGCCCGAGCCCCCGCACCTCGGCAACGCGCGCGGCGAGCTCCGGATCGGTCCCGGCGGAGAGGGGTTCGTAGCGGTAGGTCTGGGCCCGCGTCCGTTCGAGCCAGACGAACAGCCGCCGGGCATCGTTGCGCTCCAGCACGAGCTTGACGGCGAGATCGGCGAGCTCCTGCCCGTGCAGGGCGGTCCCGGAGACGAGATCGAGCCCACCCATCCGGTCCCGGACGGCGTCGAGCTCGGTGAGCCCGGACCGGATCTCGGTGAGCGCCTTGGCCCGGTCACCGTGGGCAACGGCGAGTTCGGCCCGGCAGAGCCGCCGAAGCATGCGGTAGTCGATGGGGGTGAGCTGCCCGGGCCGCGGAACCTTCCGCAGGGTCTCGACGGCCCGCTTGAGATTGCCGCGGCGGATGTCCAACCGGACGGCGAGCATCCGCGCGGTGGCGGCTTGCTCGGTCAGGCGGGGGACAGGCAGTGTCTCGGCGGTCCGGATCGCCCGGTGCGGCAACGCCGCCGGAATCTCCCCGGACCGCAGCGCTTCCCGGACATCCGCCTGCAAGCCGATGATCTTCGCGTTCCCGACGCAGGTCTGGCAGCCCACCTTGAGCATCCGGCGCCGGGCGGATCCCGCCATCTGCCGGGCGAGCGCGAGATCGTCCGCCATCAGGGCGGCCTCCGCGCGGTGCAGCTCGATGTAGGCCAGCTCGCGGGTGACACTCGGCTGCGACTGCATCGTCGTCATGAGGTCGTCGAGGTGCTCCCCCGCCTCCCCCGCCAGGCCCGCGGCCAGCAGCGCCTCGGCCTGTTCCAGCCTGAGCTGGGAGGGCACGACGAGATCGAGCGCTCGATACGATCGCTCGCTGACCTCGTACAGGCGGAGCGCCTCCGGCACGTCGCCGGTCCGCAGGGCCAAGGTGCCGAGGAACCGGCGCCCGTCCGCCGCGTCGGCACGCAGCTCGAACTTCTCCGCGAGCTCGACCGCGCGGTTGAGGTCGTCGCGAGCCTGGGTGACGTTGCCCAGCTTCGTGTGGACCCATCCTCGAGCAGCCAGGGTCTGCACCAGGCCGACCATCCGAGGCTCGGGTTCCGGGGTGTGGTCGAGCCAGTAACGCCGGTGCTCCATCGAAGCCCCGAAGTACTCGAGGCTCTCTTCGTTCCGGCCGACACTCATCAGCCGGGCCCCGTAGTTGTGTTCCAGCGCCGCGCTCAGCTCGGCGCGCACCACCGGATCGACCACCCCGTTGATCAGCAGGCGGACGTCGTTCAACCCGGCCAGGCCGGCCTTGAAGTCTCCGGTGATCTCCGACGTGAGTGCCACGAGCGTGCTGGAAAGCCGGATCCGCGTGACCATCCAGTCGGTGTGGTGCTCGGGTGCGACCGGATACATCGCGTCCAGCAGGCCCATCCCCTTGCGGAGGAGACGGACACCTTCGTGAAAACGCCCGAGGCACGAGACGTCCGAAGCGGTCTGCTGGAGTTTGCGGACCCTGTCGATGGTCTCGGACGGGTCCAGCTTTGTCACAGGCACTCTCCTATGACAGCACAGGCGAAAGCAGAACGGAGCCCGCCTACCGGTCAAAGATCGGCAGGCGGGCGGTCACCGGGTCACAGCTTGGTGAAGCTCAGTTGACCTTCTGGTAGCACGGCGGCGCGCAGTTCGGCGTCACGACCGGCTCGTCCTTCGACTTCGCCGGAACGTGGTCGATGTGCACCCAGCCGTGCTCGTCCGCCTCCGGGACCACCGGGCCGGCCTGCTCGATCGGCTCCGGAACTTCCTCGGGCTTGACATCCGTGGGCGTCGACATGGTCGATCTCCTCTCCCCTGGGGATCTTCATGGGGACGCGGCCGTGACGGTGAGTCCCCCTAGTCGCGGGGCCCTCTCCCCGCGAACGGCCCAATAGTTTCACATCGGAGCAATGATCGGGAGAGTTTTCGCTACGGAAAGTCAGACCCAAGCGCGTGAGCTGGCTTGATGTCTCGATCGGAACGTCCTAACGGGTGAAGTCTGTAACGACGTCCACTCCGGACGTGCATCGACGCTGGTCGAAGCCCCCTCCAGACCGCCGGCCGGCACGTGTTGCTCCGGGTACGGAACGTGACCGCGGCCGGCGGTCCTGTTTGGACGGCTAGGCCGTCGCTGCCGCATGGACCGCGCGGACCAGGCGGGCGTTCTCCGGGGCCGCGCCACCCGGGAAGGCGAAGCGGCGGCGGTTGTAGCCGTACGCGAGGGCGCTGCGCGGGTCCGCGAACGCCAGCGAGCCGGCCGCGCCGCTGTGGCCGAAGGCGCCCTGGCCCAGCACCGGGTAGTCGTCCGAGACGATCGCGAAGCCGAGGCCGAACGCGTTGTGGTTGCGCGTCGCGAGGTCGTCGCCGATCGAGTGGATCTGCGCGAACTCCGCCGCTGTCTCCGGACGCAGGAGCGGCTCCGGGCCGCTGATCACCGCCGCGTACATGCCGGCCATCCCCCGTGCCGACGCGACGCCACCCACCGAGGCCGGGCTCAGCTGCCGGACCAGCTTGATGTTGGGCAGGTCCCACAGCTCGGGTGCCTTCGGGTGGTTGCGGTTGAAGGCGATGCCCGTGATGCTGTCCGGCCCGGTCGCGTTCGCCTCCAGCTCCGCCAGCTGCTCCGGTGTCGGCAGCATCGGCTGGGTGGTGAGGAACCGAGGCTCCAGCTCCTCGGGCAGCCCGAGGTAGAAGTCCAGGCCGAACGGCTTCCGGACGCGCTCCTCGTAGTGCTCCTGGATGCTCCGGCCGGTGACGCGCCGGACGACCTCGCCGGTCAGCGCGCCGATCACCAGCGCGTGGTAGCCGAACGCCGTGCCGGGCCGCCAGTACGGCCGCTGCGGGGCGAGCCGCTCGGCGATGACGCGGTCGTCCGCGAGCTCCTCGGTGGAGAACCCGTCGTCCGCGCCCACGACGCCGGCGCGGTGCGCGAGCACGTCCCGCAGGGTGACCCCGCCCTTGCCGGCGGCGGCGAACTCCGGCCAGTAGTGGGCGACCCGCTCGTCGAGGTCGAGCACGCCGTCCTGGACGAGCAGCGCGACCACCAGGTGCGCGGCGCCCTTGGTCGAGGAGAAGACGCCGGTCAGCGAGTCGCCGGTGATGGCGGGACCGGTCCACAGGTCGACGACGCGCTCGCCGCCGACGTGCGCGACGAGCTGGGCGGCGTAGTCGCCACCCTCGTCGGCCGCGACGGCGGCGAACTCCTCCCGGACGGACTCGAACCCGGCGGCGACGGTCCCCTGGACGTGCTCGGACGACATGGCAGCTCCCTCAGTGATCGCGACATCTGCGTCAGGATCCAACCGCCGCGCTGCCGAGGTATTCCGGTTCCGGCCGGTGCTCGAATCCAAGCCGCCGATCGGCTACTCGGACGCGGGCACCTCCGGATCGCGGTAGAAAACCCGCCTCGCGGGTACCAGTCCGATCATGAAGCTGACCTCCACCGTGCTCGGTACGCCGGAACCCCGTGCGCTCGCCGAGTTCTATTCGAAGCTCCTTGGCTGGCCGATTCGCACCGACGAACCGGAGTGGGTGACGCTGCGCCCGGACGACGGCAGTGCGGGGTTGTCGTTCCAGCTGGAGACCGGGCACGTTCCGCCGGTGTGGCCGCCGGCCGACGGTGCGCAGCAAATGCAGCTGCACCTCGACATCGAAGTCGACGACCTCCAGGAGGCGACGGCGGTGGCGACCGCGGCGGGTGCCGTGGTCGCGGAATTCCAGCCGCAGGACGATGTCCGCGTCTGCTTCGATCCGGCCGGGCACCCGTTCTGCCTCTGGACGCGCACAGGGTGACGCCCCGCGTTCGAACGGTCACAGGATCCGCTATGTTCGGCTGAGGTCCTGTTCCCGGCGAACGGAGTTGAGTCCTGTGGGGGTGCACCGGATCTGGCACCACGGACTGGTCCCCACCGAGGGAAAACGCCCCCTGGACGCGTTGCGCAGCAGGCTGATCAGCCGCCAGCGGCAGCACGACGACTACACGGTCACCGATCTCGGCTCGTCCGACGACGGCGGTTCGCGCCGGTGCGACCTGAAGTTCGCGTACGCGGGTGGCGACGGCCGCTACTCCGTTCAGGTATTGCTTTCGCTGTGCTACCGCGCCGGCGAAGACCGGGTGACGTGGCTGCTGTCCGCGGCGTGCACGCGGCCGTGGCGCAGCTGCCACGAAGCGCCGGCCCACCGGATCGGCCTGGAGGAGCTGGGCGCCAGCGGCAACGACGAAATCCCGATCGAAACGCCGGTGCTAGCGATGCGCGGCTGGTCGCGCAAGGAATGCGACCACCTCGCCGACCTGCTGGCCGAGGCGCTGATGGCGCCGTGGCGCTCGTCGGCCCTGCTGGTGCTCACCGAGCCGCCGACGGTGCCGGTCGAGGGCTGGCCCGGGCTGGTCAACGTCTTCGACGTCGACAACCGCTTCCGCCACACCCTCAACCGGCACCTTCCGCTCGGGTGCGCGGTGCCGCTGGGCGCGCGGCTGTACATGCCGCCGTGCGATCAGCTCCCGGACTTCGTCGTGACCGCCAGCCCGGTGTCCAGTGAGGTGTTGCAGGGGGTGATCACGCGGCTCCTCCAGACCCGCGGCCGGACGCCCCTGCCCGAGGAGTGGGCGGACGTGCCGAGCGTGCGTTCGTGGTACGAGGCCGACCCGTTCGCTTCGCCGGAGCGCGAGCCCGACGCCGAACTGGTCGAGAAGCTCGACCGCGCCGAGCGGGAGCTGGCCGAGGCGCGGGGCGTGATCACGATCCTGCGGAAGAAGGCCAAGGCCCACGCCGAAGAACGCGACCGGCACGCCTGCGAGGTGAAGACGCTCCGCCGCCGCCTCGAGGACGCGTGCGCGACCGACGTCGCCTGCCTGCGCGGGCAGCTCGCGCAACTGGAGGCGGAGGTGGACGACTACGCGCGGGCGTTCGAGGAGACGGAGGCCGAGCGCGACGAGCTCCGGCGTGTCAACGGCCTGCTGGCGGGCCGGCTCGCCCGCCACCACGACGCCGACGACGAAGTCGCCGCCGCCGAGCGCCCGCCGGAGGACTTCCCCAGTTTCGCCGAGCTGATCGGCGCGGCAACGGTGTCGCTGAAACACCTCGCCATCACGGCCGAACCGGCGCCGGCCGCGATCCTCGACCACCATCCGAAAGCCGCCGCCTGGCGCCGCAAGGCGTGGGACGCGCTCCGCACCCTCGACGCCTACGCGGAGGCCCGGACGTCCTTGCTCGACGCGGGCCAGGACCCGGGCCCCGAGCTTTCGGACGTGCTCGCGTTCGCCCGCACCGGCCAGCCGGGTTCGCTGATCAGCGCGAACATCATCGCGCTGGCCGAGTCGGACACGGTGACCACGAACGAGCGGCTCCGCCAGGCCCGGACCTTTCGCGTCGATCCCCGGACGAACCCGGCGGGCCGCGACTACTTCGGCGCCCACATCGCCTTGGAGCGCTTCAAGGCGCCGGCCCCGCGCCTGCACTTCCTCGACGACACCGACCGCACGGGCACGGTGTACGTCGGGTACCTCGGCGCCCACCTGCCGACGTCGAAGACCAACTGAGCGAGAATCGCGCGCATGACGGAGATCGCACACAAGCACCTGGCCTACTGCTGGATCGCCCGCGGCGACCGGGTGCTGTTCCTCCGCCGCGGGCCGGGGGTGTTCCTCGCGGGCGGGTGGGAGCTGCCCGGCGGCACGGCCGAGCCGGGCGAGCGCTTCGAGGACACAGCGACGCGCGAAGCGGCGGAGGAGACCGGGCTGACAGTGCGCGTCACGGGCGAGCTGGCGCGCGACGCGTGGCCGGACGTGGCGGGACGGCCCCTGCGCATCCACGCTTTTGTTTACACGGTGGAAGAAGAGGGAGCCGGCGAGGTGGTGCTCAACCCTGCGGAGCACGACGACTTCGCCTGGCTGACGCGGGCGCAGGCTCGGGAACTGCCACTGCCGGACCACTTCCGGCGGCTGCTCGATCGGTAGGGGTTTTCCTTGGCGCAGCACCGGGTTGCGATGCTGCCGGGGTCTTCGAGTGCTGGTCATGTCTTCGACCATACCCGAACAGGTGTGCGAAGGTCATCGCTGGATCGAGTGAACTCCGAAGTGGACGTGACCGGCGGATTCCCTTGTGCACAACGGAAAATGTTCAGCGACCGACGGATACCGGCGCCTCAACCGGTTCACGCACGGCCTTCCGCGGTGCCACGGCCACCGGAGCGGGCACGAACGGCAGGTCCCCGCAGGACCGCTCGCGCCCGCGCCTCGGACATGAACCGGTCGATGCGGAAGATCAGGGCGAGTGCGGCCACCGGGACGTGCGAGATGGCGCTGAGCGTGGCGGCCAGCGCGATGAACCCGGACGGATATTGACTGCATTGCAGGCGTTGGCCGAGGCGAATGCTCTGGCCGACTTCGATACCTGGCCTAGGGTGCCCCCGATTTCAACGCTACCGCAGGGGACCGACAAAACTAGCGTCGTGCCAGGTACCGCAGCAAAACACTGGCTCCGTCGGTGAGCACCGAAGCCAGCTCCAGCTCCGCCGGATCGACGGCCGCGCCGAGAGATGCCCGGCCGGCCGTGCCCGCCACCAGGAACGGCGCCACCGTCAAGCGGAACTCGTCGACCACGCCCGCCTCGATCAACGCACCGAACAGCCTTGGCCCGCCTTCGCAATCGATGCGGCCCAGGCCTTCGGCCACCAGTGTCGACACCACGCGCTCCGGCGGCACCGCCGTCTCGCCCACGACGAACACCCTCGCACCGTTCGCCGACCAGGCCGCGCGCAGCTCCGCCGGTGCCGCCGAAGACGTGAACACCAGTGTGGGAACCGCCGCCTTCGTGATCACCGGGGCGTCCGGGGGCAGGACGCGGCCCGTTGTCACCACCGCCACCGGGGCGATCGGGGCCAAGCCGAACCTGCGGCGGCGGTCGGCCGTGGCCGCGTCCGGGCGCATTCCCTCGAAGCCCTCCGCCATCGCCGTTCCCGCTCCCACCAGGACCACGTCGGCCAGGTCGTTGCCGAGGCGGTAGACCACCCTGTCCGCCGGCGTCGACAGGCCCGCCGAACGGCCCTCGACCGTGATCGCGCCGTCCGTGCTCGACACGAAGTTCACCGCCAGCCAACGGGGGTTCGCCGGGTAGCTGTACAGCCGCTCGAGGTCGGCGTCGGCCAGGTCGCGGGGGGACGGCCAGACCTCGCGGATCACTCCCACCGGACCGCCTTCGCCGGGGGACGCGTGCCCGCGATGCTCGCCGCCATCTCCGCCGCGTGACGCACTCCGCGGACGTGCTTCGTGCTGATGATCGCCACCCCCGCCGAGGCCGCGAGCGCCGCCACGGCCAGCCCGCCGGGCGTTCCGTCGCCGGCCACCGAGGCCAGCACCGGCACCTCCCCGGGCGGCATCGACCGGAACTCCCCGATGTCCACGACAACGGACAGACCGGGCACGGAAGGCACCGCAGGAGCCGCGTAACCCGCGCCGTGGCGGGCCGCGATCTCCGCCAGGTCCGCGCGCGCCACGATCAGGTCGGCGCCCGCTTCGCAGCCGGCCTCGGCGACCGACGGGTCCGCGGTGTCCACCCCGATGACGAGGCCGGGAAAAACCGCACGCGCCCGGGCGACAAGGGAAGCGTCGGCGAAACTCACGAGATCGGCGCCGTCGGCGACGGCGGCACGGGCCGCGGGGAGCGACTCGACGGCGGCCAGCACCAGCGCGCGGTCACTGCTCAACCGGCGGCCCCGGAAGACGAGGTCGGGGGTTTTCATCGCACTCTCCCTGGCTGGACGTCCTTCGCGATCATAAGCCAGCGGGTGCGCGTTCTTCGCCGTCAGGTGGCGGGGCTTCATCGCCGGGCCACCCGACTCGACGGCTGTGACATCCGGGGCTTCGCCCCGGGCCGGGGGCTCCGCCACCCGGACCCCCGGAGAACCGGTTGTCAGGAGGCGATGGCCTCGTTGATCGCCAGCAACTCCTGCGCGGTGCGCGTGGCGGTGAACTCGATGACGTCGTACCGGGCGAGCCGCTGGACCACGAACGGGTCACTGGCGAGCACGGCGTCGAGCTTGCCGCGCAGCACCGGGCGGACCAGTATCACGTGGTCGGCCACGCCGTTGCCCTTTCCGCAAACCAGGAACAATCCCTTCGTAAATTGTTTGCGCACCCAGTCCGAATGGTCCGGAAGTGCGTAGTCGACTTCTGTTTCGGGCGCCGTGTAGGTCAGCAATGCGATGTACATGTTTGCAGGGTAGAACGCCCCAGCCCACACCGCATCCGCCTGGCGAGTGGCACCGGACACGCCTTTCGTTAATATTCCGTCAAGAAGCATGGAATTCCTTTACCGCCGCCTTTTCGACACACTCGTCGATTGCCGTACGCGCCTCGTCGTACGTCCCGGTGTCGCCGTCGGGCCGACGCGGCGGCACCCCGGAGACCGCGACACTCCGAGGCATGAACGCACTGACCCGGATCTGGTACGACGGACGGCGAGCCGAGCGGATCGCCTACGCCGTCGGCGCGGCACTGTTCGTGAGCGGCGTCGCGCACGCACTCGTGCTCATCGCCACCGGCGGCTCGTGGCTGGGCCCGCTGTCGATGCGCAAGGCCGTCACGTTCGGCCTGTCGTTCGGGCTGACGCTCGCGTCGGTCGCCTGGGCGACCTCCTTCCTCACCGTGCGGCCGCGGCTGCGCAGCCTCCTGCTCGGCGCGTTCACCACGGCGAGCGTCGCCGAGGTCGTGCTGGTCAGCATGCAGGCGTGGCGCGGGGTGCCGTCGCACTTCAACTTCGAGACGCCGTTCGACGACGTCGTTTCGATGACGCTCGCCGCGGGCGGCGGCGTGCTCGTCCTGACCGTCATCGGCTTCACGGCCGCCGCGCTCGTCGAGCCCGGGCCCGCCGCGCCGAGCCTGCGCCTGGCCGTCCGCGCCGGTCTGGTCGTGCTGCTCGTCGCGCTGGGCACCGGTGCGGTGATGATCGGACGCGGGGTCGTCGCGGCCCGCGGCGGCGACCCGCAGCTGGCCTACACGACCGCCGGCGCGCTCAAGCCGCTGCACGCGGTCGCCATGCACGCGATCCTGGTGCTGCCCGCGCTGGCCTGGCTGCTGCGCTTCACCCGCCACTCCGAAGCGCACCGGCTGAACGTCGTCCGGATCGCCGTCGCCGCCGACGCCGTGCTCACCGCCGTGATCGGTGTCGAGTCCTTCGCCGGCATCGACCCGCTCGCCGCGCCGTTGCCGCTCCTGCTGCTGTCCGCGCCGGCCGCGGCCGTGCTGGCGGGTACCGGAATCCACGCCGTGTCCGGCATTGAACCGGCCGTCCGATTCGTACGTGTCCTCAACGGGAAGGCAAGGGGCCGGTAAAGCGGCGGACGGAGAACACGCGTGCGGCACGGTATGACCACGACCCACGGCCTTTTCCAGCAGAACAAGGCCCACAGCCCGTCGTTCTTCTCCGTGGCCAGGGCGATGGGGCAGCACGCGGACGACCTCGCGGACTTCTGCATCCCGTGCAACCCGTACTTCCCGACCGACGAGATGTTCGGCGAGCTCGAACGCAACCTCCGCACGATCCTCAAGTTCTACCCGAGCGATTCCGCCGCGATCACCGCGCAGCTGGCGAGCGTGCTGCGGCTCAACCCGTCGACGATCTCGCTGGCCAACGGCTCGACCGAGCTGATCACCTGGATCGACCAGCTGCTGGTCGGTTCCAGCGTCGCCGTGCCGATCCCGACGTTCGGCCGCTGGACCGACCAGCCGATGGAGACCGGCAAGCGCGTCGACATGTTCCTGCTGAAGGAAGCGGACGGCTTCGAGCTGCGCGTGGACGAGTACATCGACTTCATCAAGCGCCGCGGCTCCCGGGTCGCGGTGCTGTGCAACCCGAACAACCCCGACGGCGGGTACCTGCCGCGCCGCGAGGTGATCCGGTTCATGGACGCCCTCGAAGACCTCGACCTGGTGGTGATCGACGAGTCGTTCATCGACTTCGTCGAGGTCGAGCGGAACCCGTCGGTGGCCGCCGAAGCCGTCGTCCGGCCGAACGTGATCGTGCTGAAGAGCCTCGGCAAGAACTTCGGGCTGCACGGGATCCGGTTCGGCTACCAGGTCTCGAACCCCGCGCTGACCCGCAAGCTGTCGGCCGCGCTGCCGAAGTGGAACCTGAACTCGCTCGCCGAGACCGTGATCTTCATGCTCGCCGAGCACCGCGCGGAGTACGAGGACAGCCTGAAGAAGCTCGCGCTCGACCGGTTCATGATGCACTCGCAGCTCGGGCAGTTCCCGGAGCTGACGGTGTTCCCGTCGCAGGCGAACTTCCTGCTCGTCAAGCTGCCCGCGTCGGTCGACGGCGCCGAGCTGTGCGACTACCTGCTCGCCGAGCACCACCTCCTGGTGCGCCAGTGCGGCAACAAGATCGGCATGACCAGTCAGTTCATGCGCTTCGGGGTGCGGCCGGACACCGAGGTCGAGCGGCTGGTCGAAGGCCTGCGCGGCGTGGACCGGCTGGGCGGGCCGCGGCACACGACGCCGACCATCGAGCTGGTCTCGCACGCCCGCGAGCCGGAACGGTCGATCAGCTGAGCACCTGGGCGATGGCCGACTTCCAGGCGAACAGCCGGCCGTTCGCCGAGCTCGACCGCGCCGGCCGGACGCGTCGCCTGCGCCGGCTCGCCGAAGCCGCCTTGACCGCCTACGCCGTGCCGGTGGCCCGCCTGACCCCGCTGGCCCACGGGCACAACACGACGTTCCGCGTCGACGGCGCGGACGGCGAGCGGTACGTGCTGCGCGTGCAGCGGCCCGATGGCCCCGGCGTCGCGCAGGTGCGGGCCGAGATGGCCTGGCTGACGACGTTGCGCCGCGAAACCGGCCTCGTCGTCCCGCAGCCGGTGCCGACGCGCGCGCGGGACCTGGTCACCGTGGTCGCCGACCCGGCGGTGCCCGAGCCGCGCACCTGCGTGCTCTGCCACTGGGTCGAGGGCCGGTTCGTCGACGAGCGGCTCACCCCGCCGCAGCTGTACGCGGTGGGCGAGTTCACCGCGCGGCTGCACCTGCACGGCGCCCGGATGAACGGCCTCGACCGCGGCCGCGTCGACGACCTGACCGAGTTCGGCCGCACGCAGGTCGACGGCTTCTCCGCGGCGGTCGTCGACCGGGCCGTCGCGGCGGCCGGCGGCGACGAGCGAATCCGCAAAACGGTGGCCCGCGTCCGCGCGGTGCGCGCCGAGCTGGGGTGCGGCGCCGACGTCTTCGGCCTGGTGCACGGCGACCTGCACCAGGACAACTACCTGCTGCACCGCGGCCGGGTGCACGCGATCGACTTCGACGACTGCGGGTACGGGCACTACGCCTACGACCTCGCCGTCGCCTCCGCCGCGCTCGCCCGCCTGCCCCAGCGCCACGAGCTGCAGGAGGCGCTCCTGGACGGCTACCGGTCGGTCCGGCCGGACGCGGCCACGACGGACGCGGGCGTGCTGGCCGCGTTCGCCGCGCTCCGGCGGGTCCAGCTGCGCCTGCGCTGACCGCTACAAATCGTCGTTACAATTGCTACATGGCCGGACGATCGAGCAACGCCACCAGTACCCGCGACCGCCTGCTGCTGGCCGCCGGCCAGCTCCTGCACGAAGCCGGCGACGGGCCGGTGTCGACGCGGGCGATCTGCGAGCGCGCCGGTGTCCAGGCCCCCACGCTGTACCACCACTTCGGCAGCAAGCAGGGCCTGCTCGACGCCGTCGTGAACTACGGCTTCACCCAGTACGTCCAGGCGCCGGACCCGGACGGCGACCCGGTGGACCGGATCCGCACGGGCTGGGACAGGCACGTCGAGTACGGCCTGGCGCACCCCGCGTTCTACGTGCTGCTCTACGGCCAGATCGAGCCGGGCGTCCCGTGCAACCTCACCTCGAGCGCCGAAGCGATGCTGCTGGAGCTGTTCACGCCGTTGGCGCGCGACGGCCGCCTGCGCGTCGAGGCGGCGGAGGCCGCGCGGCAGTTCGCCGCGGCCAACAGCGGCGTGACGCTCAGCCTGATCGCGCAGCCCGAGGAAAGCCGGGACCTGGCGATGTCCACGCAGGTCAGGGAGGCGGTCCTGGCCGGGCTGCTCGCCGACCGCCCGGCCGAAGGGTCGTCCGTGAGCGCCCTCGCTGTCGCTTTGTCGACCGCGCTCGAGGAGGACGACCGCGCCCTGACCCCGACCGAACGCCTGATGCTGCGGGAGTGGCTGCACCGGCTGGCGAACTGATCGCTACATTTGCTACATTGCTCGTTATGATAAATGTATCGAGCAAGTTCGGCCTGTTCCTCGCTCCGCACCGCGACGACGCGACCCGCAAGGAACAGGCGATCGCGGCGGACGAGCTGGGGTACGGCACGGTCTGGCTGGGCACCGGCCGCAACTCGGTCGGCGACCTCGCGTTCGTCGAAGACCTGCTCGCCGCCACCGAGCGGATCACCGTCGCCACGGCGATCGTCAACATGTGGGTCGACGAGCCGGAAACGCTCGCCGCGTCGTACCACCGGCTCGCCGGCCGCTACGGAAAGCGCCTGCTCCTCGGCATCGGCGTCGGCCACCCCGAGTCGGTCACCGAGTACCGCAGCCCGTACGCCAAGATCGTCGACTACCTCGACCGGCTCGACGCGGCCGGTGTCCCCACCGAAGCACGGGTCCTCGCCGCGCTCGGCGACCGCGTGCTGAGGCTGGCCGCCGAGCGCACCGCGGGCGCGCACCCGTACCTCGTGCCGGTCGGGCACACGCGGCACGCGCGAACGATCCTGGGCGCGGGCAAACTGCTGGCTCCGGAGCACAAGGTCGTGGTGGACGACGACCCGGTGGCCGCGCGCGCCATCGGCCGGCCGTACGTCCAGACCCCCTACCTCGGTCTCCGCAACTACGTGAACAACCTGCTGCGCCACGGGTACACCGAGGCCGACGTCGCCGGCGGCGGCAGCGACCGCCTGATCGACGACCTCGTCCTGCACGGCACGCCGGAGACCGTCGCCAAGGGCCTGCTGTCCCATGTGGACGCCGGCGCCGACCACGTGGCCGTGCAGGTGCTCGGCCCGTCACCCGAGGTGGAGCTGGTGAACCAGCGGCGGCTGGCCGAAGTGCTGCTCTGATCAGCCGGGCGCGGGCAGCAGGACGTTCAGCGCCGTGACGAGCGTGCGCTCCTCGTAGGCGAAGTGACTGTCCAATGCCGACTGGAGGCGGTCGAACTCCGCGCGGAGCCGGACCGGGTCGGTTTCCTCCTCGACGAGCCGCTCGATCTCCTCCTGCAACCGGGCCACGACGACGTGCTCTTCGTCGAGCTTGTCCAACGTGGGCTTGAGGGCCGGGAACCGCTCGGCCAGCACCGGGAAGATGTTCCTGGCCTCCCCGGTGTGGTGCCGGGTGAGCGCCGTGCAGAAGCCGGCACACCGCGTGCGCAGCTGCCGGGGGACACCGCAGGCCAGCTCGGCGCGCATTTCCTTCAGCTCACCGCGCAGCCAGTCGTGCATCTCGACGAGCCAGTCGCCCATGCGGCGCGCGGTGTCGAACCGGTGCAGCTCGACGACGGGCAGGATCCGGGTCGTGCGCGCCTGGTAGTCCGCGAACCCCGGTTCCCGCTCGATCACTTCGGCGAACAGCTCGTCGCGATCCGGCGGGAGAGCGGCCATCGCCTCGAACATTTCGGTGTCCGTTTCCACCAGCACGAGCGGGTTGCGCCGGATGTTGTGGTACCAGGCCGGGTGTTGCGGCGCGCCCATCGCCGAGGCGACGACGACCAGCCGGCCGCCGATGTCCAAGGCGCCCAACGGAACGCGGTGCTTCCGGCCCGTGCGGGCGCCGGTCGTGGTGAGCATGATCAAGCTGGGTTGTCCTTTCCGATGAAGAAATCACCGGAGGCCGAGAGGGCGACACGGAGGGCACACCTCTGCCGGGGCAGGCAGAACGTGTCGAGCTCAAGGGGGCTTGGTAGCCACTACCTCCGTGTGTCGGCCCATCCGGGGCGCACCTGGCACGTTACCGACCGGGCCGGCGGACGGCCATCCCTTAACTGCATAGCTCAGCGGGCGGCGTCGGCGGCTTTCCGGGCGGCGACGGCGGCCGCGTCGGCTTCGTCGAAGGCCGCTTTCGCCGTCTCGAACTCCGCCTTCGCCCGCTCGGCCCGTTCCTCGGCTTCGGCCAGGCGTTCGCGCAGGTCGTCGACGCGGGCCGTGGCCTGCTCGGCCGCGCGCTCGGTGCGAACCAGGTCGCGCTCGGCCACTGCCCGATCCTTGTCGCGCGCGGCGGCTTCCCTGCGCAGGCGCTCGCGTTCGGCACGAGCCCGCGCCCGTTCCTCTTCCTCGCGCCGGTGGTCGCGTTTCGGCCGGGCCGGCTCGGCCTTGTCCACCAGCTTCCCGGTGACCGGCGGGACGCTCGCGGCGAGGCTGAACCACTGGTCGGTGTCCTGGTGCGCGACCGACGTCAGCCGTCCGGCGAGCGCCAGCGCGGCGGTGTCCGGGTCCGCCGCGACGGCCTCCAGGGTCGCCTCCACCTCGCGGGACACCGTGTCGCTCATCGACGGCAGCTCGTGCAGGACCCGCCGCACCAGCTCGCCGCGGCGGCGGGTCAGCGCGCGCAGCTCGTCACCGGCCAGGCGGGTGTGCGCGTCCCGCAGCTCCGCACCCAGCTCGGCCAGTTCGCGCAGCCGGCCGGAGTCGTCCCCGGCCAGGCCGTTGACGATCGCCGCGGCCGTGGTCGGCTTGCGAAGCTGCTGGATCCGCTTCGCGAGCTCGGCGTCTCCCGCGGCCTTCGCGGCCTTGGCCGCCGCGTTGCGCGCGCTGACGAACTCCGCGAGGTCGCCCCCGTAGAGCTCGCCGGCCACCGTGTCGAAGTCCATCGCGGTCCAGCGAACCACATCGGACTGGTGCGGGCACCCGGTGAAGGGTCATCATCGAGGGATGTTCTTCGATCTGGGTGTCCGGGACTTCCTCGACCGCGCGGAAACGGTGTACCCGGAGCGCGTCGCGGTGGTCGACGAGCCGGACCAGCCCGCGCCGAGCTGGGGTTCGCTCACCTACCGCGAGGTCGCGCGCCGGGCCCGCGCGCAGGCCGCCAACCTCGACGCGCTGGGCGTGCCGGCCGGCGGCCGCGTCGCGATCGTGTCGCACAACGCCGCGCGGCTGCTCGTGTCGTTCTTCGGCGTGTCCGGCTGGGGCCGCGTCCTGGTGCCGGTCAACTTCCGGCTGGCCCCCGCCGAGGTCAAGTACATAGTGGAGCACTCCGGCGCGGAGGTGCTGATCGTCGACCCGGAGCTGGAACACCTGCTGGACACGGTGACGGCGAAGCACGTGTTCGTCCTCGGCCGCGACGACGAAGCCGTCTGGGGCGGCGACGGCACACCCCGGCCCTGGGCCGGCGACGAGTCGGCCACGGCGACGATCAACTACACGTCGGGGACGACCGCGCGGCCGAAGGGCGTGCAGCTCACCCACCGCAACATCTGGCTGAACGCCGTCGTCTTCGGCCTGCACACGACGTTGAGCGACAACGACGTCCTGCTGCACACCCTGCCGATGTTCCACTGCAACGGCTGGGGCATGCCGTACGCGGTGACCGGCCTCGGCGGGCGGCACATCGTGCTGCGGAAGGTCGACGGCACCGAGATCCTGCGGCGCATCGACGAACACGGCGTCACCATCCTCTGCGCCGCGCCCGCGGTGGTCACGGCGGCGCTGGACGGCGCGGCGCAGTGGGGCGGCGAGATCCCCGGCCGCGACCGCGTCCGGATCGTCGTGGCCGGCGCGCCACCGCCGACGCGCACGATCGAGCGGGTCCGGGCGGAGCTGGGCTGGGAGTTCATCCAGATCTACGGGCTCACCGAGACCGCGCCGCTGCTGACGGTCAACCGGATGCGCAGCGAGTGGGCGGACCTCGACCCGCACGAGCAGGCGCGGCTGCTGGGCCGCGCGGGAACGCCGGCGCTGGGCGTCCGGATCGCCGTGGCCGGCGACGGCGAGGTGCTCGCGCAGTCGAACCACAACCTCGACGGCTACTGGGAGAACCCCGCGGAAACCGCCCGGGTCACCGAAGGCGGCTGGTTCCACACCGGCGACGGCGGCGCCTTCGAAGACGGCTACCTGACGATCGCCGACCGCAAGAAGGACGTGATCATCTCCGGCGGCGAGAACGTGTCGTCGATCGAGGTGGAGGACGCGCTGAACTCGCACCCGGCGATCCGCGAGGCCGCGGTGATCGGCATCCCGGACGAGAAGTGGGGCGAGCTGGTGACGGCGCTGGTCGTGGTCGAGGGAGAGGTCACGGCGGAGGAGCTGATCCAGCACTGCCGGGGGTACCTGGCGGGGTACAAGTGCCCGAAGCGCATCGAGTTCCTGGCCGCGCTGCCCCGGACGGCCACCGGCAAGATCCAGAAGTTCAAGCTGCGGGAGCCGTTCTGGCAGGGACAGTCGCGGCAGGTCAACTGAGGCTCTTTCGCGCCGGGATGGCGAGGCACGGGATCAGCGCCACCAGCGTCAGGCCGGCGCTCCAACCGCCGCTGGCCCGGCCGCGCCGCCCTCGTGCGCGAGCTCGCCGGGCGCGTCGAGCAGATCGGCATCGACGTCGCCACCGGCTTGCTGAGCGAGCTCGAAGAGGTGCCCGAGGACGTCAAGCTGATCGTCCCCGGCGCCTTCGAGCAGGTGATCGAGCGGGCGAGGGCCCGCGGCGAGTTCACCGATCCCCGACGCCGTGCTCGCGATGCCGGGCGCGCTCATCCGCTACCGCATGCTCGTGGAGCGCGCCACCCCCGCCGACCAGGCGCTCGAAGAGATCGCGACCCAGCTCTTCCTGCCGCTCGTCCGGCACCACGCTTCGCGCTAGCGGACCAGCCGGAAGAACGTCCGCACCTCGCCGGCGAACAGTTCGGGCTGCTCGTACGCCGCGAAGTGACCGCCGCGCGGCAGCTCGTTCCAATGCCGGATGTCGGTGTACCTGCGAGCCGCCCAGCGCCGCGACGGGCGTGGCATTTCCGCCGGGAAGATCGAGCAGCCCGTCGGAACGTCGACGGTGTCGTCCGTCGCCTCCGAGAACCACTTCTGGACCTTGCGGATGCTCTCCCAGTACAGCCGGGCCGAGGACGCCGCCGTGCCGGTGAGCCAGTACAGCGTGATGTCGTCCAGCAGCTCGTCGCGGGTGAACGGGAAGCCGTCGGACCAGGCGTGGAACTTCTCCACCAGCCAGCCGCACAGCCCGGCCGGGGAGTCGAGCAGGCTGTAGCCGATCGTCTGCGGCCGGGTCGACTGCAGCACCGAGTACCCGTCTTCCCAGCGTTGCGCGTTTTCCAGTGCTTCCAACGCTGTCCGCTCGGACGGCGTCAGATCATCGAACGTCGCCGGGTCCGGTGCCGCGATCGGCGGGTTCAGGTGGATGCCGGCCAGGTGCGCCGCGTCCTGCTGGGCCAGCGACGTCGTGATCGACGTCCCCCAGTCGCCGCCCTGCGCGCCGTAGCGCGAGTACCCCAGCCGGGCCATCAGTTCCGCCCAAGCGGTCGCGATCCGCTCGATGCCCCAGCCGGGCACCGACGGCTTGTCGCTGAAGCCGTAGCCCGGCAGCGACGGGATGACCAGGTGGAACTCTTCGGACAGCGGCTCGATCACCTTCGAGAACTCGAGGAACGAGCCGGGCCAGCCGTGCGTGAGGATCAGCGGGAGCGCATCCGGATCCGGCGAACGCACGTGCAGGAAGTGGATGCCGATCCCGTCGATTTCGGTGCGGTACTGCGGAAACCGGTTCAGCCGGGCTTCCGTGCGGCGCCAGTCGTATCCCGCGGCCCAGTATTCGCACAGCGGACGCAGGTACGCCAGCGGCGTGCCCTGGCTCCAGTCTGCCACCGGCTCGGCCTCGGGCCAGCGTGTCCGCCGCAGCCGCGTGCGCAGGTCGTCGAGGTCGGCCTCGGGGACCTCGATCCGGAACGGCGTGATCACGCCGGCACGTAGGTCAGCTGGACGACGCCGTTGCCGAACGTCGCCGATTTCTTCAGTTCCACCGGGAACGACGGCCCCGTCTCGGGGAACAGCCGTTTTCCGCGGCCCACGACGACCGGGTACAGCAGCAGGTTCAGCTCGTCGACCAGCCCTTCGGCCAGCAGCCACCGCACCGCCGTCGGGCTGCCGCTGGTCATGATGTCGCCGCCGGGCCCGGCCTTCAGCGTCCGGACCGCCTCGGCCGGGTCGCCGGTGAGCAGCGTCGAGTTGTTCCAGCCGGCTTCGGACAAAGTCGACGAAAGCACGTACTTGCGCACGCTGTTCATGAACTCGGCGCCTTCGTCTTCTTCGACGGTCCGGCCGGGCCACGCCTCGGCGAAGCCTTCGTACGTGACACGCCCGAGCAACATCGCGTCGGCGGCGGCCATCCCGCTGCCGACCGCCTGGCCGATTTCGTCGCTCCAGTACCGCAACGACCACTTGTCCGGCGCTTCGACCACGCCGTCGAGCGAGATGAACAGGTTCGAGACGATCTTGCGCATGGGCCCCCTTCGGTCGGGGTCCCACTATAAACCCGGTGCGGCGTCAGGACCGTCCACTCGCGACAGTCTCGCGCACGCGCCCGCTGTCCGCCTCCGCCGTGGCCCGTTCCTGTTCCGTCGCGGGTTCCAGGCGCGCCGGGATGTCCTTGTGGTGCGGCGTGCCGGCGATCGGGTCGCGGTCCAGCGCGTCCGTGAGGAGGTTGATCCGCGGACCGCTGACCACCCGGCGGCCGTGCGCGTCCGGGTGCGCCATGCCGTAGCCGTGCGGCAGCGCGAGCTGGCCCGGCCGCAGCGCGGGGTCGGCTTCGGCGCGGACGACCACCCGCCCCGCCGCCGTCACGACGGCCACCCAGTCACCCGGCGCCGCACCGATCGACGCCAGCTCTTCGGGACGCGCGCGCAGGGCACCGTCCGGATCCGTGCGGCGCCAGCGCGGGTCGCGCAGGATCTGATTCGCGTTGTGCGCCCGCCGCTGCCCGTTGAGCAGCGAAAACGGGTACGCCGGGTCGGGCCGTTCGGCGGCCGGGTCCAGCGCGGCCAGCCAGTCCAGCAGTTCCGGCACGGCGAGCCGGACGCGTTCGCGGCGCAGCAGGCTCCACACTTCGTCCTGCTCGTGCGCCGAAAACGGCGTCGGGCCGGCCAGGACCCGCTCGAAGAGCTCTTCGCCGAGCTGCGGGCCGGTGGCGGAGGTGCCCAAGGCGCGTTGCACCGGCACGGTCATCGTCCTCGCCGCGCGGTGGCAGCCCGCCCACAGCGGCGCGATCGACGCGGCGCCGTCGGGCAGCGACGCACCCAGCGTGCGGTAGAGCAGCACCGGCAGGATCGCCGCGCGCTCGGGCATCGCCTGGACCAGCGCGCCGATTCCCGCCTGCAGCTCCGCACGCGGCCCGGCGGCCAGCTCGCCGAGGACGTCGGGCGGTGGCAGCACGCCGAGCGCGTCGAAAAGCCGCGCGTAGATCTCGGCTTCGACGAGCGTGCCCGGCAGCGGGTCCAGCAACGGCCGCCGCAGCTGGAAGTAGTTCGTCGGCCATTCGAAGGTGAAGAGCGTGAACTCCCACTTCTCGTGCTGGGACGCCGCGGGCAGCACGTAGTCCGCCAGCGCGGCCGTTTCGGTGTAGGCGACGTCGACGACCACGGTCAGCTCCGCGGCCTCCAGGGCGCGTTCGACGTCCCGCGTCCCGGCGAAGGTGTTGGCCGGGTTCGACGACTCCACCCACACCGCGCGGACGCGGTTCGGGTGGTCGGCGAGGACCTCTTCGGCGAGCGTGTTGGCCGGCAGCAGGCCGCCGATGTACTCGAAACCGGTGATCTCGGAGCGCTGCCCGGTCGTCGCGCCCCACAGCGGCAGCAGCCACGAGTGCAGGTTGTTCGTGCCGCGCCGGCCGAAGTGCCCGGTGAGCAGGTACAGCAGCTTTTCGAGGTAGCTGTTGAGCGTCGAATGCCTGCCCTGCTGGATGCCCAGCTCGACGCGGACGGTCATCGCCTCGGCCGCGAGGATCAGCTCGACCGCCCGCTCGACGTCCACACGGGACACTTCGGCGTGCGCGATCCACGCGTCCACCGGTACTTTCGCCAGCACGGCGGCGACCTCGTCGAAGCCTTCGGTGCGTTCGGCGAGGAACCGCTCGTCCGCGCCACCGCGTTCGAGCAGCAGCGCCAGGATCGCGCCCAGCAGGTAGGCGTCGGTGCCCGGACGCAGCGGGAGGTGCAGGTCGGCCAGCTCCGCGGTTTCGGTGCGCCGCGGGTCGATCACGATCATCCGGCGGTCCGGGTCGTTCTTGAGCGTGTTGAGCGCCTGCCGGGCGTTGCTGAAGCCGTGTGCCTGCCAGGGGTTGCAGCCGAGCACGACCAGCAGGTCGCAGTGCTCGACGTCCTCGGCGGTGTGCACGGTCGTCGAGCCGAACAGGTGCCCGTTGACCCAGAAGTCGCCGGTCTTCTCCTGCGAGAGCGCGTTGAAGTGCCGCGTCGAGTTCATCCACTTCAGCAGCGAAGCGCCGTACGCGCCGCCGGAGTGGTTGCCCTGGCCACCGCCGCCGACGTAGGCGAACGAGCCGGGCCGGCCGGCCGCGGTGTCGGCGTCGCGGATCGCGTGCAGCTTGGCCGCGATTTCGGTGAGCGCGGTGTCCCAGCCGATCGGTTCGTGCGTGCCGTCGGGACGCCGGCGCAGCGGCGTCGTCAGGCGGTCTTCGTGGTCGCCGTACCAGGTCAGGCGCTGCGCCTTCTGGCAGAGGTACCCGCCGGAGCGCGGGTGTCCCTTGTCGCCGCGGACACGGGTGATCTTCCGGCCGTCGAGCTGCACCTCCAGCCCGCAGTTGAGGTAGCAGAGGCTGCACGCGGTGCGGTGCCAGTCGCCGGTCATGTCAGCTCCAATGCGCGACCGAGCGTCGTGAGACGCGCGTCGAGTGTTTCGCCGGCCGGGTAGAACCGGACGGTGTCGATGCCGGCAGCCCGCCAGACGCGCAGGCGTTCGCGCACCATCTCTTCGGTGCCGATCAACGTCGTGCCCAGCACCATTTCGTCGGTGACGAGCGCGGCCGCGCCGTCGCGGTCACCGGCCTGCCAGCGCTCGCGGACCTCGGCGGCGACGTCCGCCCAGCCCTGGCGGCTGTAGGCGTTGTTGTAGAAGTTCGTGGTCGCCGAGCCCATCCCGCCGAGGCTGAAGGCCAGTTCCTTCTTGCGGCTGCCGACCAAGGTGCGCAGCTCGGCTTCGTTGTCCGCGAAGGCGACTTCGGCGCCCTGGCAGACGTCGATGTCCGCGCGTTGCCTGCTCGCCTTCGCGAGCCCGGCGTCGAGGTGGGTGAAGTACGCGTCGGCGCCTTCGGGCACGAAGCTGGTGCCGAGCCAGCCGTCGGCGACCTCGCCGGTGAGCTCCAGGAGCTTCGGCGACAGCGTCGCGAGGTAGATGGGGATGTCCGGGTTCGGCGCGGTGGACAGCCGCATCGGGCGGGCCTCACCGGGCAGCGGGATCTCGAACGCCGTGCCGGAGAAGGAAATCTTCTCGCCCGCGAACGCCTGGCGGATGATCTCGACGGTCTCCCGCATGCGCGTCAGCGGCTTCGCGAACGGGACACCGTGCAGGCCTTCGATCACCTGCGGACCGGACGGGCCGAGCCCGAGCGCGAACCGGCCGCCGGAGAGATCGGCGAGGGTGAGCGCGGCCTGCGCGATCGCGACCGGCGTGCGCGTGCCCAGCTGGACGATGCCGGAGCCGAGCCGGATCCGGTCGGTGCGCGCGGCGAGGTAGCCGAGCGCGGACGGCGCGTCCGAGCCCCAGGCTTCGGCCACCCAGCAGACGTCGAGACCCAGTTTTTCGGCTTCCAGCACGAAGTCCAGCGTGGTGCGGGTGTCCTTCGAGAACTCGACGGTCGTGGCGGTCTTCACCGGTTTTCGACCCGGGCCTTGATCGCGGCGAGGTTGCCCTGCATCGCCGTCTCGAACTCCCGCATGCGGACGAAGACGATCTTCTGTTCCTTCTCCGGCATCCGGTCGATGGCGAACGACAGCCCGGACCGGCCGGGCCCCATCCGCATCCACTGGCTCAGGACCGTGCCCCCGTTGTCCGGTTCGAGGGTGAACTTCCAGACGGCGCTGGGCTCGTCGGGGTCCTGCACGGCCCACGCGAACACCCGCGGCGCTTCGCACTCCACGACGTACGAGGTCGTCTCCCACTCGCCGAACGCGTCGTGCTTGCTGCGGCCGAGGAACTTGCGGCCTTCCTCGCACCATTCGACGGACTGGAGTTCCGGGCTCAGCTCGGGCATCAGCGAGATGTCCGAGACCACCGGCCAGACGTCCTCGGGGGCAGCGTCGATCCAGGTCTGCACCTCGGCCGTCGGCAGGTCGGCGTACCGCGCGCCCGTCCACTCCATCGTGGCCGCCTTTCTCCCGGTTGACCACGATAGTTGCGTAGATAGACTGACTCTGTCAATCACTCCTGCCGGGCGAACCGCTCCTCGACGTCCGGGCGCCGCGCCAGCCGGGCCGGGAAACCGGGACCGCGGCGCATCCGCGTGTCGTCCGGCGTCATCGGTCCGGCGCACTCGGCGCAGACGATTTCGGCGTGCGTGTCGTGCCCGCAGGCGAGGTGGTGGACGGTGATCGGCGGGCCGGCCTCGTCGCTCGCGAGCCACTTGTCGCCCCAGCGGGTCATCGCGAGCAGTACGGGGTAGAAGTCGCGGCCCTTTTCGGTGAGGACGTAGTCGTAGCGGACCGGCTCGGTCTGGTACGGCACCTTCTCCAGCAGTCCCTCGTCGACCAGCCGCTTGAGCCGGTCGGCGAGGGTGTTGCGCGCAATGCCGAGCGCCTGCTGGAACTCGTCGAAGCGACGCACGCCGTAGAAGGCGTCCCGCAGCACCAGCGGCGTCCACCAGTCACCGAGCAGATCCATGGTGCGCGCGATCGAGCACGGCCACTGCGCGAACGATGTCCGTTTCATGCGGAGGAGGGTACGCCGTTCCCATGGAAGACTCAGCAGGTCAGCCGCATGACCACCCGCCGGGCCGTCGGACGGCTGACCTCGCTGAACCCGGCATCGGCGAAGATCCCGGTCGTGCCGACGAACAGTTCACCGGGCCAGGCGAGCTTCTGCCCGGGCGCCACGACGATGGGGTAGCCCTCGACCGCCCGCGCACCCCGCTCGCGGGCGAAGTCCCCCGCCGCCTTCGCCAGGGCCGCGCTCACCCCTTGGCGCCGGAAGCCCTTGTGCGTGACGAAGCAGGTGACGGCCCAGACGCCGTCGTCGGCCTTGTCTTCGTCGCGATCGGCCCACACCAGCCGGCTGTTGAGCAGGCGGGGTTCGACCGCGGGCTCGCCCTCGAGGCAGGCGTTTCGCGCCGGTTGTACACAATCCGGCCGGGGTGTGGACAACCGGGCCGCGAGCGGGGCTGGTTCCCAATTTCCGTCGGACCGTCTCGATACGCTGGAAGCGGGGGCAGCCCCCAGGGAGGGCGGGCCGCGCCTTCCCGCTCCCCGACGTCAGACGATGTGCCCGGTAGTCACGTCGACGTGATCGGGAACGTCGTCGTGCGCGTCGCCGACCGTGAGCGTCCCCGCGGGCTCGACCAGCAGCACGCTCGCCCCCGCCTTCGACGACGGCTTGTGGAACGTGCCCTTCGGCACCACGAAGACCTGCCCGCGGCCGAGCGTGACGACGCGTTCGTCCGGGTCGCGCAGGCCGATCTCGACCTCGCCGTCGAGGACGAGGAAGAACTCGTCGGTGTGCTCGTGGACGTGCCAGACGTGCTCGCCGTCGAACCGCGCGAGCCGGATGTCGTAGTCGTTGACGCGGGTGACGATGCGCGGGCTCCAGGCGGCGTCGAAGGTCGCGAGGACTTCGTTGAGGTCGATCGGGTTCATGCGGACCATCCTCGACCTGGCGTTTCGCCGGCGCGAGTGCTAGGAATCGCACATGCCGCAAGAATTCTCGCACCGGGTCGTCGCGATCGTCACCGCGGAGTCGAACCCGTTCGAGATGGGCGTGGCGACCGAGCTATTCGGCCTCCGGCGTCCCGAACTCGACCGGCCCTGGTACGACTTCACGCTCTGCGCGGCGACGCCCGCGGTCCGGATGAACCTCGGCATGTTCACGCTGTCCGACGTCGCCGGCCTCGATGCGGCCGACGCGGCGGACACGCTGATCGTCCCGGCGCGTCCGGACACCGACGTCCCGACGAACCCGGCGATCATCGCGGCGATCCGCCGGGCCGCCGACCGCGGCGCCCGCCTGGTCAGCTTCTGCACCGGAGCACTCGCCCTGGCGGAAGCGGGCGTGCTCGACGGCAAGCGGGCCACCACCCACTGGCAGTGGGCCGCCTCGCTGGCGGCGCGGTTCCCACGGGTGCACTGGGAACCGGAGGTGCTGTTCATCGACGAGGGCAACGTCCTCACGGCGGCGGGCAGCGCGGCCTCGCTCGATCTGGGACTGCACATCATCCACCGCGACCACGGAGCGGAAGTCGTCAACGCGGTCAGCCGCCGCCTGGTGTTCACGGGCCACCGCGACGGCGGCCAGCGGCAGTTCATCGCCCGCCCGGTGCCGGCGGTGCCGGAGACGTCGCTGGCGCCGGTCCTGGCGTGGGCGTTGGAGCGGCTGGACCAGCCCCTGACGGTGCCGGACCTGGCCGCCCGCGCGGCCACCAGCCCGGCGACGCTGCACCGGAAGTTCCGCGCGGAGCTGGGAACGACACCGCTGGCGTGGCTGACGACGGAACGGGTGAGCCTGGCGTGCCGCTTGATCGAGCGGGGCGAGCTGAGACTGGACCGCGTGGCGGCCGCGAGCGGCTTCGAAACGGCGGCGAACCTGCGAGCACAGTTGCGCCGCCACACGGGACTCAGCCCGAGCGCCTATCGCCGCCGCTTCGGCCCGGCGGCGTGATGCTGCAGCAGCTCGCGGGCTTCTTCGCGACAACGGGCCGCGCACAGTCTCCTTGCCGCCCGTCCAGCACCGCCGAGAAGGCGACTTCATCGGCGACTGCCGGTGGCTCTTCGGCCGCGTCGCCATCGACGAACCGGCACGCGCACGGGCACGGCTACGCCACCGAGGCGGCCGGCGCAGTGCTCGAAGCCGCGGCGGCGACCGGGCGGACACGGCTCTGGTCGACCGTCGGCGCGGGGAACACGCCGTCGTTGCGCGTCCTGGCGAAGCTCGGGTTCGCGCGGCACCACGTTTCCACGGAGGCGGCCGGCGAGGTGGTCTGGCTGACCCGTTCACTGCCGTGACGCGGGCTCCAGCGCAGCGAGCGCCTCCGCCAGCGCGGCCTGCTGCAGCCGGGCCGGGTAGGTCTTCGGGTCGGCCGCGGCCAGGACGTTCAGGCCCTCGACCAGCGCCACCAGGCTCTTCGTCGTCAGCTCGACCCGCTCGTCCGTCCACTTCGGACGGCAGGCCGCCACCAGCCGGTGGACGCGGGCCAGGAACGAACGGTTCGCCGCGCGGTGGCGCTCGGCCAGGTCGTCGTCGGCCAGGGCCGCCGCCAGGAAGCCCACCCATACCCGGGATTCCTCGTGGTGGCCGTGCGGGAGGTCCACCGCCTGGCCGAGCACCGCCGCGAGCGCGGCCGGCGCGGACGAGCACGCCGCCTCCGCCGCGTCCGCGCGCACCGCCGTGCGCTCGTACAGCAGGTCACGCGCGTGCAACAGCAACGCCTTCTTCGTCGGGAACGCGTGCATCACCAGGCCCGTCGTGCAGCCGGCGCGCTCGGCGACCGCGCGCAGCGTCAATCCCGGCAGGCCCTCATCGGCCAGGACCTGCCACGTCGCGTTCGAGAGCAGCTCCCGCTGGGCCTGCACGTCACGCTGCTTCGGCATGGCCCGGAAGCGTAACAGATGCTACGGTAACGCTTGTTACGGAAAAGGGAGTGTGCCTGATGATCGACTGCACGCTGACGATCACCCCGGTGAACTGGGACGATGCCGACGCCATCCGCCTGCGCGAAGCCCAGCGGATCGAGCTCGACGCCCGCTACGGCACCGACGACCACGAACCCGGCGCGGTCCCCACCGCCGAGACCGTCGCCGTGTTCCTGGTCGCGCGCGACGCCGAGGGCACCGCCGTGGGCTGCGGCGGACTGCGACCGCTCGGCCCCGGTTCGGGCGAGGTCAAGCGCATGTACGTCGAGCCGCCGGCCCGCGGCACCGGCGTCGCGGCCGCCCTGCTGCGCGCCCTCGAAGACCACGCGCGACACCTCGGCATCACGCGGCTGCTGCTGGAAACCGGCATCGGCCAGCCGGAGGCGATCCGTTTCTACCAGCGCGAAGGCTACGAGCCGATCGAGGCGTACGGGCCCTACCGCGGCGAACCCCTCTCGCGCTGCTTCGCCCGGGATCTGTGATCGGCAACCGGACCGTTTTGTCCATTTCGGACGGCTCTGCGCGCACGGCTGAAATGACCGTGCATCCGCACACCGATTGTGCACGCGCTTTCGTGATCTCCGGGAAACGGTTGCTGTGAACCAAAACCCCCGGTAAGTTGGCGGACCCCGGTGCTCGACCATCGGTCACCGGGGTTCGCGCTGCTCGGCGAAGCGGGGAGGCTCCCGCCGGGAATGCGCTTTCCGGCGGTAGGGGTCGCCGCCGGGTGCGGGAGGGAACAGTGCCTTGGTGTTGCGGGGAACGGTCATGGCCGAGCACGTGACCGAGCCGTACGTGGTCGGCCTGGAAGCCATCGCGGGTGAGCTGCTGCGCGGGAAGTGGTGCGTCTACCTGCACGAATGGCTCGGCGACGACCTCGATCTCCCCGGCTGGCAGGCCGAGGTCGCCACCCACGCCGAGCACGCCGGCGTCGAGGTCTGCTTCATCGAAATCCCGCGCAAGGACATGACTCTGGTGGCGAACGTGCGCGCGTTGCCCAGCTTCGAGCAGGTCACCGAGTCCGTGGCCGCCCTGGAGCACTACCGGGGTCTCAAGGCGGGCAGCCGGAGCGTCGTCAGCCGCCGGTCAGCCCAGTGACACGAGCGCGATCGCGGCACCCGCGCCGGCCAGCCCGGCGATCTGGGCACGGCTGAGCCGTTCACGCAGGAAGACCAGCGCCAGCAGCACCGGCACCGCCGGGTAGAGCGCGGCGAGCACGGTCGCGACGGCCAGCAGCTGCTGCTGGGCCGCCAGCAGGTAGAGCACGATCGCCGCGCTGCCGCACGCTCCGGCGAACGCGGCCGGCGCGAGCAGCCGGGACGGCAGCCGCCACGGCGCCCGCGTCGCCGCGACCAGGCCGGCGATGGCCACCACCGACACCGCACGGCTGAGCACCACCGGCCAGAAGCCCGCCTCGGCGGGGATCCGCGACAGCGCGACGAACTGGACGGCGAAGCCGAGCCCGGCGACGAAAGCGTCCGGGATCCCCGCCGCCGTCCGGCCGCCGCGTTCGCCGCGCGACCGCGAGACCAGCCACAACGCCGGTACCGCGCAGCAGATCCCGGCGAGCGCGGCGAACGACAGCCGCTGGCCCAGCAGGAACAGGCCGAAAAGGACCGGCAGGACCACGGCGGCGACGTCACTGGCGGGCACGACCAGGCTCATCGCCCCCTTGCCCATCGCGCGGTAGAGGAAGGCGACGCCGATCCCGGTGCCCGCACCGGAAAGCACGCCCCACCCGAGCGCCGCCGCGGTGGGCGTGCCCGCGCCGGCGAACGCGGCGAAGGGAACGGTCACGACTGTGCCCGCGACCTGCGCGTACAGCGACACGGTCATGCCCGGCGCGCGGCGGGACACCAGCCCGCTGACGAAGTGCGTGATCCCGAAGCACAGGGCCGCGACGAGCGCGAGGACGTTCCCCATCACGACGTCCCCAGCTCACGCTGCGCCTGCCCGACCGGGCAGATCCGGTCCTGCGCGACGCAGCCGGGCCGGTCGCACAGCCGGCACATCAGGTCACCCGAGCGGACTTCGGCGTGCAGTCCCCGCAGCAGCTGCTCCAGCACCGGCTCGAGAGCGTCCCGTCCGGACACCGCGGCCAGCGCGCCGGCCAGCACGTCCTGCCGGGCCGCGAGTGCGCGGTTCGCCGCGGCCCGCCCCGTGCGGGTGAGCACGACACCGACCGCCCGGCCGCTCTTCGCCTGCCGCCGGACGAGCCCGCGGGCTTCGAGCTGGTCGAGCATCCGGGCACAGGCCGGCTGGCCGATCCCGATCCGCTGCCCCAGCTCGGTGCCGCCGAGGCCGGGGAACTCGGTGAGGACGACGAGCGCGGCCGTCCCGCTCAGGCTGACACCGGCCGCCTGGGCGGCGGCACTCGTCATCCGGTCGGACAGGTTCAGCACCGCCGCGCCCAGCAGGTTCGCCAGCCGCGTTTCATGCATTACTCATGCATAACACAGGGCGACGGGCGCGGCAAGGTTGACCTCGACCATCCTTGAGCTTTTACCGTCGGTGGCATGACCGATCTCCGCACCGACCTGCCGCCGATCCCGCGCACCGTCTGGATCGCCTCCGGCGTGATGGCGCTCGGCGGCTTCCTGGGCAACATGGACGCCTCGATCGTGGCCCTCGGGCTCGAGTCGATGCGGCACAGCCTCGGCGTCGAGCTCGTCGCGATCCAGTGGGTTGCCACGGCGTACCTGCTGGGCCTTTCGGCCGCGCTCCCGCTCACCCCGTGGCTCGGCCGCAAGTACGGCGCCGGACGCCTGTGGCTCGCCGCGCTGGCCGCGTTCCTGCTCACGTCGGTGGCGTGCGCGCTCGCCCCCGACGTCGGCACGCTGATCGCTTTCCGTGCCGTGCAAGGCATGGCGGCCGGTGTGATGGTCACCGCCGGGCAGACCGTGATCGGGCTGGCCGTCGGCCCGGAACGGCTGGGCCGCACCATGGGCACGCTGGCGCTCGTGGTCGGGCTCGCGCCGGTCGTCGGGCCGAGCGTCGGCGGGTTCCTGCTCGCGCACTTCTCCTGGCCGGTGCTGTTCTGGCTGAACCTCCCGATCGGCGTGCTCGCCTTCGGACTGGCGCTGCGGTACGTGCCGCGCGGCGACCGGCAGCAGCCGCCGCCGATGGACTGGCGCGGCCTGGCCATGGTGTCGCTCGGCCTGCCGCTACTGGTGTACGCGCTGACCGAACTCGGCACGCCCGGGTCGCTCAACGTCGTGCTCGCGGCCGTCGGCGCCGCCGCGATGGGCCTGTTCACCTGGTGGTCGCTGCGCACGCCCCACCCGGTGCTGCAGCTGCGGCTCGCCGCACGGCCGGTGATGGGGTCCGCGCTCACGTCCGTGCTGCTCGGCGGCGCCGGGATGTTCGGCGCCGTCCTGCTGCTCCCGTTGTGGTTCCAGATCCGGCTCGGCGCCGGGGCCGCCGAGTCGGGCGTCCTGCTCGCGCCGATGGGCCTGGCCACGGCCGTGTTCGTGTTCGTGGCCGGACGGCTGACCGACCGCTACGGCGGCGGCACCGTCGCGCTCACTGGGTCACTCGTGGTGCTGGCGAGCACGGTGCCGCTCCCGTTTCTCGGCCCGGACTCGCCGATGTGGCTGATCCAGGCGCTGCTCCTGGTCCGCGGCGCCGGGCTCGGGCTGTCGATCATCCCCGCGTCGACGGCGGCGTACGCGTCGGTCGACGCCGTTTCGCTCGGCCATGCCACCGCGCTGGTGAACATCGTGATGCGCGTGGGCGGCGCGCTCGGCGGCGCGTTGTGCGTCATCGTGCTGTCCCAGGGCCTGCGCACCGGCCCGGCGACCGGGTTCGGCTGGGCGTTCGGCGTGCTGGCGGCGCTGTGCGTGCTCGGCGCGCTGGCGACGGCCTGGCTCCGGCGGGCCGAGCGGGCCTGATTCACCGGGGAAGCTGGCGCCGTCACCGGATCGGTGATTTATTGGAGCCGATCATGCACTGTCGGTGAGGGGAAGGGCTGGCATGCCGGGGGTAAGCAAGCGGTTGCTGACGGCCGTGGCCGTCAGCGCGGTACTGGGGAGCCTGCTGACGGCAACGCCGGCTTCGGCAGCGGAACCCGTCGGCTGGCAGCCGTGCGCCGACGCGCCCGGCGTCGACTGCGGCACGGTGACCGTGCCGCTCGACTGGGCGCACCCCGACCAGGGCACCACGACCATCGCGCTCGCCCGGCGCAAGGCCACGAACCCGCAGGCCCGGATCGGCTCGGTCCTGATGGACCCGGGCGGCCCCGGCGGCTCCGGCACCGAGGAGGTCAAGGCGGGCTGGTCGCTCTCGGCCGCGATCACCGAGCGCTTCGACACCGTGGGCTTCGACCCGCGCGGCATCGGCGCCAGCACCCGGATCAACTGCGGGCTCGACGAACTGATCGCCGACCACCCGCAGGTGCCGCGCAACCAGGCCGAGTTCGAGCAGCTCGCGGAGTACAACCGGAAGCTCGGCGAGAGCTGCGACCGGATCACCGGGCCGCTGGCACGGCTCGGCGACACGAAGAGCGTCGCGCGGGACATGGACGCCATCCGCGTCGCCCTCGGCGAGCCGAAGCTGACTTATTACGGCGTCTCCTACGGCACGCTGATGGGCCAGCAGTACGCGGAACTGTTCCCGGACAAGGTCCGCGCGCTCGTGCTGGACAGCAACATGGACCACTCGCAGCGCACCGCGTGGGACTTCATCAGCAGCGAAACCCGATCGCTCCAGGCGGAGTTCGGCGAGTTCGCAGCCTGGTGCGACCGGACACCGAACTGCGCGCTGCACGGGCGAGACGTCTCCAAGGTGACGCGTGACCTGCAGGACAAGGCCGCGCGCGACGAGCTGACGGACCCGCGAAGCGGTGAACCGGTCACGCCGCTGACGCTCGCGTCGATCATCCAGAGCAACTTCTACGGCCCGAGCTGGGATCGGCTCGCGTCGACGCTCAAGTCCTTCGCGGACGGCACCGCGGCTTCGGCGCGGCTGCGTGCGGACTTCCCGGTCAACTACGTCATCCAAAGCGTGTTCTGCGCCGACTGGCACCTGCCCGTGCGCAACTTCGCCGAACTGGAGACCTACCGCCGCGCGGCCGCGGCGTTCGCGCCGGACGTCAAGGTCAACCCGCTGGGCTGGACGGCGGTCGCCGGCTGCATCGGCTGGCCGAACCGCACGAGCAACCCGCAGCACCGGCTGCGGGTGCACGGCGCGCCGCCCCTGCTGATGCTGAGCAGCAGGCACGACCCGGCGACACCGTACGCGTGGTCGCAGACGGCGGCCCGGCAGAGCGGAAGCACGCTGCTGACGTACGACGGTTGGGGCCACGGCGCGTATTTCAAGAAGAGCGCGTGCGTGACCAAGGCGACCGACGACTATTTGATCAGCGGCAAGCTCCCGGCGCCCGGCACGCATTGCCCCGCGGTCGAGCCGGGAACGGCCGAGGCATCGGCAGCCGGCCCGAAACCGCCGTCGACGATCGGTTTCTGACGGCTCCCTTCGCGCGGCAGAATCGGTTCTGCCAAGCGAAGGGAGCCGGTCATGGGGTTCAGGCGTTTCCTCTCGGCGGCGCGGTGGTGCTGGCAGTGACATCCCTGACCACAGCGCCAGCCTCGGCAACGGGCTACCACGGCCGCTACCTGGCACTCGGCGACTCCGTGGCATTCGGCTACCGCCCGGCCGCGGTCACACCCCGCACCGACTACCTCGACGCGGCCAACTTCCGCGGGTACGCGGAGAAGTACGCGACACTTCGCGGCCTACGGCTGGCGAACGCGTCGTGCCCGGGAGAGACGACGGCCAGCATGCTCACGGCCGGCGCGCAGAGCAACGGCTGCGAGAACTCCCTGGGCGCACCGGCCGGCTATCGGACGGCTTTCCCGCTGCATGCGGCGTATGCCGGGACACAGGTCGAGTACGCCGTGGCGTATCTGGTTTCGCAGGTTCGGGCGCTTGATTCGGTGTTGAGCCAGATTGTCCGGCGGTATCGGGGTGCTGTGGCCGACGGGTTCACCGCCTTTCGGCTGGCTTCGCTGGGTTCTGGTGGGGATCCTTGTGCTGCCGGGTTGTTGATTGCCTTGCCTGGTGGGGGTTGTGATGTTCATCCTTCGCCTGCTGGGCATCGGGTTTGGCTTCGGCGTTGGCTTTGCTCGTTGAGCTTTGGCTGGGTTTCAGGCACGGCTTCGCCGTGGCGTGGGAAATCGGCGCTCCACGGGGTTGCGTCACGTTGTTGGTCGCCAGCGCCGATTCCCCACGCTTCGGTTGCCCTGCCGTGGTTTCCGGTGTTCTCGGGTGCGGACAGCGGCTTTACCTTTTGTTCCCACCGTATCGAGTGATGACCCTGTGTTCGATCGCCGGTAGCTTGGAGACATGACCAACGACGCGGCTCTCTCCTCCGAGGCGGTGGCTCTCGCCGACCGCATCGGTGAGCTAGTCGCGTCGATGCGGTCCGCTGAGGCCGAACTTGGTGCGGTGCTGGTGGAAATCGAGCAGCGGGGTGTGATGGAGCTGTTCGGCTACCGGTCTGCTGCCCGGTTGTTGGAGCATCTGGCCGATATGCCGAAGCCGGCTACGGAACGGCTGATCAAACGCGCCCGCCTGCTCAACCCCGGCCGCAACCTCGACGGCAGCCCCATCCCTGCCTTGGCTCCCGCCACCGGGGTTGCGGCTCGGGCTGGGCGGTTGAGCAACCCGATGATCGACGTGATCACCTCTGTACTGAGCCAGGTTCCGCCCGAGCACTGCGCGGGTGCCGAGGCCAACCTGCTGGCTTTCGCTGAGGAGGCCGGGCACAAGCAGGTCGTTGCCCTCGGTGCCCGTATCCTCGCCCACCTGGTTCCCGACGGTCCCGCCCCCGACGACACCGAACCCACCGCCCCCACCCGGGAACTGTTCCTCCGTCGCAAAAGAACCGGGATCTGGGAACTGAGTGGCCGGTTCGATGATGAGACCGGCACCCGCGCCCACGCATTGCTCGACGCTTTGGCCGAGCGTCGCACCGGGGATGAGGGTCCCGACTTCCGCACCACCCCGCAGCGTTACGGGGATGCGTTCTCCGATGCCGTCGACCTGGCTCTGAATTCTCCGGAGTTGCCGATGCAGGCCGGGGAACGCGCCCACGTCATGGTCGCGGTCTCCCTGAACGACCTGAAATCCGGTGTCGGCAAGGCGACCCTTGGCGATACCGGGACGATGACGGCGGCCGAAGCGCGGGTGCATGCCTGCGACGCCATGATCATCCCCGCGGTGCTCGGCGACAAGAGTGAACCCCTCAACCTCGGCCGACTCCGCCGCCTCATCTCCGCCGGACTGCGCCGCGCCCTGTTCCTCCGCGACCGGGGCTGTGCCTTCCCCGGCTGTCATCGGCCACCCCGGCACTGTCAAGGTCACCACATCCGGCACTGGGCAGACGGCGGCCCCACCGATCTCACCAACCTGGTGCTGATGTGCGCCCACCATCACCGGCTCCTGCACCGCTCCGGCTGGGAAGTCCGCATCGCCGCCGACGGGCTACCGGAGTTCCTGCCACCGGTGTTCATCGACCGGCGCCGAAGACCCCGGCGGAACAACCTGCACGAACCACTGCCATTCACAGCCTGAATACGGGAAAGGCCCGCAGCCCCACGGCTACGGGCCCACACCCACGCGTTCCCGCTGACCAAGCCCACTACCTTCGCGGCGCGACCAAGCAGGAACACGCATGAGCCCAACCGGCTTCCACCAACGAACACCGAAGCCCACCGCAGGCGGGCAGGGAAACTCACACCACGGCCAGCGGCCTACCGAAGCTCCCCACTGCTTCCGCCGGCCAACCACCGTGACCTCACGCAGCCAGCGTGGCGGAAGCAGGAAATCCGCACCACAGTCCCCCAGCCGGCCACCTCGACCCATCCGAGCCAGCGCGGCACAACCAGCCAGGAAATCCCACCTCCGCCTCCACTGGCCAGCCACCGTGGTCCACCCGGACTAGCGCGGCACAAGCGGACAGGAACTCCCCACCCCCGCCAGCCACCGTGGTCCACCCGGACTAGCGCAGCTCAAGCAGACGGAAACTCTCCACCCCCACCGTGGCCTCAACCGAGCCAACGGCACAAGCAGACAGGAACCCCCACCAACGCCGGCCGAAGCCCGCGCAGCAACCACCACTTACCTCGACCTGCGGCGCCAAAGCCCCGTAACCACAGCCAGCGCACGAGCGCCCGGCGAGGGGACCCGTGTCTCGGCCTCCGGGCCGATTCGGCGGCGCATCCGGTACGCCAGCTCGAGCACTTCCAGGTCCTCCGGGCGGCGCCGGCCGCGGACGTCCGGCCGCAGCATCAGCTCGCTCACCGTGACGGGTCTGCCAGTGGCACGGTGCGCCGGGCGCGCCATCAGGAACCTCCGCTGCTTTTGCTGGTCGGGGTCCCGATTCTATGAATTCGATTCGGGTTCGTCACCTTACTCGCGAGTTGTGTCCGGTGCGTGTCCCCCGCGCGTTAGCCTCGGTCCATGATCACCATTGGGGGCCTCACCGAAGAAGACCGCGCGGCCTGGGAAAACCTGTTCGCCGGCTACAACACGTTCTACGGCCGAACCCTCGCGCCCGAACTCGTGGACCGGGCGTGGCGGGAATTCGCGCGCGGCGAGCGGATGCACGCTCTCGGCGCGTGGGATGACGGCGCGCTCGTCGGCATCGTCCACTTCTTCACGCACGTCAGCACCACCTCCGCCGATGTCTGCTACCTGCAAGACCTCTTCACCGACGCCAACGCCCGCGGACGTGGCGTCGGGCGGGCCCTCATCGAAGCCGTCGCCGATTGGGCTCGGGCCCAGGGCTGTGTGCGCGTCTACTGGCACACCCAGACCTCGAACACGACCGCCCGGCGGCTCTACGACCAGGTCGCGCTCGACAAGGGCTTCATGCAGTACCAGATCCCGCTCGGCTCCTGACCTCAGCGGCGGTGCCGGCCTCCGCCACCGCACTGGTGGTGCCCTGGGTCGCGGAAGCCGCCGGCTCGGCGGCCCGCGTCCGGGAAGCCCGCCGGACGGCGGCCGCCCCAGATTGCCTGGCCGTCCGGGTTTCCCGGGCGGCCGCGCGACCAGACCGGGATTTCCGGGATGTCGTGGCGCACCGGCGCCGCCTGGTCCGACGGCTTCGGCGGCTTCGGTTTCGTCTTCACCGACTCCTTGACCTTGTCGACGACTTTCACTGCGCGAGCCAGCTTTCCGCGCTGCACAGCCGGATTGACGGAATTCGATTCCGGCACCTCGGCCGGCTGGGCAATTCCCGGCGATTGCGCGGGCGGTGCTACGGATTCCGGAGCCGGCTGGACCGGCTTGGCCGCGGGCACCACGACGTCCGCCGGCAACGGCACCAGCGCCACCGCCGGGGGCTCCAGGCCGGCCGCTGTTCCGGACCCGCCCGCGTTGTGCTGCGCCGGCATCGACACCGCCGCGCTGACCCCGCCCGTCAACGCCAGCGCCCCGGCAACCACGGACAACATCCGCAACCGGGTCAGGGACCGCAGGACCTGCGGTTTCTCCCGGTGGCGCGCCCGCGGGAGCACGACGGTGTCGTCGTCGCGGTACCGGTCGCGCGGTACGTCGGGCCGCCCCAGCAGCTCGGCGACGGTGACCTGCTCTCGGCGCGGAGCCCTACGTGCCATCAAACCCTCCACCTGGGCCGTCCGGACGGGCGGCAACGCGTCCGGACGGCCGATCATAGGAACGCTTCAAGTCCGTGTAAAGACTCGTTCACCCGAGCCTGCCGCCACCGTCCACATGCGGCACCGTGCCCGCCGCCGGGGCACCAAGGAGCAACAGGAGGGAACAACGACCATGACGCCGCATTAGTGGAAAAGCGACACGAGCTGTCCGGACGCCACCAGCGGGCCGGCGCGTCGCCAGAAAGCGCTTTCACGCGCGAATCATTCCTGAGATCCGCGAGCCCCGGGTCACCGGCGCTCGCGCTCGGCGGCGACCGCGCGGCTGCCCGCACGCGCAGCGACAGACCACCGAACGGGCGGCCCGGACGCCGCCCACGCGCGCAGAGTTCAACCGCCGGGCGGGCGCCGGACGCTGCCCACACGCGTAGAGTTCGACAGCCGAACGGGTGGTCCGGACCTGGCACAGGGACAGCCGGCACGCCCGGAGAACACGATGCCGGCCGAACTCGCCGCCGCCGCGGAGCCCGGCGAGGACCCGGCACGACACCGGCCCCCGGTACCGAACGGGTGACGTCGGCCGCAGGATCGCCCGTCCGGCGGTTGCCCCGGGCACGCCTCACCGCGGGCGCGCCGCCCCGGGCGTCCCGTCAGGGCGAACTCTCCGCAGGTCCCCGTTAAGTCCTGGTGAATCTGACAGATTTCCTACGAAGGTTTTGTGCCATCCAGACGAACTTCTCCCTCGAGGGCAGATTTGGCTGTGGCATTCGCCAAACTTCGGTTCCATCGGATAGCTTGCTCCTACCGGTCAGTACCGGTGGGTGAGGCCGATCGAGTGAGGCGATCAGCGACAGATCGAGGGAAGCGGGGACGACCATGCCCAAGCACCGGCCACGTCGCAGGAGCGCGCGTTCGGTCCGCCGGACCGCGGCCGCGCTCGCGGGCGGGGCGCTCGTCGTGCTGCCCGCGCTGACCACGGGCCTGCCCGCGCCCGTCGTGGTCGCCAACGCCGGCGACAACCTGCCCGACCAGGCCGTTGCCGCTCCCTCGCCGCAGCAGCCGAACATCGTCATGCCGCCGATCGCGGTCGACGGCAGCCTGCCCCAGCCGCCGCTGCCCGAGCCGCTGGTCGTGCCGGGTGGGCGCGCCGGCTCCGCGGGCATCTCCGGGTCGCTCGGCATCCCGGGGAGCATGCTCAAGGCGTACAAGAACGCCGCCGACATCCTGGCCAAGGAGCAGCCGAACTGCCACCTCGACTGGGCGCTGCTCGCCAGCATCGGCCGGATCGAGTCCAACCACGGCCGCGGCGGGTACGTCAACGCCCTCGGCGACACGCTGGAGCCGATCCTCGGCCCGGTGCTCAACGGCGCCGGTCCGTTCGCCGCGATCCGGGACACCGACGGCGGCAGGTACGACGGTGACGTCGTGTGGGACCGCGCGGTCGGCCCGATGCAGTTCATCCCGGGGACGTGGCGCGGCTACGCCTCCGACGGCAACGGCGACGGCGTGTCCAACCCGAACAACATCTACGACGAGGCGCTGGCCGCCGCGCGCTACCTGTGCTCGGGTGGTCTCGACCTCTCCACCGACTCCGGGCAGCGCATCGCCGTGCGCCGCTACAACAACTCACAGTCCTATGTGGACACCGTGCTCGCGTGGGCGGCGGCCTACCGCGGCGGGGTGGCCCAGCTGCCCGACAGCCAGGTGCCGATCGGCGCGCCCAACGCCCCGGACGCCGCCGCGGCCGGTGCCCCGGTCGGCCTCCCGGCACCGCCCGCGCCGCCGGTCAACCCGCCGCCGGGCACGACGCTGCCCGGCACGTCGACGACACCCACCACCCCGACGTCCACGACCCCGACGTCCACCACGCCGACCTCGACCACCCCGACGTCCACGAACCCGACGACGCCGACGACACCGCCGTCGACGCCCACCACGCCGCCGCCCACGACGACCAGCACCACTCCGCCGGCGTCGACGACCGCCGCGGCCGGCTCGGAGAGCGCCCCGACCGAAACCACCTCGACCAGCCCGGCCGGGTGAGCCCGGTGCCGCCGTTCCTGGTGCACATCCGCTGCGACACCGACGGCTACACGCACGCCGTCACCGAGGACGAGTTCGCGGTGGGGCGGCACGAGGGGCGGTTCCGCGCGGTGTGCGGGCACGTCGTGCTGGCGGCGCCGATGATCGAGGAACCCGGCCGGTTCGACCCGGTTTGCCGGGACGTCCTCCGCGCGGAGCCGATGGCCGAGGTGCCCCGCCAGGAGCGGCGCCGGTTGCGCCGGCGCAGCCGGCGCTAGTCCACCAGGGCCTGGATGCCGTCGAGCATCCGGTTCAGGCCGAACTCGTACGCCGTGTCACCCTGCGCCTTGGCGCTGTCGTCGAAGCCGCCGCCGAGCCAGATGCGGTTCATCGCCGGGTGCGCGTCGACGTCGAAGTAGTTCTCCCAGAACGACGACCGCTGGTGCCACCACGCTTCGGTCGACTGGCCGGTGCTGCGCTCCAGCCGGGTGTTCTCCGCGTCGAGCGCGGCGTTCGCGTCGACGTACGTGCCGATCCCGTTGGCCGCCGCGACCGCCTGCCGCGGCGGCAGGCCGAGCGCGTCCATGATCGACAGCAGGTACTCCTGGCCCGCCAGCTGGCCGGGGCCCAGTGGCGGCCGGACGCGCGAGACCTCGCACAGCCACGGGTGGTCGCGGTAGGCGCGCCGGGTGCGCTCGGCGTAGAGCGCCACCTGCGCGCGCCAGTCCCCGTGCCGCGGTTCCCCCGGCCCGGGCAGCCGCCGCCCGACGAGCACGTCGTCGACCATCAGGTCCACCAGCTCGGCCTTGCCGGGCACGTAGGTGTAGAGCGTCATCGTGCCGGCGCCGAGCTCCTTGGCGACGCGGTGCATCGACGCGGCGGCGAGCCCGTCGGCGTCCGCGACCGTGATCGCGGCGGCGACGATCCGCTCGATCGTCAGCGTCGGGCGACGGCCCCTGGTCGGTTCGGCGGCGGCGCCGCGGGCGCGCCAGAGCAGCGCGAGCGTCCGGTCGACGTCCTCGGCGCCACTGCGTTCGACGGTCATGCGGTCCCCTCGCTTGTCGTTCGGACATTACCCTGGAAGCAGACGGAGGGGGTGCGAGGAGATGAGCGGGCGCAAACCACCCAAGGTGTCCTTCCGCTGGTGGGTCGACCGGCAGATCGCTGAAGCCCGGGAGCGCGGCGAGTTCGACAACCTGCCCGGCACCGGCAAGCCGCTGCCGAAGCCCACCGGCAACGACGCGGCGACCGACTGGGTGCTGCGCGAAGTCCGGAAGGGCGGGCACGACACGAAGGCGTTGCTGCCGCCGGCACTCGCGCTCAAGCGCGAAGTCCAGGACCTGCCGGAGCGGCTCGCCGGGGAGCGGACCGAACAGCAGGTCCGGGACGTCGTCGCGGACCTCAACGCCCGGATCCGCAAGGCCTACCTCAACCACCACACCGGACCGCCGCTCACGGTGGCGCTGGTGGACGTCGAAGAGGCGGTCGAGGACTGGCGGCGCTCACGAGCCGCGTCGTAGCAATGCCCGCTCCGCCGCGCTCCACGCGGTCGTGGTGAGCAGGTAGATCCCGGCCGCCTGCGGCAGGACGAGCGTCGCGAGCACAGTGCCGTAGGGCAGCAGCCGCACCAGTTTCCCGCCCGGAACCGGGTTCTCCGGGACGGGCTGGAGGCGGACCGAGAACCACGCGACGACGGCGAGCCCGGCCGCGATCACGAACACGAGCGGGCCGCCGACGATCTTCGGGCGCCCAGCACGACCCGCCCTCCCTGGGGGCTGCCCCCGCTTCCAGCGTATCGAGGCACCCCGACGGAAATCGGGGACCAGCCCTGCTGAAGCTCCGGTCGTCCACAGCCCCACCGAATTGTGGACAACCAGCCGGCGAGTCACCCGTCGAGTGTGGCGCGTGCGGCCGTGCTTCTCCTGCAGCGCCCGGATCTCCGGCAGGAGGGCTGTCCGGGCCCGTTCGCCGCGGGCCGCCGACCGGGCGAGCGGGTGCAGCAGCAGCCGCACCCCGAGGGTGAAGACGACGATGGCCAGCGGCGTCGAGAGCGGGCCGGTGAGGGCGTGGATCAGGTGGTACGCGCCTTCGACGGGCACGTCGAGAAAGCCGAACATGGGCAGCACTCCGCTTGAGTGAGAGGGATGAGGGTGAGCGGAATGGCTGCGTCGAAGTGGTTCTACGCAGCCGTGCTGCGGGAACCGGGTGCTCGTGGCCTGCTGCGGCCGGGTCTGCCCGGGTCGCGGAGCCGGATCGACTCGGCGCGGCGGGCCCGGCGGCGCAACGCGGTGGCGCGGCTGCGCACCGGCGCCGACCACAACGCGAGCTCGGCGCGCTGCGTGCTGCCGACCAGCAGCACGACCAGCAGGCTCGCGGCGGCCAGGGAGGCGAAGGCGACCAGCGCGGTGGGGCTGACCAGCGCGGGGAACGCGAGCTCGAGCAACGTGTGCACGGCGTCCCCCTTCCTTCCCCGCCAGCGTAGCGAAAACGGTAACAGCCCGATGGGCTGTAATCTGGTTCGATGAGAGGCCAACTAGTCGTCGTGCCGCTGCTGGCGGTGCTCCTGCTGTTCACCGTTCCCTGGTGGACGCTGGTGCTCGCGCCGGACTGGGGTACCGCGGCGACGATCGCCGGGACGGCGCTGTTCGCGCTGGGCCTGGTGACCATGCCGGTCGCGATGTTCCGCGGCCACTCCCGGCACCAGAGCGACGGCGCCGCCCGCCTCGGCGACTCGCTGCTCGCCGTCATCTGGGTGCTGTTCAGCTGGTCGATCCTGAGCCTCGTGCTGCGGGTCGCGCTGCTCGGCGTCGACGACCCGGCGCGGTCGCGGATCGTCGCCGGCGCCACCGCGCTGATCGCCGCCGGGCTGCTCCTGCACGGCAACCGCGTCGCCATGCGGGTGCCGCCGGTGAAGGCGGTCGACGTCGTCATCCCGCGGCTCGGGCCGGGACTCGACGGCCTGCGCGTCGCCGTGCTGACCGACACCCACTTCGGGCCGATCGACCGGACGAAGTGGTCGGAGCAGGTCGTCGCGGCGGTCAACGCGCTCCAGGCGGACGTCGTCTGCCACGCCGGCGACCTCGCCGACGGCGCGGTGGCCAAGCGCCGCAAGCAGGTCGACCCGCTCGGCGGCGTCCAGGCCGGGCTCGGGCGGTTCTACATCACGGGCAACCACGAGTACTTCGGCGAAGCCCAGGCGTGGCTCGACCACATGGAAGGGCTCGGCTGGGACACGCTGCACAACCGCTCGACGCTGCTCGAGCGCGACGGCGACCGCATTCTGTTCGCCGGCATCGACGACCCGACCGGCGCGGCGTCCGGCCTGCCCGGCCACGGTCCCGACCTGGCCGCGGCGCTGGCCGGCCGGCCCGACGGCGTCCCGGTGGTGCTGCTGGCGCACCAGCCGAAGCAGATCCGCGAGAGCCGTGAAGCCGACGTCGACCTGCAGATCTCCGGGCACACGCACGGTGGGCAGATCTGGCCGTTCCACCTCCTGGTGCGGTTCGACCAGCCGACGCTGTCCGGGCTGACCCGGCACGGGCCGACGCAGCTGTACAACAGCCGCGGCACCGGGTTCTGGGGTCCGCCGTTCCGGATCTTCGCGCCCAGCGAGATCACGCTGCTGACCTTGCGTTCCGCCTGACGTCCGCCCCTCGGCCGCCGCGCGCGGTCCTGCGCGGCCCCTACCGACAAATTTTTTTGTCTTGACAGATCGATGCGTCGGCAGTCAGGCTGTCCCCATGACAACGACAATCTCCGCAGACGGCACGAAGATCGCCTACACCCGCGCCGGGTCCGGCCCCGCGCTCGTCCTCGTGGACGGCGCGATGTGCTACCGCGGCTCGTCCCCCAACGACGCGCTGGCGAAGGAGCTCGCCGCGCACTTCACCGTGTACACCTACGACCGCCGCGGCAAAGGCGAAAGCGGCGACACCGGGCCGTATGCGGTCGAGCGCGAGGTCGAGGACCTCGCCGCGATCGTCAAGGAGGCGGGCGGCGAGGTGTTCCTGTTCGGCATTTCGTCCGGCGTCGCACTGGCCCTCGAAGCGGCGCCCGGCCTCCCCGTGCGCAAGCTGGCGCTGTACGAGCCGCCGTTCATCGTCGACGGCACCCGCCCCCGCGTCCCGGAGGGCTACGCGGCCCGGCTGAACCAGGCACTGAAGGAGGACAAGCGCGGCAAGGCGGTCAAGATGTTCATGACCGAAGGCGTCGGGCTGAGCGGGGCCATGGTGGCGATGATGCGGATCATGCCGTTCTGGCCGAAGCTCAAGCGGGTGGCCCACACCCTCCCGTACGACACGGCGATGGTGATCGACCACCAGGCGGGCAAGCCCCTGCCGGCAGCCTGGCCGGAGGTGAAGGTCCCGGCACTGGTGATCGACGGCGGCCGCAGCCCGGACTGGATGCGCAACGGCGTGGCGTCGCTGGCGAAGGTGCTGCCGTCGGCGGAGTACCGGACGCTGCCGGGCCAGACCCACATCGTGAAGGCGGCGGCGCTGGCACCGGTGCTCAAGGAGTTCTTCCTGGCCTGAGCGGACCCTGGTCACAACCGGCTTGCCTGAACGATCACCGAACGGGCAGGGTGCAGGCGTGCCCACCCGCGCCCTGGTCTTCGACTTCGACGGCACGCTCGCCGACACCGAGTCCGCCGTTCTGCGATCGTGGCAGGAGGTCTTCCGCGACCACGGCACCGAGCTCCCGATGGAAGCCTGGTACGCCGTCATCGGTACCCAGCACACCACGCCCGCCATGTTCGCCCTGCTCGCTGAGCACGCTCCCGGCATCGATCCGGAGGCGCTGCGGCCCAGGACGCGGGCCCACGTCCTGAAGCTCCTCGAAGACCTCGGCCCGCGTGAAGGGGTCCGTGACTACCTCGAAATCGCGCGCGCGAGGGGAATCAAGCTGGCCGTCGCCTCCAGCTCGTCCGGGGCCTGGGTGAACCCGCACCTCGAACGGCTCGGCATCGACCACTACTTCGACGCCGTCCTCACCGGCGACCTGCACAAGGCCAAGCCCGATCCCGACCTCTACCTCGCCGCCCTCGACGCGCTCGGGGCGGACGCGACCGAAACCATCGCCTTCGAGGACACCCCGCACGGCGTCACCGCCGCCAAGGCCGCCGGGCTCACCTGCGTTGCCGTGCCGAACGCCATCACCGCGAGTCTCGACTTCGGGCAGGCCGACGTCGTGCTGCCGTCGTTCACCGCCAAGCCGCTCGAAGCCCTGCTCAGCCGCTGACCAGCGGCAACAGCCGGTCCAGGAACGGCAGCTGGCCCTTCAGCAGCTTCTCGCGGGCGTCCGCCAGCGGGAACCACGCGACCCGGTCCACCTCGGGGAACTCCTGCTGACGGCCCGAGCGGGGCGGCCACTCCATCGTGAACGTCCCGGGCACCACCGCCGCCGGGTCCAGGTCGGCCTCGACCGCCCACGCCGTGACGACCTTGCCGCCTGACTGCTTCACCTCGCCCAGCGAGACGTACTCGCCGTCCGGCGCGGGCAGGCCCAGCTCCTCCTCGAACTCGCGCCGGGCCGCCTTCTCCGGGAGCTCGTCCGGGTCGAGCTCGCCCTTGGGCAGCGACCACGCGGCCGCGTCCTTCTTCGCCCAGAACGGCCCGCCCATGTGCCCGAGCAGCACCTCGACGTCTTCGCCGCGGCCGCGGTAGAGCAGCAGCCCGGCACTGTGTTTACCCGCCATGGAGAAAGTCTCCCAAGATTTTTCCGCGCGGGTGTCGAACGCGCCGGGTCCCGATCGACGCGTAGGCAGAAGCAAGCGGAACCCAGGGAAGGAACAACCAATGACCACCACCATCGCCCGCGAAGCCCGCTCCACCACCGCCCCGGCCAAGACCCAGGTCACCGGCATCGTGACCGGCGCGAGCCGGATCGTGATCTCGTTCCTGTTCGGCTTCCACGGCCTGCAGGGTTTCGGGTTCTTCGGTGGGATAGACGGCCAGGGCGGCGGCGTCCCGTTCGGCTCCTGGCCCGGTTGGTGGGGCAGCGTGCTCGAACTCGCCGGCGCCGTCCTGCTGCTGATCGGGCTCGCCAGCAGGCCGGCCGCGATCCTGCTCTCCGGCGTGATGGCCTACGCCTACTTCACCGTGCACGCCCCGATGGGCCTGCTGCCGTTGCAGAACATGGGCGAGCCGTCGGCGGTCTACTCGTGGGTCTTCCTGCTGTTCGCCGCGGTCGGCCCGGGCCGGTTCGCGCTCGACAACCTGATCAAGCGCCGTCGGTGAGGCCCCAGGCGCGGTCCGGTCAGTAGCCGCCCTGGGCGGCCGCGAGGTCGGACCGCGCCATCACGTGTTCCATCAGGCTGGTCAGGACCTGCTTCGTCGACTCGCGCTCGCGGGCGTCGCACAGCAGCAGCGGGACGTCCATGCCGACGTCGAGCGCCTGCCGGACCTCCTCCGTGCCGTAGCGGTACGCGCCGTCGAAGCAGTTCACGCCGACGACGAACGGCAGGTTGCGGCGCTCGAAGAAGTCCACCGCGGCGAAGCAGCTGTCGAGCCGCCGCGTGTCGGCCAGCACGACGGCGCCGAGCGCGCCCTCGGCCAGCTCGTCCCACATGAACCAGAACCGGTCCTGGCCCGGCGTACCGAACAGGTACAGGATCAGGTCCGGGTTGATCGTGATGCGGCCGAAGTCGAGCGCGACCGTCGTGGTGGTCTTCTGCTCGACACCGGAGAGGTCGTCGACGCCCTCGGACGCGGTGGTGATGACCTCCTCGGTCCGCAGTGGCGGCACTTCGCTCACCGAACCGACCATCGTGGTCTTGCCGACCCCGAACCCGCCGGCGATGAGTACCTTGACCGCGGTCGCGGTCAGGTTCCGCCGGGGGTCAGAGTTTCCGGATGCCATCAAGAACCGCCTGCAATACGTGTCGGTTGGGAGTTTCCTGGACCGGTGCCGCGGTACGGAACAGCACCAGGTTCTGCTCGATGAGGTCGCTGAGCATCACCTTCACCACGGGCAGCGGGAGATCGACCCGGGCGGCCACCTCGGCCACCGAGACCGGCCGCTGGCACAAGGCGATGATGCGGGCGTACTCCGGTTCGAGCATGCCCGCTTCGTGCGCGGTGCGCAGCGCGACGACCAGCGTGATGAGGTCGAGCCCGAGCGTGTCCGACCGCGTGCGACCGCCCGTGACGGCGTAGGACCGGACCAGCGGGCCGGCCTCGTCGTCGAACCAGGCCTCGTGCCGTGCGCTCATGGCGCGGTGGGCTGCGCGCCGGCGGTCCGCGGGGCGGAGGTGAGCACCTGCCCGACCCGCTTCACCATCAGGTTCATCTCGTACGCGACCAGCCCCATGTCCGCGTCCTCGCGGGCCAGCAGGGCGAGGCAGGCGCCCCGCCCGGCCGCGGTCACGAACAGGAAAGCGTGGTCCATCTCGACCATCGTCTGACGGACGTTGCCGCCGCCGAAGTGCCGCCCGGTGCCGCGGGCCAGGCTCTGGAACGCCGAAGCCACCGCGGACAGGTGTTCGGCGTCCTCCTCGGAAAGGTTGCCCGACCGCCCGATGAGCAGGCCGTCCGAGGACAGCACCACCGCCCGGTCCGCCCCGGCGACCCGCTTGACGAGGTCGTCCAGCAGCCAGTCGAGCTCGTGGGCGCCTGAGTTGACCATTACTCGCGCTCTCCGTACCTGTCGTCGTTCTCGGAAAACTCTTCGTCACGGGCCCGCCGGGTGCCCTGCTGGAAGGCGGACAGCCTGCTGCGGGCGGCCTCCGGCGAGTCCAGCCGGACCTCTTCGCGTTCCTGTGCGGGCTTATCTTCCCGCAGCTGGGGCACGAGGTTCTGCTGGCGTCGCCGTTGCGGCAGCGGCGGCCGGCCGGGTGCCTCCGGGCGGCGCGGCTGCTGCGGGCGGCTTTCGGGCGTCGCCGCGGCCCGCGGCTCCTGCGGCGGCCACACCGGCTGCTGCGCGGCCGGGCGGGCCGGGCGCGAGGTCCGGTTGGGCGGCGCGGGCGGCCGGACCGCGGCCACCGGCTGGGCCTGGGTCGGCTGGCTCACCGGCTCCGACACGGACCCGACCGGGACCGGCGTCGGCGCGGACGGCGGCTGCGAGGACGGCGAACGGTCCGGGACCGGCGGCGGGACGGTGACCGGCGGGACGGCCACGGTCGGCTGGGCCACCGTCGGTTGCGACACGGGTCCGGGAGCCGTCGGTGTCGCGGCGGCCGGGGCCGACGGCGCGGCCGGCGCCTCGGTGCGGTGCCGGGCGGCCGGGCGGCGCACCGGCCGCTTGAGCGGCGCGACCTCGTCGTTGGCCGTGGTCTCCGGCTCGACCGGGTTCGGCACGAGCTCCGGCTTCGGCGGGGTGATCGGCTGCTCCGGCTCGGACTCCGCCAGCGGGGCCAGCAGGTCGGTGCGCACCAGCACGATGGCCCGGGTGCCGCCGTAGGCCGACTCCCGCAGGTGCACCTGGATGCCGTGGCGGGCGGCCAGCCGCGCGACCACGAACAGGCCCAGGCGCGGCTCGTCCGACAGCGCCATGATCCCGAAGTCCGGCGGGTCCGCCAGCATCGCGTTGATCTCTTCGGTCTGGTCCGGCTCGAGCCCGAGGCCCTGGTCCTCGACCTCGATCACGACACCCTTGCCGACCACGTTGCCGCGGATCTCGACCCGCGACTGCGGCGGCGAGAACGACGTCGCGTTGTCGATCAGCTCGGCGAGCAGGTGCACGAGGTCGCCGACGACCGGCCCGCGGATGGCGATCTGCGGCAGCACCGCAGTCTTGACGCGCGCGAAGTCCTCGGTCTCGGCGGAGGCGCCGCGGACCAGCTCGGCCAGCCCGACCGGGTTGCGCCACTGGCGGCCCGGCTGCCCGCCGCCGAGGATGATCAGGTTCTCGGCGTTGCGGCGGGCGCGGGTGGAGAGGTGGTCGAGCTGGAACAGGGTGTCCAGCTGGTCCGGGTCCTCCTGCTTGCGCTCGGCCTGGTCGAGCACCTTGAGCTGGCGGTGCACGATGACCTGGCTGCGGTGGGCGATGTTGAGGAACACCGTCTTGGTGCCCTCCTTGGTCTTCGCCTCGTCGATGGCGGCCGCGATGGCGGTCTGCTGCGCCTTGTTGAAGGCGTCGGCGACCTGGCCGATCTCGTCGGTGCCGTGGTCGAGGAAGTGCCCGCCCTCTTCGAGGTCGACGGGCTCGCCCGCCTGGACGCGGGCGACCAGCTCGGGCAGCCGGACCTCGGCCGCGTCGAGGGTGTCCTCGCGCAGCCGGTGCAGGCGGCCGATGAGCCGGTTCGACAGCCGGACGGCGACGAAGACCACGAAGACCGCGAACAGGACGGCGACCACGCCGGCGATCAGCGACTGGGTGAACGTCGAGTCCGCTTCGTCGATGGCCTGCTGGCTGAAGTTCGAGTGCTGCGCGACGAAGATCCCCATCAGCGCTCCGCCGACCTGGCCCGCGGCAGTCCGCCACTGGTCCTGCGGCACCGGCAGCTTCCTCAGGTCACCACGCGCGAACGCGTTCTCGACCTGCGTCACCGTTTGCCAGGCCTGGCTGGCCATCAGCTCGTCGTACTTCGCCTTCACCGAGGGGATGAGCTTCGGTGCCGAGGCTGCCAGCTGCACGTGGTAGGCACCGACCTGAGCGGTGTAGGCACGGAAGTCGTCGTCGCTCAGCCCGCCTGCGGCCAGCCCGGCGGAGGCCAGGGCGTCGCTGCGCTCCATCGCATCCGCGGCGGTGAACAACGGGATGGAGTTGAGCCGGTCGAAGGCGTTCTGCGCGCCGTTCGTGTTCTGGGTCAGCCCAGCCACGCCTTCGGTGAACTGGTCGAGCATCTGGTTGTAGTAGCTGAACGTCTTGCCGATCTGGATCTGCCCGCTGTCGACCGCTTGGCGGGTCTGCGGCAGCTGCTGGAACAGCCCGAAGAACGTGGCGATGTTCCGCTGCACGCTCGCCGGGGTGTCCGAACGGTCGGCGAAGTCGTTCTTGAGGAACTCGAGCACCTTCGCCGCCGTGGCGTCGGTCTTCGGCCTGGCCTGGGCGAGGACCGCGCGCTGCGAGCCCTGGCCGGCGAGCAGGGCCAGGCTGGCCTGCCGCTCGGCTTGCAGTGCGGTGAAGAACGGGATCGCCGGTGCTTCCGCGTTCCGGAGGCGGGTCGTGTAGTCGCGGTCGGTGACCGCGCTGTAGATGAGGTAGCCCGCGAGGGCCACGCCGACCAGCAGGAGGGCCACACTGGGGATGAGCGCGATGGTGAGCACGCGCTTCCGAATCGAGGAGCCCCGGTTGCGTCGAAGAGAAATCTGCTTCACCTGGGTCCGTTTTCCTTCCGGCAGTACATGGTTTCGGGTCGCCCGAGGCGGTCAACACCCGGATTCCGACCAGCCGGATCAACATCACCGTGGTCTGCTTCGCCCGCGACGACGTTAGGCAGCCCTCCAGGGCGCGTCAAGTCCGTGGCGATAACGTGATCTTGGAACGGTGACCGCTCAACACTCGCTGCCTGCGCTTGGAAAGTCCACCACCGTAAGTCGTGACCTTCGTCGCACGACCACTTTCGTTCCACGCACGTATGTGAGTAACGGAAGCGCTCCCGGACCCCCGCGCGGCCCGGCCGGCGCCCACTACGTACGACAGCGCCGAATCGTTCGGTGACGAACATCACGGACGTCCGTGCATGCCGTCCCGCGGCCCGTTCGTCCGGAGTAGACACCCCCGGAAAAGCGGAATGCGCAGGATTCGCCGACGCGGCCGCGGATTCACCGGAGACCGAGCGGGAATTCCCGCAATTCCGCATGCGCAGCCGGACGATCACGCTGCGGTGGTCCCGGTACCGGTTCCGCGGCCGCGGCGGGCCGGTCAGCCCGGGAACTCGTCGGCGAGGGTGTTCCAGAAGAGCAGTTCGTAGCTCTGGAACAGCCGCGCGTAGCGGTGTGCTTCGCGTTCGTCGAGCCGGCGCGCGTCGAGACCGGCCTGGACCGCCGCGAGTGCCTGCTCCTCGATTTCCGGGACGTCCGCGGCGAAGAAGTCGAAGAACGCGCACTGCGCGCCGGTGAACCCGTAGTGCTCGCGCATGCCGGCGGCGACGTCCCGGCAGTACCGGCCGAAGGCGGCGAAGTTGGCGAAGATCCCCGCCGCGGTCGCCGACGACTCGCCGTTGAGCGCGAGCCAGGCGACGTAGGCCGGGTAGATCTGGCAGCCCGCGCGCGGCAGTTCCTTCCCGTGGTCCGGACCAGTGGCGGCGAGCAGGTCGTCCAGCATCCCGTTCGCCTGCAGCTCACCAGGCGCGAGCCCGCCGAAGAAGGTGCGCGCGTGGGGCTCGTCGGCCCGGGCCGCCAGCGCGTGGAAGCTCCGCCAGTCGCTGAGGGTGATCAGCTTCTCCTCCGCGGCGAGCGCGGCGAACACCGCACGCGGCGCCCGGCCCGCGGTGATCAGCGGGACGAGCCGGTTGTCGCCGTCGCGCGGCGCGAGTCCGGCCTGGATCTCCTCGAGCAGCTCGCGCGCCGACCGCGTCATCGGTCCCCCCAGTGTCCGTGGTCCTCCCATTGAAGCGCGGTTCCGCCACGAACGCCCGTGTACACAGTGGACAGTCGTGGGGACCTGGCCGCTTTGTCCGGTTCGACGGCGACGCTTCACGTGGCCGCGATTCTCTATCCACCTGCGCCGGGAGCCCCTACAGTGTGGCCATCCGGAGCACCGAGGAGGCCAGCGTTGACCACCCCGTCCGTCGCCGAGCAGACCGAAGGCCAGACGATCCCGCGGCTGCTGCACCGCAACGCGGTCGAATACCCGGACCTGCCGGCGATCACCTCGCTCGACATCGAAGGACAGCCGACGCTGACGTGGCGGGAGTTCCGCACCGCGATCGCCGAGGTCTCCCGCGGGCTGGCCGGGCTGGGGCTCGCCGCCGGTGACCGCATGCTGATCATGGCGCCCGGCTGCCCGGACCACATCGTCGCCGACCTCGCCGCGACGCACCTGGCCGCGATCCCCTGCACCGCCTACGCCACCCTCAGCCCGGACCAGATCCGGTTCGTCGCGCGGCACAGCGCGGCGCCGGTCGTGGTGCTCGGCGGGGAGACCGAGCTGGCGCGCTGGCGGCCGGTGCTCGACGACCTCCCGGCCGTGCGCCGCATCGTCGTCATGGACGAGGCCGCGATCCCCGAAGGCGACGACCGCTTCCTCTCCCTCGCCACGCTCCGGGCGCAGGGCCGGGAAGCGCTTGCCGCGGACCCGGACGCGTTCGAGCGTTCGTGGCAGGACATCAAGCCGGACGACCCGCTGTCCATGATCTACACCTCGGGCACCACCGGCGACCCGAAGGGCGTCGTGCTTTCGCACCGCAACGCGATCCACCAGGCGTACGCGGTCACCAAGCTGCACCACCCGCCGATGCACGCGACGAACATCGCGTACCTGCCGCTCGCGCACATCGCCGAGCGCGAGCTGTCGATCTACCTGCCGATCGTCTGGGCCGGGCACGTGCACACCCTCGCCGACCCGACGGGGGTCGTCGGCGCGCTCGGCAAGGTGCACCCGCAGAGCTTCTTCGGCGTCCCGCGCGTGTGGGAGAAGATGGTCGCCGGGCTCAAGAACATGCTCGGCAGCGTGCCCGAGGACAAGCGCACCGCGCTGCTGCAGGCGAACGAGCTGCTGCAGCAGGGCTACAAGCTGCGCAGCGCCGGGAAGCCGGTGCCCGAAGAGCTGGCCGAGAAGATCCGGCAGACCGACGAAGCCGCGCTGGCGCCGATCCGCGCGCTGCTCGGGCTCGACAAGGTGCTCGTCGCCTCCAGCGGCGCGGCCGCGCTGCCGGTGGAGATCATCTACTTCCTGGCCGGGCTCGGCATCGAGATCTGCGAGGTCTGGGGCCTGTCCGAGACGACCGGCGCGGCGACGTCCAACTCCGCCGAGGCGTTCCGGGCGGGCACGGTCGGCAAGGCGGTCGACGGCGTCGAGGTGAAGGTCGCCGAGGACGGCGAGCTGCTGGTGCGCGGGCCGATCGTGTTCCTCGGCTACCTCCAGGAGGACGGGACGATCGCCGACGCCACCGACGCCGACGGCTGGTACGCCACCGGCGACATCGGCACGATCGACGAAGACGGGTTCGTGACGATCACCGACCGCAAGAAGGAGCTGATCATCACCTCGAGCGGCAAGAACATCGCGCCGACCCGCGTCGAGGGCCTCCTCAAGGAGCACCCGCTGATCGGCCAGGCCGTCGCGATCGGCGACGACCGCCCGTACGTGACGGCGCTGATCGTGCTCGACGACGAGATCGCGCCTGGCTGGGCCGCGGCGAACGGCGTCGAGGCCACGCCCGAGGAGCTCGCCGACCACCCGGCGGTGCGGGCCGAGCTGGAACGCGCGGTCGAGTCGGCCAACAGCAGGCTCGCGCGGATCGAGCAGATCAAGCGCTACCACGTGCTGCCAAAGGCGTGGACGCCCGAATCCGGCGAGCTGACCCCGACGCTCAAGCTCAAGCGCCGGGTCATCAACGACCGGTATTCGGCCGACATCGAGGCCCTCTACGCGGCGGCCCGCGACCCCGAGCCGGCCGCCGGGTCCTAGGCAGTACGGGGCGAGGTCGACTCCGTCCACTTGCGCAGCCGCGGCGGGACACGCTTCTCCAGGCCGTAGTTCTCCAGGTGGGCGGAGAAGACTTCGTCGAACGCCTTCTGCACCGTCTCGGTGTCCCACACCGGGCGCTCGAGGATCGGCTGCTTGAGGAACGGCTGGCCCATGACGTGCAGCTGCGGGCCGTTGCACCGGATCATCTGGCCGGTGATGCCGTGCGAGCCCTCGCCGAGCAGGAACAGCACGACCGGCGCGATCCGCGACGGCGTGCGGTCGGGCGGGCAGGCGCGCAGCGAGCGTTCGGACTTCCACACCATCCGCGTGTGCGCGAGCGGGCAGACGGCGTTGACGCGGATCCCGACGTCCTCGAGGTCGAGCGCCCACGAATAGGTCAGGGACGCGACCGCGCCCTTGCTCGCCGCGTACACGCCGAGCTTGCGCTGCCCGAGTGACGCGCCGGAGGAGATGTTGACGATGGAGCCGCCGGTGCCCGCGTCGACCATCGCCTTGATCGCGGCCAGCCCGGTGTTCACCACCCCGAGGACGTTGACCTGCACGAGCTCGCGGGCCGCCTCGGCGTCGTCCTCCCAGGGCAGCGCCTCGTAGTTCAGCCCGGCGTTGTTGACCAGCCCGTCGATCCCGCCGAACTCCTTGACGCACAGGTCGACGATCTCCTGGGCTTCGCCCGCCTCCGCCACGCTGTGCCCGCTGGCCACGGCGCGGCCGCCGTGCAGCCGGATGTTCTCCGCCGTCCGCTCCGCCAGCTCGGCGTCGACGTCGTTGACCACCACTGCCCCGCCCGCGCGCGCGACGTGCACCGCGAACGCCTCGCCCAGGCCGCGGCCGGCGCCGGTGACCACGACCGCCTTGCCCTGCATCAACCCGTCCATGCTTCTCCCCGATCTGCAGCGCCGGCGGCGCGCGGTCCGTCCACCCCGGCCGGCTCACTGTCCAGTCTTGGCCCATTCGGTCCAACACGGCATCGGCACGACGACGAGCGGCCGCCGCCCTGCGCCGAGCGAGCCGGGTTCGATCAGCCCGGACGTACCCGCGGGCCGGTCACGAGGGGGTGACTGGGCCGGATTCCGGCCACACCGGCGCGTAACCGGCGGCATACTGTGGGTGCTTCCCGGTGGTCGGAGCGTGACTCCCCCGGACGGGGTCGTCACCGGAGAGGCACAATGCGAGCGGTCCATGTTCACTCGATCGGGGGACGGTGGTTACGAGGTGACGACGCGCGCGACACCCCGGCTCCGGGCCGTCCTGGCCAACCGCGAGTTCCGCGCGCTGTGGTTCGCCGAGACGCAGTCGATGCTCGGTGACCAGCTCACCATCGTCGCGCTGGCCATCCTCACCTTCGACCGGACCGGGTCGCCGCTGCTGTCGGCCGTCGTCTACTCCCTGACGTTCCTGCCCGCGCTCGCCGGTGGGCTCGGGCTGGCCCAGCTCGCCGACCGGTTCCCGCGGCGCGCGGTGCTGGTGACCGGCTCGTTCGCGCAGGCCGTGCTGATCGGGCTGATGGCCCTGCCCGGGATGCCGATGGGCTGGCTGTTCGCGCTGTTCGTCCTCGCGCGGCTGGCGAACGCGCCGGGCAACGCGGCGCAGAACGCGCTCGGCCGCGAGGTCTTCGCCGACGACGACGTCTACCTGCAGAGCCAGGACCTGCGCGGGATCACGAACAACACGGCGATGCTGGCCGGCCTGGCCGCCGGCGGGCTGCTGGTGACGACCATCGGGACGTCGTGGGCGCTGGCGATCGACGCGCTGACGTTCCTGGTCGCCGCGGTCGCCGTGCGGCTGCTGGTGCTGCGGCGGCCCGCCGCGGGCAACGGCGGCGCCCCGTGGTTCGGCGCCGTCCGGCAGGTTTTCGGCGACGAACGGCTGCGGGTGCTGCTCTACCTGTCCTGGCTCGTCGGCCTGGCGGTGATCCCGGAGGGCCTCGCGGCGCCGCTCGCCGCGCAGCTGGGCGTGGGCGACCAGGCGGTCGGCTGGCTGCTGGCCGCCGACCCGCTGGGCTTCGTGGCCGGGACGTTCCTGCTGTCGCGGTTCGTCACGACCGAGCACCGCCGCAAGCTGCTCGGCGTGCTGGCCGCGCTGCCGCTGGCCGCGCTGGCGGCGTTCGCGCTGCGGCCGAACCTGGCCTTCGCGCTGGTCCTGCTCGCGCTGGCCGGCGCCACGGGCGCGTACGTCATCACGGTGTCCGCCACGTTCATCACGTGGGTGCCGAACGACATCCGGGGCAGCGCGGGCGGTCTGTACCGGACCGGGCTGCGGGTCGCCCAGGGAGTGGGCGTGGGCGTCGGCGGGCTGGTCGCGCAGGCGGTCGGTTCCGCGTACACGACCGTCGCGCTCGCGGGCGCGGTGGGACTGCTGCTGGCCGTGCCGGTGGCGTTCGCCTGGCGCCGGGTGGGTGGGGCGGATCCGGAGCCACGGCTGTCATGAGCCGCGGTTCAGAGGTCACGGTTGGCCATCGGAAGCCACCTCTCCGTGCAGTCAAGATCATGAATGGTATTCAGCCGGTCACAGGTCGCGGTTGCGCACGGGTGCCACCTCTCGCGGGTAATGGCGGACGACAATTCGCTGGCGCATCACAGATCGCGGTTGCTCAACGGTGCCACCTCCGTGTGGGGAGCCTGAAGATGCTTTTGGCCCGCGTTCCCGGCAGTTCCGCCGGGGACTCGGGAGTTCCGTTGCAGTGGGATGGTACCCGCCCACGGAATGCGTGAACACTCTGGCAGGTACCGATGAGATTACTCAGCACCCCACGTACGCTGGAAAGGAGGTGACCAATTGCATCCCGGAGCAGACGACGCCGTGACCGGCGGCGGCGAACCGGCGGACCGAGGGGGGCCGCGGCCGCCGCGCGACGAGCCGGACCGGGTGACCACGGCCAGTGGTCCACCCGGGACGGTCCGGCGCGGCCACCCGTTCTCGCCGCGGAACTGGGCGCTGTGGCGGCGGCGCCCGCGGGTCATCGCATTCATGCTCGGCAGCGAAGCGATTGCCGTCGTCGTACTCGCCATTTCACTCGCTCATTCACCGGCGCTCGCCGGCCGCGACTGGGTGAACTTCGGAATACTCGCGGCAGGCGCCACCGTCCACATTCAACTGACCCAGCGTCAGGAAGAACGCCGCCGAAACCGCAAAAAGACGGTGCTGATCGACCTCACCGCGGTGTGGACCTTTTCGGCCGCGATGATCCTGCCCGCTCCGCTGATCCTGTTCGTCATCCTCGTCGTCCGGCTCCAGCATTGGTTCATCGCCCGCCGTCCGGCGCACAACTTCATTTTCTCGTCCATCACGCACGGTCTCGCGGGCGTGCTCGCCCACGCGACCTACACGGCGTTCGGCCCCCATTTCGCCGGTTCCGGCTGGAACGACTTCCTCTGGGAGTTCGGCACGATCGTCCTCGCCGGGGCGATCTACGAGGCCATCCAGATCGTTTACGTCGGCGGGGCACTGGCGCTTGGCATGTCCTCGGAACCGACCCTGCGTAACGTCCTGGGCAGCCCGGCCGACAACATGCTGGAAGCGATCACCGTCGGCCTCGGCGCGGTGACCGCGATTCTGCTTGCCACCGTGCCGCCGATGGTGGCGGTGATGGCCGTGGTCACGGTGGTCTTCAATCGCCTCGCGGAACTCGACCAGCTCCAGAACGACGTCCGGACGGACCCGAAAACGGGCATTCTCAACATGCGCGGCTGGTCGGAGTCGGCCGAGCGGGCGCTCGAACGGACGACTCGATCGGGTGATCAGCTGTCGCTGCTGATGGTCGATCTGGACCACTTCAAGTGGATTAACGACACCTATGGACATCCGGCGGGCGACGACGTGCTGCGCACCGTCGCGCAAACGCTCGACGAAGTGACCAGACCGAGCGACTTGGTCGGCCGTTTCGGCGGCGAGGAATTCCTCATTCTGCTGCCGGACATCGACGAAGAGGCGACGCGCGACGCGGCCGAACGCATCCGCACCGCGATCGCCAAGCTGCACATTGTGACGACGGACAAGCGCGGCGACCCGGCGACGATCGCCGACCGCACGACCTCGATCGGCGTGGCCCGCCACCCCCGCCACGGAGACACGCTGGAGCGCCTGCTGCAGTCCGCCGACGCGGCGGTCTACCTGGCGAAGGAGAACGGCCGCGACCAGGTCTGCTTCGCCCCGGACACGGTCACCCGCCCAGCCGAACGGTGAGTTCGAGCTTGACGAGCACCTCGGCACAGGTCCCGGCTTCGGCGGGCTCCAGCCGCACCCGCTCCCCCCGGTAGCCGGCGGATTCGAGCCGCAGGATGCGCGCACCGGGAGCGAGGCGCGGGTGGCACCGGTACCGGACGGTCCCGCCGGCGGAGTCCTCCTTGGCCAGCAGGAGGTATTCGTGGCCGAGGTCGTCGACGATCCGGCCGAGGCCGTTCCACCACAGGCCCCGGAGGGTGAGGCCATCGCGGTCCCGGAGGAGCTCGACGGGCGGATCGGCGTGGACATCGACCTGGAAGCCGTGGTCGGTGACGCGCACCGAGCGGACGTGGAGGAAAGCGCTGCCGCCGGACTCACCGGAGCGGCCGGCACCTGCGCCGGACGGCGGGGCGGGTGGATCACCGGCCCGATCCCACGGCGCCAAGCCGGACCCACCACCCCCACTGGCCTCCGAGCCGGATGGCAGGCCGGACCGACCACCCTCACCAGCCCCCGAGCCCGGCGCCAAGCCCGACCCACCACCCCCACCAGCCCCCGGGCCCGGCGGCAAACCGGCCGAACCACCAACTCCCGACGCCCCACCCCCACCGAAACCCGCCGCCGAGCCACCCGAGCCGGACGGCAAGCCACCCGACCCCCCGCCCGGCCGCGGCGACCCATCCTCCGGCCAGGGCAGCAACACCTCACGCCCACCCGTCCCCGGCTCGGCCCGCGGCAACAACGCCGCCACCGCCAGCTCCGCGGCCCGCCGCCCGTCCTCTTCGCCCGGCACCACGCCGATCCCGCTCAGCTCTCCCGCCAGGATCCGGTAGCCGCGCGCCTCCGCCCAGGCCAGCGCCGCCGCGTGCAGGCCGGGCTCGGTGGCCAGCCGGGTGCGCAGCGGGCGGCCGCGCCGGACCCGGCCGTACCTCGCGGCCCTGACCAGCCGAGCAGCCTCCGGACCACGCGCGTCGCACGCGAAGAACCCCGTCATCGCCCGATCCAGTGCCCGCAGCTGGGCGGCCAGCACCACCCGGGCCACCGGCCCCGGCTGGACACGGGCCAGCTCCGGCGGCGCGCAGTCCCGCAGCGCGCCGGCGAGCACGCACAACTCCGGTGTGCCGGGTCTGCGCAGGCGGGCTCCGGGGGCGAGCCGGCGCAGTGCGCGCACGGTGTTCTCCACGGGCACGGCGAGCTCGGTCGAGCGCACTGCTACCTCCTGGTCGCCGGGCGCCTCCCCGCTCCCGAGTCTCTCCGGGACGTTCCCGCCGCGAAAGGGAAGAACGGGCAGCCGTCCGGGCAGCCCTCCGGTTATCCCCATGTCGGCCGCCGAACCGGGCTGGCACCCTTGAACCCATGCCGGCACCGACCGATCCGCCACGTACCCGCCGACCCTGGTCGACGTCCGGGTGGCTGCTGCTGGTCCTGCTGGTCGTCTTCGCCTTCGGGCTGATCTCGTCGCGCCCGCCGTCGCCGCCCGACCAGGGGCCACCCACCGGTGACGTGCTGGCCGCGCAGAACGCCATCGAGGCGCTGGTCCACCCGGGCCCGCACGCCGACGCGCTCGCGCGGCTGCCGAAGGACTTCACCGCGCTCAGCGGCGTCACCCCGGGCACGATGCCGGCCCGCGACGGCACCGTCCGCGCCGTCCACGTCGACGGCGGCTGCTCGACGCCGTGGGGTGACGACAACACGAAGTGGGACTACGCCGTGCCGTGCAAGGCCCACGACCTCGGCTACGACCTGCTCCGGTACGCCGACCGCAAGGGCCACCCGCTCGGCCCGGAGGTCCGCGAAGCACTGGACGACCGGCTGTCCTACGACATGCACCACGCCTGCGACCTCAACCCGATGAACTCGGCGCTCACCTGCCGGGCCGTCGCCTCGCTCTACTCCGCCGGGCTGGTCGTCAACTCCTGGCACCAGCGCTGGGGCCCGCCGGTCGGCGACCCGATCGGCCCGATGGTCGCCGGGGTGCTGGTGATCGGCTGCCTGCTCGTCTTCCGGCTGCGCGGCTGGCTGCGGGCCCGCCGGGAGCCGCGGGCGCCCGTGCCCGTCGCCGCGCCCGCCGAGGTCAGCCGGTGGGCGCTGCTCGGCGCCGGTGGCGTCGTCCTGCTGCTGCTCGGCGAGTCGCTGGCGGCGCTCGCGCACTGGGCCGGCGCGCCCGAGCCCGCGCTGTGGCCGTTGACCTGGCTCGCCCAGCTCGCCCCGCTCATCTACTTCGCCGGCGGGCACGCCAACGCGGCCGGCTGGCGCGCCGAACAGGACGCCGGCGGCGGCTACCGCCACTACCTGGCCGAACGCGCGAGCCCGCTGCTGCGGCCGGCGTTGATCTTCGCCGTCGTCGCGCTGCTGACGCCGCTCGCGCTCGAACTGCTCGGCAGCCCGGCGGGCACCACGGCGACGGTGATGCGGATCGCGCTGCACCCGCTCTGGCTGCTCGGCGTCTACCTGCTGACCATCGTCTGCGCGCCCCCGCTGCTGGCCCTGCACCGCCGGGCGCCGGTGAGCGCGGCCGCCGGCCTGCTCGCCCTGGTCGGCGGCGGGGAGCTGGCCGCGAGCTGGTCCGGCTCGCCGCTGCCCCGCTACGCGGCGACGTTCGCCATCGCCCTGCTCGCCCAGCAACTCGCCTTCGCGCACGCCGACGGCGTCCGCCCGCCACGGCGGCTGCTCGCCGTGGCCGCCGTGGCCGGCGTCGCGGGGCTCGCCGGGATGAGCGTCCTGCGGGACGGGCCACCCGTCCTGCTCGGCAGCCCGGGCGCGCCCGCCGCGTTCTCCGCGCCGCCGTGGGGCGTGCTGCTGCTCGGCCTGGTCCAGCTCGGCGTGCTCGGGCTGCTGGCCCGCCCGCTCGGCAGGCTCGGCGACCGGCCGGGCGTCGCCCGCGCGTGCCGGTTCGTCCTGCGGGCGCCGATGAGCCTCTACCTGGCGTTCCTCGCCGGGATGCTGCTGCTGGTCGCCGTCGTCTACCTGCCCGGCCGGATCGCCGACGGGCTCAGCTGGCTGATCCGCCCGCGCACGCTGGTCGCGGTCGGGCTGCTCGCGGTGCCCGCGACGCTGGTCTTCTGGTGGTTCGAGCGGCACTCCCACGGCGTCCGGCAGCCACGCGCGGCCGACCACCCCGGCCGCCGGACCGCGGTGCTCACCCGGGCCGCGGCCGGGCTCGGGATCGGCTACGCGACGCTGGGCGTGTTCGGCTTCGCGCTGACCCGCTTCGGCGGGGTGGCCGCCGACGCCGACCTGCTCGGCCTGCGGCTCGACCCGATCCAGAGCCTCGTGCACCTGCTGCTCGGGGTCTTCCTGCTGCACACGATCCGGATCGGGGCCGGCGCGGCGACCGGCACGTGGCTGGCGACGGCGCTCGCCTGCGCGCCTTCGCTGCTGTTCGCCGCCGACGGCAGCACGCCCGGCTTCCTCGGCGTGACGCTCCACGCGGTGACGGCCGCGTTCGCCCTGCTCGCCGCCGCGGGCACGCTCCTGCCGGCTCGACAACCGGCAAATGCGACGCCCTGACCAGGCGAAACCGTCGAACATGCGGGAAACTGGGTGGTGCGTGACACATTCGTGGGGGGATGTGTAACGCTACGGCAACCAGGGGAAGGCACCATGCGTCCCAACCCCTAGCACCACCCGATCGATGGAGTGAGGAGTCGCCCGCGTGGACCATCCGCCTCGGAACGGGCAAGGCGACCGCCGCCCCGCCCGGCCCTGGCAGGACGAGCCAGGCCGGGGCGACGCACGGCGCGGCACCCCGCCGCCGCGCCGCCCCGCACCGCGCCGCGAGCCGGCCGACGCGCGC
>NZ_JADWPD010000017.1 GCF_017308975.1 Amycolatopsis sp. MtRt-6 | reverse complement strand
TCGGCGGAGGCCAGTCGGGTCAGCACAGCCGGGATGGGAGAAGATGCAACAGCAGGCACGGCTCTCTCACAGATCATGGGCTTCGACAACCACATGATCACCACCGAGAGCCGTGCCTGCCTGCACCAACACGACTTTGCCGGAACCCTGGCCCCCAGGGCGGGTGGGATCTGCGCTAGGGCGTCCAGGTCGGTTTGTCGACACCCGGCAGCCGCGTCCCGAAGTCCCAGTGCGGCTCGGCGCCCGGCAGCCCGCCGGCCATCCGGACCCGCGTCAGCCGCCCGTAGCCGCTGTCCGCTTCCTCCAGCAGGTCGCCGAACTCCACGTCGGCCGCAGCAGGATCCTTGCGGCCCAGGGAATCCAGCCACCGGCCCGTGCCGGCCAGCGACAGCCGCGCCCGCCAGGTGCCGCCGTCGGTGACCTGCCGCCGCAGCGCCGTCAGCACCGCCGCCGCCGTGAGCCAGCCCGTGGCGTGGTCCAGCGCCTGGACCGGCAGCGGTGCCGGAGGGTCGCCGAAAGCCAGGCCGCTCGACATCTGGACCAGGCTGTCGAACCCGCGCCGGCGGGCCCACGGGCCCTCCCAGCCGTACGCGCTCAGGTCCGCGATCACCAAGCCGGGCCGCAACGAAGCGAGTTCCCCGGGCCCGAACCCGATGCGCGCCAACGCCCCCGGGCGGAACGACTGCACCAGCACGTCGGCCCGGCTGATCAGCTTCTTCAGCCGCGCGCGGCCGCCCTCGGTGTCCAGTGCCACGAACGTCGAGCGCTTGCCCTGGTTCGTGTCGCGGACCAAGGCTTCGACCCGCGGCAGGTGCGCCGCCCCGACGTGCAGGACGTCGGCGCCGTGCGCCGCCAGCACCCGGCCGGCCACCGGCCCGGCGAGGACGTGCGTCAGCTCCAGCACCCGGATGCCGCCCAGCGGCCGGTCCGAGTAGAACAACGTCCGCTTCGGCGCCGCGTCCACCGGCTCCAGCGAAACCAGCGGCAGCGACGCCACCGCCTCCCCTTGCGGATGCGCCGCCCAGTCCTCGGGCGAGCGCAGTTCGGCGGCCGCTCCCCCGGCGGTGACGACCGCGTGCTCGACCTCCCGCGCGCTCCGGCCGGCGACCGCCTTCTCGACGGCGGCCCGCGTCCCGGGCACGCCGAGGCCCCAGCACACCGCCGCTTCGTGCCGCGGGTAGTTGCAGTGCAGGCGCACCCAGCCGTCGGCCGCCCGGTAGTCGCCCGACAGCGGTGCCCACACCGGCTCCGCGCCGACGCCGTCCACCCGCAGCAGCTGCTCGCTCCGGAACGCCGCCGCCGCGTGGCGGGTGTCCGCCGTGACCACGCCGGGCTCGATGCCACGCACCCGGAGCATCTCGCCGGCCGCCAGCGTCGCCGCCGCGATCGAGGCCGTGGCGGCCGCCGCCACCCGGTACCGGCCGGGCAGGACGTCCTCGGTGCCGGTCAGTTCGAAGGGCCCCGGCGAAGACTCCGTGAGGGTGTTCCAGACACCCTCGGCAATCTCGCGCACTACGGAAGAGCCGCGACGAGCTCGGCGGGCGGCACGCGGGTGCCGGTGTAGAACGGGATCTCCTCGCGCACGTGCAGCCGCGCCTCGGTGCCGCGCAGGTGGCGCATCAGGTCGACGATCCGGTGCAGCTCGTCGGCCTCGAAGGCGAGGATCCACTCGTAGTCGCCCAGCGCGAACGACGCGACGGTGTTCGCGCGCACGTCCGGGTAGTCGCGGGCTTCCTTGCCGTGGTCGGCGAGCATCTTGCGGCGCTCGGCGTCCGGCAGCAGGTACCACTCGTAGGACCGCACGAACGGGTACACGCAGACGTACTTGCGCGCCTCTTCCCCGGCCAGGAACGCCGGGATGTGGCTCTTGTTGAACTCGGCGGGCCGGTGCAGCGCGGTCTGGCTCCAGACCGGCGTCGACGCGCGGCCCAGCGGCGTCCGGCGGAACCCGGCGTAGGCGGCCTGGACCTGCTCGATCTCCTCGGCGTGCCACCAGATCATGAAGTCGGCGTCGGCGCGCAGCGCGGACAGGTCGTAGACACCCCGCACGGTGACGCCCTTGGCCTCCAGGCCGTCGAGGTACTCGGCGGTCTCCCGGCCGGCGGTCCCGCGGTCTTCGCCCAGCCTGCCCGGCTCGATCCGGAAGACCGACCAGGTGGTGTAGCGGATGGTGTCGTTGAGCTCGTTGTAGTTGACCCGCGCCATGGGTCCATCCTGTCACCGCGGCGGACGCGCTGCCGCCACGGGTCAGGTGAGAGCGATGAGGCTTGTTCTGCCGTCGCCCGGCGCAAGGTAACTGTTCTCCGGCGACCTGCGGGTTCGTCGCGCCGAGCTAACCAGAACAAGCCTCACTCACGCGGTCAGATGCGCCGCGATCCGCTGCGCCGCCGCCTCCGCCGTCGCGACGCAGGCCGGCAGCCCGACCCCGTGCAGGGTCGCCCCGGCGACCGCCAGACCAGGCACCTGGGCGACGGCCTTCTCGATCCGCTCGACGCGGTCGAGGTGGCCGGTGCCGTACTGCGGCAGCCCGCCACCCCACCGCGTCACCAGGGTCTCGATCGGCGCCGCCGTGATGCCGGTCAGCCGGGCGAGGTCGTCGCGGACCACCCGGACCAGCTCGACGTCGTCGAACTGCAGCGCGCCCGGCTCGCCGAACCGGCCGACCGAGCCGCGGACCAGCACCGGGCCGGTGCCGTAGTGCGCCCACTTGCGCGAAGAGAACGTGAACGCCTTCGACGCGTACGGCACGCCCGAAGCGTCCCGCTCGCCCTGGCCGATCAGGATTCCCGACGCCTCGGGCAGCGTGGTGCCGGGCGGCAGCGCCAGCGCGACCACCGCCATCGACGCCAGCTCGACCTCGCCGAAGGCCGCCGAAGCGGCCGGGACGACGTCGGCGAGCAGGCGGCGGGCCGACGGCGCGGGCACGGCGAGGACCACCGCGTCGGCTTCGGCCGTGTTGCCCGCCGGTGCGTGCGCGGTCGGTGCCGCGCCGATGCGCAGCCGCCAGCCGGTGTCGTACCGCTCGATTTCGCACACCGGCAGGCCGGTCCGCAGCTCGGCGCCGGACAGCTCGGTCAGCCGGTCGATCACCGCGCCCAGGCCGCCCGGCACGCTGCCGAACACCGGCGCCGTCGACGGGTTCGCCGGCAGCTGGGCGGCGGCCGCCGCGGTCAGCGAGCCCGCGCCCGCCGCCAGCGCGGTGGCCAGGCCGGGCATGGTGGCGCGCAGGCCGAGACCGTCGGCCCCGCCCGCGTAGACGCCGCCGAGCAGCGGGTCGACCAGCCGGTCGACCAGTTCGTCGCCGAAGCGCTCGCGCAGCAGGGCCCCCAGCGGCACGTCCCCGCCCGGCAGCCGCAGCTCGGGCAGCGACGGCTCGGCCTCGACGGCCTGCCGCCCCGCCTCGGACAGCACGCCGGCCACCGACTCCGCGGACGCCGGCACGCCCATCACCGTGCCGGGCGGCAGGCCGGTGACGGCGCCGCCCGCGTGGATCTTCGCGCGGGCCTTCGTGGGGTGCACGACTTCGAGCTCCAGCTCGCGGACCAGGCCGAGCATCTCGGGACGGCGGACGAGGAACGCCTCGGCGCCGACGTCGTAGGGCACGCCGGCGAGTTCGGCGGTGCGCAGCTTCCCGCCCGGCGCCGTCGTCTTTTCGAAGACGGTGATCTCGGCTTCGCGACCGAGCAGCCGCCGCAGCCGGTAGGCCGCGGTCAGCCCGGAGATGCCACCGCCGACGACTGCGACGCGCTTCACAGCTCGTGCACCAGCGCGACGACGCGCGTCAGCACGTCGGGGTCGACGCCGGGCAGCACGCCGTGGCCGAGGTTGAAGATGTGGCCGTCGGCCGCCTTGCCTTCTTCGACGATGCGGCGGACCTCGGCTTCGAGGACCGGCCAGGAGGCGTGCAGCAGCGCCGGGTCGAGGTTGCCCTGCACGATGGCGCGGCCACCCAGGCGCCGGACCGCTTCGTCGAGGGGGATCCGCCAGTCGACGCCGACGACGTCGGCGCCCGCGTCGCGCATCGCGGCCAGGAGCTCGCCGGTGCCGACGCCGAAGTGGATCCGCGGCACGCCGTAGTCCGCGACGCCCGCGAGGACCTTCGCCGAGTGCGGCAGGACGAACTCGCGGTAGTCCCGCTCGGACAGCGCGCCGGCCCAGGAGTCGAACAGCTGGATCGCGTCGACGCCGGCGTCGAGCTGGGCGCGCAGGAACGTCAGCGCGACGTCGGCCAGCCGCCCGGCCAGCTCGTGCCACACCTCGGGCTCGGAGTGCATGAGCGCCTTGGTGTGCTCGTGGTTGCGGCTCGGGCCGCCCTCGATGAGGTAGCTGGCCAGCGTGAACGGCGCGCCGGCGAAGCCGATCAGCGGCGTCTCGCCGAGCCGCTCGACCAGCAGCCTGACGCCGTCCGCGACCTTCGAGACCTGGTCGGTTTCCAGCTCCGGCAGCGCTTTCACTCCCGTGCGGTCGCGCACCGGCGTCGCGACCACCGGCCCGGTGCCGGGCACGATGTCGATGTCGAGCCCGGCGGCCTTGAGCGGCACCACGATGTCGCTGTAGAGGATGGCCGCGTCGACGCCGTGGCGGCGGACCGGCTGCAGCGTGATCTCGGCGAGCATCTCCGGGTCGAAGCAGGAGTCGAGCATCGGCACGCCCTCGCGCAGCGCGCGGTACTCGGGCAGCGAGCGGCCGGCCTGGCGCATGAACCAGACGGGCGTGCGGGCCGGGCGTTCGCCGCGCGCGGCGGCCAGGAGCGGGGCTTCGGGCAGCTCGCGACGGGCGGCCGGAGCGGCCGGGCGCGGCAGGGGCGTGGTCTGAGACATCGCCGTCAATCGTGCCACGAGCCCGGGCGGGCCGTTCTCTCGGCGCGCCTGCGCCCGCAACGGGCCGTGCCCGCCCTAAAGTCGAAGCGTGACCGCGATGACGCCAGTGCCCGAGCTCTTCCGCGAAGCAGTCGCGGCGCTGCAGTCCGTCCGGCCCCGCCGGGAGGTGCTGCTGGAGCCGATGCGCGCGCCGCAGCGGCTCGCGCCGTGGTCGTACGCGGTCAGCTGCGAGGTGTCCGGGCCGGCGGACGTGCTGGCGTCGGGACGGCTGGTGCTGCTGCACGACCCGGATGGGCAGGACGGCTGGGACGGTGTGCTGCGCCTTGTCATGTACGTGCGCGCGGAGCTGGACCGCGAGCTGGCGACGGACCCGTTCCTGCCGGCGGTCGGCTGGTCGTGGCTGACCGACGCGCTGGAGGTGTCCGGGGCGAGCTGGAAGGCCCTCGGCGGCACGGTGACGGAGACGTCGTCGGCCCGCTTCGGCGACATCTCCGGGCCCGCCCGCACCGACGACCTGGAGCTGCGGGCGTCGTGGACGCCGGCCGACGCCGGGCTGCTGCCCCACGGGCAGGCCTTCTGCCAGGTGATGGCGAGCGTCGTGGGCCTGCCGCCGGTGGGCGTGACCCTCTTCGGCCAGCGCCAGGGCTCCTGAACCACGCCCGGCGGCGGCTGTCCGGGCGATCTTCGGCAACGAATCGGCAACGGCCACGCGCGAACGGGTGCCGCGAGAGCCTCGCTTGTGCGGATGTGAGCAAAATTCACATCTACTGAACGCTGTTCACCCCGGCATGACCCCCTGAGACGCCACCGGACGCCGAGAACAACCCCGCCGGCCATCCGGGACCCCGAGGCCCCGCCGCCGTCTCCGAGGCCGTTTCACGTCTCCTCGTTCGTGACTCCCCGCGGTCACGCACCGCAACAAGATCAAATCGGGCACCCGGCCGCCGCCGGCACCCCGCGACGGACACGGACAGTCACGGATCCCAGCCTCGACAAGCGCCCGCGAAGCCTCGCGGCAGAGTTGATCATGCCCCGGCCGGGGCCACATTCCGCGGACTGGGGGGGCCCATCCGGCCCCTCGTCACTAGGCGCACCGGAAGCTGCACGGCCCATCTGCACGGCCATTTGGACGCCGGTAACCACTGTGCATCGTGTTCGCTGGGCTATCCGTTAGCAACCGGCCGTGTACTAGCCCGATCGTGTTACTCCGAACCCACTGAGTGACTGTTCGTTTGAGATAGATACCCATTCGATCCCCCCGCAACGGCCTCAGGACGGCTACAGTGCCTTCGACGACACCACTTTCGGTCTAAAGCTGGCGCGGCTGAACGGCCGAAGGTCCCGGTGCCGGTCGGGGGGCACGACCGACTCCAGGGAGGTAGTGACGTGGCTACCGTCGGCTTATCTCAGGCCGTCCGATCCACGCCAGCCGGCGCGTTGCCGGCGAGCATGGTTCCGCACCCGCGGGAAGAGCTGTTTTCCGTGTTGGTGGTCGATGACCACCCGCTGTTGAGGGAGGCAATCGCAGCAAGACTCGCACAGATGGGTGCGGGCACCGTCCACGAAGCCGCCACGGTGGCCGAGGCGAGGGCGCGAGCACAGGCCACCGGGCCTTGTGACCTGGCGATCCTCGATCTCGGACTGCCGGACGGCAGCGGCATCGAGCTGGTTACGGAACTCCGTAGCCACGGCTGGCCGCGCGTGGTGGTCCTCGCATCCTCGGACGACCCGTACGCGGTCCGCTCGGCCTTCCAGGCCGGGGCCCAGGCGTACCTGCTGAAGTCCGCGTCGCCGGTCGTGGTGACCGACGGCGTGCGGCGTGTGCTCGAGGGCGGCGTTTACGCCGACCCGAGCGTGGCTCCGGTGCTGGCCACCGGGACCCGCGTCGCGGGCACCGACAACACCCCGCGCGAGCTGTCCGCTCGTGAGGTGGAGGTGCTCCAGCTGGTCGCCGACGGGCAGTCCAACAAGGAGATCGGCGAGGAGCTTTCGCTCTCCGCCCTCACCGTCAAGTCCCACCTGTCCCGGATCGGGCGCAAGCTCGGCACGGGCGACCGGGCGCAGATGGTGGCGCTGGCCATGCGAGCCGGCGTCATCCGCTGACGAAAGCACACCTCCCTGCGGGGCGGGCGGACCAGGCGCGGTACGCCCGTCCCGTAGGGTCGTCAACCATGGGAAGCACAGAGGCCGAGGACACCGGGATGGAGATCGAGTCCACGGGCGGCCCTGTGCTGCTACGCGAACCCGCCGAGGGCACGCCCCCGGTGATCACCGACCCCGCCGCGCTGGCCGAGGCCTGCGCGAAGCTCGCCGCGGGCTCGGGCGCGGTCGCCGTCGACACCGAACGCGCGTCCGGCTACCGCTACTGGCCCAAGGCCTACCTCGTGCAGCTGCGCCGCGAAGGTGCCGGCACGGTGCTGATCGACCCGATCGCGCTGGACGGCGACCTCGAGCCGCTGCGCGAAGTCCTGAACAACCTGGAGTGGGTGCTGCACGCCGCCTCCCAGGACCTCCCTTGTCTCGCCGAGCTGGGCCTGCGCCCGGCGGCGCTGTTCGACACCGAGCTGGCCGGCCGGCTGGCGGGCTACGAGCGCGTCGCGCTGGGCACGCTGGTCGAGCTGCTGCTGGGGTACACCCTCGAGAAGGGGCACAGCGCGGCCGACTGGTCGAAGCGGCCGCTGCCGGTCGACTGGCTCAACTACGCCGCCCTCGACGTCGAGCTGCTCGTCCAGCTGCGCGAAAAGCTGGAGGCGGAGCTGGGCGCCCAGGGCAAGCTGGAGTGGGCGCGGCAGGAGTTCGAGTTCGTGCGGACGGCCCCGCCGCCGCCCCCGCGCGCCGAGCCGTGGCGCCGGACGTCCGGCGTGCACAAGATCCGCAGTCCCCGAGGGCTGGCGGCGGTCCGCGAGCTGTGGCAGGCCCGCGACGAGCTGGCCCGCAAGCGCGACCGCGCACCGAGCCGCATCCTCCCGGACAGCGCGATCGTCAACGCGGTGACGGCCGACCCGAAGACGGTCGAGGAGCTGCAGGCGCTCCCGGTGTTCAGCGGCCGCGTCCAGCGCAAGTACACGGCGAGCTGGCTGCGCCACCTGCAGGCGGCGCGGGCGTTGCCGGCTTCGGAGCTCCCGTCGCCGTCCCAGCCGACGGACGGCCCTCCCCCGGTGAACCGCTGGGCGGACAAGGACCCGGACGCGGCGGCCCGCTTGTCGGCGGCACGGACGGCGTTGGCGGCGATCGCGGAGGACCGCCGGCTACCGGTGGAGAACCTGCTGCTGCCGGACCTGGTCCGCCGGACGTGCTGGCGGCCACCGGCGGAGACGGACGAGGACTCGGTGGCGGAGGTCCTGCGGGCCGGCGGGGCCCGGCCGTGGCAGGTCGAGCTGACCGTGGCGGTGCTGAGCAAGGCTTTACAGACCACGGCTTCCTGACGGTCGCGGGCCGGCCCCCCGATTCCAGCCTATCGAGAGCTGCCGACGAAATGCCGGGCAAGACCGCAGCTCAGGTCGAGTTGTGCACATCCCGGGCGAGCTGTGGACTACGCGCGGGGAGGAACAGCTTGGCGGTGTTCGGTTGCGCGGGCTGCGGTGCGGTCCTGACGGCAGCGGTGTCGGAGGTGGCGCCACCGGTTCACTTGGCCGATACCCACTGGGAGAAGCTGCACCCGCCGCTGCTGGAGGCCGGGTCCTTCGCCATCGACCCCGCGCCCTACGGGCCGCCGTGGCGGCAGTTCGACGAGGTCGGGGCACACGAGGCGGCGAAGCTCGGGCGCTTCGCGCCGTTCGGCGCCCTGTCCGGCGGCCCCACGGACACCATCCTGCTCGCCCCCGGCGACGTGCACGGCACCCGGCTGATCGTCGAGCGGGCCGCGGGCTATTGCCGGGGGATCGACGGGCGGGACGGGCCGAATCTTGCCTGCCTGGGCTGTGATCTGCCGGTCGGAACGAGGATGGACGACTGCGGGTGCTGGCAGGTCGTCCGGCTCGTCCCGCAGGCGGTGGTGCGGCTGCCCGGCCCGCCGGAGCAGCCGATCCTGGCCTGGGCGGAGCTACTGGCCACCGGGGCACTGGGGCACCGGCTGAGCGCTTTCCGGGACATCCCGGCGGGCGTGGCTCTCGCCCACGTGGTGGTGGCTGCCGGGGGCGCGCCGGTCGAGGTGGCGCCCGGACCGGTCGCCGAGCTCCTCGGCCGGTCACTCGGTGCGCTGCTGCCCGCCGGGAAAGGCGCGAAGCGGCTCGACCTGGCGGGCCCGGAGTTCGGCGAGCCGGCCGCCGACCTGGTGCTGGTGCCGATTCATCCGCAGACCGGAGACATGTGGCAGCCGCGCGCCGGGGCGGTGCCGGTACCGATGGATGCCGCGCTCTGGGCCGAGCTCGCGTCCCCACCACACCGGACCCGGCTGCCGGTGGTCGGCGGGCTGCCGGCGGGCGTGGAGCGGGACGACCCGCTGCCACCGCACCCGCTCAACCCGTTCCAGCCGTCCAAGCAGGCGTTCCGGTACACGCTCTCCCGGCTGCCCGCCGTCAGGGAACCATGGCTGCGGGCGATCTACGACCGCGGATACTGACGCGGCAGAGACCCGCCAACCGACAGCACATCCGGCTCCCGCTAGCCCGCGACGCCGCCCGCCGCGTCGCGGGCGGCCGCCAGTGCGTCCGCCGCCTTCCGTGTCTGCGGGTGCTCCGCGCCCAGCACCACCTCGAAGCCCTCGACCGCGAACTCGTACGTCTCCACCGCCGCCGCCCACTCGCCGCGGCGGAACCGGACCCGGGCCAGCGCTGCCAAGGCGTGCAGCAGGATCGGGTGGCCCGGTGGCAGCAGCGCCGAAGCCAGCGCTGCCCGCGCGTAGTGCTCCGCGTCCGCCAAGCGATCCGTCTCCGCCAGTGCGCGGGCCAGCAGCACCCGCGCCTCCCACGTCAGCCGGTCCTCCGGGCCCGGGTGGCGCAGCCGGGCCGTCACCACCGCCGACGCCTCCGCCGCCGCTTCCTCCGCGGCCCCGGCCAGCAGCAACCCGTACGCCAGCCACATCCGGGCCGCCTCCGGGTCGTCCGGGTCCGTGACCGGCAGTGCGCGCATCTGCTCGATCAGCGGGCCCGGGGCACCCAGCTCGGCCTGGATCGTCGCGCGCACGAACGCGGCCTCCTCCGGGGAGACCGCGCGCAACGTCTGCTCGGCCTCGTCGAACCTCGCCAGCTTCACCTGGGCGCGGGCGATGTCGACCGTGAACTCCGTGCCGCCCAGTGCCCGGAAGGCGTCGATCGCCTGGGCATACCTGCCCGCGTCGAACAGGGCGTTCGCGATCGCGTAGCCGCAGTGCACCACCGCGTCGTGGTCCGGTCCGCGCACGTATGCGTACGCCGCGCGGACCGACGCGAACAGCTCCAGCGCTTCGTCCACCCGCCCGGTCTGCGAACAGCGCGCGGCGATGAGGAACCACGACGCCAGCGTCGCGTGGTGGCGCGCCCCGAACACGCGGGTCTGGTCCGCCACCAGCGCCCGCAGCCAGGCCTCCGCACCCGGGTCGCGCAACTCCGCGAGCCGCTCGGCGATCTGGCCCCGCAGGTCGAGCGCCGTCAGGTCGTCCTGACGGCGACGACGCCGCAGCTTCGCGCTCAGCCAGGCGATCTCGCTCCGCAGCCGGTCGGCGCTCATTCCGCCAGGGCCGCCAGGAGCCGGTGCGCCTCCGCCCGCAGCTCGTCCGACGGATCACCCAGCCCCACCAGGCGGACCACTCCGTCGGCCCCTTCGCGCACGTGGGCCTCGACGTCGAGCGCCGGGTCGTCACGGCGGATCACCGCGATGCTCTCCACCAGCCCGAACACCAGGTCCGTCCGGATCGCGACCGCCGCGGGCGCCACGCCCGCAGCCGCCACCAGCCGGCCGTACGCCGCCTTCAGCTCCGCGCGCTCGGTGCGGAACCGGGCCAGGTTCGGCGAGCCGACCTCCGGCAGCAGGTACAACGCGCCCAGGTTGTGGCGGGCCCCGCCCAGCAGCCCGATGTCCGCGTACGCCAGCGCCCACAGCCGGACCGCCGCCGGGGCCGGGCCGTCCGCCAGGCGGGCCGCCAAGGCCAGCGACGGGCGGACCGTTTCGGCCAGCAACGCCGCGAGGATGTCTTCCTTCGCCGGGAAGTGGTAGTACAGCGACGCCTGGCGCAGACCCGCGCGTTCGGCTATCGCTCTCGTCGTCGTCGCCGCGTACCCGGCTCCGGTGAACAGTTCGCCCGCCGCGTCGAGCACCGCCTGGCGCGCGTCTGGCCGGTTGGCGGCCACTCCGCTCGCCCTCGGCCTGCCGACTCCCGACCCTTTGACCACGGATGTGATCTTGCCAGGTCACAGCGCGCAACACGCGCACGGAGGTGCGGTTACGCCCGGATGTCGGCATTGACGCGGTGTCGATCCCGTCGTTAACGGACCGGTAACACGGCGGAGATCATCACGTCGCGGCGGAAACCTAATTTCTGTCAGGCGATCGAAACAAGGAGCCCGCATGACGCCCCCCGACGAACTCGCCGCCTTCGGCTACCGCCAAGAGCTTCGCCGGTCGCTGGGCGGGTTCTCCGCCTTCGCCGCCGGTTTCTCCTTCGTCTCCATCCTCACCACCGTCTTCCAGCTCTTCGGCTTCGGCTACACCTTCGGCGGCCCGCTCTTCTTCTGGACGTGGCCGGTCGTCCTGGCCGGCCAGGTCCTCGTGGCCCTGGTCTTCGCCGAGCTCGCCGCCCGCTACCCGCTCGCCGGATCGGTGTACCAGTGGGCGAAACAGCTGACCCGGGGCTTCCTCGGCTGGCTCGCCGGCTGGATGATGCTGCTCGGCTGCGTCGTCGCCCTCGCCGCCGCGGCGATCGCCTTGCAGGTCGTGCTGCCGTCGGTGTGGGACGGCTTCCAGCTCGTCGGCGGCGACAGCTCGGTGACGTCGCCGACCGGCGCGGCCAACGCCGTGCTGCTCGGCACCCTGCTGCTCGTCTTCACCACCGCCGTCAACGCCGGCGGGGTCCGGCTGATGGCGCGGATCAACGACGTCGGCGTCGCGGCCGAGCTCCTCGGTGTCGTCGTCCTCATCGCCGGGCTCGCCCTGTTCGCCGTCCGCGGTCCCCAGGTCGTGCTGCACGACGCCCCCGGCACCAGCGCCGGGATCGGCGGCGTGCTCGCTTCGGCGCTCATGGCGGCGTACGTGCTCTACGGCTTCGACACCGCCGCGTCGGTCGCGGAGGAGACGAAGGACGCGCGCCGGGCGGCGCCGCGGGCGGTGCTGCGTGCCGTGCTCGTCTCCGGGATCGGCGGCCTCGCGGTGGTCGTCACCGCGCTGATGGCCGCGCCGAGCCTCACCGACGGGCAGCTCGCCGGCAAGGGCCTGCCGTACGTGATCACCGCCGTCTTCGGCGACACGCTCGGCCGGGTCTTCCTCGCCGACGTCGCGATCGCCGTCGTCGTCTGCACCCTGACGATCCAGACCGGGACGATCCGGCTGATCTACGCGATGGCCCGCGACGGCGCCCTGCCCGCCTCCGCCCGCCTGTCCGGAGTGAGCCCGCGCACCGGGACGCCGGTCGCACCCGCGCTGCTGTCCGGCGCGCTGGCCATCGGGCTGCTGCTGCTCAACGTCGGCAACCCGACGCTGTTCAGCACGATCACCGGGACGTCGGTGGTGGTCGTCTACCTGGCGTACCTGCTGGTCACCGGCCCGCTGCTGATCAAGCGGCTGCGCGGGGGCTTCCCCGCGGAGCCGGGCCGGTTCTCCCTCGGGCGCTGGGGCGTTGCGCTGAACGGGGCAGCCGTTCTGTACGGAATCGGCATGATCGTGAACATCGCCTGGCCGCGTGCGGAGATCTACGATCTCGCGGGTTCGGGCTCCCCCTGGATGCTCTTGTTCCCGATAGAGTTCGTTGGCGGCGCGCTGGTGATCGGCCGGCTCTGCTGGCTGCGGCTGCGCCCCGCTCCCGCCCTCGCACCCGCGATCTCGGAAAGGACGCCATGAGCACCACCGCGACGACCTACGGCGCCCGCGACCACGCCCGCGCCCAGGCCGGCACCGTCGTCGACACGATGCCGTCGATCCCGGCGAGCACCTGGCCGGCTCCGCCCCCCGGGGTCGCCCCCGAGGCGCTGACCTGGGCCGAGACCGTGGCCGGCGGCGGGTACACGCACAAGGTGCTGGCCCGGGGCACGCGGCTGCGGCTGACCGACGTCGACGGCGACGCCTGCGCCCACCTGCTGCTGTTCAACGCCGACCAGCCGTGGGAGCGGCTCAACGTCGCCGACACGGTCAAGGTGCAGTGGAACGCCTACCTCGGCGAGTCGGTGGCGCTGCTGTCGGACCAGGCGCGGGTGCTGGCCACCATCGTCGCGGATTCGAGCGGGAAGCACGACGCCCTCTGCGGGACGTCCACTGTGGACGGCAACACCGAGCGCTACGGCGACGGCGCCCCGGAAGGCCCCTCCCCCGCCGGGCTTCCGCTGTTCACCCTGGCGGCGGCCAAGAACGGCCTCGGGCCGCGTGACCTGCCGCCGAGCCTGTCGCTCTTCCAGGGCGTGCGGGTCCAGCCGGAAGGCGGGCTGGAGTTCACCGGCTCCGCGGGCCCGGGCAAGGCCGTCGACCTCCGGATCGAGATCCCCTCGATCGTCCTGATCGCCAACGTCGCCCACCCGGTCGACCCGCGCCCGGACTACACCGTGTCCAACCTGGAAGTCCTCGCCTGGCGCGACCGGCCGTCCACCCCGGACAGTCCGGAATGGACACACACGCCGGAAGCACAGCGCGCGTTCGAGAACACCGCCGACTACCTGACCGCCCGGGGGATCGCATGAGCACGGCCTACGAATCCCAGCTGGAAGTCAGCGTCGACGTGCCCGCGCGGGCGCCGTATTCGACGGTGCTGCAGCAGGGCCAGGAGCTGGCGATCATCGACCTCGGCGGCAACCAGGCCGTCGACTTCCTCTGCTACGACGCGAACGACACGGCCAAGCGCTACAGCGCGGCCGCGACGATCGCCGCGCAGGGCAACATCTTCCTGACCACCGGCAGTGTGCTGCGCACGCAGGAAGGCGCGCCGCTGCTGACCGTCGTCGCCGACACCTGCGGCCGCCACGACACGCTCGGCGGCGCGTGCAGCAAGGAGTCCAACAGCCTCCGCTACGGCCAGCACACCCGCCACCAGCACGCCTGCGTCGAGAACTTCCTCATCGAGGGCGCCAAGTGGGGCCTGGGCAAGCGCGACCTGGTCAGCAACGTCAACTGGTACATGAACGTGCCGGTCGAGGCGGACGGCACGCTCGGCATCGTCGACGGCATCTCCGCACCGGGCCTGGAGGTCCGGCTGCGCGCGGAGACCGACGTGCTGGTGCTCGTGTCGAACTGCCCGCAGATCAACAACCCCTGCAACGGCTTCGACCCGACGCCGGTGCGGATGGTCGTCATCTCCCCGGGAGTCGGCGCGTGAGGCTGCTGGTCGCCAACCGCGGCGAGATCGCGGTCCGGATCCTGCGCAGCGCCAGGGAACTGGGTCTCGAAACCGTCGCGGTGTACTCCGACGCCGACCGCCTCGCCCCGCACGTGCGGCTCGCCGACCGGGCCGTCCGGCTCGGCCCGGCGCCCGCGGCGGAAAGCTACCTGCGGGCCGGCGCGATCATCCAGGCCGCTCTCGACACCAGCTGCGACGCGATCCACCCCGGCTACGGCTTCCTCTCCGAGGACGCGGCGTTCGCGCGAGCCTGCGAAGACGCCAAGATCGCCTTCGCCGGGCCGGCCCCGGAGCACCTGGAAGTATTCGGCAGCAAGCACACCGCCCGTGAGGCGGCGATCGCGGCGGGCGTGCCGCTGCTGGCCGGCACCGGCCTGCTGTCCGATGTGAACGAAGCAATCGCGCACGCGGAAGAAATCGGTTACCCGGTGATGCTCAAGGCCACCGGTGGCGGGGGCGGGATCGGGATGCGTGCCTGCGCGTCGCCGGACGAGCTGCGCGCCGCCTGGGAAACCGTGCGCAGCGTCGCGGCCAAGAGCTTCGCCAGCTCCGGCGTCTTCCTCGAACGCCTGGTGACGCGCGCGCGGCACGTCGAGGTCCAGGTGTTCGGCGACGGCTTCGGCGAGGTCATGGCCCTGGGCACGCGCGACTGCTCGCTGCAGCGGCGCAACCAGAAGGTCGTCGAGGAGTGCCCGGCGCCGGACCTGCCCGAGGCCGTCCGCAAGGACCTGGTCGGCTCCGCCGTCGCGCTGTGCTCGTCGGTGCGGTACCGCTCCGCCGGCACGGTCGAGTACGTCTACGACCCCGAGCGCGGCGAAGCGGCGTTCCTCGAGGTCAACACGCGGCTGCAGGTCGAGCACCCGGTCACCGAGGCCGTCTACGGCGTCGACCTGGTCGCCTGGATGCTGCGGCTCGCCCAGGGCGACCGCGGGATGTTCCGCGCGATCCCGGTCGCGCGCGGGCACGCCGTCGAAGCGCGCGTGTACGCCGAAGACCCGGGCGCCGGGCACCGGCCGAGCGCGGGCCTCGTCACCCGCGTCACGCTGCCCGCCGAGACCCGCGTCGACACGTGGGTCGAGCCGGGCGCGACCGTCACCACGCACTACGACCCCATGCTGGCCAAGGTGATCTGCACCGGCACCGACCGCGCCGAGGCCTTGGCGAACCTCCGGGAAGCGCTCGCCGCGACCCGGATCGACGGCGTGCAGACCAACCTGGGGCAGCTGCGGGCCGCGGTGGCCGACGCGGCGTTCGCCGACGCGGCACACGACACGTCCACTTTGGACAAGGTCGAAGACGCGGAGCCGCGGATCGACGTCCTCCGCGGCGGCACGATGACGACCGTGCAGGACTGGCCGGGCCGCACCGGGTTCTGGGCCGTCGGGGTGCCGCCGTGCGGGCCGATGGACGACCGTTCGCTGCGGCTGGGCAACCTCGCGCTCGGCAACCCGGAGGGCGCACCCGGCCTGGAGTGCACTGTGGACGGCGTCGCGCTGCGGTTCTCGCACGCCACCGAGGTGTGCGTTGCCGGCGCGCCGGCGACCGTGCTCGTCGACGGCGCGGAGGTTCCGTTGTGGACACCCGTCGAGGTGCCCGCGGGCCGGATCCTCGACGTCCGGGCGTGCACGGCCGGGCTGCGCAGCTACGTCCTGGTGCGCGGCGGCGTCGACGTGCCGGAGTTCCTCGGCAGCGCGGCGACGTTCACGCTGGGGAAGTTCGGCGGGCACGGCGGCCGCGCGCTGGCCGCCGGGGACGTGCTGCGGCCCGGGCCCGCGCCGGCGGACCCGGTCGTGGGTCCGGTGCCCGCCGCCGACCGGCCGGAGTTCGCCACCCACTGGACGATCGGCGCCCTGGAAGGCCCGCACGCGGCCCCGGAGTTCTTCACCCCGGAAGACGTCGACACGTTCTACGCCACCGACTGGCAGGTGCACTTCAACTCGGCGCGCACCGGCGTCCGGCTGGTCGGGCCGCGGCCGCAGTGGGCGCGGCCGGACGGCGGCGAGGCGGGCCTGCACCCGTCGAACATCCACGACACGCCGTACGCGATCGGCGCCGTCGACTACACCGGCGACCTGCCGATCCTGCTCGGCCCGGACGGCCCCAGCCTCGGCGGGTTCGTCTGCCCGGCGACGGTCGCCACTGGCGAGCGGTGGAAACTCGGGCAGCTGCGGCCGGGCGACACCGTGCGGTTCGTGCCGATCGGCACCGACCACGCGGCGGCGCTGCGGGCGCGGCCGGCGTCGGCGGTCGAGCCGAGCCGGGCGGTGCGTGACGACGGCGGCGTCCTCGCGCGACTGTCTCCTTCGGACGAAGAGCCGTCGGTCACCTACCGTCGCAGCGGCGACGACAACCTGCTCGTCGAGTACGGCGAAATGAAGCTCGACCTCGCCCTGCGGATGCGGGTGCACGCGCTCGCGGAACGGCTCACCGCCGAAGGCGTGCCGGGGATCGTGGACCTGACGCCGGGAATCCGGTCGCTGCAGGTGCACGTCGACCCGGACGCGCTGCCGGTCGGCAAGGCGCTCGGGCTGGTGCGCGAGCTGGAGCGCGACCTGCCGCCGACGCACGACCTCGTCGTGCCGAGCCGCAGTGTCCGGCTACCGCTGTCGTGGGACGACCCGGCCACGCGCGAGGCGATCGAGCGGTACATGACCGGCGTCCGCGACGACGCGCCGTGGTGCCCGTGGAACATCGAGTTCATCCGGCGGGTCAACGGGCTGTCCAGTGTGGACGACGTGTACCGGACGGTGTTCGACGCGGAGTACCTCGTGCTCGGCCTCGGCGACGTCTACCTCGGCGCGCCGGTGGCGACGCCGCTGGACCCGCGTCACCGCCTGGTGACGACGAAGTACAACCCGGCGCGGACGTGGACGGCGGAGAACTCCGTCGGCATCGGCGGCGCCTACTTGTGCATCTACGGCATGGAGGGCCCGGGCGGCTACCAGTTCGTCGGGCGCACGGTCCAGGTGTGGAACAGCTGGCGCGGCGGCGAGCAGCCGTGGAACCTGCGGTTCTTCGACCGGATCTCCTGGTACCCGGTGTCCGCCGAGGAACTGTTGGACCTGCGGGCGCAGAGCGCGTCCGGGACGCTGGAGCTCGACACCACCGAGGGCACCTTCGCCCTGGCGGGCTACCAGAAGTTCCTGGCGGACAACGCCGAGAGCATCGCCGGGTTCCGGGCGACGCAGGCGGCCGCGTTCGAGGCGGAGCGGCAGGCGTGGGCGGCGGCGGGCGAGTTCGACCCGAAACCGGAGCCGGTCACCCGGCCGCCGGCCCGGGTCGAGGCCCCGCCGGGCGGGCACGTCGTGGAGGCGCCGTTCGCGGCGACGGTGTGGCGGGTCGACGTCACCGCGGGCGAGCGCGTCGAGAACGCGCAGTCGCTGGTGACGCTGGAAGCGATGAAGACCGAGGCGCGGATCCCCGCGCCGGCGAGCGGTGAGGTGGTCGAAGTGCTCGTGTCCCCCGGTGACCAGGTCGCGCCCGGAACGCCGCTGGTGGTGCTCGGATGAGCGTCGCCGAAGAGCGGGTGCGCGCCGCGTACCGGCGGATCGAGCGGGTGGACCGGCCGGAGATCTGGATCGATCTCCGGCCGGAAGCCGACGTCCTGGCCGAGGCCGCGGCGCTGGCGGACCGCGGGCTGCCGCTGTACGGGAAGCTCGTGGCGGTCAAGGGCAACATCGACGTCGCGGGCCTGCCGACGACGGCGGGCTGCCCGGACTACGCGTACAAGCCGGAGGCCGACGCGCCGGTCGTCGCGCGGCTGCGGGCGGCCGGGGCGCTGGTCCTGGGCACGACGAACCTGGACCAGTTCGCGACCGGCCTGGTCGGGACGCGCAGCCCGTACGGCGCGGTGCGGAACGCGGTCGACACGGCGTACGTGTCCGGCGGGTCCAGCTCGGGCTCGGCGGTGGCCGTTGCCTTGGGGATCGCGGATCTCGCTCTGGGGACGGACACCGCGGGGTCCGGCCGAGTGCCCGCGGCGTTCAACGGGATCGTCGGCCTCAAGCCCACCCCGGGTCTGCTGCCCACTGACGGAGTCGTCCCGGCGTGCGCGAGCATCGACTGCGTGACGCTGTTCGCGCGGACGGTCGAGGAAGCGACGTTCGCGCTGACCTGCCTCGCCGAGCCAGCTCAGGTCCACACGGGACGGTTCCGCCTCGGCGTGCCGGCCCCGGACCAGCTGGGTCCCCTGGCGCCGGGCTGGGCGGAGGCGTTCTCGGCCGCCGTCGACGATTACGCCACCGCGGGTGCCGAAGTGACCACTGTGGACATCTCGGCGTTCCTGGAAGCGGCGCAGCTGTTGTACGGCGGCGCGTTCGTCGCCGAGCGGTACACGGCGGTCGGGGAGTTCATCGACGCGCACCCGGACGCCGTCGACCCGGTCGTGCGCTCGATCATCGGCCCGGCCCGCGACATCCCCGCGCACCGGCTGTTCGCCGACCAGGCAACCCTGGCGGCCCTGCGCACGGAAGCGCTGGTGGCGCTGGCCGGCGTCGACGCACTCCTGCTCCCGACGACGACCGAGCACCCGACCCTGGCGGAGGTCGCGGCGGACCCGGTGGCGGTCAACGCGCGGCTGGGCCGGTTCACCAACGCGACGAACCTGTTCGGGCTGTCGGCTTTGGCGGTTCCGGCGGGGTCGGTGGCCGGACGCCCGTTCGGCGTGATGTTCCTGGGCGCGCCGCACGACGACCTGAAGCTGGCGGCCCTGGCCGGGCTGCGTCGTGAACGCATCCCGATCGTCGTGGTCGGCGCGCACTTGCGCGGCCAGCCGCTGAACCACGAGCTGACCTCCCGCGGCGGCCGGTTCGTGTCCGCGGTTTCGACGGCGGCCGCGTACCGGTTGTACGCCTTGGACACGGTGCCCCCGAAGCCCGGGCTGGTGCGGGTGGCGTCCGGCGGTGTGTCGGTGGCGGCGGAGGTCTGGGAGCTGCCGCCGCAGGGATTCGGCGAGTTCGTGGCCGGAATTCCGGCGCCCCTGGCGATCGGCAAGCTCGAACTGGCCGACGGCACGCGAGTGCCCGGCTTCCTCTGCGAGCCGGAGGCCACGGAAGGCGCGGAGGACATTTCGGCGAAGGGCGGCTGGCTGGCGCACCTCGGCGTCCGGTAAATGGGTTGCGGCGCCGGTCGACACTGAAGTGGTGAACACCCTGCCCGGAACCTGGGCGACGCGGCCCTGCCCGGTCCGGCCGCTGAACGACGGCTGCCTGGCCCCGATGCCCGGGCACTGGCTCGCGCTCACCGCGGAAGGCTTCGTCCGGATCACCGACGACGACCAGTGGCTCGTCGGGCCGGTCGAGCTGCCCGAAGAGACCTACGAGGACATCCGCGACATCCCCGACCGCCCCCGCCGCGGCCTGCACGCCTCGCGGGACGGGCGGTTCGCGGCGGTGGTCTCCGAGTACGGCCAGTTCGCCACGGTCGTCGACCTCGACGAGTGGGTCACGGTGCTCGACCTCGACCGGGACTGGAGCGACAACGAGCTCACCCGGTACCCGCTGGCCTTCCTCGGCGAGGGCGAGACGGCGAAGGTGGTCGCGGGCACCGACTGGAACCGCCTGGACGTGTTCGCCCTGCCCGGCGGGGAGCTGCTGACCGACCGGGAAACCGCGCCACCACGGCCCGAAGAGCCGGAATCCGAGCACTACCTCGACTACTTCCAGGGCGCACTCCACCCGAGCCCGTCCGAGCGGTGGCTCGTCATCGACGGCTGGGCCTGGCACCCCGTCGGCATCCCCCTGGCCGTCGACCTCACCGCCTGGCTGGCCGGCGACCGGCACGCGGCCGAACACGGACGCCACCTCGCCGACCGCGGCGACACCTGGAACACCCCGATCGCTTGGCTGGACGAGAACACCGTCGCGCTGCAGGACACCGACGGCGTCACGCTCTACGACGTCGCGACCGGCCGCCGAACCGGGATGTTCGCCGGGCCCGCCGGGCGGATGTGGGGGCACGGCGGCCTGCTCCACGTGGCCGCCGAAGCCGGGCTCGAGGTCTGGGACCCGGCCGAAGGGGCGCGGATCGGGTTCCTGCCCGGGTTCACGCCGATCGCCCACCGCGACGGCACCTTCGCCGAACTGCGTAACGATCAGCTGAGAACTTGGACAACTCCGCGGTAACAAGCCTCACCCGTGGGCACCTCACCGCCGATTCACCTGAGTGAACCCCCGGAGGCGGCCATGACCACGGCGACCACATCCCCGCAACAGACCCTCGTTCATTCGTACCTGTTCCTCCGGCGCGCCATCGGGCTCATCGGCCTCGCGCTGCCGTTCGTCCTCATCCTCGGCAAGCAGCTCGTCCAGGGCGGCGACGTCGCGGGCTCGCTCAGCAGCTACTACTACACCGACCTCCGCGACGTCCTGGTCGGCTCGATGTGCGCGGCCGGCGTGTTCCTCCTCGCCTACTACGGCCACGACTCGATCGACAACATCGCCAGCACGGTCGCCGGGCTCGGCGCGATCGGGCTGGCGCTGTTCCCGACGACCCCCGACCACGACGTGACAACCTGGGACCGGACGGCCGGCGTCCTGCACCTCGCGTTCGCGGCCGTGTTCTTCCTCTCCCTCGCCTACTTCTGCCTGCGGCTGTTCCCCCACGACGGCGAGCAGCCGGAGCGGTTCGGCACGCTCTACCGCGTCTGCGGGGGCGTGATCCTCGCCTGCCTGGTGCTCATCGCGTTCTCGAAGTACCTCGGGCTCACCCCGGACCTGCACCCGGCGCTGTGGCTGGAGGCCGTCGCCGTGGAGGCGTTCGGCGTCGCGTGGCTCGTGAAAGGACGGACGCTGGAGCCCCAGAGTGTGCCGTAGCCCACTCGACCGGGCCACACCACTGGTTACCGGTGGGTAACAAGGGCTATCGTGCGGCTGTGACAACCGGGGCTCCGCCCCGGGCCGGGGGCTCCGCCACCCGGACCCCCTTGAGTGAACGTCTACTTCATGGAGCATTCGTGGCCGCACCAGCAACGCCGCTCGCGCCGACCGCGCGAGGCGTGCGCAATGTCGCCTTCGTCGAGGGGGTCCGCACCCCCTTCGGCAAGGCCGGCGACAAGGGCATCTACGCCGGGACCCGGGCCGACGACCTCGTCGTCAACGCCATCCGCGAGCTGCTGCGGCGGCACCCCGAACTGCCGCCCGAGCGCGTCGACGAGGTGGCCATCGCCGCCACCACCCAGACCGGTGACCAGGGCCTGACCATCGGCCGCACCGCCGCGCTGCTGGCCGGGCTGCCCAAGTCCGTGCCCGGCTTCGCCATCGACCGCATGTGCGCCGGCGCCATGACGGCCGTCACCACCGCCGCGTCCGGCATCGGCTTCGGCGCCTACGACATCGCCATCGCCGGTGGTGTCGAGCACATGGGCCGGCACCCGATGGGCGAAGGCGTCGACCCGAACCCGCGGATCATCGCCGACAAGCTCGTCGACCCCACCGCGCTCGTCATGGGCCAGACCGCCGAGAACCTGCACGACCGCTTCCCGGCCATCACCAAGCAGCGCACCGACGCCTACGCCGCGCGCAGCCAGGAGAAGTACGCCGAAGCCGTCAAGACCGGCAAGATCGGCCCCGAGCTGGTTCCCGTCGCCACCCGGTCCGCCGAGCTCGGCTGGGGCCTGGCCACCGAGGACGAGCCGCCGCGGCCGGGCACCACCGTCGAGCAGCTGGCGAACCTCAAGACGCCGTTCCGGCCCTTCGGCCGGGTCACCGCGGGCAACGCCGCGGGCCTCAACGACGGCGCGACCGCGTCGATCCTCGCCGACGAGGAAACCGCCCGCGAGCTGGGCCTGCCGGTCGCCATGCGGCTGGTCGGCTACTCCTTCGCCGGCGTCGAGCCGGAGGTCATGGGCATCGGCCCGGTGCCCGCCACCGAGAAGCTGTTCAAGCGCACCGGCCTGTCCATCGACGACATCGGCCTGTTCGAGATCAACGAGGCCTTCGCCGTGCAGGTGCTCGCCTTCCTCGACCACTTCGGCATCGACGACGAAGACCCGCGCGTCAACCAGTGGGGCGGCGCCATCGCCTGCGGCCACCCGCTGGCGTCGTCCGGCGTCCGGCTCATGACGCAGCTGGCCCGCCAGTTCGCCGAGCGGCCCGACGTGCGGTACGGCATGACCACGATGTGCATCGGCATCGGCATGGGCGGCACCGTGATCTGGGAGAACCCGGCCTTCGAGGGGGCGAAGTAATGACTTTCACCGCTGAAGCAGCGAAGGCCGCGTTCCCGGACGAGGTCGTCACCCACGCGAAGACCCGCCTGATCAAGGTGCCTGGTCTCGCCAAGCAGGTCGCGCTGATCACGCTCGACAACGGCCACGACCACACCCGGCCGAACACCTTCGGCCCGCAGGGCCTGGTGTCGCTGAACACCGCGCTGGACGAGGCCTTCGCCGCCGAGCCGGCCGCGATCGCCGTCACCGGCAAGCCGTTCATCTTCGCCGTCGGCGCCGACCTGTCCGGTGTCGAGCAGGTCAGCGACCCGGCGCTGGCGCGCGAGATCGCCCAGACCGGGCACGACGTGTTCCGCCGCCTCACCGAATCGAAGATCCCGACGTTCGGCTTCGTCAACGGCGCGGTCATGGGCGGCGGCCTGGAGCTGGCGCTGTCCTGCCACTACCGGACGCTGTCGGAGAACACCGCCGCCATCGCCTTCCCCGAGGTCTTCCTCGGCCTGTTCCCGGGCTGGGGCGGCACGCAGCTGCTGCCGAACCTCATCGGCGCCGACGCCGCCGTCACGGTGATCATCGAGAACGCCCTGGCGCAGAACAAGATGCTGAACGTCAAGCAGGCGGCCGAGCTCGGCATCGTCGACGCGGTCTTCGGCTCGGCCGACTACCTCGAGCAGTCGCTGCTGTGGCTGGCCCGCGTCGTCAACGGCGAGATCACCCCGGAGCGCCGCGAGATCGACCGCGGTTCGGCCTGGGACGCGGCCATCGCCCGCGCCAAGTCCATTGTGGACGGCCGCACCCACGGCGCCTCGCCGGGTGCGACCAAGGCCGTCGAGCTGCTGGAGCTGGCCCGGGAGAACGACCTCGACCGCGGCTACGCGGCCGAGACCGACGGCCTCGCCGAGCTGCTCATGTCCGACGTCCTGCGCGCCGGGCTGTACTCGTTCAACCTGGTCAACAAGCGCGCCAAGCGCCCGGCCGGCGCGCCGGACAAGTCCCTGGCCCGCAAGGTCAACAAGGTCGGCATCGTCGGCGCCGGCCTGATGGCCAGCCAGCTCGCGCTGCTGTTCGTGCGCCGCCTGAAGGTGCCGGTCGTGCTGACCGACGTCGACCAGGAGCGCGTCGACAAGGGCGTCGGGTACGTCCACGCCGAGATCGACAAGCTCCTGGGCAAGAAGCGCCTCTCCCCGGACGCCGCGAACCGGCTCAAGGCCCTGGTCACCGGCTCGCTCGACAAGGCCGCGTTCTCCGACGCCGACTTCGTCATCGAAGCCGTCTTCGAGGAGCTGGGCGTCAAGCAGCAGGTGTTCGCCGAGCTGGAGCAGCACGTCAAGCCCGAGGCGATCCTGGCGACGAACACCTCGTCGCTGTCGATCACCGCGATGGCGTCGAAGCTGCAGCACCCCGAGCGCGTGGTCGGCTTCCACTTCTTCAACCCGGTGGCCGTGCTGCCGCTGCTGGAGATCGTCCGCGGCGAGCAGACCGACGACGCGTCCCTGGCGACGGCGTTCTCGGTCGGCAAGCAGCTGAAGAAGTCCAGCGTGCTGGTGAAGGACGCCTCGGCGTTCGTCGTCAACCGGCTCCTGCTGCGCTTCCTCGGCGAGGTGCTGGTCACCGTCGACGAGGGCACGCCGTTCGACGTCGCGGACAAGGCCCTCGAGCCGCTGGGCCTGCCGATGACGCCGCTGACGCTGATGCAGCTCGTCGGCCCGGCCATCGCGCTGCACGTCGGCGAGACGCTGCACGAGTCGTTCCCGGACCGGTTCACCGTGTCCGAGAACCTCGCGAAGTTCGTCAAGGCGGGCAAGAAGGGCGTCTGGATCTGGGACGCCCAGGGCAATCAGTCGGCGGACCCCGAGGTCGTCGAGCTGTGGACGCAGGGCGACAAGCCGTCCACTTCGGAGCAGGTGCGCGACCGCGCGCTGGCCGCGATCGCCGAAGAGATCCGGATCATGCTCGACGAGGGCGTGGTCGCCGAGGCGCAGGACATCGACCTGTGCCTGATCCTCGGCGCCGGCTGGCCGTTCTGGAACGGCGGCATCACGCCGTACCTGGACCGCTCCGGCGTGTCCGAGCGGGTGAACGGCAAGCCGTTCCTCGCCCCGGGCGTGGCTTCGGTCCCGACGCGCTAGTACTCGCCCGCACGCGGGCACTTCGGCGGCGGCGCAGTGAGTTTCAGCTGCGCCGCCGTCGTGTCGGAGTCGATCACCGACACGCGTTCGGTCCGGAAGCGGGCGTGCAGCTGGAGCGCCCAGGCCTTCAGGTCGGTGCCCGGGACGGCGAGCAGCGACACCGACGGCGGGTCGACGAACACCCGCCGGGCCTTCGGGTCTTCGCGGAAGGCCGGCAGCGCGGCCCGCATGTCCTCATCGGACAAAAAGGTCACCACGACCGCGGCGCACAGCGTGTGGCCGGCCAGCGGCGCCGGGTTCGTGTCGACCGGCAGTTCGGGTGGCCGGACGAGCGCGGCGATGAAGAACGCCAGCCCCACGCCCGCGGCCAGTGCCAGCGCGATCACCGGCGGCAGCGTCCGGGCCAGGGGCTTCTCCTCCACACCGAAGATCACAGCACAGTTGGCCGCCGGGACACCGCCCGTTCACCCCGGCGGCTTAGCGTCCCGCCGTGACCACCGATCGACGCCGCTTCCTCAAGGGTGCCGGCCTCGCGGCCGCCGCCGCGGGCGTGCCCCTCCCGGCCCCTGCTCTCCCCGATCTCGACCTGGGCCGGCTGTGCGGCCGCTACCAGTGGCTGGTGGGCGACCACCACACGCACAGCCAGTACTCCTACGACGCGATGTACCGGATCGACGACATCGCGCGCGGCGGCCGGGCGCACGGCGCGGACTGGATCGTCTTCACCGACCACGGCCACGCCGAGCACGAGAAGGTGTCGGTCGAGCCCACCGAAGCCGACTTCCGCGCCGCCCGGCGGAAGTACCCGGATCTGCTGCTGTGGCACGGCCTGGAGTGGAACGTCCCGGGCGCCGAGCACGCGACGGTCTTCTTCCAGGCCGGGGACCAGCAGGCCGCGAAGCTGCGCGAGTTCGAGCGGGCCTTCGACTGGCGGCTGACGAACTCGGAGGCGTCGAGCCCGGCGAACGAGGCCCTCGCGCTGCGGGCGTTGCGCTGGCTCTCCGACTCCGAACGCGCGCGGCGGATCCACGCCCCGGTCGTGCTGATCAACCACCCGCTGCGCAACGGCCGCGTCGCCCCGCACGAGCTGCGGGCCTACCGCGACGCCGCGCCGGGCATCGTCATCGGCATGGAAGGCGCGCCCGGCGCCCAGGCGGACGGCTTCCCGAAGCCGCTCGGCAACGGCGGCGCGCGCGGCGGCTACATCAACAGCCCCGGCCCGAACTCGTGGCCGGGCTACCCGGCCGAGGCGTACCGGACGCACGGCGGCTGGGACTGGGCGACGGCGAAGGTCGGCGGCCTGTGGGACTCGCTGCTCGCCGAGGGGAAGCCGTGGTGGATCACCACGAACTCCGACTCGCACTACAACCGCGGCGACACGCTGGTCCGCCCGGACGTGCCGGGCGACTGGTACGACACGCACGGGAAGTTCCCCGACCCGGTCGACGCGGGCACGCCGCAGCTGGCCGCACCCTACGCGGACTTCTACCCGGGTGAGTTCAGCCGCACGCACGTCGGCGTCACGCGGCGCAGCCTCGAAGGCGTCCTGGACGGCCTGCGTGCGGGCCGGATCTGGGGCTCGCACGGCGGCCTGGTCTCCGAGCTCGAGGTCGGCGCGTACAGCGGTGGCTCCGCGGCGACACTGGGCGGGCGCCTGCGGGTGCGGCGCGGCTCGGACGTCACGGTCGTCGTGCGCGCGCGACTGGCGTCGCGGCCGAACGGCGGCGGCTCGGTGCCGCGGCTGGCGCGCCTGGACGTCGTCGCGGGGCCGGTGACCGGCCCGGTCGCCGACCGCGACACGATGACCGCGCCGGGTACGCGGGTCGTCGAGTCGTTCGAGCCGCGCTGGGCGCCGGGGCGTCAGGTCGTGTTCCGGCACACCTTCCGGAACGTGCGCGAGCCGTTCTACTTCCGCGTCCGGGGCTCGAACGGCGACGCCGAGCCGACGCCGGACGTCGTCGGCCAAGCCAACCCGTTCGACGACCTGTGGCTGTACGCGAATCCGCTTTTTGCGGATATTTGTTGAAAAACCTTGCACCAGTGTCCATTGTATACGGTGTGAGAAAAATGCTCGTGTGGTCGATCATGACCGGGTTGCGCTTCCTGCTCCGGCTACCTTCGCCCGTGCTGCGCGTGATCGCCGGCCGTCCGGTGGTGGTGGACGGGCGGCAGCCGGTGGTTTCCGCCCGTGTGTTGATGCGGGTGTCCCGGTTGGCGCCGTTCGACGCGCCACACCAGAACGGCAGCCTGTCCCGGGCCCGGACGGAGCTGAACCTGGCGGGCGCGCTCGCCGGGGCCGGGATCTGCCCCGGCGTCCGGACCCGCGACGCGTCGTGGCCCGGCCCGGACGGGCCGTTGCCGCTGCGGCTGTACGAACCGGCCGGGGTGCCGGCGCCGAGCCCGGCGATCGTGTACTTCCACGGCGGCGGGTTCGTGCTCGGCAGCATCGACACGCACGAAGGCGCGTGCCGGCTGCTCGCCGAGGAAGCCGGCGTGCGGGTGGTGTCGATCGGCTACCGGCTCGCCCCGGAACACCCGTTCCCCGCGGCGGCGTCGGACGCGGTGGCGGCGTTCGCTTTCGTCCACGAGCACGCGGCGGACTTCGGCGTGGACCCGGCCCGCCTGGCGGTGGGCGGCGACAGCAGCGGCGGCAACCTGGCGGCGGTGGTCGCCCACGCGGCGGCCCGCGACGAGCTGCCGCGGCCGGCGTTCAGCCTCCTGCTCACGCCGGCGACGGACGCGCTCGGCTCGACTCTGTCGCACCGGCAGTTCGGCTCGGGCTTCCGCCTGGACCGGGACGAGTGGGCCTGGTACCGCGAGCAGTACGTGCGCGACCCGGCCCAGTACCAGGATCCCCGCGCGTCGGTTCTCTACGACGACAGTCTCGAGGGTCTCCCCCCGACGTACGTGGCCACGTGCGGCTTCGACCTCCTCCGCGACGAAGGCGAGGCCTACGCGGCCCGGCTCGAGTCCGCCGGAGTCCCGTTGGTCCACCGACGTCACGAAGGCCAGCTCCACGGCTTCGCGAACCGGGTGGGCGTGGACCCGGACGCCCGCGCGGCCATGCTGCACGCGGCCGGAGTCCTCCGCGCCGGCCTCGCCCTGGGCGCCGCGAGGCATCTCGCGTGACTGAGCGGGCATCACGCGTGACTGGCGGGGTCATACCCCGCTGATCACGCGTGATGCCTCTCCAGTCACGTGAGAAGCCTGTTGACGCTCGGTCAGAAGCCTGTTGACGCTCGGTCAGCGGACCGGGAGGTGGACCGTCACGCCGAGGCCGCCGCCCACGATCGGCTCGGCCGTCACCGTTCCGCCGTGGGCCGACACCGCGGCCCGGACGATCGACAGGCCCAGGCCCGCGCCGTGGCGGGCCGTGCGGGCCACGCCCGCACGACGGAACGGCTCGAACAGCTCCGGCACCGCCGCCGGGTCGACCAGGCCGCCCGACGACCGGACCCGCAGCGTCGACCACCGCGGCCCCGGCTGCGTCACGACCTCCAGCCAGCCGCCGTCGACGTTGTGGCGGACCGCGTTCTCCAGCAGGTTGCCCGCGATCCGCTCCAGCAGCGCCGGGTCGCCGAACGCCGGCGCCGGCGGCGTCGTGAACGACGCCTGGATGCCGCGTTGCGAAGCTTCGCGGTGCACCGCCCGCCACGCCCGGTCGACGACCACCGCCAGGTCCACCGGCTCGTGCACGCCGAGCCCGGCGCCGTCGGTGCGGGCCAGCAGCAGCAGGGAGTTGACCAGCTGCCCGGCCCGCTCGGTCGCGTCGCGGACCACGCCGGCCATCCGGCGCAGCTCGGCTTCGTCGGCGTCGTCGTCGGCGAGGGTGACGTCGAGTTCCGTGCGGATCACCGACAACGGCGTCCGCAGCTCGTGACTCGCGTTGGCGACGAAGTGGCGTTGCGCGTCGAAGGCGGCCTGGAGCCGGTCGAGCATGTCGTCGAACGTGCTCGCCAGCTCGGCCAGCTCGTCGCGGGAGCGGATCTCGCCGATCCGCTCCCCCAGCGACTCGACCGACAGCCGCCGCGCGGTGCCGGTGATCTCGCGCAGCGGGAGCAGCACGCGCGAGGTGAACGTCCAGGCGAGGATCGCCGCGGCCGCCACCACCAGCAGGAACGCGATCGAGCCGAACAGCAGCATCCGGTCGCGGGCGTGCACGCGCAGGTGCTCGGCGAGCGTCGAGGCGTCGACCTCGACGCCGTCGACGACCACCTTGCTGCCCGGCGGCATCTGCGGGACGGCGTCGAGCGAGTCCCGCACCAGCGTCCAGGCCAGCCAGAGCAGCAGCAGGCTGACGGCGGCGACCAGCACGGTCGCCAGCAGGGTGATCCGGGCGCGGAGGGTGCGCGTGCCCGGCAGGTTCACGCGCGCTGCGGTGTGCCGGGTTCCGGCACCCGGTACCCGGAGCCGACGACGGTCTCGATGATCCCCGGCTCGCCGAGCTTCTTGCGCAGCGTCATGACGGTGACCCGGACGGTCGTGGTGAACGGGTCGGCGTTCTCGTCCCAGACGCGCTCCAGCAGCTCCTCGCTGCTGACGACGGACCCGGCCGCCTGCAGCAGCACTTCGAGGACGCCGAACTCCTTGCGCGTCAGCTCGACGGGCCCGCTCGCGCGCCGGACGGTCCGCTTCGCCGGGTCGAGCTCGACGTCCCCGGCGGTGAGCAGCGGCGGCGCGGCCGGCGTGGCCCGGCGGCCCAGCGCCCGCACCCGCGCGACCAGCTCGGGGAAGGCGAACGGCTTGGCGAGGTAGTCGTCGGCGCCGAGCGACAGCCCGTCGACACGGTCTGACACCGAGCTGCTCGCGGTGAGCATCAGCACCCGGGTCAGCTCCCCGGACGCGACGATCTCCCGGCACAGCTCGTCGCCGGACATCCCGGGCAGGTCCCGGTCGAGCAGCACGACATCGTACCGCGTGACGGCGGCCTTCTCGTGCCCGTCGTCCCCGGTGAGCGCGACGTCCACCGCCATCCCCTCACGGCGCAGCCCGCGGGCGATCGCGTCGGCCAGGGGTTCTTCGTCCTCGACTACCAAAACTCGCACGAGCCCACAATCCCATATTTTCCTGAGAGCGCCCTTTAAGGACCCTGTGCCATCCAGCGCCCCAATGTGGCCTTGGTTGCGTTGAACGCACCCAAGGCGGCCTTCGGTGCGTTGAACGCACCGAAGGCCACATTGGGGCGCTACGGGCCGGGCGCCCACCGCAGCGCGAACCACAGCCGCATCCGGGTCTCGGGGTCCGCCAAGTCCACCCCCAATGCCTTCTCCACCTGGGCGATCCGGTGCCGGACGCTGTTGCGGTGCACGCCCAGCTCGGCCGCCGTCGGCTCCCAGCCGCCGTGGTGGGCCAGCCACGTCCGCAACGTCAGCACGAGCGACCGGTCCCCCGCGCGGTCCAGCGCCACCAACGGCTCCAGGGCCTGCGAAGCGAATCCCCGGGAGGCACCCGGGTCCAGCAACGCGTCGAAGTCGAGCGGCCCGCTCCCGGCCACGACCGGGCGGCCGAGCGCGAGCGCCCGCGAAAGCAGCAGCTCCACCTCCGCCCCAGCCGAAGCCGCCCCGGAAGCGGGCACCGGCGAACCCACCGCCGCCAGCCAGCCGTGTGCGCGCAGGTCCTCCAGCACCGGAAGCGGGACGGCCCCGGCCACGGCCACGAACCGCCCGGGTGACACCGAAACCAGCGGCGTGTCCAGCCGGGCCCGCAGCCAGTCCGGGCGCTGGGCCACCTCGTCCGGGCCACGCCGGTACGCCGCCCCGGCGACCAGCCGGACGACGTCCGCCCCCAGCAGGGCCCGGGCGACCTCCCCGGGCGACGTCCGGCCGAGCAGCAGGCCGGTGGCCGCCGCGCCCAGCTCGGCCGTGTCCGAGCCCGCGCGGCCGACCAGGCCGAGCAGGGCCGCGCCGACGGCGAGGATCGCGCGCTCGGCGCCGTCGAGCCGCCGGGCCCGGCCCACGACCACCAGGTGCGACGCCGTGGCCTGCGGGTACACCGGCTGGACGACGACGAACCCGCCGCCGGTCTCGGTCGTCGCGCTCCGGATCCCGCTGCCCGCCCGCACGGTCGCCATCAGCTCCCGCACCGCCGGCGGCAGCGGCGCGGGCGCGTCGTGCGCCGCGGCCAGCACGTCCCCGGCGCCGACCAGGGCGACCCAGGACCGCAGCACCGCCGCCAGCGCCGACGTCAGCTCGCCGAGCCCGCCACCCGCCGCGCGCGTCAGCGTCTCGCGGGCCGCCGTGATCCGCCGCTGGTCGCGCTGCCCGGCCTCGGTCAGCGCGACCGAGACGGCCCGGTTGACCGCCAGGAACGGCGTCCGCGACGGCACCACCAGCAGCGGCAGCCCGCGGCGCGCGCAGGCCCGGCGCAGGGACTCCGGCAGCGTCTCGTGCACCGACGGGGTGAGGCCGAAGCCCAGCGCCGTCACGCCGGCGTCCCGCAGCCCGCGCACGTACCGGTCGATCCGCTCCGGCAGGTTGACGCCCGCGGTGAGGATCAGCTCGCCGCCCAGCAGGTAGGGCGCCGGGTCCTCCAGCTCGCTGACGTGGGCCCAGCGCACGGGCAGGTCCAGCGCGCCCGGCCGCAGCGTCTCCGGGACGACTTCCAGGGCCAGCTCCCGGTTGCCGACCACGTCCCGTAACGGGACATTCACCTCGGTGGGCAACGACTCCGGGAATGTGGCCATTTCGTCCTCACTCAAGTCGACATAGGGACGAATCATCCCATGCCGGAGGAGTGGCGGGCGAACCTACGGTGACCCGAAACGACGTGAGGAGGACACCGTGACCGGCGACTACGCAGTGATCGCGCTGTACATCGCGGCCATGCTCGGGGTCGGCTGGTACGGCCTCCGGCTCGCGAAGACGAAGTCCGACTACCTGGTCGCCGGGCGGCGGCTGGGCTGGTTCATGTACTCCGGCACGATGTCGGCGGTCGTCCTCGGCGGCGCGTCGACGGTCGGCGGCGTGAAGCTCGGCTACACCTACGGCATCTCCGGCATGTGGCTGGTCGTCAGCATCGGCGTCGGCATCCTGGTGCTGCACGCGCTGTTCGCGCGGCGGCTGGTCCGGCTGAAGGTCTACACCGTCGGCGAGATGCTCGACCTGCGCTACGGCGGCCGCACCAGCGCGGTGTCCGGGGTCGTCATGTGGGGCTACACGCTGATGCTCACGGTGACCTCGACGCTGGCGTTCGCGACGATCTTCAAGGTGCTGTTCGACCTGCCGAACTGGGCCGGGATCGCGATCGGCGGCTCGATCGTGGTGCTCTACTCGGTGCTCGGCGGCATGTGGTCGATCACGCTCACCGACATCGCCCAGTTCGTCATCAAGACCATCGGCATCCTGCTGATCCTGCTGCCGGTGGCGGTCACCTCCGCCGGCGGCTTCGACGGCATGAGCGCCAAGCTCGACGCGAGCTTCTTCAGCTTCACCTCGATCGGCACCGACACGATCATCACGTACTTCGTGATCTACACCTTCGGCCTGCTGATCGGCCAGGACATCTGGCAGCGCGTGTTCACCGCCCGCACGCCCGCGATCGCGACGTCCGGCGGCATCACCTCCGGCGTCTACTGCCTGGTCTACGGCCTGGCCGGCGCCCTGATCGGCACCGCCGCCCACACGCTCTACCCGGACATCGCCAGCGCGCAGGACGCCTTCGCGACGATCGTCGAGCGGCTGCTGCCGACCGGCGTCCGCGGCCTGGTCCTGGCCGCCGCGCTGTCGGCGATGATGTCGACGGCCAGCGGCGCGCTGATCGCGTGTTCCACCACCACGACGTCGGACCTGCTGACCAAGCTCGGCCTGAAGAAGGGCGGCGAAGTCAGCCGCAACCGGATCGCCACGCTGCTGCTCGGCCTGCTGGCCATCGGCATCGCGATGGTGGTCGACGACGTCGTCAACGCGCTCACCATCGCCTACGACATCCTGGTCGGCGGCCTGCTGGTGGCGATCGTCGGCGCGCTGTTCTGGAAGCGCGGCACGCGGCAGGGCGCGTACGCGTCGATGGTGGCCGGCACGATCTCGGTCATCGCGTTCATGATCATCGACGGCGTGGCCGCCAACACCCCGATCTACTGGGGCCTCGGCGCGAGCCTGGTCGTCTACCTGGCGGTCAGCTACGCCACCCCCCGCACCTCCGAGGCCGTTCTGTCCGTCTGGACCCGCCGCCTGAGCGGCCAGGAAGCACCCATCGAGAACCGGGAACAGGAGCCCACCAGTGCCTAACATCGGACCCCTCGACTCGTCGCGCATCCCCCGGTTCGCCGGCTTCGCGACCTTCGCGCGGCTGCCGCGGATCGACCAGGTCGAGCGCGCCGACGTCGCCGTCGTCGGGGTGCCCTTCGACTCCGGCGTGTCCTACCGGCCCGGCGCGCGGTTCGGCCCGGCCGCCGTCCGCGAGGCGAGCCGGCTGCTGCGGCCGTACCACCCCGAACTGGACGTCTCGCCGTTCGCCGAGAAGCAGGTCGTGGACGCGGGTGACATCGCCGTCAACCCGTTCAACATCGGCGAGGCGATCGAGACGCTGCAGCAGGAAGCCGAGGCACTGCAGGCGGACGGCACGCGGCTGGTGACCGTCGGCGGCGACCACACCATCGCGCTGCCGCTGCTGCGCGCGGCGGCGAAGCAGCACGGACCCGTCGCGCTGCTGCACTTCGACGCCCACCTCGACACCTGGGACACCTACTTCGGCGAGCCGTACACCCACGGCACCCCGTTCCGGCGGGCGTCGGAGGAGGGCATCCTCGACACGAGCGCACTGTCGCACGTCGGCACGCGCGGGCCGCTGTACGGCAAGCGCGACCTCGACGAGGACCGCCGGCTCGGCTTCGGCATCGTCACCTCCGGCGACGTCATGCGCCGCGGGGTCGCCGAGACGGTCGACGCGCTGCGGCAGCGCATCGGCGACCGCCCGCTGTACGTCTCGGTCGACATCGACGTGCTCGACCCGGCCCACGCCCCCGGCACCGGCACGCCCGAGGCGGGCGGGCTGACCAGCCGCGAGCTGCTGGAGATCCTGCGCGGGCTGCGCGACCTCAACCTGGTCGGCGCGGACGTCGTCGAGCTGGCCCCGGCCTACGACCACGCCGAGATCACCGCCATCGCGGCCTCCCACGTCGCCTACGACCTGGTGAGCCTGCTGGCCCTGGGGAAGGGCGCATGAGCCGCATCGGCGGCGACGTCGTCGTCGAGACCCTGCGGACGCTGGGTGCCGACACGGTGTTCGGCCTGCCGGGCCAGCACGCGCTGGGCCTGTTCGAGGCGTTGCGGCGGGCCGAGGACCTGCGCGTGATCAGCGGGCGCGTCGAGAACAACCTCGCCTTCGCCGCCGACGGGCACGCCCGGGCCCGGCTCGCGGCCGACCCGGACGGCCCGGTGCCGGTGACGCCGTTGATCGTCTCGACCGGACCGGGCGCGCTGCTGACGCTGGCGTCGCTGCAGGAGTCGCGCGCGGCGTCGGTGCCGGTGCTCGGCATTTCGAGCCAGGTCCCGGTCGCCGGGCTCGGCGGCGGCCGGCACGGCTACCTGCACGAACTGCCCGACCAGCAGGCGAGCTTCGCCGGCGTCGTCAAGTCGGTGCACGTCGTGCGGCGCGCGAGCCAGATCCCGACGGCGCTGCGGGAGGCGTGGACGTCGGCGGCGACCGCGCCCTACGGCCCGGTGTGGGTCGAGATCCCCCAGGACGTGCTGCTCGGCCCGGCCGGGGTCCCGCCGATCACGTCGGTGTCGGCCGCACCGGTTCCCCTGGAGCCGCTGCCGGAGCTGGTGACGGCGGCGGCGGAGCTGCTGGGCGCGGCGGCGAACCCGGTGATCCTCGCCGGCGGCGGGGCGCTGCGGTCGGGAGCACACGCGGAGCTGACGGCGCTCGCGGAAGCGTTGCGGGCACCGGTGATCTCGACGTTCGGCGGCAAGGGCGTCTTCGGCTGGGACCACGAGCTGTCCGGGCGGTCGTGGCTGGAGGACTGGCACACCACCGAGTTCCTCGCCGCGGCCGACGTGCTGCTCGTGCTCGGCTCCGGCCTCGGCGAGCTGTCCAGCAACTACCGCGAGTTCGCGCCGCGCGGCCGGGTCGTCCAGGTCGAGGCCGACCTGGGGAAGCTGGAGTCGAACTACCCGGGACTGGGCATCCACGCCGACGTCCGGCGCACGCTGCAGGCGCTGCTGGAATGGGTGCCGATGCGGGCGTCCGACGGCCGGGCCGAAAAGGCGGTTTCGGGGCTGCTGTCCGCGGTGGAGTCCCGGTTGGAGGGTCAGGACCTGGCGGCCGAGCGGAAGCTGATCGACGACATCCGGGCCGCGCTCCCGGACGGCACGCAGACGTTCTGGGACATGACGATCGCGGCGTACTGGGCCTGGTCGGCGTGGAACCCCGAAGGCGCGCCGATCCACACCGCCCAGGGCGCGGGCGGGCTGGGCTACGGGCTGCCGGGTGCCCTCGGCGGCGCGGCAGCGGGTCGGCCGACGCTCGCGGTGTCCGGCGACGGCGGCGCGATGTACGGCGTCGCCGAGCTGGCCACGGCGGTGCAGCACGACCTCGACGTCACGTGGCTGATCGTCGACGACGGCGGCTACGGCATCCTCCGCGAGTACCTCACCGACACGTTCGGCCGGACGACGGCGACCGAACTGACCCGGCCGGACTTCGTCGCGCTGGCGTCCTCCTTCGGCGTGCCGGCCCGGCTGTCTTCTTTGGACACCGTGAGCGCGGACCTGGCGGCCGCGCTGCGCACCCCCGGCCCGTCCGTCGTCGTCCTCCCGGCCCTCTTGAAGCTGTTCGCGCCGACCCACCTGGAGAAGGCATGACCCGCACGCTCGACCTGACCGACCCGGCGACCGGCGAGGTGTCCGGCACCTCCCCCGTCGCTTCCGAGTCCGAAGTGGACGCGGCACTCGAATCGGCCGCGCAAGCGTTTGCGACCTGGCGTCGCAGCACCCCGGCCCAGCGGCAGCTGGCGCTGCTGAAGATCGCCGACGCCCTCGAGGCGAGGGCGTCGGAGTTCGCGGACCTCGAGGTGCGCGAGACGGGCAAGATCCGCGCTGTGGTTCTCGAGGAGGAGATCCCGGAGTGCGTGAGCGCGCTGCGCTTCTTCGCCGGCGCCGCCCGGAACCTCGAAGGCACGGCGGCCGGCGAGTACACGCCGGGCCACACGTCGGTGATCCGCCGCGAGCCGATCGGCGTCTGCGCGCAGATCGCCCCGTGGAACTACCCGCTGATGATGGCGGTCTGGAAGATCGCCCCGGCCCTGGCGGCGGGCAACACGGTGGTGCTCAAGCCGGCCGAGACGACGCCGTCGACGGCGGTGCGGCTGGCCGAGGTGGCGGCGGACTTCCTGCCGCCGGGAGCGTTCACGGTGCTGACCGGCGACCGCGACACCGGCCGAGCCCTGGTCAAGCACCCGATCACGGCCTTGGTCTCGATCACGGGATCGACGCGCGCGGGCATCGACGTGGCGACGGTGGCCGCGGCGGACCTCAAGCGCACCCACCTGGAGCTGGGCGGCAACGCACCGCTGCTGGTGTTCCCCGACGTCGACCTGGCGGCGACGGTCGAGGGCATCGTGGACGCGGCGTTCTACAACGCGGGCCAGGACTGCACGGCGGGCAGCCGGGTCCTGGTCCACGAGTCGATCCACGACGACTTCGTCGCGTCGCTGGCCAAGGCCGCGGCTTCGCGGACGCCGGGCGTGGACTTCGGTCCGCTCAACAGCGCGGCGCAGTTCTCCCGCGTCGAGGGCCTCATCTCGCGGCTGCCGGCACACGCCCGCGTCGAGACCGGCGGCACCAGGTTCGGTTCGCAGGGCTTCTACTTCTCCCCCACGGTGGTTTCGGGCGTGCGCCAGGACGACGAGATCGTCCAGGAGGAGATCTTCGGCCCGGTGATCACGGTCCAGTCCTTTCCGGACGAACCCGCCGGCGTGGCGCTCGCCAACGGCGTCCCGTACGGGCTGGCCTCGTCGGTGTGGACGCGCGACCTCGCGGTGGCGGCCCGGGTCTCGGCCGAACTGGACTTCGGCTGCGTGTGGGTCAACACGCACGGGCCGTTGGTGGCCGAGATGCCCCACGGCGGCTTCGGCCATTCCGGCCACGGCAAGGACCTGTCGGGGTACGCGTTCGCCGAGTACACGCGCGTCAAGCACGTGATGACGAGGTTCGCATGAGCACCCGGGTGACGGAGGTCGAGCACCACGGCATCGCCCCGATCCCGCCGGCGGAGCAGACCTCCCGCCCCCGAGACCTCTTCCGGCTGGCGTTCGGCGGCGCGAACACGTTCGCGACGATCATCCTGGGAACGTTGCCGATCGCGTACGGCTTGAGCTTCCGCGACGCGGTCCTGGCAACGGCGCTCGGCGTGGTGGTCGGCGGCCTGGTCCTGGCACCGATGGCGTTGTTCGGCCCCCGCACCCGGACGAACAACGCGGTGTCGTCCGGAGCCCACTTCGGCGTGGTCGGGAGATGTGTCGGCTCGTTCCTGTCCCTGCTGACGGCAATAACGTTCTTCGCGATCTCGGTCTGGGTGAGCGGCGACGCGGTGGCGGGCGCGGCCCAGCGGCTGTTCGGCTTCGACGGCGGCGCGGTACTGCGCGCCACCGCGTACGGCGTGATCGCGATCGCCACGTTGGTGGTGTGCATCTACGGCTACCGCTTCATGCTCCTGATCAACCGGATCGCGGTGGTACTGGGCACGGCGATCATGTTGCTGGGAGTGTTCGCTTACGGCGGCACGTTCGACCCGGGTTATGCAGGAACGGGAACGTACGCTCTGGGAACGTTCTGGCCGACGTTCACGTTGGCGGCCCTGACGGCATTGGCCAACCCGATCTCGTTCGGCGCGTTCCTCGGCGACTGGGCGAGGTACATCCCCGCTTCGTTCAGCAAACGCTCCCTCCTGACGGCCCCGTTCCTGGCCCAGGTGGCAACGTTGCTGCCGTTCGGCTTCGGCATCGCAACGGCAACGCTGGTGGCGAACCCGGCGGACTACATCACGGGCCTGACGGCGATTTCCCCGCTGTGGTACGCCATCCCGTTGATAGCGGTGGCCCTGATCGGCGGCCTGTCGACGGGAACGACGTCGCTGTACGGAACGGGCCTGGACTTCAGTTCGATCTTCCCCCGGCTGTCCCGGGTCAGGGCAACAGTGCTGATCGGGACGTTGAGCGTGGCGTTCATCTTCGTGGGCAACTTCGTGCTGGACATGGTGTCGAGCATCAACACGTTCGCCACGCTGATCGTGCTGTGCACAAGCCCGTGGATGGTGATCATGATGATCGGCTTCGTGCAGCGACGCGGGTTCTACGACGTGGCGGACTTGCAGGTGTTCAACGAGGGCCGCCGAGGCGGCCGGTACTGGTTCACCCGCGGGGTGAACTGGCGGGCAATGGCGGCCTGGATCCCGGCGACGACGCTGGGGTTGCTGTGCGCGAACACGCCGATGATCACGGGACCACTACGGAACATCGCCGGCGGAGTGGACATCAGCCTGCTGGTGACGCTGCTGACAGCCGCAATCGCCTACCCGGCGCTGGTGAAGCTGTTCCCGGAACCCCCGGAGGTGTTCGCCACGCCGCCCCAGCCCATCGCCGAAGCTCTGTCCGCAGAGGCCTGACACCGCTCCGCCCCGGGTGGCCCGCTCGCCGAGGCCCGCCCGCGGGGGCGCCCCCCGTTTTCCACTCTACCGGCGACCACCGACAATTTCGGGAACCCGACGCAGGTACCCGGTAGCGCCCCAATGTGGCCTTCGGTGCGCCCAACGCACCCAATGTGGCCTTCGGTGCGTTGAACGCAACCAAGGCCACATTGGGGCGCTATGGTCTAGCTCCGGTTGGCATCCTTACGCGCCGGCTCATCAGAACCCAGCCGCCCCGAGGCCCACTCCGTCACGCGCCGGGCCACGTCCTGAGCGGTCAGCCCGATCCGCGAGAGCACCTCGTCCCGGCTCCCGTGGTCGTGGAACGACTGCGGCACAGCCAGATCCCGCAACGGAACATCACACTCGGCATCCCGGAACATCGCCGCCAGTGCCGAGCCGAAGCCCCCGTGGCGACCACTGTCCTCAACAGTCACCACAAGCTTGTGCTGCGAAGCAAGAGCAACCAGCTCAGCGGGCACCGGAAGAACCCACCGCGGATCCACAACGGTCACCCCGATCCCCTGGTCGGCAAGCCGATCCGCAGCCGCCAACCCGAGCGTCGCGAAAGCACCGACCGTCACCAGCAGCACATCCGCACCATGAGACGGCCGCCGCAGCACGTCGACCGTGCCGACCCGCTCGACCGCCGTGACGTCCGTCCCGACCTTCCCCTTCGAGAACCGCAGCGCGGTCGGCCCGTCCGACACCGCGACGGCCTCCCGCAGCTCCTCCCGCAGCGTCGCCGGATCACGAGGAGCGGCAACCCGCATCCCCGGCACCATGCCGAGCAGCGACAGGTCCCACATACCGTGGTGGCTGGGCCCGTCCGGCCCGGTGATCCCGGCCCGGTCGAGCACGAGCGTCACCGGCAGCCGGTGCAGCGCCACATCCATCAGCACCTGGTCGAAGGCCCGGTTCAGGAACGTCGAGTAGATCGCCACCACCGGGTGCAGCCCACCCATGGCCAGCCCCGCGGCCGAGGTGACGGCGTGCTGCTCGGCAATCCCGACGTCGTACCACCGATCCGGGAACGCGTCGGCGAACTTGTCCAGCCCGGTGGAACGCAGCATCGCCGCGGTGATCGCGACGACATCTTCACGCTCGGCACCGATCCGAGCCAGCTCGTCGCCGAACACGCCGGTCCAGCTGGGCCCCTTCACCGGCGGCAGGCCGGTCTCCGGGTCGATCGGGTCGGTCTGGTGCATCTGGTCGTGCTCGTGGTTGACCGCGGGCGCGTAGCCGTGGCCCTTCTCGGTGACCACGTGCACGATCACCGCGCCGCCGAACGACTTCGCGCTGTGGAACGCCTTCTCCAGCGCCACCTGGTCGTGGCCGTCGACCGGGCCGAGGTACTTCAGGCCCAGGTCGGAGAACATCGCCTGCGGGCTCAGCGCGTCCTTCAGGCCGGCCTTCGCGGCGTGCAGCGCCGCGTAGATCGGCTTCCCGACGACCGGGGTGTGCTTGAGGATCTCGCGGCCGCCGTCGAGGAGCCGCTCGTAGCCGGGCTGCAGGCGCAGCGCCGCGAGGTGGTCGGCCAGGCCGCCGATGGTCGGCGAGTACGACCGGCCGTTGTCGTTGATCACGATGACGACCGGGCGCTCGCGGTGCGCGGCGATGTTGTTCAGCGCCTCCCAGCACATGCCGCCGGTGAGCGCGCCGTCGCCGACCACGGCGATCGCGTGGCGGCCGCCGCCGGCCAGCTCGAACGCCTTCGCCAGGCCGTCCACATAGGACAGGCCGGACGACGCGTGGCTGCTCTCCACCCAGTCGTGCTCACTCTCCGCGCGCGAGGGGTAACCGGTGACCCCGCCCGTCTGGCGCAGCAGGTCGAACCCGGCCGCGCGGCCGGTGACGAGCTTGTGGACGTACGCCTGGTGCCCGACGTCCCACACGATCGCGTCGCGCGGCGAGTCGAACACCCGGTGCAGTGCCAGGGTCAGCTCGACGACGCCGAGGTTCGGCCCCAGGTGACCGCCCGCCCGCCGGACCTTGTCGACGAGGAAGTCCCGGATCTCGGCGGCCAGTTCGCCGAGGTCCTCGACACTCATGCGCTTCAGGTCCGCCGGTCCGCTCACGGACTCCAGCATCGTCACTCGTCTCCACCTCACTCGCTCGGTTCCGGCCAGTCTACGGAGAGCCGCCAGAGCCCGGCCGCAGGCCGCGTCCGGCGTCACAACCGGAGCGCGACCGCAGGTCAGCACGCCGGGTGACCCGCGCCTCCCCGCCGCGCTGTGGCGGTCACGCGGCGTGGCCACGAGAATGGATCGCATGGCGGATTTCTGCATCGGCGGCGAATGGGTGGACGCGGTGGACGGCGGGCGGCGCGAGATCCGCTGCCCGGCCGACGGCTCCCTGGTCGCGACGGTCGCCGAGGGCACCGCGAAGGACACCGAGGCCGCCATCGCGGCGGCGCGCCGGGCATTCGACACGGGTCCGTGGCCCGGCACGCCCGCGCACCTGCGCGGCGACCTGCTGCTGCGCACCGCGGACCTGCTCGACCGCGACGCCGAGGCGTTCGCCCGCGCCGAGTCGCTCGACACCGGCAAGCGCCTGGTCGAGAGCCGGTACGACATGGCCGACATCGCCGCCTGCCTGCGGTACTTCGGCAAGCTCGCGGCCCAGGACGCCGGGCGCGTGGTCGACACCGGCAACCCGGACGCGTTCAGCCGGATCGTGCACGAGCCGGTCGGCGTGTGCGGGCTGATCACGCCGTGGAACTACCCGCTGCTGCAGACCGTGTGGAAGATCGCCCCGGCGCTGGCCGCGGGCAACACGTTCGTGCTCAAGCCCAGCGAGCTGACCCCGCACACCGCGATCCTGTTCCTCAAGCTGCTCACCGAGGCCGGCCTGCCGCCGGGCGCAGGCAACCTGGTGCTCGGCGCCGGCGCCGAGGCCGGCGCGCCGCTGGCGTCGCACCCGGACGTCGACCTCGTGTCGTTCACCGGCGGCCTGGCGACCGGCAAGGTGATCGCCGCGGCGGCCGCCGGAACGGTCAAGAAGGTCGCCCTGGAGCTGGGCGGAAAGAACCCGAACGTGGTGTTCGCCGACGCCGACTTCGAGACCGCGGTCGACTACGCGCTGACGGCGGTGTTCCTGCACTCGGGCCAGGTGTGCTCGGCGGGCGCGCGGCTGATCGTGCAGCGGGAGTGGCACGACGAGTTCGTCGACGAGCTGGTGCGCCGCGCCGAGCGGATCCGCTTGGGCGGCCCGTTCGACGCGCAGGCGGAGACCGGCCCGCTGATCTCGGCGGCCCACCGGGAGAAGGTCGAGGCGTACGTGGCCGCGGCGCTGGCCGAGGGCGCGGTGCTGCGCACGGGCGGCCGCCGCCCGGACGACCCGGCCCTCGCCGACGGCTTCTACTACCTGCCGACCATCCTCGACCAGGTGAAACAGGGTTCGTCGGCGGTCGTCGACGAGTCGTTCGGCCCGGTCCTGACGGTCGAGACGTTCACCGACGAGGACGACGCGGTCCGCATCGCCAACGACACCCACTACGGCCTGGCCGGGGCGGTGTTCACGAACGACGCTTCGCGGGCCCAGCGCGTGGCCGGGCGGCTGCGCCACGGGACGGTGTGGATCAACGACTTCCACCCGTACCTGCCCCAGGCCGAGTGGGGCGGCTACAAGCAGTCCGGGTTCGGCCGCGAGCTGGGCCCGACCGGGCTGGCCGAGTACACCGAGGTCAAGCACATCTACCAGAACCTGCGGCCGGAACCGCAGCACTGGTTCGGGGGCTGAACGCGCTTAACGAGACGTCCAAGCGCGCCCGCACCGGCCGAGCGACCGCTACGCGAAGCGTCCAGCGCGCCGGCGCGCTCACCTGGTGCCGCCGATCGCCCGAACTCCTGACTCCCTTCTTCCCCGGCCCCGCCGGACCGAGCCGGCCGCTCACCGCCCTCGGCCCCAGGAACACCGCGCCAGCCGCTCACCGCCCGCCGCCCCAGGCACACCGCGCCAGCCGCTCACCACCTTCCGGTATCCCAGGCACACCGCGCTAACCATTCACCGCCTTCCGCCCCAGGAACGCCGCCAGCCGGTCGGCCGCCGGCGCGTCGGGGGCCGCCTGGACCTCCGGGCCGAACGGGCCGCCCGGCTGCCGTGGCGCCGTCCCGAACCGGGTCCGCCACTGCGCCAGCGCCCGGGCCGCCAGGTCGGGCAGCAGGTCCGTCGGGCGGCCGGTCGCGTCCGCGATGTCCCAGCCGTGGGCGAGGTACTCGTTCACCCTCATGTGCACCAGGAACACCCCCGGCACCTCACCGAGCGGAGTCGTCACCTGCCGCGTGAGCAGCCGAGGCTCGGCCAGCACCGCCCGCGCCGCCGCCACCGACGCGGCGAACGCCTCGGCCGGCGAGACACCCAGGTGATCACCGTCCGGGGCCGGTGGGCCCGCGCCCGCCCAGAACGCCACTTTCGCGTTGCCGTGTGCGAGGTGGTTCACCACCGCGCGCACGTCCCAGTCCGCGCACGCCGTCGGGCGCGCCCACTGATCGGGGCCGATCGCCGAAACCAGGCCGGTCACCGTCGAAGCCGCGAGGTCGAAGTCATCGAGTTCGGTCATGGGAGACAGTGTGCCGACCACCACCGACAAAAACTCAGGACAGCAGCGCCACGCACTCCACGTGGTGGGTCATCGGGAACGCGTCGAACGCCCGCAGGTCCGTCAGCGAGTACCCGTGCGCCGCGAAGCTCGCCACATCGCGCGCCAGCGCCGCCGGGTCGCAGGCCACGTACACGATCCGGTCCGGGGCACCCGCCACGATCGACTCCACGACCGCCTTGCCCGCGCCCTTGCGGGGCGGGTCCAGCACCACCACGTCGACCGGCTTGGCCGCCGACGCCAGCACGTGCTCCACCCGCCCGGCACGCCACGAAACCTGCGGCAGGTCCGCGAGGTTGCGCTCGCCGTCGGCGACCGCGCGCCGGCCGGACTCGACCGCGAGCACGTGGCCCGAAGCACCCACCTGGGCCGCCAGCACCGAGGCGAACAACCCGACCCCCGCGTAGAGGTCCCAGGCCGTGCCACCGGACGGCGCCTCCGCCCACTCCCCCACGACGGCGGCCAGTGTCGACGCCGCCGCCGGGTGGACCTGCCAGAAGCCGTGCGCGTCGAGCCGCCAGTCGCGGCCCGCCGCGTGCTGGACCGCGACCCCGCCGCTCAGCTGCCGCGCCCGCACCTTCCCGCGCACGGTCGACAGCTCCCGGACGTGCACGTCCCCGTCGCCGTCGCGGGTGACCTCCAGCTCGCTGCCCGGCCGCCAGCGCCGCGCCAGGACGTCGTCGAGCTCGCCGGGGACGGCGATCGGGCAGTCGTCCAGCGCCACCACCCGGTGGCTGTGGTGGGCGCGCAGCCCGGCGCGGCCGTCGTGCCCGGCGACCAGCCGGACCCGGCTGCGCCAGTCCAGCGGCCCGCCGTCGAGGGCCTCCACGACGACGTCCCGCTCGATGCCGGCCAGCCGCCGCAGCTGCTCCGCGACCACCGCCGCTTTCAGCGAGCGCTGGTAGTCCGGGTCGGCGTGCTGCCAGTCGCAGCCGCCGCAGCCGCCGGGCACGGCCAGCGGGCACGGCGGCGGGACCCGGTGCGGCGACGGCGTGAGCACCTCGACGGCGTCCCCGCGGCAGAACGAGCCGCCGTTGTCCTCGGTGACCTCGACGCGGACCTGCTCGCCCGGCAGCGCGTGCCGGACGAACACGACCCGCCCGTCCGCGCGCGCGACGCAGTGGCCGCCGTGCGCCACCGCGCCGACCTCGACCTCGAGCACCCGGCCCAGCCAGCTCGTCATTCGGCAGGCTCCTTGGGCTTCGGCGCCGTGACCGGCTTCCCGTTGGGCGAGAACCCGCGGCGGACGTCGCCCGCGGCCGGGCGCTCGTTCCGGACCCGCGCGGCCGCCTTGGCCGACGACTGCAGCTGCCACGGCACGCTCGCCACGACCACGCCGGACTGGAACAGCAGGCGGCCCTTGAGCCGCAGCGCGCTCTGGTTGTGCAGCACCTGCTCCCACCAGTGCCCGACCACGTACTCCGGGATGAACACGGTGACCACGTTGCGCGGATTGTCACCGCGCACGCGCTTCACGTAGTCGAGGACGGGTTTCGTGATCTCGCGGTAGGGCGACTCGACGACCTTCAGCGGCACCTTGAAGTTGTGCGCGTCCCATTCCTGCGTCAGGCGCCGCGTGTCCGCGTCGTCCACATTGACCGTCACGGCTTCGAGGACGTCCGGGCGCATCGCCTTGGCGTAGGCCAGCGCCCGCAGCGTCGGACGGTGCAGTTTGGACACCAGGACGATGGCGTGGTTGCGCGAGGGCAGCACGGTCGGGGTGTCGCCGAGGTCCTTCAGCTCGTCGGCCACCCGGTCGTAGTGGCGCCGGATCGCCGTCATCAGCGCGTAGATCGCCACCATGGCGGCGATCGCGATCCAGGCGCCGAGCAGGAACTTGGTGATGAGCACGATCACCAGGACGGTCGCGGTCATCGTCAGGCCGATCGCGTTCACCGTCTGCGAGCGCCGCATCCGCCGCCGCACACCCGGGTCGGTTTCCTTGGCCAGCAACCGGTTCCAGTGCCGGATCATGCCGGCCTGGCTCACCGTGAACGACACGAACACGCCGACGATGTAGAGCTGGATGAGCCGGGTGACCTCGGCGTCGAAGGCGATGATGAGGATCAGCGCGAACGCCGCGAGGAACAGGATGCCGTTCGAGAACGCCAGCCGGTCGCCGCGGGTGTGCAGCTGCCGCGGCAGGTAGCGGTCCTGCGCCAGGATCGAGCCGAGCACCGGGAAGCCGTTGAACGCGGTGTTGGCGGCCAGCAGCAGGATGATGCCGGTGGAGAAGGAGATGTAGTAGAAGGCCGGCGGGAAGTCGGCGAACACCGCGTGCGCGATCTGCGCGACGATCGTCTTCTGCTCGTAGCCCGCGGGCGCGCCGGCGAGCTGCGTCTCCGGGTCCTCGGCGAACTTGACGTCGGTGATCGTGGCCAGCGTGATGATGCCGACCAGCATGGTGACCGCGAGCACGCCCATCATCAGCAGCGTGGTCGCCGCGTTCTTCGACTTCGGTTTCCGGAACGCCGGGACGCCGTTGCTGATCGCCTCGACCCCGGTCAGCGCCGCAGCGCCGGAGGAGAACGCCCGCAGCACCAGGAACGCGTACGCCACGCCCGCGAAGGTGCCTTCGGCGTTCAGCGTGAAGCCGGCGCTCTCGGCCTTCATCTCGGTGCCGGTGGCGGCCTGCACCAGGCCCCAGGCGACCATGACGAGGATGCCGATGATGAACCCGTACGTCGGGATCGCGAAGGCCTTGCCCGACTCGCGGATGCCCCGCAGGTTCAGCGACGTCAGCACGACGACGATGACGATGGAGGCGAGCACCTTGTGCTGTGCCACCCACGGGACGGCCGAGCCGATGTTGGCCACACCGGACGAAGTGGACACCGCGACGGTGAGCACGTAGTCGACGAGCAGCGCGCTCGCCACGGTGAGGCCGAACTTGCCGCCCAGGTTCGTGTTGGCGACCTCGTAGTCGCCGCCGCCGCTGGGGTAGGCGTGCACGTTCTGCCGGTAGGACGCGACGACGACGAGCATGACCAGGGCGACCATGACGCCGATCCACGGCGCCAGCGCGTACGCCGAGAGACCCGCCACGCTCAGCGTCAGGAAAATTTCTTCCGGCGCGTACGCCACGCTCGAGAGCGCGTCGGAGGCGAAGATCGGCAGCGCGATGCGCTTGGGCAGCAGCGTGTGGGACAGCCGGTCGCTGCGGAACGGACGTCCGAGGACCAGGCGTTTCAGCACGGTCGGGAACTTCGACACCACGGCAGCGTACTTGGGGACGGGCACGGTAGGTTCGGCGCTGGTGGATAGGGGTAGGTCGGACGGGGTAACCGCCGAGGAGGAGGCAGGGCGTGCACGTGGTGATCATGGGATGCGGCCGGGTCGGCGCGTCCCTGGCCGCTGCGCTGGAGCGGCTCGGCCACGAGGTGGCCGTCATCGACAAGAACCAGCAGGCGTTCCGCCGGCTCGGCAGCGACTTCCACGGCCAGCAGGTCGTCGGCGTCGGCTTCGACCGGCGGGTGCTCGTCGAGGCGGGCATCGAGCGGGCCGGCGCGTTCGCGGCGGTGTCCAGCGGCGACAATTCGAACATCATTTCGGCGCGGGTCGCGCGCGAGAACTTCGGCATCGAGCACGTCGTCGCGCGGATCTACGACCACAAGCGCGCGGCGGTGTACGAGCGGCTGGGCATCCCGACGGTGGCGACCGTGCCGTGGACCACCGACCGCTTCCTGCGCACCCTGCTGCCGGACGGCGTCGCGTCGGCGTGGCGGGACCCGTCGGGCAACGTGGCGCTGCTGCAGCTGCCGCTGCACGAGGGCTGGGTCGGGCACACGGTGAGGTCTCTGCAGGAGGCGACCGGCGCGCGGGTGGCGTTCATCATGCGCTTCGGCACCGGGGTGCTGCCGGACACCAAGACGGTGTTGCAGGCCGACGACGTCGTGTGGGTGGCGGCGCGGTCCGGCACCGTCAGCGACGTGACGAGTGTGGCCCATCGCGGACCGGAGGACGAGGCATGAGGGTCGCGATTGCCGGCGCCGGGGCGGTCGGCCGCTCCATCGCCGCCGAGCTGATCGACGGCAGGCACCAGGTGATGCTGATCGAGCGCGAGGCCGACCAGTTCGAGCCGCACGCGGTCGAGCAGGCCGACTGGGTCCTCGGCGACGCGTGCGAGGTGTCGATCCTGGAGGAATCCGGGATCGAGCAGTGCGACGTCGTCATCGCCGCGACGGGCGACGACAAGGCGAACCTGGTGGTGTCCCTGCTGGCCAAGACGGAGTTCGCGGTGCGGCGCGTGGTGGCCCGGGTGAACAACCCGGCCAACGAGTGGCTGTTCACCGACGCCTGGGGCGTCGACGTGGCGGTCTCAACCCCGCGCATGCTGGCGGCGATGGTCGAGGAGGCGGTGAGCGTCGGCGACCTGGTGCGGCTGATGACGTTCCGGCAGAGCAACGCGAACCTCGTCGAGCTGACGCTGCCGGCGGAGACGCCGCTGGCCGGTAAGCCGGTGAGTGAGCTGACGCTGCCTCGGGATTCGGCTTTGGTGACCATCCTGCGCGGGGACCGGGTGATCGTGCCGCAGCCGGAGGACCCGCTGGAGCCTGGGGACGAGCTGCTGTTCGTGGCCACTGCGGATGTTGAACCGGAGATTCGGACTGCGCTCGGGTACTGAATTTCTCGGGGGCTGGTCCGGCCTTCTCTGCCGCTTCTTCCGCCACCCCGAAGCCTGATTGTGACTACGGCCGGCAGCACCGCGTCAAGGCGGGAAAGCGTGCCTTGACCCGGCGCCGCCGGCCGTGTTGGGGCTTCGGATCGGGGTTGCGGGGGGTCTGGATGTCGTCCCGTCCGGTTTTCTGCCGGGCCTTTTGCCGCGTGTCGTAAGCCGGTGCCGGCCGGCTCGCGTGACCAACCAGGCATCTCACGTGACCAGCCGGGCATCTCGCGTGACTGGAGAGGCATCTCGCGTGATTGGGCGGGCATCAAGCCGTGGCCGGGTGCCGACCCCGGCAAAACTGTCGGTGCCTGCCGGTAGAGTCGGAAACGGGGGGCGCCCCCACGCGCGCGGGTTGCGCCGGGGCCAGGTTGTGCCGGGCCGGTCAGGCTTCCGGCGCTGCGTATTTCTCGCGCAGGCGGGCCTCGACCTCCGCGTCCGTCTCCGGCTTCGGTGCGTTCTCCGCGAGCGCCTTCAGGCGCTTGTCCGAGCGTCGCACCGCCCACACGACCACCAGCAGGCCCAGTGCGTACAGCGGGTAGCCCATCGCGATCTTCGCGAAGGCCAGCCAGCCCGTGTAGTCCTCCTGGTACAGCCACCGCTGCACCACGAACCGGGCCGCGAAGATCGCCGCCATGGCCAGGGTCGCTATGTCGTAGCCGTAGCGGGACGGCTTGTCCTTGCGCCACGCCTGGCCGGTGCCGTTGAGCATGTTCCAGACCACGCCCGCGATCGGCCAGCGCACCACCACCGACAGCACGAAGATGCCGCAGTAGATCAGGCTCGCGTAGATCCCGAACAGGAAGAACCCCTTCGCTGACCCCGTCCGGTAGGCGATGAACGCCGCGATCGCGACGCCGAAGAACCCCGAGATCGCCGGCTGCAGCGGCTCCTTGCGGACCACGCGCAGCACCGTGATGGCCACCGCGCTGCCGATGGCCGTCCAGATCGCCGCGGTCAGGCCGAAGAACGCGTTCGCCAGCACGAAGACGATCACCGGCACCGACGAGTAGATCAGGCCGGACACGCCGCCCATCTGCTCCAGCAGGGTCGGCTGCGGCTCTTCGCCGTCGGTCTTCTTCGCGCTCGGGGCAGGTTCAGTCACGATGGGTGATCAACTCACTGGGCTCTGGAGCTCGTAATAGGGGTTGTACAGCACCTTCTGGCCGTCACGCTCGGCCATCCGGCCGCGCACCTTGATCGTCCGGCCAGGCTCGATGCCCGGGATCCGGCGGCGGCCGAGCCAGATTAGCGTCACGCCCTGTGTTCCGTCGAACAGCTCCGCCTCCAGCGTGGCGGCCTCGTTGGTCGGGCAGAGCTCGACGCTGCGGAGCCGCCCCATCACGGTGACCTCTTCGCCGGATCGGCAGTCACACGCCCGCTGCGCCCCCTCGGCGCCGGACCTCATCGACATTTCGTCGGCGTCGAGATCCTCGACGTCGCTGGTCAGCTTGCGAACCAACCGGCTGAAGTAGCCGCCGTCTTTGGCGGACATAGGTACTCCTGTGCTCCGGGGCCCCCGACGTGGTGCATGCGGCCCGTGCGATTTCCAGCGTAGCTGCGGTCCCCGCCAGGGAAACGCCTTTGCGCAAGGATTGCAACGTGACGTCCGCAATCAGAGTTCCCGCCGCGGTGCTGCTGCCCGGCACCGGCTCGGACGAGGTGTTCGTCCGGGCCGTCTTCGAACGGCCCCTGCGCGCCCTCGGTGTCCCGCTCATCGCGCCATCGCCGCCCCCGGGCGCGGCGCTCGCCGGCGGCTACCTGGCGACCCTCGACACGCTCGCGGACGAGCACGGCGAACTCCTCGTCGGCGGCATCTCCTTCGGCGCCCACCTCGCCGCCGAGTGGGCGGTCCGCAACCCGGCCCGTTGCGGGGGCCTGCTGGCCGCGCTCCCGGCCTGGAACGGCGCCCCGGGCCCGGCACCCGCATCCCTCGCCGCGACGCTGACGGCGGATCTGGTGGCCGCTTCCGGCGTCGACACGGCCCTGGCGCAGACCGCGGGCAGCCCGGACTGGCTGCGGGCCGAACTGGACCGGGCGTGGCGCCGCCACGGCGACGGCCTGGCCGGCAGCCTGCGCGCCGCCGCGGGCCGGCCGGCGCCGGCCCTGGCCGACCTCGCGGCGCTCGACGTCCCGGCCGGGATCGGCACCTGCACCGACGACCCGATCCACCCGACGAAAGTCGCATCGGAGTGGGCGGGCGCACTCCCCCGCGCGGCGCTCGGCGAGACGACGCTCACGGCGCTGGGCGCCGACCGCGAGGCACTGGGCCGGGCGACCGTCCTCGCGTTCCTGAGGGCCCTCGAAACGCCGTGAAGGCCACCCCGCCGGGAGGTGGCCTTCACGGACGGTGACGTCAGCCTTGCTGCTGCTGGGCCGCGATGTGCTCGGCGACCGCGTCGGGCAGCGTGATGGTCAGCGGGGTCCGGACCGGCATCGGGGCGTCGCCGCGGTCGACGATGGTCCGCCGGACGATCTCGCGCAGCACCTCGACGGCCGCCGCGGCCTCCGACTGGGGCCCGGCGATGACGCCGCGCAGCATCCAGCGCGGCCGGTCGACGCCCACGAAGCGCAGGGCGACGTCGCCGATGATGGCCGAGATCTCCAGGCCCCACACGCCGCGGCCGATCGTGACCTTGGCGCCGTCGGACCGCAGCTGGTCGGCCAGCTCCGAGCTGACCTCCCGCCACAGCCCGCCCGAGCGCGGCGCGGCGTACGCGCTGACCGTGATCTGGCCCTGCTCGGTGACGACGTGCACGGCGCGCACGCCGCCGGCCTCCGGGTCCATCTCGACCTGGACCTGGGAACCGTCCGGCACCGGCACCTTCACCGAACCGAGGTCGATCCGCGGGATGCCGTCGTCTTCGAAGTCGGCGACGTCGAACGGACCGTCGGAAACGTCCGAAAGCTCCGGATCCTCTTCGTACGCCTCGTCCTCGATCGTGTCGTCGGCCTCGGGCGCGGCGTGCCGTCCGGCGGATCCGCCCTCGGTCCGCCGCTTGCGTCCGAAAATCCCCACTACTTCTCCGTTCCTTCCCCCGTGGCGGCGCTCGCGGCGAGCGCCGGTGCTCCCAGTGTGGCGTGTCCACCCGTGGAGCCGTAGCCTCCGCTGCCCCGCTCGGTCGAGTCGAGCGCGTCGACCTCGACGAACTCGGCGTGCTCGACCCGCTGCACGACCAGCTGGGCGATGCGGTCGCCACGCGTCAGCTCCAGCGGGTGCACCGGGTCGTGGTTGATCAGGCACACCTTGATCTCGCCGCGGTAGCCCGAGTCGATCGTGCCCGGGGTGTTCACCACCGAGAGGCCGGCCCGGGCGGCCAGGCCGGACCGCGGGTGGACGAACCCCGCGTACCCGGGCGGCAGCGCGATCGCGACGCCGGTGCCGACGACGCCGCGTTCCCCGGGTCGCAGCACGATATCCGAGGTGGTGACGAGATCGGCGCCCGCGTCGCCCGGTCGGGCGTAGGCGGGCAGGGGGACATCCGGATCGAGCCGGGAGAGGAGTACCTGAACGCTGGACACGGGCCGCGAGATTACTCTCTACCCGTGGGTGAATCAGCGAAGACGGCCGCGAACGCCGCGGTCCGGCACTCCGAACGGCTGTACGTCCCGTGGTGGGGCTGGCCGCTGCCGGTCCTGGGCGCGATCCTCCTGGCCGCCGAGATCGACATGGGCTACCCGGGGCTCCGGGCGTGGCTGCCGTACGCGATCGCGCTGCCGGTCGTCGTGGCGCTGCTGCTGTCGCTCGGCCGGTCGAAGGTCCGGATCACCGGCGGTGCCGAACCGGAACTGTGGGTCGGCGACGCCCACCTGCCGCGGCGGTTCGTCGGCGAGGTGGAGATCTTCGACAAGGAGGCCAAGCGCAAGGCGCTGGGGCGCGACGGCGACCCGGCCGCCTACGTGCTGCACCGCGGCTGGGTCGGCCCGGTCGTGAAGGTGCACCTCACCGACGAGAACGACCCGACGCCGTACTGGCTGTTCAGCACCCGGCACCCGGAAAAGGTCGCCGAGCTGCTGAAAGGCGCCTGACCCCTCCAAGACATGGGAAGGGGGCCGGCCCGCAGGCCGGCCCCCTTGTCCCCAGCGCGCTTCGAGCCTCCCCCTGTCTCCCTCGAGGCTCTCCGTCGCGTCTGTTCGTCCCCTGTGTCCGAGAACCCCTGTGCGCGCGTCGGTCAGGCGCAGTCGCGGCAGATCAGGCGTCCGCCGTTGTCCTCGGCCAGCCGGCTGCGGTGGTGCACCAGGAAGCACACGGAGCAGGTGAACTCGTCCGCCTGCTTCGGCACCACCTTGACGGTCATGTCCTCACCGGAAAGCCCGGAGAGGTCGGCACCCGGCAGCTCGAAGTTCTCGGCGGTCGCGTCCTCGTCGACGTCGACGACGCCGGACTGGTTCTCGTTGCGCCGGGCCTTGAGCTCCTCCAACGAGTCTTCGGCCAGCTCGTCGGCTTCGCTGCGGCGCGGAGCGTCGTAGTCGGTAGCCATGTTGTCCCTCACCCCTGCGATCAGCTTGTGTAGTCGTTTTCCCGGACTCCCGGATGCGCCCGTGAGTCCGCCGTGCCGCTGGTCAACGTTCCAGGGCCCCTGTTTGTGCCCGGCGGCCGAAGTGACCGAGGTCTCTTCTTTTCGGGCCTCTTCCTGCGGCCGGAGCCCGGGAAGGGTAGCTCACCGCGATCCGGGTTCTGCAACGAGTCAGACATTGCCGGGGAATCGTCACCCGACAGGGGGAACCCGCAGGTAAGACGCGTTGTCGTCCGTTCGGGTTGCGCGCGGGTGGAGAACTTCACGCGCGACCCGTGTCCGCTTGCCCCGGCCGGGCCCGTCGTGGTGCGATCGCTGCACGGGGATCGGTCCGGCTGGGGCCCGGTACCGCAGGAACCGACGGGGTGACCCGGGACCACGTGCGCCGACCGCAGCGCCTAGGCTGATCGGTCTCGGGCGGTGCCCGGTACGCACGGTCGGTTTCGTGTTGGGGAAGGGACGGGCAGGTGGCGTCGGGGAACGGCATCGGGGACCGTGGGGCGCGGCCGTATCGCAAGCACAAGCCGCTGCCGGCGCTGATCGTCATCGGCGTGCTCGCCCTCGGCGCGATCGTCGTCTGGGTGAACGCGGCCATCGGCAAGGGCGACATCGACGAGGCCGTCAAGTGCGACCCGCCCGCGAGCCCGCCACCGGGCGTCACGTTCAGCACCCTCCCGCACAACGCGCTCGACGACCGCGCGCCCGTCCCGCCGGACAAGATCGCCTACCGGGTCCTCAACGCCTCGGGCAGCCGCGGCCAGGGCGGCATCACCACGACCGCGCTGCGCGAGCTCGGGTTCAGCGGCGCCGCGGACCCGGCCAACGACCCGGCCTACGACGGCCGCGAGGCCAAGTGCCGCGGCCAGATCCGGTTCGGCGAGAACGGCATGACGGCGGCCCGGACGCTCAGCCTGGTGATGCCGTGCGCCGAGCTGGTCCAGGACAACCGCAAGGACGCGAGCGTCGACGTGGTGACGGGCACGCTCTTCGGCGACCTCCGCCCGCGCGCCGAGGCACGCCAGATCATCACCCAGCTCGCGGACTGGTCGAAGACCCACCAGGGCGGCGGCGGAAACGAGCAGTCCGCGGGCGCGAAGGCCCCGGCGGTGGACCAGACGCTGCTGGCCTCGGCCCGCGACGTGGAGTGCTGACCGGGAGCTCCGTTCCCGCCGCGATGACCACCCCGCGGGGGCGCCCCCCGTTTTCCACGCTACCGGAGGGCACCGACATTTTCGGTCCCGCTGCCTGAGGGCCGGTGCCGCGGGGGGGCCGGTCCGCGCGAGGCGACCGTCCCGCTCACCGGGACCCGCTCACACCTCCGCCGCCCCGCAGTCCGCCAAGACCTTCCGCAGCGGGTCCGCGATCGACGGCGCCGCCGCGTACGTCGCGTCCTGCCCCAGCTCCGGCGCCGTCCCCGGCAGGGACACCTCCGCTCCCGCCTCCGCCGCGATCAGCGCTCCCGCCGCCCAGTCCCAGCGGTTGAGGCCGTGCTCCACGTACGCGTCCAGCCAGCCCGCCGCCACCGCGCACAGGTCCAGTGACGCCGCCCCGTTGCGGCGGATGTCCCGCACCTGCCCGAGCAGCGAGGCCGCGAAGCGCGACTGGCGCGTCCGCCGCGCGGGCGAGTACGCGAAACCGGTTCCGACCAACGTCACCTCCAGGCCCGCCGGTGCCGACACCGCCAGCCGCCGTCCGTCCAGGAACGCTCCCTGGCCGCGGGCCGCCGACCAGACGCGGCCGCTCGCCGGCTCGACCACCGCGCCCGCCACCGACACCCCGCCGACCTGCGCCGCCACCGAGACCGCGAACCAGGGCAGGCCGTACAGGAAGTTGACCGTCCCGTCGATCGGGTCGACCACCCACGTCACGCCGTCGTCGCCCGCGGTACCGCCGCCTTCCTCGCCCAGCACCGGCTCCCCGGGCCGCAGCGACGCCAGCCGCGAGCGCACCAGGCGCTCGGACTCGTGGTCCACCGCGGTCACCACGTCGGTGGCCCCGGACTTGGTGCCCACGGCCACCGACCGGCCGGTGGCCATGCCCTCCCAGGCCTCGCGGACCAGGGCGGAGGCCTCCGTCGCGACCTGCACCGCGACGCTTTTCAGCAACGACTCGTCAACTCCCACGTCCGACATGTCACCACATCCGGTTAAAGTCTCCGAGGCAGGCTTCTGAATCGTGCGAGAAGGGACCACGTCCGTGGTGGAGGCGACCCGCCGAGGTTTCGGCATCGACATCGGCGGCAGCGGGATCAAGGGCGCCTTGGTCGACCTGGAAAAGGGCCAGCTCATCGGCGACCGGATCCGGATCGAAACGCCGAAGCCGTCCACGCCGTCGGCGGTGGCGGACGTCGTCCACGACATCGTCACGCAGGCGGGCTGGGACGGCCCGGTCGGCGTGACCCTGCCGGCGGTCGTCAAGAAGGGCGTCGCGCACACCGCGGCCAACATCGACAAGCAGTGGATCGGCACCGACGCCGACGCGCTGTTCGCCAAGCGGCTCGGCCGCGGCGTCGACCAGGTCGCGATGCTCAACGACGCCGACGCGGCGGGCATGGCGGAGATCCGCTTCGGCGACCCGGTCGCGCGCACGGGCGTGACCGCGCTGCTCACCTTCGGCACCGGCATCGGCAGCGCGGTGTTCCAGGACGGCAAGCTCGTCCCCAACACCGAATTCGGCCACCTCGAGATCGACGGCCACGACGCCGAGAAGCGCGCGGCCGCCTCGGTGAAGGACAACGAGGGGCTCTCCTACCCCGAATGGTCCAAGCGCGTGCACCGTTATCTGACCGTGCTGGAGAACCTGATCTGGCCCGACCTGTTCATCGTCGGCGGCGGTGTCAGCAAGAAGGCCGAGAAATGGGTGCCGCTGCTGGACATCCGCACTCCGGTGCTGGTGGCGAGCCTGCAGAACAACGCCGGCATCGTCGGCGCCGCGGCCGCCGCGGCGGAGGGCATCCAGCACTGATCCGGCGCTGAGGGTGATCGCTTCGCACCGCATGGGCGTACCGTCGTTACAATGGAACACGGCCCACGGCTGCGGCGGCCAAAACCGCAGGCCGAGGCGTGATCCCCGAATGTGAGGCAGCAGTGGCCCCAGGCCGTTGCTCGTCGTGATCGACCGCTGCGAAAGGGCGTAAGTGGCAGCCGCAAGAACCGCAACCCGAGGCGGGACGAAGACCGCGACCGCAGCCGGCGAGCCGGCCGAAGAGGCAGCCACCGGGACGGCGAAGCCGGCGGCGCGCAAGACCACCACCGCGAAGAAGGCGCCGGCCAAGAAGGCACCGGCGAAGAAGGCCGCGACCAAGGGCCCGAAGACCGAAGACGGCGAGCCGGACGGTCCCGTCGACCTCGAGGACGAAGACCTCGGTTCGCCCGATCTCTCCGACCTGGAAGAGGTCGAGGTCGACGTCGTCGACGAAACGGTCAACGACGAGCCGGACACCGACTCGGCCGACGACGACGATGACGACGAGGAGTCGGACGAGGAGACCCCGGCGCAGCGTCGCCGCGGCGCCGCGGCCGACAAGGCGGCCAAGGGCTCCGACAACCCGGACTTCGTCTGGGACGAGGAGGAGTCCGAAGCGCTGCGTCAGGCGCGCAAGGACGCCGAGCTCACCGCGTCCGCCGACTCCGTGCGTGCCTACCTCAAGCAGATCGGCAAGGTCGCGCTGCTGAACGCCGAGGAGGAGGTGGAGCTGGCCAAGCGGATCGAGGCCGGGCTCTACGCCGCCGAGCGCGTGCGCACCGCCGAGGAGGAGGGCGAGAAGCTCGTCACCCAGATGCGCCGCGATCTCAAGTGGATCGTGCGTGACGGCGAGCGCGCCAAGAACCACCTGCTCGAGGCGAACCTGCGGCTCGTGGTCTCGCTGGCCAAGCGCTACACCGGCCGCGGCATGGCGTTCCTGGACCTGATCCAGGAGGGCAACCTCGGCCTGATCCGCGCGGTGGAGAAGTTCGACTACACCAAGGGCTACAAGTTCTCGACGTACGCCACGTGGTGGATCCGCCAGGCGATCACCCGCGCGATGGCCGACCAGGCGCGCACCATCCGCATCCCGGTGCACATGGTCGAGGTCATCAACAAGCTGGGCCGCATCCAGCGTGAGCTGCTCCAGGACCTCGGCCGCGAGCCGACCCCGGAAGAGCTCGCCAAGGAGATGGACATCTCCCCGGAGAAGGTCCTGGAGATCCAGCAGTACGCGCGCGAGCCGATCTCGCTCGACCAGACGATCGGCGACGAGGGCGACAGCCAGCTCGGCGACTTCATCGAAGACTCCGAGGCGGTCGTCGCGGTCGACGCGGTGTCGTTCACGCTGCTGCAGGACCAGCTCCAGTCGGTGCTGCAGACGCTGTCCGAGCGCGAGGCGGGCGTGGTCCGGCTGCGCTTCGGCCTCACCGACGGCCAGCCGCGCACGCTCGACGAGATCGGCCAGGTGTACGGGGTGACCCGTGAGCGCATCCGGCAGATCGAGTCGAAGACGATGTCGAAGCTGCGCCACCCGTCGCGGTCCCAGGTCCTGCGCGACTACCTGGACTGACCGTTCGTTCGTCACGGAAACCCCGCCACCGGCTCACGGTGGCGGGGTTTCCGCCGTTCAGGGCCGTCCGGTGAGCGTCGTCCACGGGACGTGGACGGTCACGCGCTCCCGCAGCTGCTCGTTGATCAGCCACAGTTCGCCCGTGGCCGGCCAATAGGACAGGTTCTGACTGTTCACCGGGGCCTGCCCGGTCAGCCTCGACGTCGACGTGCCGCCGACGCCGCCGTGCAGGCACGACGGGTGGTCGCCCGCCACGCCCGCGTACTCCGGGCAAACTCCCGTCAGGACGAAGTAGCCGCCCCGCGACACCGCTCCCTGCATGCCCCAGACCGGGGACGAGAAGCCCTCCACCGCGTGCACCAGCCCGTCGGCCGACGTCTTGAGGCGGCCCGAGGCCGGGTCGAACGGCCAGCGCAGGATCCGGCCACCCGCCGCCGACGGGACGTGTTCCGCCGTCACGAACGTCGAATCCGTGTGGTCGTACGACAACGTCGACAGGCACGGGCGCGTGTCGGTCGCCGTCGTGCAGGCGCCGCCGCCCGGGTACCAGTACGCGCCGACCTGCGGCATCGCGTAGTCGTAGAACGCCGCGTGGTACTTGCCGTCGGTGCCCAGGCCGACCGTGCCCGCGCCGGCGTCGACCTTCCAGAAGTGGGTCGTGTCGAAGACGCGGATCAGGCCGCCGGTGGTCGCCACGAACAGCAGGTTGCCGGCCCACGTCATGCCGTGCCCGTGGCCGGCGACGACCCGGAAGTCCGTGCCGGAAGTCGGTTCCACCAGCAGCACGTGGCGGTAGCCGAGGCCGGTGGCGTCCACAAAGGACAGGCGGACCATCGTATCGCCCGGGGTGTGCCACGACGCCGCGACGACGCGCTTGCCGCCGACGGTCCCGGTCGCCGGGGAAGCGTCGCCCGAACCGGTGAGGCCCTGCGGGATCCAGTCGTTGGTCTTGTCGTCGTTCGCGTCCTCCCAGCAGAAGCCGGCGGGCTTCAGGGCCGTGGCCAGGTACGTGCCGTGGCAGAGCGGGCGGGCCTTCCGGTTGGTGTCGGCGAGCAGCGAGCCGAGCCCGCGCGGCGGCAGTTTCGCGTCCAGCGCGGCGATCCGGGCGCCGTAGGTGGCGAAGGTGTCCCCGGCGGTGAGCCGGAAGCCGTCGACGGTCGCCGCGGCCAGCCGGGGGAAGCTCGCCGCCGCCTCCGCCGGAGTCACCACGCCGAGCAGCAGGAGAGTCACGAGACCGATCAGGAGTCGCATGCCGGCAGCGTGCCCGGCGCGCGTACACGGCGCGTACAACTCAGGGCACGGCCAGCCCGCGCTCCCGCAGCGACTGCTCGACGCGCAGGCGTTCGATCTCGCGGTCCATCCCCTCGGGCAGCTCCCCGAGCCGGTGCGGCACGCCGACCTGGCGGCAGGCCTGGGTGAGCAGCTCGTCGTAGGCCTGCCGGGTGCCCAGCCGCCGCGCGGCCGGGGTGCCGGACGGGTAGCCGGCGAGCAGCCGGTGCACCCGCCGCAGGTCCGCGGCGACGCGTTCGATCGGCGGACCTTCCGGTCGCGGCGGCGCGCGTTTCTCCCGGAGCCACTCGAGCAGCTTCGGCACGCGCAGCGCGCACCAGAACAGCACCGTGGGCGCGAGGCAGACCACGGCGAAGAGGATCAGGTTCGCGACGACACCACCGGAGCCGTCCATGCCCCGATGGTAAGCCCGGGCCCCCGGTTCGGCGGAGGGCTTTTCGCGTGATTGCCGGGGCATCACCCGTGATTGGAGGGGCATCTCGCGTGATTGGAGGGGCATCGCGGCGATGCCCGCCCAGTCACGCGTGATGCCCCTCGGGACACGCGTGATGCCGCTTTCGTTACGGGAGTTCGGGGGTCTCCGGGGTTTCTTCCACCAGCCACAGCACGCCGGCCGGGGGCAGCTGGAGGACCGCGGAGGCCGGCTGGCCGTGCCACGGCTCGTCCGTCGCCTCCACCGCGCCCATGTTGCCGACCCCGGACCCGCCGTAGGCCTCGGCGTCGGTGTTGACGACCTCCAGCCAGCGGCCCGCCGCCGGCAGGCCGACGCGGTAGTCGTGGTGCGGGACGCCCGCGAAGTTGGCCACGCAGGCCAGCCGCGAGCCGTCGGCGCCGATGCGCAGGAAGCTCAGCACGTTGCCGCTCGAGTCGTTCGCGTCGATCCAGGCGAAACCGTCCGGCGAGGTGTCCTGGCTGTACAACGCCGGTGACGACCGGTAGATCGTGTTCAGCGACCGCAGCAGCTCCCACACGCCGAGGTGCAGCGGCTCGTCCATCAGGTGCCAGTCGAGCGACCGCTGCTCCGACCACTCCCCCGGCTGGCCGAACTCGCCGCCCATGAACAGCAGCTGCTTGCCCGGGTGCGCCCACATGAACGCCAGCAGCGACCGCAGCCCGGCCGCCTTGTTCCAGGCGTCGCCCGGCATCCGGCCCCACAGCGAGCCCTTGCCGTGCACCACTTCGTCGTGCGACAGCGGGAGCACGAAGTTCTCGCTCCACGCGTACACGAGCGAGAACGTCATCTCGTTGTGGTGGTACGCGCGGTGGATCGGCTCGTGCGACAGGTACCGGAGCGTGTCGTGCATCCAGCCCATGTTCCACTTGAAGCCGAACCCGAGCCCGCCCAGATGGGTCGGCCGCGTGACGCCCGGCCAGGCCGTCGACTCCTCGGCCACCATCACGATGCCCGGGTGTCGCTTGTAGACGGTCGCGTTCAGCTCCTGCAGGAACTTCACCGCGTCCAGGTTTTCGCGGCCGCCGTACTGGTTGGGCAGCCACTCCCCTTCGTTGCGGGAGTAGTCGAGGTAGAGCATCGACGCGACCGCGTCGACGCGCAGGCCGTCGAGGTGGAACTCTTCGATCCAGTACAGCGCGTTCGCGACGAGGAAGTTGCGGACTTCGTTGCGGCCGAAGTCGAACACGAGCGTGCCCCAGTCGGGCTGCTCGCCGCGACGCGGGTCGGCGTGCTCGTACAGCGCTGTGCCGTCGAACTTCGCCAGCGCCCAGCTGTCCTTCGGGAAGTGCGCGGGCACCCAGTCCACCAGCACGCCGATCCCCCGCTGGTGCAGGCGGTCGACGAAGTAGCGGAAGTCGTCCGGGGAGCCGAAGCGGGACGTCGGCGCGTAGTACGACGTCACCTGGTAGCCCCACGAGCCGCCGAACGGGTGCTCCGACACCGGCAGCAGCTCGACGTGCGTGAAACCGGTTTCGACGAGGTAGTCGCCGAGCTGGTCGGCCAGTTCCCGGTAGCCGAGCCCGGGCCGCCAGGAGCCGAGGTGGACCTCGTAGACGCTCATCGGCGCCGCGGCCCACTGCGTGGCTTCGCGCTGCGCGACCCAGTCGTCGTCTTCCCACAGGTACGACGAGCGCGTGACGACCGAGGCCGTCGCGGGCGGCTGCTCGGTGGCGAACGCCAGCGGGTCGGCCTTCTCGTGCCAGTTGCCGTCGGCGCCGAGGATCCGGAACTTGTAGCAGGTACCCGCGCCGACGCCGGGTACGAACAGCTCCCAGACCCCGGACCCGCCGAGCGAGCGCATCGGGTGCCCGCGCCCGTCCCAGCCGTTGAAGTCGCCGATCACGCGGATGCCGCGCGCGTTCGGCGCCCAGACCGCGAACGACGTGCCCTCGACAACGCCACCAGGGGTCTCGTAGGACCGGACGTGCGCGCCGAGCACCTCCCAGAGCCGCTCGTGCCGGCCCTCGCCGATCAGGTGCAGGTCCAGCTCGCCCACCGTGGGCAGCCAGCGGTACGGGTCGTCGGCGGTGGCGGTGTGCCCGTCGTACTCGACCTCCAGCCGGTAGTCGCCGGGGTGCTCGGGGACGGCGACGGCGAACAGCGCGTCGATCACCGGCTCCATCGGGTGCTTCTCCCCGCCCGCGCACAGCGTGACGGCCTTCGCGCCGGGCAGCAGCGCGCGGGCCGCGAAGCCCTTGCCCACCGCGTGCACGCCCAGCACCGAGTGCGGGTCGTGGTGGGAGCCGGCGAGCAGCCGGTCGATGTCCGCGGCCGGCGGGGCCGCGGCCGGGAGGCCTTCTCCAGCCGCGTTCACGGTGTCGTCCCTCCGCTAGTGATCCGGGCGATCGAGGCGAGCGGCACGCCCAGCCAGTCGGGCCGGTTCGCGTGCTCGTAACCCACCTCGTAGACCGCCTTGTCCAGTTCGAAGGCGCGCAGCAGCTCGCCCTGTTCCCGCGGGTCCGCCGCGATCGCGGCGTAGCCCTCGCAGAACGCCGCCCGGTTGCGCTCCGACCACTCGTGGGCGCGCTCGGCCAGCGCCGGCTCGTCCGGCTGGCCGACCAGCATCTGCTGGGCCGCGTAGTCGAACGACCTCAGCATGCCCGCGACGTCGCGCAACGGCGACCGCAGCGCGTGCCGCTCTTCCACCGGCGCCGCCGGCTCGCCCTCGAAGTCGATCAGCAGCCAGCCGCCGACGGTCCGCAGCACCTGGCCGAGGTGCAGGTCGCCGTGGATGTACTGCATGGCCACCGAGCCGGCGGGCAGCGTGCGCAGCTTCTCGAACGCCGCCCGCAGCCGCGGGGTGTGCGGGGCCAGCTCCGGCACCCGGCCGGCGATCGTGTCGAGCCGGTCGAGCATCGCCTTCGCCGAGCGCTCGAGCTCGTCGGCGTCGACGGCCTCCGTGCCGAGGGCTTCGGCCAGGTCCGCATGCACCTCGGCGACGGCCCGCCCGAGCCGCTCCGCCTCGCCGGCGAAGTCGCCGCCGACCTCCGCGGCGTGCAGGTCCGGCGCGGCCATCAGGTCGCGGACGCTGGTGGTGGCCATCGCCCAGCCGTCGACCGCGTCCGAGACGAACTGCTGGAGCATGCCGACCGTGGTCGGCTCGCCGTCGAGGTCGCCGGTGATCGAGCCGAGGACGGGCGCGATGTGCTTGCTGTCCACCGCCTGCAGCGCCCGGTGCAGCAGCAGGTCCTTGTTCTTGCCCGGCGTCAGCTTCCGGAACAGCTTGAGGATGTACTGCCCGGCGTAGACCAGCGAGGTGTTGCTCTGCTCCGAGGTGATCGGCCGGGCCCGCAGGCCGGTCTCCAGCTCCACCCCGGGCTCGTGCTCGAAGACCAGCGAGCCGACGGTCTCCTCGCGGGCCATCAGGTCCAGCAGCACGCCGGTGACGTCCAGGTCACCGGACGCCTCGTAGGCGTTGAGGTCACCGACGGCGCCGATCCAGCTGGTCGACGCGATCTCCGGCGGGTGCGTCCGCCTGCCGACCAGCAGCTGGTAGGGCTCGCGCCGGTCGCCCTGGGCGACCTCGACGACGACGTGCAGCAGCTGCGGGTCGCCTGACACCAGCTCGGTCACGCCGAGCGCCCGGACACCGGTCACCGGCCTGTCCTTGCCGGCGAACCAGCGCTGTTCGGGCAGCCAGCGCTTCAGGTCGCCGGTCAGGTCGTCGACCAGCTCGCGCGGGTCGGACAAGGGACTCACCTCGCTTCGCCTTCGTCTCCCGTGCTCGTCAGCTGGAACCAGTAGAAGCCGTGGCCCGGCAGCGTCAGCAGGTACGACAGCTCGCCGATGCTCGGGAACCGGACGCCGCCGGTGAGCTCCACCGGCGTGCACCCGCGGTGCGCGGACAGGTCCAGCTCCACCGGCTGCGGGAACCGGGAGAGGTTGTTCACGCAGAGCACGACGTCCTCGCCGCCGTCCGGGCGCCGCCACTGGCGCTTGTAGGCCAGCACGCTCGGGTTGGACCCGCCGAGGTCGACGAACTCGCCCTCGGCGAACGCGTGGTGCTGCTTGCGCACCTCGATCATCCGGCGGGTCCAGTTGAGCAGCGAGGCGTCGTTGTTCGACTGCGCCTCGACGTTCAGGCCCTGGTAGCCGTACACCGGGTCCATGATCACCGGCAGGTAGATGCGGCCCGGGTCGCAGGAGGAGAACCCGGCGTTGCGGTCGGGGGTCCACTGCATGGGCGTGCGGACCGCGTCGCGGTCGCCGAGCCAGATGTTGTCTCCCATGCCGATCTCGTCACCGTAGTACAGAACGGGCGAACCGGGGAGGGACAGCAGCATCGCGGTGAACAGCTCCTGCTGGTTGCGGTCGTTGTCCAGCAGCGGCGCGAGCCTCCGGCGGATGCCGATGTTGGCCTTCATGCGCGGGTCCTTGGCGTACTCCGCGTACATGTAGTCGCGCTCTTCGTCGGTGACCATCTCGAGGGTCAGCTCGTCGTGGTTGCGCAGGAAGATGCCCCACTGCGTGCCGCTGGGGATTTCCGGGGTCTGGTCGAGGATCTCCGAAATCGGGAACCGGGACTCGCGCCGCACCGCCATGAAGATCCGCGGCATCAGCGGGAAGTGGAACGCCATGTGGCACTCGTCGCCGCCGACGGCCGGGTCGCCGAAGTACTCGACGACGTCCGAGGGCCACTGGTTGGCCTCGGCGAGCAGGATCCGGCCGGGGTACTCGTCGTCGACGACCTTGCGGCAGCGCTTGAGGAACTCGTGCGTGCGCGGCAGGTTCTCGCAGTTGGTGCCCTCCTGCTCGAACAGGTACGGCACGGCGTCGAGGCGGAAGCCGTCGATGCCCAGGTCCAGCCAGAAGCGCAGGACGTCGATCATCGCGTTCTGGACGTCGACGTTCTCGTAGTTCAGGTCGGGCTGGTGGGAGAAGAACCGGTGCCAGTAGAACTGGCCGCGGACCGGGTCGTAGGTCCAGTTCGACGTCTCGGTGTCGACGAAGATGATCCGCGCGTCGGCGTAGCGGGAGTCGTCGTCGCTCCACACGTAGTAGTCGCCGTACGGGCCGTCGGGCTCACTGCGGGACTGCTGGAACCACGGGTGCGCGTCCGAGGTGTGGTTGAGCACGAGGTCGGTGATGACCCGGATACCGCGCCGGTGCGCCTCGTTGAGCAGGAAGACGAAGTCCTCGACGCTGCCGAACTCCGGCAGCACCGCGCGGAAGTCGCTGATGTCGTACCCGCCGTCGCGCAGCGGCGAGGCGTAGAACGGCGGCAGCCACAGGCAGTCGATGCCCAGCCAGGCCAGGTAGTCGAGTCTCCCGGCCAGCCCGCGCAGGTCGCCGGTGCCGTCGCCGTTGGAGTCGGCGAACGCGCGCACCAGCACTTCGTAGAAGACCGCGCCCTTGAACCACGCCGGGTTGCTCGGCGCCTGCTGCGCCGACCGGAAGTCGCCGGCCTGCGGTTCCACCAGCATGCCGTCCGCGGTGATCGCCTCACCGGTGTGCGGCACGCCTTCCAGCCCCAACGCCGCGTCGGGCCGGGCCTCATCCGCCATGTGCTCCACCTCGTCCCTGAAGATTCCTGTCCTTCCGCTCTCAGCCGGCCAGCCGTCGCCGCACCGACACCACGTGCGCCACCGCCCGCCAGGGTTCGAGGCGGACGTAGTTCGCCGGACCCCAGTCCCACGTGTCGCCGGTGACCTCGTCGTGGGCGATGAGCCGTTCGTGCGCTTCGAAGCCGAGCGCGCCGGTGTCGAGCCAGAGCGTGCCCTCTTGGGGCGCGTACGGGTCGAGGGTGACGACCGTGACCACGGTGTCGCCGGTGGCCGGGTCCTGTTTGGAGTAGGCCAGCAGCGCGTCGTTGTCGACGTGGTGGAAGTGCAGGGTGCGCATCTGCTGCAGCGCCGGGTGCGCCTTGCGGACGGCGTTCAGCTTCGCCAGCCACGGCTCCAGCGACCGCCCTTCGGCGAGCGCGCGCTCGAAGTCGCGCGGGCGCAGCTGGTACTTCTCGGAGTCCAGGTACTCCTCGCTGCCTTCGCGGACCGGGACGTGCTCGAACAGCTCGTAGCCGGAGTAGACGCCCCAGGTCGGCGAGATCGTCGCCGCGAGCGCGGCCCGCAGCGCGAACATGCCCGGCCCGCCGCGCTGCAGCGACTCGTGGAGGATGTCCGGGGTGTTGACGAACAGGTTCGGCCTGCCCTCGTTCCAGTGCTCGCGCAGGTCGATGGCGAAGTCGATCAGCTCCTGCTTGCCGGTCCGCCAGGTGAAGTAGGTGTAGCTCTGGGTGAAGCCGAGCCGGGCCAGGCCCCACAGCCGCGCCGGCCGGGTGAACGCCTCGGCCAGGAACAGCACGTCCGGGTGGGCGTCCTTGACCGACTGGATCAGCCAGGCCCAGAAGTCCGGCGGCTTGGTGTGCGGGTTGTCGACCCGGAAGATCTTCACCCCGTGGTCGATCCAGACGGTGATGACCCGCAGCATCTCTTCGTAGACGGCCTTGGGGTCGTTGTCGAAGTTGATCGGGTAGATGTCCTGGTACTTCTTCGGCGGGTTCTCCGCGTACGCGATCGAGCCGTCCGGGCGCGTGGTGAAGAACTCGGGGTGCTTGAGGACCCACGGGTGGTCGGGCGCGGCCTGCAGCGCGAAGTCGAGCGCCACCTCCATGCCGAGTTCGTCCGCGCGCGCGACGAAGGCGTCGAAGTCCTCGAAGGTGCCGAGGTCGGGGTGGATGGCGTCGTGGCCGCCCTCGTCGGCGCCGATCGCCCACGGCGAGCCGACGTCCTCCGGCTTGGCGTCGAGGGTGTTGTTGGGTCCCTTGCGGTTCACTCGCCCGATCGGGTGAATCGGCGGGAGGTAGACGACGTCGAAGCCCATCTTCGCGACCCGGTCGAGGGCGGTCGCGGCGGTGGCGAAGGTGCCGTGCACCGGCTTGCCCTCGGCGTCGAGCCCGCCGGTCGAGCGGGGGAACAGCTCGTACCAGGAGCCGTACGCGGCGCGGCGGCGGTCGACCCAGATCTTGTGCGGCTTGCCCTTGGTGATCAGCTCGCGCACCGGGAACTCGTGCATGACCTGGCGGACCTCGGGCGAGAGCGCGGGCCCGACGCGCTCGGCGAGGCCGCGCTCTTCGTCGCGCAGGGCCTTCACCGCGCCGGTCAGGAGGGCTTTTTCGGCCCGGCGGTCGGGACGGCGGGAGACGCGCTCGATCAGCCGGGCGCCGTTCTCGAGGTCGTTCGCGAGGTCCTCGGGCCCCTGCCCGGCGGCGACCTTCACCTCGACGGCGTGCTCCCACGTCGCCCAGGGGTCGCCCCACGCGTCGACCCGGAACGTCCACAGTCCGGTGGTGTCCGGGGCGATCACCGCGGCGAACTCGTCGGGGTGGTCGGAGCCGCGCGGCGCCATCCGCGTCTGGCGGGTCAGCCGGTCGTCCGGGCCGCGCCACGCGACCGTGGCCGCGACGGCGTCGTGGCCTTCGCGCCAGACGGTCGCGAAGACCGGGATGTGTTCCCCCACAACGGCTTTGGCCGGATACCGGCCGCAGCTCACGCTGGGGGAGACGTCGTCGATGCCGAGCCGGCCGGTCATGGGCAACGCCCCTCGGTGTGTCGGTTGGACGCAGACGGCGACAGTCTGCCTGACTCGATCAAGCGCCCACGAGGCAGGGTTCTCTATCCCTGTACCCAAAACGGATCATCCGAAACGCTTTCGGCGCAACGAGTTCCGGGCGCGTGTCGAGCAGGTTACGGCCAAGCGCACACCGGGCGCCAGACCGCGTCCGCGCGACACGCGAGCCCGAACGGCCGAAACCCGTACCCCAACGGACGATTCGCCCGCGTACGCGTCAGTAGGGTTCGGGGTGCGGTTCCGCCGCCAGGCGCGGGGCCCGGAGCAGGAGCAGGGAGCGGGACCGGAGGGTCACGCGGCTCTTGGCTTCGAGGGGGCCCGGGTTGGCCGGGCTGCCGTCCGCGGTGCTCGTGTCCAGCGTCGGCTTGAAGGTCTCGCCGTACTCGCGGCCCGGGAGGATCACCTCGGCCGGGGCGTCGCCCGCGTGCAGCCACAGCAGCCACGAGTGGTCCGGCACCAGCTCGCCGTCCCGGTTGCGGGCCTGGCTGTTCGAGCCGTCGATCCACATGCCGAGCGTGTGGCGGTCCTCGAACCAGTCGGTCTCGCCGAACTCCTCGCCGTCCGGGCGGAACCAGACCAGGTCGGGCTTGCCGGTCGGCGTGGTCCGGCCTTCGAAGAACTCCGGCTGCCGCAGGGCCGGGCTGTTCGCGCGCAGCCGCACCACCCGGCGGGCGAACGCCAGCATGGCCTCGGCCTCGGGGTCGTCCGGGGTCCAGTCGAACCACGACGTCTCGTCGTCGAGGCAGTACGCGTTGTTGTTGCCGCGCTGGGTGCGCCAGAACTCGTCGCCCATGGTCAGCATCGGGGTGCCGGTGGACAGCAGCAGCGTGGCGAACATGTTCCGGGCCTGCCGGGCGCGCAGCTCCCGGATCCCCGGGTCGGCGGTGTCGCCTTCGGCGCCGTGGTTCCACGAGCGGTTGTCGTTGGTGCCGTCGCGGTTGTCCTCGCCGTTGGCTTCGTTGTGCTTTTCGTTGTACGACACCAGGTCCCGCAGCGTGAAGCCGTCGTGCGCGGTGACGAAGTTGATCGACTGCCACGGCCGCCGCAGGTTGTGGTCGTACAGATCGGACGAACCGGACAGCCGGTAGGCGAGGTCGCGGACGCCGGTCGCGCCGCGCCAGAAGTCACGCACGGTGTCGCGGTAGCGGCCGTTCCACTCCGCCCACTGGGCGCCGAAGCCGCCGACGCGGTAGCCCTCGCCGGTCGCGTCCCACGGCTCGGCGATCAGCTTGCAGCGCGAGAGCACCGGGTCCGTGGTGATCGCCGTCAGCAGGGTCGACGCGTCGTTGAACGCGCCGCCGCGCGGCCGCCCGAGCGTACTGGCGAGGTCGAACCGGAAGCCGTCGACACCCATCTCCTGCGTCCAGTACCGCAGCGAATCGGTGACCAGCCGGACCACGGTCGGCGAGCCGGCTTCGAGGGTGTTGCCGCAGCCGGTGATGTCGGCCATGTGCCCGCGGTCGGTGTGCAGGTAGTACACCGGCGCGTTCAGCCCGCGGAAGCTCAGCGTCGGCCCGTCCGGCCCACCCTCGCAGGTGTGGTTGAACACGACGTCGAGGATCACCTCGATGCCCGCCGCGTGCAGCGCGGCCACCATCAGCCGGAACTCCTCGACCTCGTGGCCGGGCTCGCTGGCGTACGCGGCGTGCGGGGCGAAGAAGCCGAGCGGCGAGTAGCCCCAGTAGTTGTGCCGCCCGGCCCGGATCAGCGAGGGCTCGTCGAGGAACGCGTGCACCGGCAGCAGCTCGACGGAGGTGACGCCGAGGCGGGTCAGGTATTCGATCGCCACTGGGTGGGCCAGGCCGAGGTAGGTGCCGCGCAGCGCCTCCGGGATGAACGGGTGCTGCTGGGTGAAGCCCTTGACGTGCAGCTCGTAGACCACCGACTCCTCGAACGGCACCTCCGGCTTGGTCCCGGTGTCCGGGCCGCCGGGCGAGGTGACCACCGACAGCGGCACGCTGCCCAGGGAGTCCACAGTGGACATGGGTCCGCGCTCCGGGTCGCCGCTGAAGCCCTGCGCCGCGGCCAGGTCGGTCAGCCCGCCGGTGATCTGCCGGGCGTACGGGTCGACGAGCAGCTTGTGCGGGTTGCACCGCAGGCCGCGGGCCGGGTCGTACGGGCCGTGGATCCGGTAGCCGTACCGCTGCCCCGGCGTCACCCCGGGCACCAGGCCGTGCCAGACGCCGAAGGTGCGCTCGGTGAGCGCGATCCGGCGTTCCGACCCGTCGGCGTCGATCAGGCACAGGTCGACGGCGTCCGCGACGGCGGACGTGATCGCGAACCGCACCCCGCCGGCCTCGGGGTGGGCCCCGAGCGGGAAGGGACGGCCGGCGAGGACGTGGTCGGCGGAGGGTCGTGTGGCCATTCCTGAATCGTCCCAGATCGGGGGTGCTTCGTGCGCGGTGTGCCGGACGGTTACTTCGTCTCGACCAGCACGAAACCGTCCGGCGGCAGGTGCGCGGCACCCCCGTCCACAGTGGCGTCCGCCCAGGTCAGCAGGGTTGCGGTGGCGCCGAGCGGGAGCGTGACCGGGCCGACGCCGAAGTTGACCGCCAGCCGCAGCGTGCCGCGGTGCAGCACGAGCCAGGAACCGTCCGGCGCGGAGTCGATCCGCAGGTCGGCGACCCACGGGTCGGCCAGCTCCGGCCGTTCGCGGCGCAGCCGGATCAACGCGCGGTAGAGATCCAGCACCTCACGGTGACCGGGACGCCCGACCTCGGTCCAGTCCAGCCGCGAGCGTTCGACGGTCGCCGGGTCCATCGGGTCGGGCACGTCCGACTCGCCCCAGCCGTGCCGGGAGAACTCGCGACGGCGGCCCGTGCGGACGGCCTCGGCCAGCTCCGGGTCGGGGAAGGACGCGAAGAACTGCCACGGCGTGCTCGCCGCCCACTCCTCCCCCATGAACACCATCGGCGTGTACGGCGAGCAGAACAGGATCGCCGCGCCGCAGGCCAGCCGGTCGCGCGAGACCGTCGCGGACAGCCGGTCGCCGGTGGCGCGGTTGCCGATCTGGTCGTGGTTCTGCAGGTAGCCGAGGAAGCGGTGGCCGGGCACGGTCCGCGTGTCGACCGGCCGGCCGTGGGTCCGCTCCCGGAACGACGACCAGGTGCCGGCGTGGAAGAACACCTCGCGCAGCACCCGCTCCAGGGCGTCCGGCGCGGCGAAGTCCGTGTAGTACCCGGTCGTCTCGCCGGTGACCTTGACGTGCAGGGCGTGGTGCAGGTCGTCCGACCACTGGGCGTGCAGGCCGTAGCCGCCGCGCTCGCGGGGCGTGACGAGCCGCGGGTCGTTGAGGTCGGACTCGGCGATCAGGGTCAGCGGCCGGTTCAGCGCCGCCGACAGCGCGTCGACCTCGCCGGCGAGCTGTTCGAGCAGGTGGACGGCCCGCCGGTCGAGCAGCGCGTGCACGGCGTCGAGGCGCAGGGCGTCGATGTGGAAGTCGCGCAGCCAGCTCAGCGCGTTGTCGATCACGTACCGGCGGACCTCGTCGGAGCCGGGGCCGTCGAGGTTGAGGCCGGGCCCCCAGTCGTTCCGCCCGGCGAAGTACGGCCCGAACCTGTCGAGGTAGGCGCCGGACGGCCCGAGGTGGTTGTAGACGACGTCGAGCACGACGGCCAGGCCACGCGCGTGGGCCGCGTCGACGAACCGCTTGAGCCCGTCCGGGCCGCCGTAGGGCTCGTGGACCGCGCCCCACAGGACGCCGTCGTAGCCCCAGCCCGCGGTGCCGTCGAAGGAGTTGACCGGCAGCAGCTCGACGTGCGTGATACCGAGGTCGACGAGGTGGCCGAGCCGCTCGATCGCCGCGTCGAAGGTGCCGCCCTCGGTGAACGTGCCGATGTGGAGCTCGTAGAGGACGGCACCGGGCAGCTGACGGCCGTGCCACGCGTCGTCGGTCCAGGCGAACTCGCCGTGGTCGTAGACGCGCGACTCGGCGTGGACGCCGTGCGGCTGGTGCCGTGAGCGCGGGTCCGGCAGCGGCTTCTCGTCGTCGTCGAGGAGGAAGGCGTAGTTGACGCCGTCGGCGTCGGCGTGCCACCAGCCGCCGTCGCCCGCGGTCATCTCGTGCACGCCCGCGTCGACGCTGACCCGGACCCGGCGGGCCGCCGGGGCCCACACGCTGAACTTCATGCGTCTCCTCGCAGCAGCAACGCGACGGGGTATCGCTCGAACAGGGTGGCCACGTCGCCGGTGACCTCCCGGCCGGTCAGGACGTCGGTCCAGACGCCGTCGGGCAGCGGGAGGACCGTGTCGCGCCAGCCGCCGCCGGCTTCGAGACCGACGGGCAGCCGGGTCACCGCCACGGCGAGGCCGGGGCTGCGCGTGTAGGCCAGGCAGTGGGCCGCCGCGACCCCCTCGGCCCGCAGCGGCCGGTAGCCGCGGAACAACGCGGGGTGCTCCTGGCGCAGCTTCAGCGCCTTGTGCACCACCAGCAGCTTCGCCGCTCCCGACGCGTCGATCTCCGGCAGCTCGCCGTCGACGATCCGGGCCAGGATCTCGCGCCGCGCGGCGTAGTCGACCGGGCGGCGGTTGTCCGGGTCGACCAGGGAGAAGTCCCACAGCTCGGTGCCCTGGTAGACGTCCGGGACGCCGGGCGCGGTCAGCTGGACGAGCTTCTGGCCGAGTGAGTTGCTCCAGCCCGGCCGCTCGATCCGCGCGACGAACGCGGCCACGTCGGGGTCGTTCACGACGGCGTCGGGCCAGGCGGCGACGGCGGCCTCGAAGGCCTCGTCGTGGTCGGTCCAGCTGGTCCGGAGCTTGGCTTCCTTGGCCGCCTTGTCGAGGTAGTCCCGCAGCCGGGCCGGCTCGATCGGCCAGGTCGACACCAGCGTCTGCCAGGCCAGCAGGTTCAGCGACGGCTCGTCGATGCCGTGGCGCGCGCTCCACCGCCGGACCGCGTCGGCGAACTCACGGGGCAGTTCCGCCAGCACGGCCATCCGGGCGCGGGTGTCCTCGGACCGTTTGGTGTCGTGCGTGGTCAGCGTCGTCATCGCGGCCGGGTGGCCGGCCTCGCGCTCGGCGGCCAGCCGGTGGAACTCCTCGACGTCGAGCCCGAAGCGGTCCGGGTTGCCGCCGACCTCGTTGAGCGCCGCGAAGCGCGTGTAGCGGTAGAACGTCGTGTCCTCGGTGCCCTTGGCCACGACCATGCCGGACGTCTGCTGGATCCGGGTGGCCAGCTCGCCGGCCGGCTCGGCGCGGACCTGCGCGTCGAGGGCGTCGAGCGCGTCGCCGAGGTCGGGCCGGGCCTGGCGGGCGCCGTCGATCGCGACGGCCCAGTGCGCCGTGCCTTCGGGCAGGTACGAGCGGTAGACGGGGAAGGCGATCATGGTCTCGGCGACGGCCGCGCGCGCCGCCTCGGTGTCGACGTCCCGCAGCAGCGCGGCGATCCGCCGGACCTCCGCGACCAGGATGCGATCGGTGACCAGCCGCCGGGCTTCGGCCTCGACGCGGTGGTAGCCGGTCTTCACGCCCAGCTCGTTCGCCAGCGCGGTGAAGCCGGGCTCGCCCGCCGGGTCGACGAAGACGCCGGCGATCTCGCGCAGGGCGTCGTAGCCGGTGGTGCCGTCGACCGGCCAGCTCTGCGGCAGCGGCTCGCCCGGGTGCAGGATCTTCTCGGCCACGATCCACGCGTTCGGCGCGTTCGCCCGCAGCCGCCGGAAGTAGCCGCCCGGGTCGGCGAGGCCGTCGGGGTGGTCGACGCGCAGGCCGGTGACGTCGCCGTCGGCGACCCAGCGCAGCACCTCGCCGTGCGTCTCGGCGAACACTTTGGGGTCTTCGACGCGGACCGCGGCCAGGTTCGTGATGTCGAAGAAGCGGCGGTAGCCCAGCTCGGCATTGCCGCGGCGCCAGCCGATCAGGCGGTAGTGCTGGCGCTCGTGGATCTCTTGCGGCGTCCCGGTTTCCGTGCCGGGTGCGAGCGGGAAGCGGTGGTCGTGGTAGACCAGCTCGTCGCCGTCGACCGCGAGTTCGGCGACCGCGTCGTCGCCGCCGAGGACGGGCAGCAGGAGCGGGCCGCGGTCCCAGTCGATGTCGAAGAACTCCGCGTACTCCGAGCCGCGGCCGTGCTTGAGCACGTCCCACCACCAGGGGTTCGCCTTCGGTACCTCGACCGACATGTGGTTCGGCACGATGTCGACCACCAGGCCGAGCCCGAGCTCCTTCAGCAGCGCGGAGAGCTCCTGGCGCGCCCCTTCACCGCCCAGCGCGGGCCGGGCGCGCGTCGGGTCGACGACGTCGTAGCCGTGCGTCGAACCGGGAGTCGCGTCCAGCACCGGCGACGCGTACAGCGCGCCGATGCCGAGGTCGCGCAGGTAGCCGGCGATGCCGGCGGCGTCGGCGAAGGTGAACTCCGGGCGCAGCTGCACCCGGTAGGTCGACTCCGGGACCGTCATGCGGATTCCGTCTCCGTCCGTTGCAGCACGATCAGGGACCGGGCGGGCAGGGTGAGCCGGCCGCCGCCTTCGACCGGTTTCGCGTCAGCGGGTTCGACCTCGCCGGTCGCGGTGTCGACCACGACGGTCCAGCTCTCCCCGTAGCCGTTGCCCGGGAGCGTGGTGTCGATGTCCTCGTAGTGGGCGTTGAAGGCGAGCAGGAACGAGTCGTCCTCGACCTTCATGCCGCGCTGGTCGAGGTCGGGGATCGCCTTGCCGTTGAGGAAGACGACGACCGCCTTGCCGAAGCCGTCGTCCCAGTTCTGCTCGGTCATCTCCTCGCCGGCCGGGGTGAACCAGGCGATGTCGCCGAGCTTCTCGCCCTTGCCGACCGGGCCACCCTGGAAGAAGCGGCGGCGGCGGAACACCGGGTGCCGGTGCCGGAACGCGCCCAGCCCGGCGGTGAACTTGACCAGGTCCGCGTTCTCCTTGGCCAGCTCCCAGTCCATCCAGGACAGTTCCGAGTCCTGGCAGTAGACGTTGTTGTTGCCCCGCTGGGTGCGGCCGAACTCGTCGCCGTGCAGGATCATCGGCACGCCCTGCGACAGCATCAGCGTGGCGAGCATGTTGCGCTGCTGCCGCGCGCGCAGGGTCAGTACCTCGGGGTCGTCGGTCTCGCCTTCGACGCCGCAGTTCCACGACCGGTTGTCGTCGGCGCCGTCGCGGCCGTCCTCGCCGTTGGCCTCGTTGTGCTTTTCGTTGTAGGACACCAGGTCCCGCAGCGTGAAGCCGTCGTGCGCGGTGACGAAGTTGATCGACGCGAACGGGCGGCGGCCGTCGTCCTGGTAGAGGTCCGACGAGCCGGTGATGCGCGAGGCGAACTCCCCCAGCGTCTTCGGTTCACCCCGCCAGAAGTCTCTCACCGTGTCCCGGAACTTGCCGTTCCACTCGGTCCACAGCGGCGGGAAGTTGCCGACCTGGTAACCACCGGGGCCGACGTCCCACGGCTCGGCGATCAGCTTCACCTGGCTGACGATCGGGTCCTGCTGCACCAGGTCGAAGAACGTCGACAGCCGGTCGACGTCGTAGAACTCGCGCGCCAGCGCCGAAGCGAGGTCGAACCGGAAGCCGTCGACGTGCATCTCCGTCACCCAGTACCGCAGCGAGTCCATGATCAGCTGCAGGGTGTGCGGGTTGCGCACGTTCAGCGAGTTCCCGGTGCCGGTGTAGTCCATGTAGTACTCGGGCTCCCCCTCGACCAGGCGGTAGTAGGCCTCGTTGTCGATGCCGCGCATCGACAGGGTCGGCCCGAGGTGGTTGCCCTCGGCGGTGTGGTTGTAAACCACGTCGAGGATGACTTCGATCCCGGCTTCGTGGAGGGCCTTGACCATGCCCTTGAATTCCTGGACCTGCCCGCCCTCGCCGGGCATCGCCGCGTAGGAGTCGTGCGGCGCGAAGTACCCGATCGTGTTGTACCCCCAGTAGTTCGTCAGGCCCTTTTCCGCGAGGCCGTGATCGGTGACGAACTGGTGCACCGGCAGCAGTTCCACCGCGGTCACGCCGAGCTTCTGCAAGTGCTCGACGACGGCGGGGTGCGCGAGACCGGCGTACGTGCCCCGCAGCGCTTCGGGCACGAACGGGTGATGCACGGTCATGCCCTTGACGTGGGCCTCGTAGATGACCGTCTCGTTGTACGGCCGCTTCGGCTGCCGGTCGTTGCCCCAGTCGAAGAACGGGTTCGCCACCAGCGAATACGGCACGCGGCCGGCGGAGTCGTCGTCGTTGCGCTCGGCCGGGTTGGCGAACCGGTAGCCGAACAGCGACTCGTCCCACTTCACGCCGTGTGAGACGGCCTTCGCGTACGGGTCGATGAGCAGCTTGTTCGGGTTGCAGCGCAGCCCGCGCTCCGGGTCGTACGGGCCGTGCACGCGGAAGCCGTAGCGCCGGCCGGGCCCGACGTTGAGCAGGTAGCCGTGGTGGACGAAGCCGTCGACCTCTTCGAGCACGTGGCGCGTCTCCTTGCCCTCGGCGTCGAACAGGCACAGTTCGACGCGCTCGGCCACCTCGGAGAACAGGGCGAAGTTCGTCCCGACTCCGTCGTAGGTGGCGCCGAGCGGGTAGGGCGTTCCGGGCCAGGGCCGCACTGGGTGTCTCCTCGTGCTTGGGTCGTGCCGGTGGCGTATCACCGGGGGTCGCGCGCGACGGGGTGGTCGTTACCTCGTGACCGTCGTTACCGGGGCAGCGGCCGGGCCGCCGCCAGCGGCGCGACCGCGGCGCGGACCCCCTTCGCGGTGAAGAAGCCGTCCACGCTGACGGGCAGGCGAATCCGCCAGTTAGGGTACTGGTCGACCGTTCCGGGCAGATTCGGCTGCCGCACCTGGCCCGCCACATCGGCCGGCGAGGTCAGCACGAGCCGCGAAGCCGCCTTCGCGAGCAAGGTGTGCAACGCGACGACCGGGTCGTCGTCCGGAATCCCTTCCCGCGCAACGAGGTCCAGCAGCGCCGCGCGTTCCTCGGCGGCCGCCTCTTCTTCGGCTTCGACCCCGCGGTCCAGCAGGCCCAGCTCGGCCCGGACCCGGACGTGCTCGCTCTTCAGCCAGCCTCCGACGGTCGGCAGGTCGTGCGTGGAAATGCTGGCCATGGCGTCCGGATCCCAGCTTTCGGGTGGGGTGAACGGCCGGCCGGGCGCGTCCCAGTCGCGTTCGAACCACAGCACCGCCGAGGTGAGCATCCCCCGATCGTGCAAGGTGTCGGTGACGACCTCCTCGACGGTGCCGAGGTCCTCCCCCACGACGACGGCGCCGGCCCGGTGCGCTTCGAGCGCGAGCACGCCGACCATCGCCTCGGCGTCGTAGGAGACGTACGTGCCGCGGTGCGCGGGCTCGCCCGGCGGGATCCACCACAGCCGCCACAGGCCGGCGATGTGGTCGACGCGGATGCCGTCGGCGAAGCGCAGGACACCCCGGATGACGTCCCGGAAGGGCGCGTACCCGGCTTCGGCCAGCTTGTCCGGCCGCCACGGCGGCAGGTTCCAGTCCTGCCCCTGCTGGTTGAAGGCGTCGGGCGGCGCGCCGACCCGCACGTCGGCGGCGAAGACGTCCCGGATCGCCCAGGTGTCGGCGCCGCCGGGGTGCACGCCGACGGGCAGGTCGTGCACGATCCCGACGGTCATCCCGGCCTCGCGCGCGGCGGTCCGGGCGGTTTCCAGCTGGACCCGGCAGAGGTGCTGGAGCCACGCGTGGAAGGCGACGCGCTCCTTCCGCTCCTCGCGCGCCTTCGCCGTCGCGGGTCCCGCCGGGTCGTGCAGCTCCGCCGGCCACTCCCGCCAGTCCCCGCCGTGCTGCTCGGCGAGGGCGCAGAAGAGGGCGAAGCCGTCGAGATCGCCGTCTTCGGGCACCTCTTCGACCCGGTGCGGCCACAGCAGTTCGAGGGCGGCGCGCTTGGCGGTCCAGACGGCGTCGTAGTCGATCAGTTCGCCCTCGCGGTCCGGGGCCAGCGACTCGACCGCCGCCCGGATGGCGGCGTCGGCGCGCTGGAACGTCTCGGTGGCGGTGACGCGCAGGTAGACGGGGTTGGCGAACCGCCGGCTGGCGGGCGAGTAGGGCGACCGTTCGACCGGGTGGGCGGGGCTGATCGCCTGCACCGGGTTGACCAGCAGGACGCCGGCGTCGAGTTCGGCGGCCGACCGGGCGGCGAAGGTGGCGAGGTCGGCGTAGTCGCCGATGCCCCAGGACCCGGCCGAGTGCAGGGCGTAGAGCTGCAGCATCCACCCCCAGGCGGGCCGCACCCGGGGCAGTTTCGCGGGCACGACGGCGAGGACGACCTCCTGGTCGGCGGTGACCACCCGGTGCCACCCGAGCGGCAGGTCCGCCGGCAGCTCCCCGCCGGCCCGCAGCCGCGTCCCGTCTTCGAGCACGACTTCGGCGTCGACGCCCAGCGTCCGGCCGGTGCCCTCCCGCACGACGATGGTCGGCGGAAGCGCGGCCGGAGTTTCCCGCGCGGCGCCCAGCGCGGCGGCGATGGCGACGTCACTGGAGGCATCGACACCGAACTGGCCGAGGACGGCGACGACGACGTCGTCGGCCACGTCGACCCAGACCCGGTCGGCGTTCTGGTACCGCGTGGCGACGCCGTGGCGGTGGGCGAGCTCGTGCAGGGCGGGGATCTGTTCGGGCACCGCACCAGCATTCCGGTGCCCGGCCGTTCCCGCCATCCGCACGGGCGACATCACTCCGGTGGCGGGAGCGACCCCCAGACGCTCCCGCCGCCCGTCACCCCTGGCCCTTCCGCCGGATCCCGGCCAGCACCGCCAGCCCCGCGAGCACCATCACCACGCTGGCCACGACGTGCAGCGACGGCGGCAGCACGTGCAGCTGGACGAACCAGCTCGGCGACTGCGCCCCGAGCAGCCGGTTCAGCAACCCGCCGCCGCCCTGCACCACCAGCAGGATCCCGACCAGCTCGATCACGACCGCACCTCCTCCCTCGTGCCGAACAGCTCCTGCCACACCGGCCCGGCGAACAGCCAGATCGTCGTGACGGTGCCCAGCCGCGGGAACCACCCCCACAGCGGCGCCACCCGCTCCGGCTCGCCGATCGCGAAGATCGCCGCCAGCAGGGCCACCGCGGCGAGCCCGCAGGCCAGCAGGCACTTGCCCCACTCGCGCCACTCGTACCGCGCCCGCTCGCGCCCCTGCAGCTTCGGCGGTGGCGGCGGGCCGCCGGCGAACCGGTGCGCGAACCGTGCGTCCGCCCACCGGACCATGCTCGGCCCGAACACCACGCTGAAGCCGAGGTAGACGGCCGCGAGGCCGTGGGTGAACCCCGGCTTGCCCCCGGCCGACAGGTCGAGCACGGTCGCCACCAGCACCACGACGTCGACCAGCGGCACCATGGCCAGCAGCACCGCCGACGCGCGCCGAGCGCGCAGCACGTACCGCACCGCCAGCCCCGCCGCGATGAACACCCAGAACCCGATCTCGCCCGCCGCGATGACGGCGGCCATCGGATTCTCCGCGAAGAACTTCCCGATCTCTTCCACCCCGCCACGCTCGCGCGCCGGCGCGGCCGGGCGCGTCGGCGAAGGGGACGACCCGCCGTCATCACTTCGTAGGACGCGGGCCCGGCGCGGGTGTGCTGGGATGATCGAGTGCCTCTCCCCCGCCTGCGCTCGCTCCCGGTGTGGCAGCAGGACGGCCTGATCGCGCTGGCCTCCTGGCTGCTCGGGTTCCTCGTCTACGCGACCGGCGCCCACCGGATCGTGAGCGGGTACGACCACGCGGCGCTGGGCGTGCGGCTGCTGGAGCTCGGCATGCTGTGCGGGCTCCAGCTGATCCGCCGGCGAGCGCCCCTCGCGCTCGTGCTCGCCACGGCGGTGGTCGCGGCGGACCTCTGGCTCGGCCCGTCGCTGCCGGTGCTGATCGTCTACACCGACTTCCTGTACGCGGCGACCCTCTACGGCACCCGGCGCGCGAGCCGGGTGATGATCGGCCTCGCCGCGTTGTCCGTGGTGGGCGTGCTCGCCGCCGTGCTGGTCCTCGCGCAGCAGTGGCGGACGGCGGTGCTGGCCGCGGTCTCCCTGCTGCCGTTCGTCATCACGCCGGTGTGGTGGGCGGCGAACGTCCGCCAGCAGCGCGACGTCGCCGAGACCGAGCGGGCGAACGCGGCACAGGTGGCGAAGATCGCGGACCTGGACCGGCGGGCGGCGGTCGCCGCCGAACGCGGGCGGATGGCCCGCGACCTGCACGACGTGATCGCCGGGCACCTTTCGGCCATCGCCATCCAGTCGGAGGCGGCGCTGTCGCTGCCGGACCCGAAACTGGCGAAGGCGGTGCTGGAGTCGGTGCGGGAGAACAGTGTCAGCGCCCTGGAGGAGATGCGCGCGATGATCGGGCTGCTCAAGGCCGACGGCGGAGCCGCGGAGACGACCGCGCCCGCCCGGCTCGCGGACCTGGCCAAGCTGGTGGAGTCGGCCAGGGCGAGCGGGCTGGAGGTGCACGTCGATTCCACAGTGGACGATCGACTGCCACTGCCGGCGGCGGTCGACCTGACGGCGTACCGGATCGCGCAGGAGGCGCTGACCAACGCCGTCAAGCACGCCCCGGGCGGCCGGGTGGACATCGCCGTCCACTGCGTCGACGGCGTGCTGGCGGTGGAGGTCCGCAACGACGTCCGCGCCCCGCTTCCCGCGGCCGGCGGCGGAACGGGCCTGCTGAGCATGCGCGAGCGCGCCGACGCGGTGGGCGGCGAGCTCACCGCGGGCCCGGCGGGCGACGGCTGGCTGGTCCGCGCGGAGCTCCCGGTCGGCGGGGCACTATGACAACCGGTGCTTCGCCCCGGGCCGGGGGCTCCGCCACCCGGAACCCCCGAAAGACCACAGTGACAACCGGTGCTTCGCCCCGGGCCGGGGCTTCCGCCACCCGGAACCCCCGAGGGCCGCGATGACCATCCGCGTCCTGGTCGCCGACGACCACAGCGCCGTCCGGTTCGGCCTCACCACCATCCTCGGCCACGCCGAGGGCATCCAGGTCGTCGGCGAGGCCGCCGACGGCGCCGCCGCCGTCCGGCAGGCGCGGGCGCTGCGGCCGGACGTCACCCTGATGGACGTCCGGATGCCGGGCACCGACGGCATCGCCGCCACCCGGCAGCTGGTCGCCGAAGGCCTCACGCAGGTGCTCGTGCTGACCACGTTCGACCTCGACGAGTACGTGCACGGCGCGCTGCGGGCCGGAGCGGCCGGATTCCTGCTCAAATCGGTCGAAGCGCCCCGCCTGATCGAAGCCGTGAAACTCGTCGCGGCCGGGGACGGCGTGCTCGCCCCGCAGGTCACGCGGCGGCTGATCACCGCCTTCGCCGCGTCGGGCCCGGAGCCGGGCCCGGCGCCGCCCGGCCTCGGCGACCTGACCGAGCGCGAGCGCGAGGTGCTCGGCTGCCTCGGCGAGGGCCTGTCGAACGCCCAGATCGCCACCCGGCTGCACATCGGCGAGACGACGGTGAAGACGCACGTCTCGCGCGTGCTCGCCAAGCTCGACCTGCGCTCCCGCGTGCAAGCCGCCATCCTCGCCCAGGAGAACGGCCTGACCGCGGCCGATCTGCGGAAAGACCCGTGAGCTTTTAACTTCTCCTCATGGGTGAGCGGCGAACGCTGAACGTGGACGAGGTCCTGGAGCGCCAGGACTCCGGAGAGCTCAAACGCCGGCTGCGCGGGCGCGACCTGGTCGGGTTCGGTGTCGGGATCATCATCGGCACCGGCATCTTCACCTTGGCCGGCGTCGAGGCGAAGACCCACGCGGGGCCCGCGGTGACGCTGTCGTTCGTGCTGGGCGCGGTCGTCGCCGGGCTCGCGGCGCTGTGCTACGCCGAGCTCGCCTCCAGCGTCCCGACGGCGGGAAGCGCTTACACCTACGCCTTCGCCACCCTCGGCGAGGTGTTCGCCTGGATCATCGGCTGGGACCTGCTGCTGGAGTTCGCGCTCGGCGCCGCCGTCGTGTCGCGTGGCTGGTCGGGGTACCTGGCCAACCTGCTCGGGCTGTCGCCGGAGTGGTTCGGCGAAGACGCGAAGATCAACATCGGCGCGGTGCTCGTCATCGCCGTGCTGACCGTCGTCGCCGTGCGGGGCATCAAGGAGTCGGCCTGGGTGACCAACCTGCTGGTGTGCGTGAAGGTCGCGGTCTGCGTGCTGGTGCTCGCGGTCGGGCTGTTCTTCGTCAAGGGCGCGAACCTGACGCCGTTCATCCCGCCGGCGCGGGCACCCGAGGCCGGCGCGACGGCGCTGGAGCAACCGGTGGTCCAAGCGGCGCTGGGCCTGGAACAGTCGGTCTACGGCCTCGCCGGCATGATCACCGCGGCCGCCGTCGTGTTCTTCGCCTACACCGGCTTCGAAGCGCTCGCGAACCTCGGCGAGGAGACGCTGAACCCGCGCAAGGACCTGCGCGTCGGCATCCTCGGCGCGCTGGGCGTCTGCGCGCTGCTCTACATCGGCGTCTCGATCGTGCTGACCGGCATGGTCCCGTTCACCGACATCGACACCGGCGCGCCGCTGGCCGACGCGTTCGACCGGGTCGGCCAGCACTGGGTGGGCGCGCTGATCTCCCTCGGCGCGGTCACCGGGCTGACGTCGGTGATGATGGTCGAGCTGGTCACGATCGGGCGAATCGGGTTCGCGATGGGCCGCGACGGCCTGCTGCCGAAGGCACTCGGCACCGCGCACCCGCGGTGGGGCACCCCGCACCGGATGACCATCGGCGGCGCGGCGCTGATCGCCGTCTTGGCCGCGTTCGTCCCGATTGCCGAGCTTGCCGACATGGTGAGCATCGGCGCGCTGTCGGCGATGATCATCGTCGCCGTGGCCGTCCCGGTGCTGCGCCGCCGCCGTCCCGGCCTCGAACGGCCGTTCAAGGTGCCGTTCTCCCCGGTGGTCCCGGTCGTGGCCGCGCTGGCGTGCCTGTACCTGATGCTCAACCTGAACGTCCTGACGTGGATCCGGTTCGCCGCGTGGCTGGCGATCGGCCTGGTGATCTACTTCGCCTACGGCCGCCGCCACTCGCGTTTCGCGACCAGGACGCCGGTCAGTCCCAGTAGGACGGAGTGAGCCCGGCGTCACGAGCCGCCGCCCGCACCACGCCGGCCTGGCCGGCGTCGACCACGACGAGGACACCGAGCCCGGCCAGTGCCGCCGTCACCCATTCGACCGGCTGGTCGTGGCGGCCGTGGTCGCCGAGCGACGGGTAAGTGTCCACAACGGACAGCAGGGTGCCCTCGGCACCGATGCGGATGCCTGCCAGGAGCACGAAGTGGCCACCGGGCGGCCGCCAGCGGGACGTCCACAGTGGCGGGACGCCGGTGTCGAGGTAGTCGAGCAGCGCGCGTTCCGGGGTGTCGTGGGCGCCGAGCTCGGCGGCGTCGACCCGGGCGATCACGGCCACGCGCGGGACGTCCCACAGCCCGGCCAGCAGGTCGAACAGCGTCTCGGTGCTCCACTCCCCCGTGACCGGCACCGCCGCGAGGGCGCCCCGCGACAGCGATCCGACGGCCGTCGCCAGGCTGGAAACCCGGGTGCCCGCCGCGGCCGGATCGTCGACGACCGGCAGCGGCAGCCGGAAGCCGCGCCGGCCCGGCTCACCCGGCGGGCGCACGACCGGGCCCCGGACCGTGCCCGCGGCCGCCGCGACGGCGTCCTGGTCGGCCACGTCGAGCCCGGCCGCCCGCAGCGCGGCGAGCCCGCAGAACGCCGCGGCCAGGCCGTCCTTCTGCGGCAGCTCCGCCTGGGCCACCGCGGCCAGCCGCGCCCCGCCGGGTAGCCACCGCACCCCGGACAGGTCGAGCTGTCCGCCGTCGATCCCCGAAGACATCGGTCCCCTTAGTAGCGCCAAAGGTGAGCGGCGACGATTTCGTCGGCCGTGCGGTCGGCCGCCCACGCCGCGTCGGAGGCCCGGACCGCGCGGAAGGCACCCAGCAGCTCGTCGCCGAGCACGCCGGCGATCCGCGGCGACGCCACCAGGGCGGCGTCCTGTTCGGCGGGGTTCGCCGGCAGCCGGCGCACCCCGCGGGCTTCGCGGTCGTCCTCCGGCCAGCCGCCCGGGTCCGCCCCGATCGGCTCGGGCAGCTCGGGCGCGTCCTCGATGCCGGCCATCCCGGCGGCGAGCACGACCGCCAGCGCGAGGTACGGGTTGGCCGAGGCGTCGGACGTCTTGAGCTCGACGTTCGCGTGGTCGGCGCCCAGCAGCGCCGAGCCGGGGACGTACCGCAGCGGCGCCTCCCGGTTCTCGACGCCCCAGAACGTGTACGCGCCCGCGAAGTAGCCGGGCCGCAGCCGCAGCGTCGAGGGCACGCTCGGCGCGGTGATCGCGGTCAGGGCCGGCAGGTCGCGCAGCAGCCCGGCGAGGTAGCCGGCCCCTTCCCCGTCCGGCCGGCCCGTGTTCCCGCTTTCGAGAAGGTTGCGGCCGTGGCGGCGGACCGAGGTGTGCAGGTGCCACCCGTTGCCGGCCGCCCCGAGGCCGATCAGCGGCGCGAAGCTGACGGCGAGACCGTGCACCCGCGCGGCGGCGTGGATGGTCTGCCGCGCGAGCAGCTGGTCATCGGCGGCGGAAACGGGATCGGTGGCGGCCAGCGACAGTTCGAGCTGCGCGACGCCGTACTCGGCGTGCAGCTTGCCGATCCGCAGGCCGTTGGCCGCGAAGTCGTGCAGGAGGGCCCCGACGAAGCCGTCGATCCCGACGAGGGCGTGCGGGCTGTAGGCGGGCCCGGGGTGCCCGGGCGCGGCCAGGACATCGGAGCTCCCGGCGGGCGTGACGGCGAATTCCATTTCGTAGCCGGCCCGGAACTCGAGCCCGCGCTTCGCTGCTTCGGCGACTTGCGTTTCGAGGACGGCGCGCTGGCAGTAGGGCCACGGATCGCCGTCCCGGGTGACCTGCCGGACGGGCGCCCAGGCGAGCGCGGGCTGCCCGGCCAGCCGCCGCAGCCGCTCGACAACGGGCACGAGCCGGATGTCCCCGGACGGCGTGGCGAGGTCTTCGTGCGCGTAGGTGATGGCGTCATGGCTGTCGAAGACGGCGAAGAGCGAGGTCGCCCCGACACCGCGCGTGGCGGCATCGGCCAGCCCGCCAACGGGCACGATCCGCGAGCGCGGGATGCCGTTGTTGTCGGCCCAGGCCAGGTGAACCCCACCCACTCCGGCGGCGGCGAAGTCCTTCGCCGCGGCCGACGCCGCCTTGGTCATGATCACCCGCTTCCTGCCGCCCGGGGTAAGTATCCCGGGCGGGCGGGGTGGGGGCCATCACGATCGGGTCCGGGCTGCCGGCCAGGGATCAGCCGGACCGCGCCGACGAGGCTGCGCTCGCCACGCGCTCGTTGCCCGGCCCGCCGCGCGGCCGCCCCCACCGCAGGGCCGCCCCTCGCCGCAGGACCGCCCCGCCGCAGGACCGCCCCCGCCGCAGGGCCCACCCTCCCGGGGGATCCGCCCCGCTTCAGCGTATCGGTCGCGGCCGACGGAAAAGCTCGCCGAAGAGGGGTTGTCCACAGCGCGGCCACCTTGTGGGCAACCGGCAGCCGCCGAACCCCTTCATCCCGGCGGCTCCCCAGCCGGCCCCTCCCGGCTCCGCAGCGCCACCCCCGCCACCACCGCCAGCGTCCCCACCGCTTCCGGCAGCGAAGGCACCTGTCCGAGCAGCGCGAACCCCAGCACGCCCGCCGTCACCGGGAGCAGCGCCAGCAGCGTCGCGAACCTCGCCTGGCCCACCCGCCGCAGAACCACCTGGTCCAGCGCGTACGGCACCACCGTCGACAGCACCCCGACCCCGATGCCCAAGAGCAGCAACCGTGGCGAGGCCCAGACCGAACCCGTGCCCACCGCCAGCGGGGACAACACGACCGTCCCCGCGAAAAAGCCGATCGCCAGGCTGTCGATGCCGTCGCCGCCCACCGCCACCCGCTTGCCCAGCAGGATGTACCCCGCCCAGGCCAATGCCGCCCCCAGTGCGAACACCACTCCCCAGAAACTCCCGCTCAGGCGGACGTCCGCGATCGCCACCACCCCCGCCGCGACCAGGACCAGCGCGCACACGTCCCGCACCGTGCGGGAGCCCAGGGCGGCCACCACCACCGGGCCGGCGAACTCCATCGCCACCGCCGTGCCCAGGGGCAGCCGGGCGATCGCCTCGTAGAACAGCACGTTCATGCCCGCCGTCACCACGCCGAACACGATCGCCAGCGCCAGGCGGCGGCCTCGCCACGCCGCGCGGCCCGGGCGGCGCCAGGCCAGGAGGACCACCGCCGCTCCCAGGCAGCGGAGCCAGGCCACGCCCGCCGGGGTCGCGTGGCCGAAAAGGCCGACCGCCACCGCCGCTCCGGCGTACATCGAAATTCCGCTGAGAACGAACAAGAGCGGCGCCGGTACCCGGGAAAGCCGTCGCGGGGAAGTCACCGTACTCACCAGCCCATGGTGCCTGACCACGGAAAACGTAACTCTCCGGGTAAACGTCTCCTGGAATGCGGGACTCCGCTACGACATCCGGGGTAAATCGACGTGACTCAGGTCCCACCGGCGCGGGAACACTTGCGAGCCGCGAAACGTCTGGAACAGTGGAAGCACGAACACGCGGAGCCGGAGGCGATCGCCGCCACCGGTAGCAGTCCCGAAGTGGGCGTAGCTGGATCGATGGCACCGGGCGACCGGTGCCGGGACGGAGGGAGACCCCCATGACATCGCCGACGCTCACCCGCCCCGAACTGACCGCCGCCGACCGCTGTGACCGGTGCGGAGCAGCAGCTCAGGTACGAGCCATCCTCAGCACGGGTGGCGAACTGCTCTTCTGCGGGCACCACGCCCGCGAGCACGAGGCCAAGCTCAAGGAACTGTCCGCCGACATCCAGCGGTAACCCTGCAGACGCGAAAGGCGGCCGGTGCGCACAGGCACCGGCCGCCTTTCTGCATCTTGCACATTGCGTGTCGTAAATCACGTTATGGCGGCGAAAAGCGGTAATTCCGGACACGGGACCGGACAGGAAATCAGACAGAATCCAGCACGACTTCGAACGCCACCTCGGCGGCCCCGAGCAGCTTGCCGTCGGCCCCCAGCGCCGAGCTGACGATCCGCGTGCCCCCGACCGCCCGGCTCACCAGGCTGCGCCGGCGCACCTCGGCGCCGACCTGCCGCAGCACCGCCTCCGGCAGCACCGTCAGCAGGTCGCCGAGGATCACCAGCTGGGGTCCCAGCAGGTTGACGACGTTGATCAGCCCGAGCGTCAGCCATTCGGCGAACTCCGCGAGCCGCGTCAGCGCCGCCTCCGGGGCGCGGCCCAGCTCGCGCAGCTCGAACAGGATCGCCCCGCGCGGGGTGTCCTCGGCCAGCCCGAGCGCCCGGCACAGCGCCGCCTCGCCGACCTCGGTCTCCCAGCAGCCGCTGCTGCCGCAGTAGCAGGGCCGCCCGTCGGGCCGGATCACCATGTGCCCGATCTCGCCGACGTACCCCGAGCCGCCGCGCAGCGCCGAGCCCTCGGCGATGACGCCGCCGCCGACGCCGACGTCCGCCGAGATGTACACCACGTCGGACGCCCCGCGGGCCGCGCCGCGCAGGTGCTCGGCGACCGCGCCGAACTCGGCGTCGTTGCCGACCAGGATCGGGATCTGCAGCACCCCGCCGAGCCGCTCGCCCAGCGCCACGTCGGTCCAGCGCAGGTTCGGCGCCTCGTGCACGTGCCCGTCCGCCCGCCGCACGACGCCGGGCACCGACACCCCGGCCGCCACCGGAGTCACGTCGAGGTCGCCGGCCAGGATGGCCGTCGACTCGATGACGTGGGTGATGACCTCCTCGGGCTGCCCCATCCGGCCGCGCAGGTTCCAGCTGTTGCGGCCCAGGATCTGCCCGCCGAGCCCGACCAGGGCGATCGCGACGTGCTCGACCTGCAGGTCGACCGCGAGCACGACCGCCGCGTGCGGCTGGGGCAGGACCAGGAGCGAGGGGCGGCCCGCCCCTCGTCCCGGCCTCGGCACCTTCTCCTCGACGACGCCGGCTTCGGCGAGCCCGTCGACGAGGGTCTTGATCGTGCTCCGGTTGAGCCCCAGCTCGGCGGCCAGGGTCGCCCGGGTGCTCGGCCCGCCGACGTGCAGCAGGCGGAGCAGTGTCGTGCGGTTGTGCCGGCGCACCTCGTCCGGTCGAGCAACGGGCGTGCTGGTCACGGGCTTTATCATCCCATGCTGGTTCAGCGCGCCGACGCAGCCGCGCGGCGCCGGGACAGCGCGTCGACCGTGGCGGCGAGGAGCAGGACCAGACCGGTGATGATGTTGACCACCGCGGCCGGCTGCTTGAGCAGGCCCAGGCCGTTGATGACCACGGCGATCACCAGGCCGCCGACGACCGCGTCGGAGATCCGGCCCTTGCCGCCGAACAGCGACGTGCCGCCGATGACCGCGGCGCCCACCGAGAACAGCAGGGTGTTGAGGCCACCGGACTGCGGGCTGACCGAGCCGACCTTCGACGCGGCGACGATGCCGCCGATGGCCGCGACCGCCGAACCGATGACGAACACGCTCGCCCGGATCTTCGGCACGTCGATACCGGCGCGGCGGGCGGCTTCCTTGTTGCCGCCGACCGCGTAGACGTACCGGCCGTACTTGGTCCGGTTGAGCACGTACGTGCCGGCCACCAGCAGCACGAGCATGATCGGGATGACGTACGGGACGCCCTCGATCGTGACGACCGCCTTGTTCGGCGAGCGGTTGATCGTCAGCAGCCAGGTCCCGATCGCCGACAGCACGACCAGCGCGCCGACCTTGATCAGCACCAGCGCCGTCGGCTGGACGACCAGGCCGCGCTGGAGCCGCTTGAAGTGGCTGATCAGCGTGATCACCGCGAACCCGCCGGCCGCGACGAGGAAGAAGATCCAGCTGCCGAGGATGTTCAGGTTGCCGTTGGCGATCTTGTACAGGATGTCCGAGTTGCTGATGCCGATCGTGCCGCCCTCACCGATGAACTGCAGCAGGACGCCCTGCCACACGATGAACAGCGCGAGCGTCACGACGAACGACGGCATGCCGATCTTCGACACGAGGAAGCCGGTGATGCAGCCGATCGCGGTGCCGACGCAGATCGCCAGCAGGATCTCGAGCCAGGCGTTGGCCGGGACGCCGATCGCCACGATCAGCAGGCCGATCAGCGACAGCGCGGCACCCGCCCAGATCCGCTGGTAGGCCGACAGCAGCATGGCCAGGGCGAGCACCCCGATGAAGGTGATGAACACGCCGGTGCCCATGTTGCCCAGCAGGTTCCCGTTCTGGACGTAGTGCAGGGCCATCACGGAAGCGGCGACACCGGAGGCCACACCGGCGGCGAGGTCGATCTCGCCGAGCAGCAGCACGAACACGATGCCCATCGCGATGATGATGACGCCCGCGCCCTGCGGGAACACGTTGGCGATGTTGGCCAGCGTGAAGAAGTTGTCCGACAGCGCGCTGAACAGGATGACGAGCACGAGCAGGCCGAACAGCGACGGCAGCGCGCCGAGCTCGCCGGCCCGCAGGCGGGCGAAGTAGTCGCGGATCGCTTCGCCGGCTGACATCGATGTCGTGTCGATGCCGAAGTCGGAGATGGCCGCGGTCGGGTTCTGGGTCTGCGCGAGCGCCTCCGCGGCCGGGGTGTCGACCTCGTGCTTGGCAGGGGTTTCAGTCATTTCCGGTTCTTTCTTCCCGCTCACAGGACCACGGCTTCGGGCCGGGCCAGGCCGAGGTCACCGGAGCGACCCGCGGTGATCAGCTCCACGACCTGGCCGTGGGTGACGTCCTTCGTGTGCACCTCGGCGACGAGCCGGCCGAGGTAGAGCACCGCGATGCGGTCGGCGACCTCGAACACGTCGGCCATGTTGTGGCTGATCAGCACGACCCCGAGGCCCTGCTCGGCCAGCCGGCGGACCAGGTCGAGCACCTGCCGGGTCTGCGCGACACCGAGGGCGGCGGTCGGCTCGTCGAGCACGACGACCTTGCTGTTCCACAGCACCGACTTCGCGATGGCGACGGTCTGCCGCTGGCCACCGGACAGCGAGGAGACCGGCGTGCGGACCGACTTCACGGTCCGGACCGACAGGGAGGCCAGCGTCTCGCGGGCGGCCTTCTCCATGCTGGCTTCGTCGAGCTTCCACGAGCTGCCGCGCTCGCGGCCGAGGAACATGTTCTGGACGATGTCGAGGTTGTCGGCGAGCGCGAGGTCCTGGTAGACGACCTCGATGCCGAGGTCCGCGGCGTCGCGCGGGCCGCGGATGTGGGCGTCCTGCCCGTTGAACCGCACGGCCCCCGAGTCGTACGGGTGGATGCCGGCGATGCACTTGACGAGCGTCGACTTGCCGGCGCCGTTGTCGCCGACGAGTGCGGTCACTTCGCCCGCACGCACGTCGAAGTCCACGTCGTGGAGGACGTGGACGGGGCCGAAGCTCTTGTTCAGGCCCTTGATCTCGAGAATGGGCTCACTCATGGATGGGCTTTCTCCTGGGTGGGGACCGGGCCGGGACGCACCGTCGGGGTGCGCGTCCCGGCCCGGCTGTTCATGGGGTGGAGCGGGGGCTCAGGAGATGCCGAGCGAGGTGCACTTGGCGGCGAGGTCGCCACCGCAGATCTCGGTCGCCTTCACGTAGCCCTGGGTGACCACGGTCTTGATGTCCTTCGCCAGGATCGTCGTCGGGGTCAGCAGCACGGACTTGATGTCCCGGTTGTTCTGCGGGTCGTGCAGCTTGCCGGTCGCGATGGCGTCGGCGGCGGCCTTGTCGCCCTTGGCCAGCGCGGCCGCCAGCTTGGCGGTGGCCTCGGCCTCTTCCTTGATCGGCTTGAAGACGGTCATGTACTGGTCGCCGCGCATGACCGCCATCAGGCCGTCGGCGGTGGCGTCCTGGCCGGTGACCGGGATCTTGCCGTTCAGGCCGTTCTTCTTGAGGATCGTGATGACCGCGCCGGCCAGGCCGTCGTTCGCCGCGACGACGCCGTCGACCTTGCCGCCGTTGGCGGTGAAGATCTGCTCGAACGTCGTGCCGCCGAGCTGGTTGTCCCAGTCGTTGATCGGCTGCTTCTGGATCCGCTTCAGGGTGCCGGCCGAGAACAGCGGGTCGAGGACGGAGTCCTGGCCCTTGGTGAACAGCGTCGCGTTGTTGTCGGTCGGAGCGCCCTCGATCTGGACGACGCCGGCACCCGGCTTGTCCTTCAGCGCGTCCGCCATGGCCTGGCCCTGCAGCTGGCCGACCTTCTCGTTGTCGAACGAGACGTAGTACTCGGCGCTGCCGCCCAGGCTCGGGCGGTCGTAGTTGATGACCGGGATGCCCGCGGTCTTCGCCTTGGCCTCGACGGCGGCACCGACGGCCGGGTCGGCCGGGGCGATGACCAGGACCTTGACGCCGGAGCTGATGAAGCCGTCGGCCAGGCTGCTGAACTTCTGGGCGTCGCCCTGGGCGTTCTGGACGTCGGCCTCGAAGCCCTGGGCCGCGAGGGCGGCCTGGAGCATCGGCTTGTCGAAGGCTTCCCAGCGGGCCGAGCTGGCGGTCTCCGGCAGGATGACGCCGACCTTGCCGCTGGCGCCGCCACCGGCCGGAGCGGGCGCGGAAGCGGAGTTGCTCCCCGTGCCCCCGCTGTTCGAACTGTTGGTACCGCAGGCGGTCAGCACCAGGCCGGCGCTCACCGTGGCGGCGAGGAGGGTAAGGGTTCTGCTGCGCATCCTCGTTCCTTCCGGATCCAAGCATTGGTGACGAGCGGCCGTCGGCGTGTGCTTCGGGCCAGCGAGGCGGTGATCCGGGGAGGCCCGGCGCACCGTCGCGCATATGTTGTGGGCGACAACATATGCCGCTGAGCGGCTGCGGGGAAGATAGCTGGATCGATTAAATGACACCAATTGGACACGGTTCGGCAACACGGGCTGAACCTCGCCCGGAAAGAGTAGATCCGCTGACGATGTGATCGCCAGCACTCACGGTTAGTTACATCGAGGTTTCATCAAGGTGTGACGTTAGGCCGGTCGTGTGCACCGAGCGCAACCCCGTGGCGAATCCACGACTGCGCGCCGGGATTGGTCGCCGACTTGCGAAGTTTCGGCCCGGAGGTACCCGGATGGCCATTCGCCGGGAGACGGACGGGCAGTCTGTCGGTGACAAGGCGATACGCAGCGTCACAAGCCTGGCGGTGCGGTGATCCGGCCGTCCCGGGAACGGACGGTGACCGCCAACTTCAGCCTCCCGGGCGACCGCCCCGCGCCCCAAGGCCACATCGGGGCGCTTGCCGGGGGGCGCTACCAGGATCGCAGCGTCACGATCCGCTCTTCCAGCTGCTCGACGGTCGCCATGGCGGTCACCGGCCCACCGCAGACCCGGCGCAGCTCGTTGTGGATCGCCCCGTGCGGCTTCTTCGTGCGGTGGTGGTACATCCCCACCAGCGCGTTCAGCTCCTTGCGCAACGCCCCGAGCCGCTCGCTCACGGACTGGGGGCGAGCCGCCGGCGGCGGGGCCTCCTCCTTGGCCGGCTTGCGGCGCTTCTCGTCCGCGATCTGCTCCTCCTGCCGCTTGCGCAGCAGGGCGCGGACCTGGTCCGGCTCCAGGAGCCCCGGCAGGCCCAGGTACTCCTGCTCCTCGTCCGAGCCCGAGAACACCGCCGTGCCGAACGAGTTGCCGTCGTAGATGACCTGGTCGAGCTCGGCCGAGGCGCCCAGGGACGTGAACGCCTTCTCCTCCTCGCCCGGCTCGTCCTCGGTGCGGTTGGCCTGGGCGAGGAGCTCGTCCTCCCAGCCTTCCTTCTCCCGGTGCGGCTTGCCGAGCACGTGGTCGCGCTGCGCCTCCAGCTCGCTGGCCAGCTCCAGCAGCACCGGCACCGACGGCAGGAACACGCTCGCCGTCTCGCCCTTCTTCCTCGCCCGCACGTAGCGGCCGATCGCCTGGGCGAAGAACAGCGGCGTCGACGCGCTCGTCGCGTACACGCCCACCGCCAGCCGCGGAACGTCGACGCCCTCCGAGACCATGCGGACCGCCACGATCCAGCGCTCGTTCGTCTCGGAGAACTCCTTGATCCGGCCCGAGGCCTTCGGGTCGTCCGAGAGCACCAGCGTCGGCGTCTCGCCCGAGATGCGCTCCAGGATCTTCGCGTACGCCCGCGCCGACTCCTGGTCGGTCGCGATCACCAGGCCGCCGGCGTCCGGCACGCTCTGGCGGACCTGCGACAACCGCGTGTCGGCCGCCTGCAGCACCGCCGGGATCCACTCGCCCGCCGGGTCGAGCGCCGTGCGCCACGCCCGGGCGTTCTGCTCCGCCGTCAGCGGCTCGCCGAGCCGGGCGGTGAACTCCTCGCCCGCGCTCGTGCGCCAGGACGCCTCACCCGAGTACGCCAGGAAGACGACCGGCCGGACCACGCCGTCGGCCAGCGCGTCCGCGTAGCCGTACGCGTGGTCGGCCTTGCTGCGCTGGAAGCCGCCCGCGTCCGGCTCGTACGTCACGAACGGAATGGCCGAATCATCCGACCGGAACGGGGTCCCGGTCAGGGACAGGCGCCGGACGGCCGGGGTGAACGCCTCGCGGATCGCGTCGCCCCAGCTCTTCGCGTCGCCGCCGTGGTGGATCTCGTCGAGGATCACCAGCGTCTTGCGGTTCTCCGTGCGCACCCGGTGCAGCGTCGGGTGCGCCGCGACCTGCGCGTACGTCAGCGCGACGCCGTTGTAGTCGGACGAGGTGACGCCGGTGGTGTTGCGGAAGTTCGAGTCGATGGCGATGCCGGCCGCCGCGGCCGAGGCCGCCCACTGGTGCTTGAGGTGCTCGGTCGGGGTGACGATGGTGATCGCCTCGACCGTGCGGTCGCTCAGCAGCTCCGCCGCGATCCGGAGGCCGAACACCGTCTTGCCGGCGCCGGGCGTCGCCACCGCGAGGAAGTCCTTCGGCTTCTGCGTCAGGTACTTCGTGAGCGCCCGCCGCTGCCACGCCCGCAGCGGGCGCGCGGTCGAGTCCTTCTCCGCGGGAGGTGCCCCGAGCTGCGTCTCCGTCATGCCGGTCCTCCCCCTCGCTCAAGCCGTTGACGTGCGAAAACCCTCACTGTGGTACCGACTTCGGTGTCAGCAACTGCGGTGAGGGCACTGGAGCGAGTCTACCGGCCGGGTCCGACAGTTCCGGGCACCGGCACGGGTGATGTCCGCCGACACGCCCGGCCGCAGGGGGTGTGACGAGCCAAATCAGCAGGGATGGACCATGCTGGAGACGTCATGGGTGAGGTGCAGCCGTCCGGAGCGACGAAGGTGGTCCGCAAGGGGCCGTGGCGTCTGCTCACGCGCACGCTCGGCAAGGCGTGGGACGGGAACATCTTCTCCGAGGCCGCCGAGGCGGCCTTCTGGCAGACGCTGTCGCTCCCGCCGCTGCTGCTCGGCCTGCTCGGCGCCCTGGGTTTCGTCGGCGAGTGGTTCGGCACCGGCGTCGTCACGGCCGTGCACGACCGCATCATCGGCTTCTGCCGGACGGTCTTCAGCACGAACGCCGTCCAGGACATCATCGAACCGACCGTGAACAGCATCCTCACCGTCGGCAAGGGCGAGATCGTCTCGGTCGGCTTCCTGATCTCGCTGTGGGCCGGTTCGTCGGCGATGTCGTCGTTCGTGGACGCGATCACCGTCGCGCACGACCAGTACGGCGTCCGCAACGACGTCTGGCAGCGGATCTTCGCGCTCCTGCTTTACCTGTGCGGCCTGGTGATCCTGGTGGTCGGGCTGCCGCTGCTGGCGATCGGCCCCGACCTGCTGCCGGAGTTCTTCCCGGCGGACTGGCGGCCGACGGTGTCGTCGTGGGTGAGCGCGCTCTACTTCCCCACCCTCGGCGTGATGATCACCCTCGCGCTGACCACGCTGTACAAGCTCGCGCTGCCGCGGAAGCTGCCGTGGCACCGCGGGCTGCCCGGCGCGGTGCTCGCCATGGTCGTGTTCCTGCTCTCTTCGGTCGGCCTGCGCGTCTACCTGAACTGGATCACCAAGACCGGCTACACCTACGGCGCGCTGGCCGCGCCGATCGCGTTCCTGCTGCTGATGTTCTTCATCGGGCTGGCCGTGGTCGGCGGGGCGTACTTCAACAGCGCGATCCAGGAACTGTGGCCGGCGAAGGCGACGCGGCGGCAGCGGCGCAAGTGGCGGCGGCTGGAGATGGAACGCGCCTCGGAGCGGCTGCGCTCGGAGGAGGGCCGCACGCTGTGGGAGCGCTCGACCACGCCGCTGCGGCGCCCGCGCCCCGAAGACGTCTCCCCCAACGGCACCGAGCCCGAGCCTGAGCCCGGGCCGTCCGAAGAGGACACGACGTCACCGAGCGCGCCGGAACCGGCACCCAGCGCTGCGCCGGGCCGGGTGTCCTCCGAAGGGACGACCCGGAATCCACCCTCAGACTGAGTCGCTCCTCAGCATCAGCGTGAAAGGCTTCGCGGGCCATTGACACCGGCGGGGGTGCCGGCGTCGTTCCCGAGGGGGTTTTCACGTCATGTCCGTGCTGGCCAGATTGAGCCTGCGCAACCGGAGCCTGATCGGCCTGCTGGCGCTGGTGGTCGTCGGCTTCGGCGCCTTCGCGCTGCCGCAGCTCAAGCAGCAGCTGTTCCCGTCACTGCAGTTCCCGCAGGCGCAGATCGTCACGGCGTACCCGGGGGCGTCGCCGGACGCGGTCGACCGGCAGGTCTCCGAGCCGCTCGAAGGCGGGCTCCAGGGGCTGAAGGGCCTGGAGCAGATCACTTCGACGTCGTCGGACGGCGTTTCGCGGATCGTCGCGCAGTTCGAGTTCGGCACGGACATCGACGCCGCCGTCTCCCGGATCCAGCAGGTGGTGAACCAGGTCCGGCCGCGGCTGCCGCAGAACACCGAGCCCGCCGTGTCCGCGGGCGGCACCGACGACCTGCCGGTGGTGCTGGTCGCCGCGGGCACCACGGGAGACCCGCAGGCACTCGCGCCCGCGCTGACCGACCAGGTCGCGCCGGAGCTGCGGAAGATCGACGGCGTCCGCACGGTCACCGTCACCGGCGTGCAGCAGCCGCGCGTCACGATCACGCTCGACTACGCGAAGCTGGCGGCGGCTGGTGTCGACCCGGCGTCGATCGCGACCACGCTGCAGACGGCCGGTGCCGCGGTGCCGGCCGGGACGCTGACCGAGAACGGCAGGACGCTGTCGGTGCAGGTCGGCGGCGGCCAGACCACTGTGGACAGTCTCCGCAACCTGTACCTGACGCCGGCCGCGCGGGCGGGCGCCCCGGCGCAGGGCCCGGTGAAGCTGGGTGACGTCGCCGACGTCCAGGCCGGATTCGCACCGCCGACGTCGATCACGCGCACCAACGGCAAGCCGAGCCTCGGCCTCTCGATCACCATGGTGGACAACGGGAACGCCGTCGCGATCTCCGACGCGGTCCGCGGCAAGCTGCCGGAGCTGGCGAAGAAGACCGGCGCCGAGATGAGCGTCGTGTTCGACCAGGGCACCCCGGTGAAGGACGCGATCAGCGGCCTGACCACCGAAGGCCTGCTGGGGCTGGCGTTCGCGGTCGTCGTCATCCTGCTGTTCCTGCTGTCGGTGCGCTCGACGCTGGTGACCGCGGTGTCGATCCCGCTGTCGGTGGTGGTCGCGCTGCTCGCGCTGTGGACCGGCGACCTGTCGCTCAACCTGCTCACGCTCGGCGCGCTGACCATCGCGATCGGCCGGGTGGTCGACGACTCGATCGTCGTGCTGGAGAACATCAAACGCCATCTCGCGTACGGCGAAGGCAAGCAACGCGCGGTGCTCGACGGCGTCCGCGAGGTGGCCGGCGCGGTCACTTCGTCCACGCTGACGACCGTCGCGGTGTTCCTGCCGATCGCGTTCGTCGGCGGGTTCGTCGGCGAGCTGTTCTCCCCCTTCGCGATCACGGTCACGGTGGCGCTGCTGGCGTCGTTGCTCGTGTCGCTGACCGTGGTTCCCGTGCTGGCGTACTGGTTCCTGAAGCGGCCCGCGGTGCCGGCCGACGCCGTCGAGGCCGAGCGGGCGCGCGAAGCGGCCGTCGAGAAGGAACGCCGCGGCATCCTGCAGCGCGCCTACCTGCCGGTGATCCGGTTCGCGACCCGGCGGCGGCTGACCGTCGTGCTGCTGGCCCTGCTGATCTTCGCCGGCACGGTCGGGCTCGCGACGCGGCTCAACACGAACTTCCTCGACTCCTCCGGTGGCACCACGCTGAACATGACGCAGAAGCTGCCCGCCGGCACCAGCGTCGAGGCGAAGGAGAAGGCGGCCACGGCGGTCGAGCAGGCCCTCGCCGCCGAGCCCGCGGTGCAGACTTACCAGGTCAGCATCGGTGGCGACGGGGTGTTCGGCTACGGCGGCGGGACGAACACGAGCATCTCGGTCACCGTCGCCAAGGACACCGACCTCGACGCGCTGTCGGACCGCCTGCGCGCGAAGCTGACGTCGCGGCCCGAGCTGGGCGAGATCAAGATCGGGGCGGACGCCTCCGGGTTCAGCTCCGACCAGGTCTCGGTGACGGTCACCGCGCCGTCGGAGGCCGCGCTGAAGCCGGCGTCCGACCAGGTGGTGCGGGCGCTGGGCGGGGTGGCCGGGCTGACCGAGGTTTCGAGCGACCTGAGTGTCGGTTCGCCGCGGGTGCAGGTCGAGGTGGACGACGCCGCGGCCGCCGCGCGCGGGTTGTCGGCGAGCACCATCGGGCAGGTCGCCAACCAGGCGATCGCCGGGCGCACGGTGACGCAGCTGCCGGTCGACGGGCAGCGCACGGACATCGTGCTGCGCGCCGGCACGGCCCCGGTCACGGTCGATCAGGTGCGCGGGCTGCCGATCCCGGGCCCGGGCGGCGTCGTCCGGCTCGACGAGGTGGCTCGCGTGTCCACTGTGGACGGCCCGGCCGCGGTGCACCGCACCGGCGGCGACCTGAGCACCACGGTGACCGCGAAGAGCACCGGTGCCGACCTGAGCAAGACGACCGCCGACATCAAGTCCAAGCTGGACGGACTGACGTTCACCGGCGGCGCGGCGTACTCGCTCGGCGGCGTCAGCCAGGACCAGCAGGAGGCGTTCTCGAACCTGTTCCTGGCGCTGCTCGCGGCCATCGCGATCGTGTTCCTGATCATGGTCGCGACGTTCCGGAGCCTGATCCAGCCGCTGATCCTGCTGGTGTCGATCCCGTTCGCGGCGACCGGCGCGATCGGGCTGCTGCTGGCCACCGGCACCGCGCTCGGCCTGCCGGCGCTGATCGGGATGCTGATGCTGGTCGGCATCGTCGTGACGAACGCGATCGTGCTGATCGACCTGATCAACCAGTACCGGGCGGAGGGGATGAGCGTCGCCGACGCCGTCACCGAAGGCGGCCGGCGCCGGCTGCGCCCGATCCTGATGACGGCGGCGGCGACCATCTTCGCGCTGGTCCCGATGGCGCTGGGCCTCACCGGCCAGGGCGGCTTCATCGGCCAGCCGCTGGCGATCGTGGTGATCGGCGGCCTGGTCAGCTCGACGCTGCTGACCCTGGTCCTGGTCCCGACCCTCTACACGATGGTCGAGACCCGCAAGGAACGCCGCCGCACCCGCCGCAACAACCGCCACACCCCGGCCCAAGCCCCGGACACGGAGTCCCTCAACCCGGAACTCGCGTGATCCAAGGGGCATCACCCGTGATCAGAGGGGCATCACGCGTGATTGGCGGGGCATCACTCCGATGCCCGTCCAATCACGCGTGATGCCCGCTGGATCACGGGTGATGCCCCCGCAGTCACGCGTGATGCCCGTTTCCGCTCACTGGCGGAAGCGGTAGGTCTTGCTGTCGAAGAGGATGCAGATGCTCGGGGACATGACCACCACGCGGAGCGTGTTGTCGCGCTCGTCGAAGTCGATGCCCTCGACCTCGAACGAGCCCGAGCAGCCGCTGCGGAGCGGGAGCTGGCCCAGTGACGTCACGTGGGCGGTGACGTCCGAGCCGGACAGCGGGCCGGCCAGGTCGACCTGGAGGAGCGGCTTCGTCGTGCCGAAGAGGCTGCCGTCCGGGTCGTCGGACGCGCAGAGCAGGCGGGTCGCGGTCTGGAAGTCGCAGCCCTGGATGTCGCGGACCGCGTGGTCCAGGCGGATCGTGCCGGCCAGCGGCAGGTTCTGCGCCGGGTTCGTGGCCACCACTCCGGGCATCGGGTGCACCAGAAGCCGGCTCATGGTGCCCCACTCCCCCGCCACCAGCCAGCGGGCGTCCGGTGACACCGCGGCGAAGGAGTTGTTGTTCGCTTCCCACGACTCGAGGGTGTGCTTGTAGTTCGCCCACGAGCCGTCCGGGGCCTGGACGCGGAAGAGCTTCGCGCCGCGGTCGTCACGCTGGTAGGGCTCGACGTACCAGCCCTGGGCCGAGCCCGGGTCGCCGACGTGGTTCCAGCCCTGCGAGTTCAGGTCGGCCGGGATCGTGCCGATCCCGGTGTAGCGGATCGTCGTGCCCGACGGCCGCACGATCGTCGCGAGCCCCTGGCTCTCGTCGAGGGCCCGGGCGTTGTCGGACCCGACCTCCGTCCAGCCGGTGACGGCCTGGGCCGGCGCGGGCGAAACCACGGCGAGCAGGGCGGCGAGGGTGAGCACGATCCCGGTTCTGCGCATGTGCGACTCCGGTGGGTGAGAGGGACCTGGCTCGGGAGGATCTACCAGGACTCCCGCACCCGGCACACCCGCCGAATGAAGGTTATTCACGTTTGTTCGACAACTTGTCCGATTCCGGACAGCGGAAAGCCCCGGCGGGGACACCCGCCGGGGAGTTCAGGCCCGGTTATTTGCCCGGACGGAGACTGTCGTAGATCTCCTTGCAGGCCGGGCAGACCGGCGACCCGGGCTTCGGCGACTTCGTCACCGGGAAGACCTCGCCGCACAGCGCCACCACGTGAGTGCCCATGACCGCGCTCTCGGCGATCTTGTTCTTCTTCACGTAGTGGAACATCTTCGGCGAGTCGTCGTCGGTGGTGTCCGTGCCCTCGGGCGTGGTTTCCGGCTTCGTCAGCGTCTCGGTGCTCACCCGACCATTGTGCCCGAGTCCCCGCGCGAAACGTCTCCGGCCTGGCAGGATCCACGGCATGTTCCAGAAGGTGCTCGCGACGTTCGGCTCGGGTGGCGCGCGGATCGACGCCCGGCTCCTGGACTCCACCGCCGCCCCCGGCCGCCCGCTCCACGGCGAGGTCCTGCTGCTCGGCGGCGAGGTCGACCAGGAGATCAAGGGCCTCTCGGTGACGCTGCTCGCCCGCGTCCAGGTCGACGGCGGCAAGACCGAAGACCTCCCCTTCGGCACCCAGCACCTGGTCGGGAAAGAGACGATCCAGGCGGGGCGGCAGGTCCGGGTGCCGTTCGAGGTGCCACTGCCCTGGGAGACGCCGGTGACCAGCGTCTACGCCAAGCCGCTGGCCGGCATGGCGGTCGGCGTGCGGGCCGAGCTCGACCTGGCCGCCGCGGTCAGTGACCCGTTCGACGCCGACGCCGTCGCGATCGAACCGCTCCCGGCCCAGAAGCGGGTCCTCGACGCGCTGAGCCGGATCGGCTTCACCTTCCGCGAGGCCGTCCTCGAACAGGGCCGGGTCGACGGCGCCCGGCAGCAGCTGCCGTTCTTCCAGGAGATCCGCTTCACGCCTTCGCCGCGCTTCGCGAGCGTCTTCTCCCAGGTCGCGGTCACCTTCCTGACGTCGGCCGAGCGCACCGACGTCGTGCTCGAGGTCACCAAGCGGGTCCGGGTGAGCAAGACCGGCGGCTTCGGCGGCCGCGGCCAGGACTTCCTCGGGATGTTCACCATGAAGCCGGACGTCGACTGGGAAAAACAGCTCGAGGACTGGCTCAACCTCCTCGCCCGGCCGCGCGGGATCTTTGACTGATGCGCTGGCCCGACGCGATCGGCAAGCTCGGCGGCACGCCCGACGCCTGGCCGCGGCTCGAAGCCCGCTACGCCGAGCCCCACCGCCGCTACCACACGCTCACCCACGCGGCCGCTGTCGCGCGCGACTCCGCCTGGCTGGCCGAAGGCCTCGGCGACACCGACCGCGCGATCGTCGCCGTCGCGGCCTGGACGCACGACGTCGTGTACGACGCGAAGCCCGGCGAAGACGAGCGAGCCAGCGCGGCCTGGGCCCGCGACGCACTCGAAGGCGTGGCCGAAGCGCACGTCGAGCGGGTCGAAGGCCTCATCCTCGCGACGATCAACCACGCCGCGCCGCCGGACGACCTCCTGGCCACGGCCCTGCTCGACGCCGACCTGGCGATCCTCGGCGCGTCCGAAGAGCGCTACGCGGCCTACGCGGAAGGCGTGCGCGAGGAGTACGCGAAGTACCCCGACGACGTCTGGCGCGAAGGCCGCATCGCCGTCCTGGAACGCATGCTCGCGCGCGAGCTTTACCGCAGCGAAGCCGCGCGAACACGCTGGGCGAGCGCCGCCGAAAAGAACCTGACCGCCGAGCTGACCCACTGGCGCGGCGAGCGGACCGATCACCGATGATGGTCCCTCGTGACTACCGCACTCTCGCTGCACGAAGAGGTCGCCTCGGCGCTGCGTGACGGGCACCCCGTCGTCGCGCTGGAGAGCACCATCCTGTCCCACGGCCTGCCGCCGGGCCGCAACCTCGACGTCGCCCGCCGCCTCGAAGGCGTGGTCCGCGACGGCGGCGCCGTCCCGGCCACGATCGCGGTGCTCGACGGGCGGGTCGTCGTCGGCCTCTCCCCCGCCGAGCTCGAGCGCGTCTGCGCGCCGGACGCCGGCCTGGACAAGCTCTCGCTGCGCGACCTCGGCCCGGCCGTCGGCCTCGGCCGCTCCGGCGCGACGACCGTGGCGAGCACGTCGGCGCTGGCCGCCGCGGCCGGGATCGGCATGTTCGCCACCGGCGGGCTCGGCGGCGTGCACGTCGGCGCGGCGCAGTCCTGGGACGTCTCGGCCGACCTCGGCGTGCTGGCGAAGGTGCCGACGGTGGTCGTCTGCTCCGGCGTGAAGTCGGTGCTCGACATCCCGGCCACCCTCGAGGTGCTGGAGACGAACTCGGTGCCGGTGCTGGGCTACCGCACCGACGACTTCCCGGCGTTCTACCTGCGCTCGTCGGGCCACCAGGTCGGCTGGCGGGTCGACGACCCGAAGCAGGCCGCCGCCGTCATCGACGCGCACCGCGCGTACGCGGATTCCGGTGTCCTGCTGGCGAACCCGATCCCCGAAGCGTCCGAAATGGACAAGGAGCTGCACGACCGGCTGCTCGCCGAGGGCCTCGCGCTCGTCGCGGAGCGGGGCGTGCACGGCGCCGACGTCACGCCGGTGCTGCTGGAGCACTTCCACACCGCGAGTGGCGGCGTGAGCATCGACGCGAACGAGGCGCTGGTGCTGAACAACGCGAAGCTGGCGACCGAGGTCGCGGTGGCGCTCGCATGACCGGGATCGTGGTGGTCGGCGACGCCGCCCTGGACGTGATCGCCCGGCACGACAAGCCGTTGCCGCACGGCGGCGACGCCCGCGCGAAGATCCGCTTCACCGGCGGCGGCGCGGGCGCCAACACGGCGCTGTGGCTGCGGTCCCTCGGCGCCGACACGACGCTGGTCGCGCGGATCGGCGACGACCCGGGCGGCCGGCTCATCCGCGCCGAGCTGGAGGCGGCGGGAGTGCGGTGCGTGTTCGCCGTCGACCCCGAGGCGCCGACCTGCTGCGTCGTGGTGATGGTCGACGGCTCGGGGCAGCGCAGCATGCTCGCCGACCGCGGCGCGAACCAGCGTTTCGCGCCCGAGGACGTCACCCCCGAGGCCCTCGCCGGGGCGAGCCACCTGCACCTGTCCGGGTACGTGCTGCTCGACCCGCCGTCGCGCGCGGCCGGGCTGGCCGCGCTGGCGGCGGCCCGCGAAGCGGGGTTGACCACCTCGGTCGATCCGCAGGCCGCCGCGCACATCACCGACCCCGCCGCGTTCATGGCCGACGTCCGCGGCGTCGACCTGCTGATGCCGAACACCGAGGAGCTGGTCGCGCTGACCGGTTCGGCCGACCCGGCGAGCGCGAAGGAACTGCTCGGCACGGTCGGCGCGGTGGTGGTCACCGCCGGGCTCGACGGCGCCAGCTGGGTCGACGCGGACGGCGTCACCAGCGTGCCCGCGGTCGAGGCGGTCTGCGTCGACTCGACCGGCGCGGGTGACGCGTTCGACGCGGGCGTGCTCATCGGCTGGCTGGCCGGGGAGTCCACTGTGGACGTCCTGCGGCACGGGACGCGGCTGGGCGCGCTGGCCGTCGGGAAGGTGGGCCCGCAGCCCTCGTGAGTGGTAATTCGGGTTCTAACCCTAATTACCACTCACGACAAGCCGCGGCAGGGCACTCAGCCGTCGATCACCCGGTGGCTGGTGCCTTCGATCGCCTTCGCCTCGCGCTCGTACCGCGAGACCTTCTCGGACTTGCGGGGCGGGCGGTCGTTGGCGATCAGCACCGCGATCCACGGCAGCGGCACCGAAATCGCCAGGAAGCCCAGCGCCAGCCACCACACGTGGTAGGTCAGCCCGGCCGCGATCAGGCACGGGATGCGGCAGGCCATCATGATGACGTACTTGCGCTTGCGTGCGGCGAACTGCTCTTCGTAGGACGGGGCCGCCCCGGTGATCAGCACCGGGTCCGAGTTCTTGGCGGGCGTGGTCACTGCACCACCTCCGCTGTCCATCGTCCCACTTGCGCGGTTCATCCGACACCTGGGTGACGCATCTTGCTCAACGCGGCGACGACCAGGGTCTCGATGCCGGTGCGCAGGGTCGGGTGCAGGATCGGCGCGAACCGCGGCGAGTGGTTCGACGGGATGTCGCGCTCGAACCGGCCCTCGGTCATCGCCGTGATGACCGTCTGCGGGTCGAAGCCGCCGACCAGCCAGAACACCGAGGGCACGCCGGCCGCCCGGCCGAACTCGCTGAAGTCCTCGCTGCCGGTGATCAGCGGCGCCGGATACACGACCTCGGCGCCGAAGTGGCCGCGGAAGACCTCGGTGAGCGCGTCGTTGGCGGCCTCGTCGTTCTCGGTCACCGGGTAGGCGCCGGACCGCTCGATCTCGGGCGGCTTTGGCGCGCCGGCCGTCGCGGCCTCGCCGTGGACGATCCGCTCGACCGCGGCCAGCACCCGCTCGCGCACGGCCTGGTCGAAGGACCGGACGTTGACCTCCAGCACGGCGTCGTCGGCGATCACGTTGCTCGCGGTGCCGACGTGCAGCGAACCGACGGTGACCACGGCCGAGTCGGTGGCGGCGATCTCGCGCGAGACAATCGTCTGCAGCTTGAGCACCACGGACGCGGCCAGCACGGCCGGGTCGACGGTCGTCTCCGGGCGCGAGCCGTGCCCGCCGCGGCCGTGCAGGGTGACACGCAGCGTGTCGGTGGCGGCCATGATCACGCCCGGCCGGGTGAGCACCCAGCCGGCCGGGCCGGGCACCAGGTGCTGCCCGAACACGACGTCGGGCTTGCCGGCGATGTCGAACAGGCCGTCGCGGACCATCGCCGCGGCGCCACCCGCGCCCTCCTCCCCCGGCTGGAACACCACCAGCAGCGTGCCGGCCCAGGTGTCGCGGCCCTTCGCGAGCAGCGCGGCGGCGCCGGAGAGCCAGGTGGCGTGCATGTCGTGCCCGCAGGCGTGCATGACCGGGACGTCGGTGCCGTGCTCGTCGGTCCCGCGGGCGGTGCTGGCGTAGGACAGGCCGGTCTTCTCCTCGACCGGCAGCGCGTCGATGTCGGCCCGCAGCAGCACGGTCGGGCCCTCGCCGTTGCGCAGCACGCCCAGCACGCCGGTGCCGGCGATGCCGGTGTGCACCTCGTAGCCGTCGTCCGCCAGCCGCCGGGCCAGCACGGACGCTGTCCGGGTCTCGGCGAAGGAGAGCTCCGGGTGCCGGTGGAGGTCGATGTACAGCGCTTCGAGTTCGGGCAGCGCCGCGTCGAGCGGGGCGAGGACGCGTTCAAGGGTCACGGGGGTCATCGTGGCAGCATTACCCACCGTGAGCACGCGAAGTGGATTGCCCGACCTGTCCGACGACGTCTGCGCGCGGCTGCGCGAGGCCTTCCGGCGCACCGCCTACGACGCCGACGGCGTGGTGGCCGCCCTCGGCGGGGCCGCGCACGCGGCGCTGGGCCGCGGCGAACCGGTGCCCGCCGAGCGCGCCAGCCGGGACGCGGGCGACCTCGGCACGCTGATCCGGCTGTTCCTGCTGGGCGGCACCGAGCCGGAGACCGCCGTCAAGGCCGCCTTCGCGCCCCTTTCCCCGGAAGACGCCGTGGCCGCCGGGATCCTCGGCGAGGTGACCGACGGCTACCGCGCCGCCCTCGACATCCGGCCGCACGGCGACGAGGAAAGCTCCTGGTGGGTCGTCTCCGACCTCGACGCCGACCTGCTGGGCCACACCGTGCCCGAGGACCACGTGCTCGGCGTCGGCCACGCGTCGCTCTCGCTGATCCGCGCCACCAGCCGCCGCCCGGTCGGCACCCTGCTCGACCTGGGCACCGGCAACGGCGTCCAGGCACTGCACGCGACCCGGCACGCCCAGCGCGTCACCGCGACCGACGTCTCCGCGCGGGCCCTCGCCCTGGCCGCGGCGACCTTCCGGCTGAACGAGCTGGACGTCGAGCTCGTCCGCGGCGAGTGGTTCGCGCCGGTCGCGCGGCGGAAGTTCGACCAGGTCGTGTGCAATCCGCCGTTCGTGGTCGGCCCGGCGCGCGTCGACTACACCTACCGCGACTCCGGGCTCGCCGGCGACGACGCGAGCGCGCTGGTCGTGCGGCAGCTGCCCGGCTTCCTCAACGACGGCGGCACCGGCCACCTGCTCGCCTCCTGGTTGCACACCGGGAAGGAGGACTGGGCCGATCGGGTGAGCCGCTGGCTGCCCGCCGAGACCGACGCCTGGTTCGTGCAACGCGACGTCGCCGATCCGGCGCTCTACGTCGGCACGTGGCTGCGGGACGCGGGTCTCGACCCGCGCTCACCGGAGGGCCGCGCGAAGGCGGCGGCGTGGCTCGACTGGTTCGCCGCGAACGACGTCCGGGGCATCGGCTTCGGGTTCGTCACGCTGCGGCGGGCGTCCGGGCGGACACCGACCGTCGTGTGCGAGGACCTCCGCCAGGCCTACGACGACCCGCTGGGCCCGGAAGCGGCGGGCTGGCTGGACCGCGTGGAATGGCTGCGCGAATCGGGTGATTCCTTGCTCGATGTCCGCTTTGTGGTCCCCGACACGGTTTTGCTCGAAAGCGTCAGCGAACCCGGCGACGAAGGCTGGGCGACGACCATCCGGCGGCTGCACCGCACCGACGGGCCGGGCTGGCAGCACGAGGTCGACGAGCTGGCGACGCGGCTGCTGGCGGGCTGCCGCGGCGCGCTGCCGCTGGCGGACCTGATCGAGCTGCTGGCGGCCGCGCAGGGCCTCTCGGCCGAGGAGCTGGCGGCCGCCGCGCTGCCCGTCGTCCGCGAGCTCGTCCGGCACGGCATGCTCGTCCCGGCGGACCGGTGAGGGCGGTCGCGGCCCGCGTCACGCGGGCGGACGTGACGGTCGAGGGCGCCGTCGTCGGCGCGATCGACGAGCCGGGTTTGCTTGTGCTGCTGGGAATCCACGTCGACGACGACGCCGCGAAGGCCGCCACGATGGCGCGCAAACTGCACGAACTGCGGCTGTTGCGCGACGAGGAATCATGCGCCACGGCGAATGCGCCACTGCTCGTGGTGAGCCAGTTCACGCTCTACGGCGACACGAAGAAAGGGCGCCGGCCGTCGTGGACGCAGGCGGCCCGGCCGGAGGTCGCCGAGCCGTTGGTGGACGCCGTCGTGGCCGAGCTGCGCGGCCGCGGCGCCACCGTGGCGACCGGCCGGTTCGGCGCGATGATGGCGGTCTCCAGCGTGAACGACGGTCCGTTCACGGTTGTCGTAGAGGTTTAGACCATCGGGGTCCGGTTCAGTTTCCCGCCGGATTCATATGGGATTCTCAGGTTTCCCGGTCACGGAACGTTCTCAGCAAAAGTTCAGCATTGGTCCAGCAACCGGATCGCCCCGGCATCCGTCTTCTTCTATGACGGACCGGGAACGTTTTGGGAACCCGGAGCGTTGTGCCAGATGTCCAGCCAAGCCGGCCGGACCGGCGAACCGGGATCCACAGGCCCCGGTCCGCGGGTACGCACCCGGTGGACGACCGCAGCAGCACGTTCAGCCCGTGACCGGGGAGGCAGAATGTCAGTCCAGACTCTCGAACGCGAGTCGCGCGGGATTCGCGAGCGCATCCCGGCTCAGACGACCGAGGAGCCGGCGATGGGCGTGGGGACGCTCACCGACGCCGACCTCGACGCCCAGAGCCCCGCCGCCGACCTCGTCCGCGTCTACCTCAACGGCATCGGCAAGACGGCGCTGCTGTCCGCGGCCGACGAGGTCGAGCTGGCCAAGCGGATCGAAGCCGGCGTGTTCGCCCAGCACATGCTGGACACGGCCGAGAACCTCACGGCGAAGCGCCGCACCGAGCTGGCCGCGCTGGTCCGCGACGGCCACGTGGCGAAGAACCACCTGCTGGAGGCGAACCTCCGCCTGGTGGTCTCGCTGGCCAAGCGCTACACCGGCCGGGGGATGCCGCTGCTCGACCTGATCCAGGAGGGGAACCTGGGTCTCATCCGCGCGGTGGAGAAGTTCGACTACTCCAAGGGGTTCAAGTTCTCGACGTACGCCACTTGGTGGATCCGGCAGGCGATCACCCGGGGCATGGCCGACCAGGGCCGCACGATCCGGCTGCCGGTCCACCTGGTGGAACAGGTGAACAAGCTGGCCCGCATCAAGCGCGACCTGCACCAGCAGCTCGGGCGTGACGCCACGCACGAGGAGCTGTCGGCCGAGTCGGGCATCCCGGCGCACAAGATCTCGGACCTGCTCGACCACTCGCGTGACCCGGTAAGCCTGGACATGCCGGTCGGCACGGAGGAGGACGCCCCACTGGGCGACTTCATCGAGGACTCCGAGGCGACCGACGCGGAGAGCGCCGTGATCTCGGGCCTGCTCCAGGACGACCTGCGCCGGGTGTTGGCGACGCTGGACGACCGCGAGCAGCACGTGATCCGCCTGCGCTACGGCCTCGACGACGGCCAGCCGCGCACGCTCGACCAGATCGGCAAGCACTTCGGGCTGTCCCGCGAGCGCGTCCGCCAGATCGAGCGCGAGGTCATGTCGAAGCTGCGCCAGGGCGAGCGCGCGGACCGCCTCCGCGCGTACGCCAGCTGATCACCTCTCGTTCGAGGGCGGGTGCACGATGTGCGCCCGCCCTCGGTCATTTCCCCACCGCGCTGACCAGGCATTCGGCGCGGAGCGGGAATTTTCCGCGAAAGCCGGGTTTCACCCCAGCCGATCATGGGTAGCAACCCTCAGCCAGCACCCGTTCGGCGGCGTTGACTTATGACCTGCGTCACGACAGCCTCGAAGTGCCGGCGCAGGCCTCGCAACCGGGTGTGCACGCACCCGGGAGCTTTCCCCGGGAGGTCGGGTCCGTCGGGGTGGACCCGGCCTCCCGACCAGCTTCCCCAGCTCACTCGGACGGCCGAGTCGCGTACCCGGAAGGCCGAGTCGCGTGCCCGGACGGTCGGGTCGCGTACCGGGACGGTCGGCGCACAGGCCGACCACCCAGCCCTCCCCACCACCCCGATCCGAAGCCAGCACGCGGACGGTGGTGCCGGGTCAAGGCACGCTTTCCCGCCTTGACGCGGTACCACCGTCCGTAGTGACAATCGGGCTTCGGGGTGGCGGGCCCACTGGGCCACTCAGAGGGCGTGCGTGGGGTGGCCCACAGTGACCGCATGCCTCTTCGGCGTACCCATTACCGCCGCATAAGGTGGACCGATCCCGGAGCTGGCAAAGGAGCCTGGCAGTGCCGTCCACCACGTTTCAGCACACCGAAGTCCTCCCGCTGGGCAAGGACACCACCACCGAATACCGGCTGGTCACCGACGAGGGCGTCGAGACCGTCGAAGCCGCCGGGCGGAAGTTCCTGAAGGTCGACCCGCAGGCGCTCACCACGCTCGCCCGCACCGCCATCACCGACATCCAGCACCTGTTGCGCACGTCACACCTGCGGCAGCTGCGGGCCATCGTCGACGATCCCGAGGCGAGCGGCAACGACCGGTTCGTCGCGATGGACCTGCTGCGCAACGCCGCCATCTCCGCCGGGGGCGTGCTGCCCATGTGCCAGGACACCGGCACCGCCATCGTCATCGGGAAGCGTGGCGAAGGCGTGCTCACCGGCGGTGACGACGAGCGGGCGCTCTCGCAGGGCATCTTCGACGCCTACCAGCAGCTGAACCTGCGGTACTCGCAGATGGCGCCGGTGAACTTCTGGGACGAGCGCAACACCGGCACGAACCTGCCCGCGCAGATCGAGCTGTACCACAAGGACGGGCAGGACGACCCGGCCTACGAGTTCCTCTTCATGGCCAAGGGTGGCGGCAGCGCCAACAAGACCTTCCTCTACCAGGAAACCAAGGCCGTCCTGAACCCGAAGCGGCTCGCGCGCTTCCTCGACGAGAAGCTGCGCAGCCTCGGCACCGCCGCCTGCCCGCCCTACCACCTCGCCATCGTCGTCGGCGGGATGTCCGCGGAGTTCAACCTCAAGGTCGCGAAGCTCGCCTCCGCCCGCTACCTCGACAACCTGCCGACCGAAGGCTCCGAACTGGGTCACGCCTTCCGCGACACCGGCCTCGAGCAGCAGGTCCTGGAGATGACCCGGCAGTTCGGCATCGGCGCGCAGTTCGGCGGGAAGTACTTCTGCCACGACGTCCGCGTCATCCGGCTCCCCCGCCACGGCGCCAGCTGCCCCGTCGGCGTCGCCGTCTCCTGCTCCGCCGACCGGCAGGCCAAGGCCAAGATCACCGCCGACGGCGTGTTCATCGAACAGCTCGAGCGCGACCCCGCCCGCTTCCTGCCCGACGTCACCGAGGAAGACCTCTCCGACGACGTCGTCGCCGTCGACCTCAACCGGCCGATGGCCGAGATCCGCGCGCAGCTCTCGCAGCTGCCGGTCAAGACGCGGCTCTCGCTCACCGGGCCGCTGGTCGTCGCGCGGGACATCGCGCACGCCAAGATCGCCGAGCGCCTCGACGCCGGCGAGGAGATGCCGGACTACCTCAAGAACCACCCGGTCTACTACGCGGGCCCGGCGAAGACGCCCGAGGGCTACGCGTCCGGTTCGTTCGGCCCGACCACGGCCGGGCGGATGGACTCCTACGTCGAGCAGTTCCAGGCCGCCGGCGGCTCGCTCGTCATGCTGGCCAAGGGGAACCGCTCGAAGCAGGTGACGAACGCGTGCCAGGCGCACGGCGGCTTCTACCTCGGCTCCATCGGCGGCCCGGCGGCGCGGCTCGCGCAGGACTGCATCAAGAAGGTCGACGTCCTCGAGTACGCCGAGCTCGGCATGGAAGCCGTCTGGAAGATCGAGGTCGAGGACTTCCCGGCGTTCATCGTCATCGACGACAAGGGCAACGACTTCTTCGCCAGCACCGGCGATCCGGTGCTACAGATCAGCTTCCGTTAGCACGCAAGGAAAAGGGGGACACCGGCCCGCCGCCGGTGTCCCCCTTTTCCGTTGCCTCAGCCGACGCGCTCGATCCGCGCGCGCCGGATGAGGAACTTGCCGGGCTCCCGGACCTGTTCGAAAGCCGCGTTGTTGAGCAGCGTGCAGCTGCCCGACACCGACGTCACCTCGACTGTCGTCGACTTCGAGTTGTCGAGGTTGGTCACCTTCAGCTTCGTCCCGGCCGGGAACTGGTTGCTCGACGCGGCCGGGGCGCCGGCCTCGCCGGAGAGCGTCACGGTCGAACCGGGACACACGACCTCGCCCACCGCGCCACCGGCGGCCGGCTGCTCCTGGTTCTGCTGCCCGGGCGCCTGCGCCTTGCCCGGCGCGTTCCCGGAGTTCCCCGGCGCCGCTGCGGCTTGGCCGGTGTCCGCCACGACGTTCGCCGTGCAGCCCGCCACCTGCCGTCGCTGCTGGATCAGGTCCACCACCGCCTGGCGGTTGGCGATCCGCGCGGCCGACTGCGCGTCCGGGTTCGCCTGCTGGCCCGCGATGAAGTTCAGGTTGTTCTGCAGGGCGGTGTCGAGTCCCCCGCAGTTCTCCTTGGGCGCTTCGGCCGCGTTGCCCGCGGGACTGCTCAGCGCGATGGCGGTCGCGGTGATTCCGGCGACGCCCAGCAACGCGGCCAATCCGACGGTCGCCTGCTTGCGGTGCCGGCCACTGCTCAACCGGGGCATGGGCCCCTCCTCTCTGATCGCCACCTCACCCGGGACACGGCCCGGTCACGACGGCGGTTCAGCGGGAGCACTGACAATTTTCGACAACTTCGACAAAGCGGACCACGGGCCCCGTGTGGTCCGGACCAGCGGCCGCCCATGGTCCACTGCGGACAGCACGCGGCCCCCGGGGCGCTTCCCCGGGGGGCCGCGGCAAGAGACGTGCTACTTCGGCGGCACGGTCTTCAGCACCACCGTGCGCTGGTCGAGCGGTGCGGCCAGGGTGACCGAGATGACCGGGTACCGGATGTCCATCGTGCACATCTGGTTGGTCTGGGCCTTCGTCTCGCTCAGGTTGACGACGACGCGGTCGCCCGCCTGCTCGGCCGCTTCGCCGAGCGCGTGGCCGCAGCCGCCTTCCTGGGCGCGGATGTTGAGGACGGTGCCGCCGTTGGCCGTCCACACCTCGCGCGGGAAGCCGGCGGGCAGCGCGGTGGCGTCGATCTTGTCCGCCGGGACCGGCGTGCTGCCCTCGGGCACGGTCAGCCGCGGCTTGCCCGGCGGGTTGGCCTCGGGCGGCGCCGGCAGCACCGACTCACTCGGTGACGGCGACGGCGACGCCGGCGCGGGCACCGACACGCTGCCGGTCGATCCCAGTGGCTGGTTGGTGGGCATGTCCTGGCCGGCGCAGGCCGTCACCATCAGCAGGAGCGCGCCTGTCCCGACCACCTTCGCTGAGTACCTCATGTCCCCAGGACGGAACGGAGGCGCCGGGAGGTTGCACCGGGGAATGGTCTGGGAGGGCCACCCGCGGGCATCCCGGGGCGGCCCTCCCAGCGTTCGTGGTGGTCAGCCCTGGCGGAGGACGACCGTGCGCGTCCCGAGCGGCGCCGCGAGAGCGAGCGAGATCTTGATCTCCTTGATGTAGTCCGGGCACATCTGGCCCTTGGGCGCCGTCCCCACCGCGACCAGGACGACCACCTGCTGCGCGGTCTGCTCGCCGACGCGCGCCGAGATGCGGCGGCAGCCGCCCTCCTCGGCCTGCAGGACCAGGGTCTGCCCGTCGAGGCTGCGGGTGAGCGTGCGCGGGTAGCCCTCGGGCAGCAGGCGGGCGTCGATCTGCGACTCGGCGACGACGTCGTCGCCCGGCGCGATGCCCTGCGTCGGCCGCCCGACCGTCTGCGACGGCGGCGGGCCGAGCGTGGGCGTGACCGTGCCCGGCACGCTCGCCGACGTCGGGGCCGGCTCGGGCGCCGTGCTGCCGCCCGCCGGGGCCCCGGCGCCGGAATTCGCCGCGCAGGCCGTCGCCGTGACCAGCAGCAGGCCCGCGCCCAGCAGTTTCACCGTGGTACGCATACCCGCGAGACGGAGTGAACGCGCGCGGGGTTGCATCGGCAGCCTCAGAGACGTCCCGCGGCGACGAAGACGCAGACCGCCAGGAGCGCCACGTTGACCCCGACGTTCCGCCACTCGGCCGCCTTGTGCTGCACGATCGCCAGCCTGCCGTGCATCGCCATCGCCCCCACCATCACCACGGCCAGCCCGACCGCCGCCCAGCCGGTCAGTGCCGGGGCGACGCCCAGCAGCAGCGGCAGGATCAGGCCCACCGCGGCGAGGAGCTCGCAGATCGCGGCGAACCGGACCACGGGCAGCGGGTACGCCGCCGCCCCGGTCTGGCCGGTTTCGAGCATCCGCTGCTGGGACATCGTCGACTTGAGCGCGCCCGACACGGCGAAGATCGCGGCCAGCAGAACCTGTCCTGCCCACAGTGCGACGTTCATTTCGTTCCTCTCTGTTCGGTTGGTCGTGGGAGGGACGAGGACGCCGCGCGGAATGTGACAGCTCGTCAGCCGACGCCTTCGCCGTGGCACGTAACACGGCCGAAACACCAAAGCCGAAAAAGCCCCGGTGAATTCACGCCGGCCGGCTTGCTGGTCGGTTCGGCCTACGGCGTTCGTCGCACCGCCGGTCAGAAATCACCCAACCGCCCGAAAGATCCGAAGAAAGTCGGTTGTCCCGGTCTGAGAGCACCTGATGTAGTCATGGGGCCGCTGACGGCAACCACTTCCACTGTGGACACTGGAAGGATTGATCCCCTTGGCCCCCAAGCGCTGGTTCACCCTGCTCAGAAACGCCACCACCACACTCGCCGCGGTCGCCGCGGCCGCGTCGTTCGCCACCCCGGCGATCGCCACCGCCGCCCAGCCGCCGTCCACCAACGTGGTGGGCGGGACCCGGGCGGCCCAGGGCGAATTCCCCTTCATGGTCCGGCTTTCCATGGGCTGTGGCGGGTCGCTCTACACCAAGCAGATCGTGCTGACCGCGGCGCACTGCGTCAGCCGGACCGGCGCCAACACCTCGATCACCGCGACCGTCGGCGTCGTCGACCTGCAGAGCACCAGCGCGCAGAAGATCAAGTCGACCTACGTCTACCGGTCGCCGACGTACGGCACCTCGACCGGCGGCGACTGGGCGCTGATCAAGCTGGCCAGCCCGGTGACCGGCCTGTCGACCCTGCCGATCGCGACGACCACCACGTACAACTCGGGCACGTTCACCGTGGCCGGCTGGGGCGCGGCGACCGAAGGCGGCGCGCAGCAGCGCTACCTGCTCAAGGCGACCGTTCCGTTCGTCTCCGACTCGACCTGCGCCGCGCAGGGCGGCAGCTACCCCGATCTCATCCCGAGCGCCGAAATCTGCGCGGGCAACCTGAGCGCGGGTGGCGTCGACACCTGCCAGGGCGACTCCGGCGGCCCGATGTTCCGCCGGGACAACAACAACGCCTGGATCCAGGTCGGCATCGTCTCCTGGGGTGACGGCTGCGCCCGGCCGCACGCCCCCGGTGTCTACACCGAGGTGAGCACGTTCGCGTCGAAGATCGCCTCGGCGGCCGCCACGCTGTAACCGCTTCACGCACGAAGAAGGGGCCCCGCCGCGGCGGGGCCCCTTCCTGCGCGTTCAGCGGGTCTTGTCCAAGCGGGACAACGCTTCTTCGTAGCCGCTCACCAGGTCCGCGACGACGTCGGCGACCGGGCGGACCGCGTTCATCCGGCCGACGATCTGGCCGACCGGCATCGACACCAGGCCCGGGTCGTTCGTCGCGTGGATCCGGTTGTGGGCCGGGGAAACCAGCAGGTTCTGCAGCGGCATCGGCAACGGCTCGGGCGCGTCGGGCGCGGCCCACGCCTCGGTCCAGCGGGTCTTGAGCAGCCGGGCCGGCTTGCCGGTGTAGATCCGCGTCCGCACGGTGTCGGACGACGACGCCGCGACGAGCGCCTGCTGGATCGCCCCCGACGTCGCCATGGTCTGCAGGTACTCCTCGGTGGTGAGCCACGTCGAGCCCATCCAGACGCCGGACGCGCCGAGCGCGAGCGCCGCGGCCACCTGGCGGCCGGACCCGATTCCGCCCGCGGCGAGCACCGGCACGTCGACGGCGTCGACGATCTCCGGCACCAGCACCATGGACGCGATCTCGCCGGTGTGCCCGCCGGCTTCGTACCCCTGCGCCACCACGAAGTCGACGCCGTTCTCGACGTGCCGGACCGCGTGCTCGGCCTTGCCGGCGAGCGCCGCCACCGGAACGCCGCGCTCGTGGCACTGGCCGATCACGTCCGCCGGCGGCGAGCCGAGCGCGTTGGCGATCAGCTTGATCGGGTGGTTCAGCGCGACCTCGACGTGCGATCGGGCGACCGAGTGCAGCCAGCCGAGCACCCCCGCGCGCTCGTCGGTGTCGTCCGGCAGGGGCGGCACCGACAGGTCCTTCAGCACGCGGTCGACGAACGCGCGGTGGCCGTCCGGGATCAGCTTCGCCAGGTCGACCTGCGTGCCCTCGGCGGGCACCTTCGCCGGCATGACGATGTCGACGCCGTACGGTTTCCCGCCGGTGTTCTCGTCCATCCAGGTGAGCACCCGGTCGAGCTCGGCGGCGTCGTTGAACCGCACGCAGCCGAGCACGCCGAGCCCGCCGGCGCGGCTGAGCGCCGCGGCGACGTGCTCCGACGGGGTGAACCCGATGATCGGCAGGTCGATGCCGAGCCGGTCGCACAGGGGTGTCCGCACTCTCTCTGTCCTCCTCAGACGGGCTGGGCCGTGGCCGGTTCGTGCTCGGCGGCGTAGCGCTGGGCCCACGGGTAGTCCGGCTTGCCGCTGGGCGACCGGCCGATCTCGCCGGCCAGCCAGATCGTGCGCGGCACCTTGTACCCGGCGATCTCGCCGCGGACGTGCTCTTCGAGCGCGTCGAGGTTCGTCTCGGCGCCCTCGCGGAGCTGGACGACGGCGGCGACGCGCTGGCCGAGCCGCTCGTCCGGGACGCCGATGACGAGCGCGTCGAAGACGTCGGGGTGCGACTTGAGCGCCCCTTCGACCTCCTCCGGGTAGACCTTCTCGCCGCCGGTGTTGACGCACTGCGAGCCGCGGCCGAGCAGCGTGACGGTGCCGTCCTCCTCGTAGCGGGCGTAGTCGCCCGGCACGACGTAGCGGACGCCGTCGACCTCGACGAAGATCTTCTTGCTCTTCTCGGGATCGTTGTAGTAGCCGAGCGGGACGTGCCCGCGGCGGCCGATCAGCCCGGTCGCGCCCGGCTTCTTCTCGACGATGTTGCCGTCTTCGTCGAGCAGGACGGCGTCCTGGCCGAAGTTCACCCGCGGGCCGGCGCTGTGGTCGGCGCCCTTGGCCACCGCGCCGATCCCGGTGAAGCCGCTCTCCGACGCGCCGATCGCGTCGGTGACCAGCGCGTGGGGCGGCACGAGCTCGACGAACTGCTGTTTCACCGACTGCGAGAACAGCGCGGCGTGGCTCGACACCGCGACGATCGACGAAGCGTCGTAGCCACCCTCGTAATAGGCCTCGATGAGCGGCCGGGCCATCGCGTCACCGACGATCGTGAGGACCTGGACCTTGTGCTTCTGCACGGCCTTCCAGATCTCGTGCGGGTCGAAGCGCGGCACGAAGATCACCGGGCTGCCGGTGAACAGCGCGCCGAACGCGGCCCACTGCGCGGCGCCGTGGATCAGGGGCGCGCAGGGCAGCCGGCTCAGGCTCCCGGCCTTGCCCTGCTCGGCGAGCGTCCACTCGTCCGGGACGTACTCGCCGGTGACGAAGTTGATCCCGCCGCCGAGCGCGCGCCAGACGTCCTCCTGCCGCCAGAGCACGCCCTTCGGGTAGCCCGTGGTGCCGCCGGTGTAGAGGATGTAGAGGTCGTCGCCGGAGCGCTCGCCGAAATCGCGCTCGGGGGACTGCCCGGCGAGCGCCGTTTCGTAGTCGACGCCGCCGTAGCGCTCGTAGTCGCCTTCTTCGCCGTCGTCGATCACGACAACGTGTTTCAGTTTCGGCGCTTCGGGCAGCGCCGCGGCAACCTTGTCGGCGTAGCTGCGCTGGTGCACGAGCGCGACGATCTCGGCGTCGTTGAAGAGGTAGACGAGTTCGCCGTGCACGTACCGGTAGTTGACGTTGACGGCGATCGCGCGCAGCTTGTACGCCGCGATCATCGCCTCCAAGGCCTCGATCGAGTTGCGGGAGTAGACCCCGATGTGGGATCCGCGTCCCACGCCGTGTGCGGCGAGGTGGTGGGCGAGCCGGTTGGCCCGCGCCTCCAGTTCGGCGAAGGTGACTTGCCGGTCACCGCACACGACCGCGACGCGCTCCGGCACGGCGTCGACGGCGTGCTCCAGAAGATCCGCGATGTTGAGTGCCACGCCCTCAAAGTAGAACATGTTATCGTTCCGGGCAATGGCACTGCTCCTTCAGGAGGTCTTCCGTGGGTGAACCGCACGCGCTGGTGACACAGGAGGGGCAGACCCTCGTCGTCACGATGAACCGGCCCGAGGCGCGCAACGCGATCACCGGCGAGATGATGTCGATCATGGTCGAGGCCTGGGACCGGGTGGATTCCGACGACTCGATCCGCAGCTGCGTCCTCACCGGCGCGGGCGGCGCGTTCTGCGCGGGCGCGGACCTGAAGTCGATGTCCCGCAATTCGCCGTCGGAGTCGTTCGCGTCGGGCAAGTTCGACCCGGCGCGCATCCCCGGGCTGCTGAAGGGCCGCCGCCTCACGAAACCGCTGATCGCGGCGGTCGAAGGCCCGGCGATCGCGGGCGGGACCGAGATCCTCCAGGGCACGGACATCCGGGTGGCGGGCTCTTCGGCGCGCTTCGGGGTGTCGGAGGCGCGCTGGGGACTGTTCCCGATGGGTGGGTCGGCGGTGCGGCTGCCGCGTCAGATCCCGTACACGGTGGCGGCGGACATCCTGCTGACCGGACGTCATCTGTCCGCTTCGGAAGCCCTGGCCATCGGGTTGATCGGGCACGTGGTCCCGGACGGAACGGCGCTGTCGAAGGCCCTGGAGCTGGCCGCGCTGATCAACGCGAACGGGCCACTGGCCGTGCGGGCCATCCTCCGGACGATCCGCGACACCGAGGGATTGCACGAGGAAGAGGCCTTCAAGCTGGACTCGCAGTACGGGATCGAGGTCTTCGCGTCGGAGGATGCCAAGGAGGGGCCGCGGGCGTTCAGCGAGAAGCGGAAGCCGGACTTCAAAGGTCGCTGACTGAGAACGCGTTCCTTTCTTACTGGATCCAGCGCGCGGAGGAATCTTGTCGGCAGAACGAGAACGTGTTTCACTCATGGACGTGACCGAGACACCGCTTGCGGCACCGCTGAACGTCGGCTTCGACTACACCCGCTCGACCGGGCCCGTCCTCGGGCGATTCGTCAACGCGCTGCGTGACCACCGCATCGAAGGCATCCGGGGCAGCGACGGGCGCGTGCACGTCCCGCCGGTCGAGTACGACCCGGTGACCGCCGAGCAGCTCTCCGAGTTCGTCCCGGTCGCCACCGAAGGCACGGTCGTCTCGTGGTCGTGGTGCCCCGAACCCCTCGACGGGCAGCCGCTGAGCCGGCCCTTCGCCTGGGCGCTCGTCAGGCTCGACGGCGCCGACACCCCGATGCTGCACGCCGTCGACGCCGGCTCGCCCGAGAACATCCACAGTGGACTGCGGGTGCGCGTGCGGTGGGCCGACGAGGTCGTCGGGCACATCCGCGACATCGCCTACTTCCTGCCCGTGGACGCCGCGGACACCACTCCCACCGAGGCCGCTCCCCCGGTCGCCGAACGCGAGGAAGGCGCGCCGGTCAGCGTCGTCATCACGCCGGTGCACCTCAAGTACCTGCACTCGGCGTCGCCCGAGGAGAGCACCTACCTGCGCGGGCTCGCCGAGGGCAAGATGATCGGCCAGCGCTGCCCCGCCTGCGGGAAGGTCTACATCCCGCCGCGTGGCGCGTGCCCGACCGACGGCGTGCCGACCACCGAAGAGGTCGAGCTGCCCGACACCGGCATCGTCACCACGTTCTGCATCGTCAACGTCCCGTTCCTCGGCCAGCGGCTCAAGCCGCCGTACGTCGCCGCCTACATCCTGCTCGACGGCGCCGACATCGCCTTCCTCCACCTCGTGCTGGGCTGCGCCGCCGAAGAGGTCAGGATGGGCATGCGCGTGCGCGCCGCGTGGAAGCCGCGCGATCAGTGGTGGACGTCGCTGGAGAACATCAGCCACTTCGAGCCGACCGGCGAGCCGGACGCGGCTTACGAAACCTTCGCCCACCACCTGTGAGGTCCTGATGCCAGACGTCGCGATCGCGGGCTTCGCGAAGGCCCCCAACGTCCGCGAAACACCGGGTACCACCAACGGCGTGGAGATGCTCGTCCCGATCTTCGCCGAGGTCTTCAAGCAGACCGGCCTGTCCAAACAGGACATCGGGTTCTGGTGCTCCGGCTCGTCGGACTACCTGGCCGGCCGCGCGTTCTCCTTCATCGCCGCCGTCGACGCGATCGGCGCGTTCCCGCCGATCCACGAATCGCACGTCGAGATGGACGCCGCCTGGGCACTGTACGAGGCCTGGCTGAAGATCAAGATGGGCGAGGTCGAGACCGCGCTCGTCTACGGCTTCGGCAAGTCCAGCGCCGGGCAGCTGCGCCGGGTGCTCGCCCTGCAGCTCGACCCGTACGTCGTCACGCCGCTGTGGCCGGACTCGATCTCCATCGCCGGGATCCAGGCACGCCTGGGCCTGGAGGCCGGGATCTGGTCCGAAAAGGACCTCGCCGAGGTCGCCGCCCGCGGGACGGGCAAGGACGTCGCGGACCTGCTCGACACACCGTACTACGCCGATCCGTTGCGCCGGCACGACATCGCGCCGATCACCGACGGCGCCGCCGTCATCGTCCTGTCCACTGTGGAACGGGCGAGGGCGATCGTCGATCGGCCGGCGGTGATCACTGGCATCGAGCATCGCGTCGACTCCCCCGTGCTGGGTGCGCGAGACCTGACGCGAAGCCCGTCCACCGAGGCGGCTGCCAAGGCGCTGGACCTCGACGGCGTCGACCTCGCCGAGCTGCACGCGCCCTTCACGCACCAGGAGCTCATCCTGCGGACCGCGCTCGGGCTCGGCGACGGCGTGCAGATCAACCCCTCCGGCGGGGCGCTGGCCGCCAACCCGATGTTCTCCGCCGGGCTCGCGCGGATCGGCGAAGCGGCGATCCGCATCCACCGCGGCGAATCCCGCAAGGCCGTGGCGCACGCGACGAGCGGCCCAGCCCTGCAACAGAACCTGGTGACCGTGCTGGAGGCCCGATGACCAAGCAGCTCACCGCCGTGCTCGGCACCGGCCAGACGCACCACCGCGCCAAGCGGCAGGACGTCTCGATGCCGGGCCTGCTGCGCGAGGCGATCGACCGCGCGATGACCGACGCCCAGGTGGAGTGGGCCGACATCGACGCCGTCGTGCTGGGCAAGGCGCCGGACCTGTTCGAGGGCGTGATGATGCCCGAGCTGTTCCTCGCCGACTCCCTCGGCGCGACCGGGAAGCCGCTGCTGCGCGTGCACACCGCCGGCTCGGTCGGCGGATCGACCGCGCTGGTGGCGGCGTCGCTCATCCAGGCGGGCGTGCACCGCCGGGTGCTGACCGTGGCGTACGAGAAGCAGTCCGAGTCGAACGCGATGTGGGGCCTGTCGATCCTGCCGCCGTTCCAGATGCCGGTCGGCGCCGGCGCGGGCGGCTACTTCGCGCCGCACGTGCGGTCCTACATCCGCCGCTCGGGCGCGCCCGAGCACGTCGGCGCGATCGTCGCGGCGAAGGACCGGCGCAACGGCGCGTTGAATCCGTTCGCGCACCTGCGGCAGCCGGACATCACCGTCGAGTCGGTGCGGGCGTCGCAGATGCTGTGGGACCCGATCCGCTACGACGAGACGTGCCCGTCGTCCGACGGCGCGTGCGCGATGGTGCTCGGCGACGAGGCCGCCGGGGACGCCGTCGAGGGCGGCGCGGCCTGGATCCACGCGACGGCGATGCGCACCGAGCCGACCACGTTCGCCGGCCGCGACCAGGTGAACCCCCGGGCCGGGCGTGAAGCCGCGGCCGCGCTGTGGGCCGAGGCGGGGATCACCGACCCGATGTCCGAAGTGGACGTCGCGGAGATCTACGTGCCGTTCTCGTGGTTCGAGCCGATGTGGCTGGAGAACCTGGGCTTCGCGCCCGAAGGCGAAGGCTGGAAAGTCACCGAGAAGGGCGAGACGGCGATCGGCGGCCGGCTGCCGTGCAACCCGTCCGGCGGAGTGCTGTCGTCGAACCCGATCGGCGCGTCGGGCATGCTGCGCTTCTCCGAGGCGGCGAAGCAGGTCATGGGCCGGGCCGGCGACTACCAGGTGGACGGCGCCCGCCGCGCGCTCGGCCACGCCTACGGCGGCGGCTCCCAGTACTTCTCGATGTGGCTGGTGGGTTCGGAGAAGCCCGCCTGACAAGCGCCCCAAGGCCACATTGGGTGCGTTCAACGCACCGAAGGCCGCCTTGGGTGCGTTCAACGCACCGAAGGCCACATTGGGGCGCTAGTGGCGGGAGCGGCGGCGCCAGCGGAGGGCGAGCAGGGTCCCGAGCACGCCGGTGACCACGCCGACCGTGGCGGGCACCGCCAGCGGCGGGTCCACCACGACCACCGGCTTCAGCACCACCGGGGCGGGCGGCTGGACCGGCTTCGGTGGCGCGTCCGAGCCGGTCGCCGTCCACGCCGTGACGTAGACGAGCAGCCGGGCGACGAGCGAGATGAAGAAGATGAGACCGATGATCGAGCCGAACGCGATCCCGGTCGGCGAGTCGCCGATGAGCCGGAGGTAGAACCCGCCGGCCAGCTTCAGCACCTCGAACCCGACAGCCATCGCCACCGCGCCGCGGACCGCGCTGCGCACGCCGACCTTCTGCCGCGGCAGCCGGGTGAGCACCCAGAGGAACACCAGCCAGTCGGCGGCCAGCGACAGCGGCACCGACGACGCCGACACGAGCTGGTGCCCCCAGCTCGTGTCGTCGAGGCCGGCGAGCCGGAGCAGGTAGCTGCCGAGCGCGGTGCCGGAGATGGTGAGCGTGAACGACACGAGCAGCGCCGCGCTCAGGCCGAGCAGCGCGAGCAGGTCGACGAGGATCAGCCGCAGCAGCGGCTGGTCCGAGCGGTTCTGCCCCCACAGCGCCGTCAGCGAGTCCCGCACCGCGTTCATCCAGTTCCAGCCGGAGTACAGGCCGATGGCCAGGCCGACCACGCCGACGCTGGTCCGCTGTTCGACGAAGCCGGTGAGCAGTTCGGTGGCCTTGTCCCCGAGGCCGCCGGGCAGCGTGCTGACGATCGCGTGCACCAGTGTGTCGAGCAGGTGCGGCTGGGTGGCCAGCACGAACCCGGCGACCGACGAGGCGACCATCAGCAGCGGCACCAGCGACAGCAGGCTGAAGTAGGTGATCGAGGCGACGTAGTGGTAGCCGCCGGACTCGATGTAGCGGTTGGTCGCGCGGGCGATGTGGTCCAGCCACCGGTACCGGGCTCGTGCCCGGGCCCAGGGGCTCGGCGCCTTGGGGGAACTCTTCACGAAGACTGTCTACCCAGCCGGGGCCGTCTTGGCGCGGGCAACACGCGGGGTCAACCCAGAACGACCAGCCCGGACCCGTCGTCGGCGGGCAGCGCGGCGTCCGTCGTCGCGAACACGGTGCTGCCGAGGAAGTCGAGTTCGCCGCCGAGCGTGGCGAGGAAGGCGGTGTCGGCGGCGTCGCGGCCGGTGGAGATCCGCAGCATGGTCTGCCGCGGCGCGAGGCGGGTGGCGTCGAAGACGTACCAGTGGCCGTCGACCGCGGCTTCGAAGACGGCGTGGAAGTCCATCGGCGCGAGCCCGGGCGCGTAGACGCCGACGTAGCGCGCGGGGATGTCGAGGAAGCGGCAGAGCGTGATGCAGACGTGCGCGAAGTCACGGCAGACGCCCTCACCGGCCAGGAGGGTGTCGATCGCGTCGTCGGTCGGCCGGCTCGCACCGACCACATAGGACAGTCTGTTGTGGACGTGCCGGACGATGGCCTCGACTTGCTTGCCGGCGTTCTTGAGCTTCACGATTTCCGGCGGGACCAGCCCGGCGACGCGGTCGGACGGGCAGTACCGGCTCGGCCGGGTGAACACGGCGACGTCGGTGAGTGTGACGGGCTCGGGCTCGGGTTCGCCCAGCACGCGTTCGGCGTGGTAGGTGACGCGGTGCTCGCCGGTGGGCAGGTCGAAGACCTCGGCCCGGGTGCCGTGCGCGAACTCGGCGAGTTCGCTGACCCCGTGCCAGGAGACGGTCAGTTCCTCGGTGTCGGCGTGCGCCGCGGCGACCGCGATCGCCGCGGGCCCGGGCCGGGTGACGCGGATGGCGAACTCGACGTCCACGGTCGCTCGCACTGCCATCGGGTCATGATGTCACCCCGGCCGGGCCACGGCCCGCCGGATGGCGGCGCCGCGGCCCGGCCGCGGCGGTCAGGCGTAGTTCACCGGGTAGTGCTTGATGCCGTTCAGCCAGCTCGACCGCAGCCGCACCGGCGGCGCCGCCTCGGTGATGTTCGGCATCACGTCGGCGATCGCGTTGAAGATCAGGTCGATCTCCAGGCGGGCCAGGTTGGCGCCGATGCAGTAGTGCGACCCCGTGCCGCCGAAGCCGACGTGCGGGTTGTCCTCGCGGAGGATGTCGAACTTCTCCGGGTCCTCGAAGACTTCGTGGTCGAAGTTGGCCGAGCTGTAGAACATGCCGACGCGGTCGCCCTTGCGGATCTGCGCGCCGCCCAGCTCGGTGTCACGGGTGGCCGTGCGCTGGAACGCGACGATCGGGCTGGCCCAGCGGACGATCTCGTCGGGCGCGGTCTTCGGCCGCTGCTCCTTGAACAGCGCCCACTGATCCGGGTGGTCCAGGAACGCCTTCATGCCGTGGGTGATGGCGTTGCGCGTGGTCTCGTTGCCGGCGACGGCGAGCAGGATGACGAAGAAGCCGAACTCGTCCGAGCCCAGCGATTCGCCGTCGACGTCGGCCTGGACGAGCTTGGTGGCGATGTCGTCCATCGGGCACTTGCGCCGGTCCTCGGCCATGTTCCAGGCGTACCCCACGAGCTGGGCGGACGCTTCCAGCGGCGCGACCTCGTACTCGGGGTCGTCGTAGGCGACCATCTGGTTGGACCAGTCGAAGATCTTGAGCCGGTCGTCCTGCGGGATGCCGATCAGCTCGGCGATCGCCTGCAGCGGCAGCTCGCACGCGACGTCGGTGACGAAGTCGCCCGACCCCTTCTTGCGCGCTTCGTAGACGATCCGCTCGGCGCGGTCGCGCAGCGTGTCCTCGAGCTTCGAGATGGACCGCGGGGTGAAGCCCTTCGACACGATCCGCCGCAGCTTCGTGTGCTGGGGGGCGTCCATGTTGAGCAGCACCAGGCGGTTCGCCTCGAGGTTGTCCTCGGTCATGTTCTCGTCGAAGCGGATGATGGCGGTCTTTTCGCGCGACGAGTACAGCGTGCTGTCGCGGGAGACCTCCTTGACGTCCGCGTGGCGCGAGACGACCCAGTACCCGTCGTCGCGGTAGCCGGCGGTGTTGTGCTTCTGGGGGTTCCACCACACCGGGGCGGTCCGCCGCAGCTCGGCGAACTCGGCGACGGGAAGTCGCTCTGCCAACAGATCGGGATCGGTGAAGTCGAACCCGGCGGGGATGAGCGGAGCGGCCACGTTGCCTCCCACGGTTCGGCTTGTAACACGTTCTAGGTTGGATTGAAGCATACGGTGTTAACCAAGGGAAGACCGTAAGTGAAACCCGTTTACTTAACCGATGAGGCCAGGTGAGCGTGCGCTCACCACGGAAAGATCAAGAAGGGGTCGAGCCTGCGCAGACTTGCCATAAACGATAACTTGTTCTAGTTTTTGAGGCAGTGAACAGTGTTTCCCGACGAAAGGGACGACATGGGCGTGCCGGTCATCGTCGAAGCCGTGCGGACCCCGATCGGCAAGCGGAACGGGCTGCTGGCCGGCCTGCACGCGGCCGAGCTGCTGGGCGCCGCGCAGCTCGCCCTGCTGGACCGCGCCGGGATCGACCCGGCCCTCGTCGAACAGCTCATCGGCGGCTGCGTCACGCAGGCCGGTGAGCAGTCGAACAACGTCACGCGCACGGCGTGGCTGCACGCGGGCCTGCCCGAGACGGCGGGCGCGACGACGATCGACGCCCAGTGCGGCTCGGCGCAGCAGGCCACCCACCTGATCGCCGGCCTGATCGCCGCGGGCGCCATCGAGGCCGGCGTCGCGTGCGGGGTCGAGGCGATGAGCCGGGTCCCGCTGGGCACGAACCGCGCCGGTGCGTCGCCGCGGCCGTCGTCGTGGTCGATCGACCTGCCCAACCAGTACGGCGCGGCCGAGCGGATCGCGGTCCGCCGCGGGCTGACCCGCGAGGACGTCGACAGTTTCGGCGCGGCCTCCCAGCAGAAGGCGGCGGCCGCCTGGGAAGCCGGCCACTTCGACCGCGAGGTGGTGCCGGTGAAGGCGCCTGTCCTTTCCGCGGACGGTGCGCCGACCGGCGAGACCCGGCTGGTCACCCGCGACCAGGGCCTGCGCGAGACGACGGTCGAAGGCCTCGCCCGGCTCAAGCCGGTGGTCGAGGACGGCATCCACACGGCGGGCACGTCGTCCCAGATCTCCGACGGCGCGGCGGCCCTGCTCCTGCTGGACGCCGACCGCGCGCAGGCGCTGGGCCTGCGTCCGCGCGCCCGGATCGTCGCCCAGGCACTGGTCGGCGCCGAGCCGTACTACCACCTGGACGGCCCGATCCGCGCGACGGAACGGGTGCTGTCCCGGGCCGGGATGACGGTGGGTGACGTGGATCTGTTCGAGGTCAACGAGGCGTTCGCGTCGGTCGCGTTGTCGTGGCAGCAGGTGGTTGCGCCGGACCCGTCCCGGGTCAACGTCAACGGCGGCGCGATCGCCCTCGGCCACCCGGTGGGCAGCACGGGCGCCCGCCTGCTGACGACGGCGTTGCACGAGCTGGAGCGCCGCGACGCCACGACGGCACTGGTGACGATGTGCGCGGGCGGCGCACTGGCCACGGCGTCGATCATCGAGCGGCTCTAGCAGTCCGACGGGGCCGACCACCACGCGGTCGGGTGAACAGGTTGTGCTTCACTTCGAGGCATGATCTCGGAAAGCCGTTGCCCGGTGGAGGACGGCGAGCTCCTCGTCCGCCGCGGCGGCGAGGGCCCGGCCCTGCTGCTGATCGCCGGAGGCACCGGATCGGGTGACTCCTACCGCGCGCTCGCGAAGCAGCTGTACGCGGAGTACACCGTGATCACCTACGACCGCCGCGGGCACTTCGGCAGCACGGACACGACGACGGGCCCGGTCCCGGTGGCCCGGCAGGCCGACGACGCGCTGGCGGTCCTCGACCACGCGGCCGACGGCCCGGCGCAGGTGTTCGGCTCCAGCGCGGGCGCGCTGATCGGCCTCGACCTCGTCGCCCGGTACCCGGACCGCGTGACGACGCTGGTCGCGCACGAACCCCCGGCGGTCCACCTGATGCCGGACGCGGGCGGCTGGCTCGAAGCGGCGGCGGAACAGGTCCGGCTGGCCCGGTCGGGTGAGCTGATGGCGGCGGTGACGCGCTTCGCGGACGCCATCGCCGGCGCGGCCCTGCCGGACCTGCCGAACATCCGCCTCCCCCACGAAGCCGACTGGATCCGGCTGTTCGACCGCGAGCTGACGGAGTTCTTCGACTACCTGCCGGACCTGCGGGCGCTGCGCAAGGCGAGCACGGAGATCTTCCCGGTGGCGGGCGAGGGCAGCCGCGGCCGCTACCACTACCAGCCGGCGAAGATCCTGGCCCTGGAGCTGGGATTGCCGTTCACCGAGATGCCGGGGGCGCACCTGGCGCCGCAGCGCAACCCGGCGAAGTTCGCCGCGGCGCTGACGGACCTGCTGAACCCGGAGCCCTGACGGACGACACGCGTGATCGGGCGGACGACACTCCCGATCAGACGACCCGGATGCCGTCCTTCCAGACCTCCCGGATGTTCGACGCCAGCGCCGGGAAGTCGTACGGGTCCCCGGCCACCAGCACGAGGTCCGCGCGCAGGCCCGGTTCGATCCGGCCCAGCTCGCCGTCCAGGCCCATCAGCCGCGCCGCCGAGGACGTCGTCGCCTCCAGGACGTCGCCCGGTGTCATGCCGCACGCCGCCATCAGGGCCAGCTCCTCCAGGTTCGTCCCGTGCGGGCCCACCCCGCTGTCCGTGCCCATCGCGATCCGGACCCCCGCCGCATACGCGCGGCGCAGGGAATCCCGGTGCGCCTCCACCACTTCGCGGGCCTTCGCCACCACCGCCGCCGGGAGGTCGACGCCCGCGTCCGCCGCGCGGACCACGTTCACCGGCGCGATCAGCGTCGGGACCAGCCAGGTTCCGTGGCCGAGCATCAGCTCGATCGCCTCGTCGTCGAGGTAGATGCCGTGCTCGATCGAGCGCGCGCCCGCGCGGACCGCGTTCTTGATGCCCGCCGCGCCCTGGGCGTGCGCCATCACCGGGCGGCCCTGCATGGCCGCCTCCGTCACCAGGACGTCCAGTTCCTCCGGGGTGAACTGCGAGTGCCGGGGGTCGTCGCGCGGGGACAGCACGCCGCCGGTCGTGCACACCTTGAGCACGTCGGCGCCCGCGCGCAGCAACGTCCGGGCCACCCGGCGCATCTCGTCGGGGCCGTTGACCGTCGTCTCCGGCCGGCCCGGGTGCGGGACCATCAGCGGCACGCACAGCCCCGACGGGTGCCACGCGTCGCCGTGGCCGCCGGTCGGGCTGATCAGGCCGATGGAGATCTGCAGCCGCGGCCCCGGGATCAGGCCGTCGTCCACCGCCTGCTTGATGCCGAGGTCGGCGCCCGCCGCGTCGCGGACCGTCGTGATGCCCAGGCCCAGCGTCGCCCACAGGTTCCGCGCGGCCTCGTAGAACTGGTAGGAGAACGGCTTTTGCACCCGCGACAGCAGCCCGATGTCGGACACCGTCACGTGCACGTGGCAGTCGAACAGCCCGGGCAGCAGCACCGTGCCGGCGCAGTCGACGCCCTCGTCGCCGTCGAGGTCCGTCCCGACGTCGACGATCCGGCCGTGCTCGACGACGACGTCGGCCGGTGCCGGGTCCGCGCCGGTGCCGTCGAACACCGAGCCGCCGGTGAACACCGTGCGCGTCACGCCGCCTCCACGAGAGCAGTCCGTCGCGGCGCCACCACCGCGGCCAGCGCGAGCACGACGACGTTCACGCCGAGCCCGGCCAGGCCGACGTTGACCGTGCCCACGAGGTGTTTGTCCACAAAGGTCAGCCAGATCACCACGAGCTCGCCGGCGACCAGCCCGGCCAGCACCGGGCCCTTGCCGACCGGCACCCGCCGCAGGAAGCCCAGCAGGTTCGCCGGGGCCAGCTGGACCGACCCCGAATAGGTCAGCAGCAGCAGGTTGGCCAGCAGGTCCGGCCGGAAGATCCCGAGCACGAGGGCAAGAGTACTCGCGAGCACAACCGTGCCGTGGTTGATCCAGAACTGCCGGCGGCCGCTGCGGACGCGCACGATGTTGCGCGCCACCAGCGACGAGATGCCGATCAGGATCCCGGCCGCCGGCACCATCGCGGTGGCCGTCGCGGCGACCACGACGATGCCGGTCACCCAGCCGGGCAAGGCGTCCTTCGACAGCGACAGCAATACGCCGTTCGGATCACTCCCCTTCGGCACCACGAGGATCGCCGCGAAGCCGATCACCATCGGCAACAGCAGGCTCAGCTCGTACACCGGCATCCAGGCGTAGTTGCGGCGCAGCACCTTCGGGTCGCGCGCCGACACCAGCGCCGGCCACGAGTGCGGCAGCGTCATCAGCCCGACGCCGATCGCGCTGACCAGCATGCTCGTCACGAACCAGACGTGGTCGTTGGCTCCACTGTGGACGATCAGCTTTTCCGGGTGCAGCTGTTCGATCTTGTGGAAAACGCCCGAGACGCCGCCCGCGAAGTGCGTCGGCACGGCGATGATCAGCACCACGAGCGCGACCAGCATGATGCCGTCCTTGAAGTAGGACGTCGCCGCGACGCCGCGCAACCCGGCCCACAGCACGAACGCGACCACCAGCACGCTGCCGGCCACCATGCTGAGCGTCCCGGACGCGCTGTCGCCGGTGACCAGCCGGACGATCAGCCCGAGCCCGGTGATCTGCAGCTGCAGGTAGGGCAGCACGAAGACGACGCCGAGCACCGCGGACAGCGTCCCGAGCGTCCGGCTGCCGTAGCGGTCCTCGAGGAAGTCGCCCTGGGTGAGGTAGCCGCGCTCCTTCCCCATCGTCCACAGGCGTTTCGCGAGGAAGAACAGCACGACGTAGGCGATCGGGACGTACGGCAGCGCGTACATCGCGGCGACGCCGCCGGAGAACGCGAGGCCGGCCATGCCGAGGAAGGTGAAGGTGGTGAACACTTCCCCCGCCTGGAGGAACCACATGGTCACGGCGCCGAAGCGGCGGCCGCCGACGGTCCACTCGGACAGGTCCGCGGCCGGACGGCGACGGCCGACGAAACCCAGGACGCCGATTCCCGCGATGCCCACGAGGGTGAAGGCCAGGATCATTCGTCGTCCTCCCCCGCGGCGCGCATCAGGCGTTCCGAGAGCAGCAGCGCCGGGGTGAACATGAGGCACCAGAAGGCGCCCCACACCATCATCCGCGGCAGGCCGAGCCAGAGCCCGGTGGTGTTGACGAACGGCAGGAACGGCATCAGGACCAGGGCGAGCACGGGCAGCAGCGGGGGCCAGTGGTAGCTGCGCACGGGCGTCACTCCGCCAGGAGCCCGAGCCGGCGGACGGCGAGTTCGGCCAGCAGCGCGGCGCCGTCGCCGAGCACGCTGTCGTCGAAACGGGCGCGCGGCGAGTGGTTGTCCGGGGCGGTCGCCGGGTCCGTGGGGCACGCGCCGAGGAACAGGTAGGCACCGGGAACCCGTTCGAGGACACGGGAAAAGTCCTCCGAACCGGTGATCGGATCGGCCATCTCGGTGAAGCGCTCCTCGCCGAAGACGTCGCGGATCGTGGCGGCCACGAAGTCGTAGGCATCGGCGTCGTTGACCGTCGCGGGGTACTCGGGTTCGTAGGTGACATCGATGTCGAGGCCGTGCGCCTGCGCGATGCCGCGGCAGACCCGCACCGCGCGTTCGCCCACCCGCGCCGCGACCTCCGGCGAGAAGGACCGCAGCGTCGCCTCGAACACCGCGTCGTCCGGGATGATGTTGCGCCGGGTGCCGGCGTGGAACGAGCCGACGGTGATCACGACCGGGTCGAAGACGTCGAAGGTGCGCGTGACCATGGTCTGCAGCGCGGTCACCATCTCGCAGGCGGCGGGGATCGGGTCGCGGGCGTCGTGCGGCGACGAGCCATGGCCGCCGTCACCCTTTACCCGGACCTCGAGAGCACCGGACGCCGCCATCAGCGTGCCGGGCCGGGCGACGAAGTGGCCCTTGGCGTAGCTGGCGGCCGAAACGTGCAGGCCGTAGGCGGCGTCGACGGGCCTGCCGGACGCCGTCAGCACGCCTTCGTCGATCATGTGGCCGGCGCCGTCCCAGCCCTCTTCGCCCGGCTGGAACATGAAGACGACGTCGCCGGGGAGGTCTTTCCGGCGGGCGGCGAGCAGCCGGGCGGCGCCGACGAGGCCGGCCGTGTGGAGGTCGTGGCCGCAGGCGTGCATGGCGCCGTCGTGGGTCGAGGTGAACTCCTCGCCGCTGGCCTCCATGACCGGGAGCGCGTCCATGTCGCCGCGCAGCAGGACGGTGCCGCCTTTCTTGCCGCCGCGGAGGACGGCGGTGATCGACGAGAGGTTCTTGCCGAGGGTGATTTCGAGCGGCAGGCCGTCCAGCGCGGTGAGGACCCGTTCCTGGGTGCGCGGCAGATGCAGTCCGATTTCGGGGATTTTGTGCAGTTCGCGGCGGAGGGCGACCAGGTCGCCGAGCAGGAGGGCGGCATCGGAACGCAGGGTCATCCGCCGATCATGCGAGAGTCGCGCACAATGGCCGGGGAAATCCGCAGAAACCACCGTCTCGAGGGCTGATGAGCGAAGAATCCGCCATGTTGGCCGAGCAGGACCTCAAACTGGCCGACGCGCTCCAGGCGGCGCCGCGGGCGTCGTGGTCGACGCTCGGCCGCGCGCTCGGCGTGGGCGCGGTGACCGCGGCCCGGCGCTGGGACGCGCTCGTGGAGCGCGGGGACGCCTGGCTGACCGCGTACGCCGGCGGAGAGCTGGCCGCGCGGCTGGCGCTGGCCTTCGTGGCGATCGACTGCGCGCCCGGGGCGGCGCTTTCCGTCGCTTTCGCGCTGGCTTCGGACGTCCACGTGGCCACCGTCGAGCACGTGGCGGGGCCGTGCGACCTGCTCGCCCACGTCGTCGCACCGTCGTTGCGGGAGCTGGGGGCGCACGTGGCGAGCCGGGTGGCGACGGTGCCGGGCGTGACGCGGGTGCGGACGACGCTGTCGCCGCGGATGTTCACCGAGGGCAGCCGGTGGCGGGTGCGGGCGATCTCGCCGGGCCAGCGCGAGGCGCTGTCACCGAAGCCGGCTCGCCGGCGGTCGCCCCTGCGGTTCGATTCGGCGGACCGGGAGCTGATCTTGGCGTTGGGAGCGGACGCCCGCGCGTCGGCGGCGGCACTGGCGGGCTCGTTGGGCATCGGGGCGACGACGGTGCGCCGCCGGCTGGACGGCTTGCTGAGCCGCGGCGCGATCCGCGTCCGGTGCGAGATCGCGCGGTCGGTGTCACCGGCACCGGTGACGGTGACACTTTGGGTGCGCGTGCCCCCGGACAAGCTGGAGACGACGGCCCGGTCGCTGGCGATGGCACCGGAGGTGCGGATGTGCGCGGCGCTGACCGCGGCCGAGAACCTGATGCTGGTGGTGTGGCTGCCTACGCCGCAGGACGTGCTCGTTTTGGAAGCCCGGCTGGCAGCGAAGCTGCCGTGGCTGGAGGTCACCGGCCGGGCGGTGACGCTGCGGAGCGTCAAGCTGATGGGCCGGTTGCTCGACTTCGCGGGCCGGGGTACGGGCCGGGTGCCGTTGGATTTCTGGGCCGCGGTCCCCGCGCCGGAGCACGGGGACCGCAGCGTTCACCGATCCGGGGGATGAGGGGGGTGAGGTGGAGGGAAGCATCCCCCGGGACCGGGGATTCGGGGTCCGCGGAGAGTGGGCCGGCCCGGTGACCGAGGGGCGGCCACCGGCCGGGGCCTTGGCGGAACTCGCGTGATTCGCGACGGGAGTCGCGTGATGGGAGGCGGATCTCGCTGGGGGTCTCGTGTGGCTGGAGGGGTATCGCGTGTGATTGCGGAGGCATCACGCGTGATTGGAGAGGCAACTCGCGTGATTGAAGGGGCATCACGCGTGATTGCGGAGACGACTCGCCGATCTGGAGGGTCGGTTCGCGGAGTTGGAGGGACGGATCTCGTGTGGTGAGGAAGGGTTCCGGCGCGGTGGATAGGGGTGAGGTGGAGGGAAGCGTCCACCGGCCGGAACTCGCGGGCGGGAGCGACTCCCGCCTTTTCCTCCTTCGCTGATCCGGCTCGGCCGGATCGGTGGGGTGAAGAATCCCGGCCCGATGGACTCGGGGGGGGTGAGGTGGAGGGAAAGCGTCCACCGGGCCGGGGCTCGGGGTGCGGGACCAAGGCCCCGCCATCTCGATGCGGGACCAACTCCCGCTGTTTCCTGCGGTGAAACAACCGGCCCGATGGACTCGGGGGGGGGGTGAGGTGGAGGGAAAGCGTCCACCGGGCCGGGGCTCGGGGTGCGGGACCAAGGCCCCGCGATTTCGGTACGGGACCACGTCCCGCGGTTGTCGTGCGGGGCCGGGGCCCCGCGATTTCGGTGCGGGACCGGGGTCCCGCTGGGTTGGTGCGGGTGGTGACCCGCTTTTCCGTTGTGGTGCAACCGGCCCGGCGGACTCGGGGGGTGAGGTGGAGGGAAGTGTCCGCCGGGCCGGGGATTTTGGGGCGGGTTACTCCCCGCCGGTCGTGGGTGCCAGGGCCTGCCGGATCTCCGGGCTTCGGGCCACCGGCTCGGCCTTGCAGCCGTTGGGCTCCAGGGCGTACCAGGCGCCGGCCGCTCCGTGGCCGCTCGCTTCGCCCGGCGCGTCCTGTTCGTACGTGTACACCGGCCAGCCTCCGATCGTCACCTGGCTCGTTCCGTCCGCCCTGCGGATGCGGCCGATCAGGCCCGGGTCGATGCCGGCGGCCGCTGTCACCCGGCCGTCCGCCGGGAGCGGTGGCCACTTGCTCGCGCAGGACGCGTCGCACGTGGACTTCCCGGATCCCTTGCCGTCCTTGGTGAACAGGTACAGCGTGCGGCCGTCCGCGTCCGTGAGGATCGTGCCGAGGCCGGGGGCCTCGGCCGTCTCGACCGTTGCGGGGTTCGCCTTCCGGCCCGTCGGCGTGATCGCCGACCAGTCCGCGCTGACGTCGCGGCCGAGCGCGATGCCCGGGCCCGTGTCCTTCGCGTACCGGTAGACCGGCCAGCCGCCGACGGTCACCTGCTTGCGGCCGTCGGGCCGGGTCACCGAGCCCACCAGCCGGGCCTCGACCCCGGCGGCGATCGCCGGGACGTCGGACACCAGCGGGGGCCACGTCAGCGCGCACGGGCCGGCGCAGGTCGCCGTGGCCGGGCCGGCCGTGTCCTTCGCGTAGCGGTAGAGCGTGTGCCCTTCCGCGTCGGCCAGCACCGTGCCCAACCCGTCCACAGTGGACGATATCAGCCGGGCCGTGGTGCCTGCCGGAACCGCGCTCGCCGGCTGCGCGCCGAGCACGACTGGCCGACCGGCACCGGACGTGGCGTACGGGTTGGTCCCGCAGGCCGCGACCAGCGCGAGTCCGGCCGTGGCGAGCGGCAGCGCGGCAACCGGGCGAGCACGGTTCATCGGAAGTTCTCCCTCCTGCTCTCGAAGTGACCGAAGTGAACTGACTATGTCGTTATTCGGCGCAGGTCCGGCCGGAGTTGATGCAGTTGACCAGGCGGCCCATGATCTGATTGCTCATCACGTTCGCGAAGTCGTCGTGGTCGGAACGCGGGTTGTGCTCTTCCTGCGCGAAGGCGTCCACTTTGTACTGCTTGTTGACCTGGACGTCCTGCGGGATGTCGTAGACCAGGGTGATCTGCAGCTGGGGCACGTTCTTGAACCCCTGCGGGCACTTGCCCTGCTGGTCGGCGAACACGATGTGCGTGCGGTGGTTCTCGCTGTCGGTGTTCTTGCCGTCCCAGCAGTTCGGGAAGGCGTGGATGCGCTGGACCTTGCTGCCCTGCGGGCAGATCGGGTACTTGTCGGTCAGCCGGTCCTCGAACCCGGTGCAGGTCCAGCTGGGCCGGGCGTTGGCCGGGCCGTTCGTGCTCTGCTTGGCGTCACCGTAGAGGATCTTCAGCCCGAGCGGCATCGCGACGACGTTCTGCGCGCCACCGCCGATGAACTTCAGCTCCGCGACCTCCGGCTCGATGATCTCGCCGTCGTTGTCGCCGACCTCTTCGTTCTCGCCCTGCGGGCCGCCGAGCTCTTCCTCCTGCTGACCCTGGTTCTGGTTCTGCTGGTTCTGGTTCTGCTGGTTCTCGTTCTTGTCCTGCTGGTTGTTCTGGTCCTGCTGCTGGTTCTGGTCCTGCTGGTTGTTCTGGTTCCGGTCGTTCTGGTTCTGGTCCTGCTGCTGGTTGTTCTGCTCCTGGTCGCGCTGACGGCGCTGGCGGTCCTGCTGCTGACCGTCGTTCTGATCACCCTGCTGCTGGGCGCTCAGGCCGGTCCGGCCGCCGCCCTGGCCACGCCGCTCGCGCTGGTTCTGCTCCTGCGCGTCCTTGGCGTCCTGGGCGCTCTTGTCCTCCTGGACGTCGCCGGTCTTGCCCTGCTGCTCCTGCTGTGCCTGCTGGTTCTTGCTCTTGTTCGCCGCCTCGTCCTCGCGGTCGATGCGGATGACGGGCCAGAAGTACGCCGACTGATCACCGTTCTTGCAGGTGGTGTCGCCGGCGAGCAGGCTCTTCAAGCTGGAATCGGCGTCGGTGGTCACGTTGCCGACGTAGTCGTGCAGGTGCTGGGCGCCGTTCTTGATCCCGGGCTGGGCGATGAAGTTGTCCGGGTTGTGGTGCGCACCGTCCGCGTTCGTTCCACAGTCGACGGTGAAGGACCCCTTCGTGCCCTTGTTCTTCAGAGCCGCGTTCACATTGGTACCGGCGGGAACCTGGTTGATGTCGATGTAGAACGACGGGTCCGCGCCATCCGCCCTGGCTTCGCCCGTGCGGCCCGTGGTGACCGCGACGGCGAGCGCGCCGACGGCGATCGCCAGGCCGATCGCACCCATCGCGATCTTGGTTCGGCGGGCAACGCGGTGCTTGCCCGTCACGGGGGACCGAGAATTCCGGGCCATAGATCAGTTCACCTCGTTCGTTTTTCCGGGCGCGCGCCAACGGCGCGGCAGCCCGGGCAAGAACTACCGTTTATTGAGCTTGAGATCGCACGGAACCTGAGTCGGGATGCTTGCGGTTCCGGCTGTCGGGATGCATCGGGGGATGCATTGGGGGATACGGACATGAGCGCCCCGAGGTTCAAAAGCGACCGGCCCGTTATCTGTTCGTTATCTACCGGAACGCAACCGGGCAGCATTGACCCAGGTCAGGGCGTTGCACCGAAAAGAAAGAGATTCAGCGCTGGACGACGACGAGGACCGTGCCGTCCTCACCGCGGACCTCGAACCGGCCGATCTGGTCCATCGCCAGGGAGACCGAACCCTGCAGCCGCAACGGTTCGGGCGAGCCGGGGATGCCGAACCCCTTGGGTGGCACCGACCAGCTGGAGACGACGCGCTCGGCCCCGGTCACCGGGATGGCGACCAGCTGGCACTTCACCGGCCCGACGATCCCGCGCAGCTCGAGCTCGACGCGGCTGCCCCACTCCACCGGCGAAACGGTGACCAGGGCGCTGACGGCGGACCCACCACTGCCGCGGCCGTACGTCTGGCCGCCCCCGGGCTGGCCCTGGGCGCCCCCGGGCGGTGGGGTGGACGTCGCCAGGACACTCGGCGGCGGCTGCTTGGTGCTCGGGGCGGCGAGCGAGGCGGGCGGGACGGCGTCGGCCGGCCGGACCGCCAGGGTCACCAGCGGGCCGGCGATGACGGCCGCCGCGGCCGCGGCCCCGGCGAGGATGCCGATCCGGCGACGGCGGCGGCGCTTCACCGCGGCCTCTTCCATGAGGCCGCGCAGCACCCGGGGGCCCGGCGACAGCGTGCGCGGGCTGGGCGCCGGCATCGGCGGCTCCGGCCAGCTGCGCTTCACCAGGTCGAGGACGTCCGGCAGCTGGTAGAGCTCGATCAGGTCGAGCTGGCAGTGCGGGCAGTTCATCAGGTGGGCTTCGAACTGGGTGTTCTCGGCCTCGCTGAGGACGCCGAGCACGTAGGCGGCGACGTCGGTGTGCGGTGATCCGGCCACGCTCAGTTCACCCCCGCTCGCGCAAGGCTCGGCGCAGGGCGCGGACGGCGTGGTGGATGCGGGACTTGACGGTGCCCGGGGGCACGCCGAGGGTCGCCGCGACCTCGTTCACGGTCCGATCGCGCAGGTAGGTCTGCTGGATGGCCTCCCGCTGCTCGGGCGAAAGGCCCTGCAGCGCCTCGTAAACGATCATCGCGGCGAGCGTCCGGTCCGATTCGTCGGACACCGCGATCGCGTCGGATTCGATCTCCTCGAGCTCCTGGGGCCGGACGCTGCGGCTGCGCCAGCCGTCGATCACGATACGCCGGGCCACCGTGAACAACCAGGCACGGAGCATCTCCGGCTGGCGGTCGAGCTTGTCGGCGTTCCGCCACGCCTTGATCAGGGTCTCCTGGACGACGTCTTCGGCCCACTGCCGGTCGTGACCGGTCAGCCGCAGCGCGAACGCCATCAGCGACCCGCCGAATTCCTGGTAGAGCGCCTTCGCCAGATCGTCGTGGCCGTCGCCGGACTCGGCGAAGGCTTCCTGATCGACGGATCTCAGCGCTCGGGTGTGCCGTCCCACGCGGGACATCCTGGTGGGCCGGACGGCCTACGTCCAGTACTTCCGGGCCGCAAACCGCGGGCAAAACTTTTTTGAACCGTTTCCGGACCGTGTCCGTATCCCCTACCGAAGACCCCGACCAGGCGTTGTCCCCCGCAACGCTCCGCATCCACTCCGGACCGAATGTCCACTGTGGATCTTTCGCGCCCTTTTCCGTTGCACTACCGGCAACAGCGCGTAGTCATGCCCCACGGAGGAGCAGTGATCCGCATTCCCCGCCCGGTGGTCCCCGCCGCCGTGTGCCTCACCGCACTCGCCTTGCTCACCGCCTGTACCGCAGGCGCGGCCACCCCCGGTGGTGGTTACGCGGCCGGCGGCGCCGCCGGGATGCAGATGCCCGGCATGCAGCAGCAGGGCCAGGTCGTCCTGCCGATGCCGCAGGGCATCACCGCCGACCCGAACAACCCGGCGAAGAGCCAGCTCAGGGGGGCGAAGACGTTCGACCTCGGGCTCATGCTCGTCGACGGGACCGGGTACACCATCTACCGCTACGACCGGGACACCCCCAACCCCTCGCGGTCGAACTGCACCGGTCAGTGCGCGGCCAAGTGGATCCCGGTCAAGCCCGGCAACCTGGCACCGATCGACGTCGACCAGTCGCTGATCGGCCAGATCACCCGCCCCGACGGCACCCCGCAACAGACCCTCGCCGGGTGGCCGCTGTACCACTACACCGGCGACACCGAACCGGCCGACACCTCCGGCCAGGGCCTCGACCAGGCGTGGTACCCGATCGCGCCGGACGGCAAGAAGATCACGTTGACCCAGGACGAGTGGAGGCAAAATGCGTTCGGCGTCTGAGCTCGCCGGGTTCGACTTCGAAACCCCGTCGGTCCTCGAACGTTCCCGCCCCCTGGTCCGGATCCTCTTCGTCGTGGCGCTGGTGCTGGCGCTGCTCGCACCGGGCTCGGCCTCGCTCGCCCAGACGGAGTCCACCGCGATCTCCGACACCGACGCGGTGCTGCTGACCAAGGTCCGCCAGGCCGGTCTGTGGGAGATGCCGTCGGGCATGATGGCGATGCAGAAGGGCAGCCCGATCGTCCAGCAGGTCGGCTTCGCGATCATGATGGACCACGGCCGCCTCGACGTGGCGACCCGCGCCCTCTCGCAGAAGCTGAACTCGCCGGTGCCCGACCAGCCGTCCGAGGAACAGCGCGGCTGGCTGGCCGAGCAGATGGCCGCCGCCCCCGGCCCGGAGTTCGACCGGGTCTTCGCCAACCGGCTGCGTGCCGCCCACGGGTCGGTGTTCGCCGTCCTCGCGCAGCTGCGGGCCGGCACCCGCAACGCCGACGTGCGGGCCTTCGCCACCGTCGGCAACCAGGCCGTGATGCGGCACATGACGATCCTCGAGAGCACCGGGATGGTCGACTACACCGCGCTGCCCGCCCCGGCCGTCTCCACCACCTCGGCGCCCGTCGGCGAACCGCTCGGCCTCGACACGTCCCAGATCGCCGTGGTGGCGGCGCTGTTCCTCCTGCTCGGGGGCGGTCTGTTCTACGCGCTGCGCCAGATCAAGAGCAACCGTGGCCGCGCCAGGACGTCCCGGCCGGCCACCGCGAGAACCGGGGGTAGCCATGGTTGAGACCTGGCACGAAGCAACGCTCTTCCTGACCCAGGAGTTCCAGCCGAAGACCGACCCGGCGGCCCGCGGCCTCGCGGCCTTCGCCGCCCGGACGTCCTACGGGGCCGCGATGCTGACGCTCACCTGGGGCGTGCTCACCGCGACCGGCTGGATCCGCTCGGTCACCGGCCGGAAGGGCCTGCGCAGCACGCACATGGTGCTGGCCACCGCGACGATCATCTTCGGCATGGTCCACGCGCTGGGCTTCACCTACCTGACGGTCCAGCCGTACAGCTTCGGCTACATGTTCATCCCGTTCGGTTCCGGCCAGGAAGCGCGGCACATCGCGGGCATCGTCGGCTTCGAGGTCATGTTCGCCATCTTCCTCACCGCGGGCCTGCAGCGCTTCACGTCCTACCGGCGGTGGCTGTGGCTGCACCGCTGCGCGTACCCGGCCGTCGGCCTGATCGCGATCCACTCCTGGTTCGGCGCCATCGCGAACGGTCACCTCTCGGTCACCTGGCTGGGCGGCATCACGCTGCTCGTGCCGGCCGTGACGGTGTCGATGCTGCGGTTCATGCCGGCCCGCACGCTCGAGCGCATCGGTCTCGTGGAAGAGCAGGTGGCCTGACATGCCCTTCCGTTTGCCCGGCAGTGGGCCCCGGATCAGCGTCGACAACGACCGGTGCGAGCTCTACGGCATCTGCGCCATGGAGGCGCCGGACGTGTTCGACCTCGGCCAGGACGGCCGCCTGCGCTTCCACACGCGGCTGCTGGACGAAAACACCATGGAACAGGCGAAGATGGCCGCCCGCTGCTGCCCGATGCAGGCGGTCGTGATGAGAGGGGACCTCGATGGCTGACGGCGACCGGATCGTCATCGTCGGTGCGGGCGTCGCCGGGCTGCGAGCCGCGGAACGCCTGCGGGAGCAGAAGTTCGACGGGGAGATCGTCCTGATCGGCGACGAGGCCCGCCGGCCCTACCACCGGCCGATGGTCTCCAAGGCGCTGGTGATGGGGACCGAACGGCCCAGCGACGTGGGCCTTTCGCACTACCTGCCCGACCTCGACGTGCACTGGCGGCTCGGCGCGCGGGTCACGCACCTGGACACCACCGAGCGGGTCGTGCACCTGCCGGGCGGCGAATCCCTGTGGTACGACGGCCTGATCGCCGCGACCGGCGTTTACCCGCGGCACCTGCCCGGGGCGCCGCGGCACGACCCGCGCGTGCGGATCCTGCGCACGGTCGAGGACTCGATGGCCGTGCGGCGCTGCCTCAACGCCAGCAAGAAGCCGGCCGTCGTGATCGGCGCCGGCCTGATCGGCAACGAGTTCGCCGCGAGCATGCGGCACATCGGCCGCGACGTCACCCTGATCGGGCACGCGAAGGCGCCACTGCACCGCTTCGGCGACCGTGTCTCCAGCGGCATCGTCGAGGCGCACCACGAGCACCGCGCGAACCTGGCGATGCGCAGCGAAGTCCGGCACTGGATCAGCACCAAGGACACCGTCGGGCTGCACCTGACGAACAACCAGCTGCTGGTCGCCAGCGTCGTCGTCCTCGCCATCGGCAGCGTCCCGTCGGTCGACTGGATGCGCGGCTCCGGCCTCGACATCAGCGACGGCGTGCTCTGTGACTCGAAGCTGTTCGCCGAGGGCGCGTCCGACGTCGTCATCGCCGGCGACATCGCGCGCTGGCCGAACCTGCGCTTCGACGAGACCCCGCGGCGGGTCGAACACTGGATCAACGCCGTCGAGTCGGCCCGGCACGCGGCGGACAACCTGCTGATGGGCCACTCGAGCGCCATCCCGTTCACCCCGCTCCCCCGCGCCTGGTCGACGCTGTACGACACGCGTCTGCAGATGTGCGGGATGCCGTCGCTGGCCGAGGACACGGTGTCGCTGGCCGACGGCATCACCGGCTTCGTCCGCGACGGCAGGCTCGTCGGCATCTCCTGCTGGAACAAGCCGCGGGCGATGCTCGACTGGATGCTCGAGCTCGACCGCCGGCTGCCCGCGCCCGACTACGTGCCCGAGCCGGAGCCCGCGCCCGCGCCGGAGGTCGCCGAAGTACCGACGGTCGAGCCGTCGCTCGCCGCACTGGCGGCCGACGTGCCACCGGAGTTCGACAGCGGCTTCGACCACCAGGCCTTCGAGCGCGAGTTCGAGAGCGAGTTCGCCAACGACATCCCGACGACGGCGTTCCCCGCGCAGTCGTTGCCGGCCCCGCCGACCACGGCGTTCGCCGCCCAGCCCGGTGCGGCGCTGCCGACCATGGCCATCCCGATGGGGAGGTAGAGAAAGCCGGGACGGGGCTGCGCGCGGCGGCCTCCGTCCCCTTGCCGGCCACCACGCCCCCTCCGCGGCTGGGTGGTGTGGTGGCCGGCCCCAACGTCCCCCAGCCCGCCTCGTGTCCGTGAAAAGCCCCGGTCGGGGTTGCAGGATCGAGCGCCCGGCGGGCCAGGAGAAGGTCATCCCGAGGGAACCCGACGCCCCCGGGGTGACCTTCTTCCGGCGCACCGGGCGGGGGCCCGGGGTCGAGCGCCCCGGCGGGTCACTCCGCCGCGGCGCACGGGCCGTGGAGATCGTTCCGGCGGAAGGGTATGCCACCGGAAGGAGCTCCACGGCTTGCAGCACCGGTGCGACGGCCGTCCCGGGGGCACGGGAACCCCCGGGACGGTCTTCACCGTGCGCGGCGCGACCACCACGACTCCCCCACGACGAGCCCGCCGAGGACGAGCACCGCGACCCCGGCGACGCGCAGCCCGGCGTCCGTCCCCGAGACGAACGCCGAGACCACGCCGGTCCCGTGGGGTGTCCGGGCCAGAGCTTCGGCAACGGTGTGCGCTCCGCGCGCGTCCGGCGGCAGCGCCGCGGCGAACCGGGCGGTGGACACGGTGCCGACCACGGCGACGCCCAGCGCGCTGCCGAACTCGCGGGTCGTGGCCTGCAGGCCGGTGCCGACGCCGGCCTGGGCGGCCGGGAGGGCACCCGCGATCACGCCCGACAGCGTCGGCAGCGCCAGCGTCACCCCCAGCCCGGTCACCACCAGCCAGGCCGCGTAGGCGGGGTACGAGGTCTGCGTGTCGCTTGTGGACAGTCCGAGCAGACCGGCCCCGGCGAACGCGAAGGCGAGCGCCACGGTTCCCTCGATGCCGATCCGCCGGGACAGGCGCCCCACGTGCGGTCCGCCGAGGATGATCGGCACCGTCAGCGGGACGATCCCGAGCCCGGTCGCCAGCACGCCGAAGCCCTTGGCGTACTGCAGGAACGACGCGTTGACGTAGAACAGCGCGAACATGCCGAAGAAGATCGCGGTCATCCCGAGGCAGGCGCTGCGCAGACCGGCGATCCGGAACAGCCGCGGGTCCAGCAGCGGGTGCGCCGAGCGCAGTTCGGCGAACACCCACACCGTGAACAGCACGGCGGCCACGGCGAACCCGGTCACGACGACCGCGCTGCCCCAGCCCGCCTCCGGGCCCTGGACGATCCCGAGCAGCAGCGCGACCGACGCACCGACCAGCAGCAGCGCGGCCACGGGGTCCAGACGGCGGTCGTGGCGGGCCGACACCGGCGCGGTGCGCGCGACCAGCACGGCGGCCGCGAGCGCGACCGGCACGGCAGCGGCGAACAGCCAGCGCCACGACCCGCCGGCCAGCAGCAGCCCGCCGCCGGCGTTGCCGGCCACCCCGCCGATGCCGGTCATCGACGCCCAGGTCGCGATGGTCGCCGGCCGGCGCGCGGCGGGCACGGCGTGCAGCAGGACGGCCAGCGTGTTGGGCAGCACCGCGGCCGCGCCCAGCCCGGTGAGCGCCCGGCCGGCGAGCAGGACGGCGACGTCGGGCGCCACCGCCGACAACAGCGTCCCCGCCGCGAACAGCCCCAGCCCGGCCAGCAGGACGCCTTTGCGGCCGAACCGGTCGCCCGCCGCACCGGCGGGGATCACCAGGCAGGCGAACACGACGACGTAGGTGTCGACGATCCAGACCAGCTCCGGCGCGGACGGGCGCAGGGCGCTCGCGGCGAGCATCGGGACGGCGAGGTTGACCGCCGCGACCATCCCGACGACGAGGACGACGCACGCGCACATGATCGGGAGCAGGCTCGTTCTTTCCTTGAGGTGCATGACGCCGACGGTAGGAACGGCCGTCTTCTGCGCGCCACGCAACTTTGGCAAGGGTGTTTTGCGTACGCTGCAACTGTGTCCGAGCAGCTGGACCTGAACCTCCTGCGCGTGTTCGACGCGCTCCTGCGGGACGGGAGCGTGACGGCGGCGGCCGAGCGCCTCCACCTGTCCATCCCGGCGACCAGCCGGGCGCTGGGCCGGCTGCGGCGGGCGATGGGCGACCCGATCCTGGTGCGCGCCGGCCGCGGGCTGGCGCCGACGCCGTTCGCGCTGCGCACCGCGCCGCGGGTGCGTTCGCTGCTGGAGGAAGCGGCGGCCCTGGTCAACACCGAGCTGTCGCTCGCGGACCTCCAACGCACGTTCACGATCCGCATCAACGACGGCGTCGCCGCGACCCTGGCTCCGGCTGCTGCCGAAGCCACTTCGTCCGCGGCTCCCGGGGTGACGTTGCGTTTCGTGGCCGAGGGCGCCGAGAGCGCGGAGGCCCTGCGCGACGGCTCGATCGACCTGGACATCGGCGTGGGTGAGCCGGCGGCCCCCGACATCCACTCGGCAGTGCTCTACCGCGACCGGCTGGTGGCGGCGGTGCGCACGGACAGTTCCCTGGGCCGCCGCCCGACGCTGGCGCAGCTGTGCCGCCTCCCGCACGTCTCGGCGTCCCGCCGCGGCCTCGCCCGCGGACCACTGGACGACGCGCTCGACGCGGCGGGCCTGCGTCGCCACGTCGTGGCTGTCGTGCCCACCTCCGCCGTCGCCGCGCTCGTGGTCGCCTCCAGCGGGTACGTCGGTCTCCTGCCCGAGCGCCTCGCGGAGCAGTACGGTCCCGCGCTCGGCCTGCGCTGGTTCCCGGTCCCGGCGGACCTGCCCGACCTGGAGGTCCGCTTGTCCTGGCACGCCCGGCTGGACGCCGACCCGGCCCAGCGCTGGCTGCGCGAAACCCTCCGCGACGCCCTCCGCTGACCCCGGCCCCGAGCGCCCCAATGTGGCCTTCGGTGCGTTCAACGCACCGAAGGCCACCTTGGCTGCGTTCAACGCAACCAAGGCCACATTGGGGCGCTTCGGCAGCGGGTCGCGAAGTTCGCCACGGGGCCGGTCCGTTATGGCAGGATTCATCCGTGACCAGCACCGCCGCCACGGCGCAGTACCTGCGTGACCTCGCGCTGCTGCGCAAGGTCCGGGACCGGATCGACCGGGAGTACGCGCAGCCGCTCGACGTCGAGGCGCTGGCTCGTGGCGTGAACATGTCCGCCGGGCACCTCAGCCGGCAGTTCCGGCGAGCCTACGGAGAGTCACCGTATTCGTACCTGATGACGCGGCGGATCGAACGGGCGATGGCGCTGCTGCGCAAGGGCGAGCTGAGCGTCACCGAGGTGTGCTTCGACGTCGGCTTCTCGTCGCTCGGCACCTTCAGCACCCGGTTCGCCGAGCTGGTCGGGATGCCTCCGAGCGTCTACCGCGAGCAGCAGGCCGAGGCCACCGTCGGGATGCCGCCGTGCGTGGCCAAGCAGGTCACCAGACCGATCAGGAATCGAGAAGCGCGGCCGTCGGCGGCCACATAGTGTGACCACCATGGACGTCACCATTCACTCGAGCTTCCTCCCGCACACCGACCCGGAGGCCTCGCTCGCCTTCTACCGCGACCTCCTCGGCTTCGAGGTCCGGCAGAACGTCAAGTACGGCGACATGCAGTGGATCACCGTCGCGCCGCCGAACCAGCCCGACACCTCGATCGTGCTGACGCCGGTGGCCGCGACGCCCGGCCTGACCGACGACGAACGCCGCATGATCGCCGAGATGATGGCCAAGGGCACCTACGCCTCGGTCAACCTCGCGACCAAGGACCTCGACGCGCTGTTCGCCAAGCTGCGGGACGGCGGCGCCGAGGTCGTCCAGGAGCCGGTCGACCAGCCCTACGGCATCCGCGACTGCTCCTTCCGCGACCCGGCCGGCAACCTGCTGCGCATCCAGGAACTGCGCTGACCACGACGCACGGCTACCGCCGGGTCCTGCGCGACCGGCGGATCGCCGGGCTCCTGCTGGGCGACCTGCTGGCCAACATCGGCACCGGCATGCTGCTGGTCGCCATGCCCGTGCAGACGCTGTCCCTCCACGGCAACGTCCCGAAGGCCATCGCCATCGGGCTCGTGGAGGCCGCGCCGTTCGTCCTGTCCACCGTGCTGGCCCTGGCCATCGGCCTCGGCCGGGTGCGGGTGCCGCCGCGCACGCTGCTCGTCGCCGACTGCGTGCTGCGGTCGGTGACCTTCGCCGTCCTCGGCGTCCTGGCCGTCACCGGCCGGCTCACCCTGCCGGTGCTGATCGCCGGCCTGTTCTTCGGCGCGACCTTCCGGCTGGCCGGGTCGAGCAGCCGCCGCCTGCTGGCGACGTCGGCCGCGGGCGAGGCCGGCCGGTTCTCGGTCAACGGGCTGCTCGGGCTCAACACGACGTTCGCGCTCTACATCGCCGGGCCGGTGCTCGGCGGGGTGATCGTGGCGACCACCGGCGCGGGCGTCGCGCTCTTCGTCGACGCGGGCGGGGCGTTGGTCCTGCTGGCCGCCACGCTGGCGTGCGTCCCCCGCGGGACCGAGAGCCGGGACGCGCTGCGCGACGGCGCGACCCACGAATCCGGCTGGCGGATCCTGCGCCGCCGCCCGGTCGCCGCGCGGCTGCTGGTCGTCGAGTTCTTCTTCAACTTCCTGTACATGCCGGTCGAAGTGGCGCTCCCGCTCTACGTGAGCGGGACGCTGCACGCCGGCGCGTCCGGTCTGGGGGTGCTGTGGGGTGCGCTCGGGGTCGGCGCGTTCCTCGGCGCCGCGCTCGTCAGCCGGCTGCGGAACCTGCCGCAGCGGCCGCTGCTCGTCGCGATCATCGGCCTGTGGGCGCTGTGCCCGATCGCGCTCGCCGTCACCGGCGACCTGGTCGTGGCCCTGCTCGTCTTCGGCCTGGGCGGCCTGGTGTACGCGCCGTTCACCCCGGTCGCCTACAGCTTCCTGCAGTCCGGGCTCGCCCCCGGGGAGCAGCAGCAGGTCGTCACGCTCTGGACGACCGGCGCCACGGTGGCCGCCCCGCTCGGGCTGGCACTGGGCGGCCCCCTGATCGAACTCACCGGCAGCACCGGCGGTCTCGCGCTGTCCGGCGTGCTGACCCTCCTGCTGCTCCCGATCGCCGCCCGGGCAGTCCTCGGGCGCACCCACGAAGGGACCCCGACATGTGTCTCAGCCTGAACATCGCCGCGCACCAGCATTTCCGCGAGCTGGTATTGCTGCGCCGGGTCCGCGACCGCATCGACACCGAATACGCGCGGCCGCTGGACGTCGAAGCACTCGCGCGCGTTGCGGGCCTGCCCGTCGCGTTGTTCGTCCGCCGGTTCCGGGACGCCTACGGCCTTTCCCCGCACGGATACCGGCAAGCCGTCGAAGCGATCAGGAATCGAGAAGCCCGGGCCGCCGGCCCGAAAGTAGCGTGATTCCCATGAACCTCACCATTCACCAGACCTTCCTCCCCCACCACGACCACGAGGCCTCACTGGCCTTCTACCGCGACACCCTCGGTTTCGAGGTGCGCAACGACGTCGACTACGGCGGCCAGCACTGGCTCACGATCGGCCTGCCCGGCCAGCCCGACACGTCGCTCGTGCTGCAGCCGACGGGCGCCGCCTACGCGGACCTGTCCGATGAGGAACGCGCGACCATCACGGAAATGATGGCCAAGGGCACCTTCGCCGCGGTCAACCTGGCCACCGACGACCTGGACGGCACCTTCGAACGGGTGCAGGCCGGTGCCGCCGAGGTCGTCCAGGAACCGACCGACCAGCCGTGGGGCATCCGCGACTGCTCCTTCCGCGACCCCGCCGGAAACCTCGTCCGCATCCAAGAACTGCGCTGACCCGAACGAAAGCTGGAGTACCCCGATGAGCAAGCCCACGAGGAAGACCGCGCCGCACGTCGCCGACAGCCACGACCTGATCCGCGTCCACGGCGCGCGCGTGAACAACCTCAAGGACGTCAGCGTCGAACTGCCCAAGCGGCGGCTGACGGTGTTCACCGGGGTCTCCGGCTCCGGCAAGAGCTCCCTGGTGTTCAGCACGATCGCCGCCGAGTCGCAGCGGCTGATCAACGAGACCTACAGCACCTTCGTGCAGGGGTTCATGCCGACGCTGGCCAGACCCGACGTCGACGTCCTCGACGGGATCACCACCGCGATCATCGTCGACCAGGAGCGGATGGGCGCCAACCCGCACTCCACGGTCGGCACCGCCACCGACGCCAACGCGATGCTGCGCATCCTGTTCAGCAGGCTCGGCACGCCGCACATCGGTTCGCCGCAGGCGTTTTCGTTCAACGTCGCCTCGATCAGCGGGGCCGGCGCGGTCACCATCGAAAAGGGTGGCCGGCAGATCAAGGAACGCCGCAGCTTCAGCATCACCGGCGGCATGTGCCCGCGCTGCGAGGGCCGGGGCAAGGTCAACGACATCGACCTGACCGCGCTGTTCGACGAGAACAAGTCGCTCAACGAAGGCGCGATCACCATCCCCGGCTACAGCATGGAGGGCTGGTACGGCCGCATCTTCCGCGGCTCCGGCTTCTTCGACCCGGACAAGCCGATCAAGAAGTTCACCAAGAAGCAGTTCAACGACCTGGTCTACAAGGAACCGACGAAGATCAAGGTCGAAGGCATCAACCTGACCTACTCGGGGCTGGTGCCGTCGATCCAGAAGTCCTTCCTGTCCAAGGACGTCGACGCGATGCAGCCGCACATCCGCGCGTTTGTCGAGCGCGCGGTGACGTTCCAGACCTGCCCGGACTGCGACGGCACCCGGCTGTCGGCGGAGGCGCGGTCGTCGAAGATCGACGGGATCAGCATCGCCGACGCCTGCGCGATGCAGATCAGCGACCTCGCCGAGTGGGTGGCGAAGCTGTCCGAGCCGTCGGTCGCGCCGCTGCTGGACGCGCTGAAGCACACGCTCGACTCGTTCGTCGAGATCGGCCTCGGCTACCTCTCGCTCGACCGTCCATCCGGGACGCTTTCGGGCGGGGAAGCCCAGCGCACCAAGATGATCCGGCACCTCGGTTCGTCGCTGACCGACGTCACCTACGTCTTCGACGAGCCGACGATCGGCTTGCACCCGCACGACATCCAGCGCATGAACGACCTGCTGCTGCAGCTGCGCGACAAGGGCAACACGGTGCTGGTCGTGGAGCACAAGCCGGAGGCGATCGCGATCGCCGACCACGTCGTCGACCTCGGGCCGCGCGCCGGCACCGAAGGCGGCGAGATCGTCTTCGAGGGCACTGTGGACGGTCTGCGGGCCGCCGGCACGCTGACCGGACGGCACCTGGACGACCGCGCGTCGCTGAAGCCGTCGGTGCGCACGCCGTCGGGCTTCCTCGAGGTGCGCGGGGCGTCGACGCACAACCTGCGGGACGTCGACGTCGACATCCCGCTCGGCGTGCTGGTCGTGGTGACCGGGGTCGCGGGCTCGGGCAAGAGCTCGCTGATCCACGGCTCGGTGTCCGGCGGCGAGGGCGTGGTGACGGTCGACCAGACCGGCATCCGCGGCTCGCGCCGGAGCAACCCGGCGACGTACACGGGGCTGCTGGAGCCGATCCGCAAGGCGTTCGCCAAGGCCAACGGCGTCAAGCCGGCGTTGTTCAGCGCGAACTCGGAAGGCGCGTGCCCGAACTGCAACGGCGCCGGCGTGGTCTACACGGACCTGGGGATCATGGCGGGCACGGCGACGCCGTGCGAGGTGTGCGAGGGCAAGCGGTTCAACGCCGACGTGCTGGAGTACACCTTCGGCGGCCGCGACATCAGCGAGGTGCTCGGCATGTCGGTGGCTTCGGCTCAAGCGTTCTTCGCCGACGGCGACGCGAAGCTCCCGGCGGCGCACAAGATCCTGACGCACCTGTCCGACGTCGGCCTCGGCTACCTGACACTGGGCCAGCCGCTGACGACGCTGTCCGGCGGCGAGCGGCAGCGCATCAAGCTGGCGACGCACATGGCGGAGCAGGGCGGGGTGTACATCCTGGACGAGCCGACGGCGGGCCTGCACCTGGCGGACGTCGAGCAGCTGCTGGGCCTGCTGGACCGGCTGGTGGACGCCGGCAAGTCGGTGATCGTCATCGAGCACCACCAGGCGGTGATGGCCCACGCGGACTGGATCATCGACCTGGGCCCGGGCGCCGGCCACGACGGCGGGCGGGTGGTGTTCGAGGGAACGCCGGCGCAGCTGGTGAAGGCGCGGAAGAAGACGCTGACGGGCAAGCACCTCGCGGAGTACATCGGCTCCTGACCCAAGCGCGACCGGTAGGGCTGGCCCCCCGAAACCGCCTGGGGCGGGCAGGATTCCGGCGCGCTCCCCCGTCGCGAAGACTCGGGTGGGTGACCACCACAGAGAACCAAGTCGGCAGTGACTTCGCCCGGCTGAGCCACCGCATCGCCGCCGCCGGTCTGATGGCGCGCCGGCCCGGCTACTACACCGCCCGCATCGCCGTCGTCACCGGGTTGTTCGCCGCCGGGTGGGTGGCCTTCTTCCTCCTGGGGAACTCGTGGTGGCAGCTCGCCGTCGCGGCGTTCCTGGCGGTGATGTTCGGCCAGATCGCGTTGCTCTCGCACGATCTCGCGCACAAGCAGGTGTTCCGGCGACGGCGGCCGACCGAGATCGCCGGGATGCTCGCCGGGAACCTCGGCATCGGGATGAGCTACGGCTGGTGGATGGACAAGCACACCCGCCACCACGCCAACCCGAACCACGAGGAGCTCGACCCCGACGTCGACCCGGACATCCTCGTCTGGTCGAAGGACCAGGCCCGCGCCAGCCGCGGCGTGCCCCGGTTCATCGGCCGGTACCAGGCGTTCCTGTTCTTCCCGCTGCTCACGCTCGAGGGCCTGAACCTGCACTGGTCCGGCATCCGCGCGGTCCGCAGGCCGGGCCTGCGCCACCGGAAGATCGAAGCCGCGTTGCTCGCCGGGCACGTCGTCGGCTACCTCAGCGCGCTGTTCACCGTGCTCTCCCCCGGGATGGCGCTGCTGTTCTTCGCCGTCCACCAGGGACTGTGGGGTGTCTACATGGGATCGATCTTCGCGCCCAACCACAAGGGCATGCCGACGCTGACCGGGCGTCCCGAGCTCGACTTCCTCCGCAAGCAGGTGCTGACCTCGCGCAACGTCCGCGGCGGCCTCGTCACCGACGTCGCCCTCGGCGGGCTCAACTACCAGATCGAGCACCACCTGTTCCCGAGCATGCCGTCGCCGCACCTGCGGCGGGCGCAGCCGATCGTCCAGGCCTACTGCGCCGAGCTGGGTATCCCGTACCTGCAGACGAGCCTGGTCGAGTCCTACCGGCAGGCCCTCACCCACCTGCATGAAGCTGGGGCCCCTCTCAGGAACCGTTCGTAGACTCGGTTCCATGAGGAAGACGATCGCGGCCATCCGGGACCTGCCGGCGGCGTTCGGCGCGAAGGCCGCCGGCGCCCGGGCCGAGCGGGTCCGCTCCTCGCCGCAGTTCGACGGCAAGGTGTTCCGCAACGCGGCGCCGCGGCACCCGATGACCGCGGCGTCGATGCGGACCATCTTCCGCGAGATGTTCTTCGGCGAGCACCGCGAGCTGCGCAAACCCGCCGGCCCGGTGCCGCTGGTGGCCACCGGACCGGTGGAAGCGGCCGAGGGCCTGCACCTGACCTGGTACGGCCACGCGTCGACGCTGGTCGAGCTCGACGGCGCCCGCGTACTGCTCGACCCGGTGTGGAGCGATCGCGTCTCGCCCGCGGCGTTCGCCGGCCCGCGGCGGCTGCACGAGCCGCCGGTCCCGCTGTCGGGCGTCGGCCGGATCGACGCGGTGGTGATCTCGCACGACCACTACGACCACCTCGACCTCGCGACGGTCCGCGCACTGGTCGCCTCTTCGGAGGCGCCGTTCCTGGTGCCGCTCGGCGTCGGGGCGCACCTGGAGCGCTGGCACGTCCCGGCTTCGCGGATCATCGAGCTCGACTGGCACGAAGAGGCGACGGTGGCCGGCGTCCGCTTCGTGGCAACGCCGGCCCAGCACTTCTCGGGCCGCGGCATCACGAACGACGACACGCTGTGGACGTCGTGGGCGCTGCTGGGGCCGGCACACCGGGTGTTCTACAGCGGCGACACGGGGTATTTCGCCGGGTTCGCCGCGATCGGCGCGGCGCACGGCCCGTTCGACGTGGCGTTGATCCAGGTGGGTGCCTACGCCCCGCACTGGCCGGACATCCACATGACGCCGGAGGAGGGCGTCGCGGCGGGCCTCGACGTCCGGGCGAAGCTGCTGGTCCCGGTGCACTGGGCGACGTTCCAGCTGGCGATGCACCCGTGGGGCGAGCCGGCCGACCGCGTGTGGACCGAGGCGAAGGAGGCCGACCTCCCGCTGGCAATCCCCCGCCCGGGCGAGCGCATCGACGTCACCGCTCCACCTCCGGTCGACGGCTGGTGGCAGACCTTGTGACCCGGGCGCCGAGGCCGGGAGGGCGGCCGCGCTTCCGCTGGAAGTAAGTCAGAACCGGCTGTCATGGCGGGCTTGGGACCACGCGCGGTCCCAGGCCGCCGCGTGGAAGCGGATCAACACGAACCGGGCGGTCGCGTACAGCCCCGCCAACGCTCCCGTGATCGCCGCCCACAGGAGGATGGCCGCGAACACTCCGTCCGCCACCGAGGTCGCGGCCGACAGGGGCTCGCCCGCCAGCTCGCCGCGCTGGTCCAGCCAGATCGCCACGTGGGTGCCCGCCGGGCTGCCCGGGTCGGCGAGGACGTCGCCGGTGTGGCGGGTGCCGCGGGCGTCGACCCAGGCCGCCGGGACCGTGGCCTGGGCGGCCGGGGCTCCGGCGCCGTCGGTGCTGTACGGCTGGCCGGCCGCCGCCGCGAGCGAAACCGCCGTTGCCGGGTGGCGGGTGGCCTGCTCCTGGGCCGCGCGGGCCGTCTGTGCCGCGTACGTCTCGGAGCCGAAGGCCGCCGCGAACGGGATCGCGAGCAACGCGCCGGCGACGGCCAGGAGCAGCAGGAGCGCTTCGACGCGGTCACCCGTCCGGGCCAGGGGGTTGCGGCCGGGGCGTATCCGCCGCCCGAACCGGGCGATCCGTCCGCTGGGCCCACGCATGCGCGACTCACTCCTCCCGGGAAGGTGTCTTCTCGGTAACAGTGTGCGCGCCGAGGCTCGACTTTCTCTCGCGAATGGGACGCGGCCCACCTGTGAACCCGTGCACAACCACCCGGTCGCGACCGGTGGTTACAGCCAGTCGTCGGGACGCGGCCAGGGCAGCATCGCCGCGAGCGCGTCGCGGGCCGGTTCGGTGACGGCGTACCGGCCGCGGTGGAACAGCAGCGGGCGGGCGTCCGAAGGCGCGCCGAGCGCGGTGACGCGGCCGATCACGACGTAGTGGTCACCCGCCTCGTGGACGGCTTCCAGAGCACAGTCGATCCAGGTCAGCGCGCCGTCGAGCAGGGGTGCGCCCGACGGCGCGGGTGTCCAGGGGAACCGGGCGAACTTGTCCTCGCCGCGGGCGCCGAACACCGCGCTGACCTCCTGCTGGTCCTCCGCCAGCACGTTGACCGCGAACTTCCCCGCGGCGGCGAGCACCGGCCACGTCCGCGACGTGCGGGCCGGGCAGAACAGCACCAGCGGGGGGTCGAGCGACAGCGCCGCGAACGACTGGCAGGCGAACCCGGCGAGCGTGTCGCCGTCACGGCCGGTGACGACCGTGACGCCGGTGCAGAAGTGCCCGAGCACGCTGCGGAACTCGGTCTGGTCGACCGCCACGGACGTCATGCGCCCGGGGGTCGCGCGCCGACCGAGAAGTCGTGGCCCCACAGCGAGACCGCGGTGCTCTCGCGGGCGATCCAGTTGTCGTCGTCGACCTGACGGCCTTCGCAGCCGAACTCGACGTCGAAGCCGCCCGGGGTCTTCATGTAGAACGACAGCATCAGGTCGTTGACGTGCCGGCCGAGCGTGGCCGACATCGGCACCTTCCGCCGGATCGCGCGGTCGAGGCACAGGCCGACGTCGTCGGTGTTCTCCACCTCGACCATCAGGTGCACGATCCCGGACGGTGTCGGCATCGGCAGGAACGCCAGGCTGTGGTGGCGCGGGTTGCAGCCGAAGAACCGCAGCCACGCGGGTGGGCCGTCGGCGGGCCGCCCGACCATTTGCGGCGGGAGACGCATCGAGTCGCGCAGCCGGAAGCCGAGGACGTCGCGGTAGAACCGCAGCGACGCCTCGTCGTCCTTGGTGGACAAAACGACGTGGCCGAGACCCTGCTCGCCGGTGACGAACTTGTGGCCGTACGGGCTGACCACGCGCCGGTGCTGCAACGCGACGCCGTGGAACACCTCCTGGGTGTTGCCGGACGGGTCGTCGAAGCTGATCAGCTCGTCGACCCGCCGGTCGGCCAGTTCCTCCGGCGTGCCTTCCTTGTACGGCACCGACGCACTGTCCAAACGGGACCGCAGCTCGGCCAGCTCCGCCGCGTGCGCGACCTCCCAGCCGGTGACGGCCAGCCGGTCCGCGTCGCCCGGCGAGATCACCAGCCGTGCCGGGAAGTCGTCCATGCGCAGATAGAGCGCGTCGGGGTTTTCGCCCTTGCCTTCGACCATGCCGAGCACCTTGAGCCCGTACTCGCGCCACGCGGCCATGTCGGTGGCTTCGATGCGGAGGTAGCCCAGTGACCGGATGCCCATCAGGAACTCCCGAGGAAGTCGAGGGCCAGCCGGTTGAACTCGTCGAACTTCTCCAGCTGGGCCCAGTGCCCGCAGCCGCCGAAGACGTGCAGCTGCGCGCGCGGAATCGTCTTGAGTGCCACCAGCGCGCCGTCCAGCGGGTTGACGCGGTCCTCGCGGCCCCAGATCAGGAGCACGCGCTGGCGGAGGCGGTGGGCTTCGCGCCAGAGCAGGCCTTCTTCGTAGGTGTCCGGCTGCGCGAACGACATCCCCATGGCGCGCATGGCGGCCAGGGACTCGGGCGTGTTCGCCGCGGCGAAGCGCTCGTCGATCAGCTCGTCGGTGACCAGCGCCTGGTCGTGGACCATGATGCGCAGGAAGGCTTCCATGCGTTCGCGCGACGGCTTGGCCGCGAACCGCCCGAGGTTCTTGACGCCCTCGGTCGGGTCCGGCGCGAACAGGTTGACGCTCAGCCCGCCCGGCCCCATCAGCACCAGCCGCCCGGCGCGCTTGCCGTGGTTCAGCGCGAACCGGACCGCCGCGCCCCCACCCAGGGAGTTGCCGACGAAGTGGGCACGCTCGATGCCGAGGGCGTCCATCAGGCCGGCGACGGCGTCCGCGCTGTGCCGGAAGTACTGCGGGTGCTCGGCCGGCTTGTCGGACCGCCCGAAGCCGGGCTGGTCGACGGCGATCGTCCGGTAGTGCTTGGCGAACTCCGGCAGGTTGCGCCCGAAGTTGCTCCACGCCGACGCGCCGGGCCCGCCGCCGTGCAGCAGGATCACCGTCTCGGCGTGCTCGGCGCCGGCTTCGTGGTAGTGCAGCTTGAGCGAACCAGCCTGGACGTACTTGCCTTCGGGCGCGGCCATCAGTACATCGCGTTCTCGACGGGGAGCCCGAAGGCGCCGGTGCCGAACATGACGTACGCGCGCTCGGCGTCGTTGGCCGCGTGGACGCGGCCCGCGTGCGCGTCGCGCCAGAAGCGCTGGATCGGAGTGCCCCGCTGGATCGCGCGGCCGCCGGAGTTCTCGAAGAGCCGGTCGATCGCGGCGATCGCGCGTTCGGTGCCGCGCACCTGGTCGCGCCGGACGCGCAGCCGCAGGTCCGCGGGCAGCCGCTCCTCGCGCTTGGCGAGCTCGTACAGCTCCTCGATGTTGCGGGTCAGCTGCAGCCAGGCGGCGTCGATCTCACTGGCCGCCTCGGCGATCCGCACCTTGGCGAACGGGTCCTCTTTGGACTGTTCACCGGCGTACGCGGCCCGGACGCGCTTGCGCTGGTGCTCGACGTGCGCGTCGTAGGCACCCTGGGCCATGCCGATGATCGGCGCGGTGATCGTGGTCGGGTGCACCGAGCCGTACGGCAGCCGGTACAGCGGACCGGGGTTCACGGCCTGGCCCGGCACCTTGCACTTCGACGTCGCGATGAAGCTCAGCGCCCGGTGCTGCGGCACGAAGACGTCTTCGACGACGATGTCGTTCGACCCGGTGCCGCGCAGGCCGACCGTGTCCCAGACGTCCACAATGGAATAGTCGGCGATCGGCAGCAGGTAGGTGCAGAAGTCGACCGGCTTGCCGTCTTTGAACGCGGGTCCCCCGAGCAGCACCCACGTGCAGTGGTCACAACCGGAGGAGAAGCTCCACCGGCCCGAAAGGCGATAACCGCCTTCGACGACCTCGGCCTTGCCCATCGGCGCGTACGACGAGGAGATCCGCACGTCCTGGTCCTCGCCCCAGACCTCCTGCTGCGCCTGCGCGTCGAACAGGGCCACGTGCCACGGGTGGACGCCGAGGATGGAGGCGACCCAGCCGGTGGACCCGCAGGCGCTCGCGATCAGCTTGACCGCGGTGTAGAAGCTCGTCGGGTCGGCTTCGAAACCCCCGTGGAGCTTCGGCTGCAGCAGCTTGAAGAACCCGGTCTCCTGCAGGGCCTTGACGGACTCCTCGGGGACGCGGCGCGCGTCCTCGGTGTCCTGGGCCCGTTCCCGCAGGACCGGCAGGAGGTCCCGGACCCCGGCGATCACCTGCTCGCTCATGCGCAGTCCTCTCTCTGTTCCACTCCCCAGAGACTAGAACACGTTCTCGTTTTTGTCGAGAACGCCCTGCGCCAGGGCACTGTTGATCCCCGCTCTGCGACCGGAAAACACGCAGTCCGCCAGCGACAGCCCACTCACGTAGGACCTGGAACAGATTCCCACGGCGGTGCGGCCGGCGGCGTACAGCCCCGGGATCGGCTGCCCGGCCGTGCTCCGCACCGCGCCGGTGTCCTCGTCGACGACCAGGCCGCCGAGGGTGAGCATCGGCGTGGGGTACCCGAGGTTCGGCCGCACCGAGATGTCGATGAGCGAGTACGGCGGGTTGTCCAGGCGCCGCACGAACTCGGTGGGCTTGCCCACCGGATCCCGGTCGCCGTCGTAGGCCTCGACGCTCGCGCGCAGCCCCTGCGGGTCGACGCCGGCCTTGCGCGCCACCTCCTCGACCGTCTCCCCCACGACCCGGCCGCGGCGCAGCAGGTACCGCAGCTGCAACGCCTGGAACCACTGGCTTTGCGCCCTCGCGTCCCGCCGCGCCTCGGCGACGATCGGCGCGTCGACGAGCAGCCAGCCCTTGCTCCCGTGCTCCTCGATGAGTTTCTCGCCCACCGCGGCGCCGTACCGGGACTCGTCGATGACCCGCCGCCCGGCGGCGTCGACGATGATCCCGCCGAGGAACGCACTCGGCGGCGTGATGAACCGCCACGCGGAGATCCGGCCGAGCTCGCCGGTCGCGGCCCCGGCCGAGATGCCGAGCCGGATGCCGGCGCCGTCGTCGGCGGACGTGCCGAGCGGGAGCCCGCCGCGGTAGGCCGGCGCGTGCTCGCGCACCATCTCGCGGTCGGCGATGAAGCCGCCGGCGGCGAGCACGACCCCGCGCCGGGCGGAAATCCGCAGCTCACGGCCGTGCGCGCGCTCGAAGCGCTCGACCCGGCGGTGCAGCGACTTGCGCAGCGACGGCACGTAGATCCCGGGCTTCGCCGCGTACTGCGCGAAGCGCTGGTGCCGCGCCCGGATCGACGCGGAGGCGCCGCTCAGGGTGTCGGCGACGAGCCCGGTGACGCGGCCGGCGTCGTCACGGATCAGGCTGCGGGCGGTCGTCTGCGTCAGCACCCGGATGCCCCGGGCGCGCACGGCCGCCTTGAGCCGCGCCATCAGCATCTTCCCCGAGGTCCCGGGCCCCTTGACGCGGTGGCCGCGCGGGGCGGGCTTCGCCGCGTCGCGGAAGCCGCCGGCGGCCTCGCTGCCGGAGTAGTAGAGGTAGTGGTCGTCGCTCGGGTACGACGTCTTGTACGGGCAGAGGCTGCCTTCGAACGGCACGCCGTTGCCCTCCAGCCAGGTGATCATCTCGCGGCTGCCCTCGCAGAACCGCCGGAGCGTCTGTTCGGAGACGACGTCCCCGGTTTCCATGCGCAGGTAGGCGTACATCGCGTCGACCGAGTCGTCGACGCCGGCGTCGAGCTGCTGCCCGGTGCCGCCGCCGGCGTAGACGACGCCACCGCTGACCGCGCTGGCCCCGCCCCCGGCGAAGCGTTCGACGATGATGACGTCGGCGCCCGCGTCGGCCGCTTCCAGGGCGGCGCAGGCGCCGGCCGCCCCGAAACCCACGATGACCACGTCCGCGACGAGTGCGTCCATGGTCGCTACCCTAGAACTGAAACACGTTCTCGTCTATGGTGACCGAAAGCGGCTCTCAACTGGGTACTCGGTCTGTGGAACACGTTACAAGTGAGGTGGCATGACGGAGCAGTTCGACGTCGTCGTGGTCGGCAGCGGTGCCGCCGGGATGACCGCCGCGCTGGCTGCGGCCCACAACGGCTTGAGCGTAGTGGTCCTGGAGAAGGCGGGCTGTTTCGGCGGCTCGACCGCGCGGTCCGGCGGCGGTGTCTGGCTGCCCGGCAACCACGCCCTGCGCGCCGCCGGGATCGACGACCCACCCGAACGGGCGCGCGAGTACCTGGCCTCGATCGTCGGCGACGTCGTGCCGGCGGTCCGGCGCGACACGTTCCTCGCGCACGGGCCCGAGGTGCTGCGGTTCGTCTGCGACCACACGCCGCTGGAGTTCCGCTGGGTCCGCGACTACAGCGACTACCACCCCGAGGCGCCCGGCGGGCGCCCCGGCGGCCGCTCGGTCGAGCCGGCCGCCCTCGACGGCAAGCTGCTCGGCGCCGAGCTGGCCCACCTCGAACCGCCGTACAGCGCTCCCCCGCTCGGCGTGCCGATCACCCAGGCGGACTACCGCTGGCTGAGCCTCCTCGCCCGGCACCCGCGCGGAGCGCTGCGGCTGCTGTCGCTGGGCCGGCAGTGGCTCGTCGGCAAGCTCCGCGGGCAGCAGCTGCTCAGCATGGGGCAAGCGCTTGCGGCCGGCCTCCGGGTCGGCCTGGCCCGGGCCGGGGTCGAGGTCCGGCTGAACACCCCGCTGGTCGACCTGCAGGTCGACGGCGACCGCGTGACCGGGGTGGTCGTCGAAAACGGCGTCGTCGAAGCCCGGCGAGGCGTGATCCTCGCCAGCGGCGGCTTCGAACGGAACCTCGAGATGCGCGAGAAGTACCAGCGCGCGCCGATCGGCATCGACTGGACCGTCGGCGCCGAGGCCAACACCGGCGACGGCATCACGGCCGGTCTCAAGCTGGGCGCGGCACTGGACCTGATGGACGACGCCTGGTGGGGGCCGTCGCTGCCGCTCACCGGCGGCCCGTGGTTCGCCCTGGCCGAGCGGTCGCGGCCGCGCAGCATCATGGTCGACGCGCGGGGCGAGCGGTTCGTCAACGAGTCGGCGCCCTACGTCGAGGCCGTGCACGCGATGTACGGGCCCGGGGACGGGCCGGGCGCGCACATCCCGACCTGGCTGGTGTTCGACCAGCGCTACAAGGACCGGTACATGTTCACCGGCATCGGGCCGCGCCAGCCGCTGCCCGGCCGCTGGTACAAGGCCGGGATCGCGGCGAAGTCGTCTTCGGTCTCCGGGCTGGCGGCGAAGATCGACATCCCGCCCGCCGCGCTGAAAGCGACAATCGAGCGCTTCAACGGCTTCGCGCGCAACGGCGTCGACGAGGACTTCCACCGCGGGGTCAGCAAGTACGACCACTACTACGGCGACCCGCGCAACAAACCCAACCCCAGCCTCGGCCCGCTGGACAAAGCGCCGTTCTACGCGGTGAAGATCGTCCCGGGCGACCTGGGCACCAAGGGCGGGCTGCGCACCGACGAGCACGCGCAGGTGCTGCGCGAAGACGGCTCGGCGGTGCCGGGGTTGTTCGCCGCGGGCAACGCGAGCGCGGCCGTGATGGGCCGGACGTACGCCGGGCCCGGCGCGACCATCGGTCCCGCCATGGTGTTCGGCTACCTTGCGGCGACGCGGCTGGCGCACGAAGATCGAGGGACCACGGGAGGGCAGCGATGACGCAGGATTCGGTACGCACCATCTACGCCGGTGAGCCGCCGACCCGGTTCGCCCGCGGCTGGCACTGCCTGGGCCTGGCGGAGCGCTTCCGCGACGGGAAGCCGCACGCGATCACCGCGTTCGGCACGAAGCTCGTGGTGTGGGCGGACTCGGCCGGCGAGCTGCACGTGCTCGACGGCTACTGCCGGCACATGGGCGGCGACCTCACCCAGGGCACCGTCAAGGGCGACGAGGTGGCCTGCCCGTTCCACGACTGGCGCTGGAACGGCAAGGGCAAGTGCGTCTCGATCCCCTACGCCAAGCGGGTTCCGCTGCGCGCGCGGACGCGGTCGTGGACGACGGAGGTGCGCAACGGGCAGCTGCTCGTCTGGCACGACCCCGAGGGCAACCCACCGCCCGGGGAGCTGGCGATCCCGCGGATCGAAGCGGCCGACAGCGCCGAGTGGAGCAACTGGACCTGGGACGAGATCTTCATCGACGGCTCCAACTGCCGGGAGATCATCGACAACGTCGTGGACATGGCGCACTTCTTCTACATCCACTACGCCTACCCGACGTACTTCAAGAACGTGTTCGAAGGCCACATCGCCACGCAGTACCTCAACACCAAGGGCCGCCCGGACATGGGCATGGCGTCGAACTACGGCGGCGAGGAGAACCTGCTGCGGTCGGAGGCGTCGTACTTCGGGCCGTCCTACATGATCAACAAGCTGGTGAACTCGTTCCAGGGCTACGAGATCGAGAGCGTGCTCATCAACTGCCACTACCCGGTGACGCCGACGTCGTTCGTGCTGCAGTACGGGATGAAGGTGCGCAAGCCGCCGGGCATCTCCGACGAGCACGCCGACAAGATCGCCGCGAAGCTGGCCCGCGGGATCGGCGCCGGGTTCCTGCAGGACGTCGAGATCTGGAAGCACAAGACGCAGATCGACAACCCGCTGCTGTGCGAAGAGGACGGTCCAGTCTACCAGCTTCGCCGGTGGTACCAGCAGTTCTACGTCGACGTCGCCGATGTCACCGAGGACATGACGCGGCGCTTCGAGTTCGAAGTGGACACTTCGAAGGCGAACGAGGCGTGGGCGGCGGAGGTGGCCGAGAACCTGGCGCGGCAGAAGACCGAGGCGGAAGTGTGACGACCGCCGAGCAGACCGAGTTCCTGTCGGGCGGGCTGCGGCCGCACGAGTGCCGCAGCTGCGGAACGTGCGTGCTGGTGAAGAAGAACAGCATCCAGCACACGAGCATCCAGTGGACGTCCCGCCCCGCCGACAGCTGCCCGGTGTTCGCGGACGCCGACGGCCCGTCGGCGTTGCTCGACACGTGCCCGAAGCTGGCCGACAGCATCGGCGACGCGGTGCGCGAAGGCACGCTGGCGGTGGCCGATGGCTGAGCGGGTCTACACGCTGACCGTCGCCGACGTCGTCGTCGAAACGCCGGACGCGCGGTCGGTGGTCTTCGAGATCCCGCCCGAGCACGCTTCTGCCTTTGCTTATTCGGCGGGACAGTTCCTGACTTTGCGGATCCCGAGCGAGCAGACCGGTTCGGTGGCGCGGTGCTATTCGCTGTCGAGCGCGCCGCACGAGAACCGCGTGCAGGTGACGGTCAAGCGCACCGACGGCGGGTACGGGTCGAGCTGGATCTGCTCGTCCTTGCAGCCGGGGATGCAGCTCGACGTGCTGGCGCCGGCCGGGGTGTTCTGCCCGTCGTCGGTGGACGAGGACTTCCTGCTGTTCGCCGGCGGCAGCGGTATCACGCCGGTGATGGCGATCCTCAAGACGGCACTGGAGACCGGTTCCGGCCGGGTCGTGCTGGTCTACGCGAACCGCGACGAGCGTTCGGTGATCTTCGCGGGCGAACTGGCGTCGCTGGCCAAGCGCCACGGCGACCGGCTGGTCGTCATCCACTGGCTGGAAAGCGTCCAGGGCCTGCCGGACGTCTCGCAGCTGCGCGGGCTGGCTTCGGCGTACACGTCCCACGAGGCGTTCCTGTGCGGGCCCGCGCCGTTCATGGCGGCGGCGAAGGAGGCGCTCGGGCAGCTCGGCGTGCCGCGCGAGCGGGTGCACGTCGAGAAGTTCACGTCGCTGACCGGGAACCCGTTCGAAGAGACCGTCGAGGTCGTCGAGGAAGAGCCGGTTCCGGACTCGTCCCCCGCCGCGCTGACGGTGACCCTCGACGGGGAGACTCGGTCGATGGTGTGGCCGCGGCAGCGGAAGTTGCTGGACCGGCTCCTGGAAGACGGCATGGACGCCCCGTACTCGTGCCGCGAGGGGCAGTGCAGCGCGTGCGCGTGCCGGGTCGTCTCCGGCGAGGTGAAGATGCTGCACAACGAGGTGCTGGACGCCGACGACATGGCGGACGGCATCGTGCTGGCCTGCCAGTCGCTGCCGGTCACCGACGAGGTCTCGATCAGCTACGAATAGGAGTCCCCGCGTGCCCATCGACCCCGATATCGCGATCGGTGCCGAGATCGGCGAGGTGAGCTTCGCCTGGACGTCGTCGGACGTGCTGCTGTACCACCTGGCGCTCGGCGCGGGCCCGGACGAACTGCGCTACACCTACGAGCAGGACCTGGTGGTGCTGCCGACGTTCGCGACGGTCGCGGCCAACCTGCGCGTGTTCGACCCGCCGGCGGTGTCGTTCCCCGGGGTGGAGATCGACCTGGCGAAGGTGCTGCACGGCAAGCAGGAGATCACGCTGCACCAGCCGATCCCGACGTCCGGGAAGGCGGTGGCGCGGTCGCGGATCGCCGACGTCTTCGACAAGGGCAAGGCGGCGGTGGTGGTCCAGGAGGTGGCGGTCACGTCGTCGACCGGCGATCCACTGTGGACGGCCCGGTCCAGCATCTTCGCCCGCGGGGAAGGCGGTTTCGGCGGCTCGCGGGGACCTTCGGACAAGATCGACTGGCCTTCGCGTGCGCCGGATTTCGTGCTCGAGACGCCGACGTTGCCGCAGCAGGCGCTGCTGTACCGGCTGTGCGGCGACCGCAACCCGCTGCACGCGGACCCGGCGTTCGCCCGGGCGGCGGGCTTCGACCGGCCGATCCTGCACGGGCTGTGCACGTACGGGATCGTCGCGCGGGTGCTGGTGAACGAGTTCCTGGACGGCGACCCGGCGCGGGTGGCGTCGTTCGCGACGAAGTTCGCCGGGGTGGTGTTCCCGGGCGAGACGCTGCGGATCCGGGTGTGGCGCGCCGAGGGCGGCCGGCTGCTGGTGACGACGACGGCTCCTTCGCGGGACGACGCGCCGGTGCTGGCGGACACGGTGCTGGTGTCCACTTCCTGAGCCGGGTTGTCCGAGCCGCTACCGTGGTGGGGTGACTGCATATTTCGTGGTGCGCGGAACGGTCGAGCCGGGTGACAAGCGCGGCCGCGAGCTGGGCTTCCCCACGGCGAACATCGCCTTGGCCGACCAGGCCGGCTCGCTGGGCGACGGAGTGTGGGCGGGCTGGATCGGCCGCCCGGACGGAACGAGGCTCCCGGCGGCGATCTCGGTCGGCCGCCGCCCGACGTACTACGGCGCGGACGGGTACCGCCTCTTGGAGGCCCACGTCCTGGAGTTTTCGGGCGACCTGTACGGCGAGACACTGGTGGTGTGGCTGGGGTCGCACCTGCGCGAGCAGGAGAAGTACGCCTCCGCGGAGGACCTGATCACGGCGTTGAAGAAGGACATCGCGGCGGCCGGCCAGTGGACCGCCGAGCACCCGGCGGAGCAGTTGCCGGAGCCCGGCGAGAGCCCGCTGGGCGAGGTGCGGCGGGTCGCGGGCTGAAAGTCGCCGGCCCGCCTCAGCGCCCGGAATTGTCGGTGGTCTCCGGTAACGTGAAATCCGGGGGTCCCCTGGGCGGGGACCTCTCGGTGTTGTGCTCACCGGGCCGTGCTCACAAAGCCGAGGCCAGCAGCATGTAACCCATCCCGGCCCCCATCGCCACCCGGCACACCGCGCGCGACGCCTGGCCGGACGCCGCACCCGCGCCCGAGCCGGACCCCACGACCGCCAAGCCGCGGACCGCCAGCACTCCCGACCACGCCGCGTCGGCCACGAAATACCCCGCCGCCACCAGTGCTACCAGCGGCACCGCCACCCGGGCGTCCATGGCCGGCATCGTCAGCCACGGTCCGTGGTCCGCTCCGCCGTGGGGCATCGCCGTCACCATGTACAGCATCGCCGCCGCCGACAGCGCGTGATGGGCGCACGTGCGGCTCCGCCACCAGGCCAGCGCGAACCAGCCCGTCGTCAGCGCCAGCACCGCCTGCCAGCCCGCCGCCGGGATCGGGCCGCCGACCGGGGAGAGCATCGCCACCATCGCCACCACCAGCAGCAGCTCCGCCAGGTCGCCGTGGCGGACGCCGTGGCCCAGCCGTGTGTAGTCGAGGCGGACCAGCCGCAGCACGCACGGCAGCACCAGTGCCGCGAACACCGCCGTGAGCGCCCAGTCGACCACCATGGTCTCACTCTCCGTCGTGGGTGGTGTCTCCACCGTGACACCCACGTCGGCCCGGCACCAGCCGTCATTGAGGTGACACTCAGTCACCCGTCAGGATGAGCCCGCTGGTGGGCACACCCGTGCCCGCCGTGACCAGCACCCGGGCCGCGCCCGCGACCTGGTTGGCCGCCGTGCCGCGGATCTGGCGGACACCCTCCGCGATGCCGTTCATCCCGTGGATGTACGCCTCGCCGAGCTGACCGCCGTGCGGGTTGAGCGGCAACGCGCCGTCGAGCTCCAGGGCGCCGTCGGCGATGAAGTCCTTCGCCTCGCCGCGGCCGCAGAACCCCAGTTCCTCCAGCTGCATCAGGACATACGGCGTGAAGTGGTCGTAGAGCACCGCGACGTCCACATCGGACGGTCCCAGGCCCGACTGGCCCCACAGCTGCCTGCCCACGACGCCCATCTCCGGCAGCGCGGCCAGGTCGTCGCGGTAGTAGCTGGTCATCACGTACTGGTCCGGCCCGCTCCCCTGCGCCGCCGCCGCGATCACCGCCGGCTTGCGGGCCAGGTCGCGTGCGCGCGAAACGCTGGTGACGACCAGCGCGACCCCGCCGTCGCTTTCCTGGCAGCAGTCGAGCAGGTGCAGTGGCTCGGCCACCCAGCGCGACGCCTGGTGCTCCGCCAGGGTGATGGGCCGCTCGTGAAACCACGCGTTCGGGTTGGTCGCCGCGTGCTTGCGGTCGATCACGGCGACGCGGCCGAAGTCCTCGCTCGTCGCGCCGTAGTCGTGGAGGTACCGCCGCGCGACCATGGCCACCGTCGCCGCCGGGGTCGCGATGCCCATCGGGTAGTGGAACGCGTTGTCCACGCCCGAGGAGTTGACCTGGCCCGCCGCCGCGGACGACACCTGGCCGAACCGGTGCCCGGACCGCTCGTTGAACGCCCGGTAGGCGACGACGACGTCCGCGACGCCGGTCGCCACCGCCATCGCGGCCTGCTGCACGGTCGCCGCCGCCGCACCGCCGCCGTAGTGGATCCGGCTGAAGAACTTCAGCTCGGGGATACCGAGTTCGCGCGCCACCGCGATCTCCGCGTTGCCGTCCATGGTGAACGACACCAGACCGTCCACATCGGACGGCGTCAGGCCGGCGTCGGCCAGTGCGTGGGAGATGCATTCGGCCGCGAGCCGCAGTTCGCTGCGCCCGGAGTCCTTCGAGAACTCCGTCGCGCCGATCCCGGCGATCGCCGCCTTGCCCGGAAGCGTCACGGCAGGGTCACCGCCACCGTCCCGGCGACGTGCTCGCCGAGACTGTCCACACCGGACACGGACACCACGACGTCGTTGCCGTCGCGGGAAACCACCCGGCCGGTGAACGTCAGCGTGTCGTAGGCGTAGCAGGGCACGCCGAGCCGGATCTTGATCGACCGGATCAGCGCCTCGGGGCCGGCCCACTCCGAGACGAACCGCTGCACGAGGCCCGTGTCGGTGAGGATGTTGAGGAAGATGTCCTTCGAGCCGCGGGCCACGGCCGCGTCGCGGTCGTGGTGGACGTCCTGGAAGTCGCGGGTCGCCAGCGCCGTGCTGACGACGAACGTCGGCGTCGCCTCGATCGTCAGCGGGGGCAGCTCGGTCCCTTCGGCGACGGTCATCGGGCCACCTTCCACGCGGGCAGGGTCAAGTCGTCATCCACTTTGACGAACGCCGCGACCACCGGCAGTCCGATGTGGACCTCCTCCGGCGCCGCGTCCAGCAGCTCGGCCATGACACGAACCCCTTCTTCGAGTTCCACCAGCGCCACCACGAACGGCAGCCGCTTGCCCGGCACCGCCGGGTGGTGATGCACGACGTAGGAGTACACGGTTCCCCGGCCACTGGCGACGACGTAGTCGGGCTTGGTGTCCAGCGAGCCGTCGGGCGGCATCGGCCCCGGCGGGTGCCGCAGCGTCTCGCCCCAGCGCTGGATCCGCAGCTCACCCTCGCGAAGGCCGGCCCAGAAGAACTCCGTGTCCCGGCTGATCACCGGCCGGAGCACCGGCGCCGGCGCCGGCTTCGGCGCGGGTGGCCGGAACTTGAGCACCCGGAACATCATCTCGGCGACGGCCTCGTCCCCGACGTACCAGGTCATCCGCGTGGTGACGAACCAGCCCTCACCCAGGGCGGTCTTCTTGGGGCCGACGACGTCCTCCAGCCGCGTCCGCGCCTCGACCTGCTCCCCGGGCCGCAGGTAGCGGTGGTACGTCTGCTCGGAGTTCGTCGCGACGACGGAGGTGAACCCGGCTTCGTCCAGGAGCTCCATCATCAGGCCGAGGGGGTCGTCGGAGCCGCGCGGGACGTTCAGGCCGCCCATCGTCCACACCTGGGCCATCGCCGGCGGCGCGACCAGTCCCTTGTGGACGCTCGCGGCGGCGAACTCCGGGTCGGTGTAGACCGGGTTGCGGTCCCCGATCGCCTCGACCCAGTTGTTCACCATGGCCTGGTTGACGGGGTCGCGGGCCAGGCGTGGGGCGCATTCCCCGCGCGCGGCGATCTCCGCGGCGGCTTCTTCGATGGTCATCGTGGCACCCTCGGCAGGCCCAGGCCGATCGAGGCGATCAGCTCCCGTTGGATTTCGCTGACGCCACCGCCGAAGGTCAGCACGATGTTGCGCTTCGCGGTGACGTCGAGCCATTCGGCGAGTTCGGCGGTGTCCGGGTCGGCCAGGTCGCCGTGGCGCCCGACGATCTCTTCCAGGTTCCGGCCGATCCGCTGGATGGCTTCCGAGCTGAACACCTTGGTCGCCGACGCGTCCGCGACGCCCACCGGCGCGCTCGCCGAGGACACCGCGACCTGCCAGTTCAGCAGCTCGTTGACGCGGGTCACGGCCAGCGCCTCGGCGAGCACGGCCCGCACGTCGGCGAGGTCCAGCAGGCCGTGCGCGTCCGCCCAGGCACGCACGCGGTCGTACAGGCCGCCGATCCGCCCGGCCGGCCCGAGCATGACGCGTTCGTGGTTGAGCTGCGTCGTGATCAGCCGCCAGCCCGCGTTTTCGGTGCCCACCAGGCGGTTCGCCGGCACGCGGACGTCCGAGTAGTACGTGGCGTTGACGTGGTGGGCGCCGTCGCAGGTAATGATCGGCGTCCACGAATAACCGGGGTCGCGTGTGTCGACGATGAGGATCGAGATGCCCTTGTGCCTCGGCGCGCCCGGGGCGGTCCGCACGGCGAGCCAGATGTAGTCGGCATCGTGCCCGCCGGTGGTGAAGATCTTCTGGCCGTTGACGACGTATTCGTCGGCGTCGCGCACCGCCGTCGTGCGCAGGGCGGCGAGGTCGGTCCCCGCTTCCGGTTCGCTGTAGCCGATCGCGAAGTGGATCTCCCCCGCCAGGATCTTCGGCAGGAAGAAGGCCTTCTGTTCCTCGGTGCCGAACTCCTGCAGCGTCGGCCCGACCGTCTGCAGCGTCACCGACGGCAGCTGGACGTCGGCGCGCGCGGCCTCGTCGACGAACAGGTGCTGTTCGATCCCGCCGAAGCCCTGGCCGCCGTATTCGACCGGCCAGCCGACGCCGAGCCGGCCGTCGCGGCCCATCCGGCGGACGATCTCGCGGAACACCGGCCCGTGCCGCTCGCGCCGCATCGCCCGGCGTTCCTCGGGGCTGATCAGGCCGGCGAAGTATTCGCGCAGCTCGGCCCGCAGCTGCCGTTGCGCGGAAGTCAGTTCGACGTGCATCGGTTCACCCCGCCACTCGTTCGCCGAGCCGGCCGAGCCGGTGCGCGGCCCCGCCGAGCGCCCGGCCGAGATCCTTGACCGCCGACGAATACCGGTGCAGCGGATAGGTTTCGTCGACGCCGACACCGCCGTGCAGGTGGTGGCAGGTGGCCAGCGCTTGCGGGGCCTGCGCGGCGAACCAGTAGGCGGCGACGTCCAGTTCGGCGTCCGCGTCGAGCCCCGAAGCCAGCCGCCACACCGCCGACGTCACGGCGAGGTGCACGGTCCGCGCGGCCACGTAGACGTCGGCGATCTGGCCCGCCACGGCCTGGAAGGCGGAGAGGGGCCGGCCGAACTGGGTGCGCTCGCCGACGTGCTTCACGGTCAGCGCCAGCGCCCCGGCCAGGAGGCCGTCGCCGAGGGCGAGGGCGCCGGCCAGCGCGAACCGGTGCAGGGCCGCGACCGCGCCGCGGTCGAAGAGCAGGTCGGTTTCCTCGACGGCGACGTCGTCGAGGCAGACGGTGAATTCCGGTGTCCCGGCCGAAGTGGGCGTCGGGACGAGCGTGACGCCGTCGGCGCGCGGGTCGACGAGGTAAACGGCGCTGCCGTGCGCGGTGGACACCGGGGTGAGGATCCGGGTGGCGCCGCCGGCGTACGGGACGGCGGTCTTGACGCCGCTGACCAGCCACTTCCCGTCGCGCGGCCGCGCGGTCGCGGCGGGCTCGGCGACCAGCGGCGCGGACGGCTCGTGCAGGGCCGCGGTGAGCAGCGCGTCCCCGGCCGCGACCGGCGGCAGCAGCTCCGCGCGCTGGGCGGGCGTGCCGAGCGACTCGATCGGCAGGACGCCGAGGGCGAGCGCCGGGTACGCGGGCACCGGCGCGGCGGCCCGGCCGACCTCGGTGAGCACTTGGGCGACCTCCGCGACGCCCAGGCCGTCGCCTTCCAGCTCCGGGGGCAGGGCCAGGGCGAGCAGGCCCGAAGCCGCCAGGGCGCGCCAGGGGTCGTCCGGCGACCCGAGCACCTTCGCGGCGAGAGCGGCGATCTCGGTCTGCGTTTCGTCAAGGGCGAAGTCCACGCCTGTCCTCCGGATCGGGCGCAATAGTGAAACCTGTTCTAGTCTTAACCGGAAAGGGTCGGCACGGCAACCCCGGGGGTGGCGCAATGGCGGGGAGACGGCGGCTGATCACCGTGCCGCCGACCGCCGGCGTGCCCGACCCGGTGCCCCTCGACCTGCCGGGGCGCGGCCGGACCGTCGTCACCGACGTCGGCCCGCGGGACGCGCCCGCGCTCTTCCTGCTGCATTCGGTGGCCTGCACGGGCCTGCTGACCTGGTATCCGGCGCTGCCCCGGCTGGCTCGCGACCACCGCGTCGTCGTGTTCGACCAGCGGTGGCACGGCCGCGGCATCCGGTCCCCGCAGTTCCGGCTCGCCGACTGCGCCGCCGACGTCACCGCCGTCGCGGACGCACTCGGCATCGGCCGGTTCGCCGTCGCCGGGTACTCGATGGGCGGGCTGGTGGGACAGCTCGTGGCGCGCGCCGAACCAGAACGTGTTACCGGGCTGGTGCTGTGCTCGACCGCGGGCCACTTCGGCCGCGGGCTGCGCCAGCGCGTCGCCCTCGACGTCTTCGGCCGGACGCTGCGGCGGCTGCGCGAGCGCGTGCCACCGCCGGCCGCGCTCCCCCGCGAACGGCTCGCCGACCGCCGGTGGGGGCTGCGGGAGTTCCGGTCGACCACGCCGTGGGCGATCGCGGTCGCCGTCGACGAGATCGGCCGGTTCGACTCGAGGCCGTGGCTGCACACCCTGCGGCTGCCGGCCGCGGTCGTGGTGACCGCCCGGGACCGGTTCATCGCCCCCGCCCACCAGCGGTCGCTGGCCCGCCACATCCCCGGCGCGGCGACCTACGAGGTCGCGGCCGGGCACGCCGCCTGTGTGCTGGCCGCCGACCGCTGGGTGCCCGCCCTGCTCGCCGCGGTCGGATCCCTCCGAGGAAGGAAGCCATGATGGGACGCTTCAGCCTGCCCGACTCCAAGCCCGACGGCCTCGACTCGCCCGTGACGGCGAAGGCCATGAAGTACATGGCGAAGGCGCAGGTAGCCGTCTTCAAGCTGACCGGCGGCCGGGTCGGCAGCACGTGGCGGCTCGGGGCGGGATTCCGCAAGCCGGTGCCGACGCTGCTGCTGGAGCACCGCGGCCGCAGGTCCGGGCGGCTGTTCACCACCCCGCTGCTGTACCTGCGCTCCGGCGACGACGTCGTCATCGTCGGCTCGCAGGGCGGGCTGCCGCGGCACCCGCAGTGGTACCACAACCTGCTGGCGCACCCCGAAACGCGCATCCACCTCAAGGGCCGGCGTGGCGTTCCGGTCCGGGCGCGGGTGGCCGGGCCGGACGAGCGCGCGGAGCTGTGGCCGCGGCTGGTCGAGCTGTACGCGGACTTCGCGAAGTACCAGGCGTGGACCGAGCGGGAGATCCCGGTCGTGCTGCTCAGCCCGCGGCCTTGAGCAGCTCGGCGAGGGCGTCCGGGAGCGCGTCGGCGAGCGGCCACAGGTCCTTGACCAGTTCCCGCGCGCCGAGCAGGCCGACGTGCACCTTTCCCGCGTTGGACAGCACCGTGACGTTCAGCCCGGCGCCGTGGAAGACCGGGCCGAGCGGGTAGAAGCCGGTGATCCGCGCGCCCAGGAAGTACAGCGGCATCGGCGGCCCGGGCACGTTGGAGACGACCAGGTTGTGCACGACCGGGTGTTTCTCGGCCAGTCGCAACGCCGAGTACGCGCGCACGGCGAGCCCGAACGCCGTCGCGGCCGAGAACTGCGCCCAGTCCTGCAGCATGTCGGCGTCGATCTCGTGGTGGTGGTCCTTCGCGCGCCGGTTGGCCTCGGCGAGGAAGAACACGCGCGCGGCCGGGTCGGCCAGGTGCGTCGGCAGGGAGGCGAAGAAGGCCGAGACCTTGTTGCTGCCGTGCTCGCGTTCGGTGCGGTCGTGCACCGAGACCGGGACGGTCGCCACCAGCGGGTCGTCCGGCAGCTCGCCGCGCGCGGCGAGGAACTCCCGCAGCGCGCCGGCGACGAGCGCCAGCACGACGTCGTTCACCGTGACGCCGAAGGCGTTCTTGACGTCTTTGATGTCATCGAGGTCGAGCTGGGCGAAGGCGACGCTGCGGTGCCCGGTGATCGTGCCGTTCAGCGACGTCCGCGGCGCGGTGAACGGGACCGGCATTCCCTTGCCCCGCAACGCCCGCCCGACCCAGCGTGGCACCAGCCCGAGGAGGTCGGGCAGCAGCCGCACGACCTCGGCGGGTCGTTTCACGACGTTCTCGACCCCGGAGCGGACCAGGTCGAGCGGCGACGGCAGCCCGCCGTTGCGCTGTTCGGCGATCTCCGGCATCGGCCCGTCGGGCTCGAGGCCGGCCAGGTAGGTGATCAGGCTGGCGCCGCTCACGCCGTCGACGCTGGCGTGGTGCATCTTGAGCAGCACGGCGAGCCGGCCGTCGGCGAGTCCCTCGATGACGTACAGCTGCCACAGCGGGTGGGCGCGGTCGAGCTGCTGCCCGGCGATGTGCGCGCACAGCTCGGCCAGCTCGGCGCGGTCGCCGGGCGCGGGCACGCCGATGCGGTGCACGTGGTGGTCGAGGTCGAACTCCTCGTCTTCGACCCACACGGGGTGGCTGAGGTTCCAGAGCGGGTTGTGCAGTTTGCGGCGGAACGCCGGGATCAGCCGGACCCGCTCGTCGAGTTTCTCCTGCAGCTTCGCGAAGGTGTAGCCGCCCGGGACGGTGTCGCCGTCCAGGATGAGCAGCCCGCAGACGTGCAGAACCTGCGACGACGTCTCGAGGTAGAGGAAGCTCGCGTCGAGGCCGCTCAATCTCTGCATGGGGCCAGGGTAGGCCACGTCCGGTGAGCGGCGCGTCACCCTACTCGCCGGTACCATCGCGGTGGTGCAGCCGAATTTCCTGATCCGTCGCGCGGTCCAGCTCGGTCTCACCGCCAACGCGCTCCGCCCGCTGCGGGCGCGGTCCACGACGATCCCGGTGTTCTTCGCCGGCTGGCTGACCGGCGAGCTGGCGCCCCAGCTCCTGGCGTTGACGGCGGCGGACGCCGCGGTGCACGTGGCCCGCCACGGCGTCCGCGACCGATCGACGAAGGCGGGCCTGGCGATGGCGGCCGCGTCCGCCGCCGGGCTGGCCGCGCTGATCCGCACCGGCCACGGCGCCCGCGAGGAGATCGAGAACGCGCTGACGTCGGCCTTGGGCGACGACTACGCCTCGGAGCTGGGCCGGTCCGACCTGGGCCTGCCGTGGGGTGAGCTGGCGCTGCCGTTCCGGATGGGCGCCCCGGACGTCCGGGTCGACCGCAACATCGCCTATGCCCCGGGCGGCAAGCGGTTCCTGCTGGACGTGTACCGGCCCAATTCGGACGTTTCGGGTGCACCGGTGCTGCTGCAGGTCCACGGCGGCGCGTGGGTGATCGGCAACAAGGAGGAGCAGGGCAGGCCGCTGATGCGCTACCTGGCCCGCCGGGGCTGGGTGTGCGTCGCGATCAACTACCCGTTGTCGCCGGCGCACCGCTGGCCGGCACACATCATCGCGGCGAAGCAGGCATTGGCGTGGATCCGCACTTCGATCGCTTCGTACGGCGGCGACCCGCGGTTCGTGGCGGTGACGGGCGGCTCGGCGGGCGGGCACCTGTCGGCGTTGCTGGCGTTGTCCCAGAACGACCCGGCGTTGCAGCCGTCGTTCGAGGACGTGGACACGAGCATCCAGGCGTGCGTCCCGCACTACGGCGTGTACGACTTCGCGGCGACGTCCGGGGCACCGGCGAGCAAGTACCGGCTGGAGAGCTTGATCGCGAGACGGGTGTTCGCACCGGACCGCGACCCGGTGGCCCACTTGGACGACTACATCGCGGCGTCCCCGTTGGACCGGATCACGTCGGACGCACCGCCGTTCTTCGTGATCCACGGCCGGGACGACTCACTGGTGCCGGTGCGGGAAGCGCGCGAGTTCGTCCGGCGGTTGCGGGAGAAGTCGCGGCAGCCGGTGGCGTATGCGGAGCTGGCGGGGGCGCAGCACGCGTTCGATGTGTTCACTTCGGTGCGCTCGGCGCACGTGGTCCGCGGAGTGGCTCGGTTCCTGGATCACACGTACAACGCCTGGAAGGCCGAGAGTCGTAGCCGCGGCGGGTCCGACGGCGCGGGTGTGGGCCCGTAGCCGTGTGGCTGCGGGCCTTTCCCGTGTTCAGGCTGCGAATGGCAGTGGTTCGTGGAGATTGTTGCGCCTGGGCTTTCGGCGTGGGTCGATGAACACTGGTGGGAGGAATTCGGGGAGGCCGTCGGCGCCGATGCGGACTTCCCAGCCCGAGCGGTGCAGCAACCGGTGATGGTGGGCGCACATCAGCACCAGGTTGGTGAGATCGGTGGGGCCGCCGTCTGCCCAGTGCCGGATGTGATGACCTTGACAATGCCGGGGCGGACGATGACACCCCGGGAACGCACAACCCCGATCCCGGAGGAACAACGCTCGACGCAACCCGGCGGAGATCAGACGGCGGAGGCGACCGAGATTTAGCGGTTCGCTCTTGTCGCCCAGCACGGCGGGGATGATCATTGCGTCGCAGGCATGCACCCGCGCTTCGGCCGCCGTCATCGTCCCGGTATCGCCAAGGGTCGCCTTGCCAACACCGGACTTCAGGTCCTCCAACGACACGGCGACCATGACGTGGGCTCGTTCCCCGGCCTGCATCGGCAACTCCGGAGAATTCAGAGCCAGGTCGACGGCATCGGAGAACGCATCCCCGTAACGCTGCGGGGCGGTGCGGAAGTCGGGACCCTCATCCCCGGTGCGACGCTCGGCCAAAGCATCCAACAATGCGTGGGCGCGGGTGCCGGTCTCATCATCGAACCGGCCACTCAGCTCCCAGATCCCGGTTCTTTTGCGGCGCAGGAACAGCTCCCGGGTGGGAACCACGGGTTCGGTGTCGTCGGGGGCGGGCCCGTCGGGGACGAGGTGGGCGAGGATGCGGGCACCGAGGGCGGCGACCTGCTTGTGCCCGGCCTCCTCAGCGAATGCCAGCAGGGTGGCCTCGGCGCTCACGCAATGCTCGGGCGGAACCTGGGCCAGCACCGAGGTGATCACGTCGATCATCGGGTTGCTCAACCGCCCCGCCCGAGCAGCAACACCGGTCGCGGGAGCCAAGGCAGGAATGGGACTGCCGTCGAGATTCCGGCCGGGGTTGAGCAGACGGGCGCGTTTGATCAACCGTTCCGTAGCCGGCTTCGGCTCATCGGCGAGGTGCTCCATAAGCCGGGCGGCGGAGCGGTAGCCGAACAGCTCCATCACACCCCGCTGCTCGATTTCCACCAGCACCGCGCCAAGTTCGGCCTCGGCGGACCGCATGCGCGCGACAAGTTCGCCGAGGCGGTCGACGAGAGCCACCGCCTCGGGGGACTGGGTCGCGTCGTTGGTCATGTCTCCAAGCTACCGGCGATCGAACACAGGGTCATCACTCGATACGGTGGGAACAAAAGGTAAAGCCGCTGTCCGCACCCGAGAACACCGGAAAGTCCGGCAGGGCAACCGAAGCGTGGGGAATCGGCGCTGCCAACCCACGACGCGACGCAACCCCTGGAGCGCCGATTTCCCACGCCACGGCGAAGCCGTGCATGAAACCCAGCCACCCAATGGAAAACCCGAAACGCGTGGGTCAATAAACAAGATCCAGCGGACTAACCGCCGATGGGCCGTCGAGGCACCACTCCGTACCCTTACGGACGAAGCGGTACCAACGCGCGTCACGACCGAAGCGCAGTTGCAGTTCTCCATGCGTCAAACGGTTTCGCCAGACTTTCGGCTTACCCGGCAGACCCGCATCGGCCAGGATTTCCTGCGCTTCGGCGAGCGGACCCGGGCCGGGTTGCCAGCTTTCGCGCAGTGCGGCCAAGCCACCGCGGCCGGCTTCGCGCCAGGCTTCGGCCCAGCGGGCCAGATCGCGCGGGGACACAGCTGCCGCCGTGGCCAGGGTGGTGATTTCGGTGCCGGAACGGCCCGCAGCGCGGCGGGCCAGGTCTTCCTCGAACGTCAGCTCTGCCGCCGTCGGACCGATGGCCAGGAGGTCGCGGGCCAGGGAGGCCGCGTCCGCCGCGAGGGCCGACAGCGCCGCCGCCGTCCAGCCCGTGGCCGGGGGTGGGTCGAGGTCCAGGACCGCCGGCGGCCCCGGGACTCGCGGCGGCGGGGGCAAGGGCGGGATCGCGCCCGGGCGTCGCGCGTAGGCCGCGCGGGGTGTCAGGCCTTCGTCCGCGCGTTTCGGGAGCTTCGGTTTCTCGCCGCGGGCCGGCGAGCGGCGGGCCCGCAGCTCGGCCAGGACGTCCGCGCGTGGGCGGCCGCGCAGCAGGAACAGCGTGAACGGGTCGCGGTCGACCTCGTCGGCGACCAGGTAGTACACCGCGGCGACGTGCTTGCACGGGTTCGCCGAATCCGGGCATGAGCACCGCGGCCGCAGGTCGCCCGGGCCTGGCAGCAGGTCGACGCCCGCTTCGCGCGCCTGTTCGGTGAGCGCGCCCGGCAGTTCGCCGTCGAGCAGCGCCGCCGCGTGGCCGAGGCGGGTGCCGACCACGCCGAGCAGCGTGTCCCATTCGCCTTCGGTGAAGGTGCGCATCGTGATCGTGACCTTGTACGGCGTCGGGCGGCTGCCGCGCACCCTCGCCGTCATCTCGCCGGCGCCGAAGTGCAGCTCGCTGACGGTGCCCTTGCGCGCGTACGTCCGTCCGCGGGGCAGCCGGTTCGGGTCGAGCTTCGCGCGTTGTTCGAGGGCATCGACCCAGGCGCGGCCCCACCACGTCGTGCCGAAGTTCCGCCTCGGTGGCATCACCCGCTCCCGAGCCGGACGAGGTCGGCGAGCTCGTCGTCGGACAGTTCGGTGATCCAGTCCTCCCCGGCGCCGACGATCGACTCGGCGAGGCCCCGTTTCTTTTCGAGGACCTGCGCGATCCGCTCTTCGAGGGTGCCCTCGGCGATCAGCCGGTGCACCTGGACCGGCCTGTCCTGCCCGATCCGGTACGCGCGGTCGGTGGCCTGGTCTTCCACCGCCGGGTTCCACCAGCGGTCGTAGTGGATGACGTGGGTGGCCCGGGTGAGGTTGAGCCCGACGCCGCCCGCCTTGAGCGAGAGCAGGAACACGGGGATCTCGCCGGCCTGGAACCGGTCGACCATGTCCTGCCGTTTCGCCGGGGAGCTGTCGCCGGAGAGCAGTTCGGTGGGCAGGCCACGATCGGTGAGGCGCCGTTCGAGCAGGCGGCAGAGCTGGACGTACTGGCTGAAGACCAGGACGCTTTCGCCTTCGTCGAGGATGACGTCGAGGAGTTCCTCGAACGCGGCGAGCTTGCCGGAGCGGCCGGTGAGCGCGCCGTGCGGTTCTTTGAGGAACTGCGCGGGGTGGTTGCAGATCTGCTTGAGCTCGGTGAGCAGCCGCAGCACCTGCCCGCGCCGTTCGACGCCCTGCTTTTCCCGGATTTCGGCGAGGTTTTCGCGCACGACGGCTTCGTAGAGCGTGGTCTGCTCGGCGGTGAGCGGGACGAACCGGTCGGTCTCGGTCTTGGCCGGCAGTTCCGGGGCGATGTCGGGGTCGGACTTGCGCCGCCGCAGCAGGAACGGCCGGACGGTGGCGGCCAGCCGCTCGGTGACGGCCTTGTCGCGGTCGCGTTCGATCGGCCGCGCGACGGTGCGGCGGAAGCGGTCGAGCGGGCCGAGCAGGCCGGGGGTTGTCCAGTCCACAATGGACCACAGCTCGGTGAGCCGGTTCTCGACGGGCGTGCCGGTGAGGGCGACCTTGGCCTGCGCGGGAATCTTGCGCAGTTCCTTGGCGGTGGCGGAGAGCGGGTTCTTGACGTGCTGCGCCTCATCGGCGGCGACGAGCCCCCAGTCCACTTCGGACAGGGTTTCGCGGTCGCGGCGGAGGACGCCGTAGGTGGCGAGGACGACCTCGTCGGGGGCGAGGTCGTCGAGGTGACGGCCGCCGCCGTGGAACCGGCGGACGGGGATTTCGGGGGCGAAGCGGGCGAACTCGCGCTCCCAGTTGCCGAGGAGGGAGGTGGGGCAGAGGACGAGGGTCGGCCCGCCGCCGGCTCGCGGGGACTCGGCCGGCGGCGGCTCGGCACCGGCGGATGGCACGTGGTGGCCAGGCGGCTGGGGCTCGCCGTGGGAGGAAAACTCGGGGTCGCCGGGCAGCACGCCGCGGCCGGGCGGCTGAGGCTCGGCGCGGGCGGAAAGCTCGGCGTCGCTGGGCGGCACGCCGCGGCCGGACGGCCGGGACTCGCCGCGAGAAGAAAGCTCGGCGTCGCCGGGCAGCACGCCCCGGCCGACCAGCCGGGACTCGCTGCTCGGGGGCGTCACCTCGCCATCGGCGGGCGGACCGCCAGGGGCAGGCGCTGCCCTGCCGCCGGCCGCGACGGACTCGCCAGATGACGGCGGCTCGGCCGCAGCAAGCTCGACCCCCGACAGCGGCTCGACCGCCCGCCGGCCGGCCTCGCCGGATTGCGATGGCAGCTCGGCTGCCTCGGCCGGGCCCCACCTCGGCTCCTCCGCCCTTGCCAGCTCGCGCCGGTGCAAGTGGAGGGCTATCAGCTGGATCGTCTTGCCCAGGCCCATGTCGTCGGCCAGGCAGGCGCCCAATCCCAGCCCCGTCATCGTGGCCAGCCAGGACAGTCCCGCCTGCTGGTACGGCCTCAGCGTCGCCCGCAATCCCGGTGGTGGCTCCACCACGGACTCCGCGCGGTCCCGGATCCGCGATGCCAGCCCGCCCAGGGCCGGCGGTGCCGCGAACTCCACCCGCTCGCCGTCGACCTCCAGCTCGCCCGTCAACGCCGCCGCCAGGGCCTCGCCCGCCTCCAGCTTGCGGGTGCGCCCACGAACCCGGGCCAGCAGCTGCGGGTCGACGCGCACCCATTGGCCGCGCAGGCGGACCAGGGGCCGCTTGGCTTCGGCCAGCGCCGCCACCTCCGCCTCCGTCAGCTGCTCGCCGCCCAGGCTGAGCTGCCAGCGGAACTCCAGCAGCGACCTCAGCGCGAACTCCGCCTCCGTGACGCTCGCCGGCGCCTGGGTTGCGCTCGCCTTCGCCTTCACCTCGCCCGCGAACAGGCCCTTCGACCAGAGCACCTCGATGCCGGCGCCGCCCAGTTCTCGGGCGCCGTCGGTGAGCAGGTCGACCACCTCTTCGTCGGACAACGGCAGCGAAGCGGGCGTCGCCTGGGCCAGCACCCGGCCCAGCGGTGCCCACGCCCGGGCGCCGCGGCGCAGGCCGAGCAGCAACTGCGTCTCCACCTGGTCGCCGAGGCGGTTCAAGACCGCGTCGGGGGCGTCCCACAGCGTGGCCGCCTCCACCACCAGGCTCGGCTCCGCCATGCTGCGGACCGCCAGCACGCCGGCGAACGAATCGTCGGCCAGGCCTTCGATCCGCAGCAGCACCTGGACGCCGCCGGGTTCGCGGGCCTCCAGTTCCTCGAGCCACGCCGCGCCGTCCGGGCCCAGCAGGGCCGGTTCGCGGGCCGCGAACGCCGGGTCGCCCGCGCCGACCGGGGCCGCCGGGCTGCGGACCAGCAGGTCGGCCGTCGCGTCCCAGAGGGCGCGGACCAGGGAATCCGGCGAGTGCAGGCGGATCCGTTTCAGCCCCGTCAACGGCAGCGCGTACGCCTCCGGTGGCAGGGCGCCGGCCAGCCCGCGCAGCAGCTCCTCGTCGGCGGCGTCCAGCGGGCCGATCCGCCAGGCCGCCGCCCCGCCCGGTGAAGCAGCGGGGCGCAGCCGGCCCCGCGCGACGAGGTTCACCCCCGCGTTGACGGCCGCCGACCACGCCGCCACCGCCGGGCTGGCCTCCTCCCCCACCGACAACAGCCGTGGCAGCGCCCGCTCCAGCGGGACCAGCTCGGCCTCGACCTTCGTCCGCGCGAACTTGGCTCCGCGGGGCAGCACGAGCTCGATCGTGGTCCCGCCGGCCACGTCGTCGCCCCACAGGGCCAGCACCCCGTCCCGCGGGGGATCCGCGGGGAGGTAGGTGGCCTGGGTGTCTGCGCTGAACTCCACGACCGCAACGCTAGAACACGACCCCGACAGTTTTGCCCTCGGCGGCGCGAACGGACCGTTCGCACCGTTGCGCAACGCAACCCACCCGTGCACCGACGGGCATCACACGTGATCCGACGGGCATCACGCGTGATTGGCGGGGCATCAGCCGCGGGGCAGGCCCAGCAGGCGTTCCGCCGTGAGGGACCGCAGGACCTGCGTGGTGCCGCCGGCGATCGACAGGCAGCGGGTCAGCAGGAATTCGTGCTGGGCCGGGCCGTCGGCGAGCAGGGCGGCCGTGCCGGCCAGCGAAAGCGCGAACTCCGCCACGTCCTGGCGGTGCTGCACCCCGAGCAGTTTCCGGACGCTCGACTCGGCACCCGGGTCCTGGCCCGCGAGCCGGCGCAGCGCCGCCCGCAGGTCCAGCACCGAGCCCGCGACGCCGTCGGCCACCAGGGAACCGAGCCGGTCCAGCGCGACGTCGTCCAGCGCCGATGCGTCCACAGTGGACACCAGGGTTCGCACGCTCTCGCCGACCGCCGACCCGCTGCCGATGGCCACCCGCTCGTTGGCCAGCGTGGTCCGCGCGAGGCGCCAGCCGCCGCCCGGCGGGCCGACGACGTCGGCGTCCGGCACGAACACGTCGTCGAGGAACACCTCGTTGAACACCGCCTCGCCGGTGATCTCACGCAGCGGCCGCGTCGTGATGCCCTCGGCGCGCATGTCGACCAGGAAGTACGTGATGCCCTTGTGCCGGGGTGCGTCCGGGTCGGTGCGGGCCAGGCAGATGCCCCAGTCGGCTTCGCGGGCCAGCGACGTCCACACCTTCTGCCCGGACAGCCGCCAGCCGCCGTCGACGCGCCGCGCCGAGGTCCGCAGCGAGGCCAGGTCGGACCCGGCGCCGGGCTCGCTGAACAGCTGGCACCACGTGATCTCGCCGCGCAGGGTGGGCCGGGCGAACCGGGCGCGCTGCTCGTCGTCGCCGTGCTCGAGGATCGTCGGCACCGCCCACGCGCCGATCACCAGGTCCGGACGGTGGACACCGGCGGCCGCCAGCGCCGCGTCGATCCGCAGCTGCTCCGCGGCCTCGGCACCCCGGCCGTAGGGCGCCGGCCAGTGCGGCGCCAGCAACCCGGCGTCGGCCAAGGCGACCCGCTGGTCACGAGCGGGCAGCGCGGCGATCCGCGCGACCTCCTCCCGCAGCGCGGGGTCGTCACCGACGTCGATGCTCAACGCGCGCTCGGTCCCCGACAGCGCCAGCGACGCCGCCCGCCGCCGCCACGACCCGCCGAGCCACTGCCGCAGGGCCACGGCCCGGCGCAGGTACAGGTGCGCGTCGTGCTCCCAGGTGAACCCGATGCCGCCGAGGACCTGGACGCAGTCCTTGGCGTTGGCGACGGCCGCGTCGAGGGCGACGACGGCCGCGCTCGCCACCGAAAGCGGGTGCTGCCCGGAAGCCGCGTCCCAGGCCAGTGCTTCGGCGGCTTCGGCGCGGCAGAGCATCTCGGCGCACAGGTGCTTGATCGCCTGGAACGCCCCGATGGGCTTGCCGAACTGCTCGCGGACTCCGGCGTACTCGACCGCGACGGTCAGGCAGCGGCGCGCCACGCCCGCCGCCTCGGCCGCCGCCAGGGTCGCCGTCAGCGGGGCGACCGGCGGCACGGCGAGCGGCTCGGCGCGGACACCCGAGAACCGGACGCGTGCCAGCGGGCGCGAGAAGTCGAACGCGGCGAGGGGCTCGACCGTCACGCCGGGCGTGCCGGGCGCGAGCAGGACGTGGCCGCCGTCGACCGGGACGAGCAGCCAGGCGTCCGGGTGCGCGCCGGGGACGGGCCCGCTGACGCCGTCCTCGAGGGACACGGCGTCGAGCAGCACCGCGACGGTGGCTTCGCCCTCGGCGAGGGCCGGGAGGAGCTCCTTCGCGTCGGGGGCGCCGGCGAGCAGGAGGCCGCCGAGCGCGGTGCCCAGCACCGGCCCGGGAACGAGTTCTTCCGCCGCCGCGGCGAGCCCGGCGGCGAGGTCGGCGACACTGCCGCCGGCCCCACCGGCCGCCTCGGGCAGCGCGACGCCGAAGAGGCCGAGCCCGGCGAAGCCCGCGGGAATTCCGGCGCCGGCCCCGGCCCGCACCGCCTCTCGCGGGTGGTGCGCCGCGGACCAGGCGTGGATCGCCTCGGCCAGGGCGAGCTGTTCCTCGGTGAGCGCGACCGGCATGGGGCCTCCTCGCGAATGAGCGACACTACTCGCGAGTGTAGAACGTGTTACAGTTTTCCGGCCAGTGGGTCAATTGTCGCGAGGTTCGCCAGGACAGGTAATCTACGTCGTGAACTGGAACAAGTTCCGAAGGACGGGGGAATGCCGATGCCAGGCAAGACCAAGGCCCGCGGCAACGGCCTGAGCGCGATCGGTGCCGACGAACTCGGCTCGGCCGCCCAGCGCGACCGCCGCCGCCGGATCATCGACGCCACCCTCGCGCTCGCCTCGAAGGGCGGCTACGACGCCGTCCAGATGCGTGCCGTCGCCGAGAAGGCCGACGTCGCCCTCGGCACGCTGTACCGGTACTTCCCCTCGAAGATCCACCTGCTCGTCTCCGGGCTGGCCCGCGAGTTCGAGCGTGCGCAGGAGAAGCTGGAGCGCCAGGCCATCCCGGGCGAGACGCCCGCCGAGCGGCTGATGTTCGTGCTCGGCCGCAACACCCGCATGATGCAGCGCGACCCGCACCTCACCGAGGCCATGGTGCGCGCGTTCATGTTCGCCGACACCTCCGCCGCCGCCGAGGTCGAGCAGGTCGGGCGGCTGATGGAGAACATGTTCGCCAAGGCGATGGGCATCGCCGAGCCGACCGAGGCCGACCGCGACATCTTCCACGTGGTCGCCGACGTCTGGATGGCCAACCTGGTGGCCTGGGTCACCCGCCGCGCCTCGGCGGCCGACGTCGCGAACCGCCTCGAACTGTCGGTGCACCTGCTGCTGGACAAGTGATCCCGGTCGCGGCGGTCGCCGAAGCGCACCGCCGGCTGCACCACGCGCTGGACGAGCTGACCGACGAGCAGGTCCGCGAGCCGTCACCGCTGCCCGGCTGGACGCGCGGGCACGTGCTGGCCCACGTCACCGACGCCGGGCGGGCGCTCGCCGACCTGGTCGAAAAGGCCCTGCTCGGCGTCCTCGCCCCGCTTTACGACCCGCGGACGCACGACCGCGACGGCATCATCGAAGCGACCGCGGGCCGCACCGCCGACGAGCACCGGCGCGCCCTGCTCCGGCACTCCGTCCGCCTGGAAGACGCCTGGGCCCGGGTCCGCGACTGGGACCAGCACGTCGACTACCGCGACGGCAGGCTGTCCAGCACGGTCTTCGCGCGGTGGCGGGAAGTCTGGATCCACGCCGTCGACCTCGACGTCGGCATCGGGGTGGCCGACTGGCCCGAGGACTTCGCCGTCCACGCGGTGGACTTCCTCGCCGAGCGCCTGCCCGGCGGCGTCGCGGCCCGGGCCGGCGATCGCCGCTGGGGCGCCGGGGGCACCGAAGTCACCGGGCCCGTGCGGGACCTGGCCGCCTGGCTGGCCGGCCGGACCACCGGCGAGGGCCTCGCCGGTGACCTTCCGGAGCTCGGCCCGTGGCCGGGCCTCAGCGGTGCGCGGCGGCCACCTTCGCCAGCTCGTCGAGGGCCTTGAGCGTCTCCGCCTCCGGCAGCGTGTCCAGCAGGAACGTGTACTGCTCGACGCCGGCTTCGCGGAAGCCGTCGATCACCTTCGGCGTCGTCGGGCCGCCGAAAACCGCGAACCGCACGTCCTCGCGGCCCTGGTCGGCCAGCCAGCCGCGGACGCGCTGCGCCTCCTGGTACTTCGTGTAGCCCCGGAGGAGCCAGCCGTCGCCATAGCGCGCCAGGCGGTTCAGGGCTGCTTCGCTCTCGCCGCCGATGTAGATCGGGACGTGCGGCTTCTGCACCGGCTTCGGCCAGCTGAAGATCGGGTCGAGGTCGACGTGCTCGCCGTGGAACTCGGCCTCGTCCTTCGTCCAGATCTCCTTGAGCGCGGCCAGGTGCTCGTCCATCAGCGCGCCGCGGGTCTTCGGGTCGGTGCCGTGGTTGCGCATCTCCTCGCGGTTCCAGCCGACGCCGACGCCGAACAGCGCGCGGCCGTCGGAGATCAGGTCCAGCGACGCGACCTCCTTGGCCGTGTGGATCAGGTCGCGCTGGGCCAGCAGCGCGATCCCGGTGCCGAGCAGCAGCTCCGACGTCGCCGTCGCCGCGGCGGTCAGCGCCACGAACGGGTCGAGCGTGCGGTAGTACACGCGCGGCAGCTCGCCGCCGCCCGGGTACGGGGTTTCCCGGCTCACCGGGATGTGCGAATGCTCGGCGAGGAACAGCGAGCCGAAGCCGCGTTCTTCCAGCGCGGCACCGAGGACGTCGGGCCGGATGCCCTCGTCGGTCACGAACGTCGAAATCCCGAATTTCATGCTCAACCACTACCACCGGGGTGGATCGCTACCAGGGCGCCACCCCGATGGGCCGCGAGATGCCGTGGGACATCGGTACCCCGCGGCCGGCGCCGGTCTGGCGGCTGACCGCGGTCCGCCGCTAGACGTTGCGCCGGTACTGGCCGCCGACCTCGAAGAACGCCTCCGTGATCTGCCCGAGCGAGCACACCCGCGCGGCGTCCATCAGCACCCCGAACAGGTTGCCGCCGCGGGTGGCCGCCTCGCGCAGTGCCTTCAGCGCCTGCTGGGCCTCCTCGTGGTGGCGGTGCTGGAAGTCCGCGAGGCGGTCCAGCTGGGACTGCTTCTCGTCCTCCGTCGCCCGCGCGAGCTCCACCTCGACGTCCTCCTCCCCCGCGTGCGGGTTGCGGAACGTGTTGACGCCGATGATCGGCAGCGAGCCGTCGTGCTTCTTGCGCTCGTACAGGATCGACTCGTCCTGGATCTTGCCGCGCTGGTAGCCCGTCTCCATCGCGCCGAGCACGCCGCCGCGCTCGGAAATGCGGTCGAACTCGGCCAGCACGGCCTCCTCGACCAGGTCGGTCAGCTCGTCGATGACGAACGAACCCTGCAGCGGGTTCTCGTTCTTCGACAGGCCCCACTCCTTGTTGATGATCATCTGGATGGCCATCGCGCGGCGCACGGACGACTCCGACGGCGTCGTGATCGCCTCGTCGAACGCGTTGGTGTGCAAGGAGTTCGCGTTGTCGTACAGCGCGCACAGCGCCTGCAGCGTGGTACGGATGTCGTTGAAGCTCATCTCCTGCGCGTGCAGCGACCGCCCGGACGTCTGCACGTGGTACTTGAGCTTCTGCGACCGCTCGTTCGCGCCGTAGCGCTCGCGCATCGCCACCGCCCAGATCCGCCGCGCCACCCGGCCGAGCACCGAGTACTCCGCGTCCATGCCGTTGGAGAAGAAGAACGACAGGTTCGGCGCGAAGTCGTCGATGTCCATGCCGCGCGCGAGGTACGACTCGACGTAGGTGAAGCCGTTGGACAGCGTGAACGCCAGCTGCGAGATCGGGTTCGCCCCGGCCTCGGCGATGTGGTAGCCGGAGATCGACACCGAGTAGAAGTTGCGGACGCCGTGGTCGATGAACCACTCCTGGATGTCGGCCATCATCCGGAGGCTGAACTCGGTCGAGAAGATGCAGGTGTTCTGACCCTGGTCCTCCTTGAGGATGTCGGCCTGCACCGTGCCGCGGACGTTGCGCAGCACCCACTCGCGCAGCTCGGCGGCTTCGGCGTCCGACGGCTCGCGCCCGTGCTCGGCCTTGAACGCCTCGACCTTCTGGTCGATCGCCGTGTTGAGGAAGAACGCGAGGATCGTCGGCGCCGGGCCGTTGATGGTCATCGACACCGACGTGTTCGGCGCGGTCAGGTCGAAGCCGTCGTAGAGGACCTTCATGTCGTCGAGCGTCGCGATGGACACGCCCGAGGTGCCGACCTTGCCGTAGATGTCCGGGCGGGTGTCGGGGTCGTGGCCGTAGAGGGTCACCGAGTCGAACGCCGTGGAGAGCCGCTTGGCCTCGGAGTCGGCCGACAGCAGCTTGAAGCGGCGGTTGGTGCGGAACGCGTCGCCCTCGCCGGCGAACATCCGCGCCGGGTCCTCGCCGTCGCGCTTGAACGGGAACACGCCCGCGGTGTACGGGAAGTAGCCCGGCAGGTTCTCGCGGCGCAGGAACGACAGCAGCTCGCCGGACTCGGCGTAGCGCGGCAGGGCCACGCGCGGGATCCGGTTGCCCGACAGCGTGTCGCGCCACAGCTGCGTGCGCAGCTCCTTGTCGCGGATCTTGACGACCAGCTCGTCCTGGCGGTACTCCTCGGCCAGCGCCGTGAACCGCGCCAGGAGCTTTGTCGACTCGCCGTCCACAGCGGACTCGGCGGCGGCGATGAGACCGTCGAGCGCGTCGGTCGACGCGTCCACGTTGGACAGTTCGTCACGCGCGGTCTTCAGGGCCTCGTACTTGCGGATCGCGGCGACCTGCTGCGCGGTCTTCGCGTGGTAGCCGCGCACGGCCTCGGAGATCTCGGCCAGGTAGCGAGCCCGGTTGCCCGGGATGATCGTCGAGGCGTCGGTCGAGACCTTGCCTTCGACCTTCGGCAGCGTCCCCGCCGACACGCCGAGGCCCCGCTCGGCGAGCAGGCCGCGCAGGTACTGGTACAGCGCGGTGACGCCGTCGTCGTTGAACTTCGCCGCGCTCGTGCCGTACACCGGCATGTCCTCGGGGCCCTCCGAGAAGGCCTCGCGGTTGCGCACCAGCTGGCGGGCGACGTCGCGGCGGGCGTCCTCGGCGCCGCGGCGCTCGAACTTGTTGATCGCGACGACGTCGGCGAAGTCGAGCATGTCGATCTTCTCCAGCTGCGACGCGGCGCCGAACTCCGGCGTCATCACGTACAGCGACTCGTCCACGTAGTCGACGATGCCGGCGTCGCCCTGGCCGATACCGGGTGTCTCGACGATCACCAGGTCGAACCCGGCGGCCTTGCAGGCCAGGATCGACTCGCTCAGCCCGGCCGGGATCTCCCCCGACGTCGTGCGCGTGGCCAGGGAGCGGAAGTACACCGGCGAGCCGTCGAGGCAGTTCATCCGGATGCGGTCGCCGAGCAGCGCGCCGCCGCCCTTGCGCCGCGACGGGTCGACGGCGAGCACCGCGATCCGCAGCTTGTCCTCCTGGTCGAGGCGGAAGCGGCGGATCAGCTCGTCGGTGAGCGACGACTTGCCCGAGCCGCCGGTGCCGGTGATGCCGAGCACCGGAACCTCGCGCTTGCCCGCGGCCTCGGTGATCCCGCCCAGCAGGTCGCTGGACAGCGTCGAAGCCTGCAGCTGGGTGATGACCCGCGACAGCGCGGCGACGTCCCCGGAGAGCACCTTGTCCAGCGCGGGGGCCTCGGCCGCGAGGTCGACGTCGCAGGCCTTGATCATCATGTTGATCATGCCCGGCAGGCCCATCTCGTAGCCGTCTTCGGGCGAGAAGATGCGGGCGACGCCGCGCGAGTGCAGCAGCTCGATCTCCTCGCGCACGATCACCCCGCCCCCGCCGCCGAAGACCTTGATGTGGCCGGCGCCGCGCTCGCGCAGCAGCTCGACCAGGTAGGAGAAGTACTCGACGTGCCCGCCTTGGTAAGCGGAGATGGCGACACCCTGGACGTCCTCGGCGATGGCCGCGGTGGCGACCTCGTCGACCGACCGGTTGTGGCCGAGGTGGACGACCTCCGCGCCCTGTGACTGCAGGATCCGCCGCATGATGTTGATCGACGCGTCGTGGCCGTCGAAGAGGCTCGACGCCGTGACGAACCGGACGGGGTGCACGGGGCGGTACAGCTCGCTGCTCATCCCTCCAAAATACTTTGGCTTCCTACTATTGGAAACCCGATGACCCGTGACGCAGCTCTCACAGCAGCCCGGGAGAACCTTGACAACCACCAGCTCGTGCCTATCTTTAACAAGTGCGTTAATTAACAGGATGGTGAAATGACAGACACGCTGAGCCGCACGTTCTCGGCCCTCGCCGACCCGACCCGGCGCGCCATCCTGGCCCGCCTTTCGGCAGGCGAAGCGACCGTGAACGAGCTCGCCGAGCCGTTCCCGATGAGCCTGCCCGCGGTGTCCCGGCACCTGAAGGTCCTGGAAGAGGCCGGGCTGATCACCCGCGGCCGCACCCGGCAGTGGCGGCCCTGCCGGCTGGAGGCGAAGCCACTGGAAGACGTCGCCGACTGGGTGGCGACCTACCGCCGCTTCTGGGACGACGGGTTCGACCGCCTCGAGGAGCACCTGAGGAGCCTGACCGGCGATGCCTGACCTCACCATCACCCGCGTGTTCGACGCCCCGCGCGACCTCGTCTTCGCCGCCTGGACCGAGCCCGACCAGCTCGCGAGCTGGTTCGGTCCGCAGGGGTTCACCTGCTCCGCGGTCACCGTCGACCCGCGTCCCGGCGGCCGCTGGCGGGCCTGCATCCACTCCCCCGAAGGCGAGGACCACTGGATGCGCGGTGTCTACCGCGAAGTCAGCGCCCCCGACCGGCTCGTGTTCACCTTCGCCTGGGAGGCGCAGGAACTGGAGACGCTCGTGACGATCGGCTTCGCCGACGTCGGGGGCAAGACCGAGATGACCTTCGTCCAGACCGGCTTCCCGGCCGTCGCCGAACGCGACGCCCACGACGAGGGCTGGACCTCCTGCTTCGAGGACCTGACCGGCTTCATCCGACGAAAGGACACCCGATGACCGCCACCCTGCCCGCCGTCGTCTCGCCCGAAGAGTGGCAGGCCGCGCGCGACGCGCTGCTCGCCAAGGAGAAGGCACACATGAAGGCGGCCGACCACCTCGCCGCCGAACGCCGCCGGCTGCCGATGGTCCGCTTCGACGCGAAGTACCGGTTCGAGAGCGCCGACGGGGAGAAGAGCCTGCTCGACCTCTTCGACGGCCGCCGCCAGCTGATCGTCTACCACTTCATGCTGCACCCGGGCGACGAGGCGGGCTGCCCCGGCTGCTCCCTGCTCGTCGACAACCTGCCGCACCTGGCGCACCTGCACGCCCGCGACGTCACGCTCACCGTCGCCGCGCCCGCCACCCTCGCCGAGATCGAGCGGTACAAGACGCGCATGGGCTGGGACGTGCCGTGGGTGTCCGCGCACGGCAGCGGCTTCACCGAGGACTGCGGGGTCGGCACGGGCTTCGGCGTCAGCGTGTTCCTCCGCGACGGCGACGACGTCTTCCGGACCTACTTCACCTCCGGCCGGGGCGGTGAAATGTTCCTGGCCTCGCACCGGTACCTCGACATCACGCCGCTGGGGCGGCAGGAGGCGTGGGAAGAGGAGAGCCGCGGCGACGACGCTCCCGGCTCGTGGTGGCGCCGGCACGACGAGTACTGAAAGTTTTTTCGCCGGCGGTGTCCGGTCGCCGTCCTCGGCTCCGACCTCCTGGTGTCAGACCGCACAGTGTCCGATACCGACAGAGGAGATGGAAATGCGCGAGATCGTCTACATGGTCCACGTTTCGCTCGACGGCTGCGTCGAGGGCCCGAACGGCGAGTTCGACTGGCCGGTGATGGGCCCGGAGCTGTCGGCCTACTCGCAGGAGCTGAGCGCGCGCGCCGGCGAGTTCGCCTACGGGCGGAAGGTCTGGGACATGATGTCGTCGTACTGGCCGGACGCCGAGTCGATCTCGGACCACCCGCACGACATCGCGTTCGCGCCCGTGTGGCGGGCGACGCCGAAGATCGTGTTCTCGCGGACGCTGGAGAAGGCGGACTGGAACACCCGCGTCTTCGGCGGCGACCTGACCGAAGCGGTGGCGTCCCTCAAGGCCGAAGCGGGCGAGAACGTGCTGCTCATGGGCGGCGCGGAACTGGCCGGCGAACTCACCGCGCGCGGCCTGATCGACGAGTACCAGGTGTTCGTGCACCCTGTCGTCCTCGGCGGCGGCAAGCGGCCGTTCGCCGAGGGCGCCGCGCGGCTCGGCCTGGAACTGGCGCAGTCGCGCATCTTCGACGACCAGGTCGTGCTGCTGCGCTACCGCCGTGCGTGAGCGGTGCCTCCGGGCCCGGGGTCGTCCCGGGCCTGGATGCCCACCGTGTCAGCGCGCGTTGGCCGCCCGCAGCGCGATCCACTGCCGCATGGCGTACTCGACCAGCGTGATCAGCGTCTGCTTGGTCGACTCGCGGTCCCGGGCGTCACAGCGGACGATCGGGATGTTCGGGTCGATCGACAGCGCCTCGCGGACGTCGTTGATGTCGTGCTCCAGCACGCCGTCGAACGTGTTGATGCCGACGATGTACGGCAGCCCGCGGTCCTCGAAGAAGTCGATCGGCGCGAACGAGTCGGCCAGCCGGCGCGTGTCGGCCAGCACGACGGCGCCGATGGCGCCGCGGACCAGGTCGTCCCACATGAACCAGAACCGCTGCTGCCCGGGCGTGCCGAACAGGTAGAGGATCAGGTCCGCGTCCAGCGACACCCGGCCGAAGTCCATCGCCACCGTGGTCGTCGACTTGCCCGGCGTGTGGTCGAGGTTGTCGACGCCCACGCTGGCGTCGGTCATCATCGCCTCGGTGGTCAGCGGCACGATCTCCGACACCGACCCGACGAAGGTCGTCTTCCCCGCACCGAAGCCGCCAGCCACCACGATCTTGGCGGATGTCATGGTCGGGGGCGCGGTGTCCCGCGGTGCCTTAAAGCCGACGGAGTCCACTCAAAACCCTTTCCATCAACACCAGATGTGCCTCGGCGCCGTCATTGCCCGTAATCGTCTTGTGCACCGTGACCAGCCCCGCGTCCGCCGCGTCGCTGATCAGCACCCGGGCCACGCCCAGAGGCACCCGCAGCGCCGAAACGATCTCGGCGACCGAACGGGGGGTCCGGCACTCTTCCATGATCGAGATGCACTCGATCTGCTCCGCGGCCACTTCGGGGAAGCCACCGGTGGCAGCGTAGTCCTTCGCGGAGATCAGTGTCTCCAGCTCCAGGGCGTAATTGGCCCGGGTGCGGCCGCCGGTCAGCGCGTAGGGCCGGACGATCGCCGTCAGCTCCTCGGGCGCGGGCGGCTGCTCGAACACCGCGGGCATGACGAATTCGCCGCTGGGCGGCCCCGGGTCGAACAAACCACCTGGTCTGGGGCTGTCCCCGTCGGTACTGCCGGGTGGCGAGACTAAAGAGGTCACACGATCTCCTTGGTCGGCCGACGGCGCGGACGCCGGCGGATCCGCGGCCGCGTACGCACCGGCGGCCGGGGGTGGCGGGGACTCCTTGCTCTTCTTGCGCTTCCGGCGGGCACGGCCGGAATCCAGCGTGAACCCGTTGAGGACGTCGGCGAACGTGCCGTCGTCCCCACGCCCGCCGGGGCTGTGCCCCGCGGGTGGTTCGCCGTCGAATCCGGACCCCGTGCTCATCGCGCCATCATCCCACCGGTTCGCCGATCAGCGACCCCCCGGAGCCCTGAAGCTGGGCGCGCAGCTCCGGCGTGAGGATCTGGCCGACCCGGTCGACGAGCATCGTCATCTCGTAGGCGACCTGGCCGATGTCGCAGTTGGGGGCGGCGAGCACGGCGAGGCAGGACCCGTCGCTGATCGACATCAGCACCATGATCCCGAGCTCCATCTCGACGACGGTCTCGTTGACCGCGCCGGCTTCGAAGCAGCGGGCGGCGCCCTGGGTGAGGCTGACCAGCCCGGACGCAACCGCGGCGAGCTGGTCGGCCCGGTCGAGCGGGAGCCGGTTCGACGCGGTCAGCAGCAAGCCGTCCGCCGAGACGACCACGGCGTGGGCCACGCCGGGCACCCGCTCCGCGAAGTCGTTCACCAGCCAGCCGAACTGGTTCTGCGTCGGCTGAGCGCTACTCGGCGAGGTCATTCACCCTCCAAGGTCTCGTGGTTGTTCTCGGCCGCCTGTGCGGTGCGGTGGCGTCCGCGCTCGATGCCCTGCTGGAAGCTCCGCAGGCGGCCGCGCACGTCGTGCGCGTCCCGTTGTGGTCGGGGGGCCGTGGCCCCGGTGGACGGTCCGGCGCTGCCCGGGAGCAGCTGCTCCCCGCGACGGCGCCGGGGCAATCCTGCCGAAGTGAAGGTGGAGGGTGTCGACTGGGACACCGCTTGCACCGCGCGCCAGCCGTCGTCCGTGCCGAAGTTCCACTCGGCGGTGGCTTCGACGGCGCTTTCTTCGCGGCGCGGAGCGGGGGTCTCCGGAGCCTTCCGGCTGGGGAGCGAGGCCGGCGGAACGGCCGGACGGCCGTTGGCGACCGAGTCCGGGAGCGGCAGCTGCCCGGATTCCTGGAAGATGTCCGGGTGCCGGCCGTTCGGCTGCGGGAGGGTGCCGGACGCCGAGCCGGCGGGGATCACGGTCCCGCTCGGGCGGCGGCTGGGGAGGGTGCCGTTCGCGGGGGGCCGCCGGCCGGGCTGAGCTGCCTCGTCCGGCTGCGGGGTCGGTGCCTCTCCAGCGGGTGCCTGCTGAGTGGGTGCGGACGCCTGCTGGCCACCCGCGGGTGCCTGCGGAGTAGCCGCCGACGCCTGCGAAGTGGCCGCAGGAGCCTGCCCAGCGGCCGCGGACGCCTGCTGACCAGCCGCAGGTGCCTGCTGAGCGGGTGCGGGCGCCTGCGAGGTGGCCGCAGGAGCCTGCGGAATGGCCGCGGGTGCCTGCGCAGCGGCCGCCGCTTCCTGCGAGGCCGCCGCAGATGCCTGCCCGGCGGCGGACGCCTGCTGACCAGCCGCGGGTGCCTGCTGCGCTGCCCCCTGCTGCCCTGTGCCCTGCTGCGGTGCGGTCTGCTCCGAGCCCGGCTCCTGCTCGGCGGCACCCGGCTGCTGCGGGACGGCCTGCTCGGCGGCACCCGGCTGCTGCGGTGCGTTCGCCGAACCAGCCGGTGTGGCCTGCGAATCCGGCACGGCCGCCGAACCGGTTGCCTGCGCCGCCCCCGCGCTCTGCTCGACCGCCGGCTGGGCACCTGCTCCTGCCTGCGCCGCCTGCCCTGACGACTGGGCCGTGCCCAGCCCCTGCCCCGTCGCGGATCCCGGGGCCGGCTGGGTCGGGCGGACTCGCTTGGCCGCGGCCTGGCGGCGGCCGCGGGTGACTCCTTGCTGGAAGCTGCTCAAGCGCCCGCGCACGTCGGCCGGGTCGCGGACCGGGAGGTCCGGGCGGGCCGGGGCCGGCTTCGGGGTTGCCGCCGGGGAAATCGGCGTTGCGCTGCCCGGGAGGAGCTGCTCGCCGCGGCGGCGGCGGGGGAGGCCCGCGTCCGTGAACGCCGTCGGCTCGGCCTTCGTCCGCTCCTCGACCGTGCGGAAGTTCTCGTCGCTCGCGAAGTCCCAGCTGCGGCGCTCCTCCGGCGGGGCCTCCTGGGCGGCCGCCGGTTCTTCCTCGGAACCGGCCGGCTTGTCCTCGCGGAACCACGCCGACAGCATCTCGTCGAAGATCGGCGTCGTCTCCGAGCGGTCCGGGGCCGGGGCCGGCGGGGGTGGCTCGGCGCCCGCCGTCGCCTCCTGCCACCAGTCGCTGAGCGTCGTCTCGTTGGCCGTGAACAGGTCCTTGCCCGCCGGGAGGTCGTCCGCGCGCGGCGGCTGCTGCGGGAGCGGCAGCACCGCCGGCACCGGCGGCAGGGGCGGGCGCTGCGGCGGGACGTCGCCGTCCTTCGTGATCGGGGCGAACAGGGCCGTCCCGGAAATCTCCAGGTCCGACGGCGGGCGCACGCCACCGGACAGGCCGGCGAGGTCGCTCGCCGACGGCCACCGCTCCTCGCCCATCGCCGGCTGCTGCGGCACCACCGGCCGCGGGCGGGTCGCGCCGTTGACCGGGCGGCGCGGCAGCTGGTTGCCCGCCGCCGGGCTGGCCGGGTGCTGCTGCAGGGCGCCGATCGGGCCGGTCGCCGGGCCGTCGGTCACCGGCATCACCAGCTCCGGCGGGACCACGACCGTGGCGCGGACGCCGACGATGTCCTTGCCGCCGTGCAGCGACACCCCGATCCGGTGCCTGCTGGCCAGCCGCCCGACGACGAACAGGCCCATCCGGCGCGACGTCACCAGGTCGACCGACCCGGCCTCGGTCAGCCGGGTGTTCGCCTCGATGACCTCGCACTCGTTCATCCCGATGCCCTTGTCCAGGATGTCGATGTGGAGCGAGCCGTCCTCGCCCAGCCGCGACGCCACGGTCACCGTGGTCTCCGGGGCGGAGAACGCCGCGGCGTTGTCCAGCAGCTCGGCGACCAGGCGCATCAGGTCGCTCGCCGCGTAGCCGACGATCCGGGCCGGGGGCGGCGGCTGCACCTGGACCCGCTGGTACTGCTCGATCTCCGACACGGCGGCGCGGAGCATGTCGGTGGTGCCGACCGGCTTCCCCGACCGGCGGCCCGGCTCGGCGCCCGAGAGCACCATCAGGTTCTCGTTGTTGCGCCGCATCCGGGTGGCGAGGTGGTCGAGCTGGAACAGCGTCGCGAGCTGGTCGGCGTCCTCCTCGTCCCGCTCGAGCTGCTCGATCAGCTGCAGCTGCCGCTGCACCAGGCTCTGGCTGCGCCGCGACAGGTTGACGAAGACGCTGCCGTAGCCGGTGCGCATCGCGGCCTGCTCGGTCGCCAGCCGCAGCGCCTGGTGGTGCACCTTGTCGAACGCGCGCGCCACTTCGCCGACCTCGTCGTCGGTGTGCACCGGGACCGGCTGGACGTCGGTGGCCTGCGCGCGCCCCTCCTGGATGTTGCGGACCGCCTCCGGCAGCGCGGTCTCGGCGACGTCGAGGGCGCTGCGGCGCAGCACCTTCAGCGAGCGCAGCAGCTGGCGGGTGATGAGGAAGACGACCGCGACGGCGAGCACCATCGCGGCGAACAGCAGCACCGCGAGCAGGCCGGCGCCGCTGCTGGAGGAGTCGACCAGCTCCGCCGCGGTCTGCGCCGCCGACGCGCCGAGCCGGTCGGCGATCTGGACGATCTGCGTGTGCATCGCCGCAGAGGCGGCGGCCCAGTCGGCGGCCGACAGCGCGCGGAAGGCGTCGTCGACCGTGCTGCTCTGCGCGTTCAGCACCGTCTCGACCATCCGGGCCCGGCTCTGCGCCTGCGTGCCTTCGGCGATCGCCGCGAAGTCGCGCTGCAGCGTGTCGCCCGCCGCGGAGCGGAAGTCGACGAGGCGGTCGGCGAGCCGCAGCTCGGCGGCGCGCAGGGTGGCCAGCTCGCTCGGCGTCAGCCCGCCGCGGCCGATGCCGTAGGAGACGAGAGCCTGGCTCAGCGACACCTGCTCGCCCGCCACCAGCAGTTCGTGCAGCCCGGCGGGCATGCCGCCGAGGGTGCCGTCGCCGGCGCCCGCGGTGGCCGCGGTGTCGAGGCTGATGAGCGATCCGGTGAGGGCGGAGTACGTCGTGATGGCCTGGCCCGGGTCGAGCTGGCCGCCGTCGACCTGGCGGCGCAGGAAGGCGAGGTTGCCGACCTGGGCCGTCGCCGCGCCCGCGGGTCCGGCCACGCCGGGCTCCGCTTCGGCGGCCCTGGCCTGCGCCGCGGTGAACGGGGCGGTCGCGGCGTCGGTGGCCTTGCGCGCCGCGGCCAGCTCGGGCGTGCCGCCGACGGTGCCCTCGGTCAGCATCGCCGCGGTGACCGTGCGCTCCTGCTGGAGCGCGGAGGTGAGCGCGCGCACCCCGCCGCCGAGCGCGACGAGCCGGTCGAGCCGCTGGTACTCGTCCGAGCGGCCGACCTGCGCGGCGATCGTGGCGACGCCCAGCACCAGCGCGAGGACGATGGGCACGACCGTGACGGCCGAAAGCTTGACGGGCAGGCTCCAGTCGCGCCACTGCACGAGCGCGCGCCACAGGGCCTTCCCCTTCGACTGCCGGGGCGCTCGGCCGAGCAGTTCCCCGACGGGCACCTGACCTTCTCCTGCAACGGTCACGTGAGTGACTCCCTGTCCGGCGTCATGGATCCGCGTCGGCGGCGGGGCGTCCCGGCTCGCGGCGGGCCGCCGGACGGTCGTGCCGTCCCTGCCCTGCCGCTTCCCCGGCGCCCTCGCTCGTCCCCGGCTGCCCCGCCGGCCACGCGCTCGTCCCCGAGCGGGCACCGCCTCGTCCCGTGCCCGGGAGTGTGCCCGGGACTATGCACGTGCACGTCGCAACTTGCGTTGTGCACGGTGATCGAGATCAACTTTATCGGTGCCAATCGATCGCTGTGGTCAGCTGGGCCAAAGAATCGTACCCCCGACGCCGTAGGGGTCAATTGTGTTCCCCGTTCGGGCGCTGACCTGCGAAAAGTGCTTTCGCGCCCGGACGCGGGCCACGCCATTCCGCCTCACCGCCCCCGAAGAGGGAATTCCGGTTACCGGACGCGGGCGCTTGTCGCATCCGGCCGTCACCCGATTAGCCCAGGCAGGGTAGCAGCATCCCTCGGTCGATCTACACTCCGTACCACCAACGGGTGGGTCAAGGCCCAAGATGTGCCCGATGTTGTGGCGTTGCGCGTTCCCCCGCCCCGACCTGGTGATTTCTTTCGGAACCCTACGCTGACCAGTGGATCTTCGCCGTACTCCCCCAGCCCGATGACACCCGCGAGCAGGATCAAGCCCGCCATTTGGCTACCTTCGGTGACCAGGTCGGCGAGGCGACCAGCGGCGTTACCCCGTTTGCCGCAACGCAGATCCGTCTCGGACAACCACCCGTCACAATTCTTTTCGGCATTACGGACGTTCTCCGCGGTGCGTTGTCGCCGGTCACCCATTCGACGTGACCGACGGGAAAACGAATACCGCCGGTACGAACCGACCGGGCGGTCGGCCGCCTTCGAGTGCGTCCGGACGGCGTAGTTACGATGTGCCCTCGCAGTCCGCAAGGGCGGTCCGGCGCCCTGCCCGCAGGCGCCCGGACCCGCCGCCACGGAGGCACTCTGCCGGAGGCACCATGTACGACGTAGCGCGGCCCGCGCCGGGCAACGCCCTCGAGGAGACGGGCCGGATCCCGGTCCTGCCCGCCGGGGACCAGCACCGCCGCCCCGCCCCCTCGGGCCCCGACTACCCCGCGATCCAGGCCAGCCCCGAGTTCGTCTCGCTGCGCCGCCGGTTCCGCTGGTTCGTCTTCCCGATGAGCTTCGCCTTCTTCGCCTGGTACATGACCTACGTGCTGCTGGCCGCCTACGCGCACGACTTCATGAGCCGCAAGGTGTTCGGCCAGGTCAACGTCGCGATCCTGCTCGGGCTCGGCCAGTTCGCCAGCACCGCGCTGGTCACCTGGCTCTACCTGCGCTACGCGCGCCGCCGCCTCGACCCGCGGGTCGAGGAGCTGCGGGCACGCGCGGGCCTGGTGGAAGAGAAGCGCCGATGACCGCGCTCGCGGCGGGCGGGCTGACCGCCAGCGACCCGGTCGTCAACACCGCCGTGTTCGGCCTGTTCGTGGCGATCACGCTGTACGTCGTCTACCGGGCCGGCAGCCGGAACTCCTCGACGTCGGACTACTACGCCGCGGGCAGCGCCTTCACCGGACGCCAGAACGGCATCGCGCTCTCCGGCGACTTCCTGTCGGCGGCGTCGTTCCTCGGCATCGCGGGCGCGATCGCCGTCCACGGCTACGACGGCTTCCTCTACTCCATCGGCTTCCTGGTCGCCTGGCTGGTCGACCTGCTGCTGATCGCCGAGCTGACGCGCAACACCGGCCGGTTCACGATGGGCGACGTGATCAGCTTCCGGATGCGGCCGCGGCCGGTCCGGGCCGCCGCGGCGACGTCGACCCTGGTGATCTCCCTCTTCTACATGCTGGCGCAGATGGCGGGCGCCGGCGGCCTGGTCGCGCTGCTGCTCGACATCCACACCCGGCTCGGGCAGGCGCTGATCATCGGCGTGGTCGGCCTGGTCATGGTCCTCTACGTGCTGGTCGGCGGGATGAAGGGCACCACGTGGGTGCAGATCATCAAGGCCGGCGTGCTGATGCTCGCCGTCGTGCTGATCGCGGTGTTCCTGTTCGGCAAGTACGGCTTCAGCTTCTCGAACCTGCTTTCGGCCGCCACCGAGAAGAGCCCGCTGGGCGAGCGCCTCCTCGAACCCGGCGGCTCCTACGGCAAGGACGGCACCACCAAGCTCGACTTCGTGTCGCTGGCGCTGGCCCTGGTGCTCGGCCTGTCTTCGCTGCCGCACCTGCTGATGCGCTTCTACACGGTGCCGAACTCCCTGGAGGCGCGCCGCTCGGTCGTCTGGGCCACGGTCTGCATGCTCATCTTCTACGGCTGCACGCTGGTGATCGGCTTCGGCGCGGCCGCGCTGGTCGGCTCGGACGAGATCAAGAACGCCCCGGGCGGCGAGAACTCGGCGGCGCCGCTGCTGGCGCTGCACATCGGCGGGACGCTGCTGCTGGGCGTCATCGCGGCGGTGGCGTTCGCGACGATCCTCGCGGTGGTGGCCGGGCTGACGATCACCGCGTCGGCCTCCTTCGCCCACGACGTCTACGCGAACATCTTCAAGCGCGGCAAGGCCGAACCGGCCGACGAGGTCCGGGTGGCGCGGCTGACCGCGATCGTGGTGGGCGTGCTGGCGATCGTCGGCGGCGTGCTCGCGAACGGGCAGAACGTCGCGTTCCTGGTGGCGCTGGCGTTCGCGGTGGCGGCGTCGGCGAACCTGTCGACGCTGCTGTACTCGTTGTTCTGGAAGCGGTTCAACACCACCGGCACGCTGTGGGGCATGTACGGCGGGCTGATCGCGTGCCTGGTGCTGGTGCTGTTCTCGCCGGTCGTCTCGGGCGCCCCGGACGCGATCTTCAAGGGCATCGACTTCGCCTGGTTCCCGCTGAAGAACCCCGGCCTGGTGTCGATCCCGTTCTCGTTCCTGTGCGGGTTCGTCGGGACGCTGGTGGGCCGGCCGAAGGCGGACGCCGAGAAGCAGGCCGAGATGGAGGTCCGCTCGATGACCGGCATCGGGAGCTGAGCCGCCCTCAGGCGCGCAGGCCGGCGAAGATCACGTCCAGCACGCGCTCGCGCTCTTCCGGGGTGCAGTTGCGCACGGCCATCCCGGCGCCGTGGCCGAGCCGGAGGACGTCCGCTCCGACGACGTCCGGGCGGACCAGCCCGGCCTCCTGCGCCGTCTCGACGAGCACGCCCGTCGCCTCGCGGAGCCGCTTCTGGCAGTACTGGAAGGTCTCCGAGCCGGCGTCGATCGACTCCTTGAGGATCGTCGCCAGCTTGTGCCGCTCGACCACCCAGGTCACCTGGGCGAGCAGCCAGGCTTCGAGGGCCTCCCACGGCGGCAGCTCGTCGTGCAGGACGAACGCGCGGTCGGCGAGCACGGTGATCTCCTCGCGGTAGACCGCTTCGAACAGCTTCTCGCGCGTCGGGAAGTGCCGGTAGAGCGTGCCCGCGCCGACGCCGGCCGTCTTGGCTATGTCGTCGAGCGGCACGTCGGCACCGTGCGCGGTGAAGAGCTCCTTCGCCGTCGCGACGATGCGCTCGTAGTTGCGGCGCGCGTCCGCCCGCATCGGACGTGCCGTGTCCCCGCCCGGCATCCCGGCCTCCTCGCCACTTAACCGGAGAGATTCTCCGAATTCACTTGCGCATCCGGAGACGCTCTCCATATTATCTGACCACAGCCAAGTGGAGAACATCTCCGCTTCTTCCTCTTACTCCTCGGGGGAGTATTCCTTGTCGCAACAGACGCTCGACCGCGCGCCCGTACCGGCGCGCCCCCACCGCAGCGGGCTGGTCCTCGCGATCATCCTGATCTGCCAGCTGATGCTCGTTCTCGACGCGACGGTCATGAACGTGGCCCTCCCGCGCATCCAGTCCGAACTGGGGTTTTCCGCCACCGGCCTGTCCTGGGTGATGACCGCCTACAGCCTGGTCTTCGGCGGCCTCCTGCTGCTCGGCGGCCGGGCGGGGGACCTGTTCGGCCGGCGGCGCATGTTCGTCGTGGGCACCACCGTGTTCACGCTCGCGTCGCTGGCCGGCGGGCTCGCCGACTCGGCCGCGCTGCTCATCGCGGCCCGCGTGCTGCAGGGTGTCGGCGCCGCCATGGCGGGCCCGAGCACCCTGGCGCTGGTCACGACGACGTTCACCGAAGCCAAGGCCCGCGTCCGGGCGCTGGCGCTGTTCTCCGCGATGTCCAGCGGCGGCTTCGCGATCGGCCTGATCGTCGGCGGCCTGCTCACCGAGTGGATCTCGTGGCGCGCCGCGCTGTTCATCAACGTCCCGTTCGGCCTGGTGATCGCCCTGCTCGCGCCGCGGTTCGTCCCGGAACCCGAACGCCGCCGCGCGCACCTCGACCTGCCCGGCGCGGTCACCGGCACCCTCGGCGTCGGCGCGCTCGTGTTCGCCTTCACCCACGCCGCGTCGAACGGCTGGGGCAACGCGGTGACGCTCGGCTCGCTCACCGCCGGCCTCGTGCTGCTCGCCGTCTTCGTCGCCGTCGAAGCCCGCACCGCGCTGCCGCTGGTCCCGCTGCGGCTGTTCGCCGACCGCAACCGCAGCGCGGCCTACGTCAACTTCTTCCTCGGGCCGATGGCGATGATGTCGATGTTCTTCTTCCTCACCCAGTTCATGCAGGACATCCGGCACTTCGCCGCGCTCGCGACCGGGTTCGCGTTCCTGCCGATGGCGGCGCTGATCTTCACCATGAGCAGGCTCGTGCCGCGGCTGCTCCCCCGTTACGGGCCGAAGCCGCTGGCCGTCACCGGCTCGATCCTGATGGTCGCCGGCGTCGGCTGGCTCACCCTGCTCACCACCGAGAGCACGTACTTCCCGGCGCTGTTCGGGCCGCTGCTGCTGATGGGCCTCGGCGGCGGGCTGTCGTTCGCGCCGCTCAACGTGATCGTGATGGCGAGCGTGCCGGGCGAGGACGCGGGCGCGGCGGGCGGCGTGCTACAGACCATGCAGCAGGTCGGCAGCACGCTGGGATTGGCCGTCCTGGTCACGGTGTTCGGCTCGGTCACCCGCTCGGCGGGCACGACGGGAGCCCAGCTGACGGTCGACGGCATGACGGCGGCGTTCGCGACGGCCGCGGCGTTCGCGGCCGGCACGGTGCTGGTGGCGCTGACGTTCCGCCGGGTTACCAATCCGGCCGGAAAGTAGGCCGACCCCCTACGCGCGGCACGTAACCGTTGCCGCAAAATCGTTCGGCCGTGACTGTGGCCGGATTGGTAACGATCGACTCAGTACAGCTTCTGCCCGGCCTTGACCTTGTGCGTCACCCGGCGCTCGACGAGGAACGAGACGAACGGGACGCAGCCGGCCAGCAGGACCAGCACGGTGCCCTTGATCGACCAGCGGGCCTTGATCGCCAGGTCGATGGTGAGCACCAGGTAGATCATGTAGAGCACGCCGTGGATGGGCGAGTAGACCGCCGACGGCGCCGCGTTGCCGAAGGCGTACCGCAGCACCATGACGAAGCAGAGGCCGAGCAGGCCGACACCGGTGACGTACGCGGCGGTGCGGAACCGGGCCAGGGGGCCGTCGAGCGGCACGGCGGTCCGGGCGCCTTCGGTGCTGGTGGTCATCGGGTCGTCGTCCTCACTCTTGCTCTTCACTCTGCGGCCTGCTGGTCGCGGGCGTTCAGCTCGCGCAGGTAACGGTTGTAGGCGGCCAGCTCTTCGTCCTCGTCCGCGACCTGGGTGTCCGGGCGGGGACGAGGGGCGGGCACCTCGGGCTTCTCGGGGGCGGGCGCTTCGGGCTCGGCTGCCGCCTTCTGGTTGAGCTTGCGGATCCGCCAGAACATGAAGGCGGGGAAGAGCCCGAACAGCGGCCACTGCAGGACGTAGCCGAGGTTCTGGAAGGTGCCGTTCGCGGAGGTGAAGCGGTCCCACTGCCACCAGGCGAGCCCGCAGCAGACGAGCAGGCTCACCAGGCAGGTCGCGACGATCGCGATCCGCCGTCCCCACGGGGAGGCGGTCTCGGAAGCTGGCACGCTTCGACGCTAGCACTGGCCGGCTGAGAGGCGACGCCCGACTGCGGAGCAGGGTGGCCGGGCTCTCAGCCCTGCTTGCGCACCGACTGCGCCGCCTTCGCATACCCGTCCGCGAGGCCGAACACCTTCTGCGCGTACTCCGTCGAGTTGTTGTACGACAGGATCCCCGCCCACCACCCGCTCGGGCTCGCCATGTCCCGGCCGCCCGCGCACAGGTACCGCGCCGCCGCCAGGGCCGCGTCGTCGATCTGCTGCGGGTCGCCCAGGCCGTCGCCGTTGCCGTCCGACGCCCACTTGCGCCACGTGCTCGGGATGAACTGCATCGGGCCCACCGCCCGGTCCACGCCGGCGTCGCCGTCGTAGCGGCCGCCGTCCGTGTCGCCGATCGCCCGGACTCCCGCCGATCCGTCCAAGGGGACCCCGATGATCGGCTTGGACGGGCGGCCGTCCGCGCCGAGGACCGCGCCCGCGTACTGGCCGTGGTTGGACTCGATGCGGCCGATGCCCGCGAGCGTCGCCCACGAGATCTTGCAGCCCGGCTGGTTCGCGCGCAGCGCCAGCTCCGCGTTGCCGTAGGCCTGCAACGCCCGCGCCGGGACGCCGGTGGCCGCCGCGACCTGGGCCGCCCACTCGGACAGCGTGGCCGGGCCCGTCTCGCGCGGGCGGGCCTGCTGGGGCGACGTCTGCTGCTCGGCTCCGCCCGCCACCGCGCCGCCGGCCGGGGCGACCGAGCCCGGGCGGACGTCGGCCGCCTTGACCTGCAACGCGGGGATCTCGGTCGTGGTCGGGCTCGCCTCCGGCGTTGCCGCGCGGGTGACGAGCCAGATCCCGCCGCCGGCCACGGCCAGCACGGCGAGGACCACGATCAGCCGGGTGAGCACGGCCACGCCCGGAGCGCGCGGTGCCGGTGCGGCGGGGGCGGCTTCCTCGGCGTGAGCGCCGATCGGGTCGTCCTCGGTCTTTCCGGTCCTGGTGCGCACGAACTCCGGTCCTCCAGCGTGTGTCGACGAACTGTCAACGAGCCCGCGCAGGCTAGCGTTACGCGGGCCGTCCCGATCGTCTCACCACGCCGGGTCACCCGGCCGAGTGGAAAACGTCTCGTCAGGCGGACTTCTGCTGCCGCGCGAGCCGCGCCACGCACCAGGCCGGGGCGCTGCCGCGGCGCAGGTGCTGCAGGACGGTCATCGGCCCGAGCCGGCGGCTCAGGTCGGACGGCGCGAGACCGGCCGCCCGGTAGTCGAGGGCCCGCTGGTCGAGCGGGCTGATGCCGGCGTCCCACCACTCCTCGGCTTCGGCGACGCCGCCGACCATCTGCCACCAGCCCGCGGCGGCGGTGAGGAGTTCTTCGGGCACCTCCGGCAGGCGGCTGCGCATCGCGGCGAGGTAGCCGGGGTCGGCCGACTCGACGGGGACGAACCGCGACTGGCCGGTCCGGGCGCGCTGGCCGGGAATGCCCGGAGCCTGCGCGGGTGCGTCGGCCAGCCACGCGGAAGCGATGCGGTCGACCTCCTGCTCCTCGGGAGTCCTCTCGCGCTCGGCGGCCCACTGCCGGATCAACGCGTCCACTCCGGGATCTCCGGTCATCCCTGCCTCCTTGTAGGTCCCCGACGGACAGGCCCTGACGCCTGCCCCACGCGGTGGTGCCGCACGCACCAACCTGCACCTTGCTGAGTGGAAACTGCCTGCGTACCGGGGTTCTCCGGGGGGATGGCGAACCACCCGATCACGCAATGTGAGCACCGTAGGGCCGGGGTGGTCTCCTTCGCCAGACCCCGGATGCCACGAATTCGACGACCTGCGCGTTTTCGGCCGCAATCCACCCGGATGGTCGAGTGCCGGAGTCCGAAATCCGGGATTGGTGACACTGGGTGATTTACCGTCCGTTAACACGCACGGTAGTCAGGAGAAGAGGGCCCGGAAGAACGTGACGATCGCTTCGGCGCCGTCCTTCAACCAGCCGAGCACGCGGTGCACGAAGTCGGCGGACTGGGTGGGCTGGGTGATCAGGAGGAAGAGCACGAGCGCGACCACGCCCACGATGAGAACCTTCTTCACGCCGCCCGACATGCGCTTCCTCCCCGGCTCGCCGTCCCCGTCCTGGGAGTGGCCACTCCAATACTGTAGGGAAGGCGTGCACGGAAGACACCTCGATCACCCCGGGAGCGGCCATGTCCGGCAACGTGCTGGTGCGGCGGGACGGCGCGGTCACGACGATCACCATCGACCGGCCGGCGGCCCGCAACGCCGTCGACGGACCGACAGCGGCGGAGCTGGCCGACGCCTTCCGCGCCTTCGACGCGGACCCGAACGCAGCCGTCGCGGTGCTGACCGGAGCCGGTGGCGCGTTCTGCGCCGGGGCCGATCTGAAGGCCGTCGGCACCGACCGGATGAACCGGACTCACCCGGACGGGGACGGCCCGATGGGTCCCACCCGGATGGCCCTCGGCAAGCCGGTGATCGCGGCGGTCTCCGGGCCGGCCGTCGCGGGCGGGCTCGAGCTGGCCCTGTGGTGCGATCTGCGGGTCGCGGACACGACGGCGGTGTTCGGCGTGTTCTGCCGCCGCTGGGGCGTCCCGCTGATCGACGGCGGGACGGTGCGGCTGCCGCGCCTGATCGGCCAGTCCCGGGCGATGGACCTGATCCTCACCGGACGTCCGGTCGACGCGACCGAGGCCTTCGAGATCGGCCTGGCCAACCGGCTGGTCCCGGCGGGCGAGGCGGTGCCGGCGGCCCAGGAGCTGGCCCGGCAGCTGGCGGCGTTCCCGCAGGCGTGCCTGCGCGGCGACCGGCGGTCGGCGCTGGCGCAGTGGGGCGAGTCCGAGCAGGACGCGCTGACGGCGGAGTTCGCCGCGGCGATGGGCCAGGGAGTCCTGGCGGCGGAGGCGGTCGACGGCGCGGCCCGCTTCACCGCCGGCGACGGCCGCCACGGCACCTTCGCGTGACCCGACGGGCATCACCCGTGATCAGGAAGGCATCACCCGTGCTTGAAGGGGCATCACACGTGATGCCCGTCCAGTCACGGGTGATGCCCGTCCAGTCACGGGTGATGCCCGTCCAGTCACGGGTGATGCCTTTTCCGTCACGGGTGGTGCCTCTAGCGAGTTATCTTCCGTGAAGCCTGCGCTGTTCCGGTCAAGCGGCCGATAAGGTCTGCGGATGGATGACGACGGTGTCAGAGTGGAGCTGCGGCCGGTGGCCGAAAGCGATCTCGATCTCCTGGAACGGCTGACCAACGATCCCGTCGCCGCCGGGGAGCACCAGTGGTTCGGGTGGCACGATCCCGGTTATCTGCGCCGCCGGTGGCTCGAAACCGGGATGCTGACCACCGACACCGGCATGCTCGTGCCGACGCTGGGCGGGCGCGTGCTCGGCCTCGTCTCGTGGCACCGGACCCGCACCGGGCCGATGTCCTACTGCTGGAACATCGGGCTCGTGCTGGCCCCGGAGGCCCGCGGTCACGGCTACGGCACCGAGGCCCAGCGCCTGCTCGTCGACTACCTCTTCGCCCACACCCAGCTCAACCGGGTCGAAGCGACGACCGAGGCCGGCAACCGCGCCGAACAGCGCTCGCTCGAAAAAGCCGGCTTCACCCGCGAAGGCGTCCTTCGCGGCTACGACTTCCGCGACGGCGAGTGGCGCGACCACGTCATCTACTCGGTCGTGCGCTCCGACCGGGCCAAGCCCTAGGCGATCACCCCCGCCGCGCGCAGGGCGCCGAGGTCCGTGACGCCCAGTTCCGCGAGGACCGCCTCGGTGTCGGATCCCTTGGCGCGCGGGGCTTCCGGCGTCGACGGCGGCGTGCGGTCGAACCGCGGGGCCGGCGCCGGCTGGACCATGCCGCCGATCTCGACGAACGTGCCGCGTGCCGCGTTGTGCGGGTGTGACGCCGCTTCTTCGGGCGACAGCACCGGTGTCAGGCACGCGTCGGTGCCTTCGGCGCGCGCCACGAGGTCGTCTCGCGTGTGCTTCGCGATCGCTCCCGCCACGATCTCGCGCAGGCGCGGCCACTGCGTCCGGTCGATGTGCAGTGGCAGCTCCGCCGGGTCCAGCTCCAGCACCTGCACCAGCGCACTCCAGAACCGCATCTCGATCGCGCCGACGGCGACGTACTTGCCGTCCGCGGTCTCGTACGTGTCATAGAAGGGCGCGCCGCCGTCGAGCATGTTCTCGCCGCGGCCCTCCGACCAGAGGCCGGCCGCCTTGATGCCGTGCAGGCTCGTGGTGAGCAGCGCGGCGCCGTCGACCATCGACGCGTCGACGACCTGGCCGCGGCCGGACGTGTTCCGCTCGTACAGCGCGGCCAGGATGCCCATCGCCAGCAGCAGCCCGCCGCCACCGAAGTCGCCGACGAGGTTGAGCGGCGGGACCGGCCGCTCGCCCGCGCGGCCGATCGGCTCGAGCGCGCCGGCGATGCCGATGTAGTTGATGTCGTGCCCGGCCGCCTTCGCCAAGGGCCCGTCCTGGCCCCAGCCGGTCATCCGCCCGTAGACCAGCCGCGGGTTGCGGGCGTGCACGACGTCGGGGCCGAGCCCGATCCGCTCGGCGACGCCCGGGCGGAAGCCCTCGATGAGGACGTCGGCGCCGTCGCACAGCTTCAGCACCAGCTCGACACCCTCCGGCGTCTTGGTGTTGATGCCGACGGACCGGCGGCCGCGGGCGAGCGGGTCGGTCTGGATGCCGAGGACGTCCTCCCCCGGCTGCGCGCGGTCGACGCGGACGACGTCGGCACCGAGGTCGGCGAGGATCATCGTGGCGAACGGCCCCGGCGCGAGCCCGGCGAGTTCGACCACCTTCAGCCCGCTGAGCGGACCTGCCTTCATGAGCGTTCCTCTCAGAGCGAGCGGGAGATGATTTCCTTCATGATTTCGCTGGTGCCGCCGAAGATCCGCGAGATGCGGACGTCGGCCCAGGCGCGCGCGATCGGGTACTCGGTCATATAGCCGTAGCCGCCGAAGAGCTGCACGCAGTCGTCGATGACCTTGTTGACGCGCTCGGTGGTCCACAGCTTCGCCATCGCCGCACCCTGGACGTCCAGCTCACCGCGCAGGTGCCGTTCGATGCACTGGTCGAGGAACGCCCGCGCCACCGCGGCTTCGGTCGCCGCCTCGGCAAGGGTGAACTTGGTGTTCTGGAAGGAGAAGATCGGCCGGCCGAACGCCGTGCGCTCCTTGGTGTACTCCAGCGTGAGGTCGACCGCCGCCTCCAGCCCGGCCACCGCGGTGACGGCGATGATCAGCCGTTCCTGGGGCAGCTGCAGCATCAGCTGGACGAAGCCCTGGCCTTCGGCGTCGCCGAGCAGGTTGCCGGCCGGCACGCGGACGTCGTCGAAGAACAGCTCGGCGGTGTCCTGGCCCTTCATCCCGACCTTGTCGAGGACGCGCCCGCGGCGGAAGCCCGGGGTGTCGGTCTCGACCACGATCAGCGAGACGCCCTGCGCGCCCGCGTCCGGGTCGGTCTTGCACGCGACGACCACGAGGTCGGCGTGCAACCCGTTGGTGATGAAGGTCTTCGCGCCGTTGAGGACGTAGTGGTCGCCGTCGCGCACCGCCCGCGTCTTGATGTTCTGCAGGTCGGAGCCGGTGCCGGGCTCGGTCATCGCGATCGCGCCGACCATTTCGCCACTGGCCAGCTTCGGCAGCCACTCGCGCTTCTTCTCTTCGGAGGCGTAGGCGAGCAGGTAGTGCGCGACGATTCCATTGTGGACGGTGACGCCCCACGCGCTGTCGCCGGCCCGCGCCTGCTCTTCGTAGAGCACGGCTTCGTGGGCGAAGGTGCCGCCGCCTCCGCCGTACTCCTCGGGGATGGACAGGCACAGCAGGCCGACCTCGCCCGCCTTCGTCCACAGCTCGCGGTCGACCTTCTTCTCCGCCGCCCAGCGTTCCTGGTGCGGGACGGCTTCCTTCTGCAGGAACGACCGCGCGAGCTCGCGGAGGTCATCGAGCTCGGTCGTGCTCCACGAGCTCTTCGGCAGTTGCAGTGGCACGGGACCCTCCTGCTGGAAAACATGACGCTCAGCATGTAAGTTCTGATCGGAATGTACATCCCACCGGCCCGTGGGTAAAGCAGGGAGGCCGCGGTGACCGAGACGACGCACCGGACCCAGGCGCAGCGGCGCGAGCAGACCCGCACGGCCCTGCTCGACGCCACGATCGACTGCCTGGTCGAGATCGGCTACGCGCGCACGTCGGTGCAGGAGATCTGCGCCCGCGCGGGGGTGTCGAAGGGCGCGGTGCAGCACCACTTCACCGCGAAGGCCGAGCTGATGGCGGCCGCGGTCGAACACCTGACGACGAAGCTGCGCCGGCAGCTCGCGACCTCGCTCGAAGACCTGCCCGGCGGCGGCAGCGGCGTCGCCGCGGCCATCGACCTGCTGTGGGCCGGCTACTCGGGCACGTTGTCCACCGCCGTCACCGAGCTGTGGGTCGCCGCCCGCACCGACCCCGAGCTGCGCGCGGCCATCCGCCCGGTCGACCGCGCGCTCGGCCGCGCCACGCTCGAGCACGTCACCCAGGTCGCCGGCGAACTCCCGCCGGAACGCGCGGAAATGCTGTTCTGGCTCACCGTGAACCTCACCCGCGGGCTGGCGCTGGACGCCGAGCTCGGCGGCGACCCGAACCGGCGTCGCCAGCTCCTCGACGAGTGGAAGCGCATCGCCGTCCTGCTCTACCAGGACGCCACCACTGGGCCGAGCTGACCAGCGCGGCACCGCCAGGGTGCTTTGCCCCTTATCCCCCAGGCGGATTCGTGGTCCAATCCCCTCCGAACGAGGGGAGTTCCGATGACCGCCGCCCCGTACCCGTACCCCTACGGCCCGCCGCCCGCGCAGCCGCCGGCCGATCCGGGTGCCGTCTTCCGGTTGTTCGCCGGCATTCTCGGCGTCCTCGCCGCGGCACTGGTGATCGCCGGGTCGTTCCTGCCGCAGACGACGTTCGAGCAGGTGGTGAACGGCAAGACCGAGAGCAGCCAGACGATCAGCGCCTGGTCGCGCTCGTTCGCCGTCGAGCCGAGCGAGGAGGCGAAGAAGTTCTACGCGGAGACCCACGTCGCCCGGTACGGCATCCCGCTCACCGCCGGCGCGGTCGTGCTGCTGGCCGGAGCCGGGCTGGCGTTCGCCGGCGCGCGCCGCTCGGCGGGCCCCGGCGTGCGCGCGGGCGCCCGGACGGCCTTGGTGGCGGGGGCCGCCGGCGTCACCGCGGCGGTGTGGATGCTCGGCATGGACGTCTCGGCGACCTTGAGCTACGAGTCCGACGAGGGGACGATCAAGTCCCACTACACGACCGGGATCGGGTTCTGGCTGCTGGTCGGCGGCGGGATCGTCGCTCTGATGGCGCTGGTGTCCGCGGTCTTCGCCGGGCGGCAGGCCTCCGTCGCGACCTCGGCCGGGCCACCGCCGGGGTCGTACCAGCAGCAGTCGCGGCCGTACCCGGTGCCGCCGCAGCAGTACGCCCAGCCGTACGGCGGATATCCGGCGTCGCAACCGTTTCCCGCGCAGGCACCGCAGACCGGCCCGCAGCCGCCACCGTCGTACGGCGGCCCGGCTTCGCAGCCGTTCCCGGCGCAGCAGCCCGACGATCCCTACGGCGGTGCGACGCAGGCCCAGCCGCACCCGGCGCAGCAGGAACCGACCGAGCCGAACTACCAGCTGCCGCCGTTGAAGCCACCCAATACGTGAATTTTATTCACATCAGGCTGGACATCTGACGTACCGACGGTATGGTGTACTCGTCGGTAACCCCTGCGCGACGGCGCGCGGACTCCGCTGAACGGAGACGTCATGACCAGCACGACCCCCGCGAAACCGGTCGAAGACACCTCACTCCCGCCGACCGTCGGCGGAGTCGCCGGGGCGCCCAGTTCGGCGCGGGCGGCCCAGCTCGTCGCCCGTGTGACGGGCGGCGCGGACTCGGCCCCGATCCGGATGCGGGCGCCGTTCACCGGGCTGCCGATCGCGTCCCTGCCGCAGGCGACCGACGCCGACGTCCGCGCGGTGTTCGCCGGCGCGCGCACGGCCCAGCGGGAGTGGGCGGACCGCTCCCCCGCCGAGCGCGCCCGCGTCCTCACCCGGCTGCACGACCTGGTGCTGGCCCGGCAGGACGAGGTGCTCGACCTGGTCCAGGTCGAAGCCGGCAAGGCGCGGCTCGACGCGTTCGACGAGGTCAGCGCGACCGCGCTGGTGGCGGCCTACTACGGCAAGCACGCCGCGAAGATCCTCGCGCCCCGCCGGATCGCCGGTGTCATCCCGGGCCTGACCCGCGCGGGCGAGATCCGCCACCCCAAGGGCGTCGTCGGGATCATCTCGCCGTGGAACTACCCCCTGGCCCTGACCGCGATGGACGTCCTGCCGGCGCTGGCCGCGGGCAACGCCGTCGTGCAGAAGCCGGACAACCAGACCGCGCTTTCGGCGCTGTGGCTGCACGAGCTCGCCGAGGAGGCCGGGCTGCCCGCCGGGACCTGGCAGATCGTGCTCGGCCGCGGGTCGAAGATCGGCACCGCGCTGATCGAGGAGTCGGACTACCTCTGCTTCACCGGCTCCACGCCGACCGGCAAGGAGCTGGCCGGCCAGGTGGCGAAGCGGCTGACGTCGTACTCGCTGGAGCTCGGCGGCAAGAACCCGATGGTCGTGCTGCCCGACGCCGACGTCGCGAAGGCCGCGACCGGCGCGGTGGCGGCGTGCTTCTCCTCGGCCGGGCAGCTGTGCGTGTCGGTCGAGCGGATCTACGTCCACGAGGACATCCGCGAGGAGTTCACGCGCGCGTTCGTGGCCCGCACCGCGGCTCTGCGGCTCGGTGGGGCGTTGGACTACGCCGCCCAGATGGGCTCGCTGACGTCGGAAGACCAGCTCGCGGCGGTGTCGGCGCACGTCGAGGACGCCCGCGCGAAGGGCGCGTCAGTGCTCACCGGCGGCCGCGCGCGACCCGACCTCGGCCCGCTGTTCTACGAGCCGACGGTGCTTTCGGGCGTCACCCCGGAGATGCTGCCGTACGCGGAGGAGACGTTCGGGCCGGTCGTGTCGATCTACGGCTACACCGACGTCACCGACGCCATCGAGCGGGCCAACGACACGCCGTTCGGGCTCAACGCCAGCGTCTGGTCGCGCAACGGCCGCGCGGGCTGGGAGGTCGCGGCCCGGCTCAAGGCCGGGACGGTCAACGTGAACGAGGGCTACGCGGCGACGTTCGGCAGCGTCGGCGTCCCGATGGGCGGGATGAAGGAGTCGGGCGTCGGCCGCCGCAACGGCGCCGAGGGCCTGCTGAAGTACACGGAGTCCCAGTCGATCGCGCTGCAGCGCGGCCTGGCCCTCCGCCCGCCGCGCGCGGTCCCCGGCTCCCTGTGGTCCCGAGGCATGACCTTCGGCCTCAAAGCCCTCCGCCGCCTCCCGCGCTAAGGGGCATCACGCGTGATCCACCGGGCATCACGCGTGTTTGAAGGGGCATCACGCGTGATTGGCGGGGCATCAGCGCGATGCCTCTCCCATCACGAATGGTGCCCCTCGGATCACGCGTGATGCCCCGCTGATCACGGGGTGGGGGCGGTGAGGAGGCCTCGGTCGTACGCGATCGCCACTGCTTCCGCGCGGCGGCTTGCGCCGAGTTTCGCCATCACGCGGGACAGGTGGACGCTCACCGTTTTTTCGCTGATGTAAAGCTCTTCGCCCACCTGGCGGTTCGTGCGGCCCAGTGCCACCCGCTCCAGGACGTCGCGCTCGCGGTCGGTCAGCGGGTCGGTGACCGCGCGGGCCGGGGCCGCCGGCTCGACGCCGTCGAGCTCGACGCGGGCGCGGTGCGCGAGGTCGCGGACGGCGTCACGCAACGGGAGCGCGCCCAGCCGGACCGCCACCGCGTGGGCCGCCTCCAGGGCCGCGCCCGCGTCGGCGTCCGCGGCCAGCAGCGCTTCGGCCTCGTGCCAGCGGCAGACGGCCTGCTCGTAGACGGCGCCGTAGCCGAACGCCGCCGCCGCGGCCGACCACGTCGCCGCGTCACCGCCACCGGACAGGCAGGACGCCGCCGCCTCCAGGCGGGCCAGCCACGCGCGGCCTTCCGGGCCGAGCGTTCCCGACCGCGGCTGGCCGACGACCGCGCACATCCGGCCGTGCGCCAGGAGCCGCTCGCCGGCCGCCGCCGCGGCTTCGGCCGCGGCCTGGTCGCCGTGGAGCCGGGCGTCGGCGGCCAGCTTGGCTGCCGCGGACACGCCGAGCGCGGCCACCCGGATGCCGGCGAGCAGGCCGGGTTCGATCCGCTCCAGCCAGCCGACCAGGTCTTCGGCCTGGCGCACGGCCGCGGCGTGGTCGCCGCGCCAGTACGCCAGCTCGATCCCGGCGCCTCCGGCCGAGAGCGGGATCTGCATGTCCGCCGTCCAGTGCTGCCGCAGCCCGGACAGCAGCTTCGCGGCCTCGTCGAACCGGCCGCGGGCGACGACGAACAGCGACCAGATGGCCAGGATCCGCGCGGCGACCGCGCCGGACACCCCGCGCCCGGCCCGGCCGGCGCTCTCGTCCGGCCAGTCGCCCATCAGGTACCGCAGCATCAGCTGCCGCGCCCGCAGCTCCAGCCCGTAGACGCTCCAGCTCAGCCCGGCTTCCTCGGCTCGCGCGACGCCGCGCGAGGCGTGCTCCAGCGCTTCGGCGAACTCGCCCTGGTCGTCGTGGCTGAGCGTGAGGAAGTAGGTCGCGCGGATCTCCGTGTTGTACGCGCCGACGTCGCGCGCCTTGCGTTCGGCCTGGCGCAGCCGCTCCCGGGCCTCGGCGGCGTCGCCCCGCGAATCGGCCAGCGTGCCCAGGGTGACCAGCGCCGACGCTTCCGCGCCCGCCGCGCCCACGGCCTGGGCGTCGGCGACCGCGGCGAGCGCGCTGTCGAGCGCCGCCTCGGGCTGGTCGAGGATCCGCAGGAACCCGGCCCGGCTGGCCAGCACCCAGGCACGCGCCGAGCTGGGCTCGGTGTCCTTCACCAGGTCCCAGGCCGTGTCGATGGCGGCGACCGCCTCGTCGAGGGTGCCTTCCAGCGCGAGCAGCGCGTCCGCCAGCCGCCGCCACACCTTCGCGGCCCGGTCGTGCGGGACGTCGGCGCTCAGCGCCTGGGTGGCGGAGCGGGCGAACGCGGCGGCCCGCTCGGGCTCGCCGGACGTGCCCGCGAAGTACGACGCTTCGTAGAGCAGCCGCAGCTCGTCGAACCCTTCGGGCCGGTCCGCCGTGCCGACGGCGTCCCAGATGGACAGTGCCTGTTCGACGTGCTGCAACGCCGACCCGGGCGCGCCGAGCTTTTCGGCCTCGTCCATCGCGCGCAGGAACGCCGGCAGCGCGGTGACCAGGTCGCTGCTCTGCATCGAGTGGTAGGCCAGCTTCGCGTCGTGGCCGCGGCCCTGCGGCCGCGCCTTGATCCGCGCCGCGTACGCCGCGTGCGTGCGCGAACGCTCCCCCGGCAGCAGGTCGCCGTACACCGCTTCCTGCAGCAACGCGTGCCGGAACGTGTAGGAGCCGTCCGAGAGCACCACGAGCACGTGGTGCTGGACGGCCTCGCGCAGCGCTTCGTCGAGCTCGAGTTCCTCCAGCCCGGAGACCTCGGCGAGCGCGGCGTGCATGACCGGCTCGTTGGCCACCGAGATCACCCGCGCGACCCGGCGGGCGTCCGGCGAGAGCCGCTCGAGCCGGGACAGCAGCACCTCGGCCAGCCCGGCGGGCAGGTCGTTGCACTCGGTCTTGGTGGCGAGCAGCTCCTCGGCGAAGAACGGGTTGCCCTGGGAGCGGGTGACGATGTCGGCCACGACGGCCGACGGCAGCGGCTCGTCGGCCAGCGCCTCGACGAACCTGCGGGCGTCGGCCGCGCCGAAGGGCTGCAGGTCGACGCGCTCGACGGTGGCGAGCCGGACCAGCTCCGCCAGGAGGCCGCGCAGCGGGTGACGCCGGTGCACGTCCTCCTCGCGGTAGCTGCCCACGACCAGCAGCCGCTGCGCCCGCAGCCGGGTGAGCAGGAAGGACAGCAGGTTGCGGGTCGAGGCGTCGGCCCAGTGGAGATCCTCGAGCAGGATCACCACCGGGCGCGCCTGCGCTATCTCGGTCAGCACCCCCAGTACCGCGTCGAACAACTGCAGCTGACCGAGATCCTGCTCCGGCCGGGGACGCACCATCGTTTCCCGGTCGTTGGAGGTCATCGGCGGGTGTTCGGCCGCCCGGGGCTCCTCGAAGCCCGGGCCCTGCGGCAGCAGCCGGCCGAGCGCGGGCCGGGCCCGCACCGCGGCGGCGACCGCCGGGTCCGTCGCGCTGCCCAGCGGGGCGAGCGCTTCGGCGAACGGAAGATAAGGAAGACCACCCTCGCGGACGTCGATGCAGCGGCCGGTGAGCACCAGCCCACCGCAGGTGCCGACGTGCTCGCCGAGCGCGGTCAGCAGCCGCGTCTTGCCGACCCCGGCGTCCCCCGAGAGCAGCACCGCGCCGGCTTCGCCACGTTCGGCCCTGGCGAAGGCGGCGCGGAGCCGCCGCATCTCGTGGGTACGGGCGACGAGCGGGATTCCGGAGCCGAGTCGGGGCACGAGGAGCATTGTTGCTCACCCCACCGACAGTTTCCGACCGCTTATCGCCTTCGACACCTTCACCGGGTGGTTTCGGCCGCCGCCCGCGCCGCCTCCCGGCGCTGCTGTGCCGGTACCTCGACATCCGTCCTCGTCGCCCTGAAGTGCCGGGCGGCGCGGCGGGCGCGGGTGGCCCAGGCGCTGCGCCCGGCCTTCCGCAGTTCCTCGGCCCGGTACGCCGCTTCGGCGCGGACCGCGTCGAGCATGAGATCGCTGTGCATCGTGTTCCCCTGTCCCTGGGTTCTCCGGTTGGTAGGACTCAGGTTCGTCCTGAGGGGACACCCCGGGCATCGGGTGATCACGTAGGCATGAGCGCGAAAAGACCCCTTACTCCCGCCCGAGCCCAGCTCGACGGGGGTAAGGGGTCTTCTTCAAGCGCCTCAGTCGTGCGCCGGGCCGCCGGTCCGCACCGCGGCCAGCAGCCCCCGCCAACCCGACGCGGGCAGGCGGAACGCACCCCCTTCGGGGTCCTTCGAGTCGCGCACCGCGGCGCCGCCGCCGACGAACGCGACCTCGACGCAGTCGTTGCCGCCGCCGCTGTGGCTGCTCTTGCGCCACCGCGCCCCGGAGAGTTCCGCTTCCATGGTCCCCACTCCTTACTGTGTCCTCGGTTTACTGTGTCCTCGGTTCGGGATGGTGCCCCGGAGCCGGTACGGCCGCCTGTTCGGCGAACCGTCCGGCGGCCTCGGCGATCATCTCCACCGAGTCGTCCGGCTTCAGCGCCGCCGCGCGCAGATGGTCGAACATCAGCCCGTAGCGCCGGACGTCTGTGGGTTCCTCCAGGTAGAGGCCGCTGGACGTGCTGTCGTCGACGTAGACGACGTCCGGGTCGGCCTGCTCGGGGAAGCCCATGATGAGGAAGGGGCCTTCCATGCCGGGGTGCGCGCCGGCGCCGAACGGCACGACCTGGATGGTCACGTTCGGCTTTTCGGCGACGGCGACCATCCGGTAGAGCTGCTCGGCCATCACTTCGGGGCTGTCGACGACGCGGCGCAGCACGGCCTCGTCCATCACCGCCCAGTACTCCGGCGGCGGGGTCTCGGACAGCAGTTCCTGGCGGGCCATCCGGGCGGCGACGCGGCGGCGGATCTCGGCGTCCTCGGCGTCGGGCCGCAGCGCGCGGATCACCGCGCGGGCGTACCGCTCGGTCTGCAGCAGCCCGGGGACCAGCAGCGCCTGGAACGCGCACAGGGAGCTGGCATCGGCTTCCAGCCCGACGAAGGTGCCGGTGAACACCTCGTTGTACGCGTGCCACCAGCCGCGTTTGCGGGCCTCCCTGGCCAGCTGGACGAGCGCCTCCTGCTCGTCGCCGGTGATGCCGTAGAGGGCCAGCATGTCCCGGGCGTCACGCGGGGTGACCCCGACGTGCCCGGTCTCGATGCGGCTGATCTTCGAGGCGGAACATTCGAGCTTCTCGCCCACCTCGTCGATGGTGAGGTCCGCGGCCTCGCGGAGCCGGCGCAGTTCTCCCGCGAGCCTCCGGCGGCGAACCGTGGGGCTCTGTCCCCTTGCCATCGCGGCACCTCCGGATGTCGTGCTACCTGTGTCCAACCAGCCGGGTGCGGACTCGGTGGGACTTTAACGCGGGGCCCATTCCGGCACCGTATCTGCAATTTGCAGAATGCTCTTGTATCCTCGCACCCTGCACTGCGATGGGCGCCTTGCGGTCGGCCCGCTGTGGCTTCAACCGGCCTCTGAGCAGGGTAGACGATGAGCGCGCCCCGTGCCGCGCGATCATCCGACGGAGGGGTCCGGGGCCGTCCCCCGATCGGTCCCGGCCCCCTCACCCGCGCCGAATGCCCTTTTCCGGAGACGGATATTCGGGCTTTTCATCGCCCGTGCGGGTGATTTCCCGGCAACCTTCACAGGACGCGCAGGAGTCCTTCTTGGACGACCGTCGCGATCAGCGTGCCGTCCTGGGCGAAGAACCGGCCGGTGGCCAGGCCGCGGGCGCCGGACGCCGTCGGCGAGGCACTGTCGTAGAGGAACCACTCGTCGGCGCGGAACGGCCGGTGGAACCACAGCGCGTGGTCGAGGCTGGCCCCGAGCACCTTGTCGGTGTCCCAGTAGACGCCGTGGCGCGCGAGCACCGAGTCCAGCAGTGTCATGTCCGAGGCGTAGGTCAGCACGCAGACGTGCAGCAGCTGCTGGTCGGGCAGCTTCCCGTCGGCGCGCATCCACACCTGATTGCGGGCGGGCCGCTCGCCGGTCTCCCGGGTGACCCACGGCGGCTCGTTGACGTACCGCAGGTCGATCGGCCGCGGCCGGGCGTGTGCGCCGATCGCGTACCCCTCGGCGCGCTCCATCAGCGTCGGGAGCGTCTCCGGCGCCGGGATGCCCTCCGGCATGGCTTCGGAGTGCTCGATGCCCGGTTCGTCCGTCTGGAACGACGCCGAGAGGGAGAAGATCGCCTTGCCGTGCTGGATCGCCACGACCCGGCGGGTGGTGAACGACCGGCCGTCGCGGATCCGGTCGACCTCGTAGACGATCGGCACGCTCGGGTCGCCGCCGCGGATGAAGTACGCGTGCAGCGAGTGCACCCGGCGTTCCTCGGGCACCGTGCGCCCGGCCGCGACCAGGGCCTGGCCGGCGACCTGCCCGCCGAACACCCGCACCGGCGAGTGGGCGGGCGAGACGCCGCGGAAGATGTTCTCTTCGATCTTCTCCAGGTCGAGCAGCGCGATCAGGCGGTCGAGCACCGGCTGGCCGCCACCGGCAAGCTCCGGTTCGGTGGCGGCCGTCCTGGCCATTTCAGTCATGACCGGGACTTTACGTGCATACTGAGCGGTCGGTCTCTCAAGCGTGGTCGTCTTCACCGAGCCGGTGCACGCGGATCAGGTTGGTCGACCCGACGGTGCCCGGCGGGGAACCGGCCACGATGACGACCAGGTCGCCCTTCTGGTACTTGCCCATCTCCAGCATCGCGTGGTCGACCTGCTGGATCATCTGGTCGGTCGAGTCCACGAACGGCACGATCCGGGTCGTCGTGCCCCAGGTCATCGAGAGCTGGCTGCGGACGCTCTCCTCCGGCGTGAACGCCAGCAGCGGCAGCCGGGTGTGCAGTCGCGCGAGGCGGCGCACGGTGTCACCGGACTGGGTGAACGCGACCAGGGCCTTCGCGTTGAGCCGCTCGCCGATGTCGCGGGCGGCGTAGGAGATGACGCCGCGCTTGGTGCGCGGGACGTGCGAGAGCGGCGGCACGATCGGCGAGTCGGTCTCGACCGCCTCGATGATCCGGCCCATCGTCTCGACGACCTCGATCGCGTACCGGCCGACCGAGGTCTCGCCGGACAGCATCAGCGCGTCGGCGCCGTCGAGCACCGCGTTCGCGACGTCGGAGGCCTCGGCGCGGGTCGGCCGGGAGTTGTTGATCATCGACTCGAGCATCTGCGTCGCGACGATGACCGGCTTGGCGTTCTCGCGGCAGATCTGGATGGCGCGCTTCTGCACCAGCGGGACCTGCTCCAGCGGCAGCTCGACGCCGAGGTCGCCGCGGGCGACCATCACCGCGTCGAAGGCCAGCACGATGGCCTCGAGGTTGTAGACGGCTTCGGGCTTCTCGATCTTGGCGACGACGGGCAGCCGGCCCTTGCCGACCCGGTCCATCACCTGGTGGACCAGGTCGATGTCGGCCGGCGAGCGGACGAAGGACAGGGCGATGAAGTCGACGCCCAGCTCGAGCGCGAACTCGAGGTCTTCGATGTCCTTGTCGGACAGCGCCGGCACCGAGACGTCCATGCCGGGCAGCGAGACGCCCTTGTTGTTGCTGACCGGGCCGCCCTCGGTCACCTCGCAGACCACGTCCGGGCCCTCGACCTTGCGGACCACCAGGCCGACCTTGCCGTCGTCGACGAGCAGCCGGTCGCCGGGCTTGGCGTCCTTCGCCAGGCCCTTGTAGGTGGTCGAGACGCGGTCGTGGGTGCCGGCGACCTCCTCGACGGTGATCCGGACGATGTCGCCGTTGTGCCACTCGACCGGCCCGCCGGCGAACGTGCCCAGGCGGATCTTGGGGCCCTGCAGGTCGGCGAGGATGCCGACCGCGCGGCCGCTGTCGGCGGCCGCGGCCCGGATCAGGTCGTAGACCTGCTTGTGGTCGCTGTGGCTGCCGTGGCTGAAGTTCATTCTGGCCACGTCCATGCCGGCATCCACCAGGGCCCGCATCTTCTCCGGGGTCGCGGTGGCGGGACCCAGGGTACAAACGATCTTCGCGCGTCGGCTCACGTCCACATAGCGTAGACCCTCTTCGCGCGTTCGTCTGTACCGATCCCGAATGTTCAAGAAAGTGTTCAGAAACCTGGCTGGTCAGATGACGCTAACGACGCGGCTGTTCACTCGGGCCGACCCGGTCGCGGGCCCACTCGTTGAACTCCCGGAGCTGCCGCCAGGCCTTCCGGACGCGGTCGAAGGCACCTCGCTCGTGCAGGACGTCGTCGGGCTCCCAGCCGCGGACCGCGTACACCGAGCGGTAGCGCAGCAGCTCCAGGCGCGGATGGTCGGCGTCGAACCCGCGCGGCTTCGACTTCAGGCGGTCGCCCTTGACCTCCCAGCCCGTGCGCTCCAGCTTGGCGAGGATCTTCTGCAGCGCTTCGCCGTGCAGGTCGGTGTCGACCGCCTTGCGGAACCGCGCGATCTGGTCGGCCGCGAGGTGGAAGCAGCCGCCGCCGACGCGCAGGCCCGCCGGCCCGACCTCGACGTAGTAGGCGCCACCGCCGCGGCCCTGCTCGATCACCCCGCCGCAGTGGGTCTTGTACGGCGTCTTGTCCTTGGCGAAGCGGACGTCGCGGTAGGGGCGGAACACCTTGGGCTCGCCGAAGCCGTCGCCGAACTCGGGCGCCAGCTCGGCCAGCAGCGCCTCCATCGGCGCGCGGACGTCGGACTTGTAGGTCTCGACGTGGTCGTCCCAGTAGGGCTTGGAGTTGTCCTCCACGAGGCCGTCGAAGAAGTCGACGGCGTACTCGCCGAATCCGCTGAACTTCACACCCACGACGATAATCGGGGGCACCGGCAACTTTTGCCGGTGCCCCCGCGGGCGCTACTTGGCGACGGCGGTGATCAGCTCGCCGTTCGTGGTGTCGCCGGAGAGCTCCCAGAACATCGCGCCGCCCAGGCCCTGGGTCTTGGCGTAGGAGATCTTGCCGGCGATGGTCGCCGGGGTGTCGTAGCTCCACCAGTTGCTGCCGCACTTGGCGTACGCGGTGCCGGCCACGGTGCCGGTCGCCGGGCACGACGTCTTGAGCACCTTGTAGTCCTCGATGCCCTGCTCGTACTTGCCCGGTGCCGGGCCGGTCGCCGTGCCGCCCGGGGCGCTTTGGGTGACGCCGGTCCAGCCGCGGCCGTAGAAGCCGATGCCCAGCAGCAGCTTGCTCGACGGGACACCCTTGCTCTTGAGCTTCTGGATGGCCGCGTCGGAGTGGAAGCCGGCGGTCGGGATGCCGGAGTACGACGTCAGCGGCGAGTGCGGAGCCGTCGGGCCCTGCGCCGCCCAGGCACCGAAGTAGTCGTAGGTCATCACGTTGTACCAGTCGACGTACTGCGCGGCGCCGCCGTAGTCGGCCGCGTCGATCTTGCCGCCGCTCGTGCCGTCGGCGGTGATCGCCGCGGTGACCAGCTTCGACCCGAACTTCGCCCGCAGGGCCTGGAGGAGGTTCTTGAACGCCGCCGCGCCGCTGGTGTCGCAGGAGAGGCCGCAGGCGTTGGGGTACTCCCAGTCGATGTCGATGCCGTCGAAGACGCCGGCCCAGCGCGGGTCGTTGACCAGGTTGTAGCAGGAGTTCGCGAACGCCGCCGGGTTCTGCGCGGCCTGCGTGAAGCCGCCCGACCAGGTCCAGCCGCCGAACGACCACAGGACCTTCAGGCCGGGGTGCTTGGCCTTGAGCTTCTTGAGCTGGTTGAAGCTGCCGGCGAGCGGCTGGTCCCAGGTGTCGGCAACCCCGTCGACGCTGCCCGCGGCGTCGTAGGTCTTCTGGTAGTCGGCGTAGGCGTCGCCGATCGCGCAGCCGCCGTTCGTCACGTTGCCGAAGGCGTAGTTGATGTGGGTCAGCTTGCTCGCCGAACCCGACGTCTCGATGTTCTTGACGTGGTAGTTGCGGTCGTAGACACCCCATTCAGTGAAGTAGCCGACCACCTTGCCGACGGAGGCTTGTGCGGTTTCGGTCGCGGCGGTGGCCACCGGAGCGGTGGCACCGCCCGCGACGAGGCCGCCGGCGGCGGCCACGGCCAGCAGCGCCGAGAAGCTCTTCCTGCGGAAACGGGACATGCGTTCTCCCTCCCGGGAATTACTCACGGCCACGGTGCCGGAGTGGTGGGGACCACACTTACCGTAAGTGGACTAGACCACTAGGTCAATGGTTCAGACCACGGCTGGTCCACATTCCTTGACAGGAATATGCCCGGCGGAGCACATTTCACGGGTGATGCAGACTTTCGACGTCCTCGCCGAGCCTCGGCGCCGGACCATCCTCGACCTGCTGCGCGACGGCGAGCGCTCGGTCGGCGAGCTGGTCGACGAGCTGGAGCTGAGCCAGCCCGCGGTGTCCAAGCACCTGCGGGTGCTGCGCGAAGCCGGGCTGGTGACGGTGCGCGTCGCGGCGCAGCGGCGGTGCTACGCGCTGCGCCCAGACCCCCTGGCCGAGGTCGACGCCTGGCTGGCGCCGTACCGGCGGTTCTGGTCGGACCGCCTGGACGCGCTGGAACGCCGGCTGGACGAGACCGACCCCGCCTGACCGGCGCCGGTCCCGAGCGCCCCAATGTGGCCTTCGGTGCGTCCAACGCAACCAAGGCCACCTTGGGGCGCTTGGGTCAGCCCGGGTCGAAGCTGATGCCGCGCTCGGCCGCCCGGCGCTCGCCCCACTCGTAGAGCGCCGTCAACGCCGGGCGCAGCTCCTCCCCCACCGCGGTCAGGTGGTACTCGACGTGCGGGACCCGGCCGTCGAACTCCTCGCGGCGGACGAGGCCGTCCGCCGCCAGCTCGCGCAGCTGCTGGGTCAGCATCTTCTCGCTCACCCCGGGCATCCGGCGCCGCAGCTCGCCGTAGCGGTGGGTGCCCTCCTTGAGGTGCGCCAGGATCACCGGCTTCCACTTTCCGCCGATCAGCTCGACCGCCAGCTCCGTCGCGCAGTGGTACCGCTTCATCCTCACTCCCCCTACGCACCGGAAAGTACGTGGTTGCCCGGCCGGAGCACCACTGGTTGCCTGACCGGGTGATCGTGCCAAAAACCACACCGACCCTCTACGACTGGGCCGGTGGCCACGAAGCGCTCGTCAAGCTGCTGACAATCTTCTACGGCCACGTACTCGAAGACCCGCTGCTCGAACCGGTCTTCCGCGACATGGACCCGCACCACGCCGAGCACGTCGCCGTCTGGCTGGGCGAGGTCTTCGGCGGGCCGGCCGAGTACTCCGCGAGCCACGGCGGGCACGCCCACATGGTCGGCCGCCACCTCGGCCGCGGGATCACCGAGCCGCAGCGCCGCCGGTGGGTGTCCCTGCTGCTCGACGCCGCCGACGAGGCCGGCCTGCCGGACGACCCGGAGTTCCGGGCCGCGTTCGCCGGCTACCTCGAGTGGGGCAGCCGGCTGGCCGTGATCTTCTCCGCGCCCGGCGCCGAACCGGACCTCCACGAGCCGGTCCCGCGGTGGGACTGGGCGAGACCGCCCTGGCAGCCTCCGGCGCCCTAGCCGCATAGTGAGGGCAGTCGGAAGGAGGCTGCCCTTGATCCGGGTGGACGGTCGGACCCTCCGGTGCGCGGACGTCGTCGCCGCGGCGCGCACCGAGGGCCCGCTGGGCATCGACGTCTCGATCGCCGCGCTGCGGGGAGCCGAGCACGCGTGGAAGCTGGCCGAAGAACTGAGCACGCGCCGGGTGGTCTACGGCCGCACCACCGGCGTCGGGGCCAACAAGGACGACACGGTCGAAAGCTCCGTCGAGCACGGTCTGCGGCTGCTGCGCAGCCACGCGGGCGGCAGCGGGGACGAGATGCCGCCCGGCCAGGTCCGGGCGATGCTGCTGATCCGGCTCAACCAGCTGCTGTCCGGCCGGTCCGGGATCAGCCCCGAGCTGATCGGCGCGCTGGCCGAGGCGGTCCGCACCGGCGCGCTGCCGCTGGTGCACCGGCTCGGCGCGATCGGCACCGGCGACCTGGCCCCGCTGGCCGAGGCGGCGCTGGCGCTCACCGGCGAACGGCCGTGGGTCACCGGGCACGTGCCCCCGGTGCCGGTGCGGGCGGGGGACGCGCTGGCGTTCATGAGCAGCAACGCCGCGACACTCGCCGAAGCGACCCTCGCGGCGATGCGGCTGGACACGCTGACCCGGGCGAGCCACGCCGTCGCGGCGCTGACGTACGTCGCCCTCGACGGCAACCCCGAGGCGTACGCGACGCCGGTGCACGAAGCGCGTCCGCACGCGGGGCAGGTCGCCTGCGCGGCCGAGATGCGGCGGCTGCTGGGGATGCACCAGACGCCGAAGCCGGGCCGGCGGATCCAGGACCCGTTCGGGCTGCGGGCGTTCCCGCAGGTGCAGGGCCCGGCGCTGGACGCGATCCACTACCTGCGTGACGTGCTCGCCGTCGAGATCAACGCGAGCACGGAGAACCCGATGATCTCGACGGTCCACAACGACGCCTACCACCACGCGCACTTCCACACGGCGTACGTGTCGACGGCACTGGACCAGGCGCGGGCGACCGTGCACCAGGTGGCGGAGCTGTCGGTGGCGCGCCTGGGCGACCTGGTGGAGCCGGAGTTCACCGGGCTGCGGCCGTTCCTGGCGGCGGGGCCGCCGGGCAGCTCGGGCGTGATGATCCTGGAGTACGTGGCGCACGACGCGCTGACCGAGCTGCGGCAGGCGGCCCTCCCGGCCACGCTCGGCACGGCGGTGGTCTCGCGCGGCATCGAGGACCACGCGAGCTTCTCGACGCAGGCGGCCCGCGCGGCGACGGCGGCGTGCGCGGCGTACCAGCAGGTGCTGGCGTGCGAACTGGTGGCGGCGGTGCGCGCGCTGCGGATGCGGGAGGCGGACCTGGTGGAGCTGCCGGTGCGCGACGCCTTCGAAGCGGCGTCTTCGGTGCTGGATCCCGGTCTCGACGACCGCCCGCTCACCGAGGACATTGCCGCCGCGGTCGGCGTCCTGGACCGGCTGGCCCGGATCTGACGCCGACCGCGGCAGCGGGAAACTCAGCCGAAGAAGACTTCGGCTTCCTGGTAGCGCTCGACCGGCACCGTCTTCAGCTCGGCCGTCGCCTCGGACAGCTTCACGCGGACGATGTCCGTGCCCTTGAGGGCGACCATCACGCCGAAGTCGCCGTCCGCGACCGCGTCGACCGCGTTGAGGCCGAAGCGCGTCGCCAGGACGCGGTCGTAGGCCGTCGGGGTGCCGCCGCGCTGGACGTGGCCCAGCACGACCGCGCGGGACTCCTTGCCGGTGCGGTTCGCGATCTCGTCGGCCAGCCAGGTGCCGATGCCGCCGAGGCGGACGTGCCCGAAGGCGTCCTTCTCGCCGGTGAGCAGCTTCTCCTCGCCGCCCTCGGGCAGCGCGCCCTCGGCGACGACGATGATCGGCGCGTACTCCTTCTCGAAGCGGCGCTCGACCCAGGAAACGACCTGGTCGACGTTGAAGTGCTTCTCCGGCACCAGGATCACGCTCGCGCCGCCGGCCAGGCCGGAGTGCAGCGCGATCCAGCCGGCGTGCCGGCCCATGACCTCGACGACCAGCGCCCGGTGGTGCGACTCGGCCGTGGTGTGCAGCCGGTCGATCGCCTCGGTCGCGATGGAGACCGCGGTGTCGAAGCCGAAGGTGTAGTCGGTGGCGCCCAGGTCGTTGTCGATCGTCTTGGGGACACCGACGACGCCGACGCCGTCGTCGGTCAGCCGCTTCGCGACGCCGAGGGTGTCCTCGCCGCCGATCGCGATCAGCGCGTCGACGCCCTGGTCGGCGAGGACCTGCTTGATCTTGTCGACGCCGCCGTCGACCTTGTACGGGTTGGTGCGCGAGGACCGCAGGATGGTGCCGCCGCGGGTGAGGATGTCCTCGACGTCGTTCAGGCCCAGTGGGCGGCTGTCGCCGGTGAGCGGGCCGTTCCAGCCGTTCCGGAAGCCCACGAAGTCCCAGCCGTGCACCTCGATGCCCTTGCGCACCACCGCGCGGATCACCGCGTTGAGCCCCGGGCAGTCGCCGCCGCCGGTCAGCACACCGACACGCATGAGAAGCCTCCGTCTGTTCTCGGGAGATGACAGTCACATTTCGTCGTCCGCCAGCGTAGCGGCTCACGTCTTGATCGGTGCAGGCCGTACCACCTGCCGGATCGGGTCCGGTGACGGCTGTGCTACGTTGACCTCGTGCAGCGCTATTTCTGGTTTACGAAGCCGGCCCCGGGTGGGCGCGGCGGCGTGAACCTGCGCTGACTCCCACCCCGAGCCGGATTTCGAAACCGGCTCGGCGAGTCCCCCGCGGGTCGGTGTCCACCAGGAAGGAACACCCCCGCCATGACGCTCTCCGCCGGACCGGCCACCATCGGTGACCTCGACGCCGCCCGCACGACGTCGATCAGTCCGCTCATTTCGCCCGCGATGCTGCGCGAAGACCATCCGGCCGACGCCGCCGTCGCCAAGGTGGTGCGCCACGGCCGCGCCGAAACGGTCGACATTCTCGAAGGCCGCGACGACCGGCTGCTCGTGGTGGTCGGCCCATGCTCGGTCCACGACCCGGAAGCGGCCCTCGACTACGCCCGCCGGCTGGCCGCGAAGGCCGAGGAGCTGCGCGGCGAGCTGCACATCGTGATGCGCGTGTACTTCGAGAAGCCGCGCACGACGCTGGGCTGGAAGGGCCTGATCAACGACCCGGACCTCGACGGCACGTTCGCCGTCAACAAGGGCCTGCGGATGGCCCGCAAGCTCCTGCTCGACGTGTCGGCGCTCGGCCTGCCGGTGGGCTGCGAGTTCCTCGACCCGATCACGCCGCAGTTCATCGCGGACATCGTGACGTGGGGTTCGATCGGCGCCCGCACGGCGGCCAGCCAGGTGCACCGCCAGCTGTGCAGCGCGCTGTCGATGCCGGTGGGCATCAAGAACTCGACGGAGGGCGACGTCCAGGTGGCGATCGACGCCACCCGCGCGGCGGCGGCGAGCCACGTGTTCCCGGGCATCAACACGGACGGCCTGGCGGCCCTGCTGACGACGTCGGGCAACCCGGACTGCCACGTGATCCTGCGCGGCCACAACGGGGGTCCGAACTACGACGCTTCGACTGTCGCGGACACGCTGGCCCGGCTGGCGAAGGCGGGGTTGCCGGAGCGGGTGATCATCGACGCTTCGCACGGGAACAGCGGAAAGGACCACGTGCGGCAGGGCGCGGTGGTCCGGGAGCTGGCTGCGCGGCTTTCGGCGGGCGAGCGTGGGATTTCCGGGCTGATGATGGAGAGCTTCCTGGCGGGTGGGCGGCAGGACCTTTCGCTGGGGCACGCCTCGGAGCTGACCTACGGGCAGTCGATCACGGACGCCTGCCTGGCATGGGATGACACCGCGCCGCTGCTGGACGAGCTGGCCTCGGCGGTGCGGGCGCGCCGCTGAGAGGTCCCCGGCCTGGGGGTCCCCCGGTTTTTACGTTACCGGGGACCCCCGACAATTCCGGGCCGCGCGACCCGGCGCGGACGCCGTGCAGGCCCGGCGGGCGGGCCCGGCCGTCGTGCGGGCCCGGCCGTCGTGCGGGCCCGGCCGTCGTGCGGGCCCGGGCGGGCGGCGTGCGGCCGGCCGCAGTGCGGGTCGCCGGGCGGCCGCTGATCCCATGCGCCCCAATGAGGTTTTCTCAGTAGGGCTGGGCTCGGGTGGGCGTGTTGGCGTGGGATGAGG
>NZ_JADWPD010000016.1:174686-224383 GCF_017308975.1 Amycolatopsis sp. MtRt-6 | reverse complement strand
TCCTGGTCACCGGGATCCACGGCGCGCAACGGCGTCCGGGCGGTTAGCGGCCGAACGGGTGCGCGTCGCTGATCACGACGTCTTCGAGCTGTGTCTGTGTGGGGGACGCAACGGCGGTGCCGTGGCCGAGCCGCAGCATGACTTGCGGCCAGAGCCCGCCGCCGAGCAGCTGCCGCAGTTCACGCCGGGCCGCCGGTACGGCCATCACCTGCGAGGAGAGCGCCGCCGAAAGCCCTGCGGCGGCGGCCGTGAGCAGAACCCGCTGCAGGGCTTGACCGGCCTGGAGCCGGCCGAGAGCGGTGTCGTGCAGCGAGCCGATCACCACGACCAGCCGACCGGGCTCGATGTCGAGGTCGCTCCCACCACCGGGGCCGGGCGTGGCCGGCGGGAGTTCCGTGCGGTGCATGATGTCGCGCAGCTGGGGCACCTGGTCGTCGGTGATGGTGGCCAGCCAGGCGCGTTCCACCTCGGCCGCCCGCCGGAGCTGGCGCTGCACGGCGTCGGGGATGACGGCGGCGGTGAACGGGCGGCGGTTGCTCTGCCGGTCGGCGATGGCCGCCACGAGCTCCCGGTCCACCGGGGCGATCGTCTCGTAGCCGTTCGGCCGCACGACGGCGAGCAGGTCGGGCCGGTCCGCGGTGGGGAACAGGCGCGTATCGGCGTGGCTGCTCTGCGCCTTGATCGCCAGCCGGAGGTTCAGCAGAGCGGCCCCGCAGTCCAGCATGCGTTCCCGCTGGTCGCTGTCGGTACCGGTGGAGAGCGAATCCGCGTACAGCTCGACGGCGTCCGGCGTGCACTGGAACCGCCACGGCCGCCCGCGGCGCAGCGGCGGCGGAGCCGTGGCCGCGAGAAGCACGGATCGCATCTGGCTCTCGCTGAGGTGCCCGACGGGCATGACACCGGTCTTCATGGACGGCTCCGAACTCCTGGAATCATGGCTGTCCCTCACCGTCCGCCGGGCTCCGGCGCGGGCCAAGGGCCGAACGGCACCCGTGGCCGGGCGAAGGTCGCCGGTTGCGAACGTGGTTCGGTTCCCCCGGAACCCGCCACGGGCCGCACCGCCGTGCCACTGTGGTGGCATGCCCGCGGAAACGACGTCGGGCCGGGACCGGATGGACGCGCTGCCCGCGGCCGTCCTCGCCTTCTCCGCCGGTCTGGAGCTCGAGACCACGCTGCACCGGATCGTCACCGCCGCCACCGGCCTGATCGGCGCCCGCTGCGGCGCGCTGACCCTGCTCGACGAGAACGGCCGGACCACCGGGTTCGCCGCCACGGGCGTCGACGACGCGACCGGCGCCGACGACGTCACCCCGGTGCCGGCCGTTCTCGACGTCCCGCTCCTGGTCCGGGGCGCGGTCCTCGGCCGGCTGTGCCTCGGCGGCGAGCGGCCGTTCACCGCCGACGACGAACGGGCGATCGACGCGCTGGCGGCGGCGGCCGGGATCGCCGTGGACAACGCACGGCTCTACGAGGAGAGCCGGAGCAGGCAGCGGTGGCTGGAAGCCACCGGGGAGATCTCCGCCGAACTCCTCGGCGGCACCGACGTCCACGAGGTGTTGCGCCTGGTGGCGACCCGGGCGGCCGAGCTGACCGGCGCCGACGACGCCCTCATCGCGCTGCCCGTGTCGCCGGGTGGGGCGCTGGCCGTCACGGTGTGCGCCGGCCCCGACGCCGAGGCGCTGACCGGCCGCCGGATCCCGCTCGACGGATCGACCTCCGGCGCGGTGCTGCGCGACCACGTCCCGCGCAGCGTGCCGAACCTGGCCTACGGCCTGGGCATGGACCTCGGGCCGGCGCTGGTGGTGCGGTTGCGCTCCGGCGAGTCCACCGCGGGCGTGCTCGTGGCGGTCCGCGCTCCCGGCGCGGCGCTGTTCGACGAGCACGAACTGCAGCTCGTATCCGCCTTCGCCGACCAGGCCGCGCTGGCGCTGCGGGACGCCGAAAGCCAGGCCGCCCGCCGCGAGCTGGACGTGGCGGTGGACCGGGACCGGATCGCCCGCGACCTGCACGACCACGTCATCCAGCGGCTGTTCGCGGTCGGCATGGGCATCGAGGGCACCCGCCGCCGGACGGACTCACCCGCGGTCACCGCCCGGCTCACCCAGCACATCGACCAGCTCCAGGACGTCATCGAAGAGATCCGCAGCGCGATCTTCGCCCTGCACAGCCGGCCGGGAGCCGGTCGTGGCCTGCGGGCGCGCCTGCAGAACGCGATCACCGACGGATGCGCCGACTCCGCCATCCACACGACGGTCCGGCTGTCGGGAGCGTTCGACCGGGTGCCCGCCGGGCTGGCCGAACACGCCGAGGCGGTGGTGCGCGAAGCGGTCAGCAACGTCCTGCGGCACGCGCGTGCGGCGGAGCTGGCGGTCACCGTATCCCTGGACGAAGACCTGGTCGTCGAGGTTTCCGACACCGGGATCGGGATGCCGGAAGCCGTGGCCCGCAGCGGGCTGCGCAACCTCGAGCAGCGTGCCGCGGAAGCGGGCGGGTCGTTGCGGCTCGAACGCCCCGCCGACGGTGGCACCTGTCTCAGGTGGACGGTTCCGGTGCCTTGAGCCGCAGCGTGTGCGGGTATTCCGTGGCGCGCTTCTGGAAAGAGAGGATCGCGGGGTTGCGGATCGTACCGTCCCGGATCTCGACGGCCCGTCCCACCGTTTCGGTCTCCTCCCAAGTGGACTGTCCGGAAAGGACTGTCCGCAGGTGCGGCAGCAGCGCTTCGCTGATCTCCCAGGTCGCCGAGTTCCACAGGTAGGAGGGACTGTGGTCGACGGCGTAGTAGGTGACGCCGTGGCCGACCGGAAAGGCCGGCCGGGCGAACGTGGTGGGCCGCGCCCAGCTGAAGCCCATGCCTTCGTCACAGGAGACGTCGACGATCAGGCTGCCCGGGGCGAACGCGGCGAGGTCGTCCTCGATGAGGAAGGTCAGCGGCGCGTCGGTGTCCTGGAGCACGCAGTTGACGACGATGTCGTGCTCGGCGAGGAAGCCGGCCAGCGGCACCCGGCCGCGGTCGGTGTGCGCGTGGCTGCGCCGGGGGTCGCCGGGGTGGTTCTTGTCGTGGTCGAAGTGGACCATCGTCGCGGAGTGGATCGGCGAGGCGACCGCGCTGAGACCGCGGGCCGTGAGGACTTCGACGTCGTGGATGCCGTGGGCGTTCAGCGCGGTCACCGCGCCGCGGGCGGTCGCGCCGAAGCCGATCACCACCGCCCGCAGCCGGCGGCCGTAGTCCCCGGTCGAACCGATCAGCTGCAGCGCGTGCAGGACCGAGCAGTAGCCGGCCAGTTCGTTGTTCTTGTGGAAGACGTGCAGCCCGAACGAGCCGTCGCGCCGCCAGTGGTTCATGGCTTCGAACGCGATCACGGTCAGCCGCCGGTCGATGGCCAGCTGGGTCAGCTCGGCGTCCTGCACGCAGTGCGGCCAGCCCCACAGCACCTGGCCGGGCCGCAGTTCAGCGACGTCGTCCGTCAGCGGTTTGGCCAGCAGGACCACGTCGGACTCGGCGATGAGCTGCTCGCGCGTGCGCAGCCCCGCGACCGCGCGCGCGAGCTGCTCGTCGGGCACGCCGAAAGGTTCGCCGTAGCCGTGTTCGAGGTAGATGCGGTCCCGGAGATCGGCGTCGATCCGGTCGAGGTGGTGCGGGTGGATCGGCAACCGCCGTTCGTTCTCTTTCCGAGAGTGCGCGACGACGCCGAGACTGAGCTGGTCCACGAGGGCCCCTTTGCTAGAACCCAGTCTTAACACACCCGGCGCAGCCGTCGTGTACGCTGGGTGTTGACCGAGAGCATTTCGCGCGCAAGTGGTCGAACCTGCGCCGTCCTCGGCCCCAATCCGGCGCTGCCAGCGGCCGGGGACGGGAGCACCGACGTGCCGTCGGACCCGAAAGCCACCCTCGCCGAACTACGGCCGCGCTGAAGCCCGGGCACGTCGCTCGGTGACCTGTTCCGCGGCCCGGCCCGCCGCTTGCACTTCCGACGCCGCCCTCCGGCGGCGTACCCGAAAGGATTTCCTGATCAGTACTCCCACCATGGACAGCTCGTTGTTCAGCCATCCCATCGCGGAACAACCCCGCCCCGGAACGCTCACCACACCCCAGGACAGCCGCTACGGGAGCTTGTTCCGCCAGCCCGTGTACACCCCGGCCCCCGCTTCCGGAGACGAGGCCGAACGCTTCCCGCATCGCCGGTCTGCTGCGCCCGGCAAGCGGGCGTACGACCCGTCCGGCCGCACCCGGCGGTGACATCGGTCCTTCGGGACAAAGTGCTCTCCCCGATCCGATGGAGCCGGACATCCCCACCACCGGATGTCATCAAGAGAAAAGAAGGTCAGACATGGACTCCGTGACCCGTTACGAGCAGCGAGTGAACCTCGTCGAGAACACGGTGAAGGAGAATTCGCCGCTGTCCGCCGAAGAAGCCCGCACACTGGCGATCCGGTTGCTGCGGACGCTCGAAGAGATCCCCGAGAAGATCCGGTGAACGCACCCGTTCGTGGTGGCGACTGATGACCACCGCGAATCCAGGGGTACCGGCGCCCCAGCGTCTGTTGCCAGACCGATGAGGCGCGTCGCGATGCCACCCGAAGAGACCGGCGCCATGGCGCTCACGCCCGAACAGCGGTATCGCAGTGCCCGGCTGGTCGCCTCAGCCGCAAGCGACGCCGAAGATTGCGCTTCGCTGCTCGCCGCGCTCGGCCTGGAAGCCGCCGACGGCGTGTCGGCGAGACCATCGGTCCCGGCCGATGACCGCGGCCGGTGTCGCGGGAGTGAGGCAAGTACATGACCGGTGAAACCGGGTTGCACCTGGTGCCGCACTACCGGGCGGAGTCGACCGTGGCGACCTTGACCGGCGCCTTGACCGAGGCCGGCTATCGGGAGCTGCGCGACGGTGTGCTCAAGCTGGCCACGGACGCGCCGGAGAGCGTCATCGCCGACATCCACGGTCTCGACGTCGACGACGACAACCTCATGAGTGTGTTCACCGTCATCGCGCTGCGAATCGGCGACTGGCCCGGGCTTCCGTTCGCGGTGGTCACCGACCGCGCGGATCACGTGGCCCAGCTGGCGACGCGCGGAGCGAATCTGCCGGTCCACGCCGACGTCCTCGCGGCCGAACAGGCACGCGAGCGCCCGTCCCGCCTGCGGGCGGCGCAGCTGCTGGCCGCGTCGCCGCACGCCTCCGCGACCGCCCGGGCGTTCGTCGGCCGGACCTGCGCGCAGTGGAACGTGCGCGAGCACGTCGACGATGCCCTTATGGTCGCGACCGAGCTGGTGGAGAACGCGATCCTGCACACGACATCGCACCCCCGGCTGCGGCTCGAACTGCGCCCGGACACTTTCACGATCTCGGTCGCCGACGACGACCCGCGACAGGCCGTCCTGCGCGAGCGCCCCAAAGAGAACGGTCTCGGACTCCGGCTGGTCGCCCAGACCGCACACCGCTGGGGATGCAGCCCGTCTTGGGGCAGCGGCAAGGTCGTCTGGGCCGTCCTGCTGCCGAACCGGCGGGGACACCCGATCGCCGAAGTGCCCGATCCCCGAGCGTCCGGGCCGGTACGGCGGCGCCACCGTGACAGGTGATCGGAAGCGGTGGGGGCGCGCCGCCGAACCGGTGCCGTGATCGCCGGCGGCATCACCCTGGCGCCTGCTGCCCGGCTCGCCAGCACCCTGGTCACCGTCACCGGGGAGCTCGACCTCTCCGGTTACCGGTTTCTGCGTGACGGCCTGCTGAAGGTGGCCGCCGACGGTCCGCCCGGGCTGATCGCCGACGTCGACGGGCTGGTCATCGACGCACTGTCCCCCGCCACCGTCTTCCCCCTGGTCGCCCGCCGGATCGGGCACTGGCCCGGCATCCCGTTCACCCTGGTCACCCGTCAGCGGGTGCATCTGCACGCCTTCCACGGCCACGGCACCGACCGCCTTGTTGCGGTCTGTGACGACGTCGAGACCGCCGAAAACAGCCAGGAGATTCCCGCGCGCCGATGGGCCCAGCGGAAGTTCCCCCGCACCGAGGACGCGCCGGAGCTCGCTCGCACGTTCCTCCGGGAGCGCACCGCGGATTGGGGCGTGCCCGAGCTGGCCTACGACGGGCTCCTGGTCGTGGGCGAGCTCGTCGACAACACGCTCCAGCACACCAGGTCCGCACCTGACGTCCGCCTCGATCTGCGCCGGGGCCTGTTCACCATCGCCGTCGCCGACGAGCACTCCGGTCCGGCACGCCTTCTGGAGCGATCCGGCCTGCGCGACCCGGGCATCGGCCTGCGGATCGTCACCCAAACCGCGACGTCGTGGGGAAGCAGCCGGCGCTGGTCGGGTGGAAAGGTGGTGTGGGCGACGCTCGCCTCCGCAAGCGGCAGCTGACCCTCGCGCCGGGCGCCGAATCGCGTGCCCGTGACGGGCCTGCACGTCCTGCTCGATACCCGGCGAACGCGTCACCGGATCAGTGTGCGGCAAGGTGCCGGCGCAACGTGGTGAGGGCGCGGTGCTGGCTCACGCGGACCGCGCCCGAACTGGCGACGCCGAGCGCGGCAGCTGTTTCCCGGGCGGACAGGCCGAGCATGACCCGCAGCACCACGACATCGCGCTGTTCCGGCCCCAACAGGGCCAGCAGGAAGCCGACCCGCTGACACAGCTCGAGCCGTTCGACTTGGCGCAACGGCCCCGGCCGGTCGGAAGTCAGCGGGGCGAACTGCGAAACCGGGCGGCTCGCATCGCTTTCCCGGCGGCGGTGAGCGTCGACGACCTTGTGCGACGCGACGCCGTAGACGAAGCTCATGAACTGGGCAGCACCGTAGCGATAACCCGGCAGCGCACCGAGCACGCCGAGCAGCACCTCCTGCGCGCAGTCGTCCGCGTCGCTGTCGCGGTAGCACCGGTTTCCCAGGCGCGCCTGGCAGTACCGCAGCACGCCCGGGCGCAACCAGCCCAGCAGCGCCTCGGTCGCGGCGCGATCCCCTGACATCGCCGAAGCGAGAAGCGCGCCGTCGACCATCGCCATGATGAGCCTTTCGGTCGGTCAGGTCCGGGTGGTCAGGTACGGAGCGGGATCACCGCCGGCCCGGGCGCCATCGGCCAGCCAGCGGAGGAACCCGCTGCGGTCCCGTCGTTCGATTTCGTCGAGGAAGTCCTGCCGGCGCTCGACGACGAGCCGACGCGCCTGCAGATCGGCGGCGAGGAGCAGGAGGAAGTAGCTGCGCCGCCACGCCAGGCACAGCTCCTCGGTCGCCATGCCGGCCACCGGGACGGGCGGTGGTACCGAAGACCCGGGCGGCTCGGCCGCGGCGGGTGCCGGGCCCACCGGTGGCTCGGGCCCGGCCGTCCCGGCGTCGCCGCGCGCCAGCAACGGGACAAGGAAAGCCACGAGCAGCCCGGCGCTGCCGCCGAGCAGCAGCCAGCCGACCCGCGGCAGGGCCGGCGCACCGATCGTGGTCAAGACGCAAGCGGGACCGAGCAGACCGGCCAGCACCACGCGCCCCACCATCGTGTCCTCACGTCCGGTTCGGTTGCCGGCTGACGCGGCCGGCAACGGGAAACAGGATCGCCGGGGTCTGGGGCGTTACGGGCAGTCTAGTCCTCGGAAGAGGAAACGGGGTTGGTCTCTTCGGTTGCCGCCGGGCCCGGATTGCCGACGTCTTCCGCTCGCCCCCAGACCCAGCGTGAGCCCACCCGGTGGTCTGCTCACCGAGCTGACCGGTCGTGGCCGATGACGAGGACACAGTCACCAGTTGTCGCTGCGTGGGGCGGCTGGACGGGGCAGATGGCCGCCGGTCGGCCTCGTTGTCGGAAAGGGACGCCCGGGGCGCGTACATCGGTCCGCAGAACAAGCTCCACTGTGGACGTCTGCAATGGACCAAAGGACCGCAAGCCTGCGCAAGGATCGTCGGCCTCGAGGGAAGTGCACGCCGCTAGGGTGGCCCGCCGGTGCTGCCGGAGGATGCCGCCGGACAGGCGATGCCGGACTTCGCGCAGCCGAGCACGCCCCACACGACCTTGCCGTCGTCGTGGTGACTGACTCCCCAGGCCGAGCAGATCCGGTCGACCAGCAGCAGCCCGCGGCCGCCTTCGCTGTCCGGATCACGCAACCGTGCGATGCCGCCCCCCTCATCCGCTACGGCCACCGTGGTTTCGCACGGGTCCGCGTCCAGCCGCAGCCGTAACCGGACCCGGCCGCCGACGTGCAGGAAAGCGTTGTCCAGCAGTTCGGCGACCACCAGCATGGTGTCGATCCGGTGCTCTTCACCGAGGTCGGCGAGCTGATCCTCGGCCCAGCGCCGGGCAGGCGCCAAGTCGTCCAGGCCGATGCTGTCGAAGTCCAGCACAAGCCAGCCGTCCTGGTCGTCTCCGGCCCAGGTCACTGGCACGGCAGATCCCTCCCGACGATCAACGGCGACAGATCCGGCCGCGTCCGATCGTCTCCGGCGGAGGGTACCCGGGGCGACGCTCCTTACACGGGCCTGCCGTCACCTCCCGCCGGCGGGTCCTGAAGCGACCATCGACCAGCTCGATGATCTCGACCTCGACTTCGGCGAGCACCGGCTGCCGGCCGGGGCGAGCAGCAGTGCGAGGTTGAGGACGTTGCCGAAGCCGAAGAGGAAGGTGAGTCCAACGACGACGCCCATGATCACGGTGACGGCCTGCACGACGGAGGCCCCGTCCGAAGCAGATCGCGTCGACACAGCTGCACGCCTGGTCATCGAGCAACACCTGCTTCGACGCGCGGGTGGCCGTGGGTGTCGCGCGTGGGGATGCCGCGTTCGCGCAGTTTGTTCAGCACGGTGGTGTGGTTTACGCCGAGGTGTTCGCCGACGCGGGCCAGGGACCAGCCGAGGTTGTAGAGGTGGATTGCCTCGTCGACCTGGTCGGGCGATAGGCCGCGGCGACGCATCGGCACGCCGTGCCGGTGGAGGATGGTGCTGACCGTTCGCCGTTCGATGCCGAACCGGTCACCGAGCTCGTACACCGTCGCGCCGGACCGGTAGCCGGCGATCAGCTGCTCGACTTGCCCGGGACCGAGTTGCCGGACGCGGCGAGGTCGGTCGCGCTTGATCGAGGTCGGCTCGGGTGCATCGAGGCTGGGAAGCTTCTCGCGGAGCTCTTCCAGGGCTCTGACCTGGGCTTTTATGTTCGAGTAAGGTCCCCTAACCTCCACAGTGACGAAACACCGCCCACCGGATCCGAAGATCCAGGTAGGGCGGTTTTTCGTTAGAGCAAATCTTGAGTTTTGGCATTCCAGGCCGGACACCTACTCCCGCGCCCGACTCCACGGTTCCGGCCGCGCGGACCGGCCCGCGATCCACTCATGCACCCTGGCCAGCTGATCCATCACGACATCGACCGCCACAACGGAGATCTTCCACAACACCACCAACTGCCGTTGCCGTACCAGGCGCCAGAGCGTTCGCCCCCGAGCCGCAACTACCTTATGAGCCGGCGGCGCTGCCCGGCCACGGCAAAAAGGCGGTCCGGGCGCGTCAGTCCGCTTTCATGACTTCGAACACGCTGCCGTGCCCTCCGGCGATCGCGGCGTCGTAGAGTTCCTTGACCGCGGCGGGCAGACCTGGGTGGACGCCTGCCGCGGCGGTGGCGATCGCGACGTGGTCGGCGGTCGCGCCCATCATGATCACGCTGCGCGGGTCACCGAAGGTGCCGTTGTCCAGCTGAGCCGCGAAATCGGTCGCCGAACCGAGGATGGCCGGGATGGTGCCGATGTGCTCGACCAGATCCGGGACCACCGCCTCGGCCGGGACCCCGAAGGCGCGGGCCAGTGCCGCGGCGTGCAGGAGGCTCGCGGTGGTGGCGAGGAAGACGTCCAGGTTGGCCAGGTAGAGCAGTTGTGCCAGGCGCGGATCTTCGCCCAGGTAGCGGGGTGCGCCGATCAACCGCAGAACGTGTTCCCACCGGGTGAAGGCGGTTCGGTCGCCGCTGTAGTAGGCGTAGGCCGCTCCGGTGCCGAGCATCGGTGGCGGCACCATGATGCCGCCCGCGACGAACCGGGCGCCGTGCCGGGTGGCCCACTCGGCGGCCTCGGCGGTGCGGTCCGGGGTGTCGGAACTGATGTTGACCAGCGTCCGGCCGGCGAGCGCCGAGGTGGCGTCGCCGAGGATGTCGTACATGGCCTGGTACTCGGTCAGGCTGAGCAGGACCAGTTCCGCCGCGGCGAGTGCCGAGGCCGGGTCTGGCGCCCGGGTCGCCCCGGCCTCGACCAGGGCGTCCGCGCGGGCCGCGGTCCGGTTCCAGACCGTGACCGGGTGCCCGGCGTCGTGCAGGATCCTGCTGATCGCCTGCCCCATCGGACCGAGGCCGATCACGGTGACCGGGTCGCCGGGTTCGGTCGTGGACATGTGCTTCCTGCTCTCTTCGATCACGGGTGGCGGATGCTTTCGTAGATGCGGGCGAAGCTGTGCCCGCCGTAGCCGGCGTCGCGCTGCTGGTCGATCAGCTTCTGCACCATCGCGATGGGCTGCCCACCGACCCCGGCTTCGGCGGCGGCGTCCAGCAGCTTGGTGAGGTCGGAGAAGTCGAGGCTCTGCTGGCCGGCAACGGTGTAGTCACCGCCGTCGACGACCTCGCCCAAAGCGGTGAAGGTCTCGGTCATCGCGGCCAGCCAGGCCTTCGCCCGGATGGCGAACGCGCTCGCCGGGACACCGGCGGTGCGCACCATCGCGGCACCCTGCAGGTAGCCCGCGAACATCACGTACATGCCCGCCAGCAACGCCAGGTCGTACAGCGAGGCGAGGCCGGCGTCGGCACCGAAGTAGGTGCTGGTGCCCCAGACGTCGAGGATCTCCCGGTGGCGCCGGAAAACCTGCTCGTCGCCGCTGTAGAGGATTTCGGCCGCCGGAGTGGCGATCATGCCCGGTACGGCCATGATCCCGCCGTCCAGGTAACCGATGCCGGCCTCGGCGGCCCAGCCGTGCAGGTCCCTGGCCTGTTCCGGCGAGGTGGTGGTCAGGTTGACCACCACCCGGCCCCGGAGCCGGTCGACCAGCGGGTCGAGGGTCTCGTGCACGGAGGCGTGGTCGAACAGGCAGACGACGACCACGTCGGCGGCGGCGACCGCCGCGTCGGCCGACTCGGCCTCGGTGGCGCCCGCGGCGGTCACCCCGTCGGCCTTGCCGGGGGTGCGGTTCCAGACCGTGGCCGGGATGCCGGCCTTCAGCAGGGCGGTGACCAGTGCCTGGCCCATCTCGCCGAGGCCCAGAACGCTGATCGGTGGTGCAGCGGACAATTGAATCCCCTTCTCGGTTTTGCTCGATCGCGGCTCGCACCATGCTTCCCACGTACTGTGGAACCGACAAGTACGTACTTCAGAGTTCAATACTCACTTTTCGGTAAGTGTGGAAAGGGTTGCCATGAGCGGAGCACCTCGGACCGGCCCCTACGTCTGCGGGCTCGACGCGGCGATGGACGTGGTGACCGGCAAGTGGAAGTCGCTGATCCTGTGGGAACTCGCGCAGGCGACCCGCAGGTTCGGCCAGCTGCGCCGAGGACTGCCCGGGGTCAGCGAGAAGATGCTGATCCAGCAGCTGCGGGAGATGGAAGAAGACGGACTCGTGCACCGTGAGGTCTACCGCGAGGTGCCACCACGCGTCGAGTACTCACTCACCGAGCAGGGGTGGTCGTTGCACGAGGCCCTCGCGCCCCTCGGCGCCTGGGGCGTCGCGCGGATCGCCCGGACCGGGGCAGCGCGCGTCGAAGTTCCGGGAGCGGAGGTCCATTCAGGACAGTGAGGTCCGGCACCGGTGCCGGCGCGGACTCCTCCGCCGCTGTCCGAGCGCATCCGTGATGACCGGCGCCTCGGCGGAAGTCGTACGGCCCGCACCCCGGATCACGCAATGGCAGGCCACCGGGAAACGACCACCAGTTGCGGTCTGGACCGTCGGCCAGACCCGCGCATTCCCGGCAAGCAGCAGATATGGCCTATTCCGGCCGGTGGATCGTCACGAAACGCCCGATATGACAGCCTGTAACGGACGTAACGGTTCGGCCAGGGGGTGCGTGGTGGTTCAGGTGCTGGTTGTCGAAGACGACGACGATCTCCGTCTTGCCATCAGCACGTTCCTGCGCGGGGAGGGGATCTCGGTCGATGTCGCACCCGACCTTCCGGACGCCGACCGGCTGCTCGCCGCGACGATCTACGAGTGCGTCGTGTTCGAACGATTCCTGCCCAGTGGCGACGCCTTGACCTACGTGCGGTCCCGGCGGCGGGCGGGATGGTCAGCGCCGGTGCTGTTCCTGACCAGCCTCGGCCGCGCCGAAAATCGGCTTGCAGACCTGTCGCAGCAAGGCGATTACCTGGTCAAACCGTTCGGCATGACGAAGCTGGTCGCGTGGGTGCGCAGTGTTGTCCGCCGCGCGATGACCGACGCGCCGCCGGTGTTGCGTGTCGGGGAACTCGAAATCGACCGGGAACGTCACGAGGTGCGCCGCAGTGGTGTGCTGCTGACGTTGACCAGCCGGGAGTTCGCAGTGCTCGAACTGTTGGCAGAGGCGCAAGGTCGGGTGGTCACGACCGCGGAGTTGTACACCCACGCCTGGGGTGAGCAGGCCGTCACCGCGTCGAACGCTCTGGGCGCGGTGATCATGAGTCTACGCCGGAAACTGGGTCCGCTCGCGATGATGCGGCCGGTACAGGGTGTCGGCTACCGGCTGGTCGTCGAAACCTTGGAATTCCCGGTAACGATCTACCTGGGAGACGAATCGGCCCACAGGCAGGTCCAGTCCGCCGTGGAGGACCTGGTCCAGGCAGCCGGATTGCAGATCGTCGACCAGGACGACCCTGTGCTGGGTTCGTGGTTCCGGCGGATGCGGGCACGGGCACACCATGCCGCCACATCCGGCTTGGCGAGGGAGGCCGCCACCGCAGCGGCGCACGCAGTGGACAGCCGCTTCGTCTTGGCGCAGGACGCCACTGTCACCGCGACGATGATGCAGAACCTCGGGCCGGTCCTCGGAGCACTGCAACCCACCAAGGACGCGGTGATCCGCGCGGGCGCGTTGCTGATCGTGAAGGTGGAGTGGACCGTCGCCGTGCACCAGCTCACCGCAACCCAGCAGCTCCTGCTTGACCACCATCCGCAGCTGCTCACCTCACCTCACGAAATCCTGACCGCCCTGAACCTGACCGCGACCAAGACGGCCTCCGGATCCGCGTCAACCGCGCCTTCCGGGCCATCAGCGACACCGCCGGGCACAGCGCAGAACACGCAACCGCCGATGCTGACACACAACGCCGAACGCCCCGACAAGGCAGACCACCCCAACGGTCCGGGGACTTAGCAACGTCGATCAGCGGTCTTCCCGCCGTCGTCTACCACCAATTCGGGTCGACCGACGAGTGGGCTGCTGGTCAGGGCTGGATGTTCTCCAGGTCCTCCAGCAGGCTCGGGTGCTTCGGCTCCCAGCCGAGCGCCTGCCGGGTATGGGTGCTGGACGACGGCTGGTCGGCCGCGAAGATGACGCCGAGGGGGCCGTAGGTTTCCACCGGCACGGACTCGACAGGCAGGCCCAGTCGCCGGCCGATGACCGCGGCGATGTCACGCACCTGGTCGCCCTCGTCTCCCACGGCATGCCAGGAGGTGCCGGCTTCCGCCTGCTCCAGGGCGAGCCGGAAGAGGGCCGCGGCGTCGAGCGCGTGCACGGCCGGCCAGCGCTGGGTTCCGTTGCCCGGATAGCCGGACACTCCGCTCCGGCGCGCGATCCCGGTCAACACGCCGGCGAACCCGCCCGTACCCTCATTGTGGACGGTCCGCGGCAGGCGGACGGCTGAGCTCCGGACTCTGCGCGAAGCCAGGCCCAGCACTCCCATGACCGCACGACCGCGACCACCGACCGGCCCTTCGGTCGGAATCGGGTCGGCCTCGGTGGCGGCGCGGCCCGGCACGGCGGGCGTGCCCGAGCAGGTGACGAAGGGGCGGTCGCTGCCGACGAGTGCCTCGCCGAGGGCGGCGAGGGCGGCGCTTTCCTCAGCGACCGCGTTCGCCAGGGCTTCGGGGCTGCTGAAGTCGTTGGCGAAGGCCAGGTGGATCACCCCGTCAGCCTGGGCGGCGCCGGCACGCAGGACGTCCAGATCGGACAGACCTCCCCGGATCGGCTCGGCGCCGGCCGCCTCGGCGGCCCGCGCCGAGGCGTCGGAGCGGGCGAGGGCGAGGACGGTGTGGCCGTTGCCGAGGAGCTCGGCGACGACGGCGGACCCGATCAGACCGGTGCCGCCGGTGATGAATACGTGCATGGAACTCTCCCGCGAGCGATGGGACTCTTGTCCCATCAAAGTACCAGAGTCATGGGACAAGAGTCCCATCACATATGATGGGCCCCATGGGTCGGTGGGAACCGGGAGCGCGCGAACGCCTCGTCATGGCGGCCGTCGACCTGTTTACCGAGCAGGGCTACGACGCCACGACGGTCGCGCAGATCTCCGAGCGCGCCGGGGTCACCAAGAGCACCTTCTTCCGGCACTTCCCCGACAAACGCGAGCTGCTGGTCGCCGGGCAGGAGACGCTGAGTCAGCTGCTGACCGAGGGCATCGCCGAGGCGCCCGCCGAGGCCAGCCCGCTCGAGGCGGTCGCCGCCGGTCTCGTCCGCGCATCGACCGCGATGGGCCCGATGAGCCGGGAGATCGCCCCGCGCCTGAAGGCCGCCGTCGCCGCCAGCGCCGAACTTCAGGAGCGCGACGCCCTCAAGAGCGTCAGCCTCGCGGCCGCTATGACCGCTGCCCTGGTCGTCCGCGGCGTGCCCGATCCGACCGCCGCCCTCGCCAGTGAGTTCGGTGTCCTCGCCTTCAAACGGGGGTACGCCGAATGGTCCGACGGCGACCGCGCCCCCGAGGACGGGTTCGCCGCCTACCTCCTGAAGGCCCTCGACGAACTGCGCGCCGCAAGTGCATCGCTGAGCTGACCGGACGACTTCACCCGCTCGTCCGGCTACCTGCAGAGTCAGTGAGCGCCGGGCACAGCTGCCTGTGACGACTCCCCGAACAGGGTCGACGAAAAGCGGATCTGGCTCAAGAGGAACTCGCTGCTGGATGATCGGTCGAGCGGCGACGACTGGTGATGGCACCCTCGGTCGCCATGATGAGGGTGCCGTTACCGCTCAGCGCACCGACTGGGGGAACCGCAGCACAAGATCCGGGTCGTAGCGGCGCGCCACGGCACGCAGCCGGCGCAGGTTGTGCCGGTAGGACGTCTGCGCCCAGTCTTGCTGGAGAGGGTCCAGGTAGTTGATGTACGTGCCGGTGCCGACCAGGCGCGCCAACGCCTTCTGCGCCTGGTCCACCTCACGGGTGACCTGGTCGGGCGGCAGGGTGCCGACGGAGCCGAAGGGCTCGATGGACGTCGGTGCGCCGCGGTGCGGATAGGCCGTGTCCGTCGGCGTCCGCCGGTCGATCGCTCCACCGAGCGCGCTCAGGATCAAGAGCGCGCTGTCCATGCCGCGCACCGTGTCCGCCACCGCCTGTGGGTCGTGCCACCTGTCCACGATCCGTGACGACGCGCGGAACGCGTTGCGGGTCGGCTGACCACCGGTCATGATCGCCGTCGCGGTCGGGTAGCCGACCTCGGCGTGTTCGACCGGTGCGTCCACGCCGGTCGCGTCGAGCAAGCGAGCGAGTTCCGCGAGCACCACGCCCTCGCGTCCGACGCCGCAGCCGAACACGTCCACCGCGCCGTCCGGCGTGGCCACGCAGGAGGTGGACACCTCGTCGGGCAGCGCCACGCTCCACGGCTGCCAGCCGCCGAGGACGTCCGCCGCCGACCCGGCCGGGAACCGGACGCGGAACACGGTCAGCACCTCGGGCATCGGCGCGGTGGCGAACTCGAACGAGGTGACGACTCCGAAGTTGCCACCGCCACCGCCGCGCAACGCCCAGAACAGTTCGGGCTCGCAGTCTTCCGACGCGGTGACCACCCGGCTGTCCACCGTGACCATCCTGGCGGCACGCAGCCTGTCGCAGACGAGGCCGTACGTGCGCTGCGTCCAGCCGAGTCCGCCGCCGAGGGTGAACCCGGCGATGCCGACGGACTGGCAGTTGCCCAGCGGCAGGCACCTGCCGGCGGCGGTGAGCGCCGAGTAGACCTGGCCGAGGCGTGCACCCGCGCCGACCACGGCAGTGCCGTCGGACCGCACCTCTACCGCGGACATCCGCGTGAGGTCGACCACCAGGCCGTTGTGCGGGGTGGAGTAGGCGGCGTAGCTGTGCCCGCCGCCACGCGCAGCCACGCGGACGCGAGACAGGCGCGCTTCCTCCAGGCAGCGCTGCACGTCAGATGGCCGCACGCACCGGGCGATCGCGGCAGGCCGATGATGGTCGAACAGCGAGTTGAACGGCAGCCGTGCGGTGCCATAGCCGTCATCACCGGGCAGCAGCAGCTCACCGTCCAGGCGAGCGCGCAACCGCTCCCACCGCGAGGGGAGCGCATCCGCGACCCCCTCCCCGCCCACACCCACCGCACCCGAGGCCACCGCCGCGCCCGCCCACCGCAACACGCCTCGCCGCGAAATCGTCACATCGTCTCCGTCCCTCGGTTCTGCGTGCAATCCCAACAAGGGATCCGGTCAAGGCCAATCCGCTGTTCGGTGCCGCAACCCCGGCATCCGGCGCCGGAACCTCGCTAACCAGTTGATACCGGCCGCCCAGGGCCGTCTGGATGATGGCGTCGACCGGCGACCGCGGCAGGGCCGCTGGTCATGGCAGTCCGTCGGCTTCGGGTGGTGCGAAGAAGTCGTGCGGTGAGGGTGGGGGCAGCGTGGTCGGCGACGGGCGCAGTCCGTCGATGAGCAGGGCGAGGTAGCGCCTGCGGTCTTCGCCGTGCGGGTCGCCGGGGTGTACCACTGCCAGGTTCATGAACGTGATCGCGTTCAGATCGCGAGGCAGCAGTTCCGGTCGCACCACGCCCGCGTCGATGGCGCGGCGGAGCACGGGTTCGACGGCGTTCAGGAAGCGATGCGTGCTGTCGTTCGCGAACGCCTCGAACTCGTGGGCGAGCGAGATGATGGCCCGCCGCCGGGCGAGTACCTCAGTGATGGCCTCGAGCACTGCGACCAGGTCCTGCCACGGGTCGTCGGTCTGCACCGCGGTGACCGGTTCGAGTTCGGTGGTGAGGACATGCTCGAAGACCGCCCGGACGAGCTGGCCGCGTGCGCGGAACCGGCGGTAGACCGTCATCACGCTCACGTCCGCACGCGCGGCGATCTCCTCGAGCGTCACCTCCGGCCCGGCCTCCTCGAACGCCAGGACCGCGGCGCTGACGATCCGCTCATGGTTGCGGGCTGCGTCGGCTCTCACCAGGTCACCCGCAGCGAGTTCACCCCGTAGACGGCGCTGAAGGCTCGGAAGTCGGCCTCCTCGTCCGCGAGTGCGAGGTTCGGAAAGCGTCGCAGCAGGGCCGGGAACGCGATGCGCATCTCCATGCGTGCCAGTGGCGCCCCCAGACAGTGGTGCACGCCGTGGCCGAAGGCGATGTGTTTGGCGGCTCCCCGGGTGATGTCGAGCGCGTCGGGATTCTCGATGAATTCACCGTCGCGGTTGGCGGCGGGAATCGAAAGGACCACCAGAGATCCCGCGGGAATGGCGTGGCCGGCGATTTCCACGTCGGTCGTGGTCGTGCGTGGTGGCAGTGAGTGCACAACGGACAGCCAGCGCAGCAGTTCCTCGATGGCGGGCTCGACCCGCGCCGGATCCTCGCGGATCATGGCGAGCTGGTCCGGGTGCCGCAGCAGGGCCAGGGTGCCCAGACCGAGCATGTTCGAGGTCGTCTCGTGCCCGGCGAGCAGCAACAGGCCCGCGATACCGATGAGCTCGTCGGTGCCGAGATCGTCGCCGTGCTCGCGCACCAGCATGCCCAGCATGTCCTCGCCCGCGTCTGCCTGCGCCCGAGCGACCAGGTCGGCCATGTAGACGCGGTTCTCCCGCATCGCTGCGGCCTGTTCCGCCATCGGCAGCGAGATGTCCAGCAGGCGAACGGACCGTTGGTGGAACTCGGCGCGGTCGGCGTACGGCACGCCCAGCAACTCGCAGATCACCAGCGACGGCACCGGCAACGCGAAGTTCGACACCAGATCGGCCGGCCGGCCGGCGCGCTCCACGTCGTCCAGCGCCGCCTCGACGATCTCCGCGATCCGTGGCTCGAGCCGGCGCATCCGGCGGATCGTGAACTCCGCGGTGAGCATACGCCGTAACCTTGTGTGTTCCGGCGGGTCGAACGTGAGCAGGAACCCGGCCCGCATCTTCTCCTGCTCGTCCTCGCTCATGTCACCGGCTGCGGCGAATGGTGTGAGGGCATTGCTGAACCGGGCCGAATCCGCCAGCACCTCGCGAACATCCTCGTGGCGGAGGATCAGGTACGCGGGCTGGCCGAACGGCGTCACCACCCGCACGACGCCCTGGCCATCCCGGGCCCTGGCCAGCTCCTCGACCGGGTCGAACCCGTCCCGCCGCATCTCCAGCGGCAACTCCGGCGCCTCTGTCATCGCCCGCCCCTCCCGTGATCGTGTCGTCTTCCGCAACGTACCAGATAAGTGAAAGGCGACTAACAGTTCCGGCCGGAAGGCACTGGTCGACGCCGGTGGCCCGGCCGAGCAGTTCGGCGAGCAGTGCGTGCGACGGGAGCCCGGCGGCCGGATCCCTCTGGCGAGGGAAGAAGACTGTTCTGGCGGGGGAAGTACGGCAGCACCGGGGCCGCCAGGGTTGCCGGTATGGCTACCACTGATCCGCATCCCTCGATGGGAGCACGGCTTCCGATCGCGGCAGCTTCCGTCACGAGCTTCGCGTTGAGCGTGCTGGGTGTGTACTGGCTGGTGTGGGATGTCCCCAATCCGCTGGACCGGCCCGATCGGAAATTCAGCTCCGCCCTGTCCGCCTACCCGGACGGCTGGGCCAACGGAATCTTCGCCGCCTGCGCCGTCATCGCACTGGCCGGAGCGCTGTGGCTGCTGACGCGCCATCGGACGACGGCCGCAGCGCCATGGGTGGCCGGCGCATCAATCGCCGCCTTGCTGATGCTGATGGACGGCTCCGGCCTCGTCCTCGCCGGCTACGTCCCCGCCATCGTGGTCGGTTCGATCCTGGGTTTCGACGAGGTGAACCCGGCGGTCCTGCAGTCCCCGGGTCTGGCGCTCCAGCTGGTTCTCCTGGTCACCGTGGCCGCCTTCGGCACGGTCGTCAGCGGGTGGCTGCGCCGAGAGCTCGGCGACGGACCGGCGTCGCCGCAGCGGCTCGCCCGGGTGACGGCGCGGACCCGGTTCTGGACGAAGATAGCGCTGGAGGCACCGGCGCTCTACGCGCTGACCCGCGTGCTGATGTTCTTCCGCGTACCAGGGTTCGACATGTTCGGCTTCGGTGAACCGATCCTGTGGGCGGGTCTCGGGCTGGCCCTGTCGGCCGCCGCGGGCGCCTGGCTCACCAGCGGGCTGATCCGGCCGTGGGGCGAACGGTTTCCCCGCTGGATCCCCCTGCTCCGCGGCAGGCGCGTTCCCATCCGGCTGGCGGTGGTGCCCGGCTTGGTGGTCGCGCTGATGGTGGCGACCACCGCCAAAGACCTCCTGCTCACCTTCGCCACCGAAGACTCGGCCCTCGCCGCCGTGACCGACTGGCCATTGGTCACGCTGCCGATGCTGCTGTGGCCGTTGTGGGCCTTCGCCTTGGCAATGGCCACGGCCGGCTACGGCATCCGCCGACGGCTGAGCGAAGCGGAACCGGCCTCGGCCGACCGCAACAGCGGCGCGAAGCCTCCGGTGTGAAGCGGGCAGAGCTCAATCACCACCATCGACTGGTGTACCCGCCCGAGCCCTCAGCGCTGTCCGCCTCGACGCCGGCCGCGGCCCTTGGCGGTTCAGTCTCCTGAACGACCTGTGGCGTGCCGTCGCCGATGGCCTTCCGCTCGCCGCCAGCAACCGACCGAATCGCTTGCAGCTGTCACGAAAACAATCTCGTCATTCAGCCCGTCGGTGCCCGGCTCGCCGGCGCTCGCCTCCTCGACGATCTCCGCGATGTTTCCCGCGCAGGAACACGGTGTCGGCCGCGATCGCCGCAGCGGCCGTGCCCGCACCGGGTGCCGCGGCCTTGCGGCCCAGCGTCGCTTCGCCGGCTTTGTTCACCAAGGTCAGCTGTCGGCGATCGCAGCCACGGCCGCTTTCACCTGCGAAGGTCGAGCCCGCGATGCCCGCGGCCGCGGCCAGTCGTTCGACGCCGGCCTCAGTGTCCAGTCAGGGTCTGTCCGCATCGAAGCCGACGACACCAGACAACTTGTCCGGACACAGTGTCTTGACAAAGTGTCCGAACAAGCTCACCCTGATCGGGACCGAGAGGGATGACAGCTATGAATTCTGTGATGTCTCGTCGTACGACAGGAAAAGCCCGGTGACCGCGGCGCTGTGGGTGGTGCTCGGCCTGGCCTGGGTCGCGTTCGCCGGCACCGCCACGCTCTGGCTGTACCTGGCGCGACGAAGCCGGCGCGGGGATACGGGAGCTGACATGGTCATGCTCGGCCTGGCGCCCTTGCTGACCGTCGACTTCCTGCTCTCCGTGCTCGGCGCAGTCGCGGGCGGTTGGCTCGCCGTCCGGCTCGACGGGCTCGGCCCCCGGCTGATCGCCGGCATCGGGGCCGCGGTGCTGCTGGCCCGCCTCGTGCTCGGGGTGGCGCAGACGTGGTGGTCCCGGTCGGCCGAATGACTCGCCTCGCGGGCGGCGCCGGGCAAATGTCACCGCGACAACGTCAGCTTCTGCCGACGAGCGGACGCTCGGCATTGCAGCTTCGTACCGCCGCCGCACCTGTCCCGGCTCGCTCGGTCCAGCCGGTCCCGTCTTGGCCGGTTTGGACCGCGTCTTGGACCGGATGAGCGGCGAGGCGAACGCCCACTTGTGGACCGGCCGAGCTCTGAAGTCGGGCCGGTGTCACCCGGCCGCGCCACGGCCCCAGGCGGCCGTGGCGTAGTCGGCGAAGTCCACCGGGTCGCGGCCGAGCACGGCAGCGACGTCCGGGCTCACCGGCTCGTGCTCGCCGCGCCGGATCCTGCCGAACACCATCGCCAGGAGTTTCGCCCAGCTCTCCGGGACCCCGGCGGCTTCCTGCTCTTCGAGGAACTCGTCTTCGGTGACGTCGGTGAACGTCACCTTCCGCCCGGAGGCCCGGGCGATCTCCGCTGCCGCGTCACCGAAGCTCAACGACCGTGGGCCGGTGAGCTCATAGGTCTGCCCGGTGTGGCGGGGATCGGTGAACGCCGCCACCGCGACCGCGGCGATGTCGGTGGCGTCGATGAAAGGCTCTCGCCCGTCGCCGGTCGGCACGCGCAGGTCGCCGGCGAGCACGTAGTCGCGGAACTGGCCGAGGTCGAAGTTCTGGTTGAACCAGCTCGGCCGGAGGATCGTCCAGTCCACACCGGACTCGCGGACCGCGTGCTCCACGTCCAGCAGCTCCGGCAGCCCGTACTCCTCGATGCCCCGCCCGGACAGCGCGACCAGACGGCGTACGCCGTGCTCGACGGCGAACCGGATGAACGGCCGGGCCCCGGTGACGTCGTCGTCCGGCAACGCCAGGTAGATCGCGTCGGCGCCGGTCACCGCGGCGGCCCAGGTGGATTCGTCGGTCCAGTCGAAGCGCACCTCACCGGAGCGGGACGCGGGCCGCACCCGGTGCCCCGCCGCACGCAGGCCGGAAACCACGTGGCGGCCGGTCTTGCCGGTGCCGCCGAGAACCAAGGTCGTTGTTGTCATGCGATCCAGTCTCCCGGCCGGCCGGGAGACAGAACATCATCGATCTGCTCGATTGCATGTCCATTCGTCTACGCTGTCGTCATGGACCCTTTCGCCGACCTGGTTCGCGGCGTCCGTGCCGACGGTGCCCTGCTGGGCCACTCGGTACTCACGCCACCCTGGTCGGTGCGGTATGTGCACGAGGCCCCGCTGACCCTCTGCGCGGCGCTGGAGGGCTCCGGCTGGGTGGTGCCCGCCGACGGCGAGCCGGTGCGGCTGACCCCCGACGCGATGGCCGTGGTCCGCGGGCCGGAGCCGTTCGTCGTCGCCGACGAACCTGGCCGTCGGCCCGTCGCGACCGTGCACCGGGGTGAGCTGTGCACGGTCGCTCCGTCCGGCGAGTTCCTGGTGAACAGCCCTGCCCCCGGCCCCCTGGTCACCGGTGGCGGCGCCACGCTCGTGGTCGGCGCGTACCGGGCACCGGGCGAGGTGGGCAGGCGGCTGCTGGACGCGCTTCCCCCGGCGCTGGTGGTATCGGGCGAGTCCGTGCCGTTTCCGGAACTGAAGCTGTTCGTCGACGAGGTGTGCTCGCTCGAACCCGGGCAGCAGGTCGTCCTGGACCGGCTGCTGGATCTTCTTCTGGTGTGCACGTTGCGGGCTTGGTTCGCGCACGAGGACACCGAGCCGCCGGCGTGGTTCTCCGCGCTCGGCGACCCGATGATCGGACCGGTACTGCGGGCCATGCACGCCGAGCCGAGCCGCCCGTGGACGGTGGTCACCCTGGCCAAGATCGCCGGCGCGTCCAGGGCGGCGTTCGCCCGGCGGTTCACCGCGCTGGTCGGCGAGCCACCCCTGGCCTACTTGACCGGCTGGCGGATGACGCTGGCCGCCGACCTGCTGCGCAGGCAGGGTACGCCGGTGGCGTCGGTGGCGAGCCAGGTCGGCTACGCGGACAGCTTCGCCTTCAGCGCGGCGTTCAAACGAGTCCGCGGTGTGAGCCCGAGCGTCTACCGCGCGGGCTGAGCCGGTGGGGTCCGACGGCAGCCGACCTGTCGCCGATTGAACAATCCCGGGAGGGCGGAGATGATCTCGGCCCTCCCAGGACGATTCGGTACGAGGATCAGATCCTGCCCGCGGCCACGTCGGCGAGGGTCACGCGGAAGGCCTTGTAGTTCACCACATAGCGCTTGGACGATTCCGCCGAGGTGATCTCCTCACGGATCGGCAGGCCGTTGCCGGCGTTGATGGTGAGGACGTCCGCACCGCCGCCCAGGATGGCGGGGGGCGCGGTGAGGGTCAGCGCGGCCTGGCCGTCGACGGTGGTCTTGCCGACGGTCATGTCCGGGATGGTCGCGTACAGCTTCAGCACGCCCGCGCGGACCTCCGCATCGGCGGCGTTGGCGAACAGCGCGTGTTCGGCGTTGCTCCACAGGTGGTTGTTGATGAGGTTCTCCAGCTCCTTGCCCGTCGGACGCGGTTTGGGGGCCGGAACCGGCTTACCGGTCTTGCGGAACATCTCCGCGGTCTCCGCCTGGGCGGCCGCCCAGGCCTTTTCGGCCTCCGCGGGGCTCAGGCCGACTCCCAGAGCGTTGTTGGACGCGGTGATCATGGCGATCCTGGCCTTGTCCACGTCGCCGTTCGCGGCGAGACGGGCCGCCGCCATCACCTTCCCGTCATACGGCGTCGCAGGCTCGGCGTGGCCTCCGGCGACCGCGTCCGCCAGGGTCTTCGCGGAGTCGCCCGTGAAGTGCTGGCCCTTGTCGGTGTAGAGGGTGTAGGAGTAGTTCGGTTTGTTGTCCAGCCCGAACTTCGTGTTGATGATCAGCGACGCGTCTCCTGGCTGCGTGCCGGCCGCCTTCACCGCCGAGGCCAGCTTCACCAGCGGCGCCTCGACCGCCGGCGGGGCCGCGTCGGACGGGCCGGCCGGGACGCCGCCGCCCGACGTACCCATCACCACAGCCGCCGCGACGGCTGCCGCGCCCGCGGCGGCGACGCCGGCCTTGGGCCAGGAGAACCAGCGCTTCGGTCGCACGACCGTGGCCACGGGTTCCGCCATCGCCGTCTGCAGTGCCGTGCGGGCACGGTCATAGGCCTCGGGACTGAGGGACGGCGCGTCACGCAGGTTCTTCATGAGATCCATTTCATCCATGGGCTGTCTTTCACGTTGTCGGGACTTGCAGCAGCGCGATCACTTCGGGGGCTTCACGCAATGCCTTGCGCGCCTGGTGCAACAGGCGGCGGGCCGTGCCGGCCGGCACGTCGAGCACTCGCCCGGCCTCGGCGACGGTCAGGTCCTCCCAGGCGACCAGGCCCAGCACTTCCCGCTCTTCCGGTTTGAGCCGGCCCAGTGCCCTTCCCAGCAGTACCTGCGTGTCCACGCGGGCATCCACCGCCGGCCAGGGATCCCAGTCACTCGCCACGCCGGCCAGGTCCGACGCCGGCTCCTCGGCCGGCGCGGACCGCCAGTACCGACGCAGCCTGTTCAGCGCGACGCCGTACAACCAAGGCCTGGCTTCGGGATACGAACGGTCATAGTTCGCGCGGGACTCGTAAGCCGCCACCCACACATCGCCGAGCACGTCCTCGGCGGCCTGCCGCCCCACTCTGCGCGCCAGATAGTTGCCGAGCGCGGTCTCGTGCCGGCTGATCACTTCCGCGAAGGCATCGGTGTCTCCGCGCAGCGACCTACCGATCAGTTCCGCGTCTGACGACATGAAGCTCCTCGGGTTTCGCTTCGCCCTGACACCCCGTCTTTGCCAACGCGCGCCCAAAGCGTTCAAGGTACGTCACCCCGGGACGAACATCGCTGGTCAGGCTACGTGCGCGATAAGGAGCGCCGGCCGTGGCCGCCCGGGCGAGCCAGTCGCGGAAAGACAGTCGTCATGACCCCGGGATTCGCTGATCGGGTGCGAAACTGCCGGGGTGAACTTCGAAGAAGCTGGTGCCCGGTTGGTGAGCCGGTTCGGAGGATGGCGCTGACTGTTCGCCGTTCGATGCCGGACTGGTCACCGAGTTCGTACACAGTCGCGCCGGACCGGTAGCCGGCGACACCCGCGCCATGGCCGCGGCTCCGGCCTCCCGGCCCACGAACGACGGTCAAAGCTCGTGAGTGGTCCGGGCGGTCAAGAACCGCCCGGACCACTCACTGGTCAGTCAGGGGTCACACGCGGCAGGGGCTTCCGCCGGGGTGGCCCGCGGTGGCTTCGACGTTGGCCTTGGCCTCGCCGATCACCACGTCGGTGAGCAGGGTGTCCAGCACAACCGCTTGCTGGGTCACGCTTGTCGCGGTCGTCACGGTGCTGTTGAGCCGCAGCGAGCCGACCGCCAGCGGGATCGTCAGTGGCGCACTGCCGACCGCCACCGAAAGCCCGTTGATCTTCAGGCTGGCGATGCTCGACGAACCGGCCAGCGACGGCACCAGCCCACCCGGTCCGGCGACACAGGTCGCCGTCGCCGTGGACCTGATCACGCCCAGTTCGATCGTCACCAGCGGGACGATCGCACCGGCGGTGATCTTCGAGGACTCCACTCTCGCCTCCGCGAAGGCGTTGTCACCGGCGGCGGGTGGCGATGCGGCGAGACTGTCGGGTGTCTGGTCAGTCCTGGCCTCGAGCACGTTCAGCCGGACACCGACGATACCGGCGTTCAGGTTCACGTTTGCCAGGTTCTGCTGATCGTCGGCACACGGCACGTCCGCCGGGTTCGCCCTGGCCACAATCAACCCGGCGAGGTTGAGAACCGTTGCCTGGCAAGAGAAAACGCCGGTCCGATCCGAGGTCTGGATCCGCAGGTCGGACAGGATCGGGCTGGCCCCGCTGGGACTCGCCTTCAACGTCGCACGTGCCTCGATGTAGCGCCCGGTCATGGTGAACTGGGCGCCATTGCCGACCGCCGCGAACGGCTGGGCGGCCAGCCCGGCTTCGGTGTCCGAGGTACGCGCCTCGACGGTGATGCCCGTTCCCGCCGGGACACTGCCCTGCGGCTCGGTGTTCCAGGTGATCTTGCCCCACGTCTGGCCCGCGACGCCGCCGTCCTGGACGACGGACCAGGTGCCCTGCGGCGCGGTGATCTCACCGAGCACGGACCCGGTCATGTCGCTGTAGTTGTACGGACCCGCGCCCGCACCGAGGTCGACGGTCAGGTCGACCGCGCCGACCGGGAACCCGCCACCGCCGATCGGCCCGGCGGCCGGGTCGATACGCTGGGCGTTGTCGGTGTTGAGGTTCGTGACCCACACCTTGCCGTTGCTGTCCACCGCGACGCCGGTCGGGCCGGCACCGCCGGGCAGCGTCACGTTGCCCACAAAAGTACCGTCGGTGCGCAGATGCCCGACCGTGGTCTGCGCCCCGAGTATCGAATGCGCGACCCACACGTTCCCGGCCTTGTCCACGGCGACACCCTGTGCGTACTGGTTGCCGTGCGGGAAAGTACCCAGCACGGTGCCCGCCGGCGACATCTTGACCACTGCGGACCGGTCGACGGTGGAGTGCCAGATCTCGCCGGTGTTCGGGTCCATGCCGAGCCCGTAGTCACCGTGCGAGGTGCCGAGACAGGCACCGGCGCCGGTACCCGGTTCGTAGCGCAGCAGGTTGTTGCCGAAGCGCGCGGACCACAGCGTGCCCGCCTTGTCGATCAGTCCGCCGTACCCGCCGCAGCCGAAGTTGATCTGGGAACCCGCCACGGGATCCCCGGACGTTCCCATCAGCTTTTCGTGATCGTTGTCGGCGCCGCCGGTCCACAGGTCGTTGTTGGCGTCGACGGCGACCGTCCTGGTGTTCGTGCCGGTGACCCGGGTGTAGTTGATGATGCATTCGTCGGCCGCCGTGCTGACGCCGCCGTTGTCGTCGACACCACCGGCGTTGGTCCATGGCCGGATGTCGCCGAGACCACGGGTGGTGGCGTACAAGCCGTCCAGGTCCCGGTCCTCACAGGTGTTGTACCCGAATGGGCCCTTGAGGTAGTCGCCGACCGGATTCGGCGTGCCGTCGGCATTGCTGCGCGTGCCGCCCTGAATCACGCCGATCCTGGTCACGGAGCCTTTTCCGCCGGCGCTTTCGTTGCGGTTCGACAACCAGGTATTGCCGAACTTGTCGACCGTCGTGCGGGACGGGTTGAGCCCGCGGCCACTGGGCGCCGATGTCCATTCCCCGACGATCGCGCCGGTGTTGACGTCGATGCGAACCATTGTCCCCCTGGCCGAAGCCGCGACATTGACGTACGGGAAGAACACCGTCGACTTGTTGAGCTGCAACTGGTTGTTGTTGGGGGCGTCGTGATTGACGTCCTGCAGGACCCCGTTGTCGAAATCGGCGTCCGTCGTATAGAGCACGTTCTTTCCCGCGACCGGCGCAGCTGCGGCGATACCGGGCAGTTGCGTCACCACAAGCGCGGCGGTCAGCGCCAGAACGTTGACCGCACGAACAGATCTTCGAGGTCGTTGACTCATCGCTAAGTCCCTCCCGAATAATACAGACGCCCACGTCGTCGTGGATGCCCATCAGGAGTCGCGGCACGCATCGGACATGTTACCAAATGCGATCTACGAATATTTCTTTCAAAATAGGGCACATACGCAAACCAGGTCAACCGAATGGCATTCGGGTGACGCACTACGGCAAACTGATGAAGGGGCTCGTGAATTTGCCGGCGGTTCTGACGCAATGCCACGTAGCAAGCCGCGGCGTCCGCCGTCGGCGACCATAACGGCAGGGACGTCCGGCGGGTGCGTGGTGGCCCCTTCGGTTCCGCTCTGGCGGTACTGCTCGGAGTCATCGCGCCCTGGCTGATCCGGCTCGGTCTGCGGCCGTCGACCCGGATCGAGCACACGCCGGAGGTGATCGCGGGCGGTGATTTCGACTGCCGCCGCCGGCTCGAGCGCGACGGCATCGACGGTTCCGGCGTCGCCACGCTTCCGCACGCCCGCGCGGTGCCGGACTCCGTGCCGGACCGGTGACCAGCCCTCACGCCCGGCGGACCGAAAGCGCGTGCCGGAACACGTCCCGCGGGTCCCAGTGCGCCTTGACCGCCTGCAGCCGGGCATAGCGGTCGCCGTAGTAGAGGGCGGACCACGGCCGGCCGGACCGGTTCCAGGCCGGGTCGGCGAGGTCGACGTCCGGGTAGTTGATGTAGGCGCCGCCCGCCGGCACGCCGTGGGTGTCCGCGTACATGTCGCGGTAGAACTCGCGAAGCCGGCCCAAGTGCCGGTCGTCCTCGGCGGGGTCGGTCCAGCCGGTGAGGTAGAAGAGCAGCATCGTCGCGTCACGCCGGGCGGTCGCGGTGGCGGCGGGCGGCACGGAGTTGATCGCGCCACCGTAGGTGTTGAGGCTCATTGACCTGGCCGGCGCGTCATCGCCGACGAGGGCGAGGTGGTGGTACGCGGCCGCCAGCTGCCGGCCGGTCAGGCCCGTGCGGTGGAAGGCGGACTTGACCTTCAGCCGCCAGCCTTTGCCGTCGTCGCTGTCCTTCCCCAGCGTCGCGGCCAGCCAGGGCAGCGTCTCCTGGGACCGGACCGGGGTGACGCCGACGCCTGCGCCGACGGCGGTGACGTGCTCGTCCAGCAGCGGTCCGGCGTCGCCGGGGACCTGGCCGGTCAGCAGGTGGGCGCCCGCGGACCGCGAGGTGAGCACGAGTTCGCTGTAAAGCCGCGCTTGCGGCGCGCCGGGCGCGCTGTGGCGCTCGCACCAGGTGCCGAAGTTGCCGGCGAGCCGGTGGAAATCCCGCTCGTCCATGCCCGCCCACGGCCAGGTGACCGTGAAGTTCACCACCCGGGCGGGCGGCTGGGGCAGCGACCGGAACCAGTACCGGGTGACCACGCCGAAGTTGCCCCCGCCGCCTCCGGTGTGCGCCCACCACAGCTCCCGGTGCGGGTCCGCGGGCTCCCGCGAGGCGACCACCGCGCGCACGTCACCGGCCGCGGTGACCACGACGATCTCGATCGCGTGCAGGAAGTCGGCCGCCAGCCCGTGCAGCCGCGACAACCGCCCGTAGCCGCCGCCCGCGATGTGCCCGCCGACGCCGACGCCGGGGCACGAACCACCCGGGATCGTGACGCCCCAGCCGAGGTACAGCCGGCGGTACACCTCACCGAGCGTGGCACCCGCTTCGACCGCGAACGCCGAACGCCGCGGGTCGAAGTACACCCCGGTCAGGCCGGACAGGTCGATCACCACGCGGACCCCGGGGTCGTCGACGAACCCCTCGAACCCGTGCCCGCCCGAGCGCACCGCCACCCGGCGCCGGGAGCGGACCGCCTCCCGGACGGCCTCGACGACCTGCTGGGTCGAGCCGACCACGCGGACCTCGTCGGGGGTGCCCACGAAGCGGCGGTTGCCGCGGCGCACCAGGTCCTCGTACCGCGGATCGCCGGGATGCACGCGGACCGGACCGAGCGGTGGCGCGCAGCCGACGCGCGCGGCGTGCGCCAGTGCCGGTGCCGGCTGGAGGGCGGCGACGGACGCCACCGCGCCGGCCCGGAACAGGTTCCTGCGGCTGTGCTCGCTCATGCCCGCAGCATGCGGGTCGCGCCCGGCCGCCGACGAGTAGATTCGTCACACGAGATGTCGTGACGAAAAGGGAGCCGGGCGATGCCGTGTGTCGAGTGCGGGCACCCCTTGCCGCCCGGCCGGCGGCCGGGACGGCCCCGGCGGTACTGCTCGCGTGCCTGCCAGGCGCGGGCGTACCGGCGGCGGCGCGACCACGGCCCGGCGGCGGCGCACGTCCGGCCGACCGGCTCCCCCACCGTGGCCGACGCCGACCCACGCGACCGGCTGGTCCGCCTCGCGGTCGAAACAGCGGACGCCGCGGGCCTCGACGCCGTCTCCATGCGCGCCCTCGCCGAACGCGCCGGAATGCCCGCCCACGCCCTCTACCGCGCCGTCCGCAACCGGAGCGACCTGCTCGCCGCGATGGCCGAACACGTCGTCGGCCGTCGGATGCCGGACCACCCCGCGCCGGCCGACCCGCGCGACCGGCTCGACCGGCTCGCCCGCGACGAGTGGGCGATGTACCGCGGGCACCCGTGGCTGCTGGCGATCCTCGCCACCAACCGGCCACCGACCGGCCCCGCGGTGCTGGCGATGGCCGACCGCACCATCGAGGCGCTGACCGACGCGGGGTACGACCCCGGCGACGCGTTCGCGGCGTACCTCACCCTCAGCGCCTACATCCAGGGCATGGCCCTCCTCATCGACCGCGGGAGCGCCGAAACCCCGTACCGCACCTGGTGGTCCGCGACCGTCAAACGCCTGGAAAGCACCGGCCGCGCCCGGCACCACCCGTGGCTGGCCGCGGTCCGGCACGGCGATCCGGGGGACGCGGACGCGGACCTGGACGCCTGGTTCGATTTCGGGCTGCGGCACCTGCTCGACGGCCTCGCGAACCACCCGGTTCGCCGGTGAGCGCAACGGCCGGGAAGAACGCGACGATACAGAGGGCGGGGTGGCCGAGCCGGAGGTGCGTCATGATCGCGCTGGACACGTTGCTGGACGAAGCGGGGCTGCGGCCGGGGACGGCGACCTGGGCCGCGGTCCTCGGCGTGCTGGCCGGGACCGGGACGCTCATCGGCAGCGTGCCGGCCGGCGTGGTCCTGGCCGGGGCGAGCTGGTTCGTGCTCCTCGCCGGGACGGTGGTCGTCGCCCAGGTGGTGGCCGCGGTGTTGCTGATCGTGGGCGGAGTACGGCTCGGCACCGGCGCCGGCCGCGGAGCGTTGATCACCGGTGCCGCGCTGGAGCTCGGGGTCTGCGCGGGCTACCTGGTCCATGCCGTGACCGTGGTGGCGTCCGACGCCGGCGAACCGCCGGCCGCGGTTGTGGCGTTCGTGGCCGTCCCCGTGGTCGTGGCCGCCGCCGCGACGTCAAGCCTGGTGCTGGCGCTGCGCCCGGCGACCACCGAGTATTTGCTCTTCAAGCAACGACTTCGCCGGAGGGCCACATGGATGGGTTGAGCGAGCAGGTCCTGGCCAGGGTGGCGGCGCCGAACATCTGGCATCTGGCCACGGTGAACCGGGACGGTTCGCCGCACGTCTCGCCGATGTGGGTTGACGTCGAGGGCGGCTACCTCGTGTTCAATACCGCGGTCGGCCGCGTGAAGGAAGAGAACCTGCGCCGTGATCCCCGGGTGTCGCTGTCGTGCGTGGATCCGGGCAATCCCTACGACCGAGTCGTGGTTCACGGCCGGGTCGTCGAGTTCGTCGAGGGCGACGAGGCGGATCGCTGCATGGACCGGCTGGCGAAGAAGTACGTCGGGACCGACCGGTTCGAATGGCGGATCGCCGGGGAGCGGCGGGTCAAGATGCTCGTCGAGCCGACCCGCGTTCGCCACGTTGTCGGTGTCGAGCCCTTCCGGCCCGGAATCCTGCCGGAAGCGTGACTCAGCAGTGCGCGACCCACCGGTGCGACAACGGTGCGTAGGTGCCTGCCAGGTTTCCTTGCTGGTTCACGCCGGTGCAGCCCGTGCGCCGGGTGGGGCGGGAAAGGTCGTAGCCCACCGGGGTGAAGCCGGCGCCGCGGTAGTACGCCACGTCGTGGTGCTCGGTCCGCTCCTGGTTGTTGTTGAAGATCGATCGCACCGGTTGCTCCCTCGTCCACCAGCACGTCTCCTCGCCGGCGAGCCAATCGGGGTCGTCGCCGGTCCAGCTGCACATCTCGCCGGTCCCGTTGGGCTCGCTGAAGAAGCACACCGACCCGGCCGGACAGCGGTGGTACCCGTAGGCCGGACCTTCGTCCCCGGCCAGGTAAGCGCTGACCACCAGCACCGCCGTGGCGATGGCCGCGGCCACCGTGGCGGGCCGCCGCCACCGGCGCGGACGCAACCGTGGCAGGCGGGGAGCGCGGGCGCGACCCGTGATCCGTTCGATCCGCCGCAGGAGCGAAGCAGCGTCGTGGGCCGCGCGTTTCTCGTGGGTGGGGGAAAGGCAGTCGGTGACGATCGGCCGCCACACCTCGGGGAGGTCGGGGGAAAGCCGCAGCGGCTCGCGGCCGCACGCGTAGCGCACGAGCGCGTCCCGGCGCGCCGCCGCCGTGCCGCCGGGCAGCGGAAGCGACCCGGTCAGCACCAGGTGCGCGAGGACGCCGAAAGCCCAGATGTCCGTGCTCGGCCGGATGGCGCGGCCGCGCTCCCCGACTTCGGACCACACGAGCTCGGGCGGCGTGTAGTCCAAGGTGCCGAAGGCGGGAGTGTAGGCGTGGGTTCCGGCCAGCTCGGCGGCGAGGTTGAAGTCCGCGAGCCGCACCGTGCCGTCCTTCATGAGCAGCACGTTGGCGGGCTTGAGGTCTCCGTGCACCCAGCCCGCGTGGTGCAGGTGGAGCAGTCCTTCGCACACCTGCGCCAGGACGTCCTCCGCGGCCGGCGGCGGCAGGCGGCGTGTCAGCAGGGTGTCCAGCGACCCCTCGGCCCGCTCCAGCACGACGGCGGTCGCACCGTCCAGCCCGGGACGGTCGGGGGCGTCGACCGTCACCACCTCGTACATCCGGATCAGGCGGGGGCTGCGCAGCTTGCCCAGCAGTTTCACCTCGCCCGTGGCGAGCTCACGCAGGTACTGCGCGTGGCGCGGCGTGTGGGTGCCGGTGGGCAGGATCTTCAGCGCGGCGACGTCGGGAAAACGGGTGTCCTCGGTCGCGCGGTGCGCGGTGTAGACGCTGCTGAACGAGCCGCTGGCCAGCACGCCGCGTACCTTCCAGCGGCCCACCCGCAGGCCGGTGGCCGTCGGCACGGGCTCCCCCGGAAGCGTGCCGCCGGTCATCGCAGAACGGCCTCGCGCGGTGCGTTCAGGCGGCCGAGATCGTGCTCGCCGACCAGGTCGAACCGCAGCGCCAGGGACACCAGCGACTCCTTCTTGCCGTTGACGCGGCGGCTGGGATCCGCCGACTCGGGCCCGGGCTTGAGGCGGGTCTTCACGGCCAGGTAGTCGACGTTCCACTGCACGGAGGCCCGGTTGACGGCCGGCCAGACCGGGCGCAACCGCTCGACGAGCTGGTCGGCGGTGGGAAGCGGCGCGTGGGGCGCGCCGCGCAGGCGGGGCTCGCACAGGGCGACGAGCACGAGGAAGTACCGCTTGCTCCGATCGAGCGGGAAGGCCGCGACGGTCGGGTCGCCGGTGGGCTCGACGCGTTCGTCGAGGTACTCGTGACGCGGCGCCCACACGTCGATGGCGAGCAGGTCACCGGCGGCGGGGAGCACGATGCGGGAGAACTCGAACGGCACCGGTGCCTCGATCCGGCCCGGGCCGACCTTGATGTGCTCGCCCGCCCCTTCGGGGTTTTCGACGACGTACGTCTGGGTCCTGCTGCGGTTGGTCAAGGTCCAGTGCGTGCTCACCGCCGAGATCGTGCCCGCACGTCTCGACACCCCGTGGTGGGCGATTGTCAGGCAGCGACCGCGGCCTGCTCGCGGTTCCGCGTGCCCGCGGCCGAATTCCACGGATTCGTCCGGAGCGAGCCGGACCTGTCCCCCGACATCATCCGCGGGCACCACAATAATACTGAACACAATTATCCCCCCACTGCCTCATCATGTCGATTCCGACCGCTCGCGAAAGATCGGATTCCCGGGTTGAATACTACCCCCGCGACCCGGTGTGCGCGGCCGAACCGACGCGGATCGGCTGCCGGCGCAACCTCGAATGTCCGAGGTTCCGCAGGCCACCCGCCTCGGCCAAACTGGCGCAATATCATCACCAGCTTTCCGCGAAACAGGAGTCCGACAGTGAGGATATCGCCGATTCGCCTGCCCTTGTTCGCCGCCGTGCTCGCCGTGGCGTCGGTCGCCGTGCCGCCGGTGGCGCACGCCGCCGTGAGCTTCCAGGTCGGCACGTTCAACATGGCCGGCGGCAACCCGGAGCACGGCCCGAAAGGGGACGAGGCGCCGGAGGCGCTGGTGCGCAGTGTCAACGACCGGAATCCCGCGTTCGTCACCTTGCAGGAGGCGTGTCGCGACTGGGCGGCCTACCTGGACGACCACCTGCCGAACCACACCGTCAAGTTCGACCCCGTGGTCGACGGTGACGGATCCGTCGCGCGGTGCAGGCACGACAGCGATTTCGGCAATGCCGTTCTGTACCGCAACGACCTCGGGCCGGATGTGGCCCAGGCCGAGGGCCACAGCCTGGACTCGCCAGCCAGGACCGAGCAGCGCGAAATGCTGTGCGTACGTTTCGAGTCCACTTCCGTGACCGCCTGCTCGGTCCATTTGACCGCCGGCGGCGGCGACACGAACGCCGCCGCGCGGCGAACCGAGGCGGAGCGCGCCCGGGAGTTCCTTTCCACCACATACGCGGGCAGCACGCACTTCGTCGGGGGCGACCTCAACGAATCGCCGTTGTCCGGCGCGACCGGCGTCTTCTACGACACCGGCTACGACTTCGGCGCCACCGGCGGCTACAAGGAAGTGGACAGCCCGTGCGGCAATGACATCGACGACGGTTTCCCGGTCGGCGGGCCGCCGTACTTCGTCTTCTGCCGCGACGGGGAAAGGACACACGACGACTGGATCTTCGAGGAGGGCAGCCCGGTCGGCCAGAAAATCGACTTCGTCTTCGTGACACCGACGGTCACGGTCCAGTCGGCCGACGCCACCTTCGCCATCCACTCCGACCACGACCCGCTCTGGGCGGACGTCTCGTTCTGACCACGCTCGGCACAGCCAAGGAAATCCGTCCGAAATCCACCGAAGGGGAGTCACCATGCTGAAACGAATCCTGGTCGCGGCGAGCATCGGGGTCGCGTCGCTGACGACGACCGTCGTCGCGGCCGGCCCGGCCGGCGCCACGACGCAAAGCGAGGTCTCGGTCGCCGCACCGTGCCCGTACTCCGGCTCGCACCCGTCGCTGGCCATCAACAGCAACGGCGAGCCGGTCCGGCACCTGCAGTGCCTGCTGAACCGGGTCTGGGGTTACACGAACGTCGCCATGGACGCGCAGTTCGGGCCCATCACCCAGTCCGCGGTCATCGCCCACCAGCGGGACTGCGGGATCACGGCGGACGGCATCGTCGGGCCGGTGACGTGGAGCCGCCTGCACCCGGACACGACGACGCAGCAGTGCATCGACTGAATCCACCGGGGGAAACCATGAATCGGTTGGCACACCGCATCGTCACCTGCCTCGGCATGGCCGTGGTCCTGGTGACCGCCGGCCTGCTGTCCGCCACGCCGGCCCAGGCCCGTGACGTCAACTTGTGGTTCAACCACCAGTTCTACGGCGGGGGCGACGCCTTCGACACGTACGACTACTCGCAGAAGACACGATCGGAGGACTACGTCGACTGGCCGGTGTCGCTGATCTTCTTCAACAACGCCACCGTCCCGAAGGTCAAGGCGCCGCTCAGCTCGGTGATGCCGCACACGGGCAGCCTCAAGTACGCCTGGGTCCGCGGCAGCTGGGACCAGGACCGGGGCATCAAGCAGTACCCGGGGCAGTGTGAAGAGTGGGCACCCGTCAACTACCACATGCGGGTGTACGCGCCGTCGAACACCGACCGGATGTACAACACGTACTACGGCTACTTCGTGGTGGCCACGACGCACATGGACTACCGCGAGGGCTGCTCGGGCCAGTGGTTCGGCGAGAGCGAGGCGGCCGAGGACTTCGTGCTCAGGGAATTCGTCAACCGCGGTTACCACTACTGGTCGGACTGGACGTACCTGGGCAACGCCGAGAACAACGGCCACCTCCAGAGCAACGGCCGCGCCAGCGAGGTATCCATTCCATGAAACGCGCGTTCGTTCGGCCGGCCGTGATCGTCCTGCTGAGCGTGGCGTCGCTGACGGCGGTGCCCGGGCACGCGGGTGCCCGGGCACCGGCCGGCGGCGGGGCCTGCCAGTCGCTGACCCGGCTCGGCGCGGGGACGGTCGAGCGGGGGCCGTTCAGCGCCACGGTCCCCGAGGTGGCCGCGGCCGACTTCACCCTGCCGGCCGGTGCCGCGCAGGGGCCCGCCACCTGGTACCTCTTCCACCTGCACACCGGTGTCGACTTCGCCGCCGGGTCGGCCGGCACCGCCGTGGTTTCGGCGGCGATCAACGGGCGGACGGCCGCGCAGGTGCAGCTCACGTCGTCCGGAACCGACGTCGAGTGGAGCACGGTGTCGGCCGCCGAGCCGGCGCGCGTCGAGCAGGTGCCCGGCCGCTCGGCCGAGGTGACGATGACGAACTTCCCGCAGCAGGCGGCTATCCGGGGTGGGCGGAACCGGCTCACCTTCACCGTCGAGGTCGCCGAGGGTGCCGTCGTCGAGCGGGTGCGGTTCTTCGGCGACACGTGCCTCGAGCCGACCACCCGGTCACCGGAGTCGCTGGAGGTCAGCAGCCGGTACGCCCCGGCGGCGGTCCGCGCCGGCGAGGAGTTCACCGTCTTCGTCCGCGTCCGCAACGCCGGGACGACGCCGATCGGGACGGTCCGCGTCACAGCTCGTCCGCCCGCGGACGGGCTCCAGGCGGTCGACAGCGCGGCACAGGTCAGGAGCGACCTGAGCGGCGAGTGGGTCGCCGAACTGCGCTACCGCGCCGGGGCAGCCGGGAAGTACACGGTGCACGTGGACATCGGCACGGCGATCTCACCGTTCGTCGGGGACAACAAGGTCGCCGTCGAGGTGCGCGAAGCGGCGTCACCGGTGGTGCCGTGGCTGATCGGTGCGGCGGTCGTGCTGGTCCTGGCGCTGCTCGCCGGGGCCGGGTTCCTCCGGCGCCGCTGACTTCGGCGCCACTGACTCCGGCGGCGCCCGGAAGCCACCGAGCTGCTCCGCCAGCAGTTCGGCCAGCCGCAGCGGGGTGCGGTCCTCGTACATCGGGCCGATGAGCTGCACGCCGACCGGCAGGCCCGCCGGGGAGTGGCCCGCGGGGATCGCCGTGGCCGGCAGGCCGGGCATCGTCGCCAGGCCGGCCCAGACGACCTGATCGAAGTACGGGTGCTCGGCGCCGTCGACGTCGATGCGCCGCGCCATCGGGTTGGGGGTGTGGTCGTGGGGGAACGCCGGGGTCGGGGTGATCGGGCACACCACCGCGTCGAACTCCGCGAACAGCTGCCGCCAGGCGTGCCGGTGGCGTTCGCGGCCGTTGTGCGCCGCCAGCCAGTCACGGTGGCTGAACTGCAGGGCGCGCAGCCGTACCGCGTCCAGGCTTCGGTCGTCCGGGCTCAGCCCGGCCGCGCGGGTGCGCAGCTGCTCGTCCGATTCGAGGGGGAACCGCGCCACCGAACCCGAGATCAGCAGCTGCATGTACAGCGTCGCCGCTTCGGTCAGGTCGGGCAGCAGGGGGCTGTGCCGTTCGACGCGGGCGCCGCCGCCGGTGAGCGCGGTCGCCACCCGGTGCACGGCCGCCCGTACGGCCGCCGCCGTCGGGATGAGCGGGTGCTCGTCGAGGACCAGGACCCGGAAGCCGCCGAGCCGCTCGTGGCGGGCCGGTGGCAGCGCCAGCCGGTGCGCCACGCCGTACGTCAACGGGTCCGGGCCGGCCATGACGTCGAGCAGGAGCGTGAGGTCGCGGGCACTGCGGGCCATCGGGCCGACGACGGCGAGGTCGTGGTCGACCGGCAGGGCCGGGTCGGACGGCGGGACCATGCCGCGGGCGGCCGCCAGACCGAGCGTCGGCTTGTGCGCGTAGACCCCGCAGAAATGCGCGGGGGTGCGCAAAGAACCCGCGATGTCGGAGGCGATGGACAGCGCGCCGAACCCGGACGCCAGCGCCGCCGCCGAGCCGCCGGACGATCCGCCCGGCGTGCGATCGTGCGCCCACGGGTTCTTGGTGGTGCCGTAGATTTCGTTGAAGCTCTGGATGTCCTGCAGCCCCAACGGCACGTTGGTCTTGCCGAGCACCACCGCGCCCGCGGCCTTGAGCCGGGTCACCTGGACAGCGTCCTCGGCCGGCACGTGGTCCCGGTACGGCGGCATGCCCCAGGTCGTGGGCAGGCCGGCGACGTCGTAGGACTCCTTGACCGTCACCGGAACACCGAGCAGCGGCCGGTCTTCACCACGCGCGCGTGCCTCGTCGGCGCGCCGTGCGGCGGCCCGCGCGCGGTCGAAGTCCGGCACGCAGATCGCGTTGATCACCTCGTCGTCGCGTTCGACGCGGACGATGGCGTCGTCGGTCAGTTCCACCGACGTGACCACACCGGCGCGCAACGCGGCAATCGACTCTTCGGCCGTTGTGAAACTCCATTCCATGAATTCGACGCTAACGGCATGCCTTGGGGGGCACAAAATTCGTATTCGCGCAAACGAAACCGACGCAGGGCACAAAAATTCTCGAATGGCAATGACCGCGGCACCGCGCCGGCAGGTCGGCTCCCGGCGCCGGGGCGGCCGCACGGGGTGCGCGAGCGCCGTCTCCCCCGCGCTCGCGGCCCGGGCGCGTGCGCTGGGGCAGCCTCGGTACCGGTGACCGGAGGGGTCGCGGCCTGCCCGCCGCGGCCCCTCCGGTCCGCTCGGTCAGCCGCGCGGGCCGACCACGCCGGCGATCGTGCCGATGATCGCCTGCGTCTCCGCGGGTCGCAGGATGAAGGCGAGCGCTCCCAGGGCGGCGAGCGCGATCGTGAAGACGCCGCCCGCGATGGTGAACCGCATGGCCTCGCGGGAGGTCTTCGGTTCGCGGAGGACGGCCAGCAGGAAGGACCAGAAGTTCACAGGTCCCCGACGCGGCGAGTTCGCCGGGTCGAACGAGCCGCGCCTCCGGGATCTTCGGGTAACGGTAGGCAAAGAGATCCTCTCTCCGATTCGAGGGCATTGAACGTGCCGGTGCTGCCACTTCGCGCCGTTGCCAGGCAGCCACCGCGCACGTTTGGAGTATCGCGCTTTCCCTGAGTAAGTGCCAACACTGCGACACTCAGATGATTCGCGCCCTCATTCGAGTGAAGATCACGATATTCCGACCACGAAAAGTGAGTTACCTCGACGACTTCCCTCTCTCGGTGTGTAACGCTCAGCCCCTTCGACGATTAATCACCAACGCGCCGACGCCGCAGCGTGAAGACGATCTTGCGTTTCCGTTGGCAAAATTCCGGCGCGGCTCACCCACGCGCGGGTTCAGGCGACGGCGCCGGCCAGTGACCACGGGCCTCAGAGTTCCCTGACGTGCAGCAACGAGCGGACATCCAGCTCACGGCGCACCCGGCTGCTCGGCAACGCGTCGACCACCACCGCTGCGCCGAGCCAGGTGGCCTCGGCTTCCTGGGTGAGGAGGTGGGCGCTGTGGGCCTGGCCGCCGGTTTCGATCCAGTCGTCGACGAACAGCACACGGTCGGCGCCGGTGATCAGGTGCTTGCGGAAGCCGAGGCTGAGGTGGCGGTCCTGGTAGTCGGGCGGTGTCGTCCGGCGCAGCCAGGCGTCGCTGTCGCCGGATGCCGCCCGGTTCTTGCGCACTTCGACGAAGCCGACGTGGAGGTGCAGGGCCACCAACGGCCCCAGGAGACAGCCGCGGGATTCCGGGCCGAGGACGACTGTGGGCTCCCGGTCGGCGAACAGCCGGCCGAGCGCGGGGCCGAGCTTCGCGAGCAGGTCGGGCCGGCGCCACCACCCCGTCACGTCGGCGTAGCTGTGCCGGTCCGTGCGGTCGCCGCGCCACCGGAAAGCACTGCGGAGCTCCGACTTCACCTCCTCACGCGCCACGTCCGCGGTCATCGCTCCATGGTCGCTCCGGCCGCAGCCAGGGGCAATCGGATTACCTGACCCGGTGCTGTCCGAAAAGGACGGCCCGCGTCGGCGCCGGTCAAGCCGGTTCGAGGGCTTCGGTGAAGCGCAGCGGCAGGAGGTGGATGACGCGCAGTGCGCGGCCGGTGGCGTCGACGCGCACGGTGCAGGCGATGCCCCGCCCGGTGGCGAGCAGGTAGCCGTGCTCGACGGCCGCGAGGCCCGTCGCGCTGAGGAAGCGCACGCCGCGCAGGTCGATCACGAGGTGGGTCAGTGTGCTGGTCGCCCTGGCGGTGAGCAGCTCGCGCAAGCGCGGGGCGGTCGCGAGGTCCAGGTCGCCGGCGACTTCGACAATCGCCGTGTCCGGTGCGGGCCGGTGGGTGGTGAGCCGCAGGGCGTCGGGCAGTTCGACGGCCGGGGGGCTGGTGGACAGCGTGCGTTGGCTGGCGGTCATGGTGGCCTGCTTCCGTCGGCCACACCCTAGGTACAACGCTGAAGTGAAATCGCGGCGAGGGCCGCGCGACAACGGATGCCCCGAGCGCAGGGGGGATCTCGTGCCGGCCGTGGTCTCGACCGCGTCACCCCAGCATAAGTCATCCCGGCGCCGGGCGCGGGTCGATCTCCCACATGCTTGAACAAGCAACTAGATGGGGGTAGTAGTGGCATGAGGACCGGCAGGGTCCGTTCACTCTTCAGGGGAGAAGCAATGCCACTTGGTTTCAGCCTTCCGGTGTTCGGCAAGGCGGCGGCCACACCGGGCGGGATCGCGCGGTACGCGCGCGAGGCGGAGCAGGCAGGCGCGGCCGGCCTCTGGGTCGGCGACCGGCTGCTGTCGCCGGTCGCCCCGGTGGTGTCCTACCCGGGCTACGACACGATGCCCGAGGAGTTCCACACCGCCTACGACCCGTTCACCGCGCTGGCGATCGCCGCGGCCGTCACCGAGACCGTGGTCCTCGGCTCCAGCACCATCAACGCGACGCAGTACCAGCCCGCGAACTTCGCCCGGCTGCTGACCAGCATCGACGTCGCGAGCAACGGCCGGCTGCTCCCCGGCCTCGGCATCGGCTGGTCACCCGACGAGTACGCGGCCGTCGGCGTGCCGATGTCCGAGCGCGGCAAGCGGCTCGACGACCTGCTCGACCTGCTCGAGACCTGGTGGACGAAGGACACCGTGTCGCACGAAGGCGTCGGCTACACGGTCGCCGAGTCCCACGTCGCCCTGAAGCCGGTGCGCAAGCCGCCGATCCACCTGGCCGGCTTCGGCGAGAAGTCGCTGCGCCGGGTCGCCGAGCGGGCGGACGGCTGGCTCCCGGTCTGGTCGGTGCCCGAGCAGTTCCCCGCGGACGTGATCACCTCCACGCTGGCGAAGCTCCGCGCCGACGCCGAGCAGGCCGGCCGCGACCCGCGGGCGCTCGGCGTCGCCCTGCGGGTGAACGCCGCCCCCGGCACGGACGCGGAGACCATCGCCGCGTCGGTCACCAAGATCGTGGAGCTCGTCGATCCGGACCACACGTTCGTCGACCTCACGTACCTGACGAGCAGTGTGGACGAGCACCTCGACCTCACCGGCCGGCTGCTGGAGCTGACCGCGAAGGGCTGACCCCGAACCGGTCGTGTCCGAAGTGGACTGACGGTGGGCCGCCGGCCGGATCGGCGGCCCACCGCTAGGAAAGCTCGACCAGGTCCAGCAGCGTCCGCGCGTCACCGATGGCGGCAGCCTCCGCCTGTTCCGTTCCTTCGTCCGGCGCGGACGTGCGGTCCAGTACCAGGACCACATTGGACTTCCGGGCGACGAGCACGACCAGGCTCCCGTGCGCGCTGATCCTGGCCTCGTCGCCGACTCCGCTCAGCGGCGTGTCCGCGCCGAGCGTGTACCCGGCGGACGGCCCGGCGTACCGGGTGACCCGGGAGGCGGCTTCCCGCTGGGCTTCCCCGGTGCCGCTGCTGGTTCCCGTTCGCCGGTACAGCCAGTACCGCGCCTCGACCTCGGGCGATCCGGCCCAGACGCAGTCGGCTCCCTCGACGCCGCCGGGGCCGGTGAGGCGCGCCGGGCTGCCCGGGGGCAGGCCGGGTAACCGCGGGCAGGCGCTCGGCAGCGTCGCCGCCTCGTGCCGGCCCGGCCACCACGCTTCCAGCCACGGCCGGTGGGCCACCGCGAGCGCGGCGACGAGGACCACGACGGCCGGCGCCACACCCCACACGAACCACCGCCGCCACCGGCCCGGCACGGCTGCTGTCATCGGCCCCTCCCGATGTTCCCGGTCACCGGCAGCTTAACCGAACGGGGCAGGCGCGCTGGTCCATCCGGGTGGAAGGGACGCAGCGGAGTTGACCGCCGGCGCACGCGCGCGTTGCCTGGTACTGCCGGACGAGGGGCCCGGCAGGGGGCGCATGGGGGATCAAGCACGCATTCGACTGTCGTGCGCTAACTGAATAACAGCCACTAGGGGGTAGTGGAATTGTTTCATCGGAAACGCTTTTCCCTGGCCATCTTCCTGGCCGCATTACTGGCATTTTCCGGACTCACCACGGTGCAGCCGGCCGCGGCGGCGGACTTCGGCACCAGCGCGATCGGGGATTCGGTGGTCGCCACCATCGTGAACCGCGAAAACCACAATTGCCTGGACAGCGACTACAACGGCAACGTCTACCTCAACCCGTGCGGTGCGCAGAACTACTACCAGCACTGGCAGGCGGTGGGCCACACGCTGGTGAACGTCCAGACCGGCCGCTGCCTCGACAGCAACGACGCCGGTGACGTCTACACCCTGATCTGCAACAACGGCGAGTACCAGCAGTGGGGTGGCGGCGGCGAGCACGTCGTCGGCAACCGGAAGACGCTGCTGGCCGTCACCGCCGTCGACCAGCACGCGGTGCACGCCTACGCCCCGATCGGGCTGGACGAGCAGCTCTGGGACACGCACCTGACCGACGGCGTCTGCGATCCCGACCCGCTGACGATGGTGGTCGACCAGGTCCTCGAAGACGACTGGACGAAGATCCAGGACACGCAGCAGAGCACCGAAGGCATCGCCGGGCCGTGGGACTGGAAGGTGACGACGGGCGTCGGCACGCACGTCACGGCGACGACGTCCGCCTCGGTCGGCGCGGAATTCGCCGTCGGGCAGTTCAAGGCGACGGCGTCGGGCACCATCACCGAAGGCGTCACGCACGACATGATCTACACCGTCGAACGGCCCTTCCACGCCATCATTCCCAAGGGCCAGGTCATGTACGCCAACTACGGCGCGCACCGGCACAACATCCTGTTCCACTGGCACCGCAGCGCGAAGGACTGCACGGATCTGGAAAGCGGGCAGTACAAACTGACGGTTCCGTTCGCGCAGGGTTTCTACTGGCGTTGTGAAACGCGCCTGGATCCCGACTGCCGGCAGAAGATCGAAGCGGCGAACAGCGGGACGCCCAACGCGGCCCGGCTCGCGGCGTCGTTCTACCCGTACTACGAACTGCTCGAACTGGGCCCGCCGACCGAGCCCCCGCCGCCGGTCCGGAAAGCGACCAGCGTCGCCTACACCGGCCCGGTGACGGCGGCCTACCACGACACCGTCGTCGCGTCGGCGAAGGTCACCAGCGAAGGCAGGCCGGTGGGCGCCGGCCTGGTCACCTTCACCCTCGGCCGCGGCAGCTGCGTCGCCGGCGTGAGCCCCTCCGGCACCGCGTCCTGCTCGATCGACATCACGGACACGCCGGGCGCGGCGACGATGCGGGTCGCCTACGGGGGCACGGCGGACTTCTTCCCGAGCTCCACGAGCGCGGCCTTCACCATCACCAAGGCCCCGACGAAGCTCGCCTACACGGGCACCAAGCACATCGCCAACGGTGAGCCCGCCCGCCTGGCCGCCGTGCTGACCGAGAACGGGCGCCGCACCGGCCCGATCGCGGGCCGCCCGGTGCACCTGACCATGGGCCAGGGTGCGACGCAGCAGGCGTGCGACGCGACGACGGACGCCGCCGGGGCCGCGCAGTGCGAGATCCCGTCGCCGGACCAGCCGCTGAACGACACCGCGACCGTGCCGGTCGGGGCGAGCTTCGCCGGCGACGAGTTCTACCTGCCGTCCAGCGACTCGGCGCAGGCCCGGCTGCAGTACTACACCGGGCGGGCCGTCGGGCTCGAGGCCGCGGTGAACCTGCCGCTGCTGCCGCTGAAACTGGGGCCGGCACCGGACACCGGGCCGGTCCGCACGGCCACCGCGTCGCGGACCAGCACGCCGTGCGCCGCGTCGCTCGGTGTGCTGGTGCTCAACGCCCGCGCGCTGTGCCCGCAGGTCACCACCACCCTGAAGCCGGGCACGATCGCGTCCACCGTGCGCGTCGACGACGTCCACGTGGGGCTGCCGGGCCTGCCGGTGATCGACATCGCCGGGCTGACCGCGACGTCCACCAGCACCTGTACCGGGGCGAGCGGTTCGGCGACGATGACACTGAAGATCGCCGGCGCGCAGGTGACCGTGCCGACGCAGCCGAACAGCACGATCCCGCTCGCCGGTGGCGGACGGATCGTCGTCAACGAGCAGAAACCGGTGCCGGGCAGCGACTTCGGGCTGGCCGAAACCGCCGTGCACATCGTGCAGCCGGGGCTGACGGGCAACCTGGTCGACATCGCCATCGGCACCGCGGTGAGCGCGTCGCACCACTGCACCTGACCGGATCGCCCCTCGGACCCGCCCGGTCCGAGGGGCGTCACCCGGTCGGCAGACCGGCCCGCTCGTCCTCCATGTGCTTGCGCAGGACGGCGACGGCCGACGCCAGCTGCTCGAGCGCCTTCCCGGTCAGGGGCCCGGCGAGCCACGTGCCCAGCGCGTCCTCGAAGGCCGGTGTGGCGGCGTCCAGCAACCGGCGGCCCGCTTCGGTGAGGACGAGCAACGAGGAGCGCCGGTTCTCCGGGTTCGGGCGCCGGGCCACCCAGCCGGCGGCTTCCAGCCGGTCGACGCCCTTGCTGGTCGCGCCGACGGTGATCGCCACCTCGTGGGCGAGGTCGCCGACCCGGCAGTGGTCGCGGCCGCCGATGATCCGCAGGAACTCGAACTGGGAGGCGGTGAGGCCGTGCTCGGCCCGCAACCGCTCGCCGACGACGTTGTAGAGCCGCGTCTCGTAGCGGACGAGGTCCGAGAACACCCGCATGACGTCGCTCACACCACTGATCCTTCCCGCAAAGGTCATTCCATGGAATAAACTAGAGCCGAGACCGGCACCCGCGCCGGTCCACGCGCACGGAGGCCTGACCGAAGATGACCGACTCCCCTCTGGTGAACACCGCCGCGGGTGCGCTCCGCGGGACGTCGCTGCCCGGCGGCGGTGCCCTGTTCGCGGGCGTCCCGTTCGCCGCCCCGCCGGTCGGGCCGCTGCGCCTGCGTCCGCCGCGGCCGTGCCCGCCGTGGTCCGGGGTGCGCGACGCTACCCGGTTCGGGCCCGCCGCCGCGCAACGGGTCAGCGCCCTGGTCGCCGGGACACCGGAGTTTCCGGGCAGCGACCTGTGGGCCACGCCCGCGGACAACGGCGAGGACTGCCTGTACCTCAACGTGTGGACGCCGGACACGGGCGGCTGCCGCCCGGTGCTCGTCTGGATCCACGGCGGCGGCTTCGACAGCGGCTCGGCCGGGCTCCCGAACACCGACGGCGCGGCGCTGTCCCGGCTGACCGGTGCCGTGGTGGTAGCCGCGAACTACCGCCTCGGCGCGCTCGGCTACCTGCACGTCCCCGAGCTCGGCGCCACCAACCTCGGCCTCCAGGACCAGGCCGCGGCGCTGCGCTGGGTCCGCGACCACATCGCGGCCTTCGGCGGCGACCCCGGCAACGTCACCGTGGCCGGGCAGTCCGCCGGGGCGTCGTCGATCGGCGCGCTGCTCGCGACGCCCGCCGCGGCGGGCACGTTCCGCCGGGCGATCCTGCAGAGCGGGCACACCGAGCGGGTCGGCACCACCGCCACGGCCGCCGCGATCGCCGCCGACCTGCTCGCCGCGCTCGGGCTCACCGAGGCCGGACAGCTGCTCGACGTGCCGGCCGGGGACATCATCCGGGCGCAGAACGGCGTGGTCGACGCGGACGTCGGCCGGCGCAGCCTGCCCGGCGGACGCGCCTGGGGCCCGGTACTGGACGGCACCGTCCTCCCCCGCCACCCGTACCGGGCCGTCGCCGACGGCGCGGCCGCCGGGATCGACCTGCTCGTCGGCGTCAACCGGGACGAGATGCGGCTTTTCCAGGCCATGCAAGGCCCTCGCTACGCTCCCGCGGACGAGCGGGCACTGCTCGCCGAGATGGGCCGCGCCGGCGTCGCGGCTCCTGAGCGGCTGCTGGCCGCGTACCGGACACCCGGCGCCGGCTTGGCGGCGTCGCGCACGCTGTTCCTCAACGACGCCGCTTACCGGCGCCCGGCGGCCCGGCTCGCCGCGGCCCAGACCGCCGCGGGCGGCCGGGCCCACCTGTACCTGTTTTCCGCCGAACCACAGGGCCCGGTCCTCGGGGCGGGCCACGGCGTCGAGCTCCCGTTGCTGTTCGACCGCGTCGACCCGGCCGACGCGCCGTCGTGCCGCACGCGCGACGAGCTGGTCACGGCCTGGGCGCGGTTCGCCGCCGACGGCGATCCCGGCTGGCCGCGCTACGAACCGGGCTCCCACCCGAACACCCGCCAGTTCGGCGGCACCGCCGAACTGGTCACCGAGCCACCCGCCGGCGACGCCGGGGCCGCGTGGGGGTGTAACGCGGGCTGACCCGTTCGACGACTCCCCGCGGTAACGGGTCCTCGAAGGGTTGTGACTTGCTGGCCGAAGACGCGCACCGGCGGATGACCGAGACGCTGCGACGGGCGGCAGGCGAACCCGAGCCGGACTCGTTCCCCGCGCGGGTGCGGTGGGACCCGGCCGCGCCCGGCGACGAACGCTCCGCCCTGCTCGGGCGATATGCCCGGTGGTGCGGGCGCGGAGCGCGGCTGAAGTCGCGACTCGATCTTTTCGAAGAGGTGCCGGCGGCCGTCTTCGTGGTTTCGGCCGTCGGTGCGCCCCGTTGCCGGTGGGGTGCGGGGAACCTGGGCCCGGTCGTGCTCGCCGGCGGGCTGGCGATGGTCTTCGCGACCGTGATCATCTCGTCCATCGGCGTCTTCGGCGGCGCAGGCCGTGCGGGAGAAGGCTCTCTGGGTCGCGCCCAGCGTGAGCGCGCCGACCTCGTCCGGAGCGTCACCGGTTTGCGCTCCGGAGCCAAGCCGGAGAAGTGAGGAGTGCGGAATGCACCGGATCATGCCGATGTACCTGGTGGTGAACACTTCGCGGTCGATGGCCGGGCGGCTGGTCGAGATCGGGCACGTGCTTACCGCGCTGTCCGACGAACTCCTGGAATCGCCGGTCCTGGGCGATCGGGTGCGGGTCAGCCTGGTGACCTTCGCCGAACACGCCCGGTGCGTTCTCCCGCTTTCCGACCTGACCGAGCTGGCCGAGCCCCCTGTCCTGTCGCCCGGACGGGAAACCCGGTTCGCGCCCGCCTTCCAGTTGCTCGCCCGGCTGACCAGCGCGGACTCGGCCGCCCACCTGGCCGCCGGGGTGTTGTTCGATCGGCCGCTGGTGCTGCTGGTGACCGACGGGGTGCCCGCGGACCGCGGCTGGCGAGAAGCGTTCGACCACTTCTACCGGCAGGCCCACCCCCGCATCATCCTCATCACCGTGGGCGTGGAGCAGTCCCAAGCGCGGGAGATCCTCGATTCCGTGCGGATCTCCGGGATCCGGATGCTCAGCGACTCCCCGGACCAGCCGCTGGCCAGGCAGATCCTGGCCGACCTGATGGCCTACACCGACGAACTCGTGACGTCCCGGGCGATCACCATCAGGAACCCGGGCAACCGGGGCGTGCCGATCGAGGAAATCGAGTGAGCGACGAAGCCTGGCCGCCCGTACCGGCCCGCATCGCGGAAGCCGAAGTCGGGGTCGGCGAACAACTGGCCCGCGGTGGCGCGTCGACCGTCTTCTCGATCGCCGGCCCGCGGAAGACACTGCTGTACAAGAAGTACAGCCGGCCGCGGGACGCCGGGGAACTGGCCGAACTGGTCGGCACGCACGCCGGTTGGGACGCGAAGACCCTCGCCCGGGTCCGGCACACGCTGGCCTGGCCGGTCGCGACGGTGGGCGAGGACGGCCAGGCCGTCGGGGCGCTGGTCGTGCGGGCCGCGGCCGGCTTCCAGTTCACCCTGCCCTCGGGCCGGACGCGGGTCCGCGACTTCAACTTCCTGCTGTACGAAAAGCGGTCCGAGAAACTCGGCGTGCCGCGGGCCACCGATCGCGAGAAGGTCGATCTCCTCCGCGCTCTGGTGGACGTCCTGTCGTGGCTGGACGACCACGGCTTCGTGCACGAGGACCTCGCGTCGCACAACCTCCTGTGGAAACTCGGCCCCGCCGAGGTGTTCGTGCTCGACTGCGACTCGCTGCGGCCGCTCGGCAGCGAAAGCTCCTCGCCGCTCTACACCACGGTCGACTGGACGGACCCCCGCGTGCTCACCGACGAGGTCACACGTCCGGACCGGGCGTCGACGTCGTACGTCCTCGGTCTCCTGGTGCCCCGCGTGCTGATCTCGCCCTCCTGGTACCCGAACGACGCGCTGCCGCCCGAGCGGCTTCCCGCCGCGCTCACCGAGCTGGTCGTCCGGGCGTCCGGGCCCGCGGCGTCCCGGCCGTCGCTGACCGAGTGGGCGCGCGGCCTGGACAAGGCGTCGGCCCAGACCACCGGCACCGTGGTGGAGCCGGCGCCGGTCGGCGACCCGGCCGCCGTGCGGACGGTGGACCGGTGGATCTTCGCGGGCGGGCTGCTGCTCGGCGCGCTCCTGGCGATATTCGTCCTGGCAAGGTTCGTATGAGCACGTCGAAACTGGCCGGGATCTCGGAATGGGCGGCGCAGGCGGCCCAGATCACCACCGGTGTAGCGGGCCTGTCCTACGCCTTCGGCTGGATCCTGATGGCCCGCTTCTACGGTGCACTCGGTGTCGATCCCGAAGACGCCGGGATCACGTTCTCCTGGCTGGTCGCCCGGGCGTTCCTGGTCGGCTTGGTGGCGCTGGCCGCGTTCCTCGCCGTCCGGTGGCTGCAGAACCGGGCGACGTCGGCGCAGCCGACCTGGGTCACCCTCTCCATCGGCACCGGCGTGCGGTCACTGGCGGAGGTGCACCTGTCGCTGCCCGGCCGTCACCTGCTCCGCGGCCTGGCCGGCGCGCTGACCGGATTCGTGGTGGTTTTCCTGGTGGTCCTGCCTTTCCGGCTGGGTGACCGGTTCGCCGGCGACGCGCTGGCCGGCCGCCCGGTGGACTTCGGCGTCCTCGGCACGACGGTGATCAGGGCGCCGGAAGTCCGGCTGTCTTCGGCCGACCCGGCGAAACCGTCACCGGCGACCGGCTGCGTACTGCGGCTGGGCGGGAACGCGGGCACTTCGCTCTTCGTCGCGGGCGGTCGCGTGCTCCGCGTGTCCGACCAGAACGTGACGGTTTCTTCGTCCTGCTGAGCAGGCAGCCGAGTCCCGAAACTTTCGGCGCGAATCCCGTTCTTTTCGAAACCACCCCGGCGGGAAATAACCACAATGCCTTTCCGGCGTTTGGTTGAAGTATGTCCGGATCGGGGTTAAGCTGCTGCCACCCTGGGAGCGCTCCCACATGAACCCACCACCGCTCGTTCTTCCGAGAATGGAGGATCATCCATGCGCAGGCGCACCTTCTCCGGGTCCGGCACCGCACGACGAGGTCTCATCGCCCTCGTCATCGCCGGGCTGTCCTGCCTGTTCGTCGGGGTGCCGACCGCCTCGGCACACGGCACCATCGTCGGCCCCGCGACCCGGGCCTACCAGTGCTGGAAAGACTGGGGCAGCCAGCACACCAACCCCGCCATGCAGCAGCAGGACCCCATGTGCTGGCAGGCTTTCCAGGCCAACGCCGACACCATGTGGAACTGGATGAGCGCGCTGCGGGACGGGCTGCGGGGCAACTTCCAGGGCTCGACGCCCGACGGGCAGCTCTGCAGCAACGGCCTGGCGCGCAACAACTCCCTGAACACCCCCGGCCAGTGGCGGACCACCAGCGTCGGCGCCAACTTCTCGATGCACCTGTACGACCAGGCCAGCCACGGCGCCGACTACTTCCGGGTCTACGTCAGCAAGAACGGGTTCAACCCCGCCACCCAGCGCCTCGGCTGGGGCAACCTGGACTTCATCACGCAGACCGGCCGCTACGCCCCGGCGAAGGACATCACGTTCAACGTCCAGACCTCCGGCTACCGCGGCCACCACATCGTCTTCACGATCTGGCAGGCTTCGCACCTCGACCAGACGTACATGTGGTGCAGTGACGTGAACTTCGGTTGACGCATTCCGGTGGGGGGGCCCGGGGGGAGGGCGAGCCCCCAAACAGGAGGCCCCCCCCCGAGTAGAC